>CAZVEN010000037.1:47695-52038 GCA_964626155.1 uncultured Chloroflexaceae bacterium | reverse complement strand
CCCGAATATCTGTTCTTTATCTTTTATCTATTCAGTTACCATTATACCACAACCTGCACATTTCATGTAGGGTTGCTATATCCCCTCCATGCAGCAAACGCAGGCCCTCTAGGCGTATGAGGTCGGGGAGCAATGCTTTGTACACGGCACACATGGGCGAGTGGGTATCGTAGCGCCCGGTGGCGCGGTAGTACTTGAGATGCTGCGCCGAGAACGTTCTTGACAATCTGCGTGATGAACTCGCTACAACACTCAGAGCAGTGATACGAGCTAATGAAAAAAGAGCAGCGGATACGCGCCCGCAACCAAAATGCCGAGTTTGCAGAAAGGTTGCAAAACATCAAATCGTCTTCAGCGTAGCACCGGCACCTAGCCGAGTTTGGCAGGTGCCGGTGCCATGTATCAACCCGCAAGCCACTCCCGAAACTGCGCCTCTATTGCATCGCGCACGTCACGGAAGGCTTGCAACTTTTCGGTATCGGTGCCAGTGACGGCCGCCGGGTCAGGGAAACTCCAGTGAATGCGCTCGGCCTTGCCCGGAAACAGCGGGCAGTTTTCGGCTGCATTGTCGCACACGGTAATGACAACATCCCATTGTTGATCGAGAAACTCGCTGAGATGCTTCGAGCGATGATGGCTAATATCTATCCCACGCTCACGCATGGCCTCTATTGCAAACGGGTTTATGGTTGTTGGGTGCGTGCCTGCGCTGGCAACCTCCATGCGGTCTCCGGCCATAGCACGTAGCCATCCCTCGCTCATCTGGGAACGGGCCGAGTTGCCCGTACAAAGAACAAGAACACGCTGCTTCATGCTACCTTCCCTTGCTTTTCAACGAGTATCAGGAAAAACCGTATCATCCTTTGCAACTGCAAAGCAGTTGTCTTAAATGTTCGTGGTTGTGCATCTGGAGCAACTGTTGCCGGGTCGGGAAAACTCCAGTGAATATGCTCGGTCTGGCCAGGAAATGTTGGACATATCTCATGTTGTTGATCACACACGGTAATAACATAATCAAACGACTGATCAAGAAACTCATCTAGGTGCTTTGAACGTTGTTGGCTTATATCAATGCCCACATTGGCCATTGTTTCTATAGCCAACGGGTGTACCTGTGATGGATTTGTTCCAGCGCTATAGGTAACCACCTTTTCATGGCTGAGATGACGCAAAAGCCCCTCGGCCATTTGTGAACGAATACTGTTGCCCGTGCATAATACAAGCACACGCGGTTTGTCGTGCGGCAATTGCTCTGGTTGCACATCTTCAGTACCGCCTACAACAGGGTGTATTGCTGCACCAGCAGCCATATATGCATTGCGCAGCTCGTCTAGTTTGAGCCGATAGAACACGTCTTTCGGGTTCGCATCGCTCTGGCGTTCAGTGAGCAAATCCAAGTCACGCAATACCGCTATTTGTTGAGCGATAGTGTGATCATCATAGCCGAGCAACGTCTTCAACTCGCGCATATGATAATCACTACGTGCCAACGACCGTACAACATGCCACCCTGCTTCATTTGCTAGAAGTGTCAACAATTGTTTTTCCGATGTTTGTATGGTACTCATTCTCCTCCTCCTTACCGTTAATTTCCTCAAAAACCACTATCTTGAGACCGCTTACGTCTTTTCCTGTCCAGTTGCAGGCAATACACAACTTGGGACAGTTGTCTCTGCAGCACCTTCATGCGGGAAAAGCCATTGCTTTGCCCACAACGACACATACACCAACCCTATCAGCGCAGGCACTTCGATGAGTGGGCCGACCACAGCCGCCAACGCCTCGCCAGAGCCAATACCAAATATGCCCACTGCAACCGCTATTGCGAGTTCAAAGTTGTTGCCCGCAGCGGTAAACGCCAATGCTGTCGTATTCTGATATGAAAACCCTATTGCTTTGCCAATGATAACCCCTAGCCCCCACATAATAGCGAAATAGAGCAATAAAGGCAAGGCAATACGTAATACATCGAATGGTAATTGTACTATCTTTTCGCCCTGCATAGAAAACATCAGCACAATAGTGTAGAGCAGACCAATGAGTGCTGTCGGCCCTAAACGCGGCATGAATACCTCATCATACCATACCTGCCCGTGCTTGCGTATGAGTAGCAGACGAGTCAAAAACCCTGCCAGTACGGGTATGCCTAAGAAGATGAGCACGCTCTTGGTGATTTGCCACATGGAGATGGGCACAACCATGCCCTCGGCACCAAGCCAGCGTGGAATGACAGCCAAAAAGAGGTAGCCAAGCACGCTATACATGAAAATTTGAAAGACCGAGTTGAGTGCTACGAGAATGGCGGCAGTTTCATTGCTGCCACCCGCGAGCATATTCCAGATGAGCACCATCGCAATACAGCGTGCCAACCCCACCAAAATAAGCCCGGTGCGGTATTCGGGCATATCAGCCAGCAGCACCCACGCCAGAACAAACATGACGATGGGACCAAGCACCCAGTTTAACATGAGCGACACACCAAACATTTTGCCTTGGGCAGAAAACTCGCCTAGCGATTCGTAGCGCACTTTTGCTAGCACGGGGTACATCATCCACAGCAGGCCAATGGCAATGGGCAACGATACATCGGCAACCTTCACCTGATCAAGCGCCGGCCCTATGCCAGGGTAGACATGCCCTAGCCCAACGCCAAGCGCCATTGCTATGAATATCCATAGCGGTAGAAAACGGTCTAGCCACGAAAGATTTTTGACAACGTTCATGAAATACTCCTTTTTATTATACAAGTATGTACATAAACACATGTAATAAACCCAAAAAAAAGACCTTGCTTGCAAAGCCGTAGGACAGGCAGGATGTCTGTCACCCCTCTTGGACATGCTAGAAGCCCAATGCTACTAAGAAACTGTAGGACAGGCATCCATGCTGCCCCCATTCCATACCTGTCGACTACGAATGGGGGCCACGAATACACGAATAGTGTCACCCCGCAACCGTGCTCGTCGCTGGCGAATATAACAGAAAGGAAACATACCCACGCGGTACAACCTAGGTGGGCGCGAGTGTATTCGTGTACTATTCGTGGTCGGCAAGCCGGCACGGCCTATCCTACGCCTTTTACGTTATTTCTTAGTAGCATTAGGCTAGAAGCCTATCCTACCACATCGTAGAGATGTTGCACGCAATGTCTCCATAAACAGGCATCACGTGACGCTGCACGCCGCCGGATCACCCGGCTCGCGGATAGCTTTTTGCCGTAAGTGTTCCATATCGGCCTGGATTTCGGCGCTCTGGTCCCACACTTGGCGCAGCGCTTCCAATGCGTTGCGCCACTCGGGAGAGAGGGTAGGCGCTATCTCATAATGCATCCACGTGCCTTCGCGCCAGTCGTGCAGCAACCCGGCCCGCTTGAGTATACCCAAATGACGCGACACCTTGTATTGTGGCTCATCGAGGATGTGCTCTAGCTCACACACGCATAACTCACGTTCGAGCAATAGCCGCACGATACGCACGCGCAACGGGTCGGTGATCGCACTGTGTATCATTGTAATCTGTTGTAGCGGTATATGTATCATAATGCATATAGTGTACACTTTGCGGGGTGAGTTGTCAAGCTTGCACAAGTAGCCTTTGAGGTTGTCAGACTTCAGAAGTCTTTGAGACTTCTGAAGTCTAGTGTCTTTTCAACGCAAAGGCGCAAAGACCAAGCATTCGAAGGTATAAACTTTGTGTTGTGCTATAATGTCTGCATACACTCAATGTAATTGTAACAAGGGGAGGATAGATGAAAGAACAGGATATAAAAACGCTCGTATTGCAAGAATTGCCTACGCTCATTGCGAAAGACCCCTACGTGCGCGAGAGTGTTTGGCACATTATGACGCCCTATTTTGCACCGCGCCAAGAAACCGACAACCGCTTTGACCGTATGATGGCTGAGTTGCAACGCATGCGCGAAGACTTTGAGCGCAGGTGGGAAGAGCAGCGCCAAGAATCCGAACGCAGGTGGGAAGAGCAAAACAAAAAATTTGACCTTAAATGGGAAGAGCAGCGCCAAGAATCCGAACGCAGGTGGGAAGAGCAAAACAAAAAATTTGACCTTAAATGGGAAGAGCAGCGCGAAGACTTTGAGCGCAGATGGGAAGAGCAGCGCCAAGAATCCGAACGCAGGTGGGAAGAGCAGCGCCAAAAAGATGAAGAGCAACGCCAAGAATCTGAACGCAGGTGGGAAGAGCAGCGCCATAAAGATGAAGAGCAGCGCCAAGAATCCGAACGCAGGTGGGAAGAGCAGCGCCAAAAAGATGAAGAGCAACGCCAAGAATCTGAACGCAGGTGGGAAGAGCAGCGCCATAAAGATGAAGAGCAGCGCGAAGACTTTG
>CAZVEN010000037.1:0-47595 GCA_964626155.1 uncultured Chloroflexaceae bacterium | reverse complement strand
GGTGGGAAGAGCAGCGCCATAAAGATGAAGAGCAGCGCGAAGACTTTGAGCGCAGGTGGGAAGAGCAGCGCCAAGAATCTGAACGCAGGTGGGAAGAGCAGCGCCATAAAGATGAAGAGCAACGCCAAGAATCCGAACGCAGGTGGGAAGAGCAGCGCCATAAAGATGAAGAGCAGCGCGAAGACTTTGAGCGCAGATGGGAAGAGCAGCGCCAAGAATCCGAACGCAGGTGGGAAGAGCAGCGCCAAAAAGATGAAGAGCAGCGCGAAGACTTTGAGCGCAGGTGGGAAGAGCAGCGCCAAGAATCTGAACGCAGATGGGAAGAGCAGCGCCAAAAAGATGAAGAGCAACGCCAAGAATCCGAACGCAGGTGGAACGATCAACAAGAACTAAACCGCCAAATGCAGGCTAATATTGCGAAAGTTGACAAGAGGATAGATGCGACAATCGGCGCTCTCGGGGCACGATGGGGTATTCAATCTGAAACATCCTTTCGCAATGCCCTACGTGGTATCCTAGAGGAAGTTGCCCACGTGCAGGTGGTGCATATCAACGATTTTGACGATGAGGGTACGGTGTTTGGGCGACCAGACCAAGTAGAGCTGGATATTGTTATTCATAACGGCATGGTGTTGGTTTGCGAAATCAAATCGTCTATGTCAAAAGCTGAGGTCTATGCCTTTGAGCGCAAGGTACGGTTCTACGAACGTCGCTATCAGCGCCAAGCATCACAGATGATTATTATTTCGCCGATGATAGACCCACGCGCACTACCAACCATTCAAGAACTTGGCATTCGGGCTTACAGTCATGCTGAGGATGTTTTGGTGGATGCAGAAGCAGTATAATAGACTATCCTCTCCTCGCTGTGGTAAAGACCTCCCCTTAGTTGTCCGACTTCTGAAGTCTCCAAGACTTCAGAAGTCTAGGTCTAGTATCTTTTCAACGCTAAGGCGCAAAGACGCAAAGAGATTTAACCCTGCGCCCGGCGCCCGGCGCCCCTCATCCCGCGCCCTTCACACCTATCTCGCCTCAAAACCACCCAATCATCACCACTCGCGCACCTCATCCGCCGTCAAGTTGGTCATATGCAATGAGCGCTGAATGTTGATTTGTGTTAGTCTACTCATAACGTATTTTCCTACACGGGTATAGCAGTCCTAATGGATACCCAGGTCGCCAATGCACTTATACATGCAGCCCAAGCGGTCAAGCTACTCGGAGCACAGGTCATTCTCACGGGCATTGGTCCGGCGATGGCGCAGACGTTGGTGAGTTTGGGGGCCGACTTGAGCACTATCAGCACATATAGCTCATTGCAATCGGCTATGACCCATGTGCTGAGTACATACCGCACCCCACGAACCTTGCACGGGTAGGTATTGAACCGCCAAGACACCAAGAACGCCATGGGAATAGGGGATAGAGACGTTGCATGATGCAACGTCTCTATGGATGCCTGCGACACGCTCAGGCACCGCCCCCTCACTCGGCGCATGCTCACACACTTGCCACGTCTGCCTCGGCGCGTTCGAGCGTGCTGCCAATGCTAAAATACTTAGCGCTTGGATGATGCACCACAAGAGCCGCTGTGCTTTGCTCGGGCACCAATTGATAGGCACTCGTGAGGCTTACGCCGCACTCATCCATAGGCAACAGCTTCAGCAATTTTTCGTGGTCTTCCAAGTCGGGGCAGGCCGGGTAGCCCCACGAGTAGCGTACCCCTTGCTTTTGCGCCAAGCCCAAACCACGCCGCACGAGACGGTTGGTATACTCAGCTAGGCCTTCAGCCAGCGACACGCTCAACCCGTGGATGTAATATGCGCGGCTATACAATCCTTGTTGCTGCAATTGCTCACATAGCTCGGCTGTTTTGCTGCCGACTGTTACGACTTGAAAGACGGCTACATCAAGCTTGCCGCTCTCTACACTGGCGAAGTAGTCGGCTAGGCATAGGTGTTCACTGTGGGGTTGACGGGGGAAGCGAAAACGTACTAGCTCATTGCTGGTGCTTGGGGCAGATGGGTTGTCCTTAGCTGTCACCGCAGGGTCATATACTATTAGTTCATTGCCGGCGCTCTGCACTGGGAAGTAGCCATAGGTGATGACAGGCTCTAACCACCCTTGGCGCTCGGCTTCGCGGCGAAGTGTTTTTACGCGTTCATGAAACTCTGTTTGCAAGCGCTTCCACTCATCGCCCTTCGCATTTTTTGCACCCCATTGCAGGCGATACAGCGCATTGTAATCAACACACTCAAACATGTCGTCCATGCTGATGCGGCGCTCGATCCGTGCTCCCCAGAATGGCGGCACCGGAATAGGCACATCTTGCGACACAGCAGAACGCTGCTCACCGGCTCCCTGTTGGCGGCCAACATCAGACATTACCATGCGCCCACGCTGTGGCTTATTCAGCGTCTTATGCGCATCTGTAAACACTTGCTCCATGAAAGCATCCCGTTGCGATGAGTCAATCAGCTTATCCATGGTAGATAAGCCCTCAAACGCATCTTTGCAATAGAATGCCCCCGCCGGATAGGGTTTATCATCCTCAACAAACAGGATACGATGCCCATACTGCTGATTGATAGCCGCACCACCAATGAGCACAGGGAATTTCAAATTGCGCTTGTGTAGCTCTTGGATACACAACGGCATTTGTTTACTTGTGCTCACGAGCAACGCCGATAGACCAATGGCATCGGCCTCATACTCCACGGCTTTCTCAATGATGGTATTCACAGGCACTTGCTTGCCCAAGTCATACACGGTGTAGCCGTTGTTGGATAGGATGGTGTAGACGAGGCTTTTGCCAATGTCATGCACATCGCCGTAGACTGTGGCCAGCACCACCTTGCCCTTGCTCGCGCCAGCTTGCTGCTCAAGATATTGCTCAAGGTGGGCCACTGCGCGTTTCATCACCTCGGCACTTTGCAGCACAAAGGGCAGAATGAGCGTACCTGCACCGAAGCGTTCGCCAACATCTTTCATAGCCGGCAGCAACACATTGTTGAGAATATCTACTGCCGATGCGTCCCTGTCTGCATGTTCGCCGGCATGCGCAACCCGCTGCTCCAACGACTCGTCTATCAATTGTTCGATGCCTTCCTTCTTGCGATGTAGAATGAGATAATGTATTTTCTCATCGGTGGTCATGCCTTCGGTTGGGTCAGCCTTTGCTGTTTCATCGGTGCTTGCGTCTACGGTTTCAAAGTGGGCAATGAGGCGCTCAAGGGCGTCGTCGCGGTGGTTGAGAATGAGGTCTTCGCACAACTCGCGCTCTTCAGGCGATATGTCTGCATAGGGCAAGTTGTGTTGTGGGTTGATCATAGCTAGATCGAGACCGGCTTGCACGGCATGGTAGAGAAATACACTGTTGAGCGTGGCACGCGCATGTGGTGCAATGCCAAAGGAGAGGTTGCTCACGCCCAAGCTTGTGAGCGCCCCCGGCAGATTCTCTTTCACCAAACGTATGCCCTCAATAGTCCAATTTGCCTCGTCGCGTAGCTCTGCCTGGCCAGTTGTGATGGGGAAGGTGTTGACATCAAAGATGAGCGCATGCGGTGGCAGACCATACTCCTCGGTAGCTATGTCATAAATGCGCTTGCAAATGCGCAACTTGTCTTCGGGGCGATGGGCCATACCCTCCTCATCAATAGCAATGCAGATAACCGCCGCACCATACTTGACGGCCAGCGGTAACGTCTCATCTATCTTCTTACCGCGCCCACCTTCTAGGCTTGTGCTATTGAGTATGGGCTTGCCCGGATAGGTTTTGAGCGCCGCCTCAAGCACGTTCGTATCCGTACTATCAAACATAAGTGGCGCTTCAACACTCGTTGCAAGCAACTTGACAAGTTTAACCATTTGCTCAGCTTCATCTGAACGCTCCGTCATAGCAACGCACACATCTAACACGTGGGCTCCACCATCTATCTGGTCACGCGCTATTTGCAAAATGCTGTCATAATCATCTTCCAACAGCAGGCGCTTGACTTTGCGGCTCCCTAGGCTATTGACACGTTCGCCAACGATGAGTGGGCGTGGGTTTTGGTGTAATGCTACGGCTCGCATACCAGAGGATACACATGGCTCGGCTTCTGTTGGCTCACGTTTTGCTCCCGTTGTGCGGTTGGCGTTGCGTTTTTGTACCGCTTCTGCAATTGACTTGATATGTGCTGGTGTAGAACCACAGCACCCACCAACAATGCATGCGCCCAGATTGTCTATAAACTCACCGAGTGAATGTGCCATCGGGTCTGGCTCAAGCGGATACACCGCATTGCCGTCTACGTTCAACGGCAAGCCAGCATTGGGGATGCAACTGACAGGCAGGGATGTGTGGCTCGTGAGGTATGAAACTGGCTCGCGCATATGCTCTGGTCCAGTAGAACAATTCAAGCCCACTACGTCTACGCCCATAGCTTCCAGTGTGGTCAGCGCACTGGCAATATCGGTGCCAAGCAGCATGCGCCCGCTTGTGTCGAGTGTCACTTGCGATTGCAGCGCAACAGGCCGACCAGATGCGGCTATGGCTTGCTTACAGCCTATCACAGCAGCTTTTACTTCCAAAATGTCTTGACTAGTTTCAATAAGCAATATGTCTGCGCCACCATCTATGAGCGCACGCCCCTGCTCCTCATACAACGCCACGAGGTCATCAAACTGTATATTGCTCAACTCCGGGTCGGTAGATGAGGGCAATTTGCCGGTTGGACCCATAGAGCCAGCGACAAAACGTTGGCGACCGGTTTGTTCCGTGTAACGGTCGGCTGCTTTGCGAGCTATGGCCGCAGCCGCCCGGTTGACTTCATAGGTTTTGTCGCCTAGCCCCCATTCTTCTAGGCGAATGCGGGTAGATTGAAATGTGCATGTTTCAACAACATCGCTACCAGCTTCAAGGAACGATGCGTGTATTTCTTCTATGACATCTGGCCGTGTCATAACGAGGTAGTCGCGGCATCCCTCAGTTTCAGGACTACCATAATCTTCGGCGGTGAGGGTATAGGTATCAATAGAGGTGCCCATGGCTCCATCATAGACCAGTGTGCGTTCATCCAATGCGGCTAGATAGGGGGGACGAGTGGTTTTTGCAGAAGTTTGTGTCATTCGTACAACCTTTCATTCACTTGTATTCGTATAGTATTCGAGTGATTTTTTACTACTCTCCCTTGTATAGTACACGTTATTGGTGTGATGCGTCAAATGATGAGGGGTTGGGGCCATGGTAGGTTGGGGACCTGACAGAGCTTGTTTTAAGACGTAGGGGCTTGCTGCCGGTCCGTACTAGCACCATATTTGTGTCTATCGTGTCTATCTATGGTTGCTTCTCGCCGGTTGTTTCGCGCCCTATGATGCTCAGCGTGTCTTTGCCTTGGGTGTTGATATAGTACCAACCAAGTGTTTGAAACAGGTCAATGGTGGCCTGTTCGAGTTCCGATTCTGCGTCTGTATGTTTCATGTTATGACCTCCAATAGTCCTTGGTAAAAAGTTTGAAAACTAGGTGAACAGTTACGTTCTGGTTCCATGTGAGGGGCAATATTTTTTGCCGCTTCTATTTTTTTCAATCCACCTTTAAAATACCCTGCACGCTGTAAAATTTTTTCTAGCTCTTCCCATGTGTCTCGAATGGCATCGGGTTTGCGATAACGCTGTTTTCGTTCCAAATTTTTTGGGATATGTGGATATGCAGCACGAATAGCTGGTATATCACCTAGAAACCAAGCTTCCAATTCTTGGATTGCCAAACGGTTCACAAGGCAAAAAGATTCATCTTGTTTACTACGATGTGTTTTTGTGAACAATCCAGCGTCATGCGCAATCTGTTCAAGTTTGTTTTTCTGCCCGTAGCAGTCAGCATTATCGGTATCTATCAACACGACAATGCGCGTATCATCTGGCCAATACCGATAGCCACGTAGCCGTGCTGGAAGTTTGTCAAGAAGGTTTTTCTTTCCTTGGAATGAGTGTATGGCAAAAGATACATCTGCGCCAAGCATACGCGGAATGAGGATTTTCAGAGCTTCCTCAGCAGATGGTTCCTCAACCAATACTTCAAGATGCATAGTTTTGTTGTCCTTCCTGAATTATCTACTGCGACGAGCTTCGCCCCCAGACGCCGTTAAAGGGTCGCCTACCCCAAAATAACCTTCGACCCAGAGGTCGCCGAGTTGGGCCCCTTCTTGCATAAATCCGTTGATGCCCTTTATATCAGATGCTCGGTCTACTTTCGTATATCCCCGCTCATCACGATACAATACGCGCACCTCTTTCGCTTGCAAGCCATTGACAAAAAAAGGTGAATGCGTTGTCACCATAAGTTGTGTTTGTGCTGTTGCTTCACGGCATTCTTCTGCAAGGCTTGGGAGTAATCGCGGGTGTAGGTGGTTTTCGGGTTCTTCAATGCCAATAAGCTGCGGCGGAGTTGGGTCATGCAATACTGTCAGATAGGAGAGCATTTTCAGGGTACCATCAGATGCAAATTTTGCAAGAATGGGTTGCTCAAATGGGGCATCTTTTATTTGCAATAGCAACCGCCCATCGGCCAGCAAATCAGCTTCGACACGCTCAAGACGCGGCACACGCTGCGAAAGAATCCGCAGAATATCCTCTAACCGCTCCGGGTGCTGTTCTTTTAAGTATTGTATGACGTTGGGCAAGTTGTTCCCTGTTGGTGTAAGCCGTTCCTGTGGCCCCGCTTCGGGTGTTGTGCGCGTGGTATCTGCGCTAAGATAAGAGAGATACCAACCCGTGATGAACTGACGCAACGCACTCACGCGGGGATGTTTGGCAAACTGTCCAAATGAGTTGACAGCCAGCATGTCTGGAGATGTCAGTCGTTCTTCAATACGTTGGTTTTGGTCTTGCTCATCGGGCATATCGCCGCTGAAAACCATTCCCTCTCCATAGTGAAATGTAAGAAAGCGGAAGGGTCTCCCATGCTTGCTACGTCGCCATTGCAACCATTCATCACGAACAACAGGACCTTGTGATTGTTCCTCTAGGGCCAAATGATAGGTGATGAGGGGTAATTCTGGCGTCTCCCGATATTTCAGTTCAAAGATGATAGGGTCTTGAGAGCCACGCGAGCGCAACTCCTTAAAGCGGTTGCGTTTGTCTATCGTGCGGCGCAACCCAAATGTGAAGCACTCAGCCAGGAAAGCAAACACATCAAACACGGTAGATTTGCCGCTTCCATTGGGGCCTACCAACACGGTAAACGGGGTGATTGCTTTCAACTCTATATCACGCAATGCACGGTAGTTTTTGACTGTCAAACTTTCAATGCGTGGGATACTCATATATGCCTCGCGCCATTACATTATAAAAACTAGCTACGCCTACAGGAAACTTGATCATGGCATCCTCCTATCGTGCTGCCAACAATGCCTCCAACTCCCGAATGCGCTCCTCGGCTTTGTACACCTTCTCTTCTGCAAGTTTGCGAGCCTGTTCGGATTCTAGGTGGGTATTGAGTTTGTTTTCGTCCTTGTCATACCATGCTATCCAGTTTTGATAAGGCCCTATCCACAGTTGCAACGGCTCTATCCAATACCACCCACGCGCATCTGCCTCTTGCTTCTGGTAGCTCCCATCTGCTGCCAATACAAGCACCATGATTGGTGGCGGGTGCCCCATCGCGCAATGCTCATCATCCACAATAATATAAAAAGGAATCCCCGCTCGGGCATATTCCTTTACCTTATTTTTGGAACGGTACCCATTGGTATCTGCCCGCCACGTATTTTGTGATGTCACTTCTAACACCAACACCACGTGACCCTGCGATTGCTTGAGATAAAATATGCCATGGTTAAATGCCACTTGCACGCAGCGTATCACAGCAAGGTCTGGAATATGGAGTTCGACGCCATATACGCCCCAATCAATTCCCACGCCATGCAGAATGACAGTACCCGGCTCATGCCCGATATGTGCTTCTAGTCCATTCCACAAGTCATTACAGAACATAGAATGCCGCCTAGTTTGCATGATATAGTCTTCGGACTGTGGATGTATCATATCTTCAAGCGTCAGTGGTATACGTGCCACACAGTTTTTTCCATCGTAATGGCATTCGACTTCGCGCCACCCATAAAAGAAAATGTCATCGGGGGGCGGCAGGTCTTCTGGGCGCACATCGCTGCGGGGGGGGCAGGATAAGACTTTTGGTTCTTGGGTTAAAATATGTCCTTCAAATGTCATATAAACACTCCTTACAAGGCAATGGTCTTGTGCTGTTTTCTAGTATACCATAGCTGTGAAAGAGAAAGCGAGAGGGAACAGACGATTCGTAGCATGAGCATTAGCCGTAGGATAGGCTTCTAGCCTGTCCCACCGTAGCACCGGCTTCTAGCCTGTCCCTTTGCAAAGCCATAGAGGGTGCCACGCACGTTTGGGCGTGCGTGGCCAACAGCGCCCCCCCACCCCAGCGGTTCAAACACCCACCTCGCCCGACACCAAGCGCGGCAACAGCAGGTCGCGGGTCTTGCGCAGGTTGGCGTTTTTGTCTAATAAGTTATTGAGCAAATTTCTTAACTTGGAAACCTGATTTTCAAACTGTCTCAGGATGACTTGAGGAGGTACTACCAAATCAATGTCTGTCATTACTGCTGCACTTGCACTCTTTCTAGTTGTTCCTGTGCTGGCTCCCGTTATGTAGGATTGGTATTTCTCATCCGAGAGAAAGTAAAAGAGATAATAGGGCAATATCATGGAAGTCTTAATACCGCGTTCGTACTATCCATACGCGCTTGTACAGGGTATCATAGCATGAACAATATGACAGAGCAATGAGAAACCTGAAGCATTCCTGAAAGGGGGTATATGATGAATACAGTATGGAATGGAACGATTGGTGGAATTTTTTCTGCTGTCCTGCTGCTTGGTCTCATTATTGGCATAGTTGGTGCAGCACTCCAAGACTTGCTACGGTTGTTCATGGGAATGTAAGGATACCCAATCTACACAGCGTTTGTTTCGGTCACTGGTTGTATGATGAAAGGAGGAGTACCTATGACCATGTATATGTTCTTATTGTTAGGTATAGTGTGTGCATTTATTATGTGGAATATAGGTGAGTTGGCAGCGGAGATTATCAAGAACAAAGCCGAGTCGGAATATGCACGAGTCCATATGCCCGAAGCCACGTCTTGTGGATTTTCATGTAGAATAGTACTATAACAGACCTATAGTGGACTTGTGCATGATACAGAGCAACCACGAACCACAAACCTTTGCATCGTGCTGCATCTGTGCATCTTTGCATCTCGGCGTCTCGGCATTAAAACCTGTATACATCATGTAGGGCTGCTATATGTACCAAGCATACACAAAGGAGGAAAAACAAATGGAACCTGAGATACACTCGGCCTTGGTTGGAGTTATTATGGGGTCATCATCGGATTGGGAGACCATGCGTCTTGCAACAGAAACACTTGAGCGTCTAGGGGTGTTGTACGAAGTACGCATTGTGTCGGCCCATCGCACGCCAGAATTGCTGTTTGAATATGCAGGCAGTGCCCAAGAGCGTGGCTTAGAAGTTATCATTGCGGGTGCTGGTGGCGCAGCACACTTGCCGGGCATGACCGCAGCACGCACCAGTTTGCCCGTGCTGGGCGTGCCAATTGAATCGCATGTGCTCAAAGGAATGGATTCGCTGCTCTCGATTGTGCAAATGCCCGCCGGTGTGCCAGTGGGCACTGTAGCTATTGGGCGTGCAGGCGCTGTCAATGCTGCCTTGCTTGCCACGGCTATTCTCGGCAACAAATACCCGCAATTTCGCGGAGCATTGCATGCTTACCGTCAAGCACAAACGCAAGCCGTCCTCGACACGCCCGACCCACGCCAAAAGTAATAGTACATAATGACATATGGTGAACTATGACAGATCAACTCATTGGTATCCTTGGTGGGGGGCAGTTAGGGCGCATGTTGGCACTAGCTGGCTACCCACTAGGGCTACACGTGCGTGTGCTAGACCCGCAGCCCGATGCTCCCTGCCATGAAGTGGCAGAGCATATTGTTGGGGACTATGAAGATACGGCTCTACTAGAGCATTTCGTGCGAGGTGTAGATGTTGTGACATATGAGTTTGAGAATGTGCCCGTTGAGTCAGCCCACTTTCTCACACGCTTCTGTCCCGTCTACCCACCACCAGAAGCATTGACAACAGCACAAGACCGCTTGTTTGAAAAGCGCTTTTTTCGGTCGCTCAACATTCCCACCGCTACATTTGTAGCTATAGATAGGGTGGAAGATGTACATGCTGCACTGGCACGGTTTGGGCTGCCGGCTATGCTCAAAACGCGGCGCTTTGGCTATGATGGCAAGGGGCAAATACTCCTTTCGCGCACCGATGATGGAGCACGCGCATGGGACATGTTCCATGGCGTGCCGCTCATTCTCGAAAGCCTCGTGCCATTTGACCGTGAACTTTCTATTATAGCTGTGCGCAATGTGCATGGAGCCACCGCCTTCTATCCGCTGGTTGAAAATGTCCATCAGCGTGGCATATTGCACTATTCCATAGCCCCCGCCCCGCGCATATCGCCAGCGCTCCAGGCAACCGCCGAAGACTATGCTGCGCGAGTGCTTGATACGCTTCGCTATGTCGGCGTGCTGGCGATTGAATTCTTCCAGTTTGGCGACTCCCTTTTGGCAAATGAAATGGCCCCGCGTGTGCATAATTCGGGACACTGGAGCATTGAAGGGGCCACAACCAGCCAGTTTACCAACCACCTGCGTGCCATTCTAGGGTTACCACTTGGTGCCACAGATGCGTTGGGCTATAGCGTCATGGTCAATAGTATAGGAACACTGCCAGATATACCAAGCATCTTGGCAAATTCGGCAGCATATGTACACATGTACAACAAAGCCCCGCGACCCGGACGTAAGCTAGGGCATATCACCTACCGGGCGCGTAGCCTAGCGCAAGCATTGCAACTTGCCGAATGCTATAATGCGCATAGTGAATAATGTATGCATTCTGGCAAAAGGAACACATCGCCTCTTTCACGGGTAGGTATTGGTTGGTTATTTCCGCTTAACCTTGGCGTTCTTGGCGTCTTGGCGGTTCAATACCTACCCGTGAAAGATAGCGTGTGGTTCCCAACGTACCTTGTACATACTTGAAGTACTTTACACCAACAGACCCACACACTCATGGCGTACATGTTTTCTCCCCACCTATGCGTGAAAGGGGAGCACGAGAGTAGTGCGCCGGTACACGTGGCATGGGGTGTGGGCAGCCTAGGCAAGGAAGCTGTTGTTGTGCTTGAGGCGTAGTGCTAAATGGAATGCGTGTGGGCGTTGACGTTGGAGCGCCAGTGGGCGTTGACGTTGGAGCGCCAGTGGGCGTTGACGTTGGAGCGCCAGTGGGCGTTGACGGGTATGCTACTGTTTTGTCCATAGTCGGAGTCAGGGTTGGGGTTTCTGCAGGCAAAGCAAGTTGCTGTATGGACCCAGAACGTGGCGTACCAAGCGTTGGCACACGGTTGTCGCCCGCAGCCGCAGGCGTGTAATTGATATATACCGTGGGCGCAAGCTGCTGCTGACTCGCTTCATAGCCCCCCGTCATCCACCACAACAGCGGAAACAAAAAATGCGAAAAGAGCACTGCACCCCCAACCAATATGAGACCTTGTGCAGTGAGCGAATCGCCCCCCCCATGATGATGTTGCCAACTCATACGACACTTCCTACTTTTACAAGTTTCTTCTTTATATTATTTAGTATAGCATGGTTTGTGCGCATGTGAGAACATGGGTTACAACGATTCGCCCGCCCTATCACTTCTGAAACTTAGCCGCCAGCTTTGGAAAACGCTGAAACGGGCTTTTATACCGCTCGCCTGAAGATTTCCCCGCATCTGTTGCATCTTCTTCATCCTCAGCATCAACAAGCAAGCTATCGGGGTCGAAAACCAACAACAGCTCCTGATCATCATGCACCACTGGCATATGCTTGCCCGTCTTACCCTCATAGGCCGCATACATAGCATGGGTAAACCGCTCAAACACCGGCATCTGCCCCACCGCGACCACATCCCCTAGCGTCTCAGGATCACGCAACGCATTGTCAAACACATCCTGGCCCTGCGCAATAACCCAGCGACGGAAATAGTCGAACCCATCATCCGAACAACTGCCCATAATCACACAGGCCGCATCTTGCAAATCGGCTGTATTCACCTGCTTATCAAGCGTCTGAAACGTACTATAATACCCCACAATATCCGCTTCTGGTAGCGCTGCAAGCGCTGCCGTCAATCGCTCAACCATATCATCGTTGCTGCTGCTCTCAGCACGCACCGTCGCATTGATGTGCCAAAAGCGCTCCACATCCATCGGTTGATATTCCGTACCATCCTCTGAAACATACGCCATACCATACCCCTTTTGCTTATCTTATAGCAACCCCACATGATTGGTACCATGTTTAACGCAGAGGCGCAGAGAAGCAAAGACGCAGAGAGATACAAAGGTTTTTCGTTTATGGTTGCTGTATCCTTCACAACGCAATTAGGACTGCTATATACCAAAACACCCACATTGTTATAATACCACATATAGTTAAACGATGATATACTGTGGTATGACACAACACCATACGCATGCATCCAAAAATAGCCCGCAAACATCGTTGCATGTGAAAACAGTCCTTATTTATCTCTTTCTAACATTCCTTGAATGTTGTTCTAACATTCATATCCTATACTACCCACAGATACAAAAAAGAGCACTGAACAACACCGTAACCGTTCAGTGCAAAGGCACAATCAAAGTAAGAAAGAGAATAAAAGAAAAGGAGGTTAGAGGTATGTTCACACTATCACGAAGGAATGCATTTAATGATGTCTTCTCACTGCACGATGCAATGAATGAGTTGTTTGCCAACAGTTTTGTACGCGCACCATGGAGTGCGCCAAGTGGGGAAGGATGGCGTGGGTTTGCACCAGCACTTGATTTGAGCGAAACAAATGATGGCTATACGCTAGAAGTAGCCGTGCCCGGCTTGAAGGCAGAAGACGTGAATATTATCGTAGAAGGCAACGTCTTGACTATTGGTGGCGAAATCAAGCAAGAACAAACCAGCAAAGATGACGAGCGCACCTACCATCACACCGAGCGTTACTACGGCAGATTCCAACGCTCAATCACCTTGCCAAGCCGTGTAGATGCGCAAAACATCCAAGCTTCACTCAACGACGGTATCTTGCATGTAGAACTGCCCAAGGTAGAAGAAGTCAAGCCACGACGCATTGAAGTAAACGTAGGCAATAAACAATTGACGGCATAATGCAGGTTTATGGAATAGATGGGTTCATAGGGAGATAGAAGTGTCGTGTAGGAGAGAAACAAAGAGTTTGCGATAGACAGCGATAGATAGACAAGCAAATAAAAATATATTACGTCCCTTCTCCACACTATGGAGAAGGGACATTTTGTATGTGCCTCTTTTCACGGCGCATAGTGTATAATATGTACCGTATGGTCAATACATATGATACCAAGGGAATATGCTCCCTTGCTACTGAGGAGTAAGGAGATGAATGAGCAGGCAAAGAGTGATGAAAGACCAATCCATGTGCATCCTATTGGGCACGTGCGCCGTACCGATGGCGCTCTTTTTTTAGAAATCTATGAGCCATTCCGTCCCGCACTCAAAGAGCTAGGACAATTTAGCCACGTCGTCGTGCAGTGGTGGGCGCATCAACTTGATACCGACGAGTATCGCTCTATCATGCACGTCAACCCGCCCTATGCCGAGGATATGCTCATGGGTGTCTTTGCAACCCGGGCCCCCCATCGCCCCAACCCCATCGCTATCACAACATGTAAAATATTGGAAGTAGACGAAGAGCAAGGCATTGTACAGGTTGCAAACATTGACGCATTCGATGGAACCAGCATTCTCGACTTGAAAGCCTACTTCCCCGTGACAGACCGCGTGAAGGATGCAACAATTCCCGCACGATTTGAAGGGTGGCCCGAATGGATGCCCGATGAAGGTATTGGCTTGATGGAGCATGAAGGTACATCTGGATATGAGCACTAATACCACTTGTAGAGACGTTGCACGCAACCTCTCTACAGCCACACATGCTTGTACATTGTACTGTGGCAACAGTTGACTTTTTCTGTAAACCTGTTACAATTATCACATTCCCTACATTTTGGTTCACTCATGGTTGAGTACAGTAACAGCTATGGTATCACTAACATGTTCTCCACTGGCTCATTGTGCTATGTCATGTTTTCGACTCGGGGTTGAGTACAGCAACAAACTGGCGCAAGGTTTTGGCCAAAGGTTATCCGTCTCTTTTGTTTCTTTCGACTCGGGGTTGAGTATGGAAATAAGAACAAAAGAGACATTTTATCGTGCCAATAAACGCAGGAAGCAACGAGAGGAACCAAGACATAGACTACAGTGACTTTACCATCAAAAAAGCCCAAGACACCTTTCAGCGCGTCTGCAGAGTGTGTAACTAACTCCCGACTCAACGCATCATACCATCGCTCAATCGCTCAATCGCTCAATCGCTCTCACCATGTTTAGCCAACCCAACAATAACATCAAAACAAAAACTATCGGCCAGGTTTTCTAGGTTATCCGCAAGGCTCGCATCACCCCATCTCCGTGCCTCTTCTATAACCGAAGAAAGCATATCAATATCACCCAATGTAGCCGCAAGCTTCAAATTTTGCCGCCAAGCTATTGGCGTATGGTCAAGCGCATCGTTGGGCAATTGAGCAGGCGCAGCAAACGACTGTGTGCCTATCACACCTATTTCTCTAGCTATCTCATCATCATCCTCTCCTGTGCCTGCCGCTACAGCAGAGTCACGATGTTTGGGGACGTGGTCAGCGAGCACCTTCACCGGAATAGCACACGCAAACAGCGAACCTTGCCCTACCGTGCTTGAAACCGTTATCGTACCGCCCATCATACGCACAAAATGCTGGCTAATAGGCAGCCCCAACCCTGCACCAGAGGGCATATGTTGTTTATTCTTATCGCTACTCGTCTGAATAAACGCCTCAAAAATATCGTGCATATCCTCATCGGCAATACCAATACCCGTATCTTCCACCTCAACATGAAGCATATAGGTATCATTGGGTACATGTGTCGCTTCTTCTGATACAACATCTGGAGCATTATCTGTTTCTTGTGCAAGAGACACATGCAACATGATACTTCCTTTCTCGGTAAACTTCACAGCATTACTCAGCAAATTTACCAACACTTGGCGTGCCTTACTCTCATCTGCATAGACATAGCGTGGCACAGATGGGTCTTGCATAACCGTAAACTGCAAGCCTTTACTGAATGCCCGCATAGAAAACATCTCCGTCAGGTTGGCAATGAGCCGATGTATATCGAATGGTTGTTCATGCACGTTTACTTGTCCAGACTCTATCTTCGACATCTCCAAAATATCATTGATGAGTGAAAGTAAATAATGCCCGCTACGGTCAACAACACTCAAATTTTCCCGCTGTGTTGGAGAAAGTGATGTATCGTTGCCGATTAACTGCGTAAAGCCCAAAATAGCCGTGAGTGGTGTACGCAACTCATGACTCATCTTGGCAAGAAAAGCACTTTTGACGCGGTTGGCTACTTCTGCCGCATTCTTTGCCTGTTGCAACGCCTCCTCAACCCGCTTGCGTTCAGCTATCTCATCTTGGAGCATAGCATTGGTATGCAGCAAATCATCTGTGCGCTCAGCCAATCGTGCATAGAGCCGCGCTTGCACAATAGAAATAGCCGCTTGTGTCGAAAGCACATGTATCACCTCCAAACGGTCCTCGGTGAACGCACCGCTCGACATCCTATTTTCAAGGTAGAGCATGCCAATAAACGTGCGCTGATGCAACAGTGGCACACAGAGAATTGATAACGGGAGGTGTATCTTGACATACGCATCGTCAACAAACTGCCCCTCATTCGGAGCATTGTGCAGCACCACATACTCCCGCGTGTGCGACACATAGTGCAGCACAGAAAATGGCACCACATCGTGTGTTGGAAGTGTAGATTGTAGCACCGTAACATCCGTCGTATCAAGCGTACTCTCAGCCTCAATCAACCACTGCCCAGAGGTGTCGAGCAACAATACCCCATGGTCGGCTCCTGCATTCTCCATTATAATGCGCATGAGCATAGCCAATAGCTTATCCAATACCAACTCATCAGAAATAGCTTGCCCTGCCTTTATCACACTTGCAAAATCCAACGACTTTGATGGCACACTCGAAGGTGAAGTAATGAGCACATCGTGCTCGGTGACGGTTGATTTTTTCTCTGTAATAGTCGGGTAGTGTTTTTCTAATGTTTGTACCTTCGCCATAGCTCCCCAGCGAAGGTACGCATAACGAGCATTGCGCAAATACAAACGCGCATTTTGGGGTTGTCCACGTGCGAGATAAAACATACCAGCCCGTTCGTAGGCCAGCGCCTCTTCATTGACATAGCCATACTTCTGGGCCAACGCTATAGCCGCATCAAAATGCTCACGCGCATCGCCATAGCGTCCGCACACCCATGCATACTCAGCCTCAACCAGCTCATATTTACTCAAAACATTGGCTGGCGCATGCTGGGCCCATACCTGCATCTGCGCCTGATTTTCTTCTACCTGCTTCAACACAGCATGCACATGCGCATCATTGGAAACATCATTGTTTGTCGCATCACCTGTCGCATCACCTGCATCGAGAAGTGCTAAGCGTATGAGAGAATCATACATGGACGCAACCGGGTTGTATGGCAGGCTGATGGCCCCATGCCTGAATACGTGAGTCTGCTGTATCCATGCAAAAGCTTGCTCATAGTGCCCAAACAAGTAGCACAGGATGCTCTTGCAAAGATAGAGCAAGAACAACGACGTAGCATCCTGCGCATCCTCTAGTTTGGCTTGCATAACCGTCTCGTCAAACACTTCGCCTTGCAGCAGGCATGGGTTCTCCGACGCTCCTTGGATATTGAGAACAGTTTGATGCAACGTACTCATCCACACAAACGGGGCCTGTTGTTTCAATTGGTGTATCACTTGCGTGTATTCTCGCATCAATGGTTCTAGGTATTCCAGTTCGGTACCTATCTGAAAATGCATGTAGGACAAATGATAGAGGCTATAGCATGCATGTGTCGGGTCGCCTGTTTCCAACCCCAGTTGATAGGTTTCTAAAAAAGAGGGCAAAATATCGCGGATTGGTTCCTTCCAATGGCGTATCGTAAAATTTACCGCCATCTTGGTGCGGGTTGCAATATCCTTTGCATCAAGCTTATCTACCAACCGAAGCGCGAGTTGCCCGGCCTCATATCCCCTATCAATATCGCCTACAACGCCACAGAGCAAAATACCATAGCCCGCATAGGCAAAAGGAGATTGGCGGGCATTGCCATATAGCATAGAAAGATGCACTTGGCGCAGAACAATGAGCGCAAACATTGCTTGCGTGCCATATGCCGCAGCTATAATACGCCCAAGAATGCGTGTAGCAGCAAGCATATAGGGGTCGGTCATCGGGGGCAAATGCATTAGTGACTCTATTGTGCGTTCTGCCAATGCAGCATCAATTTGGGCCAATTCTTGACCAACATCCTCCGTAGTGGGGTCTTCGGGGAATGTAACCCCAAGCAGCGCCAACACCGAGCAAGCCGTAGCGATAACTTCTCTATAGCGATTTTGTGCCATCAGCATCTGCAACTGTACTTCATAGACTTGCACCTTATCAAGCACTGTGCGTGCCTGCGCAAGTGTCGCGTTCGTCAATCGCTCCACCTCGTTCTCATCACCAACAAGGCAGGCCGTCTCGGCCGCCTCGACATACAAGCGTAAGGTGACATGATATTGGCGTTGCCAAGGCGATGTATCGCATATTATCTCATGCTGTGTGTGATCTGGAGGCCAGAGCAACTCTATGCTCGTTTTGAGGTAGGCAAACGCTGGTTGGTAGGCCGCAGACGCTTTTGCGCACCGTGCTGCATACGCATTCAGCTCCGCCAAATCATCACGCTCGGCCTGCGTACTTGCCAACATACGCCCCTCGTTCAAATGATAGACAATATCAAAAAGAGAAAAATATGCCCGCTCACTGCTACTGTTGGGGTAATAGTCACGGTTCTTTGGGGCATAGATGCGCATACACTTGCCAATATGCCAATGGAGTGCCTGCTGCTCCTCAACGGGTATCAACTCATAGAGCATTTGCTGAATGCGGTCGTGTGCAAACCGATAGGTAACATGAACCCGCTCCTCAAGCCCTGGAGTCTCAAGCGTCGCCACCTTATACATATCATCAAGCGGAATAATGAAACCCTCTATAAGCGCCTGCTCCAATGCTTGTGCAGTTTCTGTTGGCGACATATCAGAAACCAATGTGAGAGTCTCTAGTGCAAATTGATTGCGGATACAGGCAGCTTGTTTCAAGACCATTTTGGTGTGCTCAGGTAATCGTTGCACACGACGGTTCATCAGGTCAACCACGTTTTCCGTCACCGTCTGCGTTTGAATACGCGCCATATCCCAATGCCATTTGGGGATATGCACAGCATCAGCAGTATCGCCTTGGATGCCACCATCAAACCAAATGAGTTTCTGCCAATACAACGATGTGAGAAATTCTTGGACAAAAAACGGGTTGCCATCAGTTTTCACTTGCACAAGCTCAGCGAGTGGTCGCGCATCATCCTCTGTACAATGGAGCGTATCTGCGACCAAATGCGTGATAGCTTCTACATCAAGTGGCTCTAAACGTACTTCGTGGATAGATATTTGGGATTTGTTAATAGCCTCAACCGTCAACCAAAGTGGGTGCCCTACCCTAACCTCATTGTCACGATACACACCGATAATCAATAATGCGAGATGGGTATTATTGACAAGATACTCTATCAACTTCAGTGAGGCTCCATCGGCCCATTGAATATCATCTAAAAAGAGGACGAGCGGGTGTGCAGGGTGTGCAAGAACCTCTACCATCTGCTGAAAAACCATCAAAAAACGGTTTTGTACTTCGGCCGGCTCAAGCTGTGGTGGCGCAGGTTGCGGGCCGATAATCAAAGCCAAATCGGGAATAATGTCTACCATCACCTGCCCATTTGGCCCGAGGGCTGTGAGCAGTTTTGTGCGCCATTCGGCTATCCTATCATCGCTTTCCGTCAACAAGTAGCGTATCAAGCCCTGAAACGCTTGGATAAAAACGTAATAGCCAACATTGCGCTGAAACTGGTCGCACTTGCCAGTAGCAAAAAACCCATGCTGGCGTGTGACGGGGCGGTAGATTTCTTGCACAAGAGCGGTCTTCCCAATGCCTGCCGGACCAGATATGAGCATAAACTCACTGGTTCCCTTCTGGGCATACTCAAATGTATCCAACAAGTACGTAATTTCCCGTTCCCGTCCATAGAGTTTTTGGGAAATCTGAAACTCCCTGGACACATCGTGTAGACCCGGAGTAAACGATTGCCCCTGTGGTGTATTAGAAAGCAGGTCAACCGGTTGCTCTACAACAAGCTTTTTGCCGGCAACAAAGGACAGGTCGGACTTGATACCATAGGCCGATTGGTAGCGGTCTTCGGCATTCTTATCCATGAGCTTGAGGATAATATCCGATAGCTCTTGCGGAATAGCCGTATTAAGCGTATGTGGTGGTAGGGGTTGCCTTGCAATATGGCAATGGACAAGCTCCAGCGGGTCTTCATTCATAAAAGGGCGCTGCTCGGTGAGCAACTCATAGAAAGTACACCCGAGCGAATAAAAATCGGTGCGATAATCTATAGCACGGTTCATACGGCCAGTTTGTTCGGGCGACATATATGCTAGTGTCCCTTCCAACACATTGGGGTTGCGAAAGGAAGGCGTCTTACGTGAGAGGACAGTGGCAATGCCAAAATCAATAATTTTCACTACTCCTGTTGTGGGGTTTAACACAATGTTAGAAGGGTTAATATCTTTGTGCATCACATGGTGTTGATGTATGTGCCCCAGAATATCGGTAATGGCTATAGCTAGGTCAAGAAAATCTTTGAGAGAGAGTTTGCCGGCTAGTTTCAAGCGGGTTAGCGACTCGCCACCAAAATCTTCTTGCAACATAAGCCAATGGTTTTGCTCTGTCACAAGGGCATAGACTTGGGGAACACCTATCATGTGCAAGCTACGAGTGAGTTCATATTCGCGCTTAAACCATGCAATACGCTCTGGAGGAGCAAAAGCCTCTTTGAGCATTTTGATGATGATAAGCTGATCGTCGGCCATTCGACGGCCACGAAAAACAAGAGAGTTCGTACTTTCGTAGAGATGTTCCGTCAGTTGGCACCCTGCAATTGTGTGTATCATCTCCAGCAATCCTTAAAAAATGTGTGCCTGAGAGCACATAGTACATTTAGGCATCACATGGGAGAACATGGCATCTCAGTCCTCGTTCGCATCCCTAGCAGAAAATATACTTGCCTTATGCTACCTTCCGGAGTTCGGTTTGGTTCATGCTCATAAGATACCAACGTGGTGCGTTTGCTCACATCGTATGAGAAAGAACGAGCCTCACATCCCGGAGTAGAGCTATAAAAAATATATCAAACTTGTGAAGACATGATACACCATATCATAGGCTTTTGCATAGGAGGAAATATGCACGAGTGCATCGCACAATGGGCAAGGGACCACATCGCAAAATCCATCCGGCTAGAAATACGGCAACTTTGTACCATTTGTACAAATGAAATCCTATCTGATTTGTTGAAATAGTCCAAACGGTATGCTATGATAGCAATGTACCTGAGAGACGGGTACACAAACAAAAAAAGTAACTGCGGGAAGCACAAAACCCCGCTTTCGTATAAAGAATATTGAGAGAGTTTTTTTAGGAGGTATATCATGCAAACGGCACATTATGAGAACCAAACGGTTCGACAGGTTGTTGAGAACATTCCAGAAGCTGGCCACGTTTTGCACGACCACCACATTGAAATAGCAACAGGCTATAAGCTTCCACTGTATCAAGCGGCACAAAACGTATCTGCATCTACCGATGAGCTTCTAGCCGTTATGGAGCACCGCATACGCCGAGCAGCGAGAAGCCGCAAGTAAAACTGAAATAATAAGCGAGAGAAGCGCTAATTGTAAGAGACACTCCACATAGGGTGTCTCTTTTTTTTGCATATGGTACAATACCAGAAATGGTTTGTTCTCTACGTATGTCGAAGGGAACACATTTATCGTAACAAAATGAGATGAGAAAGGACTATACATACCTATGACAGACCTGCATGGTTTTGAAATTATCCAAGAACAGTATATAGAGGAAGTAAAATCACAGGCACGTCTCCTCCGCCACATCCAAACTGGTGCCGAACTGTTGTCACTTGAAAATACCGATGAGCACAAAGCATTTGGTATCTCTTTTCGCACCCCCCCCCCAGATGCCACAGGTATAGCACATATTCTGGAACATTCCGTCTTGTGTGGCTCACGAAAATATCCCGTCAAAGAACCATTTGTCGAATTGCTGAAAGGCTCACTCAAAACATTCCTCAATGCCCTCACCTACCCCGATAAAACATGCTACCCGGTTGCAAGCCAAAATACACAAGATTTCTATAACCTTATTGATGTCTACCTTGACGCAGTCTTCTACCCACGCATAACCCGCGAAATATTTGAGCAAGAAGGGTGGCACTATGAAATGGAAAACCCAGACGCCCCACTCACCTATCGCGGCGTCGTCTTCAACGAAATGAAAGGTGCATATTCCTCACCAGAACGCCTACTATCTGACTACGCCGAGCAATCACTCTTCCCAGATACCCCCTATGGTGTAGACTCCGGCGGCGACCCAAGCCGTATTCCAGACCTCACCTACGAACAGTTTCGCACATTTCATCAAACATACTACCACCCCTCCAATGCCTGCATCTTCTTCTATGGCGACGATTCGCCAGAAGAACGCCTACGTATCATCAACGAATACCTCAAAGATTTTCAGCATATTGATGTGAGCATGTCCGCCATACCGCTACAACCATATTTTGACGAGCCAAAGTACATTGAACATACCTACGTCGTAGACCCAGATACCCCATCCAAAAAACGCAATATGATGACCGTCAACTGGCTTCTGGAAGAAACAGCAGACCAAACAACGGTGTTATCGCTCCAACTGCTTGGGTATATCTTAGTCGGCATGTTGGCTTCACCATTGCGCAAAGCATTGGTAGACTCTGGCTTTGGTGAAGACCTCACAGGTGGTGGCATAGGCACCGGGTTGCGGCAACTCTATTTCTCAACCGGACTCAAGGGTATCGCCGTAAAAGATTCTGAAGCTATCCAACAACTCATCGTGCAAACACTCACAGATTTGGTGCAAAACGGCATAGACTCTCTAACAATAGAAGCAGCTATTAATACACTTGAATTTTACCTGCGCGAACAAAACACGGGTTCACTACCACGTGGTCTATCGCTCATGTTCTGGGCATTGACGACATGGCTCCACAATGGAGACCCATTGAACACCCTAGCCTACGAAAAACCCCTAGCACACATCAAAGAGCGCCTAGCACAAGACCCACGCTACTTTGAGTCGCTGATAGAACGCTACATTCTCAACAATATGCATCGCACCACCGTGATACTCAAACCCGATGCAACTATGGGCAAACGTATGGCGGATGAAGAGCGTGCGCGGCTAGACGAAGTGCGCCAAGCTATGAGTGCAGAAGACAGAAACACTATTATCGAACGACAGCGCCAGCTCAAACACCTGCAAGAAACCCCCGACTCGCCTGAAGCACTCGCCACTATACCACGGATACGGGTCGAAGACCTCGACAAATACAACAAGACCATTCCTCTTGATATACTCGAACAGCAAGAGACCCCCATCTTACATCATGACCTAGCGACAAATGGCATCGTATATCTTGACATAGGGTTCAATATGCAAACCTTGCCACAAGACCTCTTGCCCTATCTCCCCCTCTTTGCACGTTCATTGCGTGAAATGGGCACCGAGAAAGAAGACTACACGCGCCTAGCACAACGTATCGGGCGCAAAACTGGTGGCTTGCGTGCCAGTTGGACCAACACCTACATGTACGACAAGCAAGAAAGCGTTTTTTGGTTCATGATACGTACCAAAGCCGTGCTACCACAAGCCCAAGAAATGCTGGCCATTTTGCAAGATATTCTCCTACACTTGCACCTAGACAACCAAGAGCGATTTCGCCAAATAGTGCTTGAAGCCAAAGCACGTGAAGAAGCAACTCTCGTACCACACGGCAACAGTTTTGTTAGTTCACGGCTACGGGCATGCTTCAATAAAGCCGACTGGGCCAGCGAGTTGATGGACGGGGTGAGTTATCTCTTCTTCTTGCGCGAACTCATAGAAAAAATAGAAACCGACTGGCCAAGCGTATTGCAACAGTTGGAGCGTATACGGTCACTGCTCGTCAATCGCCAAGGTATGCTATGCAATATCACCCTTGAAGATAAGGATTGGCAAATATTCTCGCCACAACTCGATGCCTTCCTTGCCGAAATACCAGTAGCCCCTTTCACCATTGCCCAATGGAATCCAACCTATGGAGAAGGATTTGAAGCATTGATAGCTCCATCGCAAGTCAACTACGTAGGCAAAGCCGCCAACCTCTACGATTTGGGGTATACCTATACTGGCTCTATGGGTGTTATTGCCAGATACCTCAACACAACGTGGCTATGGGAGCAAGTGCGCTTGCAAGGCGGTGCATATGGCTGTTCATGCGGTTTTGGACGCCACTCTGGTATTTTTAGCCAAATATCCTACCGCGACCCGCATGTGCTCAACACCCTCACTGTCTATGACCAAATGGGGCACTTCCTACGCACAGCCAACCTGAGCGACACCGACGTACAGCAAAGCATCATCGGCACAATTGGTGGCATGGATACATACCTGCTTCCAGATGCAAAAGGCTACACATCCATGATTCGTTACCTCACCGGGGAAACAGACGATTCACTCCAGCAGATACGCGACCAAGTGCTTGCAACCACCGTGAAAGATTTTCGTGCCTTCGCCGATATGCTAGACTATGTGTGTGACAAAGGGATAGTCACAGTGCTCGGTTCATCCGAAGCTATTGAAAAGGCCAATGCAGAACGTGGTAGCTTCTTAAAGCCATTGAAGGTGTTATAACACATAGAAATGACATGATTACCCTATTAATGCTATAATAGGCATGTCGTATCCGCTTCTATAGCAGGGAGATAGTTATGCCAACAGTAATTGTCAATGACTCAACGTTTGAAGGGGAAGCTGGCGAACGGTTAATGGATACTATGCGCCGCAATGCAGCCCACACCGGGTTTCTGTGTGGCGGCATTGGCGTTTGCCAAACGTGCGTTTGTCGTGTGACAAAAGGTGCAGAGCACCTAGGTGAATTGACCGACGTAGAGAGGCGATTTGTACGCAAATCATGGCTCGATACTGGGTACCGTATGTCGTGCCAAGCACGTATTCAAGGATCCGGACCAATTGAATTGATAACTCGCGCCGAACAGGTGCGCCGAGAAGCAATGGCCATCTTTGCCCCACCAGAGGGCACAGTTCCAGTGCAAAATGCCACTGTGCTCGTCAACCATATTGGGCGCATTCTTGCCAACCAACTTGTGTTGTTTCCGGCAAATGCAGCCGGGGTAGTGGGGCAAATCTTCAAGCATCCCCCCTCTATCAAGCGTATTAGTGGGGTGCTTGTTGATGCCGGCCGTGTGTCACAATTTATGGTGACAGGCAAAGTGCCACCACAACCACAAGAACAAAATCAGGCGGCAGAGGAGCAACAAACGCAGGCTGGGCAATCGCAGAAGAAATAGCTTTTGTTTCTGCTGCTCAGGATATGCAACCAGCATGTGGTGCGGTAAGATTGGATATACAGGTGCTCCATAGTAGTGTACAAATTGCTAGTGACCAAATGCTAGGTTCTGCAAAAAGAAACAAGCCGCACTCTCGCAGTGCGGTCTTTGTTTTTTGCACAGCAACAAATACAGAGTTGCCCAATCCTCATGAATAAGCTATAGTTATCATACAACACGAAAGAACCAAGACAGTGTATGTTGCCGGCAAAGGGAGAAAGAAGCAAGCATTGATCAGAGATGTCATCCTGCACATAACACATGACCTGTAGTTTGTTGTGCTGGCGATTTTGATATGAACTGAGATATACGATAAATACATGAAAGGCAACGTAATTATTATGACGGAAGAAAAAGAAAACACCCAAGAACGAGGCCCTAGTCACAATCTCATAGAACGTACTGTCGAGGAACGCATTACTCAGGCTCGTAAAGAAGAGTTACTCGAAATCTATGATGATCTCCTAAAAACGATCTGGAAACGTATTCTACCTACCCTAGGACGAGTAACGGTTATGGCTATTATGGAACGTGCATTGGCTCTGACAGAAGAAAGCTACCCACTCGTCGGCTACCTCCAAGTGACATCAGAAGGTGTCACATTTAGAGTTTTAAGCCAAAATGTAGAAGACCAGCACAGTAATAGTATTCGTGAAGGATTAAAGGAATTGGTAGCCAACTTGATAGATATTCTTGCTATGTTGACAGGCGACATACTTGTCAAACAGTTGCTCCAAGAAATTGAAGGGAGAAAACCATAATGGATAGTCCCAAACTGCGAGATTTGAGCAAATTGCGAACAGGGATTCCGGGGCTAGACAATATTCTTTCTGGTGGTTTTCCAGAATTGTCTATTAACATCATAGCCGGACCACCCGGCAGTGGCAAAACGATTTTTGTCCAACAATTGATGTATTCCAATGCTACCCCAGAACGCAAAGCATTATATCTCACAACCCTCTCTGAACCATCCTTAAAAATGCTCCACCACCTTCAAAAATTCACCTTTTTCGACCGCGAAAAGGTCGGGAAAGAAGTGATTTACTTGGATATAGGAGAGGTCATTCGAGAAAAGGGACTGCGAAATGCGAACGCCGTCATCTTAAAACATGTGCAAGACCATAAACCTTCTATTGTAGGCATAGATAGCTTCAAAGCCATTCATGACATGGCCCGTGACCCCGTCGAAGTGCGCAAGTTTGGTTTCGACCTTTCCGTGCGCCTGACAACATGGGCCGTGACTGCCTTCTTTGTGGGCGAATATACCCCCAAAGAAATTGAAGAGGAACCAATTTTTGCTATCGCAGACGGTATCATGTGCATACACAATACCCGCCAAGGGTTATCATACCAACGCTACATAGATGTGCTCAAATTACGTGGCGAAGACTATTTCAATGGCATGCATCCATTTACCATCAGCAATACTGGGCTGACCGTCTATCCACGTATTAGAACCCCTAACCCCTTCCCAAGCTATGCAACAGCATCTGAACAAATTACCACTGGGTTGAAAGAATTAGATACCATGCTCAGTGGTGGATTGCCCCGTGGCACAGCCACCATGGTGGCCGGCGGAGCAGGCACTGGCAAAACACTTACAGGCTTACACTTCATCACCGATGGCGCACTGAAAGGTGAACCGGGTGTCGTCGTCACCTTTCAAGAAAACCCAGCCCAACTACGCAGTATTGCCCACACCTTCGGTTGGGACCTTGAATCTCTCGAACAAAAAGGCCTTCTCGTTCATCTCTATCACTCCCCCGTCGAAATGCAACCAGATATTCATGCCGCCCACATTCGAGAAGCTATAGAGCGCGTAGGAGCACGTCGGGTGCTTATTGACTCCATTAAAGATATTGAAATAGCCACACCCGACAAAGTGCGCTACAAAGACTACATCTACTCCATGGTCAACGAATTTAAACTACGTGGCATCACACTCATGTTGACGAGTGAAATACCAGAGCTCTTTGGCAACTTCCACATCAGTGACCATGGCGTGTCATTTATAAGTGATAACGTTATCTTACTGCGTTATATTGAAATAGCAGGACAAGTACACCATGCCGTGAATATTCTCAAAGTACGTGGTGCTCATCACAGCAAGGATATTCGCTCATTTGAAATAACCGATGAGGGTATCTGCATTGGTGATACCATCCATGGCATGAGCGGAGTATTGACAGGGACTCCGTCTGGTCCTTGGAAATGTGATACCGGGCAATGATGTGGGTGCGAATGTGAGCAGGGAGTGTGCCACATGCCAAAGTACCTCTGTTGGGTAGTGTGCTTGCAATAGCCTATCTGCACACCACCCAACGAGACCACTTGGCATGTGTTGCCTAGGATTACAGAAAAAATTACAGAGACGTTATCCCTGCTCGTATCAATAGACAAACACGAGAGAACGGCTAGACATGCACAATGAACCAGAAAAAGCAAGAGAAGATGCTGTTATCATCCAAACAGAGTGTGTTCAATTGCAGCGCTTTTTGAGCATGCTCATTGTGGTCATTTTGTGTAGTGCAGTGCTGCTCATACTTGTAGCTCTCTGGAGAGCTTGGTTCGTTATTGGCATAACGGGCATGTTGTTGCTGTGCTATGGAGGCTTGCTACTCGTTGCCCGCCGCAACCTACATCGTCTCACACAAACTATTATCCACGTGTGTGAATCGCATGCCGAATGGCATACCATACACAGCGAACAAACGCAAGCCATAACCCAGGCCCAACAAACACAAATCACACAATCACTTGCATTGCTCCAAGCAACGTTTGAGGCAACAGCCGAGGGCATCTTAGCAGTAGATAAACAAAACGCTGTGATTACCTACAACCACAACTTTGTAGATATGTGGCATTTTGATGAAGCATGGTTCAAAAATACCACATGGCAAGAACGCATTATCTTGGCTGCTCAACAAACAAAAGAGCCAGATACATTTATGGAACGTGCTCAAACCTTCTATCAACAACCAGAGTTGAGTGGTTACGACACCATTGAAATGCAAGATGGGCGCATAATTGAACGGTATACCATGCCACAACGCATAGGTGATACAATTGTAGGGCGAGTATGGAGCTATCGTGATATTACTCGCCACAAGCAAGATGAGGAGAAACTTCGACACTCTGAAGAGCGCTTTTCCAAGGCTTTTCAGGCAAATCCAGCAGCCATCATCATCACCACCATAGATGACGGGCTACACCTCGATGTGAACGACTATTTTTTGCACATGTCGGGCTACCAGCGTGATGAAGTGATCGGGCGTACTTCTAACGAATTGAATTTATGGGTAGACCACAGCGACCGCGAACGTATGTTACACATCCTTTTTGAGCACGGCAACGTGCGCAATATGGAAACACAGATGCGCACCAAATCGGGGCGTATCATTGATATCAGTATGTCGGTGGAAATGGTGCAACTCGAAAAGACTCCCTGCCTCTTGGTACTCAGTAATGACATTACAGAGAGCAAGCGGGCCAAAGAAGCTTTACACCATGCAAAAGAAACCGCTGAAGCTGCTACACGGGCCAAGAGCGAGTTCCTAGCCAACATGAGCCACGAAATTCGTACCCCCCTCAATGCTATCATCAGTATGACAAACCTCCTTTTCGACACCGACCTCACCCCCGAACAGCGCGATTTGCTCGAAACAACCCGTATTAGCAGCAACACCTTGCTCTATATCATCAACGACATCCTCGACTTCTCCAAAATTGAAGCCGGCAAGCTAGAACTAGAACAACGCCCATACAACCTGCGCGATTGCATCGAAGAATCACTCGACTTAGTGGCACTCAAGGCAGCCGAAAAACGCCTAGGCCTTGGCTATGCCATTGCCGAAAACATTTCTGAAGTGCTCGTTGGCGATGTCAACCGCCTGCGCCAAATTCTAGTCAATCTGCTCAACAACGCAGTCAAATTTACCCGTCGTGGTGAAATTATCTTGCATGTTGAAGGTGGCGACTTATTTGTGCAAGATGATCTGCACTACATGGTGCATATAACCGTCAAAGATACCGGCGTTGGCATCCCACCACAACGCATGAATCGCCTCTTTCAATCGTTTAGCCAAGTAGATGCCTCTACCACGCGTAAATATGGTGGCACAGGGCTTGGGTTAGCCATTAGCAAAAGCCTAGCCGAACTGATGCACGGTACAATATGGGTCGAAAGTGAAGAAGGAAAAGGCTCTACATTTCATGTCATCCTCAAAACAGACACATCAGACCAACCAGAGGTAGCAGATGCAGCCGTCGTGCAACAACAAAGCCTTGTTGACGCTATTCCCTATGACACCTTAGCACATCGCAACGTTCTCATTGTGGGCAATGGCATCCATTGCTGTACTATCATTGCAGACCAACTACGTTCATGGCATATGGTTCCCCAAGTAGCCACTTCGTTAAGCGAATCTTTAGCTATGATACAGCAAGACAAATCGTTTGATAGCATTATCATAGACTTATACGAGCATGACCTAGATGGGTTAGATAGCATCGCAGAAATCCGCGCACATCAAGCAGCCAAAGACATACCCATTATCATGTATACTACCTTGGCAGTGCGCAACGAAGTAGCCCAACGCGCAGCCCACGACGTAACAGCCTTTCTTATACGCCCAGTGAAACCATTGCAACTCGCCAAAACCTTAACAAATCTCTTCACAGAATCGCAAAGTACCAATATACAAAAAGAACTTATACCTGCTGTCGAGGAGCCACTTATTGGTACAACCTACCCATTGAATATATTAGTGGTTGAAGATAATATTGTGAATCAAAAGGTTGCGCTACGTCTGCTCCAACGCATGGGGTATCAAGCTACCATCGCCAACAATGGCATCGAAGCACTCCAAAAACTCAAACAGCACACCTATGATGTTATTCTCATGGATATTCAAATGCCAGAAATGGATGGTATGGAAGCTACCCAACACATTCGCACATACTGGCCCGTGCATGAACAACCACGGATTATTGCCATGACAGCCAACGCAATGAAAGGCGACCGCGAACGTTGCCTGCAAGCCGGTATGGATGACTATGTCAGCAAGCCAATACAGATGAAAAGCTTACAAAACGCATTAGTACACGCATACCAACACCAAACAGAACAGATGTCGCAAGTCCAACCGGCCGACACCGAGGAGCAAGAAACTGCACCAGCACTACCTGTATCTGTCCATGAATCTGTGCAAGTGCCTGATAGTATCGTTACCAATACATGCAACAACACCAACACAGCGTCTCCCTCTCTGTCTGTTGAACATATACCAACGCAAGATGGCGATACTGCTTTTGCATATGCAGAGGTAATAGACATATCCGTATTGGCAGATTTACAAGAAAGTCTCGGTACAGACGAGGGCGATGACATAGTACGCGAATTGATAACCGTGTACCTTGAAGATACCCCAAACATATTGACTGCATTGTTTCAAGCTATTGCCGATGGTGATGTAGAAATTATGACACGCTCGGCCCACACGCTCAAATCCAATAGTGCCCAGATGGGCGCAAAAAGGCTATCTGCTCTGTGCAAACACATGGAGATGCTCGGCCGCGAGAAAAAGGTAGCAGAAGCTGCCAAGCAGAGTGGCCAGATAGAAACAGAGTTTGCCCATGTGCAAGCTGCACTTGAAGCTGCGCTGGTGAACAAAACCTGGTCGTGATACACATAGATGGTAAGGGAAATGTACCCATGCATACATAGCCTCTGTATACAATAGAGTGAATATGAGTAACGTGATAATGTTGAACCAACAAGTGGAAGAACTCCAAAAAACCATTGCTTCATTACAATCACAAGTGCAGCAGCGCACTTTTGAACTTGAGGTGTTGCATGACCTCTCATCTCAAATAGGCTACTCGCTCAAATACGAAGACCTCTTCAACATCCTCTTACAACACCTACACCGTGTTGTGCCCTATATCTTCGCCGGGAGTTTTCTCAAAGTAGATGAGCCTGGAGATTTGTTTATACAACACACACGGCCGATTGGCCCATCGGTTATGGAAGAAATACGGCAACGTGTGACAAACACCCTTGCCCATATGCGTGGGCAACGTATTGCCGCAGACCAAATACGTGTGCGCACCTATCAAGTGCCTGGTGCGCATACTATACGCCTGCCCATCACAACACTTGGCTCCGTCTTCCTCGTGCCACTTATCACCGGGCATCGTGATGTCAAAGGATTGCTCTTTGTTGGGGCCGAACAGCAAGATGCTTTCAACGAAGACCACGTGCGTATTCTCTATACCGTGGCCAACCACACATCAGTTGCTGTACAAAAACTGCATGCATTGTTGAATGCCGAAGAACAACGCCTCCAGTCACTCGTTGCAAGCCTTCCCGATGGAGTCATCCTCCTTGATGCACAGCATCGTATTGTACTAGCCAACCCGGCCGGGCACGAATATCTCGCCCTCCTGACAGACAAAAGCATTGTCAATGGCGATATACTCACCCACCTATCGCAGCAACCAGTAGAACCACTCCTCCAGGACCATCCATCCGGTTTCCACGAAATAGAAATCTCCGCAGACAACACAGAACGCAAAGTTTTTGAAATAAAATCGCGCCCCATGACCGTAGGTCCCCAAGCTGGTGGATGGATTCTTATCATCCGCAACATCACTGCCCGCAAAATGGCCGAAGAAGAAATCTATCGCCTCAATGTACAACTAGAACAGCGCGTCATAGAGCGCACCATTCAACTGCAAGCAACCAACCGCGACCTGCGCAACGAAGTGCATGTGCGGCAGCAAACCGAAGAGCAACTGCGCCAAGAACGCGACTTGCTTTCTAGCATTATGGATACAAGCCCGGTGGGGATTGTTGTTGCAGACCGCCAAGCCAACATCGTCTTCACCAATACACGCGCCGAGCACGTGTTAGGTATAGCACGTGAAGCTATTTTGCAACGCACATATACCAACCAAGATTGGTATTTTACCGACTATCACGGAAACCCCATTGCTGACTATGAATTACCCTTTCATCGTGTCATAACCACCGGGCAGAACCTCCGTGATGTATGCCATGCTATTATACACCCATCAGGAGAACGAGTCTTGCTCTCCATCAACGCCGCTCCATTGCGCAATGATGCCGGGCAAGTAGACCGCGTTGTTTTTTCTGTGCGTGATGTTACACGACGTGTGCGGGCCGAAGAAGCACTACGCCTAAGCGAAACCAAATTGCGCTTGATAACAACCCAAATGCCCTCTATCTTGTGGACGACAGATAGGGACCTCCATATCACCGAAATCTTGGGTACAGGATTAACAAAAGTTGGCAATGCACTGAACATGGAAGTGAGTAGAACTCTTGTTACATTCACCGATACGAATGCAGCAGATGAATACCACCGCGTCTCACCCGTAGATGCACACAAGCGAGCATTACGTGGGCTTTCGGCCGGCTACGATATGCGTATAGGCGAACGCGAGTTTGAGGTGCGTGTTGATCCACTCCGCGACGAAGATGGGCATATCGTTGGGTGTATTGGTCTAGCATTGGATATTACCGAACGAAAACAAGCCGAGGAACAAATCCGCACATGGAACCTAGAACTTGAACAGCGAGTCATTGAACGCACAGCCCAACTAGAGCATGCCAACCAAGAACTGCAACAAGCATGGCGCACAGCCGAATCTGCCACCCAAGCCAAATCAGAGTTTTTGGCTAACATGAGCCATGAAATCCGCACACCATTGAATGCCATTATCGGTATGACCAGTTTACTGCACGATACTGAACTGTCGGCAGAACAAAGCGACTTTGTAGAAACAACACGCATCAGTGGTGATACATTACTCTCTATCATAGACGATATTCTTGACCTCTCCAAAATAGAGGCCGGAAAACTAGAGCTTGAATATCAAGCACTTAACCTACAACATCTTATTGAACAATCGCTCGATATGGTCTCCCCCAGAGCCACCCAAAAGCATATCACACTCACTTATACCATTGCAGATGGAGTGCCAATCATAGTCAATGGAGATATGACACGCATTCGTCAAATATTAGTAAACTTGCTCAGCAATGCTGTGAAGTTTACCGATGAAGGCACCGTTACAGTTGAAGTGCTCAAAGCAGAGGAACAATACACACCTAGTACACATCCCGACAATTCTGTTCCACACAGTGATGCATCCGAACAAACACCACCCCCTACGCCACAACCAAAACATTTCACCTATCACATAGCCGTGCGCGACACTGGCATAGGCATTCCCCCTGAACGCATGGAACGGCTCTTCAAATCGTTTAGTCAAGTGGATGCTTCAACCACACGCAAGTATGGCGGTACCGGGCTAGGGTTAGTCATTAGCAAAAACCTGACTGAATTGATGAATGGCAAAATGTGGGTCGAGAGTACAGCCGGGGCAGGTTCCACATTTCACTTTACCTTTGTTGCCGAACCGGGCAACATACCAATGCATGGCAAGCACGAACAACACCCTGACCCATACCAAACCAATGTACATACACAAACCCCGCTATGCACAAACGAAGCCAACAACAAATTGCAGCAGCACGACAATGCCGACAAGCAACCACCAGAAGGCAACGAGCAAACGCTTCTTGGGCATTGGCACCCGCTAACCATCTTGCTGGTTGAGGATAATGCATTCAACCAAAAAGTTGCCCTACGCTTTTTAGAAAAAATCGGCTATACCGCTGATGTCGCCATAAATGGAGTGGAAGCTTTGCAAACCTTACAACAGCATATATACGATGTTGTGCTTATGGACATTCAGATGCCAGAGATGGATGGGCTAGAGGCTACCCGTCGTATTCGTGCTGATTGGCCAACCGCACAGCAACCACGCATTATCGCTATGACAGCGCACACCCTACGTGGCGACCGTGAGCGTTGTCTTGAAGCCGGCATGGATGACTACATTAGCAAACCAGTGCGCATAGAAGATATGATTATCGCATTGAAGCAAGCACAACGTGTATCGTAAAGAACCTACTAGCATAAAGGAAAAACAGATGACAACAAAAGCAGATTTTACCGACCAAGAATGGAAATTGCTCACAAAAGCCGTTGCCAACGTTACCTTCCTTATCATGGCATCAGATGTCTCTCCACAATCACGAAGTGAGCATGAAATAACCCAAGAGATACGAGCAATCTACCAGAGCGTCAAAAAAGGCCTTCAATCATATCAACACAACGAATTGGTGGTAGCCGTCGAAGCAGATAAAACGTATCTTTCATCAGAACCCCAAAGTATCGAGGGGGCACTTGCTGAAATCAGGCAGATACGTACTATTTTGTATAGAAGAGTTGTGCCTGATGAAGCTCACGAGTTTAAGCAGTTCGTCATAGACATTGCTACCACAGTAGCAAATGCTTTTATTGAAGGAGAAAACAAGCCAATCAGTAAAAAAGAGCGTGACATGTTACGCCTTATTCAAGATGCTCTTGGACTTGACAATAGCTCATGAATAGGACACAAGTTTGGAATATTGTGCAGGTTCCGAGCCTGATGCTACTAAGAAATGGCGCAAAAGGCGTAGGATAGGCTTCTAGCCTGTCCCCTGTAGCACGAGCAAAAGGCGTAGGATAGGCTTCTAGCCTGTCCCCTGTAGCACGAGCAAAAGGCGTAGGATAGGCTTCTAGCCTGTCCAGCATGACAGGCAGGATGCCTGTCCTACGTTTTCTTAGTAGCATTAGGTGCGGAGCCTGCATTGAAACAAGGAAAGGCTAAAGTAGGTATGTTTCCAGCAAAATGGATTATTGAAGACCGTGGTCCCAGTCGCTCCAATATGTACCCTTTGGGGCAGACTATTGCACACACATCGTCGCAGTATCAGGACATCTTGATTGTAGATACGCCGGGGTATAAAAGAGCCTTATTTTTGGATGGTGTCCCACAATCATCTGAGTTGGATGAACACATGTATCATGAAGCATTAATACATCCAGCCCTCGTTGCCGTACCCAACCCCAAGACCGTCTTCATTGCCGGTGGTGGCGAAGGAGCAGTAGTGCGTGAAGTACTCAAGCATAATACCATTGAAAAGGTTATCATGGTAGATATTGATGAGGACATGGTCAACCTTGCCAAGCAACATCTTCAAGTTTGGCATCAGGGCGCATTCAATGACCCACGGGTGCAAGTGCTCCACGAAGACGCCAGAGCCTACCTAGAGAATACGACCGACCGGTTCGACTGCATCTACTCCGACCTCTCCGACCCCTTCGAGGATAGCCCCGCCGCATCACTCTTCAGCAGCACCTTCTTCACACTCGTCAAATCACGCCTCAACCCTAGTGGCGCATTTGCCTTGCAAACAGAAAACACCGATATGGGTTGGTGCAAAGGCCATGTCGCTATCATCAAAAACCTACAACAATCGTTTGCCCATGTCAAGCCCTACCAATATGCCCATACCTTTTTTGGCTTGCCATGGGGGTTTGCCGTAGCAGGTGAATACCCACTCGATGAGCGCCTCAGCACCCAATCAGTAGAGCGGGTGCTAGCAGAGCGCCAATGTCAACCGCTACACTTCTACGACGGCGAATCGCATACCCACATGTTTGCATTGCCCAAATACCTGCGCGACGCATACGCCAACCCAGAAATAGCCGCTACACTAAAAGATGCCGTACCGCTAGACGTAGCGAGTAACATCTAGCGTGTGTACCTATGGTATACTAAGCGTAAGCAAGTAGAAAGGAGACGAAGCATATGTCAACAACACAAGCCCTAGCAACAACCACCGTGCCAACAGACCAAGACACAGTGTATGACACAACCGAGGACTATGAACCAACAGCATACACTGCCTATGCACCCAATGGCGATACACCAACCACCGTCAATATCCAATATACCCTCGGTCTTGATTGGGAAACAATAGAAGCGCTTGAAGAATTACTCGTAACGGAGGATGACGAACCCGTGGATAATCCGCTTTCTGAGAAGCATCAGCGCTTGAGTACGCGACCTTTGCATGCTTCTTGGCCCGGCCCCGGTCCGGGGCGTCCCTTTTTGGCTATGGCCAATGTGGGCATGTATGAAACGCCCAAGTCTAGCCCTATTGTACCGGACATGTTTCTCAGCCTCGATGTAGACTTGCCAGAAGATATTCGGAAGAAGGGCAACCGTGCATATACCTTTTGGCGCTATGGCAAACCGCCCGAAATGGTGATGGAAATTGTGTCGCCAACGAAGGGTGGGGAATTAGACAAAAAAAAGGACCTCTACGAACGATTAGGCATCTTGCACTATGTTGTCTTTGACCCGTGGAAGCTCTTGCGCAAACAACAAATGGTGTGGGTCTTTACCATGGATAGTATCAGCCTGCGCTATAAAGAACAGCAGCAGCAAGGCAATATGTGGTGGTTTCCAACGATAAACCTAGGGCTAACGCTCTGGAAAGGGACGTTTGAGCGTATGCACGCTACATGGCTACGCTGGTGCTATGCCAATAGGCAAGTGGTGCCCACTGGCGAGGAACGTGCCAAGCAGGAAGCTATACGTGCCAAACGAGAAGCCGATGCTCGCAAACGCGCAGACGAACGCGCTAAGTTAGCCGATGAACACGCCAAACTTGCCGATAAACGCGCCAAGCAAGAAGCTGAAGATCGCAAACTCGCTGATGAACGCGCCAAACTTGCCGATGAACGCGCCAAACAAGAGGCTGAGCGTGCCAAAAGACTAGCAGACCAGTTGCGTGCATTGGGGATAAACCCAGAGGTGTGAGCCTTTCAAGGGGAGGTCTCTATTGACCCAAGAGGAACAAAAGCAATTTCAAGCGTTGTTGCGCCAGTTGCCGCAACAAGAACAGGAGCAAACAATGCAAATGATAACCAGTTGGACGAAAGAGGGGATAAAACTAGGACGGCAAGAAGGGATAGAAGAAGGGCTACAATTAGGACTCCAAAAAGGACGCCAAGAAACCTACCTAGCACTCACCCTACGCCAAATCAGGAAGTGTTGTGGAGAACTTGATGCGGCTACCGAAAACCACATTCATGCCCTCTCTACCGAGCAACTAGACCGTCTCTTTGAAGCAACCTTCGACTTTACCAGTCGTGCCGACTTAGATGCTTGGCTACAGCAAGAGCCAATAGCATCAGCAAAAGACCCAGTTGCCCCCGCTCCCTCACACACATCCGCATCCCAGTAGCGACCTAGCAACGCAACCAGCAACTAGACTATAGAGTGTGGAGTACACACTATGAGCCGGTGCTTGAATCTAAAGACACCGGCTCTGTTGTGTCTCACCATTGCTGTTCAAACAAACGAATGGTAGCTATACCAACGAACGTTTACCGTACAATCATCGGGAGATAGACAAAGTTATCGCCAAGACTGACGGAACTACGCGGGTGGTAGCTGCTCGTATCAATGGTTAGCGTTGGCGTGAATGCTGTGGATACATTCTCCCAAGGCACAAACTTAAAGTTGGTGCTATTGTTCTCCAGTTCTTCATCATCTTCCACAGCGTTTTGTGGGTCATTCGCACCATCTTGCACCACCAGCAAACCCTGCGGATACTGGGTGCCTAGCGCCACATTCAGCACATCGGACCCATCCGACTCATTAGCTTGGTCAATTCCGCCATCGCTAGTGTCGCCTATCACAAAGCTTCCTAGATACTCGTTGTTACCTTCACGACTCAACACCGCATACGTACTATTGCCTTGGCTTGAAACGAGCAAGTAGCCAGTACCATTGGGTCCATAGTACATCGTCAATCCCTCAATATCGGGCAACAAGAAATCCGATTCGTCTATCCTGTGAATAACAGTCAGCTCATCACCGCCATCAGGTTCAGCAGACCCTTTGAGGATACCTACCTCTTCCTCCATAGCTATATAGAAAATACCTTTTTCACGGTCAACAACCATGCCTTCCGCCTGCGAATCTTCGGGGTCATCATCTACAATTGGCAACTCAAGCGTGCGCACAACCTCCGCAGCTACCTTGCCCGTTTCAGTAACCGACTCAGTTAGCTCGAGTTGGGCAACCAAATGACCATCGCGCTGGCAAGTAAACGCATAGGCTTTGCCTGTGGTAGGGCTAGTATATGCCGTTAAACCATAGGCCGTTTGTGAGCCATCATCCACACCGAAGATAGTTTCAAGCATATGCGAGGCTGTCACATCCGTGAGTGTGCCAGTAGTAGGGTCTATGCGAAATAGAGCTAGGGTATCGTTCTCACGGTCCGAGAAAACAGCCAAATCTACCTGCTCGCCATTCAGCATGAAGTTGTACACCAAGTCAACATTGTTGTACCGTATGCTCGCATACTCATCGGGCTTAAATTCTTGCTTAATCTGCCCATCAAGGTCAAAAACAACCATTCCACCATCTTTGAGAGAGGCTATGACCAGACTCTGTGATGAATCAGTTGGGTGAACCCAAATAGCGGGGTCGTCTGAATCGCCGGCATATTCACCATCCTCGTCGTTAATATACCGTTGTGTTTCAACCTTGGGCAATGCAACCGGTATAGTCTCAAACTCAAGTGCCAGTGCAATAACCTGTGTGTCCGCTTCTGGGTCAAAATTGTTGTCAGAGACCACAATCAACGTCTGCCGTCCATCGGCAAGCTGCGGCCCAAATGTCATACCCTCTACGTTATCGGGAGTAATGCCTAGGTCTGCAAAGTTGACCAGTGGGTCATCGCTCTTGGCAATAGCAGGGTCAATCTCGAATGGCTGAGGTGGTATATCTTCCTCTGGGTCGCCCTCTTCCCAGTACAGATCATCGGCACCACTCACATCCAATGCACCTTGGGCAAATGCCTGATAGAGCTTGACCGTATTGCCTTTACCAACAGTAAAAGAGCGCTCTAGGGCAAGGAAGGTGCCATTGTTATCGGTTGCCAGCAGTTCCACCAACCCACTCACTGTGAAGTCATACACCTGGTCGGGAGCCTCAGCAACCGGGTCAGTAAGGTAGACCCACTCAGCCGATGCTTGTTCGGGCGGATAGGTCTGCAAGTCATATTTCACTACACGTACCCTACCGCCCTGTTCTGTAGTAGCCAACGGCCCATCTTGGGCAAGCGTATCTTCAACTGCGGTGTAGAGATATTTTTGGTTTGGTGTCACGGTTATGCTTTCAAAAGCACGGTTGTGGGCGACGCCCTTCGTCATACCTTGTGTAACCGAGGGCAAGAATTTTGCCGGTATCGGCAGCGTACCTGTCTGCTGCCCTTGTGCTAGAGAAAATATGTTTACGGAAGGATTCACGACTGGTGTAGTGTTGGCAAACCCTTCTGAGCAAACATACAACGAATCGTTATTCAAAACAATACCTTCCGGGTCAAGGCTATTTTCGCCAAACTCTTGACCGCTCTCATCCTTCAATGTTGTGACGCTTTGAAAAGTAACGTCACCATCTTGCACGTTTCCATCAGCAACAGTGATAGCAACCGTGTAAAACCTTGGCGGGTTGGTGCTGCCAGGATCATCGGATAGGACATAATACACATCGTTTTCGGCATCATACGTTATGCCCGAAAGACCACCAACCTCAGTGTCCTCAAACATATAGCCTGTTTCAAACGTCGCTATGCCCAGATAGTCAACATTTTTGACTGTTCGTCGTACTTGTGAGCTAGGTTCATAAGCAGCTTGTTCAGCCTGTCGTTCACTCGCTGTTGTATTGGTTGAAAGTTGGCGTGCCTGCACATGAAAACTATAGGCTACCAATGTGATAAAGAGGAGCATGATTGTGCCCCCAACAAAGATTGCTCGTTTCATACCTCCACCTACGCAATACCTATTCATACCAATCTCCTTCTCTCTAGGTTCCAACAATAGACACGGGTTGACCACAAAAAAACCTACGCCCTTGTAGTTCCAGTTTAGATATATGCAGATATGCAATGGTGAGATAAACCGCCAGTTATCTTACTATGGAATATCGTCTACTGCAAACGTTAGGAGAACGTATGGTATAATGCAACAATCATATTGGTTTCATCAGTCGTCGGTTTGAATTTTGGCCCATACAGGCCTAACACGGAAGGATTTTTGTATGTATCGTCGGTTTGTAGGTATTGCAATCGTGAGCATCATGCTGCTCATACTCAGTGGGTGCATGACATCCCAGACCAGCACAACCATCACCGACAATGGCAGTGGTTCAACCACCATGTACATTGGCTTTACGAGGGAAATGATAGAGCTTATGGGTGAAGACCCATTCGCCGATGTCACAAGCGATTCTGAAGTGACAGACGAAGGATGGTATGTAGAAGTGGAACCATGGCAAGACGCCACGTATCAGGGAGTACAAATGGTTCTCTACTTCAACACACTAGAAGAACTTGAAGCGCAATTGAACGCATTGCTCGGCCCAGAAGCCGATTCCGATACCGTCATGTTTGAGCAATTCACCGTCCGCCAAGAAGGGAACACCGTCATTATCAACACCATGCTCAAACAAGATGCAACTGAGGAAGGCGATGAAGACCTCGACGAAGAGTTCATGTCCGACTACAAAGTAACATTGAGTTTTGAAATGCCCACAATCGAAAGCTTTACTGAAGAAAGTATCGCAACGCTTGCAGGCAATCGTATAACATGGGATTTTCCATTCAATGTAGAACGCGATTATTACCTAGAAGTGCGTGGGACCCTCAACGGCATACCCACATCTGCACCACAACCTGAGCCAATGCCAACCCAAGTATCACAACCTGAGCCAATGCCAACCCAAGTATCACAACCTGAGCCTACTCCCATACCGCCGCTTGAACCCATCGTCACCCCTGAGCCAACCCCCATACCCCCGCTTGAACCCGTGCCATCCCACGATGTGTACCAACAAGGCGGCTTAACCATGGGCATGACAACACACACGCCTAGCAATACCGATGCCTCAGCACGCTGCTTTGACGAAACGCCATACTGCATATCTGGACGCATACGCACATATTGGGAAGAAAACGGCGGACTGCGTGTGTTTGGCTTGCCCATCACACCACAGCAAGAAGAACGCATAGAAGGCAACACCTATCAAGTGCAATGGTTTGAGCGCAACCGCCTAGAACTGCACCCCGAAAACCAACCCCCCTATGACGTCATGGTCGGGCGCATAGGCATAGAAATGCTTGAGTACTATGATTACGAATGGCACCTCTTTGAAAAAAGTGTCCCCCAAGAGGGATGCCTCTCCTTTGAAGAAACAGAACAAACCATATGCGGCGATATTCTAGCCGCTTGGCACCGAGATGGCTTAGAACTCGATGGCGTGCCCGGTTTTAGTGAAGCTGAAAATGCCGCACTGTTTGGCTTGCCAGTTAGTGGCTTGGTAGAAGAAACATTGAGCGATGGCAACACCTACACCGTCCAATATTTCGAGCGAGCACGGTTTGAATTGCACCCAGAAAATGCCCCACCAAACAACGTATTATTGGGCTTACTTGGCAGCGAAATGTGGTACTAAATCCATCATAAAACATCATATCCAAAACAAACAACCTATGACAAACGCAAGGGAGTGTTTCAACAAACACTCCCTTTTTCTTGTACGCTTGAAAGTGGTACAATGAGCGATAGTATACTAGAGCAACCCTAGCAGAATCTGAAAATACAGAGACATCTTGCATGTCCTAATGAATGGAACGAGGTATGAAAAGACACCATATATATCACCTTTTGAGCATCTGTTGCATCGTCTTGATCTGCGTCATACTCCTACCAGCAGCACAATCATTGGCCGAACAAGCCGACACGGCCACATTGTCCGGCCCATGGCATGAGCCACCAAGGCCACAACATACAGACCTTCCCGCAGTGCAACCCCCCACCATAGCCATAGCTACATCTGCGAGCACCACCCTCGCCTTTTCAGATGATTTTAGCAACCCAGAGAGCGGATGGAGCCAAGACTGGACCGATGTTTCCTACCATACCTATTGCGAAGGGGAATACTGCATCCGTGTTGCACGCAGTGGGTGGTATCAAGCAGCATGGAACGGCACCCCCATACAGGTTGGCGACTTTATCATGGAAGTTGACCTGCGCCTAACCGCACCCGATGGAGGAGCAGGCAGTGGGCATAGCGGACTATTCTTTGGCGAAACCTTCATCATGGAGCAGGTATATTACTTCGCCATCAGTAGCGACGGTCAATATGCCCTCTACAATGGAGTGCGTTCTGACCCCCAATTTGTCATCCCTTGGACAGCATCACCAGCTATACAGACAGGCGGCACCACAAACCGCCTCAAAGTAGTGCGCCAAGGCGACCAGATAACCCTCTACGTCAACGAGCAAGCACTCACCACCATCCCCTATTCCAGCACATCATTTGCTGGATTGGGTATGCTTGGCGCAACATGGAGTAACTCAGCAACCACACTCGATGCCATTTTCGACAACTATCGCGTACATCACATGAGCACAACAACCGATAACACCTCCAACATCATCCAAAATGGCAGCTTTGAAGGCGACGCAGCCCCATGGGATACCAAAGATAGCACCGGGTTCTTTGACCTTGCATCACGTAGCGGACGCGCCTCGGCCTATGCCAATGGCAACGGCGAACTCTCCCAAAACGTTGCCTTTCCCAACGACATAACCGCATCTACCATGAATTTCTATGCACGATTCTACTCAGCAGCCGGCGGCTTGGCAGACCCCAATGCACAAATGTGGCTCGGTGTACAGGCGCGTGACAATTGGTGCTACTATGGCATGTTTTCCCCCGCCCAAAATACCGATTGGAACCAATTTTCAGTAACATTCGACCGTAATGGTGTAGAAACCTGTCGTGGGCAAACAGCAACCATATACTTTGGCTTTCACTACCCATCCGCCGCTACCGATGCCATCTTCCTCCTTGACGATGTAGCGCTGACTATCAGCGGCGGGCTGAGCGAAGGGGGCGACAGCAGTGGTGGCGATAGTGGTGGCGGTGGCGGCGGCAGTGGTGGCGATGGCGGCGATGATGTCAACAACGGCAATAACAACGACACTGACCCCTCAACCGTGTTAGATGTATCCATCTCTCTCCATCGCCCCTCAGTATCCCTTCAAGAACGCCGCCAATATGAAGGGATTATCAAATACTTTGCCGATGCAGTGTTTGAAGCATCCAACGGTGGACACAAAATTGGGCGTGTACACATCTACACCAATTGGGGAAATTATCAACAGGCTGATATACGTTGGTTTTACGACACCATGGTAGGCGAATATGGGCAACAATCGCCATGTTGGCCAAACTCCTACGTAAATGGCATCGGCAATGCTGCACTCACAACGACCATGTGCGATATATTCAATGGTACCAACTTTCTCGCCAACGACCGTGGTTGGCGACAGGGAGGGTATACCATTGCGCACGAATGGGGGCACTATTATTATGGACTGTTCGACGAATATAAAGGCACGGACCCAACTTTCAACAGCTACCCAAACTCTCCCCATACCAGCGATGTACCAGTGGTTGACTCGATCATGTCTAGCCAATGGAACGCTGTTGATGGTATCTACGCTTGGCTCAACTTTTCGACAGCCGCCAACAACCAAGGGCAGAACGCACAATTTCGTATGTATGGAGCTAGTGCATGGGATACCATCGTGCGGCACCCCGACCAAGACCCTCCTACTAGCCAAGTCTATGGGCTGCCACAGCGCCGTTACTATCCCGAACTCAACGTTGTTGCCCCTGCCTACGGCCAGCGCCCACGCATTGACTTGCAGACAGACCACACAGCGCGGAGCAACCTCATCATCTGTTGGGATGGCTCATGCAGCACACCAGCAACCAATAATACTACATTGGCACAATCAGCACAGTCTCCCATGCGAAGTTTGCAAATAGTCATAGACCGTTCAGCCCCTATGACACAGAGCAACCGCCTCGCACACGCCCTAGACGCCGCCCAATGGTATGTAGACCAAGCTACTATTGGGCGCGATGCCATCGGCGTGCTTGCCTTTGACGATACGGTGCAAGAAGTGTTCCCTATGACCCTCGTGTATACTCAACAAGTACGGCAAGACATCAAAGACAGCATCGCAACTATGCAGCCGGGTGCAGAAGGAGCTATCATTGGTGACGCCTTGCAACAGGCCCTCGACAACTACTCCAACGGACTATATGCCGCAGAAAGTGTAGGTGCTGTATTGCTGCTCTCTGGCACACCACCACTACAGGGCACTTCTCCCTACAACGTCATTCAAGCATATGCCGACGCTGGCGTATCGCTCTATGCTATAGACTATGGCGGCACAGAAGCCTCGGCTATGCTGCTAGACGAACTCGCCCAAAGCACAGGCGGATGGTATCACTACGTCAATCCAGACCGCGCCGACCCGGCCAATGGTGATGCAACCCCCGCAACATTGCGGGACGTGTTTCAAGATGTGGGCTATGCCACCTCGCCAGTAGCCGAAGTACAACTGCTGCGCGGCGCAGGGTCAATTAACCCCTTTGGCTCCCCCACCGATAAGCTCATAGTGGATTCGACCCTCACAGCGCTGGAAGTTACAGCCAGTAGCCCTATCTCTGGGCATGTCACGTTTACCTTGCTAGACCCACAGGGCACGAGCGTTGTTTCACCAACCTGCACCATCCAAGAGCATGCCCAACTCTGCACCTTTCGGGTTCTTTCGCCTACGCTTGTCGCTGGCACATGGACCTTGGAAATGAGCAACAATGACCCCAATATGCCTGCATTCGTATCCTATCGTGCCACGGGAATTGCTGAGGGACAGATAACATTTCATGCATCTATCGCAGCGCAAGCAGGCCAAGTCATCAAATACCCTGAGCCAATGGTTATCGTGGCCACTATTGGCAAAGAGCTACCCATTACGGGAACAGTCGTGTATGGCAATATCACCATGGATAGTGGCAACACACTGCCCATTGCCCTGCGCGATGATGGCATGGCCCCAGATGCCCTTGCCCATGATGGGCAATATGCTGCAACTATCCAATATACACAGCCGGGCGAGTATGCGCTTTCGGTGGAATTTCGTGATGAGCAAGACCATGCCCACTACACCTACAATGGCCTTACCCTGGCCCCACATAAAGACGGTGGCAACCCACCCACCCCCGGACCAGTCGGGCAATCATTCGCCCGCATTGCCAAGGGGCACGTGCGCGTTGTGAGCTACCGCCCAGATGACCATGCCGATACTGCATTGGGAGCTACCAACCTCGTTAGCAACAACACACGCCGCACCGGGCGCATTGATATGGCCGGCGACAACGATATGTTTCGCTTTACCGTGAATGCCACTAACACCATAACCCTCACCATGCGCGTGCTTGCCCTATCAGACGCCATGGAGCCACGGTTGCGTTTACTGGCCGCAGATAGCGCAACCGAACTCGCCACAGTTGACACTGTAGACCAAGATGGTGTCGTTCTTTTGCAGCATAGTGCAAAGGCAGGTGATACCTTCTACCTGCAAGTTTCCCATCGGGACCCAAGTGCCGACTCCGGCGCATATGCAATAGGTGTAGGCGATGTGCGTACATTGCAACAGATTGGCATAGGGCGTTCACAAGTATACCTCCCATTGGTCATGCGGTGATGCTCTCTATGGTGTATAATGAACACAACATCGTCTGTACAAAGCATAAAAGAAGTAAAGAAAGGAGAATGACAGATGCGGCGGTTTCATTCGTATGGTCCCGTAGATGCACGACATCATTTTTGTGTCGAACGCAAAGAAATAGTAGACCAATGTGTCAATCAGTTGATAGGCATTCCCGATGAGAGGGGACATTATTTCACCATTTGGGCAGCCCGACAGACGGGCAAGACATGGCTTATATACCAAGCCATGCAGGAGATACCCAAGCACTATGGTGATGCGTTTGCCGTGCAGCTCACATCACTTGCTGAATTGGACGAACTGGTATATGTTACTCCTCCAGTCTCCCCAGATATGGAAAAAGTAAAAATGCCGGGTATATTACGCAGTATCCTCGAAAGGGACTTGCCCGGCAAACCACATGTGCAGTTTTGGAATGATGTACCTGCACTCTTTAGCCGCCAGGGAGGGCTATGGGACCGACCAGTCATTTTGTTCATAGATGAGGTTGATACTGCCCCGTCGTGGGTACTGGATTTGTTAGTACGACGGTTACGGGAACTGTATTTGCACCGTTCCAACAACTGGTTGCATGGGTTAGCATTGGTAGGTGTGCGGGCAGTGGTGGGCATTGAGAGCAAACGTGGGTCACCGTTCAACATTCAGCGATCATTGCAAGTCCCTAAGTTGACTGCCGATGAGGTGCGCGAAATGTATCGGCAATACCAAGACGAAAGCGGGCAACCCATTGCCCCCGAAGTGGTCGAAACGGTCTATAAAGAAACACGGGGGCAGCCGGGGCTTGTCTCGTGGTTTGGTGAGTTACTTACTGAAACGTACAACCCCGGTCACGAGTACCCTATTGACATGCCCGTGTGGTATAAAGTATGGAATGGTGCCCGTTTCCTCAGCATCAACAATAATGTGCTGAACCTCATTACCAAAGCCCGCGAAGAAGAGTATCAACCGTTTCTAGCAGAACTATTCAACAAATCCGAAATACTGTTCAAGTTCTATGACCCGCTCCACAACTATCTCTACATGCATGGCATTGTTGAGCCAGATGTTATCCAAGAATCGCCTGAACGCCACCACACGCTGTGTCGCTTTACGTCACCCTTTATTCAGCATTGTTTATATGATACGTTGAGTGATGAGTTGGTGTACCAAAATCCATCGGTCTTGCCATTGCACCCACTGGATAAACTGAAGGATGTGTTTGACCCGCCCGTGCTGAATCTGCCGGCCTTGTTGCAGCGTTACAAAGACTATCTCGCAAGGTTGAAAGCCAAGGGTATTAACCCATGGAAGGAGCAACCACGTCGCCAAACCGACCATAAGTTGACGGAAGCAGTGGGGCATTTCCACTTGTATTGGTGGTTGTACCAAACCATAGGCAAACGCACCATTATAAGCCCAGAGTTTCCCACCGGCAATGGCAAGGTAGATGTGCATATCAAATGCGGCGACAAGCGCGGGTTGATAGAAGTGAAGAGCTTTGTTGATGACTATACCCTAGATAGGGATAAGAGCAAGGCAGCGAACTATGCCAAGCAGGTGTTGCTCGACAGGGTGACGATGGCCGTCTTCATTCCCGTACTCGATGAGGGCGTGCTGGAGCAACTTTCAACGACGGAGACGCACGACGGAGTAGAAGTCACTGTGGTGATGATAGGGTGGTTTTAAGGTAGTGTAGCACGTGCCCAAACTCCTCCTCAGCCTGCGCCAGCAATGCCTCTACGACCGGCCCGGTGATGCCCTGCTTGCCGTAGCTCTCTAGCTCCTTGCACATCTCTGATAAGCGCATAGCCCCCAGTTGCGCACTGCTCGATTTGAGCGAGTGCGCCGCACGGGTAAACTCCTCATTCTTGCCCTGCGCATAGCTCTCCTGCATACTCTCTACCAACACGGGCGTATCGGCAAGGTAGATGTGGATGAGTTCTTCTGCTATATCATTGCCCATCATAGCCCGAAAATCATCGAGAACGTCTGTATCGAGCGTGGGCGTGTCGGCAACCAATTCCTCCCTGTGTACAGCGGGGCTAGAGGAGATGCCCGATTCCCCCCTGTGTACGGGGGTGCTAGGGGGGGCTACCAATTCCCCCCCGTGTACAGGGGGGCTA
>CAZVEN010000036.1:0-54169 GCA_964626155.1 uncultured Chloroflexaceae bacterium | reverse complement strand
CATGTTGTTGAGGCTACTCGCCGTGTCGGGGTGGCGGTCGCCCAGCACCTCCTCGAATATCGCCAACGCCCGCTCGTAGTAGGGGCGGGCAGCCGCGAGGTCGCCTATTGTATGCAAATGATAGCCCAACGTGTTGCACAACCCGGCCGCCCGCTCATCCTTCCGCTCGCGGGCAGCCTCGGTGATGTGGCGCAGATGGCTTTGCAGTGCCAACAGCGGGCGTGGGTCGCCTGCGTTGTTTAGGCGATTTGCTGTCTCCAGCATTGTCTGCTCTACTGCTGCTTGTGCGCTGTCGTCTGCACCTACCTGTTGCACAAAGTGTACCAACAAGCGATGCAAACGCAATGCGCCGTCTGCTTCCTCTTCCAGCAAGCCCAGCGTTTTGAGCCGTTTGAGCGCACGAGTTGCTTTCCTTTTGGCTTTGTTGTCGGACATATCGGTAGATTCGAGCAATAATTCACGTGGCACTGGCTCACCAGGCGCATAGTATGCCATGCGTGCCAAGAACCCCATTGCCAGTGCATCTGTTGCATCATAAGGCGATAGTTTGTTATAGCTCAAGGCAAACGTTTTGCCCACATCAAGCTCATGTTTGGTTGGCGAGAAGTCGGTATCACTGCCTAGCAACGATTCGTGTTGCAACAACGACTCGTCATGAAGTTCGTCAAGGTAGTCTGCCACACTCATATCGTTCTTAAATGCTGCGAGATAGCTACCCGCAAGGTGCAATGCCAAGGGCAAATCGCCCAGTTCGTGTGCCAGCGCGTCGAGGGCCTGGTCGTCGGCCGGCAGGTAGTGGCGGAAGCGGCGCAATAGCGCAATGCTCTCATCTCGTGCGAGAATGTTTAACGGCAACTTTTGTACATTGGGATCTTCCCACGTAGCGAATCGGCTTGTGACAAGAATGCGACATCCGCCAAATTTCGGTTGCCAGTCTTTAAGCAAGGTTTCATCTTCGCAATTGTCGAAAATGAGCAAGCGCGGCACTGGTTCACGCCAGAGCGCTTTTACACGCCCGAGCTTATCGTCAAACGACAACGCATCAAAGCCGGGTATATTCATGTGTTCGGCCCCACCACAAGCAATAATTTCGCTTGGCACACCAGCAAGGTCTGCAAAGCTCAGCCAAAACACACCGCCAGCAAAGAAATGCCCATAGCGATGTGCAAACTCACTGGCCAGTTGCGTCTTGCCAACGCCGCCGATGCCGGTGATAGCGATAGTTGGGGCGGTTTGGTCGGTGGGTTCTGGTCCAGGGGCAAGCACGTCGGCGAGTGTGCGTAGGTCTTGCTCGCGCCCAACAAAGTGCTCGTTGGATTTGTAGATGATGCGCGAGTTGCTAGGCATGGTCAGGGGAGATTCAGGGTGTGGAAACAAGTACCCATCCTGCGCCCGCATAAACAGCACAGGTGTAGCAAAGTCAAGCGATGTGTACCCGCTATTGAGGGCAATGCAGCGGCGGCCCTCTTGGGCTGCTTTATCTACCGGATCGCCTTTTGCCAAGCGCCTATAGAACTTCAGTGCAAACCGTTGCGCTGTGGCATTCGTGACGGTATATTGCATGGCGACTACCACGGGGATATTATGTTGCACCACTTGTGATGCCACGCCAACAAAGGCGTCGGTCTCGGAAAGCGCGGCTCCTTCGCAGGCTTGCAATATGACCACGCCCGGTTGATGACGGTTGAACAATTCGCTAAACACAGCAGCATTCACCCACCGGGCTTGGCCTATCTGGTCAACAAGCGCTATTTGTCCGGTGTCTTGTTGTTGCTCATTGTGCAGGCGAGCATGCCCAATGAAATGCAGCATATGCGGTTTGTGGTGCTCCAGCGCGGCGTCTATTGTGGCTGTGGTTGCGTTGTCTACGAGGTCGAGGCGGGCAATACTGGGTTGTTCGGCTGCCAGTTTTTGCAATGCATCCCAGACACTCTCGTATACAACAGAGCCAAGGTCTTTATGTGTGGCTACGACAAGGGCTATGCGTAGGCGTTCGCCTTTTTCTACATGGATGGGTTTGGGAGGACGCCATAGGGCCCGTCGCCGCGAGAAGATGATGTTGGGGATGGTGCCAATCCACACATTGCCATAGCCGTCATTGGGTGATACATACATACATTCCCATGGCAGGGCGGCTATATCGGGGTAGTGTCGCTCGTCTATATCTAGCTCAATGCGCAACAAGGCTTGTTCTTGCCGGGTTTGCTCATACAACGTGAAGAAATCGTGGCGCAGTGTTTCATCCAGCAGGGTGTTGAACAGGAGTGTGCCAAGCTCACACACATCGTTCTCTGGCAATTGCCCAGTGCGAGCAGCCTGTTGCAACTGCTGGATGCGGGTTTGGTTTTCGGTATACCTGAAGCATCCGCTAGGTTCGCCCAGGTTGGTGTGTTTGGCATCACGTTTCTCAATGCGGATGGTGTCACAGTTGTCAACACGGATGCGGTAGGTGTAGTAAGGTTGCATTACGTTTTTCTCTTTCCGCAAAAGATTCTTTCAACGCAGAGACGCAGAGATGCAGAGACGCAAAAGAATTTGTTTTTAACGCTGAGATGCAGCGAGCATAAAGTATTGTCACATGGTATTATAGCATATGTGGCATTATTTTATTACAACCAGACTTCGGAAGTCTCACGTTGAATCCTCAGCGCCTCAGCGCCTCAGCGTTGAAAAATCCTCTTTGCCCAAGCTCATCCAACACCTCGACCACGCGCAACACCTCATCTTCCGTATTGTAGAAGTGTGGCGCAATGCGCACCCCACCACCACGCGCAGTCACAACAACATTATGCTCGCCCATAGAAGCGCTCACCTTTTCTGCATCAGGTACACGCACCACGACGATACCACTGCGATGTGCTGGCTCTGTGCTTGCCACTGGCTCATACCCACGCTCAAGCAACGCACGCAACAATACATCTACCAAGTGGAGTATGCGCCCACTGATACCGTCAATGCCCACCTCAAGCAGCAACGCAAGCGTAGCATTCAATGCTACCATTCCCATAATGTTGGGCGTGCCTAGATGAAAACGTTCCGCATTCTGTGGAAATGTGAGGTTATAGTCGAGATAATTCGAGCTATCTACCACACTAGCAGCCCCCACATATGCCCCCGGCACCAACCTATCGAACAGCTCTTGGCGACAGTAGAGAAACCCACACCCCGGAGCCGAGAGCAACCACTTTTGCGACCCCGCAGCCAAAAAGTCAATATGGTATGCCTGCACATCCATCGGGAAAGCGCCGAGCGACTGAATGCCATCTACCACAAAGAAAATGCCCCGTTCCTTGCACAACTTCCCCACCGCAGCAATATCATTGCGAAAACCAGTAGCAAACATAACCGTACTCAGCGCAATCACCCGTGTGCGGGTATCAATACGTTGCTCCAACGCCGCCACATCTAGCCCACCTTGATGCTGTGGCACAACCTTGGTGAATATGCCACGATACGCCAGATTTTGCCATGGGTACACATTCGCCGGATAATCGCCATCGAGCACCAACACATTATCGCCAGCCTGAAGCGGCAAACTCATCGCTGCCGTATTGATACCCGTGGCAGTATTGGGCATAATAGCCACCTCATCCATACTGCGTGCATTGATAAGTGACACCACCCGCTCGCGCATCTGCTTGAACAACTCCACAAATTCGTTGTACATCACCTGAAACGACAAGCGTTGCACCTTCTCCACATGCTCACGCACAGCAATGCCCGCACGCCGATTGAGTGGCGACACGGCCGCATGGCTCAAAAACGCGCACGTCTCTGTGATAGGAAACTCTTCGCGGTAGCGCAACAAATCATCATCACCAGTGCCTGAGCTTGTCGAAGGCACATTTTCACTTGTCGAAGGCACATTTTCACTTGTCGAAGGCACATCCTCGCCTGTCGAAGGTACTACTTCTGCTTTATCTGTCATTAGTAAGAAACTCCCGTATGAGCTTATGGTATATATTTGGGCGTTCGACCATAGGCAAATGCCCACAGCGTTCAACCCACTTCATACACCCATCTTGCACCAATTGTGCCACCAGCGGCGGCCCATAGCCCGGCATCAACTGGTCCTGCCGTCCCCCCACCACGAGCGTTGGCACAGCAACTTGTTGCAAAATCTCATTATAGCCCGGACTAACCGCATGGATGGCACTCTCTAGGGCCGTGGGTTGATGCATACGCAAAAAATCGCCAAAACTTTCGCGCAGCAACGTATCATCTTGGGGTATGCGATAGAAGAAAGGCCGGGCGGCAGCAAGATAAATCCGGCGCATGTTGGCCATCCATGGGCGACGCATAGCCATCCATACCGCCGTCATATGATGAATAACGCCCACCATACGGCGCTCAAACTCGTTGCGATAGGTGCTAGGGCATGTCATAATGAGCCGTTTCACCCGTTGGGGCATGAGTGCAGCGATACGTGCTGCCACACCTGCACTAAACGAGTGCCCGTTGATGTCGAACATATCAAGCTTCAGCGCATTGGCAAAGGCAATAATCAAACTGGTGACTTGTTCAGGGGTAGCCATATCCTCATATGGTGGCGTTTCACCATAGCCCGGCAAGTCTGGTGCATAGAGCGTGCGTATATCGCCAAGGTGATCCAGCGTTCCTTGCCAATAGCGTGAAGAGCCACCCCACCCATGCAGCAGCAACAGCGGCGGGCCATTGCCAGCCACACGATAATACACTTCCACCCCACCGGGAATCGTTATCTTTTCCATACCCTGCCCTCGCTCAATCGCTCAATCGCTCAATCGCTTCCCCACGCTATCGTTTCTCTTTCGTGCTATCGCTTTATCGCTCACCCGCTTGTCTGCTCTATATTCTTTGCTCACAACATCATTGGTCAAGAACTGCCGCAACAGATGATGGTACATGTGCGGACGTTCGATCATTGGCAAATGACCACAATTCTCAATCCAATACAAACGGCTATCGGGCACTAGGTTGGCCACCGTTGGCGGCCCATGGTCGGGCATCACAGCATCTTGACGGGCCCCAATCACCAAGGTTGGGGCTGTAATACGTTGCAAAATAACGTTATAATCTGGACTAGCCGCATTCATAGCACTCTCTATACCTGTGCGACGGTCCATGCGCAAAAAATCATCTACGCTCTCGCGCAGTAACTCATCATCATTGGGGACGCGATAGAAAAAGACCCGCGCTACTTGGCGATAAAACCGAGGCGCACGCCCCATCCATGGGCGACGCATTTTCACCCACAACCCTGCTAGACGATGCACCTCGCGCACTCGTTGACGCTCACGCTCGCCACGAAATGTACTGGCACATGTCAACACAAGTCGCCCAATGCGCTCAGCTTGGTATGCTGCCAAGTATGCGGCAACATTGGCACTGAATGAATGCCCATTCAAGTCAAACTGCTGTAAGCCAAGTACATCGGCAAATTCTAGCACCAGTGCCGACATGCGTTCGGGTGTTATCTCGACATGCAATGGTGGAGACTCGCCATAGCCCGGCAAGTCGGGGGCATAGACGGTGCGTATATCGGCCAATCGTTTTAATGTGCCTATCCAATAGCGCGATGAACCGCCCCACCCATGCAATAAGAGGAATGGTGGGCCATTCCCATCTTTGCGGTAGTAGATAGGACCACTTGAAAGCACAACCTTTTGCATAGATGTTTTTTAGAACCTGTTTTTTCAGACAGCCTGTCACAAATGCTCAAACTCGACTGCCATCCGTTGCGCAATTTCAAGAGCTGTTTGATGGGCCTCGGCTGCTGCGGAAGCTTGGCGTGCTGCCAATGTCTGTTGCTCGGCCAGTGCTGCCATCTGCATCGCAACTTCCTCCGTTGCTTGGAGCGCCGCCAATGCCGCTACCCGTTGCGCTTCTGCGGCCGCTTCTTGGGCTACCTCAGCAACCTGCCGTGCTGCGTCGGCTGCTGCTTGTTGATTCAAGGCTGCTGCTGCTTGTTGTGCCGCCACCTCAGTCTGATAGGCTGCAACTTCTGCTGCCTGCTGTGCTGCCTGCTGTGCCTCTGCCCACGACACATCCACAAACCTCCTGCTCGCAACCATAGCTTGTTGCCCGTGTTTGCCTGTGTGGACCATGGATGCCGCTGCTGGTCTTGGTGATGCAGCATAGGCATCTTGTTGCCTATCTCGTGCGCTACCACTGCCATGTTGTGGCCGTGCTGTTGTTGAAGGTGATGCCGATTTGGATGACGGAGGTGCATAGGTATCTTGCCTATCCCTCTTGGAGGCACTATAACTATCATGCTGCTGTTGCTGTCGCTCTTTTCTGGGAGGCGTATACACCTCTTGCCGCTCTGTATGAGACGGTGTAGCGGTAGCTTGCTTTTCTGTGTCGCCATGCTGCTTTGCTGTGGTATGGGCATCTGCTCTATGCGTATCATCATCACCCTTTGATGCGATATGGACATCTTGTTGCTGTTCGCCATTGGAGGCAGCATAGACATCGTGCCCATGGGTATCACCCACATCCACAGCTACTTTTTGCTTAGCTTGTCCGGACTTTTGTGTAGGTGCTACTGCCGGTCTGCCAACTGCACCCCCCGCAGCACGTTGGGTAGCATCGGTGCTACGGTTATCCATGAAACCACCACGATTAGCAGCCATCGGGCGGCGGTTGGCCGGCATAGGAGGAGGATTTGTTGCTGTTCCCCGATTGGCCTCTGCTGGTCTTCCTGCGCCTGTCGCTGGTCTACGGTTGGGCGTTGCTGCTGCTGGTCGTTCGCTTTCTCGTGTTGGTCGTTGGTTGCCCATTGCTGGTCGTCCATCCCGCGTCATCATCATACTGTCTCTCATTCTGGTCCTACCCTCAGCGAGCAATGGCATTTCTTCAGATGTAGCACCATTGCTCAAGAAATCACGCACAAGCCAGTGATAGGCTTCTGGGCGCTCTACCATGGGCAAATGGCCACACTGCTCAATCCACACTAGGCGACTCTCTGGTATTAACTGTGCCACGGTAGAAGGGCCATGACGCGGCATAATCTGGTCATTGCTGGCTCCAACTATCAGCGTGGGTACCTCGATGCGCCGGAATACTTTGTTGATGGAGTCATCAACTGCATTGAGGGCACTTTGTGTAGCGGTTTGGCGGTCCATACGCAAAAAATCTTTGAAGCCTTCTCGCAAGAGCACATTATCATCTGGCAGGCGATAGAAAAAGCGCCGTGAAATTCTGCGATACACGGGGGGTATACGCCCTACCCATGGACGACGCATGCGGAGCGTCAAGCCCATAAGCCGATGCACAAAACGTACCATTTGGCGTTCGCGGTCATTCCGGTATGTTGCCGGGCATGTGAGCACAAGATGACCCACCCGTGAGGGATAGTTGGCTGCGACGTAGGAAACAAGGTTTGCGCCAAAAGAATGCCCGATAAGGTCAATATGCTCTAACCCTACCGCATCTGCAAATTCTATCAGTAATATTGCCAAGCGTTCGGGGTGGGCTGCTTCAAGCGTCATAGGGGGCGATTGCCCGTAGCCCGGCAAGTCTATCGCATACACTGTGCGCAAATCTGAAAGATTGGCAACGGTACTTTGCCAATACAACGAAGACCCACCCCATCCATGCTGCAAGAGGAGGGCCGGTCCAGTGCCTGCCACACGATAATGAATATGAACACCACCAGAAAGGTTTATTTGCTCCATATACGCTCCTCCCGGACACGTTACCGGGGCTTACAATCACACTTCTTTTTTCAGTAAGACCTCGCGCAAAGACGCAAAGCACGCAAAGCTATAAACAAGGGAACATGCACTTCTTTGCTGATATACTGCAATGCTGCGATATGTCTTGTGTGTTATGGCAGAGCACCTTCTACCGCTATAGTTGCTTCTGCTTCTATAGGTTCTTTCTCTTTTGCTAAGCCTTTCATCAGAAATTCACGGAGAAGGCTATGATAGGACTCTGGCTTTTCAAGCATGGGGAGGTGCCCGCAGCGTTCAATCCACACCAAACGACTGTTGGGAACAAGCCGCGAAACGGCGGGTGGTCCATATTTGGGCAAGAGTCGGTCGTGGGTTGCTCCTATCACCAAGGTTGGTGCAGCAATCTGCCGTAGCACTGAATCGAGGGTATGCCCAACCATGCCAATAGCACTCTCTTTCGCTGCGCGGCGGTCCATGCGCAAAAAGTCATACACACTTTCGCGCAGGAGTTTATCATCAGTCGGCAAGCGATAGAAGAAGTTACGTGCTATGCGACGATACATAAGAGGTACACGGACCATCCATGGCTGACGTAGACGTAGCCAAATGGAAAGAAGCCGATGAACAATCTTTATGAGCCGGCGTTCGTTGTGGTTGCGATATGTCCCTACACATGTCAGCACCACATGGTTTACTCGTGTTGGCCAACCAGCCGCAACATAGGCAGCTATACTGGCACCAAGTGAGTGCCCGATCACGTCAAAGTACTCTATGTTCAGCGTATTGGCAAATTCCACCACGAGCCGCGACAACCGTTCTGGGGTTGCCGATTCGACGATCATCGGGGGCGATTGTCCATAGCCCGGCAAATCGAGGGCATAGACTGTGCGCAAGGTAGACAAATGGTTTATTGTATCGCGCCAATAGCGTGATGACCCACCCCACCCATGAATGAGCAGTAATGGTGTGCCAATACCTGCTTGACGATAGTAGACGGTATACCCACTTGCGAGTCGCACCCATTGCATCACTGAAGGTGCTGGTATGTTTGTCACTGGTACGAACATAGTTCTCTTACCTTTTCCTCCCCGGCCATCCACAAAGAACACATACACACACGCATGCTTTTTGCATGGGTGCTTGCTGAAGTGCTATTATAGCACACATGCTAGTATTGTATTTCAGCGTCCCCCGCCAGCGCATGCACAGGCACAGGCACAGCCAGCACAGGCACAGGCACAACCGCTACCACCGCCTCCGCCTCCGCCACCACTACCGCTACTAAATTTGCTCAAATCAAGGATACCACCAAAATCGGGTGCAACCGCATCGGCCATCTTGCCCATAGTGTTCTCTGTCCAACCGGCAAACGAACCAGCCACATCGCCAAAAGAGGTACTACCACTGTCGGAGGGTCCCATAGATAACCCGCCTCCACCACCCGATGATGATGCACCTATACCACCCCATGATGATGTACGCATCCAAACAGGGCGATAGGTATGCCCAGACATTTCAAATGGTCTATCATACCTATCATTCATGATAATCCATTCAAGGTTACGGTCGAGGTTCTTTTCACGCTCTGGTATATCACCAATGCCCTCAGCCTGCTCGGTAGCACGCTTAATAATAGAGATATAGTATTCTTGTGTATCCGAAAGGTCAAACCCTTTCACACGCTTGACCGTATGCTTAATGAGATTCTCCATAGCGTCCTTGAAATCAATTTTGTGGACTGCTTTATAGTCTTCCTTCTCCAAAGTATCCAGAAACGCATGCTCATAGGCATGGAGCACAATCCCCTTTTGCTGCGCCACCTTAGCACGTTCATCTTTCGTGCCACGAAAAGCCTCTACGATTTTCACCTTGAGTGGAGAAGCCTGTATTTGCCGTAGGACGCCTTTTTTCAGCATACCAAACAAAACCAGCATCAGCACCTTGTTGCGGGGTAGCTCGAGCAAAACAGCCGCTTCTGGTGCAGCCAACCCACGTTTGATACCACCACCCTCAACCTGCACCACGGCGGGCAAATACTTCTGCTTGCGCCGCCGCAGTATCGTCTCATTTCCTGCAATCAGTAACAGTAAGATGGGTAATACACAAATGGCAAGTTGTGCTGCTACAAGAAAGTTGCCGAGAAAGACAACCAGAAAGATAAAGATACCAAAGCCGGTACCACCTGTAAACCGGAAAAACAAAAACCCAAATGCGACGAGGTTTACAACCCATATGATGGGAACAAGAAATGCCAGATTTTCCCCGGCCCACTTCATAAACAAAGTGAATGCACTCATCTCCACCACGCGGTCCATGCCGCGTTTGGGGAACGAAATGCCCACCAAATGTTCATGGGTTGCCGATACCTGTTCCCATTGCCAGAAAGCAACCGCTTTATCCCCTATCATCTCCTTATTGGTAAAAGCAGCTTTTTCATCTTGATAGAGCAACTCATCCAAAGTGATACCGGGCATGGCATGAATAGCAACCTGAATCGTGCTCGTACCCTGAACCACGCTACCATCAAACCACGTTGGCGTTATACGCAAAGAGGCATTATCGCCATTCGTCGTATCTTGATACACCATATCGGGCATAACGCATTCAAAGCGAAACCGGCCCTGTTGACCCGAAGGAATGGCGTGCTCCTCCAAATGCACCTCAACCCCTGTGGCAATATACTCCGATGTGCGTATGTCATCGAGCGGCACACCATCAATAGAAGCACTCATGGTAGAAAAGTTGTAGTTGGAGTGTGGCAACCCAATATCTACAATATCAATAGGATCACCATGGTTTTCAAAGGTTATATCATAGGCAATATACACACTGGCATCACGTTGCACATGCACATCCATCTTCAATTCTGGTACTGAAAACATATAGTTTTGTGCCTGTACCAGTGGAGCAAGAGAGAACATCATGAAGGTAACAAGAGCCATAGCAGCCCATAGCCATTGCCTGTGTCGCATAGTAGTTGTTTTCCGTTCATAACGTGTTTTGTAGCTTTGCATCTCTTTCAACTCCTTACTTGTATTATTCGTATGACCAACCCGCATGCTCGCGCAAACATGTGATCGCACACATCGGCAACCCAGGGCAACTATCGCATTGTTGTACTGGTTCAACATGCTCACGGAAGATACGAAATGCCGAGTCGCCCCAAATCGTTTCCCACGAGTCGTGCAGCACATTTCCTACACTACGATATGCCCCACGTGGAGGAATGACCGCACCATCTGGCTCCACACGCACTGCCACCTCGCCCGAACAGCGTGGCCCAGCACGCACATGGTCAGCCAATGATTTCTCTGGTGTATATTGCACCGTGGGTTGCCAAATGAAGCGCACCTGAGATTGACTAGCCAACTCCTCAATCTGTACTGCCAACGGCAACAACGAACGTGCCGCAAGTGCCCCAGCTTTTGCGCCTGCCGGCAGCTCACCAACTGGACGCTCCGTAACTGAATAGGCAATAGCAAAAAATGATGTATTCGTCACATGCATAGCTTGCAATGCACCCAATGTCTGTTCAAGCCGCTCTATCGTTTGCTGCACAAGCGCTATCTCAGCAACCGGGCATATCTCAAGGTTTGAAAGATTGTGCAGAACCCGTTCAGCAGCAGCAAAATCGCCTGCGCTACACAGGGCATCATGTATTTCGGCCCTATCCGAAGCATATGGCAATGTTACATAATCTACGCCGGCCATAGCCATATCATACAGCACATTCCCTTGCTCAAGGTCGCTGGCTCGCGCACGTACACCTGCTATCAAGCCTACATCTTCCGCACGCTCAATAGCATGGATGAGGTATTGCATATGGTTGGCATCAGGTTGCTCAGGCACCAAAAAACACACATTGGGAATGCCTATCTTCCACAGCATATCAATAATGGGTACAATCTTCTCCGGCCCTGCCAACGGTACATCTGCTTGAAAGGGAGCTATCAGTTGCGCTTGACGTGCCGAAAAAGCGACATCTTCCAAACTCAACACAGGGTAATTATCGCCGGGCGCACCAAGCCACGTTATCAACGATTGCACTTTGCGCACATCTTCTTGCATAGCCTCTTGTGATGTGCCACGAAACCCTACGCCAAGCGTCTTCAGTATATCTGCTTCTTGCTTCCCATCCATCAAACCCTTCGCTATGACCACTCCCGATTGCGAGAGGTGAACGGCAGCCGTTGCATTCACTATAAGCATACCGCTACCATCGTGGTCTACGCGCAGATGAAAGCGCGTATAGCTGCCATCAGTCTCGCGCATAGAATGATATATGCCCGGTGCAATATTGACCTTTTTTTTGGGCATCTGCACAAAAAACAACCGCTTCAATAAGTCATCTACTGCCATGTACACCTCCCACATCCCAAACAGAACACTGACCTACCACTGTATCGCTCAACCGTTCTATCGCTGTATCGCTGTATCGCTGTATCGCTGTATCGCTGTATCGCTTTACCGCTTTATTGCTTCTCATCTTGCTCCAACCGGCACCCACCACCACACAATGATAAATCTGCACAATCCCAACACTGCTGGGGTAAGTTAGATTTACATGGGTTATCGCCACGCTCGCGGAAACTGCGAAAAAGCTCACTATTCCAAATATATTCCCAACTATCGTGGATAATATTACCCGCTGCGACATAATATGATTGACAAGGCAATACATCGCCATTTGGTTCAATGCATATAGTATACTCGGCTGCATTGCAACGCTTTGCCCCAAGCTCCAGCTCCACTGGCGACAGGCGACAGTATTCAGTAGGAGTATACCAGAGAAATCGCATCCCTAGCTCAGCCGCCCTATCGCGCACACGCATCAGCACTGGGGCAAGCTCTTCATGCTCCAATGCCTCGGGCGATGCTATGCCGCCACCAGCCTTAATCATACTATTCAGGGCAAATGTCTCTACCCCCAAGTCATGCAGAAACGTGATGATGTCATCCACATGATCAACATTGCTGCGCATCAGCGTGGTATTGGTGATAGTACGCAAGGAACTAGCCAGCGCATGCTCAATGCCCTTGACTGTTTGTGCAAACGATAAAGCACCAGTGAGCGCATTATGCACATCTTCCCGACACGACTCAAGCGTAATCTGCACATGGTTCAGGCCCGCATCAGCCAATGTCTGCACATAATCCATGTTCGATAAACGACGCCCATTGGTATTTAGCCCCACAATGCACCCGCACCTATCGGCATGGCGGATAAGCTCCGGTAGCTTTGCAAACGATGTAGCCTCGCCTCCAGTAAAAATGATATGTGGCACCCCAATAGCACTGAGCTTGTCTAAGACACGGCACCACTCTACTATATCGAGCGATGGCATAGCAACACGTTGCGCCTCATTGTAGCAATGTTCACAGGCATTATTGCACACATACGTCAGAGCAATATCGGCCTTGTAGGGAGCCTGAGCACGTGTGCTGAAAAGCGGCACATGGCTCAGGGAACCATAGGCAGCCAATGCACAGGTAGCGCACCCACGTTCTAGCGAACGGATAGCATCTACCATATTATATATATTGTCCATTTCCTGCAACAGTTGCGCTTGGCTCACATCACGGAATTTGCTTCGCAAACGGTTGCATGCTTGCTCAAATGGCACATTGTCTAGCGCCAGCTTGGCCATATCTGCTGCCGTCGCATTCAAATGCACCACATCATTGACATCTATAAACAACACGGCTGAGGCATCGTGCTCTATGCGCAAATGGATACGCCGTTGCCCGCAATTGTCAGCCACATGATAGGTATACATGCCCGGCTGCAATGGAGCCGCTGGTGCGAGCGATGATAGCCATGTGGTTACATGTTGGTGCAACCCATGCCACAAGCGCCGTGCGAGAGGGGGCGATGGGTTTTGCCCATACCTATCTGCATGTTCATGTTCTTGCGAAACATGGGTTGTATAGGTACTATCGCTCTGCTCTAGCTCTACCACTTGATGTCCTCTTCAATTTGGTAGGCTGCGCCGCAGTAGGGGCAAGACACAAACACTGCACCAGCCTTCACACTTACCGAGTCGTTCTCAAGAGCGCCACCGCATTTTTGGCATTTCAACGTTTCCAAGTTGACATTGCCGCTCAAGTGAATATCTTGCTTTATCGTTGTCGTAGTATGCTGTGGCTGCACACGCGAAAGGTAGACCAAGCCCCCCGCAGCCGCAAAGAGGATGATACCGATAACTATACGCATCAGCATCCCCTGCGACCCGACAATGAATAGAAAACCAAAAAGGGCTAGTAGCCCTGCAATAAGGTAAAAAATGATTTTCATGATAATGTTTGTTCCCGTAGGTTGTGTACGATCATCTATGAGCACGTAGCATACATATGCACACGTTGCAAATCATTATACACCATGTTATTGTCTATAAGGCAGTGGTGAAGAAATAAGGGAAAATCCTAGCATATGCGAGAAGCTTGTGTATATGTTTCATGGTATAATCTGGAAAACACAACCCTTCTTTATTATGCAAAGTCATTATGAAACTTGCAAATTCTTATCCGCCATGCTACAATCGTTCGTCAGGTAGTTATGATTCTGTACTACAGGCTAAACAATCGCCCTCGTTTGTATAGTCATGTTCTATGCATGTCGTGAACAGCGGAATGAATGACGTGGGAAATACAAGAGTCGGGCCAAATACAATAATTCAAACAGTTGAAGCCCTAAAAGAGTTCTACGGTGAGAACCGGGCGCGTGAAATGCTACAAGAAGGACAACACTCCCACCTTATCCATACCATGCCTGCTGAAATGGTCGAAGAGCAGGAATTTCTTACCCTTGTGCAAATGGTGCAAGACCATGTCGGCAGCGAAGAAACACGGAAACTGTTGAAGCGGTCTGGGCAACTAACAGCACGCTACTTGCTCAAGCATCGCATTCCTGGCCCATTTCAGCGCTTGGTGAAGGTGTTGCCGCGAGGGTGGGGGCTAACGTTGCTCCTCATGGCCATGAGTGGCAATGCATGGACATTTGTCGGAAGCGGTACATTTAGCTTCATGGGTGGGAAAGAAGCGAGAATTATTATTGCTAATCGGTCGCCTGAACAAACTGTTCAACCCGAAGCGTGTAGCTTCTACGCCGGGACGTTTGAAGCGCTTTTTCAAACGCTCATTGATGCCCAGTGTGTTGTTCAGGAAATGGTTATCCGTGGTGAAGACGTTGCACCCAACGTTTCACACGGTGACGATATTCGTTGTGCATATAAAATTGTATTCGCCTAAACAAAAGAGGTACCGACGGTGTACGCAACCTCTTATACCAAAAATAAATGCTTAGGTACTTAGGCAGTAAAAGGAGGTATTTTATCTCATGCGCATTTTGATGATTCAACCCAACTATCACGCAGGCGGGGCCGAAATAGCCGGCAACTGGCCCCCGAGTTGGGCACCCTACATCGGCGGAGCATTGAAGAAAGCAGGTTACACAAACGTTAGGTTCCTTGATGCTATGGCGTATGATATACCAGATGATATGCTCGGGCAGATTATCGAGCAAGATCAGCCTGATGTCATTATGGTGACAGCCATTACGCCTATGATTTATAAAGCACAAAACACGCTCAAAATAGCTCGTGAAAAGCGCCCCCAAGCGCGGCTTATCCTCGGTGGCATACACCCAACCTTTATGTATGGGCAAATTTTCAATGAAGCCCCATGGACAGATTACATCGTTCGTGGTGAAGGTGAGGAAATCATCGTCAATCTGTTGCGTTCCATTGAAGCCGGTGCAGACCTCAAAGAACGCCGCGACATCAAAGGCATAGCCTACGTAGAACACGGCCAAGTTGTCGCTACCCCAGCCCACCCACCCATCCGTGACCTTGATGCAGTTCTCGACCCAGATTGGGATATTCTGGATTGGGACAAGTACATCTACATTCCACTCAATTGCCGCGTTGCCGTGCCAAACTTTGCGCGTGGGTGCCCATTCACCTGCCGTTTCTGCTCGCAGTGGAAATTCTGGCGCGTCTACCGCGCACGCGACCCCAAGCACTTTGTAGATGAAATTGAAATGTTGTATAAAAAATACAACATTGGCTTCTTCATTTTAGCCGATGAAGAACCGACTATTAACCGCAAAAAGTTTGTCGCCCTCTGTCAAGAATTGATCAACCGTCGCCTAGAAGTGCCGTGGGGTATCAACACCCGTGTAACCGACATTTTGCGCGACAAAGACTTGCTCTACTACTATCGCAAAGCAGGCCTAATGCACGTTTCACTCGGCACAGAAGCCGCAAGCCAATTGAACCTCAACGTCTTCCGCAAAGAAACCACCATTGAGCAAAACAAACAAGCTATCCAACTGCTACAAGCGAACGGTATTGTTGCTGAAGCACAGTTCATTATGGGCATGGAAGATGAAACACCTGAGACGATAGAAGAAACATTCCGCCTAGCAACCGACTGGAACCCCGATATGGCCAACTGGAACATGTACACCCCATGGCCATTTGCCGAACTGTTTGAAGAGCTTGGCGACCGTGTGGAAGTACGTGACTACTCCAAATATAACTTCGTCACACCCATCATGAAACCCAAAGCCATGGAACGTGAGGATGTGCTCAAAGGCGTACTCAAGAGCTATGCCCGCTTCTACATGCGCAAGAGTTTCATGGATTATCCCTTCATTAAGGATAAGCAGAAACGTCGCTACATGCTTGGGTGCTTGAAAGCATTTGCCCAAACAACCATGTCCAAGCGCTTCTATGACCTTGGGCGCGTACAACGCAAAGGCTTGCAGCTTGAGGTTGATCTCCAGTTTGACCAGTCGCGCATTTTGACACAAGAGGAAATTGCACAATTGAAAGCACAGCGCCCCGACCTATCGGCGGACGTGGTGCAGAGTGGCAACCTAGCCGATGTATCGGCGTGTGGTGCCCCGCGTGACTTGCAACTAGAGGATATTTCGGTGTGTGGTGCCCCGCGTGACCTGCAATATGATGAGGATGCTGAGATGGCGGGCGAACCAGCCGGCATGGGCATGAAGATATAATGTGTGTGGAGGCACAATGAGTGACATCATCCGCGAAGACGGCTCATTTCATGGCTTTTGTGGCTTAGCCAGTGTCGGGTGGCTCTATCAAAAAGTACAGGATAGCTTTTTCCTTATCTTAGGAACACATACCTGTGCCCACTTTCTGCAAAACATGCTCGGCGTGATGGTTTTTGCGCGGCCACGGTTTGGTGTTGCACTCATGGAAGAGGCCGACCTTTCAAAACAACAACCTGAATTACAATCACTGGTGGATGAGATACGCAAAGAGTTTGAACCTGCTGTCATTTTCATGCTCTCGTCTTGCACACCAGAAGTGATGAAAGTTGAATTTGAAGGGTTGGCCAACAGCCTCAGCACGCCAGATCTGCCCGTGCTGTTTGTTCCCGCCAGTGGGCTAGAATATACCTGTGCCCAAGCCGAAGACTCCGTGTTGCAAGCCATGATACCCTATTGCCCGCAAGCAGAAGCAGATGACCGCCGAGTGGTGTTTCTGGGTTCCGTCAACGATGTAACGGCAGATGATTTTTTGGCCGAAGCGGCCAGCCTCGATATTCCAGTGGCCGGTTTCCTACCTGCCAATCGCTTCACCGAATTGCCACCCATTGGCGCAGGCACCATATTAGCCCCCCTGCAACCATATCTCGCAAAAGTAGCAACCCGCCTAGCGCGTGAGCGTGGCGCTACCGTGCTCTCCTCACTCTTCCCTATGGGGCCAGATGGTGTGCGAGCCTTTTGGCAAGACTTGGCAGCAGCATGTGGCAAACACGTAGATTTACAAGCCCGCGAAGCTGAAGCATGGTCGCACATTCAAGAGCATGTCACCTTTATGCGTGGCAAAAAAGTGTTTTTCACGGGCGATACTCTGATGGAGCTCCCGGTGGCACGCTTCTTGCGGGCTAGTGGGTGTGAAATTGTCGAATGTGGCACACCTTATATCAACAAACGTTTTCATGCGCGTGAACTAGAAGCGCTGAAAGGCGTGCGCCTTGTCGAACAGCCCAACTTCGACCGCCAAGTGCAGGATATTATGCAGATGAAGCCCGATCTCGTCGTGAGCACCTTAGCTACCACCAACCCACTTATCGGTATGGGAGCTGTAGCTAAATGGAGCACGGAATTTACTTTTATGCCTATACATGGGTGGGGTGGCGTAGCAACACTTATCGGTATGTTTAGCAACAATCTCAAGCGCCATACACACCTAGGTCCGCTTGATGACCCGGTGTGGACAGTGGGGCTTATGCCATCGGCTAGTAGTTAGTGGTTAGCGGCTCTTAGGGGCTAGGGATTAGGGAATTGGAGCACAGACAATGGAACAACAGCATCATACTATTGTTCAGTTGCTTGAAGATTGTGTGCAAATGCAAGACCAAGACCGCTTTGTAGACTTGGTGCGCAATACAGATTGGTCTTTGCATGCACCAGAAGAGATTTTCAGAGCAATAGACATGACCTTGATGGACATGCAATTGAAGCGGTTAGCTATGGAGTTGGCGCAACAGGCCGGACGTCTTTTTCCAGAGAATAAACGCGCCCAGTATGTAGCCCATGTGCTATCGCCTCCGGTTGCGCGTGTCGTGAAAGATGCACCAAAGCCGAGAGGTATGCGTGAATCAAGTGAGTGGATAAAAGAACATTCTAGGGAATATCGTGGGCGCTGGATTGCTGTACGTGAAGGTTCTTTGTTGGCAGTAGCCGATAGTTATAAAGAGCTAAAACCTATTATTGGTGAAGGTGAAGATGCAGTCGCAAGTACTATTGTGATGAGAGTACTCTAAATGGCGCGGTTTGCAAACTTTTAGCGGCTCTTAGGGGTTAGGGATTAGGGAATTGGAGCACAGACAATGGAACAACAGCATCATACTATTGTTCAGTTGCTTGAAGATTGTGTGCAAATGCAAGACCAAGACCGCTTTGTAGACTTGGTGCGCAATACAGATTGGTCTTTGCATGCACCAGAAGAGATTTTCAGAGCAATAGACATGACCTTGATGGACATGCAATTGAAGCGGTTAGCTATGGAGTTGGCGCAACAGGCCGGACGTCTTTTTCCAGAGAATAAACGCGCCCAGTATGTAGCCCATGTGCTATCGCCTCCGGTTGCGCGTGTCGTGAAAGATGCACCAAAGCCGAGAGGTATGCGTGAGACAATGGCATGGTTTGACAAACATGCAAAAGAATATCGTGGACTTTGGGTTGCTGTACGTGAAGGTTCTTTGTTAGGTGCATCGAAAGATTTGAAGGAATTAAAGCCACTTATTGGCGATGGTGAGGATGCTGTTAGTACGCTTGTCACGAGAGTACTCTAGTAATGATGCGTTTTACTGACCTGCTCATTTCTGGTGATTTTGCTTGTGGGGCTATGTACTATGCAGACCGTTATCCAGAGCACGAGCAGACGAACCTTTTTGTAATACCAGTCATTATTGTTGCTCATCAGCAGAAAGCTCATGCTATTGTAGATACCGGTTCGCCGTGGTGTGTTTTTGACCCAAACATCATTGATGTTGGTGCGATACAAGATGATGATACCATACAACGAGAGCGGTTGATGATACGAGGCACTGTATATGAAGGGCGATTGCTGAGAGTGGGAGTGCGTTTGGATGCTGACACAGGCGAACCCCTTGACGTTGATGCTACCGCGTTCATTCCCGACCTCGACGAGGACGATGTGTGGCTCCATCCAAACTTCATGGGCATGGAAGGGCTTTTGAGTCGCATTTGTTTTGCCGTGGACCCTTATGAAAATACCTTCTATTTTGGCACAGTATAAGAGGAAAAGAAGCGTATGCGCTTGACTTATTGGATGTATCAAGGCACAGCCCACTATGGCGTGGGACGTATCACCAACAGCCTGCGCGGAGTGCAGGCCATCTTTCACGCCCCATTGGGCGATGATTATGTAAATACTATTTTTACGATGTTGGAGCGCACGCCCGACCTACCGCGCATGAATACCAGCGTTGTCAATGGGCGCGACTTAGCACAAGGCACCATCCGGTTGCCCGAAATGCTGCGCCATGTCGAAGCTACCACCAAGCCAGACCTGATCATCGTCGCTCCTAGCTGTAGCACCATATTGTTGCAAGAAGATTTGCAACGTGTGGCCGACAGTGCCGAACTCGCTACCAAAGTCCTCGTCTATGATGCCAACCCCTACCGCATGCAAGAAATACCATGCAGCGAAAACCTGTTCACCCTCTTGGTGAAACAGTATGCGTGTGCGCAACCGCTCACAGAAGTCCCCAGCGTCAACCTGATAGGGCCAGCTTCGCTTGGCTTCCATGCGCGTTCAGACTTGATAAGCCTGCGCCGTATGATGTCTGCGCTTGGTGTACACGTGCATGTCGTAGCGCCTTGGGGAGCAAGCTTGAGCGACCTAGAGCGTTTGCCAGCCGCGTGGGTCAACATTGCACCCTACCGCGAACTTGGCCTTGGAGCAGTAAGCTTCCTAGAAGAACAATTCGGCACACCAGCACTCTGTGATATACCAATTGGGGTACAACCTACCGTCGCATGGCTCAAACGCTTGGTAGAAATGCTCAATGAGGTAGGCGCACGTGCCAATGCCAAGGGCAGCGTCAGCATGCCACCACTCACCCACTTTTCGCTAGACGGCATGAGCACGCCGAGCAGTGTGCCGTGGTTTGCACGCACAGCAGATATGGAGAGTTTTGGGCGCAAACAAGCGTTTGTGTTTGGCGATGCCACGCATACGGTGGGCATGGTCAAGTTTTTGCATGATGAACTCGGCATGCAAATAGCCCATGCGGGCACCTATTTACCTAGCGAAGCCGATTGGATTCGTTCACAACTAGAAGGCTATTTGCAAGAAGACCTGCTGGTGACAGAGCAATTTCAGGATGTGGCTACCCTCATTGAGGATATTCTCCCCGATTTGGTATGTGGTACCCAAATGGAACGCCATAGCTCGCGCAAACTCGATGTGCCATGTATGGTCATTTCCCCGCCAACGCACATTGAAAATAACTTGCTTGGCTACTACCCTATGCTTGGCTTTGCAGGGGCAGATTATATTGCCGATAGGGTGTATACATCTACCAAACTTGGGCTCGAGAAGCATCTCATTGATATGTTTGGTGATGCGGGGCTAGATGCGCAAGATGAACCGGCTATGTTATCTGCACCAAGCGCGATGCCTGAGCATGTTGCAGTGGCAACGATAGCGACACCTGCTGAGCAACCGGTGCAGTCTCCCCAGACCGCTACTAGCAGCGGTGATGCTCCGAGCAGCACAACAGCAGCACCACGTACCGATAGCCCAACGATACCTGGAAAGCCAATACAGCCTGTGTGGGCACCAGATGCCGAGGCGATGCTCAAGAAAATACCGTTTTTTGTTCGTGGGAAGGTACGGAAGAATACTGAGAAATTTGCAGCAGAACAGGGATACCGGATTATTACGGCGGATGTGTTACGAAAAGCAAAAGAGGCATTGGGTGGGTAAAATATGATTCTTGCAGTATATGGTAAAGGTGGTATTGGGAAGAGCACAACGAGTGCAAACCTTTCGGCTGCTCTGGCGCTGAAGGGTGCAAAGGTATTGCAGATTGGCTGTGACCCGAAACACGATAGTACATTCCCTCTCACGGGTACGTTGCAAAATACGGTTATTGATGTGCTTAATGATGTTGACTTTCACCATGAAGAGGTGGAAGTTTCTGATGTAGTGCAGATAGGGTATGCTGACGTCAGCACTGTTGAAGCGGGCGGCCCCCCCGCCGGTAGTGGTTGTGGTGGTTATGTAGTCGGTGAAACGGTCAAGTTGATACAAGAATTTGGTTTGTACAATAAGTACGATGTTATATTGTTTGATGTGCTTGGCGATGTGGTATGTGGTGGGTTTAGCGCTCCTCTACAACATGCTGATTTTGCGTTGATTATTGCGTGTAATGATTTCGATAGTATTTTTGCTGCCAACCGCCTGTGCATGGCTGTGCAGCAGAAGAGTACACGCTATAAGGTGAAGCTGGCTGGCATTATTGCCAATCGGGTAGACTATGTTCACGGTGGCGGTACCAACGTGTTGGAGAAATTCGCAGATTTGGTGGGTACGCAACTGGTGGCCAAAGTGCCCTACCATGACTTGATTCGCCGTAGCCGACTAGCCGGTAAGACGCTTTTCCAAATGGAGGAGCCAGACCAAGCTCAGTGTGTGGAGCCTTTTGTCAATCTAGCTGAGTACCTTCTCAATGAGCCATCTGGTGTAGTGCCCAAGCCTATTGACGATAAGGAAATATTCGACACGATTGGTGGTTGGAAGTAAGCCGTAAGCCGCAAGGCTTCGTTGGCGAGGAGATGGAGCATGCGAAATGGACAATTTGACATACAACGCCACAAGAATAACCTGAAAACGTATTTTAATGGTGAAGGGTTTGACCGCTGGTCTGCTATTTATGGCAATAGCGAAGACCTCTCTTCTATACGTCTTTCGATACGCGAGGGGCACGCAAAAATGATGTCGCAGGCTGAGCTGTGGCTGAACGAACGCCACTTGCCACCCGAAGCCTATGCACTTGATGCGGGATGTGGCACAGGGTTGGTGAGCATTGCCCTTGCTAAACGTGGTCTTTCGGTGACAGCCGTGGATATTGCACCACAAATGGTAAAAGCGGCTAGTGAGCAAGCTGCGCTCGCTGGTGTGCTAGACCGTATTCACTTTGTCGCGTCCGACCTTGAGAATGTTGGCGGTTTCTACGATGTGGTTATCTGTTTCGATGTCCTCATCCACTACCCTCAAGATGGTTTTGCAGCGCTCTGCACGCGATTAGCTAACCTATGCAGTAATACGCTTATTCTTACGTATGCGCCCTACAACCGGCTGTTGGCATTGAAGCATTGGGTGGGGGGCTTCTTTCCACGGAGCCATCGCCGCACAACTATTCAGATGATACCAGAGCATTTTGTGCGTGAAACACTAGAGGCAGCAGGTATGCATGTACATCGCAGTGAGCGTATCAGTCACGGTTTTTATCATGTGGGCTTGATTGAAGCTCATCGTAAAGGTTAGGTATGGTTTTTGGATTTGAGATGTTCCATAGGGGGATTGTATGCGCTTTGTCTTCCTGACCATGGAGGTTACAAACAATGCATCGCTACGCGAGGCAATAGCTATTGTCAAGCGTGAGCATGGCATTGACATAGACCTTGGTCTGTACAATGTGGCGCTTTTGCGTGGTGAAGAATCATGGAAACGGCTTGAAGAAGATGCAAAGAGGGCGGATTTTATTTTTGGCTCCATGTTGTTTGGTGAGGAATTGGTGCGCCCCATGGAGCATATTTTGGAACAATGCCAATGCCCCACTTGTATTATCACGAGCAACCCGGCGCTCATACGCCAAACAAGTTTGGGCAAGTTCATTATGCAAAAACCAGATGACGATGAGCATGAGTCGGGCCCGCTCAAACAGTTCATGGGCAAGTTTCGCCCCAAGCATGGGCAAGGTGAAAGCCAGCGCCAATTGGCCTTGGTGCGCGGGTTGAGCAAGGTGCTCAAACATATTCCCGGCAAAGCGCGTGACTTGCATACGTATATTTCGGCGCATCAATATTGGCTGAACGGTTCTACTGAAAACCTTAGCCGCATGATGTGCTTGATTATAGACCGCTACGTCCCTAGCTATAAAGGCAAGGTGCCGGTGCAAGACCCGGTTGTCTACCCCGATGTGGCGCTCTATCACCCCGAAGCAACAGAACCATTTACTGACCTCACGAGTTATCAAAAATGGCAACGTAGCCGTAAGCTCAAGTTTGATAAAGGGTCTATTGGCTTACTTTCTATGCGGGCCGCTGCGCTTGGTGGCAACACGGCCCACATTGCTGCACTCACGCGGGCTATAGAGGAGCGCGGCATTGAGGTGCGCATAGCCTACAGTGGCGGGCTAGACTTCCGCCCAACGATTGAGAAATTTTTTATGGCTTCACCCGCCAAGAAAAAGCGTAAAAAAGGGGAAACGAATGATGCCGATGCAGGCCCAACAACCACAATAGATTTGCTCCTCAATGGCACCGGGTTTTCACTCGTTGGTGGGCCCGCCGAGAGCCGTCCTGAAGATGCAAAAGCTGCACTAGCAAAGCTCGATGTGGGCTATCTCGATATGATTCCCCTAGCCTTTCAACGGGTAGATGAATGGCAGAAAGACGATATTGGCTTAGCACCCATTCAGTTGGCGCTGAGTGTTGCTATACCAGAGCTTGATGGTGCTGCTGAGCCGCGAGTGTATGGTGGCCCAACAAGCGACAGCGACCGCACAACGCCTGTGCCCGATGAGATTACGCTGACAGCCAATCGCGTTGTCCGTCGTGTGATGTTGCGCCGCAAGGAGAATGCGGAGAAGAAAATCGCTATTGTGCTCTTTAACTTCCCGCCTACTTTGGGGAGCGTTGGCACGGCTGCCTATCTGGATGTCTTTGCTAGTTTGTATCGCCTGATGCAAGAGTTGAAGAACAAAGGCTACGACGTTGAGGTGCCGTCTTCAGCAGAGAGCCTGCGCCAAGCCATTGTTGAAGGCAATCGGTTGGCTTTTGGCACCGATGGCAATGTGGCAGACCGCTTCCCAGTGGCAAATTACCTGCGCTTCTTTCCACTGTATAAGGATATTGAACCGTTTTGGGGGCGTGCGCCGGGCGAGTTGCTGAACGATGGCAAACAATTTTTTATCTTGGGCAAATACTTCGGCAAAGTCTTTATTGGGCAACAACCGAGTTTTGGCTATGAACGCGATCCTATGCGCTTGCTGATGGCGAAGGATGCTGCCCCACACCACGGGTTTGCGGCGTTCTATACGTGGATTGAGCATGTGTTTGGGGCCGATGGGGTGGTTCACTTTGGCACGCATGGTGCATTGGAGTTTATGCCGGGCAAGCAGGCTGGGTTGAGCAGCAAGTGTTGGCCCACGCGCTTGCTAGGGAGTTTGCCCAACGCGTACTACTATTGTGTCAATAACCCAAGTGAGGGCACGATAGCCAAACGACGTGGCGCGGCTACGCTAGTGAGCTATATGGTGCCGCCACTGAAGCATGCCGGGTTGTATAAGGGCTTGCGCTTGCTCAAGGATAGCCTTGATACCTACCGCCAAAATCCTTCCCCTGAACTGCTTGAGGACATTCGCTTGCAAGCTGAAAAGCTGGAGATTACCATTGATGTTGACCCGGAGCATGCCAGCAAAACTAATGGGCAGGGGCCCGATGAGGTCTATGTTGCGGCACTGGCGCATGAGCTTATTCAGGTTGAACAGCGCATGATCCCCATGGGGTTGCATGTGCTTGGCAAGCCACCTACGACAAGCGAACTGTCCGACATCCTCATGCTGATAGCGACATTCACGCAGCCCGACTCTAAGCTTGCTACGCTGCCTAAGATGATAGCTACGAATTTGGAATGGGATTATGACGATTTGCGTACACGGCTGAAGAGCAACCGCACGGCGCAGGAACGATGGGAAAAGATAGAACATATATGCCGTGAAACCATGGTGCGTTTTGTCACGCAAGACCGCGACAAGGAAGAAGTGACATGTGCCGAGTTGCAGGCTTCCTACCATGCGCGTCGTTCTGCTGCCGAGAACTATTTGCAAGAGCAAGCGCATATCAAGCCGGGTACCTTGCATGCATTGTGGGATTTTCTCAATGAGTTGACGATAAACATGGTTGATGAGCAGGAACTCAACGGCTTGTTGCATGCGTTGGAAGGGAAGTACATTATGCCCTCGCCGGGTAACGATGTCGTGCGCAACCCCGGCGTTGTGCCAACCGGCCGCAATCTGCATGGGCTTGACCCCTTCCGTATGCCATCGGCTTTTGCGCAGGATACGGCGGAGAAGCTGGTCAGCGATATGATAGAGCGCATGACACGCGAACAAGGCGCGGTGCCGGAGACAATCGCCATGGTGCTATGGGGTACTGATAATCTCAAGAGCGATGGTGAGGGCGTTTCACAGGTGCTATCGCTGCTTGGTGCCCGTGCTGTGCAGGATGAGCTGGGCAATGTGAGCGATATACAGCTTATACCTCTCAACGAGCTTGGGCGTCCGCGCATTGATGTGATGGTCACGGTGAGCGGTATTTTCCGTGACTTGTTGACGCATCAGATGAAGCTGCTCGACAAAGCTGTGCGCACGGCTGCGCAAGCGGATGAGCCACTTGAATTTAACTTTGTGCGTAAGCATGCGCTTGCCCAAGCTGAGGAGCTGGGCGTGAGCATAGACGAAGCGGCAACGCGCATCTTCTCCAATGCACCCGGTAGCTATGGTGCCAATGTCAACCACTTGGTAGAAAGTAGCACATGGGATGAGGATGAGCAGTTGAGTGAAGCGTTCATGAGCCGCAAGAGCTTTACGCTTGGTGCGAATGGCGAATGGCGCGATGCTCGTTCTATCATGGAGAAGTCATTGGCGACGGTAGATGCTGCCTTCCAAAATATTGATAGCTTTGAAATTGGCATTAGCGACATTGACCACTATTATGAGTATTTGGGTGGTGTGAGCAAGAGCGTGGAGCGCCTACGCAACAAGCGCCCTGCGGTGATGGTAGCCGATGCTGTTGGCACGGCCGGCGGGCGACTCAACTCGCTAGAGCAAATGGTACGCATCGAGTCCCGCGCTAAGTTGCTGAACCCCAAATGGTACGAGTCTATGCTGAACCACGGCTATGAAGGTGTGCATGAGATTGAGTCGCGTGTGAACAATACTTATGGGTGGAGTGCTACGGCTTCGGCTGTGGAGGGGTGGGTTTATCAGGGCGTTGCGGAAACCTACCTGCTCGATGAGGAGATGCGCGAGCGTATGGCGAAGCTCAACCCACACGCGACGGTGACGATTACGGGGCGCTTACTTGAAGCTAATAATCGTGGCTTGTGGGATGCCGATGAAGAGACGCTGGCGCAGCTACGTGAAATCTACGATGACCTTGAGGACCGTCTCGAAGGTGTTGGCAATGAGCAACTGCAAACAGTGTAATCCACCTTCGCGTAGCACCGGCTTCTAGCCGGAGTGGTATGAGCGTAGCATCGGGAGTGTAGCACCGGCTTCTAGCCGGAGTGGTATGAGCGTAGCATCGGCTGGTACGCCAATTCCGACAGGATGTCGGTGCTACGGCGGGCAGACTAGAAGCCGGTGCTATGGGCGTACATCATCTGGACACTCTGATGAGGATATATGGAATCAGAAGAAAGAACAGCACAAACGCAAGCCGATAGCACGCCCAAACGGGTACTTGCTATTGTGGCGCACCACGATGATATTGAGTTTGGCGTGGCGGGGAGCATTGCGCGGTGGGTACGTGCAGGTGCGCAAGTTACATATTGCATTATTACCGATGGTGCGTCGGGCAGCAATGCGCCCGACGCCGATTTGGATGTGTTGGTACAGCAACGTATCCAAGAGCAAGAGGATGCGGCTGCCAAGGTAGGTGTGCAGGATGTGCGTTTTCTGGGCTACCGCGATGGTGTGCTGCAACCTACTATGGAACTACGCCGCGACTTGACGCGCATTATTCGTGATATAAAGCCCGACCGTGTGATATGCCAAGACCCGACAACGGTGCTGGTGGAGCAGTGGTATATTAACCACCCAGACCATCGGGCTGCGGGCGAGGCAGCACTCTATGCCGTTTTCCCTAGTGCGGAGACACGCCCCATTTTTCCGGAGTTGCTGGCTGAAGGCTATGAGCCGCACAAGGTGAGCGAACTCTACTTGACGCTTTCTATGCACCCCGATACGTTTGTTGATATTTCGGATACGATTGAGCAAAAGGTTGAGGCGTTGCTGTGCCATACGTCGCAGGTGGGTGAAGATGCTGCGAAGTGGGTGCGCGAGTGGAACGCTGAAAATGGCAAGAAGGCCGGCTGCGCCTATGCGGAGTCGTTCCGGGTGATGCGACTGAATCGCTGAATCGCTGTTTGGTCGGTAGGGTCGCTGGTGAGAATTTCTTTAAACTAGTCAAAGATGAGCACTAGTTCTATGGAGGATGTGTATACATGGTTAGCATCGCATCACGAAGAAAACACAGCGGCAGATACATAGAACGCACAGGGCATTATGATAGTTTGGTAGGGATAGTGGCGGCATTGCTGCTCCTGCTGCTTGCGGGTGGGTGTGGTAGTGCAAGCCCGCCTGCATCCAAGACGGTTGGGGAACCTGCTGCATCTGCCGCTTCGCCCATGCCGGCTATACCAGCGACGTCTGATGACGACGGAACTAGTGCTGCGCAATCAGCAGCAGCACCAATAGAGCTACCACAACCGGCCGCCGCAACGACAGATACTGCGGCTATGCTTGGGCAGGTGACGCAAGACGAAGTGTCCGGCATGCAAATCTACACGAACGAAGCATATGGCTTCACATTTCACTACCCTACCACTTGGACACTGGAAGAGAAACATAACCTTATCAAGCTGAGCCACGACACGACAAACCTCGTCATCTGGTATAAACGCACGAATGAGCAGGTATACATTCAGGGCACTGGCAAGGCTATCGGCAAACTCCAGACTATAGGCATCGTGAGTTTTATGGGGCAGAAGCTCAATAGAGACGCATTGATCATTGACAACCAAACCAAAGCTGTGTTTTATAATGACCCCGAAGCTGCCGAAATAATGGTCGGCGACTTCGTATTCGCCATCCGTATGGACGAGTCTATACCCGACTATGCGGCGATTGATGTACCTGAAGCTATGCAACTCGAAGCCGATGAGATAGTGGCATCGTTCGAGTACACATCTTAGAAGAAAGGAACAAATCATATGCAAAAGCAACACATTCTACTCGCATGCATACTCCTAGTAAGCATCCTGTTTATCAACAGTTGCAGCATGCCAAGTCTGCCAAAAATTGCCTCAGACGATGAGGACAAGACGACCCAGGTTGACGAGGCGGATGCGCCTGACAGTTCGCAAGATGATAACGCGGACGAGCAAGATGATAACGCGGACGAGCAAGATGATAACGCGGATGAGCAAGATGATAACGCGGATGAGCAAGATGATACAGCTAGTGATGATGCAGCCCCTTCACCTATTGCCGCAGAAGAGCCAGACACAAACCATGTCGTCGTTCCCGCCGAGGATTGGCAAACCTATGTCAACGATAACTATGGCTTTTCGTTTCGCTATCCGTCAACATGGACTATGCGCAAGGGCAAAGACAACGTTATCAAACTAGTGCAGAATACCTTAACCTTGGTGATACGCTACCGCAGCATCAATGAGGAAACGGTCATTAATAGCGGCGGCGTTGCAGCCGGCGATTTTGAGACGCGGGGCATGGTGACGTTTCTGGGCGAAGAGATAACCCGTGTCGTCCTCGTCTACGAGGGGCTAGACAAGGCGGTGCTCTACAATGCAACCGCTGAAATACAAGCCGGTGACCTCGTATTCACCATCCGCTTTGAAGACCTCGACGAGGACTATGATGCTATTGTCATTCCCAAAGCATTCCAAGCAGAGGTAGATGGCATTGTCTCCTCGTTTGCGTTTACCGATTCTTCTGTTCCTGCTGCATCTGAGCAGGGCGAAGATACAGTCGAGGTAGCAGAGAGTAACCCAGAGACAGCCGAGGGGTGGGTTGGTCTTATCAAAAGTAACCCGGTTGGTTCACAATACGATGACTATTTTGAGACAGCCGATGGGACACGCTACGGTATTGTAGCACAAGACCCACTCAGCGGTGAGCGTTTAGCTATGCTGCGCGATACAGGCTCACTTGCGTATGTGTGGGGAAAAATTCATTATAACGTGTTAGATGTCAATTCAACCCAGATTAGGGTCATCCGTATTGAAACGGACCAGACACAAGAGGAGACAGCCCAAGCACAACCACCGGGCGCTGAACCAACGCCCGAGGAAACAACAATAGCTTTTGCAATGCCTCCAGATACGCAACTGCCACCACAAAGCGGAAATCAATCTGGGGCATCGCAGCCACCAGCCACTAATGATAGTTGGAGAGAGCAAGACACGGAGGACTCGGCTCCCGAAAACCCGGACCCGGCGCTTGGGGATAGCTGGACTGGCCAATTTGAATCGTACCCGCGAGGTGCGCAAATAGGCTATCGCTTCAACACAGACGATGGGCAAAGTTTCACGCTCAATTCAATGGAATCGAATATTATGGAACAGATTGAGCAGTTGCGTTGGCAAGATGCGCGGGTGCAAGTGTGGGGGCAGGTGCTGACGAATGTGCCGATGGGCCCGCAAATACAGGTAGACCGTATCAAGGTGCTTGAAGAGGCATCTATGGAAAGCAGAAACCTGATGCCTTTTGCTACCCCTAGCGCATCGTCGGAGCTACCATCAGATGAATGGGGTAGCTACTATGTCGAGCACAGCATTGATACTGTCCTTGAAACGTCGTGGGTTGAGGGGAGCGCGGGCTCTGGCGTGGGTGAGTGGATTATGCTGACGTTTCCGGGGCGATTCACCATTGAGCGCATCAGCATGAGCGTGGGCTTCGATAGAGATGACGACATCTTTTTTGCCAACAACCGTGTGAAGCGTGCTACCCTGAGCTTTTCCAATGGCGATGACGTAACCCTAGACTTTGCGGATGCTCGCGGTATGCAGTCGAAACCTATACCGCGTGTGCGGGGCAAGGCGGTGGAGACTAGTTTTGTTAAGATAACTATTGATGAAATCTACCCCGGCGCTCGCTACAACGATACATGCGTAGCCGAAATAGAAGTGTGGGGCAAGGTAGATGGCAGCGCGGTGCTGTACTCGCTACAACCCTAAGCTGTATGCACATGCGCATATGGTATGAGGGGGTATGCTTCATGTGTTCGTTGGTCCACAGGTTGGGTTGCAGGTTGCTTTCTCTTTGAGATGCAATACTCGGCGTCTATTGTACAAACAGGGCCTTCCACCACGTTTCCCAATTTGGCTCTGTGCGCTCTGGCAGTGGTTCCAAGGCCGAAACGGTAGGCGAGGGCACCGGAATACCTTCAACAAATTGTGGCATTACGACGATGTCATCCTCATAGGCATAGGCAAAGTGTTCTCGGGCCACGCGCTCAACATAGGCATCAGAACTGGTATAGGCAACAGCACCTTCTAAGTACTGTACCTCGGCCTCAAGCTCAGAAACTTCGCGTGCGAGCGCCACACGTTGTGCTTCTAGGCGTGCGCTTTGCACTACCTGACGCACAAAGTTGATGAGCAACGACATGGTAAGCACAATCAACACCAACATCATCAAGTGCATACCGCCACGTTTGAGCGGGTTGGTAGCTTGTGTTGGCGCAGATTGCTTTTTGGTGACTGCGCATCGTCTTTTGCCTTGTTGTAGGAAAATATGCCCCAGTGACCGTAACTTGGGGCACCGGGGCTTTGATATGTTGCGTCGCGGCATGTCTCTTTCTACCTTCTGCACCAGACCTAGAGAGCACTCTCCTCAGCCTCTCGCGGAGCTTCTAGGAGTAGTGGCTCTTCCACCGTTGCCCGCATCTCACTTTGACCACGGAACAACCCCCCTGGCTCTATATGTAGCCTTCCTGCGGCTATATCACCCCACAACTTACCAGTGGGAGAAATCTCAAGATTTTCGGTTGCCATCACTTCACCCTTGACAGCACCCGATATATGTACATTTTGTGCTTTTACTGTTGCTATGACACGCCCCGTTTCCCCCACAATGAGGTTGCCAAGTATTTCTATATCGCCTTCCATAGACCCATCAATGCGCACATTGCCATCTGAAGAGAGGGTCCCAACGAAGCGCGTATTCACACCGATTATTGTCTCTGGCTTGCTCGTGACGACTGGAGAAATCGCTGTGGCTTTCTTGTTTGAACCGAACATCCTGCTTGTTTCCTGTTACTTTCTACTGATATTCCTGCTACCCGACACAGCCACAAACGTGGTGGACCTGTTGTTCGTGTGATGACGCATGGGTGTAACTTGTATGCGCATATCCTTCCATGATAGCAGGACACAACTGCATGCAATAGTATGCCTATTGCGTGCAAGCTAGATTCATTATAAACCACGTACCATGTTCACGCAAGTAGTGCCTAGGAAGTGTTCACGTTATGTCTTAACAAATGCATTGCCTACCTTTCGTGCTTTCTCACCGCACATATGGTATACTTATGTCGTATGTTAGGATGCAAGGTCGTAAAGGGAAAGTGCGACAAGGAGGAAAGAGCGTTACATACAACTAGGTATTCAGCGCATGGGCTTCAGCGTTGCGTATTGTTCTGTGACATGCCAACCTGAAGTTGACGAGGTGGAGGTTTCCCACGGTAGCGTGGGGCTAACGCAACCCAACAAACCGGTATGAGTGGCCGGTGGTTTGCGGAAAATCGAATGTTCAGCGGATACCTCCCAGGCGCAAACACCGCCTGTAAATAGTTTGACAACGCCTCCCGGTGACGGGCTAGGACAAAGCAAATTATATGTGTATTCCCTCAAATGTATACAACATGTATGTCATCTATACTACGCTTCTTTTCCCTTTCCCCGTAACAATATGTAAATAGGATTTCATGAACCAGAAACGGTGCTATGAAATGGTACTGTATTGTGTATTGTGCCGTATTCAAATGAGACGGTCACCCTAATTAAACGACAAATGGATGCCTTTTATGGCGTATATGAAGAAAAGGAGGATTTCCATGTGTGGAATTGTAGGTTATGTTGGCCCGCGTGGCGCGACTGAAATAGTGTTGCAGGGCTTGCAACGACTCGAATATCGTGGCTATGATTCGGCTGGCATCGCTGTATATGATGAACAGAAAGGGTTGCAGGTCCATCGCAGTGTGGGCAAGCTCCACAACTTGACGAACCAACTGACGGAGCACGCTATGCGTGGGCATATTGGCATTGGGCATACGCGATGGGCTACCCATGGCGGCGTGACAGTAGAAAATGCACACCCGCACTGCGATCAAAGTGGTGATATTGTTGTTGTGCAAAATGGCATTGTTGAAAACTACCAAGAGTTGAAGGGGCAGTTGATTGAGCAAGGGCATACCTTCCATTCACAAACAGATACTGAAGTTATAGCACATCTCGTCGGTCACTATTATCAGCAGCATGGGTCACTTGAGTTTGCCGTGCGTTATGCGTTGAGCGAGTTGCGCGGAGGAAATGCGGTTGTTGCTTTCAATAGACGTGAACCGAATATACTTATTGCTGCACGCCTTGGCAATGCTGGTGGGGTTGTCCTTGGCTTGGGCGAAAACGAACACTTTATTGCATCAGATATTCCGGCGGTCATGGACAATACCCGCCGGGTTCTGTTCCTTGAAAACCACGAAATGGCCATTGTATCGCGTGATGGTATTCAGATAAGCTACCTATCAACGGGTATGCGTATCAAGCGCATACCTACGGTTATGTCGTGGAACCCGGTGGCTGCGGCTAAAGGTCCCTATCGCCATTTTATGCAAAAAGAAATCCACGAACAGCCGCGAGCTATCACGGATATGTTGCGTGGGCATGTAGATTTGGAGGCTGGTACAGTACAGCTCCGTGTTGATAATAACATGTTACGACAAACAAAACGGGTGTATGTTGTGGCTTGTGGCACAGCTTGGCATGCTGCCCTTGTGAGCAAGTTTATGATTGAGACGCTAGCAGGTGTGCATGTTGATGTGGACTATGCAAGTGAATTTCGCTACCGCCAACCTGTGCTTGGTGACGATAGCTTGTTGCTTACCATCACCCAGAGCGGCGAGACGGTTGACACTTTGGCGGCTATGGAAGAGGCACGCGAACAGAACGTACCTTGTGTTAGCATCGTCAATGTTATTGGCAGTCAGGCAGAGCGTTTGGCCGATGGGGGGCCAATCCATTTGCATGCTGGCCCAGAAATAGGGGTTGCCTCAACCAAGTGCTTTACCAATATGCTCGTGGCGAGCTATCTTTTCGCTTTGTATTTAGCCCAAACACGCAATGTCCTTTCTCCACAACAAGTACGTGAGCATTTGAAACCATTGAGTGAATTGCCAAGCAAGGCTGGGCAATTGATAGATGATATACAGCCATTGTGTGATACGTTGGCAGACAAGTATTACCGGGTAACTGATTCGCTCTATTTGGGAAGGCAAATCAATTATCCCATTGCGTTGGAAGGTGCGCTGAAGCTTAAAGAAATCAGCTATATTCATGCCGAGGGCTACCCCGCAGGCGAAATGAAGCATGGACCGATTGCGTTGATAGATGAACATTTACTGGTGGTCTGCATTGCGCCACGCGATTCAATCTATGATAAGATGGTGAGTAATATTGAGCAGGTGAAAGCACGCAATGGTCAGGTGATAGCAATTGCGACTGAGGGTGATACGGATATACAAGACAAGGCCGATCATGTTATTCCAATCCCTGAAACGTGGCCATTGCTGACCCCGATACTGTCTGTCATTCCGCTGCAAATGCTGGCCTATGCCATTGCAGTACGGCGTGGGTGTGATGTTGACCAACCACGTAACTTGGCAAAGAGCGTGACAGTGGAATGACGAATGATGAATGATGAACGATAGTAGCACCGGCATCGTGCTAGATTCGGCTTGAAACTGGTGCTACAAGTAGGAGAGAGAGGCATGTCTCTAAAGGAACGATTTGAGAAAGTGTTGGCGTGGCATCCGGTTGTTCCATATATCGTAGCACTTTTGGTGGCATTTCCCATCATTACTGCGCTATCAATTGGGTTTTATAGCATTGCGTTCTATGAAAATATCCTTGTCGAAGCCCATGGGATGCTGTTTGATATTGTCATCATCGGTATTTTAGTGACATGGGTTAATTCACGTGCAGAGCGCAACCGGACAATTCAGCGCTACCAAGATGAGATTGATGACTTCTTGGGGTGGGAGGCAGATGAAGCTAGTCATCGTATTGCGGGCAACATTCGCCGCCTCAGTCGTTCGGGAATAACAAGCATCTACCTTGGGCGTGCGTACTTAGTGCATGCCTACCTCGTAGAGACAGATTTAACAGGCGCAAATTTGACTGGGGCAAACATGGCAGGAGCAAGCCTCGTGGGGGCAACGTTGTGCAATGCGAGTTTGCGCGATGCCAATCTCGCTGGGACTAATCTGGCTGGGGCAAACCTGTGCGGCACGAATATGCATGGTACAAACTTGCGGGGGACCAATCTACGTGATACAACATTAGATAGCAAGTTGTTGGCAGATTTTACGTATGACGATACAACATGTTGGCCAGATGGGTTTGCACCCCCTAGCAGTGGCAAAAAGGTGTCGTAACGTTAGGTATCGAACCATTTGCCAAAACCCTTGATTGTAGGCTATACTGCACGGCATGCAACTATAATCAGAAGGAATGAATGAATGTATGCTATTGTCTTTGACGGTCAACTGCGTGTTGTCAGCGACTACCCACAACCACAGATACAGCTGGGCGAGGCACGTATCCGTCCACATCTCGTCGGCATTTGCAACACCGATATTGAACTCACACGTGGCTACATGAATTTTCACGGTGTGTTGGGGCACGAATTTGTAGGGACAGTGGTAGAGAGCGATGTTGCCGAGTGGGTTGGGTGCCGTGTTGTTGGTGAAATCAATGCTGCTTGCCGTCAATGCTCCACATGTTTACGTGGCGATGAGACGCATTGCCCAAACCGTACTACCTTGGGCATAGACCACCGCGATGGGGCTATGGCCGAAACATTTCTCCTGCCCAACGCCTGCCTGCACAAAGTACCCGACGCTGTACCCGATGATGCTGCTGTCTTTGTCGAACCACTCGCTGCCGCACTCGAAATTCTCCAACAAATCCATATACAACCAACTAAACGGGTAGCTATTGTAGGCGATGGCAAACTGGGCTGCCTGATTGCGCAAGTGTTACGTTTGCCTGGCAGCGATGTTATGCTTGTAGGACACCACCCAGAACGTTGGGATGTGTTGCAACGGCAAGGGATAACCTGTGTGCATTCCAATGCTATACCCGATATAACCCCATTCGATGTTGTGGTAGATTGCACAGGGCAACCAGCAGGGTTGGACACAGCTCGAAGACTGGTGCGCCCACGTGGGCAACTGGTCTTAAAAAGCACCTTCCACGGTCAAGCCGACGTAAACTTGAGTATGATTGTGGTAGATGAAATCTCTATGATCGGCTCTCGTTGCGGACCTTTTGCACCAGCATTGCGCTTGCTAGAGCGCGGTTTGATAGAAACAACCCCTTTGATCAGTGCGCGGTTTGCACTGAAGGATGGTCTGGAAGCTTTTAAAGCTACACAGGGTAATCTTAAAGTAGTGCTCGAAGTATCATGATTAATAGTCTTGGAGTTAAAAATGTATTTTTATACCCAATCTACAGAAACTGTCCCACATTGGCGAGCATGGTTTCCCTTTATCGTTTTGCTAGTGCTTAGTAGCCTCATTGTTGGATGTGCAACAAGTTCAACACCTATGCCCCAAGAGCAAGCAGGTATATCTACGGATGCATCGGATGACGCGAATGCATCGGATGACACGGAGAGTACCTCAGAAACAGACGAATCAGAAACCAAAACGACAGTACGCTTTGCTATGAGCTCGTCTGAAGGCACTGATGCAACACTTGACCCGGTGTTGCCGGCAGGCGCTGGCATACGCTACAATGCCATCTACGACCAGTTGATAGAGCTAGACGCAAGCTATGCCCCGCAACCTATGCTGGCTGAATCGTGGGAACACAACGAAACTGCCGATGAGTGGACTTTTCATTTGCGTGAAGATGTGGTTTTTCACGATGGTACACCTATGACAGCCGAGGATGTTGTCTTTACCTACAAACGCTTACTCGACCCAGAAACGGGTTCTCCGGGACGCGCACTACTTTCAAGCCTCAACCCCAATGGTATAGAAGCCATAGATGATTACACGGTGCGCTTTACACTCGATACGCCTGTCATTGAGCTACCGGTTATTCTGAACAATCGCTATACGTGGATACTGCAAGCCAGCCAAGATGAGGAAGAGCGACGTACCAAGGCCATTGGCACCGGTCCCTTCAAAGTGAAAGAATTTACGCCGGGTGAAGACCCTACCATCCTTGTGCGCAACGAAGAGTATTGGCGTGCGGGACAACCGAGCATTGATGTTCTTGAATTACGTTCTATTCCAGAACCATTTGCTCGCCTAACGGCTTTGGAGCAAGGGCAGGTAGATATTATAGAAGATGTACCACCAACTGATGTCAAGAGGGTTGCAGAAAACCCAGACTTGCAACTCCTCTCAAGCCAGACTGGTTCATGGGGGGGCATGGTGATGATGGTAGACCAAGAACCATTTGACGATGTGCGCGTGCGCCAAGCCTTCAAGTATGTGGTAGACCGCAAACAGATGCTTGATTTGGTTGCCTTGGGGCATGGGAGCATTGCCAACGATAACCCCGTTGCTCCATGGATTCGGTATGCAGTGGAAGACGAACCACGCCAGCAAGATATTGACAAGGCCAAGGAACTGCTGGCCGAAGCTGGCTATGCCGATGGACTGAGTGTGGAATTGCACACCTCTTCAAAACACCCCTACTGGATTGAGATAGCGACTGTTTTCAAGGAAATGGCCGCAAAAGCTGGCATTGATGTGCGGGTTGTGATGGCTCCCCCCGATAGCTACTGGAGCGAAGTGTGGATGCAGGTACCGTTTTGTATGACCAATTGGGGCGAACGTGCTACCGACAATGCATTATCGGTTATGTTTTTGAGCGATGCAGAGTTTAATGAAACCCATTGGTATAACCCGGAGTGGGATGCGCTCTTGTTGCAAGCACGCCAAACGATAGACGATGAGGAGCGTACACAGCTCTACCAAGAAGCGCAACGTATCATCATAGACGAGGGGGGCGTTATTATCCCCTTCTTTGAAAACAATCTTGTTGGAGCACGCGCCAACGTGACGGGCTACACCCCTTCTACACGCAAAACACTTTTCTACGACTTTTCAACTGTGACGTTCACAGATGAGTGATATGCTGTGTGTTACGTGTTGTGTGCTGAAAGCTAAAGGACATGCTAGAGTTTCTAGCCACAGGAGAGACGTTGCGTGCAACGTCTCTCTGTATGAGTCTTGGTCTTGGATGCTCCTTTGTGGCTATGTCCAACGTTGGCATGTATGAAACCCCGCATTCGTCATAGCTCCTATTCTATGGCATAATAGCAAAACCGACAGACAATAGTATTTCTTCTGTTACACTGCAAAGGAAAGACTATGGTGGAGAAAACAATGAACGATAGCGTAGAGCATATAGCCGCGTTGCAGGGTGAAATTGGCTCGTTGCAACGGCGTGTGGCTGAGCTAGAAGAACAACTGCATGAGAGTGTGGTGGAACGTAAAAAGATAGAGGAGTCGCTCAATCGCCGAGACGCCATTTTACTCGTTATCGGGTTTGCGGCTGAGCGGTTTCTCAAAACCACCGATGTACAGCGCAACACACAAATGTTGCTTGAACATTTGGGTACTGCTACTGGCATGAGCCGTGTCTACATATTTGAAAACCACACGAATGAAGACGGCAACCTCTGCATGAGTCAACGCTATGAGTGGGTTGCGCCTAGCATTACACCGCAGTTGGAAAACCCCAACCTCCAGAATGTTGCGTATCACCAGGCCGGTTTTTCACGCTGGGCCGAAGAGCTTGCGCACAATACACCCATCTATGGAAATGTAGACACGTTTCCCGATGCAGAACGTACCATACTTGAAGCGCAACATATCCAATCGCTCGTCATCGTGCCCATTTTTGTTGCAACTACTTGGTGGGGGTTTATGGGCTTCGATGATTGCCAGCATGCCCGCGAGTGGTCCACGATTGACATTGACACTATCAAAATAGCTGCAACCATTATTGGCAGTTCTATCTACCGCAAAAATGCCGAACAAGAACGCAGTTCGTTGCAACAGCACATTATCAACGCGCAGCATGTAGCCATTCGAGAGCTTTCTAGCCCACTCCTGCCACTTGCAAACAATGTTATTGTATTACCACTCATTGGCAGCATAGATAGCGACCGAGCACAGCAAATTATGGAAACGCTCCTTGAGGGAGTGATGACCCACCAAGCCGACGTTGTCATCATAGATATAACTGGCGTCAAAACCATCAATGACCACGTTGCGCAATCGCTCATGCGTACAACGCAAGCCGTCAAGTTGCTTGGGGCACATGTTGTGTTGACGGGCATACAGCCCCCAATGGCTCAAGCACTTACCTACCTCGACGCTGACCTCAGTGGGATAACAACACGCAACACATTACAGGCAGGCATAACCTATGCTCTTCATATGAGCAGTTCAGACAAAACCAATTTGTGGTAAAATAGGACTGCCGGCTTCTACGTACCTACAGAGGATTTTGTATACTCTCCACTACAGCGTATAGTATATGCGTCTCTCTATCAAGACAGGTCGCAGCATTGCAGCATAACATGCAAAGAGTTGCCTGCTCTCTGAGCTTGTCGAAGGAAACGACTCAATGAAAAAAGACTTTGCGTTCTTTGCGTTTTTGCGCGAGGTCTTCATGAAAAAAGGAAAGGACAAGAGTTTCGATGCGTCTTGCTACTTTTTTTGATGGCACAACGCGGCGAATTGGTGCAGTCCAAGATGATGCGTTGATAGACCTGAGTGCTTTTGCCCACAACATGCTTTCTTTCATTGAAGGTGGGGGAGCATTAATGACGCGTATCCACGATATGGTCACCGAAACCAATAACGGCCATGCGCAATCATCTACTGTGACAATACCGCTTCATCAAGTGACATTACTGGCCCCTATACCACGCCCACGCAAAAATATTGTGTGTTTGGGCAGAAACTATGCCGAACATGTCGCTGAAACTGCACGCGCTCATGGTCGCCCAGCAAAAATACCCGACCACCCAGTGTTCTTCACCAAAGCCATCACTGCTGTCAACCACCCTGGTGGCATTATCCCCTATGATGCAACTATCTCAACAGAACTAGATTGGGAAGTAGAACTAGCTTGTATCATTGGGCAAAAAGGAAAAAACATTGCCCGTGATGAAGCTATGGACTATATTTTTGGCTACACGATTTTGAATGATATTACTGCCCGCGATATGCAAAATCGTCATCGCCAGTTTTACAAAGGCAAGAGCCTCGATGGGTGCGCTCCCATCGGACCTTGGATTGTCACTGCGGATGAACTACCAGACCCACATGCCCTTGGCTTGCGCCTGCGCGTTAATGGTGAAACGATGCAAGATGGCAATACCAGTGACATGGTCTACAAGATACCTGAGCTTATCGCAACGCTCTCGCAAGGCATGACTCTGGATCCGGGCGATATTATCGCTACTGGCACCCCGGCTGGCGTGGGCATGGCTATGGAGCCACCACGCTTTTTGTGCCCAGGCGATAGCATTGAAGCTGAGATTGATGGTATTGGCGTGTTATCCAATTACGTTGAGAGAGCCAGTTGATATATGCTATACTATGTCTGTGGTTCCTTTCAAGAGGAGGCTTTTTTGTATGGACCTGACCGGTTATTTTCATAAGATTGAACAAGATGTACAATTCCTTATCGAATGTTTCCGTGACATGCTCGACGAGTTAGGCGAACATGAGCTTGCCCGTTTTTTGCCGTGGCAAGACAACCCGCCATCTACCGAAAACGGCGACCTGCCGGCACACACAGCACGTGCATTTTCAATAGCCTTTCAACTCCTCAACATGGCAGAGGAAAACGCTTCAGCACAACGCCGCCGTGCCAACGAAGCTGAGCATGGGTTTAGCTGTGAGCAAGGTTTGTGGGGGCAAACGCTCCATCAACTGAAAGAACATGGATTGACCGACCAACATATTGCCGAGATTCTGCCCACTATTCGGGTTGAACCCATTCTGACAGCGCACCCGACGGAAGCCAAACGCTCAACAGCACTCGAACACTATCGTGCGCTCTATATTCGCCTTGTGAAACGCGAAAACCAAATGTGGACTCCGTTGGAACGCGAGGCCATAAAAGAAGAAATAACAGCCGTGCTAGAACGCCTATGGCGCACCCATGAAATTTTCATCTACAAACCCAATGTTTCCACTGAATTGCGCAATATGCTGCACTACCTCAAAAATATCTTCCCAGAAGTGCTACCACGCCTCGACCGCCGTTTGCGCCAAGCATGGGAACAGGAGCAGTTTGACCCATCACTCCTAGAATCGGCGTACACTTTCCCCCGGCTAACCATTGCCAACTGGGTTGGTGGCGACCGTGATGGGCACCCATTCGTCACAGCCCAGGTGACAAAAGATACGCTCAGCGATATGCGTTTGAATGCCCTCATGGTCATACGGCAGCAATTGCATGGACTCGTTGTGCGCCTAAGTCTCTCTGGGAGACTCCAGCACCCACCTGAAACACTGATGGAACGCATAACGCAAATAGCAACCTTGCTAGGCGAACGTGGACAGCAAGCCATTGAGCGCAACCCAGATGAGCCGTGGCGCGAAATCGTCAACCTGATGCTCACACGGCTGCCGCTTGAAGTATGCTCCAACGATGAAATTGAAATGCATGAACACCCTGGGTGCTATCGTCTCGCTTCTGAGCTACTTGATGACTTGGATATATTGTACCAATCGCTTTTGGACGTAGAAGCCAAACGCCTTGCTGAAATTGATGTCTTGCCGGTTATTCGCTCAGTGCAAACGTTTGGTTTCCATCTTGCGTCATTGGATGTGCGGCAAAACAGTCGTTTCCACGATAAGGCTGTTTCTCAACTTATGGAAGCTGCCGGCGTTGAAAAAAACGATTTTATGGATTGGGATGAAACGAGACGGGTTACATTTCTCAATCAGGAGCTTATATCGCCGCGTCCCTTTGCACACCCCGGCACTGTCATTGGACCAGAAGCCGATGCGGTTGTGAGTTGCTACCGCGTTCTGTCTGAGCATATAGATGCCTATGGGCAGAAAGCATTGGGTGCTCTGATTGTGAGTATGACTCGCAACTTGTCGGATTTGCTGGCGGTTTATCTCTTAGCCCGCGAAGCTGGCATTGCGTTCTATGGTCCCGATGGGCTTGTGTGTCGCCTGCCGGTTGTGCCGCTTTTTGAGACTATAGATGACCTAGAACGTAGCCCTATTATTTTACGCAACTTCTTGGAGCATCCTATTACGCAACGTAGCCTCGATTATCAACGCCAAGAAGAGGGATATGATAGGCCCGTGCAGCAGGTGATGATTGGCTATAGCGATAGTAATAAGGATGGGGGTATTTTGGCGAGCCAGTGGCATTTGCATCGTGCTCAAGAAACTCTGACTGATGTTGGCCGCCGTTGCAATATACATATACGGTTTGCGCATGGGCGTGGTGGTGCTGTCAGTCGTGGCGCTGGCCCAACACATCGCTTCTTAGCTGCGTTGCCCCATTCGACAATTGCCGGTGACCTGCGCACGACGGAGCAGGGCGAAACGATTTCGCAGAACTACTCCAACTTGATAACAGCCACCTACCATTTGGAATTGCTGATGGCTGGCACAACTGGCATGACGCTCATGCACCAACAAAGCACCAAGAAGCCGCACCAACTTGCATCTGTTATGGACCGGCTGGCCGAGGTGAGCCACCGGGTCTATCAGGAATTGTTGCAATCGGAAGGATTTATTACCTTCTTCCGTCAGGCAACGCCTATTGATGTTATTGAAGCCAGCCGTATTGGGTCACGCCCTTCGCGGCGCTCTGGCAGTAAAAATTCTCTTGAGGATTTGCGGGCTATACCGTGGGTGTTTAGCTGGACGCAATCGCGCTTTTTCCTTTCGGGGTGGTATGGGGTTGGCACAGCGCTAGAGGAATTGCAGCAGCAAGACCCCGAATCGTTTGACGCACTCAAGGCACACATCCTTACCTGGCCTTTCTTGCGCTATGTGGGCACCAATGTGAGCACCAGTCTTCTCAATGCAGATGTGGGCATTATGCAGGAATATGCCAATCTCGTGGAAGATGCGGAACTCCGTAACCACATTTTTGGTATGATTACAGCCGAGTTTGAACGTACCCGTAAGATGCTAGAGATCATGTTTGGTGGCCCGTTGATGGACTATCGCCCACGTACCTACAAATCATTCCAACTGCGCCAAGATGCGTTGCGCATTTTGCACCATCAGCAAATTGCACTGTTGCGGCAGTGGCGTGGGTTGCAGGCTTCTAACGAAAGCACAGATACCAATGAGAAAGAGCAATCTGCCGAAGAATCTGAGCACGTCTTGTTGCAGCTATTCCAAGTTATCAATGCGATAGCGGGTGGTTTGCGCACGACGGGGTAGGGCTGACATGTGTGATGAACGATGCACGTAGAAACGTTGCGTGCAATACCTCTACCTTTGTACAAGACAGCTCGCAGCATCGCAGCGTACCAGCAATTGCATATACACAAAGATGATGATGGACTACGAAAAGATGTTTGATAGTCGCTACGAGGCTGCCTTGGCCCTTGCAGTCAAAGCACATCATGAGCAAGTGCGCAAAGGTACATCGCTCCCCTACATTACCCATGTGGTGCATGTTGCCACTATTCTTGAACGGGCCAGGTTTAGCTCTGAGGTTGTTGCGGCGGGGTTGTTGCACGATGCCCCAGAAGATACTGGTTTGAGATTGAGCACCATTGAAGAAGTGTGCGGCCATGAGGTTGCTGTGATAGTGGAGGCGTTGACGGAAAAGAAACGAGACGCCGATGGCAATGAGCGCCCATGGAAGGTGCGTAAGGAGGAGCGCCTAGCTTCCCTACGTGAAGGCAGTTCCCATACATTGGCTGTAGCTATGGCAGATGCATTGCACAATATCAAGACGACCATTGCCGATGTGCAACGCGAAGGTGCTATCGTGTGGACGCGGTTTAAGCAGCCGGACCTGCTTGTGTGGTATTATCGAGAAATACAAACGATAGGTATGCAAGGGGAACTGCAAGGACTTCCCTTACTCCATGCGCTCACTGTGGCTATCAATGAGTTGGAAGAATTGCGCCTTTCATGAATGATGCCACGCACTCCCAAAAGTGCGTGGCATCAAAATGTCCTCATTCAAATACCACTTGAGCAACAGGTGTTCCATTTTCATCATGCTCCACATCTTCTTCTGGCATATCATCTGATACACTATCATGAGTTGTTTTGTAGGTAAATGTAAACGCGGCCCGAAGCGAGTAAGGAACTGCTTGGTCTTCCTCCTTGGTATCAGTATCGTCAGGAGTAGATGTTTCCTCTATAACTTCTATGCCACCTACTTGTTGTTGGTATGACCGAAGTTCGTTTGCAACAGAGGAAGGCATATAGTTATCAATGCCAACAACGAGCGATACATCTTTATCAACGTCATTATGAGATACGAGCAACTCATAATTCCCAAAATCTACCTCATTGCCTGTAAAGCGAAGTCTTCCGCGTGTTACACTACTATCTTCACCAATCCTTTGGCTCTGCCTCAAGAGTAAAAGCGATTTTAAGATGGTGGATTTGCCAGAGCCATTGGTGCCACAGACTACAGTGAGAGGCCGGATGTTGAATTTCCAGTTATCCCCTTCAAATATGCGAACATTTGCTACTTCTATTAATGAAATCATGGGTATGCTCCTCCTTTCTTCCTCACAAGGGTAGGTATTGAACCGCCAAGACGCCAAGGTTTAAACGAGAGCATGGGCAAAAACCTGCTCACGATGTGCCAAAATGATAGAGACCTACCCTTGAAAGCTCCTTTTCCCCCCCTAGCGGTGTATTTTGCAGCGCTTGTAGCCACGGACGCGCTCCCACATACTCAGCGGCGTGCCGCACACCTCGCAGCGCCCGGTGGCACGCCACTGCTCACGCTGTTGCTCAAGCTTACGGCGTTCAAGCTCTTGCTCCGCTGCAAGGGCCTCACGGGTCATGCGCTCATGCCAAGCATGTTCCATACGTTGCCAATCTTCATCTGAAACATGTATGCCCCACAAACGCACATCGCTGTCATATCCGCCGGTGGCGAGCATGCACCCATCGGAGCTGATCGCCAAGCACATCACCTTGCGATTGGCATGCTTCTGGAGTCGTCGCAACTCATGCCCTGTCACCACATCCCACAAACGTATATACCCATCGTGGCTACCAGAAGCCAGAATATGACCATCAGGCGTAAAAGCCACACTCGTCACTCGGTTGGTATGCCTATCTAGGCGTTGTTGCTCCAACCCACTCGTCACATCCCACACACGGACGGTTTCATCTCTACTGCCCGTGGCAATAAGCGTACCATCGGGGCCAAACGCCACACTAGCCACTGAATCGGTATGCCCATACATATGCCACAATTCACACCCTTCGGCGACATCCCACAAGTAGATAATCTCATCTCTGCCACCCGATACTAGGCGTGTCCCATCGGGGCTGAAACCAACATCCATGACCGAGTCGGTATGTCCTTCTAAACGGACGAGCTCATTCCCACTTTCGACATCCCACAAACGAATGGTTTTATCACCACTGCCAGAAGCGAGAATTTGCCCATTGGGGTGGAAGTTGACACTTGAGACCCACTCTTTATGAGCTGTTTGCTTCCACACTTCTTGGCCGGTTTGCACGTCCCACAGGCGCACGGTTTGGTCCACACCATTCCAGTTGCCGCTGCCGGTGGCTATAAAACGACCATCGGGACTGAAGGCTACATCTTGCACCCAGTTGGTATGCCCGTCTAAGCGACGTATTTCACGCCCATCTGTGACATCCCACAAACGCACTGATTTATCTTCGCCGGCCGAGACGAGCATCTTTCCATCTGGACTAAAAGCGATGCTGTAGACACTCGCATTATGCCCGCTGAAATCGAGGCTATGAATAACAACGGGGAGACGCTGTACGGCAAAAAGCGAAGCGGGTGTTTGGGTTTGATTGATCTGATCAAGCATGCCCAATGCTTGGGCCCATGATTCTACGGCCCACGTGGCAATATCTTCGGCAGTGCCAAGTTCATCATACATGCGGCGAATTTGTAGCCACAAAAGACTAGCTAGAGCGACATCATCTCTAGCCATACTCAATTCTTGGGGAACCTGCACCAGCAGAGCACCCATAAGCACATATATCTCACGTCTACATGTGCCGCATTGCTCACGTAGATATTGCTCTAGTTGCTGTGGCTCCTCACATATGGAAGGGCCATGTGCAGCTATACTAGCTATTAATGCTTGTCGAGCTTCCTCATTCATATTTGTATTGCATCTGGCCAAATGCCTAGGCTACCCACAATAATGTAGGACATTCTGTGGGACAGGCAAGGTGCCTGTACTATGCAGTATACAATCATTGCGCGTGGTATTCAAGTTGCCTACAAACCCTGTTTCTTCACTGCCTTACTCGAAGGTCTGATATGGGGTTAGATAGTGTGTGGGGGGTATACACAACACGAAAAGGGCACACGCCATTGTGTGCCCCCTAGTATACTTCAAATACGATACTCTATGTACTCAAATACTTCATATACTGCTCGCGCAGGGAGTATTGAACAAGCAGCCGGAGTGGAAACAGCATGCTGTGCATAGTGCAGATTATACTCTTGTCACACGAGAGGATTATCGCTGCATCTGCCGCACATTCCTGTTGCGTATATGTAATGGTACTACCGCCCGCTGCGGTTTGTAGGTAAACCGCGTGGTAAACAGAACAAAAAGAAGTACCAGCATGAAAAAGAATATCACATCCATTATCATTTTCCTTTCAATTTGTCAGCAGTGACTGCTGTCGCAAGAAGTCGCAGCAGATGTTAGTATGTAGTATAACAAATTTTTTCCCTTTCGTCCATAGTCGAAAAGTCCCCTTTTTGGTGTAACCCCACAGATTAGGATGATGAAAGGGAACTCGTATGGTATAATACATCTTGCATATGGAACAATGGTAGCACATGTACCCAAAAAAGCCCCACTGTGGAAGGGGATAAAAACAGAACGTGTATGCGCTTTAGTGATATGTCCGTCTTAATCAAGCCAATCATTCCCGCCTTGAAGGGGATAAAAACGAAGGATTCAACCGTTTCAAGTGCAGATCTGTTTGCACTATTATCATGGCCCCGCACTGAAGGGGTTAGAGACATATGAGAGAGAAAAGACCTTTACCGGATCGTCTCTGTTTACATTGTTCTTGTGGCCCCGCACTGAATGGGTTTGGAATGGGTTTGGAATGAAACTTGTATGAAGGTTGCAAGACAGCTCGCACCCTTCGAGCGTACAGCAAAGAATAGCCTATTCCCTTCGACAAACTCAGGGAACGGCTCTATTAAAAAAGAATTACCTGCATGAAGACGGTTGGTGAGAAACCCACCGAGGAGAACAAGATGACACCAGAGGAACTACTAACGCGCTATCAGAACAATGAACGTATGTTTGATGGCATAGACCTTTCACATGCCAACTTAGAAGATGTTAGTCTTTTGTTTGTGAGTTTCCAACAAGCAACCATGCGTGCCTGCAATTTGGCAGGTGCAGACCTGAGCTACAGCAATTTGCGTGAAGCCAATTTGCGTGAAGCCAATCTGAGCGAAGCCGACTTAACCGGCGTCAACCTGAGTGGAGCAAACTTAACTGATGCAAACCTTGATGGTGCAATACTTGAAGAAACGTTGTATACATCTGCTACCATCTTTCCTGAAGGTACCGACCTTTCGGCAGCCTATTGCATTGACGCGGGTGCAGACCTGCGCGAAATATGTATTATCAGAGGGGTTGTGCTTGACCACGCGAACCTTGCAGGGATAAACTTTAGCGATGCAGACCTACGCGGTGTCTCGCTACAACATGCCAACCTGCACAGTGCTATCCTCAACCATGCTATTTTGCAAGATTGTAATTTTGAACATGCTAACTTGAGCGAGGCTGACCTCAGCGGTGCAGACTTGCGCGGAGCTTGGCTCAAACATGCCAATATGCGTGGGAGCAACCTGAGCAATGCCGATATTCGCGGTATTATCCTCCATCATGCAAACTTGAGCAATGCCATACTGCATAGTATCAACCTAGAAAGTGTAGACCTGCGGACAGTTCTACTTGACGGTAGCGATTTGCATGCAGCTACCCTCACTGGAGCCGATATACGTGGTGTCAAGCTCACAAAAGCTACCCTCACCCATGCTATGCTCGCCGGGGCGTTTTGCGACCAAACAACCACGTTTCCAGACGACATGGATACTGCCGATGTTTATTTCATCGGACCGGGTGCCAACCTGCAAAGCGTTGATTTCAAAGGGCTTGCTCTTGATGCGGCAAACCTAGAAGGAGCCGACCTGCGCAATGCAAACTTGGACCATGTCAAATCAACCACTATTATGATGCGCAACGCCGATTTGACAGGCGCAAGTATGGATGGTGTGCATGTTGAAGGTAATTTTAGCGGTGCTCATCTTGATTCTATTGCGATGGACCATGGGTATATTGGGGGCAACCTGAGCGGAGCCAGCCTGCGCCATGCCCGCATTTCGCAGTCTTCGCTGGCTGGAGCCAACTTAACGGGAGCCGATTTACAGTGGGCGCAGCTATCGGGGGTAAGCCTGCGTGGGGTCAACCTGACCAATGCCAATTTGAGCGATGCCTATATGCAAGATGTTGACTTTGGTGGTGCTATTTTCTGCAACACCACAATGCCTGATGGTACACACAAATCGTCGTAGCCTCACAACTACCACTCTCATGACGCTGTTGCTCTTTCTCCTTGCTCTTGCACCACGTCTGCTCGCACCCGGTGACTTTTGGACTGCCGACGAGTCCAAGCACTGGTCAGTACGGGTAGACGCATTTTGGCCTGCTATTGAGCAAGGCAACTATGCCGATACCAACCTCGTTGGGCATCCCGGAGTGACTACGATGTGGCTGGGCACGCTTGGTATATGGCTTCAGCAATGGTTAGGCACACTTGGGTTGGTAGATGCACATGCTCCGGAGCTCTACCGCTCTTTTCTGCGCGTGCCTATTGCTATTGTCACAGCCTTGTGTGCAGCTCTAGCCTACCCACTGCTGCGGCGAATCACCGATAACCGCATTGCAATGCTGGCAACTTTGTTGTGGATTGGCGACCCTTTCATTGTAGCGCATAGCAAACTGCTGCATGTTGATGCATTGCTGATGTCTTTCATCATGCTCTCCTTGCTCACTGCATTGGTAGCACTTGAAGGAGCCGACTTTCCGCTTACTCTATGGCGCAACGGCTTGCTCATTGCTTCAGGCATTGCCGGCGGTTTGGCGTTGCTCACCAAGTCACCATCTATGATCCTTGTGCCGATGATTGGGTTGATAGCCGTTGTTGCGGTTATGCGTTGTCGCATTGCGTGGGGCAAGCGCATCGTTATGTTGTGTACTATCGTTGCTGTGTGGGGTATAGCCGCTGCGCTTGTGTGGGTGGGGCTATGGCCCGCTGCGTGGGTGTCGCCGTTCGATGCGGTTGCTACTGTGGTCAATGAAGTTTCTCGCAATGGTGCTGTGCCGCATGGCTGGGGGAACTTTTTCATGGGGCGCGTTGTGCAAGACCCTGGACCACTCTTCTACCCTGTGGCTATTGTGTTGCGTCTCACTCCATGGTCTCTTATCGGTATGCTTATTGCGGGTTTAGCCGTATTGTGGCAGCTATTTGCCCATCGCACACAACCGAAACCGAGCCTAGCCAATGCAAGCTTTTCTCTGTTGTTGCTTTTTGCGTTGCTTTTCGTTACGATGATGGCTATTCCGCCCAAGAAGTTTGATCGCTACGTATTGCCTGTCTTTCCGGTGCTCAACCTTGTTGCTGCTATTGGCATCGTTTGGCTCTTTGATAGACTAGCCAGCATGATGTCTCAGGCACGGGCGGCTATGCTTCAAACAATGTTGCTGGTTGCTGCTGTGGTTGGCATGGGCATCAATTTGGCATGGTTTCATCCCTATGAACTAGCCTATTTTAACCCGTTGGTCGGAGGGGGCACTGTAGCGCAACGTTCTATCTATGTTGGGTGGGGCGAGGGGCTCGAAAAAGCTGCCTATTACATCAGTGAGCAATATAATGGCTGTGAACTTGGCATTGCTTCGTGGTATGAAGATGTGATTCTTCCCTATTCGTGTGTGCCTGTTTTGCAACAAGGGTATATTTCTAGGACGGGGCACATTAACTATGCTGTGCTGTATATCAATCAAATACAGCGCAAGATTAAATCTGAAGTTATGCCCTCTATACATGAACGGGGAGCTCTTGTCCATACGGTGACCATTCATGATATTGACTATGCCTATGTTTACCAAATGCGTCAACCGCGACAATACGAGTTTGTTGGTGCCGAGGAAGACATTGTGTTTGGGTCTTCTATCCAACTCACAGGCTACGATGTTATTACTACGAGCATACAGCGTGAACATGTGCTCACGCTGACATTGCAATGGCATGCGCTGGAACCTATGGAAAAGGATTATATGTTGTTTGTGCATGCGTTTGATGCGCAGGGGAATGCGGTTGGACAGGCCGACGTGCCGCCCGGCGGACCTGCCCAACCCACCAGTGCATGGGGGCGGAATCGCTTTATTGACTGGATGCATCGTGTGCCTGTGCAACTGGGGGCGACAACGGATACGGTGTGGATTGCGCTTGGTCTCTACGACCCGGATAGTTTCGCACGCCTGCCTTTGCAAGCACCTGCGCCACCGCCCAACGCGCCCGACGATGGGGCGAATGTGTGGTTTTTGAAGCTCTACCTACCAGAAGAAGGCGAATGATGAGAGATGAACGATGAATGCGAATGATAAGGTATGCGAATGCGCAGGGACTGGAGCGCCGTATCTTGGCGCAGAGGCGCAAAGATGCGGCGACCAAACATTATCTACGCTTGGGGCATTGGAGGCTTTGATAGACCCGTGGCTACAGCATATGACGTGGCGGCGCGATTTTGTGCAGTGGCGCACACGGCGTATCAATCAGGAATATTACCAAGATGAGCGGCTATCGCTCCTTGAGCATTGCATTGGCACATTGCAGGGCATTACGCTGCTTGATTTGGGTGCTGGTATGGGCGGATTTGCGGTTGCGGCTGCTCTGCGCGGAGCACATGTGGTGGCGTGCGAGTATAACCGTGCATACTGTGCTATCATAGAGGCACGCGCCAAGCGCCACAACCTTGTTTTGCCTGTTGTCAATGCGGTTGGTGAATGTATACCCTTGCCTACGCATTGTGTTGATGCCATTGTCAGTTGGGATGTGATAGAGCATGTGCAATCGCCCACGCATCTGTTGGCTGAAAGTGCGCGTGTGCTACGCCCCGGTGGGTATATTGTGCTGACCGTTATCAACCGTCGGGCATGGGTAGACCCACACTATCACATGCGCGGTATTAACTGGCTACCACGCCCACTGGCTGAGTGGTTGATTGTGCAGCGGGGACGCAGCAAGACGGGGGCAGCGTTCCAGGATATGCAGCGCCTCAGCGATATGCACTATTTTGGCTATGGCGAGTTTGTGCGTTTAGCCCATCGCTATGGCTTCAGTGTGCGCGACCTGCGCGAGGAGCAATTGCGGGCCGGCTTGTTGCATAGCCCACGCCGCAGTAGGCGTATGCTGCGTGCTGTGTTGCGCGGGTTGCGCATAGAGCATATGGCATATATGCTTCAGCGCCGCTGGTCTATGGCTATGTTTGACCTTGCCTTGTGCAAGACAGATTGCACCCTTGGAGCATAACAGCAAAGTGACGATTGATACAGCATGAAAATAGCGCTTTACAACCTGACGACAACAACTAAGGTTGGCGGTGTCGAAAGTTTTGTGTGGGATTTGAGCCGCGAGTTGGTGCGGCGTGGGCATGCCGTGACAATTATCGGCGGCATTGGCACACAGCGCGAGCATATACCTAGTGTGCGCATCATCACCTACCCGTTTATCAGCCGGCACTTTTGGCAACGCTTCCCACTGCTCAACCGTGCCTATGCTGAAGCGAAGTTGCTGGAGCGGTTGACCTTTGCCATTCCCGCGCTACCCGAGTTGCTACGCGGTGGCTACGATATTGTACACCTACAAAAGCCCTACGATATGGCACCGGCATTGCTTGCCCGTTTGCTAGGCGGCCCACGGGTGGTGCTTGGGTGCCATGGCGAAGATTTCTACCCCGGCGACCGTTGGTTGGCACGCTTTGTGGATGCGGCCGTTTCGTGTAGTGCGTTCAATGCCTACACGATAGCTGCACGCTATGGCATTGAACCAACGGTTATCTACAATGGCTTTGACCCAGAGCTATTTTGCCTCCATAGTGGGGTAGATGCACAGGTATCATTTGATAGTGCTACTCCGGTTGATGGTGCTTTCAAGTGTAGGTTTATTCGTAGGTCTTCAGAATGGGGTAAAACTAGCACATCTTCGCCTAGTTCCCCCCCTAGCCCCCCCGTACACGGGGGGGAATCGAGCATTTCTCCCCCGCAGGTTGCTGTTGATACGTGCTACACGCTGTTGTATGTAGGGCGCTTGATGCCGTGGAAGGGTGTAGACGTTGCTATACAAGCGCTGGTGCATATACCAGATGCTACGTTGCTGATAGCCGGCGCGGGGCAAGAGGAGATTGCGTTGCGCGAGCTTGCTATGCGCATGGGGGTGGGGCACCGGGTGCGTTTTTTGGGCACGGTTTCGCGTACTGCTCTGCCGCACCTCTACCGCACGGTAGATTTGTTGTTGGCGACAAGTTTTGCGAGTGAGACGTTTGGCATTAGTTTGGTTGAAGCGCAGGCATGTGGGTTGCCGGTCGTTGCAACGCGCTTTGGTGGGTTTCCTGAAGTGGTAGATGAGGGGCGCACAGGGCTTTTGGTGCCGCCCCGCGATGTGCATGCGCTTGCGCATGCTGTTACGACGCTGCTCAATGACCCACCACGACGTGCTGCTATGGCTGCGGCTGCCCCGGCGTGGGCGTCTCAGTTCATCTGGCCAGCGGTGGTGGACCGGGTGGAGGCTGTGTATCGTGGGGTATGCTCGTAGAGACGTTATGTGCAACGTTTCTACAATTGATTATGCCACTGGGCACACTATCTACTCCCGTCCTTTTATCTGCGCGACAATAATCGTCATATCATCGCCTAGGTCGGCAATGCCCATAAACTCGGTTACTTCAAAGACGAGGTGGGTGAGCATATGGGCTGCACTGGTCACTGGGCAATCTGCTATTGTTTGTTGCAAACGCTCAAAGCCAAACATATCGCCTCTGTGATTGTGTGTCTCAATCACACCATCGCTGACCATGATTACCACATCACCGGGGAGCAGCTTCAATACTAATTCTTTGTATGTGGCCCATTGCTTGCAAGGCGTTGTGGATTAGGTTGGTCCATACTTGGTTCAGCACATCCAGCGCAACAGCGGTACAAACGCTCCCAGCGCATCAGCACATCCAGCGCAACAGCGGTTCAAAGGACACAGCGCATCAGCACATTCAGCGCATCAGCGGTTCAAACGCCTTGCCCGGCCGACCACGAATAGGGGCCACGAATACACGAATAGGGGTTCCCCCGCACCCGTGCTCGTCGCTGGCAATCCCTAGCAAGGGAGCATGCTCCCTTGTTAATGACCACGTCAGGCGTCAGGTGTCAGGGGCGAGGTTTCAGGGGAAACGTAGAGACGTTGCACGCAACGTCTCCCAGCACACACAGCGCTCCCAACATTGACACTTGCACACACACACGCTACAATGCCAAAAGGCACAACACCTACCCTGTGTACCCCTGTGTACCCTGTGGTAGAAACAAAACCGAAAGGAACATAACGTATGCCAAACATAACCGTGAAAAAAGCAACGCTTGACCTTGTGCTCTCGTTTGTTAATGCCAAAACATGGGAAGAGAGCAAGCGTATTGTTGAAGAGCACCAAGACGTGCTCCTGACCGACGAAGCCGATGCAGCATTTGGGATTTTGCTTGCCCAAAATCCCAACGACGAACAGGCCAAACTCATGCTTACCAACCACCGCGAAGTGTTGCGTCATGCTCGCTCTAATGGAATTGACGCCACGTTTGCAGGTGCAGGGCAAAAATTTGCATCCAACGAAGACATAGCCCAAGCACTCAACGCATTCGCCAACGCCCGCACATGGGACGAGAGCAAGCGCATCCTAGAGGAGCAACGCGCTCTGCTGCTCAACGATGCCGCTGACAAACTGCTTGAGACCAACATAGCCCAAGCCCAAAACGCCGGCAACGAACAGGCTGCCCGCATACTCACTACCCACCGCGACATCCTCCGCCGCGCCCGCGCCGAGGGCATTGACGCGGCGTTCATATCCAACGAAGACATAGCCCAAGCACTCAACGCATTCGTCAACGCCGGCACAGGCGCGGAAAAGAAGCGCATCCTAGAGGAGCAACGCGCTCTGCTACTCAACGATGCCGCCGACAAAGTAATAGAATCTGCCCTTGCCAAAAATGCCGGCAACGAGCAAGCTACCCGTACTATAACTGAGCACCGCGAAATCCTCCGCCGCTCCCGCACCGAGGGCATTGATGCGGCGTTTGTCGGGCGTGAGCAACCTACATCTACTATCTCCATCCCCGCTGAACTGGTGGCACGA
>CAZVEN010000035.1:0-54209 GCA_964626155.1 uncultured Chloroflexaceae bacterium | reverse complement strand
GTCAGGGGTCAGGGGTCAGGGGTCAGGTTTTGGCAATCGCTCACTCGCTCACCCGCTCAACCGCTCACTCGCTTAACCGCTCACTCGTTTTACCGCTCCCCCGCTCAACCGCTCACTCGCTCAACCGCTCATAAGGCTTCCACTACTGCTGCTTCTGCTCATCCGGTAGGCTCACTTGTGGTGGTGGTGCCTTCGTCATGCTGTTCATACGCCGCTCTAGCACACGCAACTGTTCGTAGAGTGTACCCATATGCTGGAGCATATGCCCAATTGCCTGCTCCGTCGTTATGCGCTCATTGCTCCAGTGGGCAAAGAGCTCATCGTAGGCATACATGCCCATACCAAACCTCCTTGTCTTCTTAACCATGCATATTGCCAACATGGTGTATCATGTGTTGTGGGGTGATATACCCCAACTGTTTACAAAGTTCTCTGCACTGTGCTACACCAAAGTTTCAGTACAGAGAGCGGTTATAACCGCTTAAACCATAACACAAATACAACCTATTGTCAAAGAAAGATGCAATTGTTTCAAGAAAAACTGCGTACTCTGCGCAAGCGACGTGGTATGACACAAAAGCAACTAGCAGAGCAACTTGGCTTCTCTAAGTCTTTCGTGCGCGACCTTGAGTGTGGATACAATCATCCCAACATCAAGCATGCCCTCAAAATCGCCGACTTTTTTGGGGTGACGGTTGACCAACTCGTGCGCGATGAACTAGAACTGGACCCGTAGTGGGCGACTGTGGGTGAGAGAAGAAATGGTGCGAAAGGTGTAGGATAGGCTTCTAGCCTGTCCCGTGTAGCACCGGCTTATCCGCCGGACTTTGGCGATAAGCCGTGCTTCATCGTGTATAATGTACTCAACATAGCTAAGAGGTTAGGCACGAAAGGAGAACCCCTTATGCGTTCGTTCAATTCGTATGGTCCAGTAGATGCGCGATACCATTTTTGTGTTGAGCGCAAAGCGATGGTAGAGGAATGTGTCAATCACTTGATAGGCATTCCCGAAGCGGGGGGGCACTATTTCACCATTTGGGGCGCACGACAAACGGGCAAGACGTGGCTTATGCGCCAAGCCATGCACGAAATACCCAAGCGCTATGGTGATAGGTTTGCAATACAAACCTTTTCCGTTGGCACATTAGATGAGCTTGCCTATACAACCCCTCCGGTCAACGAAGATACCGACAATGTAAAAGTACCGGGAGCATTGCGGAGTATCTTAGAAAACAAATTACCTCGTTCCCCCCACGTGCAGGTATGGAAAGACTTTACAGCACTTTTCAGAAAGCAGGGGGGATTGTGGGATAATCCCTTGCTCTTGCTGATAGATGAAGTGGATACTGCACCTTCGTGGGTGCTCGACTTGTTGGTTCGACGGTTCAGAGAGTTGTATTTGGATAGGTCCGACCACTGGCTCCATGGGTTGGCACTAACAGGTGTGCGGGCAGTGGTGGGCATGGAGAGCCAGCGCGGGTCGCCTTTCAATGTGCAACGGTCAATGCAGGTTGGCAACTTGACGGAGGACGAGGTGCGCGAGATGTATCAGCAATACCAAGACGACAGCGGGCAACCCATCGCTCCAGAAGTAGTCGAAACCATCTACAAAAACACACGCGGGCAACCGGGCTTGGTGTCGTGGTTTGGCGAGTTGCTCACCCAGAAGTATAACCCCGGTCGGGAGCACCCGATAGGGGAAGACACGTGGCGATTGGTGTGGCTCAAGGCACGTGTGAAAGAACCCAACAACAACCTGACGAATCTCATTAAAAAGGCACACGAGGAGGAGTATCAACCCTTTCTGACCAAATTGTTCAGCAATACCAATATTCCGTTTGCCTTTCATAAGCCGTTACATAACTATCTGTACATGCATGGCATTCTTGATACTGACATCATTGAGCAACCCAATGGGGAACTCCTAGAGATTTGTCGCTTTTCGTCGCCCTTCATTCAGCAATGCCTCTACGATGCGCTGAGTGGTGCATTGGTGCGTGACCCCAGAACCATTCTTGTGCTCGATATGTTTGATGAGATGACGGATGTGTTTGAGGGACCAACGCTTGATTTGCCAGCGGTGTTGCAGCGCTACAAAGGGTATCTGCATCGGTTACGGGCGGCAGGGTTCAATCCGTGGAAGGAACAACCACGTCGTGAAACAGATTATCATTTGACGGAGGCGGTAGGGCATTTTCACCTCTACGCATGGCTCCAATCGGCCATCGGGTATGAATGTGTCGTCAGTCCGGAGTTTCCCACTGGCAATGGCAAGGTAGATGTGCATATCAAGTGTGGTGACAAACGAGGATTGATAGAGGTGAAAAGCTTTGTAGATGCAAAACAATTGAAGCGAGATAAACCGCAGGCGGCACGCTATGCGAAGCAGAAGGGGCTAGATGCGGTAACGCTGGCGGTGTTTGTTCCCATGCTCGAAGAGGATGCGCTGGCGAAGCTATCGGGTACGGAGACGGTCAATGGCATTGTGGTATCTACTGTGGCAATTGGGTGGGTGTGAGGGGTCAGGGGTCAGGGGTCAGGCGTCAGGGGTCAGGGGTCAGGCGTCAGGGGTCAGGCGTCAGGGGTCAGGCGTCAGGGGCTTGTCACTCGCTCACTCGCTCACTCGCTCACTCGCTCACTCGCTCACTCGCTCACTCGCTCCCCCGCTCAATCGCTTTACCGCTCCCCCGCTCCCCCGCTCAATCGCTTTACCGCTCCCCCGCTTAACCGCTCCCCCGCTCCATCGTGTATAATGTACTCAACGTAGCTAGAGGCTAGACAAGACAACTCGCTCCACTGTAGCGTACCAGCAAAGAATTGCATCCTTCTTTCATAGCTTTGCGTTCTTTGCGGCTTGGCGCGAGGTCTTCATTAAAAAAGAAAGGAGAACCCCTTATGCGTTCGTTCAATTCGTATGGTCCGGTAGATGCTGAATTACATTTTTGTGTTGAGCGCAAAACAATGGTGGACGAGTGTGTCCAACATCTCATTGGAGACTTACAAAAGGGTGGGCACTACTTCACCATTTGGGGCGCACGACAAACGGGTAAGACGTGGCTCATGCGCCAAGCCATGCAGGAAATATCCAAGCGCTATGGCGATGCGTTTGCCGTGCATAGCACATCGCTTGGCAACTTACGTGGGTTTCGCTATACGGAAACCCATATCAAAGAAGACATTGGTGATGTCAAGGTACCGGCAGCGCTCAGTAGTATCCTAGAGTATGATTTGCCGGGGAGACCTTCCATACAGACTTGGAAAGATTTCCCAGCCCTGTTTGATCGTCATGCAGGACTATGGGATAGACCCGTATTATTGTTGATAGATGAGGTTGATGTCACACCACCGTTATTGCTTGACTTGCTGGTCGGGCGCTTTCGTGAACTCTATCTCAACCGTGCCAATAATTGGCTCCATGGGTTGGCACTCACGGGTGTGCGGGCAGTGGTGGGCATGGAGAGCAAACGCGGGTCGCCCTTCAATGTGCAACGGTCAATGCAGGTTGGCAACTTGACAGCCGACGAGGTGTGCGAGATGTATCAGCAATACCAAGACGAAAGCGGGCAGCCCATTGCTCCAGAGGTAGTCGAAACCATCTACAAAAACACACGCGGGCAACCGGGCTTGGTGTCGTGGTTTGGCGAATTGCTCACCCAGAAGTATAACCCTGGTCGGGAGCACCCGATTGCTATGCCTACGTGGTATGCAACATGGAACGCCGCCCGTTTCCTCCTACCGAACAATAACCTGTCGAATCTCATTAACAAGGCACGCGAAGAGGAGTATCTCCCCTTTCTTGCTACGTTGTTCAGCAAAGCGAATATTCCGTTTACCTTCCATGAACCAATGCATAATTACCTGTACATGCATGGCATCATCGAGCCAGAGGTTATCCAAGAATCGCCTGAGCGCTACGAGAATGTCTGTCGCTTCACATCGCCCTTCATTCAGCAATGCTTGTACGATGCACTAAGTGGTGTATTGGTGCGTGACCCCAGAACCATTCTCGTGCTCGATATATTCGATGAGATGACGGATGTGTTTGAGGGAGCAGCACTCGACTTGCCAGCGGTGTTGCAGCGCTACAAAGGGTATCTGCATCGCTTGCGGGCGGCAGGGTTCAATCCGTGGAAGGAACAACCACGTCGTGAAACAGATTATCATTTGACGGAGGCGGTAGGGCATTTTCACCTCTACGCATGGCTCCAATCGGCCATCGGGTATGAATGTGTCGTCAGTCCGGAGTTTCCCACTGGCAATGGCAAGGTAGATGTGCATATCAAGTGTGGTGACAAACGAGGATTGATAGAGGTGAAAAGCTTTGTAGATGCAAAACAATTGAAGCGAGATAAACCGCAGGCGGCACGCTATGCGAAGCAGAAGGGGCTAGATGCGGTAACGCTGGCGGTGTTTGTTCCCATGCTCGAAGAGGATGCGCTGGCGAAGCTATCGGGTACGGAGACGGTCAATGGCATTGTGGTATCTACTGTGGCAATTGGGTGGGTGTGATGGATGAACAGACACGGAAAGGCATGATGCTCCAACCAGATACGCTGCTCCAAAACCGCTATCGCGTTGAATCGCTCATTGCCCAAGGTGGCATGGGTGCTGTCTATAAGGCGATAGACCTGCGTTTTAGTAGCCCTGTTGCACTGAAACAAAACCATAGTAGCACACCAGAAACCGATAGGGCGTTTGAGCGTGAGTCGAAGCTTTTGTTTGGGCTACGCCACGCGGCTTTGCCACGCGTAACGGATTATTTCACTGAGGCTGGTGGGCAGTTCTTGGTGATGGAATATATACCGGGCGATGACCTGCATGAACTGCTCACCAAGCAAAACCACCCTTTTGTGCTTGAAGAGGTGTTGCAGTGGGCCGACCAAATACTAGATGCACTTGCCTATTTGCACCAGCAAAACCCGCCCGTTGTTCACCGCGACATAAAGCCCCACAACCTGAAACTGACACAGCATGGGCAAATGGTGTTGCTTGACTTTGGCATAGCAAAAGGTGGCTTAGCGCAGCAAACCCAACATATGCAAGGTGGCAGTATGCGGTTTTTTACGCCGGAATATGCACCCATAGAACAGGTACAAGGGAGCGGTACTGAGCCGCGCAGTGACTTGTATGCGCTGGGGGCAACGCTCTACCATCTGTTGACGGGGCAACCGCCGGCAGATGCTCTGTCACGCGCCAGCGACCTAGCCATCAACAACCAAGACCCACAACGCCCGGCGCACACGGTGAACCCAATCATCCCTGTTGCGGTCAGCAATGTGTTGATGCATGCTATGGCACTCAATGTAAACCAACGACCGGCTAGTGCTGCGGCTATGCGCACGGCTATGCAAGAAGCCGGCAAGCAAGCCCGCACCGATGCATCGTTCCACTCGGCGCAGACGATTCGTGTGTCGGGACGCAATGAAGCAGTACCGCCACATCCTTCTTTTCACGATGCACCAACTATTAAGGTTCCTGGACAGCAGCAAGCGGCTCCACAGCCGGCTCCCCGCCCGCCCCAACAACCGCATCAACAGTCTATACCCACGCAGCAACCTGCTGCCCCGGCACCATCGTCAACACAGCAAGCAGCACGTGGTGCTGGGTGGTTGGGTCCGGCGCTGGGGGGCGCAGCCGCTGTTATTGTCTTTATCATCATTATGATATTGATTGGTTCTATGTTTAAGCCAGAGGAGCAAGACGATATGGCTATTGCCCCAACCACCCCAGTTGCAACAGAAACCTTAGAACCATCGCCTGATGTTGCGCCCACGCTGGAGCCTACGCTTGTACCAGAGCCGTCGCCCACACTAGAGCCTACGCCCATACCTGAGCCTACGCTTGTGCCAGAGCCTTCACCTATGCCCAACACACTCCCTAGCGGACCTATCAACCCCGATACAGTCAACCAGATTATGCCGCTGGCTACATGGGAGAATCATTGGGATCGTGTCACGAGCATAGCCTTCTCTCCCAACCATGAGCTTATTGCTTCGGCATCGGATGATAACACCATCCTGATACAAGGCGTATATGATGCAAGCCCACGCTTGAAGCTTGAGGGGCATACCGATAGTGTCACCAGTGTGGATTATTCTGCAAATGGGCAAATAATAGCATCTGGTTCAGAAGACGATAGTGTGCGCCTATGGCAAGCCAGCGATGGCACACCTCTAGCACACATGCAACATGAAGATGATGTGTTGAGTGTTGCCTTTTCGCCCGATGGACAGTTTCTGGCTACTGGTTCTGCTGATGATACGGTGCGTATATGGTGGGCCAGCAATGGGGATGCGTTGAATGTGCTCACGGGTATTCCGGGGAGTGTGACTGCGGTTGCTTTTTCGCCCGATAGTTCTATGCTTGCTTTTGGGTGCGACGATAAATATGTGCGGTTATGGCGTGTTGGGTCAGAAGCCGAGTATGAGGTTTTAGAGGGGCATGGCGATGATGTGTTGAGCGTTGCTTTTTCGCCCGATGGTCAAGTGCTTGCGACAGGTGGGAAAGATAACCAAATACGCTTGTGGCAAACGGGGAGTGGTACTCCGCTCAATGTGCTGCGGGGGCATACTTCTGGCGTGCTTGCGGTGGCTTTTTCTCCCGATGGGCGCATGCTGGCTTCGGGAGCAAACGATGGGACGATGCGTCTATGGCGTGTGCAAGATGGTATGTTGTTGCGCACGATTGAGGAGCATAACAATGATGTGAGCAGTGTTGCTTTTTCTGGCGATGGGCAGACGTTGGCTTCGGCATCAGATGATCGCACGGTACGGCTCTGGAGTGTTCCATAGCAACATAGCACGGGCTTGTAGACGGTTTCGTTTCCCTATCCTTTCGTTTCCAATGATATGCGCACTTGTGCGGGGACTAGAAAGAACCACCGCGAGTAGACATCGCGGCAGTTCACATCCTCAAGCCATTGCGTTTTAGTATCTAGTGCTTTTCATGTTCTTCAATTTGTTCAATGGCTTTTGTTGTTAGGCGGTCTAGCTCACGATTGACAACGTGTTGCCATTCTTCGGCTTCAGTATCTTCGAGCGCACCACCACCATACTTCAATTCCATTGCGAGGTCCCATCCACGCTTGAGTGCAAAGTCTTCTAGTTGTTTTTGGCGTGTGGGCACCCAGCGGCGTTTGATAAAATGTTTGAAAGCCCGTTCCATACGCTTGGAGCCATCGGGGTTGAGCGATGGCAAGGGAAACCATTCTTCTTGGTCTTTCGGGTCTGGATTGGAAGCACTACTAAAGTAGATTTCCTGATGGGTTATCGAGTAGCGATACTCACCGGGGCCATCATACTTACCCGGGTTTCCGGCTATTGCTCCTGTCAACATGCGACCTGTTGGTGCCATAGTGTGACATCCTTACAATACTCAAAAAAACATATGTACGTAACAAAGTGAGAACACGGTTATGGAAATGTTATGCTGTGCTCTCGCATGCATTATTTGTATTGATATAAGGCTACCCAAAAATGGTCCCTTTGTCAATTAGGATGTAGGGTGTATCTTTCCACGGGTAGGTTTTTACCACAAGGGACACAACGGACATAAAGAAGACACAAAGAATGAACCGTAAAAATGGTCAAAAACCGATTCCACAATTCATTACAGATAATGGCGTGTCGTTCACTTTGCACAATATAATCTCCTAGCTGTGGATGTATGACATCCTCTAGCGTCAACGGCATGCGTGCCGTGGCAGTTGTACCATTCACGCGATGCTCAACAAAGCGCCATCCGTAGAAGAAGATGTCATTAGGGGGGGGCAAGTCTTCTGGGCACACGTCGCTGCGGGGGGGCAGGATGATTTCGCCGGTGTCTGGCATGACAATATAGTTTTTTGTGGTAGGAATGATAACACGTTCTTTTGTTTGGGTCATATCTGTTTTCCTTTCGTGTGTGGTTGATAATGATAGCTCTATTGTAGCACATGTGATAGGTGATAGGGGGTTGGTGACAGTTGGGAATCTATCAACGCTCTACCCTTGCAAGCACTTTTTCAGCGTTGACCCTTCCCCAATAATAGCCCATGCGCATGCTTATGCCTTGCGCGTAGGTAGCCTCTAGCTTCGCTGCATCATGTTCGCCTTTTGCGAGATAGACCCACGCTAAGCCAATGCGCACATCGGCTTCATAGCAGGCATATTTGCCGATATATGCATAGCGGAATGCTTCCTCTAAATCACGCTGCGCTGTTTGAAGTGCTTCACGCTTGCTGCGCTTTGCGCTGGCTTGCACATTCTTTTTGGCAGGCTTGTCTATGTCACTGGGGGGGCGATTGGTCTCACTTGGCTTCTGCGTTTGGCTACCAGTACGCTGAAATTGTTTGCCGTAGGTACTGCCGCTAACTCCTAGGTATTTCACAATCAACCGTCGCTTATCGCCAGTCACGCGCACCTCTGTCAAACCAGCTTTGCCACGTGTTGGCTCCTGTGTTGTTTCAGTGCTGCCGCTTTCGCCAGACTGCAACGATATGTGTGATTCTTCCTGTTCTGGCATGGGCGAAGATGTCGGAGGAGAATCTTCTTGTTGCGAGGTATCGTCTATGGGCGTTTGATAGGTTTCATCCAACTGCACGATGCGCACACGTTTGCGCTTTTCCGTTTGTTGGCTAGGTGATGTTGTGTGCTCCTTGGTAAATGTATCTGGCAGCTCCTGCTCAGGTTCTTTTTTAGGCACAACTGTGTGTATCAGCCACAGACTACGCGCCAGCAATGCCTCAATCAACACGTTCTGACCATGCGGTATGTCGCGGGCAGTCTCAACTGCCTCGTTGTAATACCAATATGCCTTTTCTGCATTGCCTTCTTCGGCTTCTATATCGCCAAGCACACGATAGCAACGGCTTAATTCATCGCGCCAGCGCCCGCTCTCGCTCCGTGCTAGGTTAGCTTCGGCTACTTTACGGGCATAGGCTAGGGAATGGGTCCGTTGTAAGTGTTCGGCGTGCCAGATGCCCCGCAAACTGTAGAGAAACTCTGTGCCGGGGTGTACGGAGCGTTCTAGCACTTCGGCCCAGCAAAATGTTGCGTTGGCCATGGTGCAGTAGCCACGTATGTGTGCAACCCATGCCTGATGGGCTAAGGCGAGCATTTCGTCGCGTTCATTTCCCACTTGGCGGGCTAGTTCTAGGGCTTGACGAGCCGCCGTAGCCGCTGTGTCGAGCATGCCGAGGTCTACATATGTTGCAATGAGACGGTTGTAGCTTGGTAACACTTCATTCCAATGTGCATGCTCGTGTGCAATGGCATGTATACGTTCATACCACGCTATTGCTTCGTCTAGCCGCTCCAGATGACTGAGACATAAGCCTATGTCTTCATAGAAACATTTTTGGTGCATGGGGTCTGTTACGAGAGGTGCTAGTGTGGTATCACTATTGGTAAAGAACCCCTGCAAGAGTTCCAATGCTGTTTGATAGGCACCCAATTGCTTGCCAATGAAAAAGACGTGTTGCCGCGCTATTTGTTCCCAATAGATGCGCCATGCTTCATTATATGCACCTGCACAACGTGCATGGTAGACTGCTTCGGTTAGCACGAGCATGTACTCTAGTGTGGCAGTGGTGCCCATATTCTCGGCTGCACGAAGATAGTATTGTTCAATGCGTTCATGCAGGTCTTGTATTTGGGTTGTATCAAGATTCCACCATGCGCCTGGTCCTTCACCGGCAAGGCATGCACGGTAAAATTGTTGTACGAGTGGTATAAGCGTAAAAGAGCATTCTTCTGTATCGTAGTGTAGGAGCCGATAGGCAAGTAGGCGATTGAAGACGGCTTCAAAAGATTGGTCATCTAAGATGAGAAGACTTCTGTAGAAGAGGTTGGGTATGTCGCTGCTCTGTTCTATAAGGTCTGGATCTAGGCGCAGCAAGTCGGCTATGGCTTGCACATGCACGGGCCGTCGGAAAAGGCTCAAGAAGACGAGGGCGGTACGCTCTTCATGCGATAGGTATGCATCGTAGCATGTCATCATATCCCAAAGATGCGTTTGTTGCATGTCTAGGAGATTTCTATAGTCTTCTGCCTCGCGTGCCATCAAAGCAGGTGAAAAATCTAGCGTATCTGCGTTGGCTTTGCCTTCATAGTGTTCTATGAGATATGCCCCGGCGAGACAGAGCATAAGCGGGTGATGATGGCAGGTGGTGGCAAGATGCTCAATAGCTGTATCTTCTCCCCACACACCCATTTGAGAGAGCAGCGACTGTGATTCGGCTGCATGAAACCATCCTATCTCTCGATGAACATACGATGCACAATCTATCAAGTCTAGCACTGGGATGCGACTGGTGAGTAGACAGAAGGACATATGCTTGCCTAGTACGATGTGCTCCAAAAATTCGCGTAGGTTTGTGTTGTTGAGCAATCCATAGTTGTCGCCAGATTGGGTAAGAAGTACATCAATTCCATCTAGCACAAAGAGATAGCGCCCTTTTGCGAGCATTGCACCTATGGTTTGTACATAGACGCTGGTTGATGATGCATAGTGTGGATGTGCATAGACTCGTTGCCCACTCAAGAAGGCGACGAGTGCGCTGAAAAAGGCATCTATGTTGCTTTGGGTGTGGAAATTCCACCAGAAAATGCCGTCGGGAACGGGGAGCGAATCGTCTGCAAGCACATGACTGACCCACAAACGCGCCAATGCACTTTTGCCAATGCCCGCAGGTCCGACAAGACTGGTTGCACGGTACTCAACCCGTGCCCAGTCCTCATTCATACTTTGTATGAGTGTTTCGCGCCCAACCCACTCGGGGGGTAGTGGGGGGGTGCCAAAGAGTGCAATACCGGGGCGTTCGGCGGCCATGGCCCATGCGGCGCTCATGTTTATTCTGGGGCGTATGCCAGAGCGTTGGTGTACTGTGGCATCGCGTACATAGAGTTTCCATGGGGCATTGCTCACGATGTGGGCGTTGGTAGCCCAAGCGGTATCGGGTAGGTTTGCTGTGCTATTGTCACGTGGGGCAGTTATGTGGTGTGCTGAGTCTGGTGCAGAAACGGCTACCCCAACAATGAGGTTGCGTTTGACATCAAGCACAGCCGCTCCATCTACACCACTATAGCTATGCGAAAGGTAGAGTTGGAGCAGGGTATTTTTGGCGGGTACACGCCTGCTGTCGCTACTAGCTTCGACAACGCTCACATGACCGTTTCCCACGAGGGGAAGGGCACGTTCGTTGGGAGCAAAGGTATAGGTTGAGAACCAGTGCCCAGAAGATTTTTCAGCTTTGCCAAGCACGGCTATTTGCTCTGGGGCTAAGAGGATTGGCGTACCTAGCAATTGCAATACCACAATATCTCTCTCCCCATCGGGAAGAGAGCCTAGTATTGTGGCAAAGCGGGCTTTTGGTTCGCCATACCGGACATAGGGGAAATAGATAGGTATTTCTGTTGTGGAAACGTTGGGTTCCACAGCCGATACCGTATCGGTTTGTAGCTCTATGTCTGTGGCACGTACAACACCCGCGCACGTAATGAGTTTACCGTCGGATGAGATAATGGTTCCCGCACCGACAACCGCATACGTGTAGACATGACATATCTGCACGGTACAATTGCGCAGATTTTGCAAACGAACATTGGTGGTCACCCGTACAAACCTGACACACCTCAACGAGTAAACACAACACGCAATTCTTCGTTCTCAAAAAACGCATCACGGGCACGGAGACGTGCAAGTGATTGTGGTAATGCAATGCGATGCCGATGCCATCCAACAGAAACGAGCAACTCGTCTGCGCTTTGTGCCAGATGTATTTGGTCATCTGAGACAAAAGGCAAGGGCACAATCAAGTCGAACCCATGGGATGTACGCTCAACACGTTGTGCTGGTCCATTGTAGAGAAAAGCAGAAGGGTCTTTTTCGCCATACAACGAGCTGGCCATGTCATCCAGCATGTCTAAACCTGAAATTTCCCGTGAAAAATGTTGCACCCGTAAGATAGGCAATGGCGAAAATAATTGTTCAACTTGCGGGGCGTATTGTTGTTGCATCTCTTGCCATGCAGCAAAATGCCCGTCTATATCGGGAGGTAAAATGCGGTTTACGACGACAGCATCTACGGCATAGCCGAAGAGGGAGAGGTAGGTAAGGCTACGCTGAGCTTCTCGAATAACCATTTTTTCGAGATTCATGACAATGCGGGCAGTGCAAATTTGTTGGTCGGTAAGAATCTGGCGCACGGCGACCAAGGCGTCTATTGCATCTTGGGCCGAAAGCAACACCTCATCTGCGGCAATAGGCATATCGCTCACATGTTTGGCCACTGGCCGCACAACTTTGAGCAAGCCGCGCAGAATGGGAAATAGACGTGCTATCCACCACCGCATAATATCTGGCAGTGATAGGAGCCGTAGGGTTTCACCTGTAGGGGCAGCATCTACCACGAGAACATCGTATAAGTCTTCATCGTGATGCCGCTTGATTTGCAGCAGGCTGAACAGTTCTTCTGTGCCGGGTACAACCGATAGCTCACCTTGTGCTATCGTTTCAACTCCCTGCCAAGCAAGCAGGTCTGAAAGATACCGCTGCACGACCCCCCAGCTCAATTCAAGTTCATGGAGGGCGTTGATTTCCTGGGCCCACAGGTTTGATTCAATTTGTATAGGTTCAGCTCGTAGCTCAACTCCGAGCGCGTCACCTAATGAATGAGCCGCATCGGTACTTAAAACGAGTGTACGATGGCCGAGCCTTGCACATCGTAATGCTGTCGAAGCAGCTACACTTGTTTTGCCGACACCACCTTTACCAGTATAGAAAAGGATGCGCATATTTATGGAGGACTATATAAGTAGTAAGCTAGAGGATATTATACCATATCCTGTACGAGGGAAAAACATTAGAAACTCACCTGGGAAGAAGACGTATCAAGACGTGCGATAGCTGGATCACGTTCTGCCTGTTCTACGTGTTCCCACCACAATCCGATGGTCTCTTCACTTTGCCCATACCAGGGGCGTTCATCAGGTCGTGGGTCATGTCGCAACCCATCCACCACGACATGTCGTGCTCCTTCTAATACGCTGCACGAAAGTGGCACTACACCATCGCCCCATTGAGCACCATCATCTGTCAACATCCTGTATGCTTCCCATGCATTGCGTTCTTGGGGTTTGCCATCTTGTACGCCCAAAATGCCTTTGGCAATAACGGTGACATACCGAATGAAGCGCCAGTAAGCACCAGGATAATGGGTATGAACAAAGCCTATTTGGTTTAACCCGCCAAAACGCCCACGTTTAGGGCTAGTGTGCGGGGTTCCTATTGTCACCAACGTTGCAACACGTTGGAAGCCATTGAAAACCAATCGTCCTTGACCATAGGGTTGGTCGCCCAAGTAGATGCGCGACAGAATGCCACCAGCACTATGGGCCAGCAGCACAAGCCGTTCTGCGCCTGTGCGTCGTAGGGTATCTTGAACTGCAAGGTCAAGACGCCGCAGCAAATTGCCGTAATCATCGCTCAAAACAACCGACAGCCACTCGAGCGTCTCAAGGCGAGTAATATATACCGGACGCGCACTGACTCGTGCTAGCATATACTGAAAATTCTGGTATGTATGCCAGCTAACCCCAAACCCGCCAACAATAAGAATAGGGAGCGAATTAGGCATGGTACCACACTTTTGCTATCGTTGTTACCATCGTGATCATGGCAGTTTTACTTCTGCGTTTTTGACAATTCATCAGGGCTACGGGTCATTCCCTCTACCATATCTGCAAAGAATGTTACCACGCCTGTAACCGGGTCAACACGTGGAGCCGAAAATGGTTTTGACACACTTTCTACCATAGTGGCAAAAAACGATACTGTGCCAGTGATAGGGTTGCTTCCCTTGCTGCTACCAAACGGGTTAAACTCGAATTTGGGAGCAGGCATTGGTGTGCGCTGTGGTACACGCGATGTGACGTTTTCTACAGGTACACTTGTGCCATCAACAGAAATGTTATCGGCAGAATCGCCATTGACACACACGGGGGAAGCAATATACGCATGCTGACCCAAAAAGGCCATGGCTTCCTCGTCACTCCCGAACATCCGCAACCCACTGAAAAACTGCAACACTGGCGAAAAAAGCACCAAGTAGCGTTGCCTCACGAGAAAAACAATTGTTCCTACGTGGGGATGAAACTGTACTTTGTCAACAATATCGCGTGCTACAGGGCACACGCTCTTCACATCCCGCGCATCCATGATAAGATTCGTAGGTTTTGGACTTCCGTACAATAGCTGGCATGCCTCATCATAATAGGTTTGGGCAGTACCCTTATCCATGTGACCAGACATTTCTATACGCACCAAGTTTGGTGCAAGTTGTTTAATCTCGTAAGACATACGACAACTCCTTACAGCAACATTTCCGGCTTCAGCCGTTGTGAAAAAAAGTGTAATGCGACATTGACACCCCAGATCCAATCCATTTTTCGCCCGTGCATGCGGTGGTAAATGCCTTTCCACGAATACACTTCACGTTGTATCTTCACGAAGTTTTTGAGGAACTCCTCCTGACCCATTTTTTTGGGTTGATACATATAATGAAATGTATCGTATTTATCCCAGTCAAAGTGTAGCACACGGTGCTTTATTTCTTCAAACCAATCGGTACCCGGAAATGGAGTTGCTATTGTGAAAACAGGAAACTCAATCCTGTTGCGCATAATAAAATCATACGTTGCCTGAAACCCTGCGGGGGTATCAGTATCAAACCCAAAAATAAAATATCCTTGGAGCGCCAGCCCCTCGCGTTTTGTATTTTGCACCACCAAGTCGTAGCGGTCAATATGATTGGACCCTTTCCCAACATGTTTAATGGTCTCAGGTTCGAGCGATTCAAAGCCAACATTCAGCAGTTCGCACCCCGACAAGCGTGCAAGCTCTGGGATATGGGGCTTTTCAAGGAAGTTCATTGAGATATTAGAATTCCATTTGATGCCAAGCCCGACCATTTTATGAAGCAGTTCTTCAATAAAATTTGGTCGAAAACAAATGTTGTCATCCATAAATGAAATGTTAATATCTTCTCTTCCCAAACGCTGCTGATGATAGTGTATTTCTTCTACCACATGCTCTGGTGTACGGGTACGGTATAGCTTACCATAGACCTTATGCGCACAGCAAAAACTACAACTGATGGGGCACCCCTTGGTGGCAAGCAATGGAATGCGGAAGCTATACTTGGAGGCATTTTTTGAGCGGAGCGCGATGCTAAAATCAGCGTGCTCCATAGCGGTCATTTCTTTAAATGCCTGTGCGCGATAGAATGGTTTCAACTTGTCTGCGTGTACATCTTCTAGCAGCTCTTCCCAGACAGATTCTATTTCGCCAGCGACAATAGATGTGCTATGCTCGCGTGCTTCTTCTTGCATCATTGTGGGATGAACACCGCCTAGAATGACCTTTTTGCCCTGTGCAAGTGCTTGGTCTGCAATATGATAGGCATTCTTGACATTCAGTGTGCGAGCAGTGATAGCAACAATATCGTAGGCTGCAAGGTCATCGGGCACCTTATCGCCAATGCGCTCATCTACCAAATCAACATCAAAATGTTTTTGGGCCAGTGTCGCAACCATCAGCAGATTGAGTGGCATACTCACTTTACCAGAGTCAACAAGTAGATGTGTTGAACTCTTCGGTTGAACAATAAGCCACTTCTTGCGTGGTTTGGAAACACCATTTCCTAAAGACGGATTTTGTCCGTTGCCTAGAGAATAACCGTTCATAGCATGTCTCCTACATTGAAACCTATGATAATATGCAAAAATCTGTGCCACTTATCAACCCCATCATGTGGTATACAGTTTTGTTTGGTAGATCCATCATACTCTTTACTCCTATAACAGCATTTCTGGGGTTAAACTTTGCGTAAAATAATGCATGCGCAAATTGACGCCCCATATCCAGTCGGGCCGGTGGGTGTGCATCCGTTGACCAATACTTTTCCATGAATAGACATCCCGTTGTATTTTGATGAAATGGCGCAAAAAATCTTCCTGCCCCATCTGCTTTGGTTCGTAGAGCGAATGGTAAACATCATACTTGTCCCAATCAAAATGCTGTATACGGGGTATCATCTCCTCATACCACGGTGTACCAGGAAAAGGTGTTGCTATGGTAAAAGCAGGAAACTCTATTTTGTTGCGCATGATAAAATCATATGTTGCTGCAAAACTCTTTTCTGTATCGGTATCAAACCCGAAAATGAAATATCCTTGAATAGCTATCCCCTGCTTGTGGACGTTGTCTACAACGAGGTCGTAGCGTTCTATATGATTGGACCCTTTTCCAACATGGGCTATGGTTTCGGGCGTCAAGGACTCAAAGCCAATATTCAAGAGCTCGCACCCAGAAAGCTTGGCAAGTTCTGGCACATGTGGTTTTTCGAGGAAATTCATAGAGATGTTGGCATTCCAACGGATGCCAAGCCCTACCATCTTATGGAGCAATTCCTCGGCAAATGCAGGCTTCGCACAAATGTTGTCATCCATAAATGAGAAGTGGATGTCTTTGCGCCCAAGTCGCTTTTGATGATACTTTATTTCCTCTATCACATGGTCGGGTGTGCGTGTGCGATGAACCTTGCCGTATATGCGCGGAGTGCAGCAAAAAGAACATCCCACTGGACACCCTTTTGTACCCATTAACGGAATGCGAAAACTATATTTCCCATAATTTCTCGATTGTAGAGCAATATCAAAATCAGCATGCTCTACTTCTGTCAATGGTTTTAAGTATTGTGGGCGATAGATTGGTTTGAGTTTATCGTGGTAGATGTCGGTGACCAATTCATCCCACACAGATTCGACCTCGCCAGCCACTACTGTTGTACAATGTTCGCGGGCTTCACCTGGTAGCATTGTTGGGTGGACGCCACCCAAAATAACTTTTCTCCCTTGTGCTAAGGCACGATCAGCAATACTATACGCATTTTTGACATTGAGTGTTCGTGCTGTTAGCGCAACAATATCATACCCCGAAAAATCTTCTGGTATTTTATCGCCCACACGTTCGTCAACAAAGTCAACCTCAAAGTAGTTTCGTGCTAGTGTTGCAACCATCAGAACATTAAGCGGCATGCTGACTTTGCCAGACAAGTCAACAAGCAGCTTGGTGGTATTTTTTGGATGGATAATTAGCCACTTTTTGCGCAATCCATTCTTGCGGAATCCGTTGGTGTAACTATTTTGTGGAGATGCGGTAAGCGACTCTTTTAGGAGGAAATCTCTCATTGTGCTTCCTATTCGTCGCTACAGTAGAATACGGCTCCCAGAATCGTGACCGTTTGAACAAGCTACTCCAAGCCACTGCAGGTGTGAAATCATCATTCACTCCGGCCTGTGTCTATAGATAGCATCACTTTCCCTTTTCAACAGATGGCGTACCTTCACTAGGAAGGTGCTTATGTTCTTCAACCGATACCTCGCTTTGCTCAGGAAGGGGCCTCGGGTTTTCAATTGCTCGTTTCAATTGGGCCATCTGCACACGCATATCAACCTGAATAAAAAATACAAGACCATAGAGCAAGACATGGAGCCATGGGTTGGGCATCTTATACTCAATCCTATTTTGTACAACGGTGCGAGAACTATCGCCGGACCAGATCCACAGATCAACCCCTTGCCAAAAGCCGTCAAATTCCCATTTTATACTGTTTGCATCACGCGCAACTAGGGTATAGGTAGCAATTGGAAGGAGCGCTAATGTTTTCAATCGGAGACGGTAGGTACTTCTTTCGGCCATACACTCGCCAGTGATTAGTTCCATATCTACTAACGGCGAGAGCCATTTTTCTACTAATGCACGCTCGGTCAGGTGTCGCTCAACGACTGCGGGAGCCGCTTGGATTGATACATATTCTTCAAGCACACTCATGATTTCTCTCTTTTTCAAGCTCCTAATGTTGTCGGATACCACTTCTCAACATATTGCTTGAGAAGGGCAGCGAAACTACCACTCATGGGTAAACCGAATGGATTTCCTACCGCTGCGCCTGGTCCAAGCGACACAACATGTCCCAACTGTAATGGTTCATATTGGCTCGGTGCGAATCCACGTATTTCATCTAGCAAGGCTCGCCCAAGGTACTTACCTTGACGTAAAGCATAACTTGCAGTAGAAGGCATTACACCTGCGGTTGGATGACGTACATACGAACAATCACCTGCCGCAAAAACGGCTGCTTGCCCCTGTACTCGCAAATAACGGTCTACCACAACACAACCGTGTTCATTGGTAGGAAGCCCACATGCCTTCAAAAAATCTGGTGCCTTGCTCCCTGTTGTCCAAACTATCGTAGATGCTCGCAAAACACGATCACCCGTTACATATACTGCTTGTTCTTCAACACGTTCTACGGTTGTATGCAAATAAATGCTCACCAAGCGTCTATCCAAAACTTTCATAGCCTCTTTGTGTGCCCAAGCACCAAATGAACTGAGCAACTGGCTACTATGTTCTAGCAGTGCTATACGCACCTCGTTGCGTTGAATGCCATACGCTTCAGAGAGATGTCCTACCCAAGCTGCTAATTCACCCGCAAACTGGCAGCCAATGAAGCCACCACCCACAATGGTAAAGGTAAGCAGTATACGGCGTGCAACCGGATCATGTGTATGTTGAGCTTCCTCAAAACATGCAATAATATGCTCACGCAACCTTACTGCCTCGGAGAATGTGCGTAGCGGGAGGGCAAAGGTGCATGCTCCTGTGACACTACCACAATCAATCTGTGTTCCTACAGCAATAATCAAGCGTTCATACTCAATGGTCCGTTCATCTTCCAAGAACACCTTTCGCCAGAGCGGGTCAACATGGCTAACACGCCCCCGTGCTTGTTGCACTGCATGTCCATGCACTATCTCATCAAGGGGAATAGCCACCTCTTTATCGGAAACCCCTGCTGTTGCTGCAAGGTGTAGCAAAGCGACATGCTGATGATATGCATTTTGGTCTACGAGAGTGACACGTGCTATATCTTCATGCTCGGCAATCACGTGCCCAAGCTCAATAGCTGCACGCAACCCGGCATATCCGGCACCCAGAATAACAATATGCATTGGCTACCACTGCCCTACCACAATGCTTCTTACCAGCAACTTACCCAACAAAGAGAGATGCCCGCCTTAGCGTTTGCCCCGCAAGAGGCACACCTTGCAGCGGGCATCCTACGACCATACCCAGTCTATCACAGCATCTACGCCTTCTTCTGAACCCACTCGTCTACTTTAGACGCAGTTTGTTCAGCAGCATCACCAACTTTTTGTGATGTGCTCACGACGCCAGCCGTTACTTCTTCAGCGGTACGCATCATGCGGCTTGCAAATGTACGCGCACGCTCGGTGATAGTTTCGGCGTTTGGCAATGACAGCTTTTCGCCATCTTCGCCAGCCAACCGGTCTACCACACGCTCAGATGATTGGGCAAATTCCCTTGGCAATACCAAAAATGCCATGGCAAACTCACCGACTGCACGTCGTGCATGGCGGCGTGACTTACCAGGCAGCAGCAACAGGGGAGCAGACAGGATATTCAACCCAAACCGAAACGTCTGTCCCGTCGCAACTGCGGCCATCCCCAACAAACCTTCTTCCTTACGTTCCATCGTGGTATCAGCATTTTGCTCAGTCATATTTTTACTCCCTCTCAGATTTCTTACGTGCCGATTGAGAAAGTTGGAACCTCACCGGTTGAAACTTCGAGGGTTGACGTATGTTTGAAGGCCGGCGCACAGGCGATGGATCGCGCATGTTTGAAGGCCGGCGCACATCCGGTGGGCGACGCACCTCCGACAACCGACGTACCTCTTCCGTTTCATAGTCTTCCGGTTCTTGGTGTCCATCTAGCTCTTTGTGCCCATCCATCAGATTTGCATCTGTTGGTTGGCGCTTGCTAGACACCTCTGTATCATTGCGGGACGCTGATTTTTCAAGCGCCTCGCATATCGTCTCCGAAAAATTACTCACCACTACTGCATAATCACGGTGAAGCCTAGCTACTGTATTCATTAACTCACTTGCTGAACCGCGCACTGTGATATTGCTTGGGCGCATATCGCGGTTCAGGTCACGTGCTACGTCGCGCAACCGAAATTCTTGGCGCAGGTCACTCGTTGCGCTCCCAACCCGTGACTCTTGATAAAAATCACCCGTCGCGTCCTTCAAACGTGATTCCTGATACGGTTCATTTGGCGAAAACCCCTGCGACGCAACCGTTTGGACAGAATTGAGCATGACGAGTGGTACTCTGCCCATCACGGTAAGAGCAAGACGTGCATGGGACAAACCCAGAGCAACCACTGAACCCAAGACACCCGCCCTGCTCCTCTCTTGGAGGCGACGCTCCTGATCATCTCTCTCTTCCATATTCATATCTTCCAAAGCCATAATGACCTCCAGTTACCAATCCTGATCAGCACACGCAGCCCCCTGCGGGTTCATTATCGAGCCGTTGCCATCTCATCTTTTGGAGCTTGAGAAACCTCGACTCCAACCTCGCGTGCCCAATCTTCAATTGACACACCGCCAATATCTACCAAGTCACCTGGCAAACTGGCAATTGCATACAACGTTTCAACAAAACCATTGCGCATGTGCTGGCGTGATTCACGCGGCAGTATACTGGTTGCCAGCGTGATCAATGAAAACCCTAATCGCACAACACCGCCACCAAACTCCACAACCGATTCCATAGCGTTACCACTACGTTGGGTGCGAACATTGCGTACACGAACTTCACCCTGCTCTGTCATTGTAGCCTCCTTAACTCTTAAACTCTCTCGACTTTAGAGTGTCACCTTGAGTTTTTGCCTAGTGCTTTTACCCAAAGTAGCCACCCACCACAAGACCCGACACGATCTGAATCACTGACACAAAAGGATTGCCTATCAAATTGTACCGCATAAAATTCTTATGCGAAGGCTCTCGATACAACTGTATCTGCGAATAAATCGGTACTATCAATGCAAGCAATATAAAGCCTGCTACCCACCAATGGCCATATACAAGTGCGAGTATCATCAGTAATGCTTGGCTTGTATTAATAATAGCATATGATACCAATACAGCACGACGCACACCCAGTGTTACGGTAAGTGATTTCAAGCCATGGATACGGTCCCCCTCAACACTCTTTATATCGTTCAAGAAGAGGATACCCGCTACCATCATACCGTTAATCAATGCCACTATCACGCTTGACCATGTAAATTCGGCAAAGATGCGATGGACAGCCATCCATGTCACGAATACGTACCCAAGCCCCACAGATGGTGCCCCGAGCCACATATGCCTTTTGAGCTTGATAGATGGCACACTGTAGGCCACGGCCATGAGCATCCCTACGATTGCAAGCAGAGTTATCTCCCACTTCCCGAAAATCAGCGACACCAGAAACGTCGCTGCTCCCAACACAATCCAATTTAGGCGTGCCTCATACAATGAAACATCGCCAGCCGGAATGGGACGCGTTGGGTCATTGATGGCATCAAGATCACGATCAAAATAGTCGTTAATGCTCTGGCTGAAGCCAGTACCCAACGGGCCCGTCATAAACATCCCTAGCAACAAGAGCCATAGAGACGTAGCATCTGTTGCTGGAAAAAAACCCGGATCAGGTTGCCCCGATGAAGAGGCAAGCGCCCCACATACACACATAAGTACAGGCGAGAACCACGTCACCGGGTCCGCTAATCGTATATGACCGAGAACACGTCTCGATAATGAAACACTCTGCCGCGAAGTAGAGATCACTTCTGCTCCTGGCAACTTTGCAATTACGATGCACTGCGTTACATTATAGTACAAATAGCGAAATCTTCAAGTTGCTTTTGTACATTTCACCACACAGCACATCCAGGAACCCCCAGTATACGGACAAAACACACCTTCTCAAGACGCAGCTTTCCCTACCACCCTATCCCCAAACCACGTCTCAACGACACCAGGTGCGCCATACCAACTATTTGGAGCATTGTATGGTGCGTGGCGTACACCACGTAGCACCAAGTTATCGGCTCCAGGCAAATAGCAGCTCTGCGTAGGAGCGACACCATCCCCAACGTCTTCACCGTTACCAGTCACAGCCCGATATGAGCGGTAGGCAAACATTTCTTCTGGTGTACCCACACGTCGTCCGCGCACACTTTCGCCCGCTACCGAACGATAGAGCACATGTGGGTAGTATGCACCCGGATAAGCCTCATCTACAAATTGCCCAAACTTTCTCACAAATACCTCCCATGTCATGTGAGGTGTACCCAGAGTTGTCAGGCTCGACACATAGCGTTGCCCATCATAGATGACGCCATAATATGCCTCATCGCCTAGATATGCCCGTGCTATTCGCCCACCGGCACTATGACCAACAATATCCACCTTTTCAGCCCGTGTTTCTCGCACTGCCACCTCGACAGTGCGTGCTACAATATCCAGCATCAAACGAAAATCGGGGTCCCGTGCAGTTCCCCACTCAAACCGCCCAATGTCTGTAATATACACAATGCGATTGTAGGGTGGATTCGATAGTATCCGTGCTAATCCTCTGTAGTCGCCAGGAGACGAAAGCCACCCACCGACTACCACAAGAGGACGCCTAGACTCTATCCCGTAAGCCACGGGCATCTCCCTTGTATTGTTCGCTTGTTGTAGCTAGGCACCTTAATCCTCTGTCGTATATTCTTCTTGCGTCGTCGTGCTTGCAGGTAATTGGGCAGGTTCTTCAGAAAGACGTTCGGCTGAAACTGTTGGTACGCTTTGTTCGGGAGGTGGTGAAGATACCTGCTCAAACATACCACTGAATAACCGCTCAACTCCTTGCCATTGATGACGTATCATATTAGCATACAAGTCACACACATTTGTAGTTGTTGTGCGGAGTTGATGAACGAACGCTTCCATACCATCTGGTGGCAACGCTCCACGCATAAAACCCTTTACTAGGTCAGGTATCGCGCTTCCACTCGGAGTTAATTGTGGCTTTTCAGTCATGTTCGTGCTCTCCTTTTAAGTAGGTGAAAATAGCTTACGCTGAGGGCGTGGCAACGGCGAAAAACAAAATTCAATAATTTCCCCCAGATCATCATCAGGGTAACGCCTATCAAGCATCATAACCGCATCAATAACACGCAACAGGCGATCCAACGCTGTATCAGGGCTACAACGCACGATATTCCGCAGAAGGGTGCGGCGATAGTCCAAGCTATACCGCAACGAACATGTCGCTAGAGCTTGAAGCAACTGCTCACGTACTTCTTCTTGTTGACTATACCGCTGAAGCCAACGTGCAAGACCTAAACCCTCGCTACGGTCTAAGTAATAATTTACCAAGTCGGCAAGCCCATTACTATCTGTGACAGCAATCATGTCTACCCATCGCTTATGAAAAGGCAAACTGGTAAAAGCTCGTAGTTGATACAACTGGTCAACCAGATTGCTCGCAGTATAATATGGCTCACGTTCAAAAGAACGTGTCAGTCCCGCTTCACGTTCAGCCAGCAACGCTAGGGCTTCACGCACAACCATTTCACTGGCATCGTATCCCCCGCTACGTAAATGCACCTCGTGGGCCAACTCATGCAGCGCAATCCCAACCGTTGCATCCTCATCCCATCGGCCTAGTGTCACTGAAGCGCCACTTGCGGGTGTAAAGTTGCCGCTATCAACCTCACGGCTCCAAGCATATGAGCCTTCTATTGCTTCAAAGTACAAACGGTTGCGCAGTATATCTTCGTCGAGGTCTTCTTTCCACATCTTTGAAGCCATTTTTCGGACACGTCGTGCAAGGCGAGCAGGCTGATACCGATGTTCACCGACGGTCAATGTCTGGTCACCGGCCTGCTCCATGTCTAGGCTCACTTTTTGACCATTGACTCGCATGAGCAAATGCATAGGACTATTTCTTCTGTCTATTTCCTGCTGCCCGCAAATGTTGACGCATTATCTGGACAACAAGTTCCGGCAACTCAAAAAGAATAAGATGACCACATCGAGGTATCTCCATAAAAATACCATCACGGGCCAGGTCCATCAAATCACGTCCCCGTCGTGGTATCATAAGAGGGTCCCCCTCACCCGTCACAAGAAGTGTTGGTTGTGTCAACGATGCCATTTGGCGCGGTATTGCCTGCTGTACCTCCCGATTGACCAATTGCCTTGCCGAAACACGGACCGCTTCGGGGTCACAACAACGCAGGCTCAATGTTCCCAAGCGTACATCGCTGATAAGGGGTGTATTTTTTGCTAGTACCAACCGCGAGTATACATATGGTATAAACCACAAACCCCTTCGTTCAATAGGTCGTAGCACTTTATTGAACACAAAATCCAGCAAAGCGGGTAGCACTGCTACTTGGATAGGGTTATCTGTCAACACACCAAAGTTAAAGAAAACGACACTTTGTACATACTTTGGCCACGTGGCAACATAATCTAAAGCCACAACTGCCCCGAACGAGAATGCGCCAACATGATGGTAGGTTAGCCCCAATGTTTCGATCAGTGCATGTAAGTCGGCACTAAAACTCGTAACAGTATAGTCACCCTTCGGGTCATTATCTGAAAAGCCATGCCCCTTTAAGTCATAGATGATAACCCGATAGCCAGCTTCTTTCAATGGGTCCACGGCATGGTGCCACCAGAAAGATGAACAATCCCACCCATGTACAAGAATGAGTGGCTCACCATCACGTGGTCCCACATCCTGGTAATGATGGACAATACCGTTTAACTCTACAAAGCGAGCACGTTGTAGCAACTCCATTTCTCCTTCGAGTCGGCGACGTTCTCCCTTTTTCAACTTGCCCGCCAGTGCTTGCTCAACTTCCTGTAGGTACGTTGTATATTTCTCTGTAGGTGCTACCTCTTTTTCAGTTATAGACATGCGTTGTTATTCTATACTACCTTACCCCAACACTCAAGAAAGAACAAGTTGCTGTTTCTATTCTTCTGAAACATCAAGCATTGGAGCTACTTCACCCGTGTATATCACCTATTATCTATTATCCGCTAGATGATTCTGTTTCTATCCACAGACGCAAAACCTTGCCCTCTACTTTGGCACGTAGGTTTGCTCCCTTTTTCTCCATTCCTGAAACGAGAAAGTGGCGTCGGAACTGCCCCAAAGTGACGATTACCTCTTCACTGGCAATACCAATGTCAAGCGCTTTCGGATCAAGAAATGGGATATGCAGACGTACTTCTTTTTGCTCAACAAACTGTGGTGGCGTACTCATCGTTATTTCATCGGATGATGGCAACCCCAAACCTGAAGTACGTTGTTTATATAGGAGCTCGCCCCGTTCAGCCCACTCTTTTATGTCGGTTGGCGTTGTAGGAACAGTGTGTGTCACCAAAAGCGACTGCAACCGTTCACGCACAGATGCGTCTATGCGCTCCTCATCGCCAAGAGCAAAAACAGCATCAGCCTGCATATTATACAGACCCAACCCGTTCATCACATGTGTCATAAACAGATGAGACATCTCCTCAACCGGCAGAACTAACCGTATACGTGTGCCAGTTCTTGCATCAAGCCAAAGCGTATAGCGTTCCAAGGCTATGCGAAGGTCTTGCATGGTAGATGCAGACGACAACGCATTGAGGATAGACGCAGGCAATATCGCATCTTCCTGAGAGCTTCGTGAACTTCCAGGACCACGACTCAACCCAGAGACAATCCGGGTAAGCCAGCGTATTGTTTCCCGCATCGTAATACCGCGCAGTAAACTATCTATGGTTGTTCCACCAAAAACAACCAAATCAAACTTTCCAGAGCTGCCAGCGCGGTCAGCAACGATTAAAGCAGCCATCTCATCCATACTTGGAAAGCTTGTTATTTCATCATTGCCAACATCACGTAAGCGGCCAGTAATGCCATACTTGGGGTCTTTGCACAATATTTCCCAGCGTTGCGAAAATTCACCTAGCGCAAAAAGCTCCATCGCGTGCAAGTTTTCCCCAATTTCCATTGGGCGATACTGAAGCTCCTCACCAAGGAGACTGCCCAGCAAACCCAATGGACCTGTTCCGACCATCAGCACTCGTAGCCCTTGAGTGGCAGCATGGCAAGCTGTTGCTAATGCTGTTGCGTTTTGAATAACAAGATTCTGACCTGATACAATCAAGATATGCATACGTTTCGTAGATCCTGGTTATGGTATAGTGGAAAGGCGACAAGAATGTCTATTTGCCGCCCCATATATTCTTACCCTTTATATCATGAATGTGCTTAGGTGTCAACTAATGCATAGTAGGTGGTATCATGTTGATACTACCTCTCTTCTATGAATCTGCATAGAGCACAATACGTATCAATACATCTTACAACCATGCAGACTACCTTAACACAGCGGGGGAAGGAAAGAGGAAATGATATACGATGGTTTCTGTGCAGTTTGAAACCACATCTATGCTGCCTCGACTCGTACCTCCCCCGTTTCACGAATGTAACTAGTGGTATCTTCCCGAAACTCCAATCGCAAGACGCCATCTTCATACCGATGATCACCCAAGGTGCAGTTGTAGAGAATCCTCGGCAAGGCAATACATCGTTGTAATCGTTCATTGCCAATAGTCACAGTGAGGTCCGTTCCACCACGTTCCAACTCTACTGCATTGTCATCAAGGAATGGAAGACGCAAGCATAGCTCATAGAGTCCTAGTTCATTGTCATCATTCCATTGCTCTAGCCAGATTGGACGTTCAGCATACAAAACTATGCCGGGGTCGTTTTCTTCAAATGTTACTGTCCCGATGTTTTGTAAACTTGCTACGCCAATAGGCTCACTATCCTGAAAGAACGCTTTAAACAGTGGCGTAGGTGCAAAACTGGTTTCAATTTCAGCAATATATTTTTGCTGCGCATCAATCCAGTAATCGAAATATGCTCCCAGTTCAGCATACCGTGGGAGTATTTTGTTGATAACGACTGCATCGAGCAAAATTCCGTACAAGTTTAAAAACGTATATGCACGCCGAGTCTCTAGGATAGGCAATTTTTCTGGGTTGAGTACTAAACGTACTGATACGTGTGGACCAAGCAAGAAGGTAGATAAGCGATTCATTTGGTCCATCAGAGAGCGTACTTCTTCAAAAAAGCGGTCATCTGGCAATTCGCGCCGAAGGGAGCGTGTAATAAATGGTCGTGCCATGTTTGAGAGACTGCGGTAGACACGGAAAAACTTTTTGCCTAAACTCCCACCTATAATAAGCTCTGGGTATGCGAGTAGACGCAACGTATTGCCTGTGGGGGCTGTATCGAGCACTATTACATCCCACTTCCCACTATCTGCTTCGAGCATAACGCGCTGTAAAGCAAGAATCTCATCTAGTCCTGGTTGATTGGACAACTCAGTTGCCGTAGAGCGGTCTATACCACGGTTGGTATAGGTACTTGCAACAAATTGCTGGAACCCACCTAGATTCCTTCGCCATTCATAGATAGTATCTACCTCTAGCCCATAGAGGTTGGGAACTACCTCGGTTGCTTGCTCTCGGCTGACAGCCATACCAAGCACATCTGCAAGCGAATGAGCGGGGTCACTCGATACTATTAATGTGCGTCTACCCCGCTGTGCCAACAAAGCCGCTGTAGCGGCTGAAATAGTTGTTTTTCCCGTACCACCTTTACCAGAATAGATGATAACTCGTGTCGTCATTTCTTACTCGAAATCAATCTCAAGGACACCATCTTGGAGGGTAGCGCGTGTCACGGCACATCCAGATAGTACTGTGCGAGATAACGATATACTACGTTGCCACATACCAACACCAACTTGTATGAGATTATGGTCCTGTGCAATTTCAACATCTTGGATACCAGCGAATAACAATGGCATGCGTAATTTGCCATCCTCAATGTGCAGTGTCATGGCTTGATAGTGAACTGCATCGGCGTCAACATGCGACCATACATCTTGTCCAACTTGTTTTAGCGTTTCAATGCCAACCATATCTACATCGTAATAGGGTACTTCTAACACTGGCAATGGTGTAAACTGGTCGTATGCTTCCATAACATGGTGTGCTTGGAGTGCTTGGAGATTTCCAAAGAACGTATCACTTGAGAGGCTTTCAGTTGGCAAAACACCATTGATGAGCACTGCATCAATGGGATAACCAAACAAGCTGAGCGATGTGGCAGCCCGACGTCCGCGTTTGAGCGACAATTCGTCGGGGGTTACAACTAGGCGAAAAGACGTACTGTTCGCATCGCGTAGCAATGTACGTAAATCTGCCCCTTGCCCACTGGCTGACATGAGCCACTGAACAGCTTCAGCAGCAACTAGCGAGTCCACAACCACGGCACTATAGGTACCTTTACGTGTGCTTTGGAGCATGTCGAGGAGTATGGTCACATCCTCTTGCTCTGTCTGAGAACCGGTTTGAACCAACAGATTTGGCATTACCTCTTGCACGTGTCCGCTATTGCGTAGTTCAACCCCAAGCAAATCCGCCATATCATACATTTTGGCAGTGCTAAGCAATAATGTAGATTTTCCTTGATCGGCCAGAGCGATAGCTGTAGCTGCTGCCATAGTGCCTCTGCCATAATCTCCTTTATCAATATACAAGATGAAACGCGTCATGGGTTACTCCCCTTCGTTATAGCGCGATTCGGAAACATGAGCCTGCATCTCAGATGGTACGGTATTTTCGACAGATGCGTTGCCTTCTCCGGTACCATTTACATCAGCAGAATCATCAGTTTTGCGAGTCACGACTTTGCGGCGCACCTTTGCCTTAGCACTTACAACGGGTACATGCGAGTCATCTTCTCCTCTGATAGATGCTTCACGTGACATGCTAGGAGGTGTTTCTTGTTGGGGGGGCATATCAGCACGCATTTCATCTGCTTGACGCGATGCAGCTTCGCGCTTGCGTACAGCAGCACGGACCTGGATGCGTCGCACATTAGCGCGGTCTCCACCGCCGCCTCCTCCGCCAGATTCAGCGCGTTTCTCTTGATCAGAGGGCCCCAACACAGCTCGCACCACTGGGGCTACTGCACCAAGCAAGCCAGATTGCTGCTCCTGCATATCCATGGCCATACGCAACCCCGAAATAGTTCGTTTGCGTGCTTGTGGGTCTTGCAATTCTTCAATGACCTCGGCAGTATCAAGAAGCATATCATTTACTCGATTGAGCGATACACCAACACGTCGTGGTCCTTCAAACAACAATCGCATGCCCCGACTCACATCATAAAAACCAAATTGCCCAAACGCAGTAGGCGCTGGGCCAAACCCGCGCCCAGAAGAGGCGCTAGGCGCACCCTGATATGAACCGCCATCTCCACGCTGCAACTCATATGCAGCTATTAACCTATCGGGGGTATCAATGGGTACATCGGACTTTTCAGGTTCTTTATTTTTGCCAGACCACCACGGGCGTTGGTTCTGTGTTTTTGTTTCAAGCGTAGGGGGTTGCGGAGGGGGGGGATATTGTTGTGGTGGCACTGGTTCAGATTCTGGCACGGGGAATGTATCCATAAATGCAGCAAACAACTCTTCGCTAGTTATTCCCGCAACAACCTGATCGCCAATCCATTCTACCATTTCTGTCAAAACGGCTACATCAGCCGCTGGCATATAATCCAATGAGTTAATAATGATGCGTTCTTCTTGGGGGACATCTTGATTGCCCTTGAAGCCCTTCACAGAAATCCGCCGTGGTCGAGGTACACTCGGAAGCAGACGAAAGGCTAGACTCACACGCCCATGCAGAGGGTCCCAAGATTTTGCTTCAATCACATCCACATTTTTCCATGAAAAGCCATCTACCGTATCATTAAAAAAGCCACGTGCCCATGTTATCAAACGCTGGTCGGTAAGCGCAACAAAGTCAGACAGCGATATGCCACCAACACGCCTCCCACGTTCATCAATCAATACACCATCAAAGATTGCGAGCAATATTTCGCCCTCTTGTAGCAATCCACGATGATGAAGTTCTTTTACACTTGCTGGATCTACATTGGTTCCTAAATAGGGGTGTACAGTCATATGTTTTTCCTTTCCTGCTACGCCCTCTTTTATAACACGAATGCCTTTTCGTGTCAACTTCCCACGACAGGCAACCTTTGCCTTTTGAAAGCCATAGAAACTGGTATGGTTACTTTGCTACCCCAACTAAAACTTTAACATAACTGTTTTTATTCTATGCGTACACACAGTAGTTTTGCTCATACCCACATAGTACATGGTATAATAGAAAATGCAACCCCCGATTTGGAGTATGTGTGCTTTTCATACGTATACAGACTATTTGGAAGAAAAAAATACCTTCGAGGATAAAAAACATGGTGGATATTTTGTGATAAGAACTATGTACGGATCAGACAAGAAATACCTACAAACACGAGGCTAGAACATACCTCCGAATCCACGTTGTATTATGCATGTTTCTTTACGAACGTCGTTCACCGCTGCCACGTCGTCGCAATGGTATTTGTTCTCCTCGGTCGGACGTAAGTGAAGCAGGTTGTAGAACAACTTTTGCAGATTTTGATGAATCGCCACGGCGTCGGAGGGGAATTTCGTGATAATCCCCCTTGGTGCTGGTATCTTCCTCACTTAGGGTATCATCTTGTGCAGGTTCTTGTGGTGCTTCATCTGTCTCTGGTGGCGATGTATGATTGGGGTGAAGAACTCCATCTGGGTCTATACCACGGCGACGCAGAAAAGCCATCACAACTTCACGTGCGCCTGGATTGCCAGCCACGGTTGTCAATAAGTCATTGAGGGCTCGCAATGCATCAGCCATATTGCGGAGATCATTCCCATTTAAATGAAAAGGAAGTTCAGCCTCTCGGAAAGCACGGTTGACAGTATCCCACGCAGCACGACCAGCACGGCTTACACTATATATTTGCTCAGGTGGCAAGTTGGATGTATCTTGCTGGAAGGATGTAGATGAAGAAGAAGGTTCCTCTTGTTTGTCACTATTGGACCAGCGGTAGGGTGTATCGGGTTGCGTTTGTCCATTGGTGTTTCCAAAAATATGTTCGCTGACCACTGCGATAATCTCAGAACTTGCTTCCTGTGGCTCAACTCCTTGCGCAGCCAATAATTGGGCGGTATCAGAGGCTATGCGAAACAGGGTTACGGCTGCTGGAAGGTCTGCAATGGGTAACAGCGTTAGTGTAAAGCGTTGTTCATCTTCACCGGGAGCAGCAAACGAAAGGTGCAGGTGTGCATGGAGGGGGTCTAGCCCTACTCCTTCTACGAGGCACAGCTCGGTGAGAGGAAATGCATAGCAGAGATGGCGGCCATAATCTCGTGCCCACAACAAAACGCGCTTACTGGTAAGTAAGCAGTAGTCGTGAAGGGTTGGACCACTGAGACGACGGGCGTGATCATCCAACAGCACCCCATCAAGAGCGACAAGCACATGCTCATCAGGCTCAAGCAGGTCCAATCCTTCCAATTCTGAGAGATGTGCTGGAACCGACGTATGACTAAGGTAGAGCAGATCTATCATAGAAAAACACTAGCCATCAGCCATCAGCTCTAGTCATACGAATGGATGGTACATTGTTTTGACTTGCTGATGACTGATGGCTGACCAACGGACAAACAAAACCTACAATTAGCGATTAAAGCGTGAGCGTACCGTCTTGTGGCGAAAACCGCCTTCGGACGGCTGACCTACGCGGCCCTCACCGCTACCCGCACGAACGACGCCCGGATAAGCGTTTCGGTTGATGTTCAGTACTGCTGTTGATGTTGCATCCAGCAAGTTACTGATCCAGCGCCAGTGACCTTCGAACATGATGTCACCGACTGAGGCCACTTGAGCCGCTGACTCAGAAAACCAACCACGTGCTGCCATTGTGTTACCTCCTTATTACTTTACCTTGAGACGAAACTAAAGGCCTCACAGGGTCTTATGCCCTGGTTGACCACTAAGAAAACTACCCAAACTACCATATCATGGAGTGCTACAGTGATTATGCTACAGCATGATAGTTTAGCCTATCCTGCCCTAAAGCGACAGGAGACATAAACGGCACAATAAGCCACTCGCCATCCATTTCTGCCTGCCCAGCCTCTAAACCAGCAAGACTGGTTGGCAGAGTTATTGTGCGCCGGAAATCACCAATTTGAACAACAAGCTCATCGCCATTCTGGAACAAGTCAAGTTGATCTACTTCAGCAAAGGGTAGCTTGATACGAATAGTATACACGCCGGTATCAGTTTTGGTTATTTCCAAAGGAGATCGCGTATACTTCACTTCAACGGGATCGTTATCGCCATACACATCATGGCCCATTTGTCGTAAGTTTTCCAAACCCACTACTTCTTGTGGGTAGTACGGCACATGATAAATCGGGAGTGGTTGGAACGCATCATCAATATCTTGTAGATAGCGTTGCTGCACCGATTTCCAGTGGTTTAAGTACCCACTATCTTGATCCCGTGCTAAAATTTTATTAACGACTACCGTATCTACTGTCATACCATACATAGATAGGTAGGTAAGTGCCCGCTGACTTTCTTTGATAACCATTTTTTCTGGGTTCATGACCAAACGGACAGACGTTTCAAGCGGATTACTCAACGCTTGTGTTACGCCTTCCATTTGGCTAAACAATGTATCAATAGCATCATACACCTCGGCTGGAGCGACGACCTTATTCAGTTTACTCAAGCTGGGTGTTGCTTTGATAACAGGACGTAAAAGCGGGCGTACTAAGTAACGCTCGGCACTGCGCACCATGGTGATTGCCCATTTAAACGTTTCGGGTGCCGATAGCAACCGCAACGTTTCGCCAGTAGGCGCACAGTCAATAATTAAAAGATCGTAATCTTTCGCTTCTTTATGCGTTTTAATTCTAATAAGCGGAAAGGCCTCTTCCATGCCGGGTAGGATGCTCATTTCATCTGCAAGAATGCCAGTGACACCTTGCTGGGCCATTATTTCCGCAAAATGTGCCCGAACAATTCCCCAATTTGATTCAATATCGTGATGAGTACTCACTTCTAGTGCGTCGAGTGTTGGTGTGAGACGTACTGGATTGGGGCTAAGTGGCCCATCCAGATCGAGCGAGTCAGCTAAACTATGTGCCGGATCTGTACTCATAACCAGAGTTCGTATGCCTCTATCCGCAGCTCGCAAGGCTGTTGCTGCAGCCACACTGGTTTTGCCTACTCCGCCCTTACCCGTAAATATCAGCGTGCGCATCGTTACCTTCCTGGGGATACATCCCACTACTTACCAAAAACTCTTCCCCGTCACTACAAGCCATGCAGAGCTGTTCAAAAATCATACAGTGACCCTACAATTTAAGACACTACTTCCCTTTGCCGAACCAGTAATATATTACCCTAATTCGTGAGCTAACTATACCACGAATATTCCGGTGTGTCAATTAAAAATGCCCACACGACATGACCTTGCATGATTTGCACAAGCTTACTGCATCTCCAATAGTGTGCTATACTGAGGCAATACCCCGTTTTTGGGGTGAACCGGCTAAAACCTCAACGCTTGGTTTCTGCAAAGAACTGTGTGGTAGAGATGAACCTTCAATCTCTACCTGTGTGCTACATCAAATGGAGCGCAATCTATGAACAGTAAGGTGATGTCTGATCTGCGTCGTGTTGATATTTTTAAAAATTTGAGCGATAGCGAGTTGCTCCAAATTGCAAGTCTTTGTCGTGTTTGGAATGTACCCGCTGGCCAGCTTATCTTTAATGAAGGAGAAGATGGCGACGAGTTATTTGTTATTCAGGAAGGATGTGTGCGAGTATCTATCACTACCCGTGGCCCTGATGATACGCTAACAACAGGTACTATCAACATGTTGTACGCTGGCCAGAGCTTTGGTGAAATGGTCCTGTTAGATGGTACGACCCGTTCAGCTACTGTCACGAGCGAAGAACCATGTGTGTTACTTGTTATAAAAGAATGTGATTTTGCAACGCTTTGCGATTCGAACCCACGCATCGGCTACCATGTCGCACGCAACCTTGCGTGTGATTTAGCCTACAAGCTGCGCTCTTCCAATTTGCTCTTGCGGGGCCACATTCGTTGGCAACATGGCGAACTGGCACGGCGTTCATGATGTCGTGACACGGATTGTAATGATGCTACACACTCTTTTTTCATTAAGACCTCGCGCAAAGACGCAAAGAACGCAAAGCTATACAAAAAGGAACATGCAATTCTTTGCTGGTACGCTGCAATGCTGCGAGCTGTCTTGTCGTCCAATAGTGTTATGTTTGCACAAAGCATCTCTATTGAGCGTGTCTTGAGAAACGCACACGATGCTCTTTCTTTCTTACCTGAACAACATGATTGATACTATGCATTGTCGTATTGTGTTACATACCACTATGTTCTTTGCACCCGGTGTGCTAGTGTAGTATCTATCATACCACATATAGCACAATAGCACCATTTGCTCTCATAGCATATTGTGCTACCATGCTACACGAGTGCCGGCTCAGTGGGTAGAATAGGAAGATAGGGGAGTATGCAACAGCAAAAAATCAATGGCATCACAGTGTATTATGAACAACACGGCCCCCATGTGGCGTTTCCGCTTGTTTTTATCAATGGGCTTTTAGCGGATACGACCGGATGGGCACTTCAGGTACCGGCGTTCGCCGACTATTTTCATGTTGTGCTCTACGACTGTCGTGGGCAGGGACAATCTGATAAACCGCCCGGACCATATTCGTCTGCCTTGCATGCGCAAGATTTACTGTCCCTTCTCGATAGGTTAGACATACAACGAGCACATTTTGTTGGTCTTTCCAATGGGGGGTCTGTTGCTATGCATTTGGCTGTGCAACATCCAGAGCGTATTGCACGGCTTGTCCTTGCAGATACGTTTGCCTACACCGATGCGATTATGCAGGCAAAATTGCAAAGTTGGCTTACTGCACTCGAGGTTGGTGGCCCAGGGATACGTTTCGATATAGCTACCCCGTGGGTGTGGGGACGGACATTTTTAGCATATAATCAACACCTTCTTGTTCCTTTGCGTGAGAAAGCAGCCCAAGCAGACCCAGAACCAATACAAACCCTTATTGAAGGGGCTTTACTATTTGATATACGGGATGATTTGCATGCTATTCAAGCGCCGACGCTTATCTTTGTAGGTGAGGAAGATATCCTTACTCCTCCATGGTATGCACGTGAATTGGCGTATGCTATTCCCAATGCTCGCCTTTGCATTGTGCCGCAAGCCGGCCACGCTTTGCCTATTGAACAACCAGCGATGTTTAACGCTTTGACACGTTCGTTTCTGAATGAATAGAAAGAGGACTATGAATAATACGAAATATCACAAATTACATATGAGCTACTATGCATCTAGCGATGGTGCAACAGATTGGCTTGCAAAACGTGCGTACCTTTCTCCAAACCGGGTAGCCCTCATTGAAGCGAGCACGGGCCTTGAGGTGACGTATGCAGCATGGAATGCGCGAGCCAATCGCGTGGCGCATGCGTTGTATGCATGTGGGTTGCGTAAGGGCGACCGTGTTGCTGTGTTGGCAACCAATAGCTTGCACTACCTTGACCTTGTCTTTGCTTGCCAAAAAAGTGGTTGTATTCTCCAAGCACTCAATTGGAGATTGACAGCAGTGGAGTTGGAAAAACTCATTGAGGCTGCAAATCCAAGAATACTGTTGTATAGTGTGGAATTTAGCGATAAAGTGCTTTTTCTCTGCGAACATAGCCGTTTTGTCATAGACCATGCCGTTGCTATAGAGGAACCAGTCATAAACAACCATATGGATTGGGATACATGGGTAGATTGTGCAGACACTCCCACCCCCGATCCTGTTGAATTGACGATGGAAGACCCATGGATGCTCTGTTATACCGGGGGAACAACGGGCCTTCCGAAGGCAGCTATTCTCACCCATGGCACGGTGACATGGAATGCAATCAATACGTTGATGAGTTGGGAACTCAGCGCTCAAGATATGACGATTCTCAACTTACCGCTTTTTCATACTGGTGGTCTGAATGTTTTTACGACACCACTCGCCTATGTTGGTGGGTGTTCCATTGTCTGTAAGGGTTTTGACATAGAACAAACCTTTGACCTTATTCGTGAGCACAACATTACGGTGCTTGTTGGTGTGCCCACGATGTTTATTATGATGCAGCAGCATGCACGATGGCACACAACTGATTTCTCCGGTTTCCGGACTATTTTTAGTGGAGGAGCGTCTTGTCCATTACCAGTCATTGAACGGTTCTTTGAAAAAGGAGTATGTTTTAAGACTGGTTATGGGTTGACTGAGGCTGGTCCAAACACGTTTTGGATTCCTGACGAGGATGCACGGCGCAAACCGGGCGCATCAGGATTTCCTTTGCTGCATATTAGTATACGCATTGTCAATGAAGAGGGGCATGAATGTGCAATAGAGGAAGTGGGCGAGTTGCGTATTCGTGGACCACATGTCATCCCCGGCTACTGGAATAATCCGGGCGCAACAAGTAAAATGATTGTAGATGGGTGGCTTCATACCGGCGATTTGGCACGCTATGATGCTGATGGGTGTGTGTATGTTGTTGGGCGCAGCAAAGATATGATTATTTCTGGAGGCGAAAATATTTATCCTGCTGAAATAGAGAGCGCGTTGCTTGGCCATGCAGCAGTTGCAGAAGCCGCTGTTATTGGTATGCTAGATACGAAATGGGGCGAAGTTGGCCGGGCTGTGGTTGTGCTTCATGCAGGCGCACAAATAAGTGCCAATGAATTGCTAGACTATATTCGGCCGCAATTAGCTAGCTATAAAATTCCCAAATCAGTTGTGTTTGTGCAAGCTCTCCCCAAGACGGGAGCTGGAAAGATAGACAAAAAAGTCCTCCAAGAGCAATATGGAAGCAAATGAGAAAGGAAAGGATAACAACCTATGACACGGCATATAGATGGTATTATGAGCTGTCTTGTCCATACCCCACGTGGGCGGGTGCATCTTCTTGAAGCGGGAGAAGCCGATGCTATGCCCGTGTTGTTTGTGCATGGCAATGTGTCTGCTGCTACGTTTTGGGAAGAGGTGATGGTGGCTTTGTCTTCGCGGTATCGAGCGTTAGTACCTGATTTACGTGGTTATGGCACGTCTGATCAGCACCCGGTTGATGCAACGCGAGGTGTGCGTGATTTCAGCGATGATCTGCACAGTTTGCTCCAAACATTGAACATAGGCGATGTCCATGTCGTTGGCAATTCTATGGGGGGCAATGTTGTTATGCAGTATGCCATTGATCACTCCGACTATGTGCGCTCACTCACGTTGGTAGCTCCTGGCTCTCCGTATGGCTTTGGGGGGACGAAAGATGCGCGTGGTACGCCATGCTGGCCAGACTATGCTGGCTCTGGCGGTGGTATTGTCAATCAAGAGATAATCAATCGTTTGCAAGCGGGCGATACCGGTATGGATAGCCGATTTTCACCCCGTAGCTTGCTGAGAAACCACTACGTCAAGCCACCTTTTGTGTCGCCACGCGAGGATGTCTTGGTTGAGGCTATGTTGCAAACAGCTACAACAATAGATGCCTATTCACGCGATATGATACCTTCACCCAATTGGCCCGGTGTTGCTCCAGGTACGCGAGGTGTGAATAATGCGTTAAGCCCCAAATATTGCAATCAGAGCAGTCTTGCCCATATCCACCCCAAGCCACCTATTTGTTGGATTCGTGGGTTAGATGACCAAATTGTTTCCGATGCTTCTCTTTCAGATATGGGCAATCTTGGTGCGCTAGGCTTTCTTCCCAATTGGCCGGGAGCAGATGTGTTTCCACCTCAACCGATGCTTCAACAGATGCGTGATGTGCTCAAGAGCTACAAAGCCCAAGGAGGGAGCTACCACGAACATGTGATGGCCAATGTTGGGCATGTACCCTATTTGGAAGACCGACATACTTTTTTGGGGCTATGGTTGCCGTTTCTGCAAGCGTGGTAGTTATACACATGTGATGCTATCCCTATTCTGAAAACTTATAGAGGTTCTTTTTGTGGCAGGGTGCTATGTACAGGTAATGCGATGGTGAACGTGCTACCCTGTCCGGGCACGCTGTGTACTTTGATTTCTCCGTCATGTTGGGCTATGATGCGCTGACTGATAGACAACCCTACGCCGGACCCTTGTGGTTTTGTTGTAAAGAATGGCGCAAAGATACGGTTTTGTATGTCTATGCTCATACCACATCCAGTATCGGAGATGTCAACAACAAATGAGTTGATGGTAGTTGCATCGGTGTGTTGTGTACCAACGATGTCTGCGGTGGCTACAGTATCTTCTTGGGGCTGTTCGTTGTGCTCACAAACGAGTCCCCATTGCTCAATGCGTGTTTGTACGCGCACTTTTCCTCCATCGGGCATGGCGTCTATACTGTTCAATACGATGTTGAGCAGTACTTGTGTTAGGTGATCGGCATGCCCAAGCACAAGCGGTGGGTTGGGGGTAAGGTTACATTGCACATCTATGCCGTGACTAGTGAGGGTTCCATCGGTGAGCAACAATACGCGGTGAATGAGTGAGTTGACATTGATGAGCGACGGTGAACTATCATCAACAGGATGTGGTTTGTCTAGGAGTTGTCGCACAATATTGCTAATGCGTTCCAATTCTTCACGGGCAAGCTCTAGGTAGGCATCACGTTGCTCTGTGTTGGCTTTGCCAGCAAGATAGAGGCAATTTTGGATGGATTGCAGTGGTGTATTGACTTCATGGGCTACAAATGCGGCCAACCGCCCACGTGCAGCAAAATGTTCATTTTGAATAGCGAGAGTTTCTAGCTGAAGACGCTCAGTAATGTCTACAACATGCAGAATGACTTGATCTATACCTTGTTGAGGACCAAGGAGTGGCAATACTTGTACGTCAAGGATGCGTGTCGCTCCTTCTGTATTGGTATATTCTTCACGATGACGACGCGCACGCCCATCGCGGAGGGCTTTGAGCGCCGATTGTCCGGGAAATGTGGTTGACGAATTGCACAAGGTAGACCAATGGTACCCTACAATGTGCTCTTTTGTAGTGCCAAGGAGTGTGGCCATAGCATGGTTCATCACCAGTACTCGTCCATCTCTATCAAGCAGGAGCAACCCATTATCAAGACCATCAATAATTGCCCGCAAGACATCGCGGCTACTGAGCAGACGACGATAGCGATTGAGTCGGGTGATGGTGCGTACACGCGCCCGCAACTCGACGTGGTCAAAAGGTTTTGTCACAAGGTCATCGGCACCTGCTTCGATGCCTTGCAAGCGTGATTCGCGATCATCAAGCGCTGTCACCATAATAACAGGCACTTCGGCAAGGTGTGCGTCGGCACGTAGGCGACGACAGACCTCGAACCCGTCCATATCTGGCATCATCACATCGAGCAATACTAAATCGGGCGACAGGTTGGCAGCTTGGGTCAGTGCCTCTTGACCATTGCTTGCAAATGCAAGCGTATACTGATTTGCTTCAAGCAATGTAGCCAACGTTTGGCGTCCAAATGGTTCATCATCCACAATTAAAATGGTACTTTTATACATATTCCTATCAGGTATGTATGCTATATACTGCATACTGTATGCAGCATGCACCAGTGCTATTCATCATTCCGAGCTGGGCGTTGCAAGCCGGCAACGCGTTGCTCGTTGTCCACATTGCCAACAATGTCTATCCCATAGACACATACTCTGTTGCGTCCGTTGTCTTTGGCACAATACAATGCATCATCAGCTTGCTGTATGAGCATACCTAGGACAGCGGTTTCATCGTCGCCATCCATGGTGCTTACGCCAAGGCTAACGCGCAGGCTTAGGTAGGTGCCATCGCCTAGCGAGTAGCTCAAAGCAGCAATACTTTTGCGCATACGTTCTGCCATATCGCGTGCTTCCAAGCGCTCGGTATCGGGCAAAACGAGCACAAACTCTTCGCCGCCCCAGCGACCGGCATGGTCATAGGAACGTTTGCTTTGGAGGATTGCTCCTGCGACTAGACGTAGGGCTTGATCGCCAACGAGGTGTCCATACCTATCGTTTACGTTCTTGAAATGGTCAATGTCGAACATGACGAGGCTCAATGGTCTACCTTCACGACGGGTCCGGTCCATTTCGGATTGGGCACGCTCATATACAGCCCGACGATTCATTAAACCTGTCAGGCTATCGTATGTTGCCATATGACGGAGCTGATTTAACGACTCCTTCAAACGTGTTTCAAGGGAGATGATACGTTCTCCGATGGCTACACGGGCACGCATTTCGTTTGGGTCAAACGGTTTGGTCAGGTAGTCGTCGGCTCCGGAATCGAGACCAATGACAACATCTTCTTTACTATCCTTTGCAGTTACCAGAATGATGTATGTATAGTTGTCGAAGTTAGCTGCACGGATTAGGCGAATCAAGTCTAACCCATTGAGCTTTGGCATCATCCAGTCGGTTATAACCATTGGTATGTGAGCAGGTTCTTGCTGTAACACATTCCAAGCGTCGGCACCATCGGTGCTTTCCACTACCTCGTGTCCAGCACGAGAAAGGCTGGCATGCAACAACCGTCGCTGCAAAGGATCATCATCGACGATTAACATTCTCATGTTATAGAACCAACATAGGCTTCAGATTCTCTTTTTGTTTTGCTTCCCACATCGTGGCATAGACTCACGTATTCTATTGGTATGGATAACAAGCCCCCCGTGTAAGCGGAGGGTTTATATACGCTACTGTATTATATCACGCCTATGCTCCTCATAATGAGAAGTTGTAGTATGCTAATGACACCAGCGACTCAGTGCTGCACCTGCTTGGTTGCTGTTGACGTATGTGAGTATTGTTTCGTAGCACTGGGCTTGCTCTTCAGAGACGTGCCCACGTATCACCATCAAAATATTTGCTTGTGTGTATATGTTACACTGTGCTCCTCGGCAACGATTCAAGCTCTGGTAGTACTGTTTGGCATGTTCCATGTTTGTTGCAGCGGCAAAGCTGAAGAGGGAAATGGTTGTGTGTTCCATTGGTGTGGCTAGGATACAGCTTGTGCCTTCGACGGCCAGTTGTGAGGCCATTTGATAGTCGTCATCATCGAGTGGGTAGGGGCAATCTATAAACAAGCCGGCTGAGCGGAATGCATCTATAACATGCACGATGGTGTAGCGCTGAAATACTGGTTGGTCTGGAAAGAAGACTAGACCTGGCTTAGGTGTGGGTGTGGGAAGCCACCAGACGAAAGACGTATCTGCCGATGCGGTAGGAATTTCAAGCGATTCCCAAGACCCCCACGAAGCTGAAATGCTGCCTTGGCAGACATCTTTCAATGCTGGTTTGCTCTTGAAATCGAGTGTGCCTTTTGGTCTTGCTCCAAGCTCTCCTGTGACGTGGAGCGATTCTTGGTCTTTTTCTATGACTATCTCGAACCGGTTATCAACCACTTGCCCCAATAGTCCACGGTGAACGGCGGTATAAAAAGATGAACACCACAATCCTGGGATATGCACCCCGACTTCCAAGAGGATGATTTTGCCATGTTCAAACACGATGGTGATGCGTTCGCCTTGCGATGTTGTGCCGTTTAGTGTGCCATTGACTCGTGTTTGTCCATGGGTTTGGCTTGGTATGGCAGCAAGGAGCAGCACGATAATGAACAGTATTGTGAGAAGGGTATGTGGTTTATGAATCTTCACCATAGTCGTTGCCTCGTTTCTTTACCCGGTTTCGTTTGGTCTGCATCAAATCTTGTATACGTGCATACTTTATTTTATCATACATGCTTTGTGTGGGTGCAAGCCACACTTCGCCTGTGCCTGTAAACGTTTGTAGGATACCTTCACCACTAGTGAGGGAACCGACAAGTGATTTGGCGGATTTTTCTACTTTGAAGTCAATAGTTCCTTTTCGCAAGAGGGCAAAATTGCCATCAACGCACAGTTTTTCGTTGTGCAGCGAGTAGCGCACTATTTCGCTTGATGGGACGGGGCTAATGAGGACACACCACCCTGTGCCGGTGAGTTTGGTTTGAAATAGGCCTTCGCCACCAAGCAGAGCCGAGGAGACGTTGCGTTGCATGGCTACTCCAACATCAACCGATGCTTCTGATGCGTAGTACATGCCTTTGTCAACTATCATTTCTTCATGGTCAAGGTAGGTGATAATGAAGTGCCCAAAGGATGGTTCAAGATGTATTTCGCCAAAGCCTTTGTAGTGTGGTTTGAATGTGGTTTCTTGTGTGAGGACATTGGATGCTACTTTTTTTGCCAAGCCGCCTAAGCCACCAACTGGCGATGTAACGGTAATGTTGCCTTTCATAAAGTGTAATACGCCAGACTCAAGCACCACCTCACCACCGCGCAACACGATGCGCACCTGTTTTAGGCGCATGCCTACTTGTTGTACAAAAAAAAGCTTTTGCGCAATATCAACATCATCACTTCCGTCGAGGCTGTTGTATTGCATAACATAGACGGATGTAGCTTCGCTTTCGGCTTTTTCGATGACAGCTACGTTGTGCTCCATCGTGACGACTGGCCGTTGTTCTATGGTGTAGCGTTCGCTATAGTCATCTACTGCTGGTGTGTTTTCTGTTATGACAGAGGGGTTTGTATGGGTTGGTGTATGGGGTTGTGCGTAGGTGTCGAGGGTAGGTTGACCAGCTAGGGCATCTGTTGCATCGGTTCCATTGGTAGGCGGGGGCGATAGGCGTTGTAGTGGTGCTGCACGTGGATTTTGCTGTGCAAGGTGTATGGTTGTTGGTGCGGCAGCTTTTGCGTGCAGTTTTTCAAGCCCTTTCATGGCATATTTTGCTGCATCGCTGCGCGGGTTGATTTCGATGACGCGCCGAAGGCATGTGGCACATTCATCGTCGGTGTCAACGACGCCACTCATCCATAGCCAAGCCGTTTGGTTGTTTGGTTCAGCTTCGGTAGCCTGCATGAGTACGATGCGGGCCATTTCTTTGTCGCCTGATTGACATGCTGCAATGCCTCGACGGATGAGGTCTTGTGTTGTACTCATAGGTCCCTTTGGTTTTTTTCCTTTGCAAAAGATTACAACGTAGGGGCTTGTGTCCACAAGCCCTCTCTCGTTTAAACCTTGGCGCTCTTGGCGTCTTGGCGGTTCAATACATCCCCTTCCAGTATAGCTTGTATTACGATGATTATGCAAATAGTGTTTGCTATTGACAAAAGCGCATGTTCTATTCAATAATACCAAAGAATAATGCTTCATGTGTCATCCTAAGAGCCAACCCTTACGGCTCATAACTCGAAAGGTTTGTACATGTCATCTGAAACAAGTTCACAGGGAATAACATGGGACCTCAAGGACCTTTTTTGTAGCGCTGATGATCCGTCTATTATGCAAACATTGGATGAATGTGCTGCACAAGCTGCAACATTCGCTAGCACTTATCGTGGCACTATCCAAACTCCGGAAACAGTTACTGCTACTCATATGCGCACTGCATTGGAACAGCTTGAAACGCTGCACGATGCTATGGCAAAGCCCGCTATCTATGCGAGTTTGCTCTTTGCAGCCGATACGAGTAAGCCCGAACACCGTGATTTGCAGGTGCATGTAGAGCAATGTATCACGGCTATTGCCAACAACCTCATTTTCTTTGATTTAGAGTGGATGGCCTTGCACGATGAAGATGTGCAACGGCTCTTAGATGATCCACTCCTTGTTCCCTATCGCCACTATCTCACCAGTTTGCGGCGCTATAAGCCGCACACTCTCACTGAAGCAGAAGAAAAGATTGTCAATGAGAAGGATGTGACTGGTGTGCAGGCGTGGCGGCGCTTCTTTACCGAGTTAAATGCCTCGTTGAGTATACCCATTGAGCGCAATGGTACTACCGAATGTGTCACGATGGATACTGCGCTGTCGCTTATGCGCAAGTCTGACCGTGCGTTGCGTGAGCAGTCGCATACCAAGTTTTTTGAAGTGCTAGGGACGCAGGTGCAGACACGGGCGTATATTTATAATACGCTATTGCAAGACCATCAGACGATGGACCGCTTGCGTACATACCCCGACCCAATGGCGCAACGTCATCTCTCGAATGAGGTTGCGCCTGAAACGGTGGATACGATGATGCGTGTGGTAGAAGAAAATGTTGATATTGCCCACATGTACTTTGCACTCAAGGCACGGCTTTTGAATCTGCCACACCTTGAAATCTATGACCAATATGCGCCAATAGGTGAGAATCCGGTGCATAAGACATACGATGAGGCACAGCGCATTATCCTAGAGGCATTTGGGACATTTAGCACGCAGTTTCGTGATGTGGCGGCGTTGTTCTTTGATAACAATTGGATTGATGCCGAAGTGCGCCCTGCAAAGCAGGGGGGGGCTTTTTGTCAAGGGGGAACGCCAACGACACATCCATATGTGTTATGCAACTATACGGATGATTTGCGCGATGTGATGACGGTTGCTCATGAATTGGGGCATGGTATTCACTTTTACCTTGCCCGCAAGCAGACATGGTTTAACTTCTGCGCAACCCTCCCTTTGCTTGAAACAGCGTCGGTTTTTGGTGAAATGTTGGTTTTTGAGCATATTTTGCAACAGCAGCAAGATGCAAAGGTCAAGCTATCGTTGCTATGTGCCAAGATTGAGGATATGTTTGCAACTGTTTTTCGCCAGACGGTGTTGACGCGCTTTGAGCAGGCAGCTTTTGCGGGGCGGGCAAAAAGTCTCCTCACGCCTGAGCAGCTTAGCGACTATTGGACGGAAGCTAATGCACGCTACTATGGGCATGCGGTTCAGATGACCAAGGGCTATGAATTGGGCTGGTCCTACATTCCTCACTTTGTGTATACGCCGTTCTATTGCTATAGCTATGTGTTTGGTGAGTTGTTGGTGTTGGCTTTACATAGTTTATACCGCGAGCAGGGAGAGGCGTTTGTGCCGCGCTACATTGCGTTGCTTGAGTCGGGCGTAAACCAGACCCCCGATGAACAACTCGCACCCCTTGGTATAGATACACGCGACCCAAGTTTTTGGCAACGTGGGTTTGATGAGGTGCGGCGCTTGGTCGCTATGGCGCAGAGTTTAGTATGAATACCATACACTACAACGGGCACACCTTGACGTGGCAAGAGCACAGCACAGGCAAGCATACGTTTGTGTGCATTCCGGGCCATGCCAATGTGCGCTCTATGTGGGTGCAGACGGTAGCACCTTTTTTTCATATGGGGCGCTTTGTGACGCTTGACCTGCCGGGGCATTATCCGGCGCACATTCCTCTAGGGGTGCGCAGCATGACTCAAGATGAGTTCCTAGACCTTGAAACGCATGCTATCCGCGATATTTGCAATGATGAGCCGGTGACGCTCATTGGGCATTCGACGGGGGGACTTGTGGTGTTGGGTGTGGCTGCACGCTTGCGGCAACAGGTTGTGCGGGTTATCAGCGTCAATAGTGTGCTATGGGGCCCGTTGACAGGGTTTTTGTCCATTATGCAGCGGTTGCTCACATGGAGGCTATTACCCCTTTTTACGGCTACTGTACGCCTAGCACAATATGCACCATGGTCTTTGGTGGGTCTTATGGCTTCGTTCTATGCACATCAAACGCGCACAGTTTGGCGCAATCCGCTCACGTGGGAGACGTATCGGGAGTCGTTCAATATGTTTCGTCGCTTAGAACCGAACAATTTGGCTCTTGTGCTCCAAATGCTTGATGCATGTGATATTCGTGCGACTATTATGGGGTTACCGATACCTACCCTTGCTATAACCGGGGCCTACGACCCGGTTGTTGTGCCCAAACAGACGCTTTGGCTTGCGGATAATCTCCCCAATGTAGCGTTGTATGTGTTTGATGCGGTTGGGCATGTTCCCAATTTTGAAGTTACGGCGCAGTTTCAGCAGGTGGTTGGCGATTGGTTGGTGCGATACCCGGTGGAGTAGGGAAAGATGATGGAAGAAGGGAGAGTGTTACTATATGGCTGATATTAGGAAGGTACTGAACGCTGTTGGCGAAATGGTGCAGAGTGATGAATTTGAGCAGTTCGCTGTTGATGCCAAGGATTTTTTCTCGGCACGTGAGCATGAAGCTTCGACGGGGACGAAAATTGAGCAGATGTCGGTGCCGCTCTCTGAGGCGGCCGAGGTGGTTAATCGCAGCTTTCGTCGCAAGGAAGAGTCCGGCGAGTATACGAATGTCATTTGCCCGGTTGTTATTCCAAAAGGTGGGCGTTCCTATGCGTGGGTCTTTGCGGTTGTGGCACTCGTTGTTGTTGGGTTGATAGGCCTGTTTGCAACAAGCGGGCTTGGCTTTGTTCCGGGTATGCGCAATTTGAATTTGGCGTTGTTTGGGCCGCATTATTGGTTACTTATAGTGCTCTTTGCGGCGTTTAAGGCTTGGCGCAATAGTTTTGTGATGGTGCCAGATGGGTGTAAGGCGCTCATAACGAAGTTTGGTAAGTTGGAGGCAGTTGTGGATTCGGGGCAGACGTGGATTTTTCACCCTTGGACGAAGGTGAGCTATATTGTTAATACGACTAAGGAATATCCCTACAATGCTCCCATTCGTGAGGCTCCTACTGCTGGGCGCGTTAATGCTTCAGTTGACCTGTTCTTACAGTTTCGGGTTGAAGAGCCATCGGATTTTATTTTTACGCTTGGTGCAGCACAAGGTTTCACCGAAAAACTAGAGAATGCTATTAGTGAGGTGACACGTGCGCTCATCTATGAGCAAAAGGCAGACAATATCTATGACCTTGTGGGTGAGAGTACGCAATCGCTGTTAGATACGCTCAACAAGCAATTTATGCCTGCCGTCCAGTTTGTCAATGCGAATATTACGCATGCAGAGCCTTCCAACCAGCAATATCGTATGGATTTGGCGGCTCCTGAAATGGTGCGCGTGGCCAAAGAAGCCTATACGTATGAGTATGAGATTAAGCTGCGCAAGGAGCAGGATGAGGGCGATCTGAACAAGGAACTTGCGTCGAAACGTGAAACACTCTCTGATATTCAGGCTGAAATAGCGAAATATCAGGCGCAGATGGATACGGCGAAGGAGAAGGAGGTCAACCGTGCCAATGCCTATGCACGTCAATTGCTGGTAGAAGCCGAAAGTGAAGCTAAGGCGAATGCGGCGTTGCTTGAGGCGCAGGCGCTTGATATTCGTGCTATGAGTAGCGCTTACTTCCCTGAAATTCTGGAGTATCGGTTTCAACAAGATGTGCTGGATCGGCTTGAATCTATTGCTGATAAGCTGCCACAAATGGTGCATGTGGGTGCTGTTTCAGAGAGTACGATTGATTTTATGGTGGTGGCACAGCAGATACTTGGGGTGCATGAGGGTAAGCTCTATGCCGATGAGGATATAGCCAGCATTCGGGAGTGTATGAATGAAATCAAGGCCCGCATTAAGGAACGTACAGCACAGATAAATAAGCTTGTGGCGAGTGAGCGCTTGCAGGGTTCGAAGGTAGATACGGAGGAAGTTATTAGTGAAGTGGTGCCCAAGCATGCGCAAGGTGCTGATGAGCAAGCAGGAGGGGATGTATGAGCACAGAAATTACGAAGGCTGAGTTTTCAAAGGTCAAGGAAGTTGTTGCAACGTGGAATAATGTACGCAATGTGTTGCGTTCTGGTGATGATGGGCATCTTGTGCCGGTTGTCATTCCCAAGGATAATCGCGGCTTTGGCTGGCTGTTTCAGGTGGGTGTTGCGCTCTATATCATTGGTGTGGGTATATTTTCTGGCACAGGTCTCATTGCTTTTCCGTCGTTTGCATTGGGGGTGCTTATCCTCATTGTCACGTTCATTGGGTTGATGGGCACGGTTATTATTGAGATTGAGCAGGGGACGACGGGCATTGTTTCGAAGTATGGGCAAATTACTGGCATGCTTGAACCGGGGCGACACTTTCTGTGGTGGCCGTGGGAAAAGGTGGAGTTTATTGTTGATACGTCTACGGAAATTCCCTATACTGCGCCAGTTTTGGCATGCCCGACACGCGAAAATGTGCCGCTCAAGTCTATTGAGTTCTTTTTGAAGTTTCGCATTGTTGACCCGATACCGTTTGTGCGCAATATTGGGGCGAGCAATTTCGATATTGTGTTGAGTAGTGCGGTGCAAGATGCTATTCGTCAGCGTAGCCGTTTGGTGGAGACGGAGCGGGCATATGACCTGCGTGGGAGTGATGTTGGTGATATGCAGGTGACGTTGAATCGCTTGATGAAGCGCTATGGCGTGCAGATTATTGGGGCTAATATTCCCGATGTACAGTTGCCAGACCAGTATCAGGATCATTTGGCAACCCGTGAGCGTGTATCCAAAGAACTTGTGGCATATGAACGTGAGTGGGAGTTGATACGCAAGCAACGCATTGATACGTTGATGATGGAGATTGAACGGGCTAAAAAGGTGCGCGATTCGAAGCTGATTGAGGTGAAGACGGCTATGAATAGGGCGCGTCAAGATGTGGCGCAGATGTTGCAGGAGCGTGAAACTGAGGCGCAAAAGGTGCGTTGGGAGATTGAGGCGCACGGTCGTTCGGAGTTAAAGGCGGCCGAAAATGAGGCGCGGGGAACACGGCATCTTGGGAAGGCCTACAAAGATAATTGGGCTGTGTTGCAATATGAGCTGGCTGTGCGTCGTTTGGAGGTGGCCGAACAGTTGGTGCAACAAGCTCCACGCCCAATCATTGTGCGCAGCGAGGGGGGAGACCAGTCGGCTCTCTCGACGCTGATGCTGGCGCATATGTTGCCAAGCATTATGGGCAAAGATGGCGGTGGTACCTTTTTGCCACAAAGCAACGTCAGTCATGGAGAGAGACAGCGTACATAGCATGCTTTGCGCTTTTGTGTCTCTGCGCGAGGCAAAGTGATGACCCGAATGTGGTTATGATGAGTGGGGTTGCTGTATAGAGTATGTTGATTGGGAGTAGACATGTATGGAATTGGTCCGCTTGTTCAGTACGCTTTTTCCACTGGCGCTGACATCTGGTATCAACCTCTATGGTACGGTGCTCATTGTTGGGTTGTGCATTCGCTATGGGTGGGTAGCCGATGTGCCGCCAGCGTTTCATGTGTTGGCTTCTGAACCGGTGCTGATTGCGGCGGGTATTTTCTATGCGCTTGAGTTTTTTGCAGATAAGGTGCAGTTTGTGGACCAGGTGTGGGATGTGCTGCATACTATCATCCGCCCACTTGGTGCTGCTGTTATCGCATTTTCGGCGGTAGCCGAGGTAGACCCCGAATTGGCGTTCATTGTGGCTATGGCTTCTGGCAGTGTGGCGCTTGCGTCGCATAGTGGCAAGGCGGGGAGTCGCGTGGCGCTGAATATGACGTCGCCGGCGGAGAATATTACTAACATTACTATTAGCGTGCTGGAGGATGTTGCGGTAGGTATATTGGCGGTGCTGGCGCTTACCTATCCCTATGTGGCCACTGGCATTGCGGGGGTTATTCTGGGTTTGATATTTGTTTTTGTTCCTCCTATGCTGCGTTGGTCTTGGTTTAACCTGACGGCCTTGTTTGCACGGTTTAAGGGGATGGTACGCCCGATTGAGGCATCGGAGCCGTTGCCGGAGGCGCATGCGCTGTTGTTGCCGCGTGTGCCGGAGGTGTGCGGGCGCTGCAAGGCAGACAATGTGCAGGGGGCAAAGGGGCGCACGGGCTACCTGTCGCTCACTGCTTCGGATGTGTTTTTTACGTATGATGGGTGGTTCCGTAGCCATGTGTGGCGGGCGGGTCTGCGCGAGGTGAGGGATGTGTCGCTGCGCCACCGGGTGTTGCTCGATGTGCTTGAGATGGAGCATCAAGGGGTTTCTGGCAAGCCACGGGTGGTGCGCTTTGGCTTTACGAAGGACCGCGCTGCGCTTGCGGCAGAGTTTGGGAGGCGGTTGACGTTGTAAGGTTGGGAACTTGTCAGGTTGGGGAAAAGTAGAGACGTTGCACGCAACGTCTCTACAATACGATTTCCCATCTTGCATCCTTGTTCCAAAAACCCTTTCATGCTAACATGTTTACTGAGAAGGTTTACCAATTATACTGACTAGAACGAGGCTATCTATGGCCTATAATGACTTTACTCTTGAAGAACTCAAGCGCATGTTTACGCTCAGCTTATTTGAAGATACCGACTTCTTTACCACCATTCATCCGGTAGCAATCAGTGACATCCTCGCTGCTACGCTCGAAGAAAATATCCCTCTTGCTATTGCCATCAGTACAGAGAAAGCCCGTTCAGAAATGATTATCGCTCCTATACTGATTGAGGTCCGTCGCCAAATGCAACATCGTGTGAGTCTCTTCTCTGGTGTCGAATTTACTGTTGCTCCTGAGCAAGGGTTGCGCGGTATTTGTGACTACCTCATTAGTCTATCGAAAGAACAACTTACTATTGAGTCGCCAGTCATTGCCCTTGTTGAGGCGAAAAACGAGAATATGAAGCAGGGCATCAATCAGTGTATTGCTGAGATGGTTGCTGCACAATTATTTAATGCGCAACGTGGTACGTCAATCTCAACCATTTTTGGTGTTGTGACAACGGGGAGTAACTGGAGATTTCTGCGTTTGCAGGAAACGAATGTTTATATCACTAGGAATGAATTTTACATCAAAGATGTAGAACTCATTGTCGGTATTCTCATCGCAATGGTTAAAGATGCCATGCAAGAACATACATAGGTGTAGTCTGTTGGGAATGTCGCTGCGCTTACAGAGGTAGGTGTTGAACCGTCAAGATGCCAAGAGCGTCTAAGTAGCGGTTTTGGTTTCCTTTGTGGTGAAAATCTGCCCGTGAAAGCTGTGAAATTACGGTATGGTAAGTTTCTTCAATTGCACGACGCCTGGACCATCTATATCTTCTGGCATCGGTGTCCCCTCGACTATGAATAAGCGGGTGCTATCGGTTGGGTGGTAAACTCCCATGAGTACGTGGTACTCTCCCGGTGGCAGACTATCTGGTAATGTGATAGGGAGTGGGCTGCCAAATTGCTGCCCTGTTTGCCAATCGCTAAACAAGCCTTCATCTAGCGGTGCATCTACTTGAGCCACACGTTCGCCGTTGGCATGCATCACATGGATAAAGCAAAACCATCCGCCAGGCATGTCGGCCTGCACATTCCACGAGGGTGTTATTGTCAATACATGGTCTTGCAGGGTATGCGTAAACCCACGCAAATGGATGCGTGCTTCTGTATACTTGTTGCTCGGCAGCGCTTTGGCAAATACTACGTCAAGGGGGGTATCAAAGGGGCGTATGGGTTGATATACATAGGCATATGCAATGCCATGCATATGTAGCGTGTAGAGTGGAGTGGTTTGCTGGATGTATGCTTGCACGGATTGTTGTTCATTGCGCTGTATGCCACGTTTGTACAATACAGCATAGCTGGCAGGCTGTTGTATATTGTGTGCGTTTAATTCGATTACCCGCACTGGCATAAGTGGCTCTAACGTGCGATGGTTCCATGAGATGATGGGCGACCGGCCTACGTCGGGGCGCGAACGGAGCCATGTTGCTATTTTGTCCATTCCCTCGCCCCAACCAATGAGCATAACATGTTGTGCTGTTGTACTGCCACCAACGAGTGGGTTGAAGTAGGCTAAGGTATATGGGTGATACCATATGTTGATGAGCAGCATTACTACAGCTACAATGAGGAGTGCATAGTTCTTTATATATGTGGTGTAGTGTGCTATGCGTGATGATGTGCTTTTGGTGTGTAACCAGTCGAGAAACCAGACTATTCCGACGGCTGCCAATACTTCCATGGCTGGCCAAACTGGCAGTAAATAGCGGTCAAACTTTTTGGGCAACATGTTCATGGCTATACCAAAGAGCAGTACATAACTTGTAAGTGCCAGCATAAACCATGTATTGGGTGGTACGGTATTGGTAGTAGGGGTGTTGTGTTTGTGTAGCCACATATGCCGTAGTGCGAGAGGAAGCAGGAGTAGCCCAATGAGGGTAAACGGTCCGCTACGCCAGATAACGACAGCAGGGTAGAATAGCCAACCGGGGTCTGCTACTGGCTGACCCAAAAAGTAGTTGCCCGATTCATGGGGTTGCCCACCGTTATCAACGACTTCTTCAATAATGTGCCCAATTGCTTGATGGGGCGCTTCCCACATGGCGGGCCAGCCGGCCACGAAGAGCACGATAGCACAGAGTAGCCATAGGGTGTAGCGAGTAGTTAGCCAACGCACTCCGTACATCCATGTCCATGCTTTGGTGATGGTTTTGTTTGCACCAAACGCGATGAGGAACATGCCCGTTAGGGGTAGCAGCAGCAGTGAGGGTGCTTTGGTGAGCAATGCCAGCCCTGCACATAGGCCGGAGAGGGCTATGTGCAGGTATGCATGGATGGTGCTGTGTTGTGCTGTGTATGTATGTTCCTTTTGCAATGCCCACAAGAGAAATAGTATGCTCAGTGTCATGCACGAGGTGAGTAATGCATCGAGATGGAGCAGGCGACTGTGGGCAATGAGGAATGGTGCTGTGGCCCAGAGTATACCGGCTAGTAAGGCTGTGCGTTTACAGAGCAAGCGTTGCAATACGATGTACCCAATGACGATAGCTATGCTGTTGGCGACTGCGAGCGGCAGACGTAGGAGTGCTAGGTAGGCAACGCCACCTTTTTCCCATTCGGGACCGTACAGCCCAATATGAGTAGCGAGCCAACGTCCAATCGCTCCGAGCCATAGGGTTGTTACTCCGGGATGACCTGTGAGGTTTGTGCCGTCCCAGTTGTGTTTTTCGAGGGCATGGACAAAGTGCATGACGCGCCATACCCAGTGAAAGCTTTCATCTACGGTGAAGAAATCATGTAACCCTACACAGCGCAATGCTGTGGCTATCAGCCCAAGGGCTATTGCGGTGAGCCATGGCGGAGTATGTATGAAGACTCTATTTTTGTTCAACATTGTGCTGCATGGTATGACACAAGACGCTATTTTGCAACTATGGAGCAAATGGATGAATAAAAAAGCACTCTTTCTCTACCAAATAAATGGGATTTCTGCACCGAAACAACACTTTTTTTTCTCTTTACTTTTCAATTTGGTATGCTATCATATACGTATGTGAAAAGGTACCCTGTTGCTACCATGTTCCCAATAATGATTGAAAACAGCTTACCCAATGTTGAAGAAAGGGTAATAGAATGGCAGACAAAGGGTCTATACGTGTTGTGTATCATAGATATGTTGATGCTTTGCAACTTGGTAGTGGGTTGCGTGCATTGTGCGTGTCTCAAGTGGCACTGGCGGCTGGGTTAGATGTTCGTGACCTCTATATAAACGTGTTTCAACCTGCAATGCATGAGATTGGGCATTTGTGGGAGACGAAAGAAATAACGGTTGCTCAGGAACATGTTGCTACATCTATTACTAAGCGTGTTATGGCGCAAATCCATGCACTTACCATGATGCGGCTTACTCCTTTGCGTATGTTTATGAGCGCACTCAAGCGAACAGTTGTGACAGCATGTGTGGGCGATGAGATGCATGAGCTTGGTATTCAGATGGTAGCAGACCTTTTTGAAATGGAAGGGTGGTGTGTCTATCATTTGGGAGCGCAGGTACCGGCGTTAGATGTGACTGATATAGTGAATATGCATCGTGTGGATGTATTAGCCCTTTCGGTTACGCTCAATACGCATATGCCACACGTATGCGATGCGATACAGATGGTGCGTCGTTCTCCGGCCGGATCCAAGATAAACATTATGGTTGGTGGACAACCTTTTGTTCATAAGCCAGAGCTCTACAAAAAAGTAGGGGCTGATTTTACTGCTGTCAATGCACGTGAGGCTGTGCGGCAAGCATCAGTATGTATGGCGCATATGCGTTGACTTGTTTCTTTTTTCATGAAGACCTCGCGCAAAGACGCAAAGAACGCAAAGCTATACAAAAAGGAACATGCAATTCTTTGCTAGTACGCTGCAATGCTGCGAGCTGTCTTGTCTGCCCGGCTTGACACGTTCCATAGTCTATGCTATAATCACATCAATGATAGTTCTTGGGTTTCACTCGAAAGAGTAAACCAAACAACTGAACATGAACCCAGCGAGCAGTAGAAATGTTGTTCGTTCCTTTATGTATAAAGGAGGGGTTGCAAAAGAACTAGGGTCATGAGGTGACGCTGGTTTTTTTCGTGTTTTGTACCTTACCAATCAGTAAAGCATGATGAAGAGGCTCTCGTGAAGTGGCTCATAGAGCCGCTATCCGCGAGTAATGTAGAGTTTGATCCTGGCTCAGGACGAACGCTGGCGGCGTGCCTAATGC
>CAZVEN010000034.1:18880-54760 GCA_964626155.1 uncultured Chloroflexaceae bacterium | reverse complement strand
TGTGTCCGATACTCCTATGCAAATGTTTGGGACAGTATAACACGTTTTCGTGAAGATGAGGTGAGGGGTAGGTTTTAAAGCAAATGATTTGCATGTTTTCAAGATGGCTGTTTATTTCTTCTTGTAGCCTATCACTCATAGAAGCACTGTACCGTCACTTTCAATGCGCTGAGTCAAGGAGCTCGAATGTCAGCAAAGCTCAGGCACATGCTCATGCTCATAGGACTCGATCAACACGCCGATGATTTCCATGAGGGACGCGAGTGGATGCGATTCGTCTTCACCTACCGTGTCAATCAAGGTATCAAGTATAGCTACGAGTTGCTGATATTCATGATCTGTGTAGGGCACAAAAAGGATTGGGGCAACGGTTGGCCATACGTTTGCTAGTGTGTTCATTTCCTTCAACGTGCATTTTCCTCTCGTACAATCTTATGATATTATTCTGTTCATTGTATGCATACAAACCAGTCGTGTCAATGTATAGAGACTCCATCACTCCCCGGGTCGCTCATGCAGGGCCTCATTCGTCAATTGCACAAGTTTGTCGAAGGCAAACATGTCTATGAGAGCATGTAGCTCAGCAATACATGCTTCGTGCGTAGGAGCTATTTGAGCAACAAGGTCCGCAAGCATGTCAATATCGCCAATGGTAGCGGCCCAATTCATTTGTTCAAGCCATTCGATAGATAGCCCCGGTGGGAAACGAAAAACCATATGCGGTTGTGTGTCGTGGGAATGCTTATGCACGGCACGTTCAATACACATATCCGCATGTTGTTCATAGCGATATTCTACACCGAGGTGCTTGCGCATGGTGTCGAAAATAGTCTCTTTTCGGAATGGCTTGGTGATAAAATCGGCGCAGCCGATGGCGAGTATGCTCTCGCGCTCTTCCTCAAACACGCCTGCACTCAAGCCTATAATAACGGTATTTTGCCCTGCTATGGTGCTTTTGATGAGTTGGGTTGCTTCGTAGCCATTCATCACGGGCATGCGTATGTCCATCCAGATACAATGCGGCTGCCACTGTTCCCATACCTCTAGCGCTTCTTGACCATTGCAGACTTCTCGCACAAGGAAGCCAACATTGGTGAGCAACGTCACGAGCAAGTGGCGATTTTCGAGCAGGTCATCTACTACAAGCACGCGATAGTCCGGCTGGCCGGGCGCTAACCCAACAACGCGCCCCCATTCCACCTGCGATAGACTATCACTATCGTTGGCATCAACAACCGTTACACCTATATCAAACGTAAAGGTTGTGCCATGCCCGACCTCACTCTGCACCGTCATATCGCCACCCATAAGTTGCACGAACCGGTGACTGATAGATAACCCTAGCCCGGTGCCTTCCTGTGATTTCCGACCGGCTTGCGTTTGCACAAAGGCATCAAAAACGTGCTCAATTTCATCTGAGGCAATGCCTTGCCCGGTATCATGTACGGTAACGTATAACCGGTGCGTATCTTCGCTCTTTTCCCCCACCGGCCCCCCCACACGCAGGGGGGAGACGCCCGATTCTCCCCCGTGTACGGGGGGGCCAGGGGGAGCTTTCGGCGGTTCAACATCTTCAATATCTACCCTATGCACCAAGTTATCTTGGCTAGGGCGCATGCTCACATGCACCACGACACTCCCTTCATTGGTAAACTTGATGGCATTGGAGAGCAAGTTGATGAGCACTTGGCGCACCTTTTGCTCATCGGCACAAACATACTGTGGCACCTCAACATCGCATGCAATGTGCAGATGCAACCCTTTTTCCTGGGCTCGTAGCCAAAACATACCCTCTATATCTGCCACCATTTGGCGGACGTCAAAAACAGACTCATTGAGCACTGCCCACCCGGCTTCAATCTTGGACATGTCGAGCACATCATTGATGAGTCCTAGGAGATGTTCGCCACTCCGCATGATAATAGCGAGATAATCACGGTATTCGGTAGATATATCAGCGTTGCGCTGCATAACCTGTGCAAACCCAATGATGGCGTTGAGCGGTGAGCGCAGTTCGTGGCTCATATTGGCCAGAAAAATACTTTTGGCTTGGTTGGCAGCTTCGGCCTTTTCCCTTGCTGCAAGCAGTTCGGCTTCTATTTGCTTGCGTGCAGTAATATCTTCTTTGACAGCTACAAAGTGTGTAATTTTGCCAGAATCGTCGAGAATAGGCGAAATAGAGGCATACTCCCAAAACAGGTTGCCATTTTTCTTCATGTTATAAAACTCGCCGCGCCACTCATTGCCAGACAAGATGGTTTCCCATAGTTCCGTGTAGATGTGCTTGTCGAGCAAGCCCGATTTGAGGATACGCGGATTCTTGCCTAGTGCTTCTTCAACGGTATAGCCAGTGACAAGGGTAAATTGTGCATTGACATATTCTATGGTGCCAGATGTATCGGTGATGACGACCATGGTGGGGCTTTGTTCGACAGCACGCGAAAGTTTGCGTATCTTCTCCTCGGCCTGCCTCCGGGCGGTAATATTGCGTGAAACGCCCATCCAGCCAATCACATTCCCGTCTTCGTCCCGTATTGCATTCGCAGCAGCTTCTGTCCATACCGTCGTACCATCTTTGCAGGGTTGCTCAAGTTCAGCATAGTTTGTATGGGCTGTACCGCCAGAAAATAACGATTCTATTTGTTTCTGCACTTTTTGGAACGATTCTGGGGTGAGCGCATCGGCCATGGTTTGCTGCAACACCTCGTCGGGTGTATAGCCGCGCAACCGATAGACAGAGGGGCTGACATAGGTAAACCGTCCCTCTTTATCAGTTGTCCACACGACATCCGACATGCTTTCGGCCAGTAAGCGATAGCGGGCTTCACTTTCTTGCAACGCTTGCTCGGACTGTTTGCGTTCGGTGATATTGGTCATGGAAACAATGTATGAGGGCGTATCTTGCCAATTGGTCTGAATAACGCGCAACTCAAGGACGACACCTATATCGGGAGGCACAACTTCTACTTCTATCTCACAGTGCAAGCATTTTGTCAACGGCAACCCAAATGGCATGCCTACCAAAGTCGGTTTGCGTAACAAGGTATGGGCCATGGGGTTGGCATAGAGGATGATACCTTGCTCATCGAGCACGAGTGTCCCTTGGGGGCTAAATTCAAGAATATGTTGCAAACGCTCTTCGCTCTTGCAGAGCTCATCCTCAATGCGTTTGCGTTCCGTAATATCTTGCACGGTGCCAAATGTGCCAATGATGTTGCCATGCTCGTCATGGATAGCTTCAGATTGCTGATGCATTACACAGATAGACCCATCAGGACGAATAAGCCGGATGTCAAGATTGAGTTGCTTCAATCTGCCGGCGATAACTGCATCGTGTGCTTGCTGTATAGCGGGGAGGTCATCGGGATGGATGAACCGTGCTGTCTCCTCTAGTGTGCCGTGCCACTCTGATGTTTCTAGCCGCATCATGCGACACAGATTTTCAGACCACCTGTTGATACCAGAAACCAAATCGTAGCGAAAGCTGCCTACACCCGCTATTTCATGCGCCCAAGCAAGGTCCACTCTACTTTGTTGCAATTCTTGGGTTCGTGCTGCTACTTGGTGTTCAAGCTCTTGTTTATGCAATTGCATATCGTGTAATCGCCAGAGATATACCCCCACAAAAAAACCACCAATGAGCACAACAACACTGCCGCGAAACCACCACGTTTCCCACCACTGCGGGGTGATGGTGATACGCAATGCTACGCCCTGCTCATTCCACACACCATCATTGTTTGCCCCTTGCACGCGGAAGACATACTCGCCGGGGTCAAGGTTGGTGTAGGTTGCAAAGCGACGTTCACTCTCTACCGTGTTCCATGTCTGATCAAACCCTTCAAGTATATAGCGGTAGCGGTTTTTGCTTGGAGCTACGTAGCTGAGGGCCGCAAACGCAATCGAAAAATTGCTTTCCTTTGAAGATAGCACGAGGTGCTCGATGGAACTTATATCCTGTGGCAGGATAGAATCTTGACGTACTGGCACAGGTTCATTGGATAATTGGAATTCGGTGAGGACAACGGGAGGTGGTATGGGGTTTTCTACCAAGTCATCGGGGTGAAAGCGGTTCATGCCACTATCGCCACCAAAAAGCAACTCGCCATTGGGTAATTTCGTTGCAGCGGGGTAGAAAAAGATATTACTTTGCAGTCCATCTTCCACATCATAGGTGCGGACTGTTTCAGTAAGTGGGTCAAACCGTGCCAAACCCCTATTGGTGCCAAGCCAAAGAAAGCCTGCATCATCTTCTATGATGTTCACGATACGATTGCTTGGCATGCCATCTTCTATCGTATAGGATGTAAACTGTTCCGTGGCACGGTCAAACCGGTTCAAACCTCTATTGGTAGCTACCCAAATTATCCCATTGCTATCTTCATACATATTGATAATGAGATTACTGTTCACACTATGTGGTTTGTTCTCGTCGTGACGATAATGAAAAAAGTGTTCTGTGTCTGGGTCAAAGCGGTCTAACCCATTGCCGGTGGCAATCCACAGGGTATCATGACTATCGTAGAGCAGTGCCCAGACATTATCATAGATGAGGCTACGTGGGTCATCTGGGTTGTGCTGATAGTGTGTACACTTCATCGTTGCACGGTCGAGGCGGTTTAATCCGCCATTCGTTGTGGCAACCCAAAGCATCCCATCGTTATCTTCAACAATCCCCCGGATAGAGTTATCACTGATGCTGTACGGATTCGTCTCATCATGGAGAAAGCGCGTAAAGGTTTCTGTTTTGGGGTCAAATGCATTCAAGCCACCATAGGTCCCCACACACAACAAACCTGTACTATCTTCGTAAACCGCACTCACAGTATTGTGGCTCAGGCTATGCGGGTCGTCTGGGTTGTGTTGATAGGTGGTAAAGGTTTCTGTGTTGGGGTCGAAGCGCTGTAAACCACCGCCCCATGTGCCAACCCATACCATGCCTGATGAAGGTGCAGTATAGAGGCTGAGTACGGATGCATGCGCTAAGCCAACGGATGCATTTGGTGAATACCGATAGAGGCGGAATTTTTGCCGTGCAGGGTGTGCATAGTTGATGCCACCACCCCATGTGCCAACCCATAGCCCACCCTCGCGGTCTTGAAAAATGGGGTGTGCGGTATTGTTACTCAAACTATCTGGGTTATCTGGGTTGTGGGTATAGTGTGTGAAGATGCCGGTTGTAGGGTTGAAATGGTCAAGCCCACTATGGGTACTCACCCACAGTGTACCATCGTCGCCCGGTGCAATGTCGTAGATTTCGTCTCGAATGAGACTATGCGGGTCGGTGTCGCTGGGAACATAGCTGGTCCATGTTTCTGTTGCAAGGTCTAGGCGATTTAGCCCGCCGGCTGTGCCAACCCACAACACATTATCTTCAGCAGCAAAGAAGAGTGTACGGATGTCGTCATTGCTCAAGCCTTGGGTACTATCGGGGGTATGATAGAAGCGTGTAAATGTCTCTGTGTGGGGGTCAAACCGGTTTAAGCCATGTGCGGTGCCAACCCACAATATATGCGAACCATCGTTGAGCGTAGCCGGCTCAACGTCCCAGACAAAATCATTACTGAGACTTGTTGGGTCTTCATCATCATAGTGGTAATGGGTAAAGGTTTCGGTAGCCGGGTCAAGTTTGTTCAAGCCACCACCTAGTGTACTTATCCAAAGGTAGCCATCTGGATCTTGGTATAACCCACCAAACCGGATGTTGTTGTTGCTGAGGCTGTTGGGGTTGCCCTCTTCATGCTGATAGTGTGTGAAGGTGTATGTGCGCAGGTCGAGTTTGTTTACCCCATCACCACGCGTACCAATCCAAAGAGACCCTGCCCTGTCTACAAGCAGAGCTGTCGGTGTTGTACCACTGATGCTGTTGGGGTTGTTAGGGTCAGGGGTGAACATTTCAACGGTGTAGCCATCGTAGCAGTTCAACCCTTCCTCGGTGCCAAACCACATGAAGCCTTGACTATCTTGTGCTATGGCATAGACGACCGGGTGCGAAAGCCCCTCCTCGGTGCTGATATGCCGAAACCGTATATCTTGCGGGGTTGGTTCTTGGGCCGAAACGTTTTCACCCGGCACAAGGCAGGCTAGGAGGAGGAGTATGAGGATGTAGATCAGGTCATGGCGTATTTTCGCCAGACAGTTCTTGAGCTTTCTGATAAAGTGCATCACTTACAAGGTGTTACTCACAACGATCATAAGCGCCCCATAGTACGAAGTGTTTGTACATCTTCTTCTAGTTCGGCTACATCATAATGCGGATGAATGCAACGAGAAGCAAGCATTTGGCGAAATTTCCAGTGGGTCATGTTTGCAAATTCTCGTGCCTTACCAAACGATAACCGTTCTTGGGCATACAAGACTATCGCCAACTCTACTTTCAATTCAGCAATCGTCAACCTTGTTGTGTCTAAGATGTCTTGAGAAACGTCAATAGTATAAACTTGATTCATAAACTACCCGGTAGTGCTGTAGTAGTAGTGATATACGGGCATTTTTTGCCGTTGCAAAACAATCACCATCACTACTGGTTTTAGCACTACCAACTACCCTATACTAGCATCACTCTTCCATCTCATCCAAGAGCAATACACGTAATTCTGTCACACGTCGAAAGGCGGTATCGTTCATACACGGTGTCCCCATTCTTCACGGAGATTGTTGATGTATTCTTCAACATCAACGTCTTTCCAAAGGTCCTTCCCAAGTCCATGCAATTCCATAATACTATGGATGGGGGAGTGATTCATCAATGGTAAGGACGAATCATCAAGCAAATCTTGGGCTATCATAGAAAGAAGAAGCAACCGCTGATCATATGGAAGCATTCGGATATGGTGTGTGTAGATAGACTGAACATCCACTTTTGGTACAGTAACCATGAAACATTCCTTTCCTACTCTTTTGTGTCTATTGCACTGTCTATTTAGTTGTGTGTATACCTATCAATCTTGTGTTTCTAAGCGCTTGCGGAGGGCTGCTTGCACTCGTCCATATTCACCTTCTGCCTGCACGAGCATATTGGACATCGCCTCTTCACCTTGGTGCATTTTCCCCATACGTTCTAGCTCGGCACTATAAGCAGACAGATTGAGCGCACCGACTTGGGCGCTACTGGACTTGAGCGAATGGGCCGCACGAGTGAAATCATCGAAGGACTGATGTTGCATAGACGACCACATTGTGGCAAGCAACCGTGGGGTATCATCAAGGTATAAGCCGAGTAATTCGTGGAAGCCTTCATCATCATCAAGCATTTCGGCCAGTCCAGCTAGTGTTTCTTCGTCAATAGAAGAGTCGTGCTGCTGCATAGTGGCCTCCTTTTCCGTAAAACATGGCTCATCTTGACTCTGTGCCCCGTCCCCTATCCCCTGTTGCCCGTCCCCTATCCCCTGTTGCCCGTCCCCTATTCCCTGTGCTCTGTCACCTATCCTCGGTCTACAATAAGTTATTGGGTTCACTTTTTGCAATGCCGTTTCGAGGTCTTCAATGCGCACAGGCTTGCTCAGGTAGTCATCCATGACGGCTTCCATCAACCACTCACGGTTGCCCTGCAATGCATAGGCTGTGAGCGCAATGACCCAAGGTTGTTGCTCGGCAGGTATTTCAGCACGAATGCGTTTTGTGGCTTCAACACCATCCATTTCTGGCATATGCACGTCCATCAAGATAACGTCGAAGCTTTGCCACAGGAGTGCATGGAATGCCTCTAGTCCATTACATGCAATGTCTGCATGATACCCCAACTTCTCCAATAGGCGCAACGCCACCTTTTGGTTGACGACGTTATCCTCGGCAAGCAAGATGCGCAAGGGATGATGCATGACCATATGCCGGTCTACATGTTCCCAACTGTCATGCCATTGATGCTGCATTGGTTTACCACGAAACAGCGAAACAAGGGTATTGTGCAAAAGAGCCGGACGCACAGGTTTGACCAGCAACACGACATTGTCCAGATTTAGTTGTTTTTCTATCTCACTCCGCAAGCGCAAGGAGCACCACAACCCCATAGGGAAGGCTTGAGTTGTTCCTACGATTGTATGTATCGTGTGGATAAGGGTCAAGCCATCCATTTCGGGCATTTGCATGTCAATAAAGGCGCAATCAAACCATTTCCCCTGCCGCATATGTTGCAATGCTTCAGCTCCAGATGATGCAACTGTTGGAACCATGCCCCACTGGATGGCATAGCGCTCCAATATGGTACATGTTGTCGTATTATCATCTACAATAAGCACCCGCTTGCCACTGAGGATGTCATCGGGAGATAGCTCTTGGCGTATGCTGCTTTTTTCGGGTGAGAGGGCTGCCACAAAGGTTAATTGGAATGTGGAGCCTTTGCCAAGCACACTCTCAACCGATAGCGTTCCATCCATCATTTCTGTTAGACGTTTGCTAATGGCAAGCCCTAGGCCTGTGCCACCATACCTACGTGTTGTGGAACTGTCGAGTTGGGTGAATGCTTGAAACAGTCGGTCCATACGGTCTGGTGAAATGCCAATGCCCGTATCGCGTACACACACATGCACCATACAAAGATTTGCATCAGCGGCTTTGGCAAGCAGCGATTCTCTATGCGCGGTGTGTATATGGTGCTGCTGTTCTTCGGTGTAGGAAGGATGTAAAGGCTCTCTGTGGATGGTGACAACAACTTCGCCCTGCTCGGTAAACTTGATGGCGTTGCTGAGCAGGTTGACGATAACTTGCCACACACGGGTGACGTCACCTATGAGGTCTTCTGGAACATCATCCTCTATCCAATACGCCAACTCTAGCCCTTTCTCACTGGCCGTAGGAGCAAGCAATTCAAGCGCTTCTTCAACGCAAGTGCGCAGATTGAATGTGTCATAGTCAAGTTCAAGCCGTCCTGCTTCTATCTTCGACAAGTCGAGTATGTCATTAATGACTCTGAGCAAGGCATCGCCGCTGATATGTATGGTTTGGATGTAGTCTTGCTGTTCAGCGCTCAACGGCGTATCAAGCAAGAGACTACTCATACCAATAATGGCATTGAGGGGGGTACGAATTTCGTGGCTCATGTTGGCTAAGAATGCTGATTTGGCATGGGCACCGGCCTCGGCGGCTTCTTTGGCCTGCTGCATGGCGACTTCCATGTTTTTGCGCTCTGTTATATCGGTTGCTACGCCACCAACAGCAAAAACAGCGCCATATTCATCGAAGATGGGGAATTTGATCGTAAGATAGGTGACAGTACTGTCACCCACATGGGCCGTTTCTTCTATTTGTATAGGTTTGCCGGTTTTGCGCACCTGTTGGTTGGTTTGTTCCCAACATGTGGCAATCTCTGGTATGGTAAATGTTTGCGATGCTTGCCCTATCAATGCTGCGGGTTCAGCAGAAGACAATTGCTCTGCACCATACTTGTTGACAAGTAAGTAGCGCTCTTGCGTATCTACCACAAAGACGGCAGCGGGAAAATTGTCTAGCAATCCTTGCAGTAATGCTTGATTGTGACGCAATTCTGCTGTACGTTCATCTACGCGGTGTTCGAGGGTGGCGTTGAGTTGGTGCAATGCTTCTTCGACATATTTTTGTTCGGTACTGTCAATGAAAGCGGCTTGTGTGGCTGGGCGACCACGGTAGAAAATAGCTACGGCAAAAATCTCTAGCCAGCGCACGGTGCCATCACGATGCAATAACCGACATTGATACTGTGATGGAATAGATTTGCCTTCAATACGGCCAAGCATATTTTTCCACACCTTGTCGCGGTCTTCAGGATGAATGGCTTGGTATATCTGCTCTGGCTCTAGGGTAAGCAGTTCTTCAACAGTGTAGCCAGTCATTGCTTTCATCTGTGGGTTGGCAAACACCACACGGTTATCTTGAAAAATACATAACCCTTGCAGGGAATAATCTACTAAAGCACGATATGCTTCTGTCAATTCAGCATTGCGGCGCTCGGCCATATCGCGCTTGGTCAGTTCTTCGAGCAAGCGAGCAACGGCCTGCTGCAAGGTGATGGTACGTTGTTCGACCCGTTGCTCTATTTCAGCGCGGGTGGCAAGCAATTCCGCGCTATCATAAGGCGTTTTTTCATGTTCGTGATACACATGTAGTTGGGCTTCGAGGTCTGTAACTCGTTTGCGGAGTGCTATAACCTCACGCTGAAGGTTATCTGTCTCTAGCATACCTTGTGTCTCCGTCATATCGGTACTTCAATCCTGTGCAGGTGAATGACCGCGTAGCGCCATGAAATCACCGGCTTCCTATCAATTTATGCCTAACAATCACGTTGTTTGCCTATTAGTATACCATATCTCCCCAAAACAGTCGGTAATGCACCCCAACATTCCCTCTTGACATGTTCGCATCTCTATGCTATCATCAGTGCAGTGAATTTAGAATGATTCTAAGGTTGTAATGACTCAAGAAAGAGACAACAAACAAAAAGAACGCCAAGAAGAACGTGTGGATGCACTGCTTGACCAGCTAGAAGCTGCCGGTAAGCGCTCAACACCACAGCGCCAAGCAATATGCCAAGCACTTGTTGAACATGGAGGGCACCCGACGGTAGCCGATATTTTCGAGCGTGTGCGGTTCATGTTCCCTATGATAAGCCAAGCGACTGTCTACAATACCATTGACACCCTGCGCGAGCTTGGGTTGATACATCAGCTTGAGATTGCCAACCACGACCATACGCATTATGACCTTGACACAACGCCACACATAAACGTTGTGTGTCGGCATTGTGAGTATATTGCCGATGTGGAGCTTGACACACTCGACAGCCTGCTCAACGAAGTGAGCAAGCGTACCGGCTGCACAATTGACCATCATGCTGGCTTCGTGGTGTATGGCGTATGCCCGCAATGCCTCGCTGAAGGCAAGGGAGATAGCAAACCATCAGTTGCGCATGGTCCCGATTGCAACGGGAGACGTGCCAACCGTAAACAACGACGCCATGGACAATATGGTATCTGCCGCCGTATGGTTTCAGATGAGGATGTGTAGAGGCATACTGGGCGTAGGATAGGCTTCTAGCCTGTCCCACGTAGCACCAGCACAAGGCGTAGGATAGGCTTCTAGCCTGTCCCACGTAGCACCAGCACAAGGCGTAGGATAGGCTTCTAGCCTGTCCAGCATGACAGGCAGGATGCCTGTCCTACGATTTCACAGCAGCATTAGGCAGGATGCCTGTCCTACGATAGAGGGCACAGTGTGTACGGTTTTTTAGGGTTCATTTAGAATCGTTCTTATATAATAGCCATTTTTTGTAGGTATACCTGAAAAGCATATACCGAACACAATGAAGAATTGTATCTGTTCCCTTTCGACATGTTCAGGGAACAACGCTATTGATAGAATAAAAAGGAGGTTTCCTATGTTTATGCCATTAATGAAAGATACGCGCACAAACATGAGCAGCTTACCTACGCAAGCTGCACCTACACCTATAGATGAAGAAGAAAACGCATTATCCCACTTGCCGTGGATGATAGGGCTAACCATTCTTACCCTTGTTTGTGTTGTGGCAGGTTGGGTTATTGAAGAAGTGCAAGCGTGGCCCCTTACGGTGGTTTGGGTTCTCTATGCCATAGCCTATATCAGCGGAGGGTTCTATAGTATTCAAGAGGCATGGGAATCGTTGCAAGAACGACAATTTGATGTCAATTTTCTCATGATCGTCGCTGCCATCGGTGCTGCTGTCATTGGGCAACCGCGTGAAGGAGCTATCTTAATGTTCCTCTTTTCGCTTTCCAACACACTCGAAACTTATGCTATGGGGCGCACCCATGCAAGCATTCGGGCACTCATGGATATGACGCCCAAAAAAGCACGTTTGCTACAGACACAAGACGATGGACGCAATGAAGCCATGGAAGTACCTGTTGAGCAGGTGCAGGTTGGCGATAGAGTCCTTGTGCTTCCTGGGGAGCAAATCCCAACTGATGGCGTCATCAAACGTGGTGAATCGGCTGTGAATGAAGCCAGCATTACCGGCGAATCAATGCCTGTTGAAAAGCAACCTGGCATGCGTGTCTTTGCCGGCACGCTCAATGGGCAAGGTGCTCTGGAAGTGCATGTAACAACAGCGGTGCAAGATTCTGTCCTGTCGCGTATCGTGAAAATCGTTAGCGAGGCGCGTGAGCAAAAGGCGACAAGCCAACGATTTACCGATAAGGCTATAGGGCAATACTATGCCTATGCTGTCGTAGGTATCACGCTATTGGCATTCCTCATATCGCTCTTCTTTATGGGTCTCACCCTCCAAGAGGCGCTCTACCGCGCTATGACGTTGATGGTCGTTGCATCGCCCTGTGCGCTTGTCATCTCCATACCGGCTGCTTTGCTCTCAGCCCTTGCTAGCGCAGCCCGTGGAGGGGTGCTCTTCAAGGGAGGTGCTCATCTTGAAGCTGCATCAAAGATACACGTTGTGGCGTTTGACAAAACGGGCACACTCACAACAGGACAGCCCGGTGTTGTTGCTATCATACCCATACACGAATCTATGGAGTTAGATAATGCAAATATTGTTTCCTTTACCCCACAACAGAGGAAAGAAGACTCGGCTCGCACCGATGACTTTGTGGGAATCTTGAATGATACCCACATGCGTTTGCTCTCTGTGGCTGCCGCAATTGAACATTACTCCGAGCATCCCCTAGCACGTGCAATTGAACGCAAGGCGCAAGAGCACGACATAGTATTGGCAGAAACGAACGGTTTTGAAGCGATGACCGGCGCAGGAGCACGCGCCAGCATTGCCGGACGCAACGTGCGCGTAGGTCGCCCTGAACTATTTGAACCATTGCCAGAGAGCGTGCAACAAACTATAGAAGAGCAACAGCAGCTAGGGCATACCGTCGTGATACTTGGCGATGAACGCCCATGGGCCCTCTTTGCCATAGCCGATACTGTGCGCCCCGAAGCTGTCAATATCGTTGCTAGGTTGAAACAAGCTGGTATCACACATACGGTGTTGCTGACAGGCGACAATCACTATGTGGCAGAAAAGTTAGCCCGTGAGTTAGGGGTTGACGAGGTCTACTCTGAATTGATGCCGGAGCAAAAAGTTGAGACCCTTGCCCGCATCCAAGAAACGCATGGACCCACTGCTATGATAGGTGATGGTGTGAATGATGCCCCGGCTCTGGCAACAGCGACATTAGGCATTGCAATGGGTGCTGCGGGCAAAGATGTAGCTCTTGAAAGTGCCAATGTCCTACTCATGAGCGATGATCTTAGCCGACTACCGGGTATGGTGCGCCTAGCACGTCGCACGCGTCGAGTGGTGCAAATCAATCTTGCCTTTGCTTTTGCTGTTATGGCTGTGCTGATGGTGTTGGCGATGGGTGGTTCCATTCCACTTACACTGGCCGTTATTGGGCATGAAGGCAGCACACTCCTCGTAGTTGCCAACGGGTTGCGTTTGCTGTTACCATGGAGGTAGGGCAATACGGTGCATGCACTCAAAAATGCATGCATATTGGATATGCAACGACAAGGCGAAGGCACAACCCCTTCGCTTCATCGTCGTTTGTTGTCGGGAGGCAATGATGACAGAAGCTGTTGAAATGTATCTTGTCATGACTGCACTGGAGCGAAAAGAAGATCAACCAGTTCATCTTTCGCTATTGGCTGAAAGGCTCTCTATTTCGCCCGTTTCAGCGAATGAGATGTGCCACAAGTTGGCGGAGCGTGGTTTGGTGGAATATCAACCATACAAGGGGGTTATCCTTACCGAGCAAGGCGAACTGATGGCCCATCGGGTGCTACATCGTCGCCGCATCTGGGGAATTTTTCTCGTGCAACACCTTGGTATAGAGCTAGAAGAAGCAGAAACTATTGCCTGCCAACTAGAGCATATTTCATGCGATAAACTTGTGGATGCACTCGCAGCTTTCCTGCATCAACCCGGCCCTTCCAGCACAGAAACCCCCGACGAATCAACCCACGAAACTCGTAGCCAACCACTCACCACCCTCAACGCTGGTCAACGGAGTACTATTGTTGGTATCATCGGCGACGACCTAGTCAAAAGTTTTTTGCGTGCCCAAGGTATCAAAAGTGGCACGGCAATAGAAGTACTGGTGGTTGGTATAGACGGCTCACGGTTGCTTGATTGTGCCGGTCATCGTCTTGCACTTGCCCACAGTGTAGCTGAACATATCCAAGTCACCTTGGTGTAGTTGCCAAGATACACAGAGTCTCGGTATCTTTATGTGCTTGGTGTCTTTGCGGTTGGTAACTATTGAACCACAAAGACACAAAGACACAAAGAGATGGTTTTTGCTACCTTGAGGTTGGCACCTATTTCGTCTTTCTGACAATGACAGAAACCCCGCCGGTAGAAAGGTCGCGGCACACAATGCGCCAATCCCAATCGCGGTCTAGCGAAGCGAGCATAAGCGAAATAAGGCCATAATGTGAGACAATAGCTATCTCTTGGGCAATATCACTCGTGAGATCTGCCCATACACGCTGAGCACGCCGATAGCTCTGCAACAATTTTTCGCCATTTCCGCCCGGTAATATCATCCCCACGCAAGAACGGAAAAGCAATTTGCGCAATGATACCTCCTGCGACTTTGTCTCGTCAAGCAAGCGGGGCTGTATTTCGCGCAGTTCCGTAACCACTTGTGGAGCAATGCCAATTTGATTCCCAATGATAGTAGCAGTATGGATAGCACGGTCAAACGGACTGGTATAAATTTTTTCAATCAACGACCCATCTAGCCGCCCAAGTGTCAACTGCGCCTGAAATCTTCCCCACCGTGTCAAGGGGGTTGTATGCGAACGGTACACCATCTGATTGAACTCGCTGACCGTGGTAGGTTGCCTCAAGTTAAGTACATTTTCTTCACTTTGCGCATGGCGTATGAGATAAACTTTCACAACGCACTCTTTCCCAAAACAGCACTGATTGGACTACGCAAGGTATTATATCATAACGCACGCATTCGTTTGCAATGTGGCACGTATTTTTAGGTTTTCTGGGTATTCATTTGACGACTTTATGACATTCTAGTAAAATCACTTTGGATTAGGGTAGGGTTGTGAGAAAGACAAAGGAACGGTGAGCATGCAAGTTGCGGAAGGGCGAAGGCGAGTCGTTATAGAGGGAGTTACTCCTCAAATTGATGATGGGCGTTATGCAATAAAGCGGACAGTTGGCGAACGTGTCATAGTGGAAGCGGATATATTTACCGATGGGCATGATGCTCTTTCGTGTGTTGTGCTCTATCGTGAACAAGAAGAAATGGCATGGACGGAAGCCCCCATGAAATTTCTGCTGAATGACCGCTGGAGGTCCGAGTTTACCGTCAACACGGTTGGGCGCTATTATTATACGGTGGTGGGTTGGGTAGACCATTTCAAAAGTTGGCGTCGTGACCTCAAAAAGCGGGTAAACGCCGCACAAGATGTTAGTGTTGATCTCCTCATTGGCGCACAGTTGATAGAAGAGGCCAGCGAACGTACTAGCGCGACCAAGGATGATGCGACATGGCTACGCTCAGTGGCCAGTGTGTTGCGCCAAAAAAATAAGTCAACACAGCACAAAATACAGGTTGCTCTCGACGAGCAACTCCTTGAATATATGAACCGTTACCCCGATAGACGATTTGCTGTGACATATGACCAAGAGTTGCCCATTGTGGTAGACCGAAAACGCGCCCGTTTCAGTACATGGTACGAAATGTTTCCCCGCTCATGTGCAGAAAAACCAGGGAAACATGGCACATTCAAAGATTGCGAAAAACGCCTTGAGTATATTGCAAGTATGGGCTTTGATGTCGTCTACCTTCCGCCAATACACCCCATCGGCACGACCTTCCGTAAAGGCAAAAACAACGCCTTAACAGCCAAACCCAACGATTGCGGTAGTCCATGGGCCATTGGCTCCCCTGAAGGTGGGCACAAAGCCGTTCACCCGGAGCTTGGTACTCTCGAAGATTTTCGCCGCTTTGTTGCCAAAGCACGCGAAGAGTATGGCATAGATGTTGCGCTTGATATTGCCTTTCAATGCTCCCCCGACCATCCCTACGTCACGGAACACCCCGAATGGTTTCGCAGTCGTCCCGATGGAACCATTCAATATGCCGAAAACCCCCCAAAAAAATATCAGGACATCTACCCCTTTGACTTTGAAACAGAAACTTGGGCAGCGCTCTGGGAAGAACTCAAAAGCATCTTTCTCTTCTGGATTGACTATGGCGTGACCATCTTTCGGGTTGATAACCCACATACTAAATCATTCCCTTTCTGGCATTGGTTGATTGATGCCATCAAGCAAACCCATCCCGAAGTCATCTTCCTTGCAGAAGCGTTTACCCGCCCCAAAGTTATGTACAACCTTGCCAAGCTTGGTTTTACCCAATCGTACACCTACTTTACTTGGCGCAATACGAAATGGGAACTGACCGAGTACCTCACTGAACTGACACAAACCGAAGTAGGTGAATTTTTTCGCCCCCATTTCTGGCCCAACACCCCCGACATCCTGCACGAATATTTGCAGGCCGGGGGCCGACCAGCATTCATGGTCCGCCTTGTCTTAGCAGCAACCCTCACAGCCAATTATGGCATGTATGGGCCTGCCTTTGAACTGTGTGTCAACGTTCCACGCGAACCGGGTAGCGAGGAATATCTCGACTCTGAAAAATATGAACTAAAGCACTGGTTTATTGAAGACCCGCACAGCCTGCGGCTCTTTGTGACACGAGTAAACCAAATCCGTCATGATAATCCAGCCTTGCAAACCAATACAGGGCTTCTGTTTCACCAAACTGACAACGACCAACTCATCTGTTATAGTAAACAAACTGCTGATGGAATCAATGTTATCTTGGTTGTTGTCAACCTTGACCCATACCATACCCAGTCAGGATGGGTAGATATTCCACTTGACGCACTCGGAGTTGATTCCCACAGGTCCTACCAAGTGGATGACTTGCTCACTGATACCCACTACCTGTGGAATGGGCCACACAACTATGTTGAACTCACATCAAGCGGCGTACCGGCACATATTTTCTGCGTGCGGCGATCAGTCCGTACCGAGCGTGATTTTGACTACTATATGTAGAGAAACACATGTGTAAAGAACCGTAGCAATGATGCGTGTAGCATATATACAACCCTACACGTATAATGATAACCACCTAGGAAGTTGTTGCGCTATTGTAGGCGGACAACCTAGGTAATAGGGAAGAAAGGATTGAAATGCCAGACAAAAAACCGACTCCAGAAGAAACGAAAACCGTAACGAAACCAGACACAGCAGACACGCACGCTCAACCGAGCACACCAACTGAACCAACTGAAGGGGAAACGCAAACGCAACCGAGCACACCAACCGAAACGGGTACGCCGGCGTCGCAACCTGCCTCTACACAAACCATAGTACAACCAGCGGCACCAACGGAGAAAAAACCTCATCCATTAATAACGCCTCCGCAACAAGGGCCGGCTGAGCATACCGGCGGAACGCTCCTCACCGATGACGACATCTACTACTTTAACGAGGGTACACACTATCGCCTATATGAAAAACTTGGCTCCAAGCCTATTATTATGGATGGCGTCAAAGGAACCTATTTCGCCGTATGGGCCCCCAATGCTGTCAGCATCCACATCGTAGGCGATTTCAACGATTGGAACCGTGAAAGCCACCCTATGACCCCCAAAGGCTCTTCTGGCATTTGGGAAACGTTCATCCCCGGTGTGGGCAAAGGGACTATCTACAAGTACTACATTGCTTCGCACTACAACGACTACCGGGTAGAAAAAGCTGACCCCTACGGGTTTTACCATGAAGTTTCCCCAAAAACGGCCTCTGTTGTTTGGGACCTCAACTATACTTGGGGCGACCAAGAATGGCTAGAACAACGCAAAAAAGTCAATACGATAGATGCTCCGATTACGGTCTATGAGGTGCATCTTGGCTCTTGGATGCGTATACCAGAAGACAATCACCGGTTTCTCTCCTACCGCGAAATAGCCCCGAAACTGGCTGAGTATGTCAAAGAACTGGGCTTCACCCATGTTGAATTTTTGCCCATTATGGAACACCCATTTTATGGCTCATGGGGCTACCAAGTCACAGGCTTTTTTGCTCCTACCAGTCGCTATGGCACACCACAAGATTTCATGTACCTTGTAGATTATTTGCATCAACAAGGCATTGGCGTCATTCTCGACTGGGTTCCCTCGCACTTCCCTGTAGACCAACACGGCTTGAGCATTTTCGATGGGAGCCACCTCTACGAACATTCCTATGCACAAAAAGGATGGCACCCCGACTGGCAAAGCTTCATTTTTAACTACGGACGCCACGAAGTGAGAGCCTTCCTCATGAGCAACGCATTCTACTGGTTGCATAAATACCACATAGATGGGTTGCGCGTAGATGCAGTTGCATCTATGCTTTACCTCAACTATTCGCGGCAAGAAGGTGAATGGATGCCCAATGAATATGGTGGCAAGGAAAATATTGAAGCCATTTGGTTCTTGCGTCGCTTCAATGAAGACATTTTCAAGAACTACCCAGATGTGCAAATCATTGCAGAAGAATCAACAGATTGGTCTATGGTATCACGTCCTACCTATGTTGGCGGGCTTGGCTTTGGCATGAAATGGGATATGGGCTGGATGCACGACACGCTCACCTACATAACCCGTGACCCTATTTATCGCAAATATCACCACAATGAAATGACCTTTCGTATGCTCTATGCGTTTACCGAAAACTTCATCCTTCCCCTATCGCACGATGAAGTAGTGCATGGCAAAGGCTCACTCCTAAGCAAAATGCCCGGCGACCTCTGGCAAAAATTCGCCAACCTGCGGCTCTTACTTGGCTACATGTATGCCCAACCAGGAAAAAAACTCCTCTTTATGGGTGGCGAAATTGGGCAATGGCGCGAGTGGTTTCATGAGGAAAGTTTAGATTGGCACCTCCTGCAATTTGCTCCCCATACCGGCTTGCAACGATGGATTACCGATTTGAACACCCTGTACCGCAATGAGCCGGCACTCTATGAATTTGACTGCGACCCGCAAGGCTTTCGTTGGATAGATTGCCACGACTGGGAAAGTAGCACCTTTAGCCTAGCCCGTCGGGGCAAAACAACCGATGACGTCGTCATAGCCATATGCAACTTCACTCCCATACCACGACCAAACTACCGCGTTGGCGTACCCTTTGAAGGGTTTTGGAAAGAAACCCTCAATAGCGACGCCAAAGAATATGAAGGCAGCGGGCAGGGCAATCTCGGTGGAATTGAGTCCGAAGCCATTCCTTACCATGGCTTCACCAACTCTATCAATGTCAACGTGCCACCGCTTGGAATAGTCTTCTTTACCTGTAGCGGCACTGGTGAGTGGTAAGCTTGTTGTTCAATGCCCATACAACCTATCGTTTCTGCCCAGTATGCGGAGTGCGTAAGAGTGTCTATCCTATGCACTCCGTTGTGATAGCCTGTTATTATGGCACCTTGCAATGTAATAGCAAAACATAGCTTGTTCGCTTCGACACGCGCAGGGAACAGCTTTATGAAAAAGAGAGTATCATAATGGAGCGCTTCATTTGCATTCACGGACATTTTTATCAACCACCACGTGAAAACCCATGGCTCGAACGTATTGAACTCCAAGACTCTGCTTACCCCTACCACGATTGGAACGAACGCATTACTGCCGAATGTTACGCCGGTAATGCAGTGTCGCGCATTATGGATGGGCACGGCAACATTACCCAAATCGTCAACAACTACGCCCGTATCAGCTTCAACGTTGGGCCCACCTTGCTTTCGTGGATGGAACACAATGCCGCCGAAGCCTATCAAGCCATTCTCGCTGCCGACCGCCAAAGCCAGGACCTCTTCTCGGGGCATGGGTCTGCCATTGCTCAAGCCTACAACCATATCATTTTGCCACTTGCAAACCGACGCGATAAATATACCCAAATACGTTGGGGCATCTACGACTTTGAGAAACGCTTCAACCGTTTTCCCGAAGGGATGTGGCTTGCTGAAACGGCTGTTGACATTGAAACACTTGATATACTTGCCGAATTTGGCATCAAGTTTACCATTCTTGCGCCTCACCAAGCACAACGTATCCGGCCAGTAGGCAGTGGCGATGAGCATTGGCAAGACGTTTCCGGTGGCGCTATAGACCCTACTATGCCCTACGTACAAAAGCTCCCATCGGGTCGGACAATAGCGCTCTTCTTCTACGATGGTTCCATCTCACAAGCTGTTGCCTTTGAAGGTTTGCTCAATCGTGGCGAATACCTTGCCAACCGTCTCATCGAAGCCTTTTCCTATGACCGCCATTGGTCTCAACTTGTCCACATAGCCACCGATGGAGAGACCTACGGGCATCACCATCGCAACGGTGAAATGGCGCTGGCCTACGCGTTGCACCACATCGAATCGCAAAATCTCGCCAAACTCACTATCTATGGCGAATACCTAGAAAACCATGCACCATCGCACGAAGTACAGATTATAGAGAACTCTTCTTGGAGCTGCATCCATGGTATCGAACGCTGGCGCAACGATTGTGGGTGCAATTCTGGGATGCATGCTGCTTGGCATCAGCAATGGAGAGCACCACTGCGTGAATCATTGGATTGGCTCCGCGATACGCTCATTTCGCACTACGAAAAACGCGCACGCTGGGTCTTAAAAAACCCTTGGGCTGCACGAGATGACTACATTCAGGTTATCCTAGACCGCTCAGATGAAAGTGTCGAAACGTTCTTACAACAGCATGCCGCCCGCACCCTGAGCGACATTGAAAAGAGCATGGCCCTCAAACAACTTGAACTACAGCGGCATGCTATGCTGATGTATACCAGTTGTGGGTGGTTTTTTGATGAAATCTCTGGCATCGAAACGGTGCAGATTATCCACTATGCTGGGCGTGCCATTCAACTTGCTATGGAAACGATGCCTACACCCTTCCCACGCGACCACATAGAAGCCGGTTTTTTGCAGCGCCTCAAACTGGCCAAAAGCAACATCCCTGAGCACCAAGACGGGGCCATTATCTACGAAACGTTTGCGAAACCGGCTATGCTCGACTTGAAAAAAGTGTTGGCCCACTTTGCTGTGAGCTCAACGTTTGAGAACAGCAACCAGAGCCTCAATGGAAAGACAACCGTCTACTGCTACAGCGTGGCTTGCGAAGACTGCCGCATGATGGAATCGGGACGCACCAAGCTGCTTGTTGGGCGGGCAGTGGTCCGTTCTGAAATTACACACGATATGGAAGTATTGAGCTTTGGCGTGCTCAACTTTGGCGACCACAACATCACCTGTGGCGTATGGGAATATCGCAATGAACCGTATCAAACCATGGTAGAGGAAGTGACAACAGCGTTTTGGAGGGCAGACCTACCAGGAGTTATCCGGCTCATGGATAGGCATTTTCATGGGCTAACCTACTCATTGCGCACTATCTTCCGTGATGAGCAACGCAAGGTATTGAAGCGCATCCTCCAATCATACTTAGACGAAGCCGAAGCTACCTATCGGCAGATATACAACTACAATGCCCCACTGATGCGCTTTCTAGCAGACCTACATATTCCCCTACCAAAAGGGTTTCGTACCTCGGCCAACTTTGTTTTCAATGCGGACCTGCGCCAAGCCTTTGAGCAAGAAGACATTGATAGCGAGCGGGTCAAATCTATTGTAGATGAAGTTCAACGCGAACGTATTGACTTAGACGAAGAGGAACTTGCGCATACCCTTGAGCAAAACCTTGAGCAGATAGCCACACACGTACACCTTCACTCTGCGGACCTATCCCACATGAAAAAGCTTCAACGTGTTGTGGCACTTGCCCATACGCTCCCCTTCGAGGTAGATTTCTGGAAGATCCAAAATATGTATTACACCTTGTACCAAAACACCTGCCCTGCTTTTGTAGAACGCGCCAAGAAAGGTGATGTATTTGCCAACGAGTGGATTGAATGTTTTGTAGCCCTTGGTAAAGACCTTGGGTTTAACACAGCAGAACTAGAACATTGGCTACAGCAACCCGAAACTGAATCTACAGAAGAGGTTAATACCGAACACAAAACAGCAGATGCCGAACAAAGCGAAACCGTGATGACGAGTGATGAATAAATACGTTTGTTCATCACTCATCGCTCATCCCTCACTGTTCACCACATAGTGTTCATCTTGTTCATCGCTCATTAGAATGGTATTTCGTCCTCACCAGAGCCATCGTCTTCGCGGATAGGTTGTGGGCTGTTGCGTGGCGTATATGTTGTAGACCCACCGCCAGACGATGTCGAAGATGCAGGCGCACCACGTGGCTCATCATCCGACGGGTAGCCGGGGGCATATTCTTCATCACTCCCACCACCACGGTATGAACTAGAATCGCCTTTCGCACCAAGCATTTGCATTTCAGTAGCGGTTACTTCTAGGCTACAGCGCATTGCACCAGTGCGGTCAGTGAATGCTTGTGGTGCTCTCATGCGCCCCTCAATATAGACTTGTTTCCCTTTGCTGAGGTATTGATTGCATATCTCAGCTAGGCGGTTCCAAGCACTCACATTAAACCAAATAGTTTCGTCTTGCTTTCCACCCTCCCGATCTGTCCATTGTCTGCTCACTGCAACACTAAACGAAGTGACTGGTGTTCCTTGTGGTGTGAAGCGCATTTCCGGGTCGCGCCCCAAATGCCCAATGATCTGTATTTTGTTCAATCCTGCCATAACGGGTATCCCCTTTCATTATCTATGTTTGAAACGCTATTGTACCATAGATAGCCCTGTATATATTCACACGTGGTCAATGGAGACGTTGCGTGCAACGCCTTTACACAGCATGATGTCTTTTTATCTTAGTACAAATGTTTCTTTCTGTCAAGTGTTTTATGCAGATGCTGAGCGCACAAAAGTCTCTTCACTGACAGCCTCAACCATGCCCCTAATGGACCCTGCCTCAACCGACTCCTTGGCCTGACGAATGGCATTTTTGATAGCGAACGCATCCGAAGAGCCATGCGCAATAATAGTGACACCCTTTACACCAAGCAGTGGCACTCCCCCATATGCACGGTAATCTGTTTCGCGGCGCACGCGCATGTAGGGGAACAAGACGGTGCTGAGAAGCCCGGCGCTCCCAAGTGCAGCGGCAGCCGGCACGCGCCAGTGCCCACTACCCGGCACGAGAGATAACCCCACCACTGGCAGCAAAGCCAAAAGCAACCGTCGTTCAAAGTTGCGTTTTACTTCTTGCTTTATTTTCGCCTTAGCAAATGAAATAACTGCTTCGCCCATTTTGAGCACGACATTGCCAACAAAGCCATCGGCCACGACGACATCACACGTATTATGCAATAGCAAATCTTTTGGCTCTGCATTGCCAACAAAGTTCAAAGTGCTGCTGCGTAGGAGCCTTCGCGCTTCATGGACCAACTTGTCGCCTTTGCTGTCTTCTTCGCCGTTTGACAAGAGCGCCACCCGTGGATTGTGTATGCCCAATGTACGCTCTACATATACACTTCCCATCTGCGCAAATTGCAGCAAGTACTCTGGCTTGCAATCAGTTGTCACACCAATATCAAGCATCAGCACCGGCCTATTGATAGTCGGAAAGAACCCACCAACTGCGGGGCGGTCTATACCAGGCAAGCGCCCTAGCACAAACAATGCCGCAGCCATTGATGCACCACTGTGCCCAGCCGAAACAAACGCATCGGCCTGACCATCGCGTACAAGACGTAGCCCAACCACATGCGACGAATTTGGTTTTCGACGGACGGCTTGGGCCGGTTGCTCACTCATTCCAATAACATCAGGGGTATCAACAATGGGTAAATCTAAACCTTTCATATTGTGGTGTGCCAACTCTCGCGTTATTGGTTCTTTTGGTCCGACCAGAATAACGGTACATCCACTCTCGCGTGCAGCAAGCACAGCACCTTTTACCGTTTCACGGGGAGCATGGTCTCCCCCCATTGCATCTAAAACGATTCTCATTGTACTCCTTCTACCATAGAAAGCAATGCCGCGTGTCCATAGGAGATATGCAGAACCTCTACACTGCCTACTCTCACATGAAAAAACGCTAGGCATTCCCTTTTTTTTGCCATACATTCCTATATTTAGTCTAGCATGAGCTCATGGTACGTGGGCGCAATCCACAACAGGCAATGTAGCATTGCCTAGCACACACGTGATGGTGATATAGCGCTCACCCTCATTATCTTCTATCAATACACGCACGTCAAGCGCTTCTATAGTGCTTCCCATGAAAGGGTCCTACGCTCGGACACGATGGAGCGATGGATGCTGCCACACGGACTCATGGAGTCCTTTGTGTGAGGAAGATAGCCCCTACCACACTACCACACGATACTAGCTACAAGCTTTCTGTAATGGTATAATAAACAGGAACAAACATGTTAGCGCATGCTTCAAACTATGCGGGATACTTTTTTAGAGAAAAACCAAAATTACAAGCCAATCTACGTTCTAACAATAGAGGCACCATTATGCCCTTTGACGCATGATAGAACTATTAGCCTACTACCAAAGAATGTAGAAGCTATAGGTACGAGAGTCCTCTTATGACTGCAATGGTATCACAACGTATACCACTTCACGACTACTTAGACCCATCAATGGAGGCACACATAGAACAGCATGGTGACTTACCAGAAGATATACGTAGATCGTTGGGCGTACAGGTGCGCCAAGACTTGCAAGCCTGTGCTGCCTATATCCCATCTCGGCTAGTACGTACGCATCTTGCATATCCTGAACCGGGACGAGTAAGCGGAGCCTTTTGGCAAGGCAGCATCTTGTTTGCCGACTTGAGTGGGTTTACCAACATGTGCGACAAACTCAGCATCTTGGGCAAGCAAGGAGCTGAGGAAATCAGCACGCTTGTCAATAACCTTTTTGACGTGCTCGTCGCTGAAGTATTTGCATACAAGGGTGAATTGCTGAAATTTGGTGGCGACGCTTTAACCGCATTCTTCGATGCCCAAACCCTTGGGCCAAACCATGCAGCCGCTGCCACGCTTGCAGCACTTGCAATGCAAAAACGTATGGCTGCCTTCGCAGTCGTCGAAACACGCGCCGGCAATTTTCGGCTACGCCTGCGCATTGGTGTCAACAGTGGGCGAGTGTTTGCGGCAGAGGTGGGCGACAAGAACCATATCGAAGTGGTCGTCACAGGCTCAGAAGTCAACCGTGTTGCCACCGCGCAACAATATGCTGCTCCCGGCGAAGTTGTCGTTTCAGACCAAACAGCAGCATTAATAGAGCGGGCCCACCTGATACCCAAAAAACCTGGCTTCCTTCAAGTCATTGCTCTTCCAGAAGTGCTGTTACCAACAAGACACGCACTGAAAACCGATGATGAGCAGTATGACATAGAGACGCTAACCCAACTAGCAAGACAAGTCGCAGCCTTGCGCCCCTACCTTATACGTAACCTGCCACGTCGTTTTCTCGATACGAGCACAACAGAAGTAGGTGAATTTCGCCCTGTGAGCATACTTTTTGCGAACTTCTACGATTTTAGCTCCCTGCTCTACCTCTTTGGAGACGACACTACCAGTGCAGCCTATGCCCTGAACTCGTACTTTTGTCGTGTGCAAAACATCGTACACACCTATGAAGGAATCATTAATAAAATTGATATGTATACCCACGGCGATAAACTCATGGCCCTTTTTGGCGCACCAAGTGCCAATGAAAATGACCCGTTGAGTGCCGTGCGATGTGCGTTTGAGCTAGAAGCTATCCTAGAAGAATCCAACACCGAAATAGCCGCTCTCCTCGAATTGAATTACGAAAAACGGCTATCTGAAGATACGCGTCAAGTTGGTGCTGTTCGTCACAACCCGCTCTCCACCATACTGCGCCCTTCTTCATGCATCATTCGACAACGCATCGGCATCAACACTGGCACAGTCTACGCTGGTCGGGTTGGTGGCGCTCAACGCTATGAATACACGGTTATGGGTCCAGCCGTCAACTTGGCCGCTCGCCTAATGGAAGTGGCCGAGGAAGGCAATGTGTTACTTTCGCCAACAACTCGTTCTGCTGTCGAACGCCAAATCGCACTTGTCAAGCAATCACCTGTCAATGTCAAAGGCATATCTGAGGCGATTATGCCATGGCGAGCACTTGGTGAAGAGCATACGCCCGTCTTTTCTTCAGCCACAAAATTGAACCAATCCCCGCTTATCGGGCGCGATGTAGAACTTGATGCGCTCATCAAAGAGTCGCGTGTAGCACTGAGTGGACAAGGACGGGTGTTGGCCATTGTGGGCGATGTGGGGGTTGGCAAAACACGTATGATAGGTGAACTTGTACGCAACTTGATATTAGCCAGCACATCCGATGATCCAGCGGTAGCAGTTCCTAACTTCCAAATATACACGGGCGATGGGCAATCGTTCAAACAAAATGTACCCTATGTCACCCTGCGCACACCACTCATTCACATGCTTGGTTTCACTACGCGCCAAAACAGCCTGCATGAAGAATGGGGACAAGACACGATTGTGCCACAGTTGCAAGACCGAGTAGACCGCCTTGCGCCTGAGTTTTCCCATTTTATGCCGCTACTCAGCGACATGTTGGGTATTACCTTGCCAGATACCCCACTCACGAAAGGGCTCAACCCCGAACAACGCCACGACCGAGCACAAGAGCTCGTGGCAGCTCTTGTGCTCGGTGCTGCCAACCAAGAGCCACTGTTGCTCTTTATTGATGATGTTCAATGGGCCGATTCATCATCGGTAGATTTGTTGAATCGCTTGAGTAAAGCTGCCGCCAATAAACCCTTGCTCATCGTCTTATGCTATCGTTCAGATAGTTCTGTGCAAAATTCTTGGAGCCAACTGCCTACAAACAAACGTATACATCTTGCTGAACTTTCCCAAGAAGATAGCTCGGCACTCGTGCGTGCTATACTCAACGGATACCCTCCACCAGAACTTTTGCCTTTGTTGCACCGCACACAGGGCAACCCATTCTTTATTGAGGAGTTGGTGCGGGTACTAATAGCATCCAACTCGCTAATACGCAATAAAAATACCTATTGGCAACTTACCTGCCCAGCGGAGCAAATCACAGTTCCTTCCAGCATCGAAGGGTTGATCATGGCACGCCTAGACCGACTCGATGAGCCACTCCAAGAACTGGTCCAAGTCGCATCGGTTATTGGGCATCGGTTTCAATACCAAATAGTGCAAGGAGTCTACAAAGACCATGACACGCTCTATAAACGGCTCCAGCTCTTGCGCGAAGCAGATATTATTATTGTTGATGAACAGCAGAGCGAGCTCACCTACCTCTTTCGGCATGCGCTTCTGCGCGATGTTGCCTATGAAGGTATTTTATATGCTCAACGGCGCGAGTTGCATCGGCGTGTAGCAAAGCGTATAGAAGAACTGAGTACGAGCCACCTAGATGAACATTTGACTCTATTGGCACGCCACTATCTGCTAGCCGAAGAATGGGAATCGGCATTCCAATATCATCTAGCCGCTGGCATCCAAGCCCAAAAGCGTTATGTCAACCGTGATGCCTTAACCCTTTTTGCCACAGCTCTTGATATAGCCCCACAGCTCAAACACAAATCGAAGAAGAAACCCAAAGCGAGCCTTTCACCACACCATATTGATTTCAACTATATGTCCAACCCACTCTACGCCCTTGCGCCCACCGTTGCTTTCCAAGTAGAAGAACTCTATGAACGAAGCGCCTACATCCATGCCTTGCTAGGAGACTATGACCAAGCCCAGATGCTTTACCTCGAAGCATTGACTCTCGTCAATCAACTGGTTATGGAACATGAAAAGTGGAGGTTTTCTTCGGTTCCCTTTCCTATTCAACCGTACCAACTCTCTATTATACAAGTGCGCCTGCATCGTCATCTTGCATCGTTGCAAGAGCAACGGGCAAACTACGAAAGCGCTTTCGAATGGCTAGAACGTGGCATGTCGCAGGCAACCCCAGAAACCCGTTCTGAACTAGCCCGCTGCTACGTACTCGGTGCTCGCATCTACTATAGCCAAGGAGAATATGCCAATGCTCTTGACTGGTCTCGCCTGGGGCTATCCATTGCTGAGCTTGAGGGCAATCGCATAGACCAAGCCCATGCCCTTTTGCTCATGGGCAACCTGTGGCGCGACCGTGGCGAATTTACCCTGAGCATTCCGGCGCTTGAGCAAGCCCGCGACATTCTCGATGAGATGAAAGACGCCAGCCGCCTTGGTGAAGCTCTCAACAACCTTGGCGATACCTACTGGCGCATCGGGCGTTGGCAAGATGCCATCAAATGCTTGCAGAAAAGCTTACAAGTGAGCGAAAACATTGGCGACGTGCTTGGCATGGCCCACACATCCAACAACCTATCAGATGTGATGGTTGGCCGTGGCGAGTTGCAACTCGCCGCCGAGCTGTATAAATATAGTAGTGAACAGTTCAAACGTATCGGTTCATTGCTCGGACTTGCTGTCACTGGCTATAAGCATGGCAAAGTCTTATTGTTGCAAGATACCCCCCCCCGTGAAGCATTGCACCTCTTTCGTGCTAGTATCACCTCATTGGAACGTCTCAATGCACGCAAAGACTTGCCAGAAGTATTGTGCTTGGCGGCAGAAGCAGCCCTGATGCTTGAGCAAGAGGAACAAGCAACCGAATATGCTATGCAATCGCTCTCTATTGCAAGTGAATTGGGCATGGTCATAGAAGAAGCTTTTGCCCACTTAATACTTGGGCAAATAGCCTTTCATAAACACGATTTTGCTACAGCAGATGAACACTTGAGCAATTGTTATGCTATGCTTGAAAAATTGGAAAACCTCTATGGTATGGGGAAAGTATTATTCTGGCAGGCCAAATTGGCCCATGCAAACGAACAAACCGACCAAGTAAATCCCCTGCTCAAACGAGCAGAGAAGATTTTCAACCAACTACGTGCCAAACGCGACCTCTCATTGGTGAAAAAGTTTGCATCAGATGTAGTAGCAACAGTACCATGAATAAATCTGTAACACTATTCAAAACACTCTATGAATATCTTGACCCTGAGTTAGCGGTCCACCTCGCCCGCGAAAGCGACCTGCCGCCAAATGTGCGTGCAACACTGGCGACTATGTTGCGTGAACGGCTCGCTGCATGTGCTGCCTATATCCCCGGACGCCTAGTCTCGAACCAGTTGGTAGACCCTGTACCCGGTAGAGTATCGGGAGACTTCTGGCATGGCAGCCTCCTCTTTGCTGACCTAAGCGGGTTTACCTCCCTGTCTGAGCAACTCAGTGTGCTCGGCAAACAGGGTGCAGAAGAAATCAGCGCCGTGGTCAACCACCTCTTCAATGCACTCGTAGATGAGGTACTTGCCCATCAAGGAGCTTTACTCAAGTTTGGTGGCGATGCCCTCACAGCTTTTTTCGACGCTACCTTGCTCGGCCAACAGCATGCGGCTGCGGCCACCCTTGCTGCCCTTGCTATGCAAGAACGCATGCAAGCCTTTGCTGCATTGAAAACACGCAAAGGAACTTTTCGCCTGCGCCTACGTGTGGGAGTGCATAGTGGCGAAGTCTTTGCTGCTGAAGTAGGAGATACCAGCCACGTAGAACTCGTCGTCACGGGCCCCGAAGTCAATCGTGTTGCTACTGCCCAAGAAATTGCTGCCCCCGGCGAGGTCGTCATTTCAGATTATACGGCCGAACTGCTCGAAAGTGCCAGCATCACGCCACGCACAGCCGGCTTTCAGCATATTACCGCACTGCCACCCGTTGACCTTCCTAGCCCGTTGGGAGACATTGTACCACGCAACGGGCCAGACGATATAACAACACTGGAGTTGCTGGCTACCCAAGTGTCTGCCCTCCGCCCATACCTGGTGCGTGGCTTGCCAGGGCGTTTTCTCGACGCATCGGTAACTGAAGTTGGCGAGTTTCGCCCCGTCAGCGTGTTGTTTGCCAACTTCTACGACTTTAGCGCCATGCTCGCTTATCTATACAATGATGCTGCCAAAGCTGCAACCATTCTCAATGCCTACTTCCGCCGTGCGCAAGAAGTGGTCCATCGCTACGATGGCATTGTCAACAAAGTAGATATGTATACCCATGGCGATAAACTCATGGTATTGTTTGGCGCACCTACCACGCATGAAGACGATCCTCTCCGCGCAGTACGATGTGCGCTTGAACTTGAAACTGCTCTTGCAGAAGCCAATACAGAAATTGTCACGCTATTCCCCAAAGAAGACACTCCCCCCGTGAATGAGCAAGACCATTCGACCAACCACCAGCACACGTTGCATCAGAGCATTGGTATCAACACTGGCACCGTTTTTGCCGGGCGTGTGGGCGGAGCACGGCGGTATGAATATACCGTTATGGGGTCTGCTGTCAACCTATCGGCACGGCTCATGTCGGCTGCTGAAACCCGCATGGTGCTCCTTTCGCCAGACACCCGTGCAGCAGTAGACCGGCAAATTGCCCTTGTTGACCATGCGCCTCTCACCTTAAAAGGTCTTGCCGCTCCCGTCATCCCTTCGCGGGCCCTCCATGTGCTTGAAAGTGGGCAAATTGGGCGCTCTGGTGATATAGCCCTCCAGCGTGCCCCACTGGTCGGGCGCGACGCCATACTCGATCTAATGCTACAACAGAGCACAACCGCCTTGCAGGGGGCCGGACGTGTGATAGCCCTTGTTGGCGAAGCTGGCATTGGTAAATCGCGCCTAATTGAAGAGTTGATACACCGGCTTGTTATGCTTGGTTTTGCCGATGATGCTGACCTAGCAATACCAGATTTTCAAATCTATGGCAACGACTGCCAGAGCTATGAACAAAATATGCCCTACGCCAACATCCGCAAACCACTACGTCAACTCCTTGGCTTGACATCGCATCGTGGCGATATATCTATCCTTGGAGACCCTTCTGGCGCGGGCGTCCTAGAAGTGCTCGAAAAAAGTGTCGAACTGTTTGCTCCCGCCCTCGTCCGCTTTACACCGCTGCTCAGCGATGTGCTTGGCATGACCCTACCTGAATCGCAACTAACCCGTGCCCTCAGCGGCGAGCAACGCCATAGCCGGTTGACCGAGTTCATGGTGGCCCTCTTTCGCGGCGCAGCTCTGGTGACACCGCTGCTGCTCTCGTTTGAGGATATTCAGTGGAGCGATGCCTCTTCACTCGAAATTTTGGACCGCTTAACGCATGAAATACACGATGTACCGTTGCTCTTGTTGCTCAACTACCGCTCTGAGCCACCCATTGAAGCACCATGGTGCGACCTACCCACAACCACATGCTTGGGGTTGGATGAGTTATCGGCACATGACAGCACAACATTGCTTGAGGCTATGCTCAATGGCACGCCTCCCCCGGAAATGCTGCCACTGCTTGAACGCACCCAAGGCAACCCGTTCTTCACAGAAGAACTCGTCCGCACCCTTGTTGAATCAGGCGTCCTCGTGCGCAATGAAACAGGCGCGTGGAAATTTACCCAACCAGTGGACCATGTCGCCATTCCAAGCAGCATCGAGGGACTCATCTATTCTCGCCTAGACCGGCTCGATGAACCACTGTATGACCTCGTGCAAGTAGCTTCTGTCATCGGGCGTCGCTTTCGGTACTCTATCCTTGCAAACGTATACACCAACCCTTCGCTCTTAGAGCATGCATTACAAGGACTGATAGACAGCGACATTATTGTCATTGAGGACCACGTTGAAGGAACAGAAGAAGATACAATCTATCTGTTTCGGCATGCTCTGCTGCGTGATGTTGCCTACGAAGGCGTTTTATATGCCCGGCGGCGTGAATTACACTGCCAAGTTGCACGGTTCCTGACCGACAATAGTGCAACCTATGACGAAAACCTCTCCCTTGTAGCGCAACATTTCTTACTAGCTGAAGAGTGGCTCAATGCATTCTTCTACTACAAAGAAGCTGGTATACAAGCCCAGAAACGCTATACCAACCGTGATGCATTGACCCTCTTTAGCACTGCCTTGGATATTGCGACCCACCTTGAGCAACAAGACCAAACCGATGTTGACGACCTCGACGGGCAAACCGATAGCTTTTCGCCTAGGCTTGTTGCTTCGCTTGTCACACAACATTGGTTTGAACCTTTGCTGCCCATCCCGATACAAATAGCCGAATTGCACGAAAGGAAAGGCTACATCTGTGCATTGCTCGGTGAATCCGAACGGGCCGAATCGCTCTACCAAGAGGCCTTGAGTCTCAATACCCATTATCGCACTGAATCGCAAAAGTGGATTATGTCACCGGGTAGACATGCTCTCATTGACTTGCAAATAACCCAAGCCATGGTACGCCTGCACCGCCACCTCGCAACGCTGAAGGAACAACGCGCCTGCTACGAAGAGGCTTTTGACTTGCTCGGCAAGGGGATGACCTATGCAAATACAGAATCACGCGATGAGATGGCCCGTTGCTACTTGCTTGGCGCACGCATCTACTATAGCCAAGGGGAATTTTCCCGCTCGCTTGAGTGGGCCCGCATGGGGTTGAAAGTTGCCGAACAAACGGGGAGTATTGTGAGTCAGGGGCAAGCACTTCTGCGAATGGGCAATGTCTCTGCTGAACAGGGAGAATTTACCCAAAGTATTTCAGCATTGGAGCAGGCATGTACATTTTTTCAACAGGCTAATCATCTAACAGGTCTAAACAATGCGCTTAATGACTTAGGAGCCACCTACAGAGATGTTGGACGTTGGGAAGATGCTATGAATTGTTATGGACGTAGTCTCCAAATAAGTGAAAGTATTGGTGATGTGCTCGTTATGGCTCGTACATCGAATAATTTGGCATTGACATTGGTTGGGCAAGGAGAACTACAACGCGCCAATGAATTATATGAGTACAGTTGTGAACAGTTTCGACGTATTGGTTCAGAGCAAGGAGTAGCTCTTACCACTCTCAATCGTGGCGAAGTGTTACTTTTTCAGGAGCAACCCCAAGAGGCCATGCGACTCTTGCAAGAAAGCATTGAGATCATGGAACGTACCAATGCACGCTTGGACCTTTCTGAAGCATTACGCTTGGCAGCCGAAGCAACCCTAGAGCTTGGTGATACAGAACAAGCTACATCCTATGCCAATCAAGCACTAGATGTAGCCCGTGAACTTGGTATGGCAACGAAAGAAGCCATGGCACAACGGGTATTGGGACAAATTGAACTGGCTAAACAACATATTACTGCTGCTTGTGAATACTTCCAACAAAGTCATGTTGCCCTCGAACAGTTGGGGGACCGCTACGAACTTGGCAAGGTGTTGTATTGGCAGGCTCGGTTAGCGCATGCATCTGGTACATTGGAGCAGGTAGAGCCTCTCTTAGCACAAGCTGAGCAGATATTCCAAGAGCTTGATGCCCAGCGCGATTTGAATATGGTGCGCGAGTTTCGGAGCACTCCCAAGTAGCACCGGCTTCTAGCCGGACTCCGGCAGGATGCCGGTGCTACGGGTGCTACGCACTCTACCGGACAATGCGTGATACAGAGGTGTGTAACATTTCTACGATTTGTGCGTTATATGTGTTATACTGGATGTAGTAGGGGGGCTGCCATTGGCAAGCCTTTTATTGTCTTATTATCAACTTTTACTGTATCTCAAGGAGGTCGTATGAAACGCCACCATTTTTTTGTGCAGGCTCTCTGTAGCCTAGTAGCTTTTATCTTATTCGCATCGCCTATGTTGCCCTTGGCAACCGCCTATGCCAAGGTTTCGGAACAGCCAGTATCGCTTGAGCAACAGCTATCTGCGCCTGCTGATAGTGGTGCCAAGCTTACTTTTGATTATCAGCTCTACCACCCGCGCTTTGTGCGGAATATGAACGGATCCAATTCAACCCTTTTTTTGAACAATCCCACCAATGTTGATACGCAAGTAGAACTCGAATTTGTTTCGACAGAAACCGGTAACACAAAAGTATTTTACGAAAATGTCAACGCCTATAGCACCCTGATAGTGCGTAGCGATAGTGATGCATACTCCGACATCGGAGATGGATTCTTTGGGTATCTAGTCGTGCATGCCGATGCAGAAGTTCATAGTATTGTTCGAGAAACATGTACGGGTGCAGATTGCAACCCCGATGCTATGAACATGTATCAGGGGCAAACAGGTGTAACCACTACTACTCCCTTCTACGCAGGACCCTTCTTTCAAAATCATGGTTCTTCAGCTATCAATTCATCCTTGCTGATAGGAAACCCCATTAGTGACACTGTGACGTTGAACGTTTCTTTCCTCAATCTTGATGGTTCTTTGGCATATTCTACCACTAAAGAATTGATGCCACAAAAGAGCATGCTTTTTGACCAGAACACGATTGATATACCTGATATGTTTGACGGTTGGGTCAAAGTAGAACCAAGTGCTCCGAGCACAGATGTGCCTTTGTTGTCGTTGCTTACCCATTCGAATGAAACTGGATTGAATAGTGTATTACCAACCTTGCCCACACTACAGGAAGGTTACGCCACAACTATCGTGCCACATATGACCAATGCAACCCAGATGTTTATCGGCAACACAAGTGGCTTAGACAAAACAATTTTTATAACTTACTATGATACTGCTGGCAATGCAGTAGACACAGAACAACATATGCTTAGTATTGATGGTGCTATAATGCTTGAAAGCCACCCTGTGCCAGATGGCTTTCAGGGTTCCGCACATATCAAAGGTTTTAGTTTTACACCATCACCATGGCTTGTCAACACACTAACACCCTATGATGCAAACGCTGGCTTTATGAATAATGCCGATTCTTATATTGCTAAAACATCAGCACAAAATACGCTAATCATGCCCTCTATTGCTAGTAATTCCAGTAGCTTTACCCCCATCACAGTACACAATCCTAGCACCAACTCTGCGTCTAGCACCATCACCTATTACACCAAAGATGGGACTGAGCAAGCCACTGAGAGTTTCATCCTTCCCGCCTACGACTCACAACAAATTGACCCACGCAACAATGCCAACCTAGGCGATATGTTTATCGGCAGTGCTGTCATTGCATCAGACCAACCGGTGGTAGCCCAAGTGGATGAGTATATGCAACAACTTCCCCAGCCGCCTGTTGCTCCAAAACGCCCTAGCGTGATTATTCGACAATTTTATGGTGACACAGGTCAACCCGATGGCTTTACTGATGTCACGGAAGATGGCTATACCGATACCTATAAGATAAAGTTAGCAACCCAACCGAGTGATGATGTTACCATTGCTATTACGACCGATGGACAGAGCCAAGTATCCCCAGAATCCTTAACCTTTACGCCAGATACATGGAGGAAACTCCAAACTGTTGAGGTGAGTGCCGAGGATGATGGCATCCTTGAAGGTGTGCATCACAGCATCATTAGCCATACGGCTACGAGTAATGACCCCGACTACAATGGCATTTCTATTGGTCATATTGTTGCGGATGTGCTCGAGCTTGAGGTACTCATGCAAGAAATGAACGAGTCGGAGCCAAACGATTACGACACCCCCGACCAAATCAATCGTATTGATGTCTTTGAACCGAATGAAGCAATTGGACTAGACCCCGACAAGCCACCGTCTTCGTGGGTTGTTACGGTTACAGGTACGCTCGACAACCCCGACGATATGGACTGGTTCTCCTTCAAGGTGCTACAACCGGCGTCCGCCATTGATATTCTCCTGACAGACCTGCCAGAAGACTATGACTTGGTTTTGGGCAGCTTTACTGCCTATCCAGAAGTTCCTGGTAAAGGCATGCATAGTGGACTATCAGATATTATGGACCTAGGTAACAAAGCTATTGGTGGTAGCAGTTCCCGAAGCGGTAGCAGTTCCCGAAGCGGTAGCAGTTCCCGAAGCGGTAGCAGTTCCCGAAGCGGTAGCA
>CAZVEN010000034.1:897-18780 GCA_964626155.1 uncultured Chloroflexaceae bacterium | reverse complement strand
AGTTCCCGAAGCGGTAGCAGTTCCCGAAGCGGTAGCAGTTCCCGAAGCGGTAGCATTGCTGAAGTTGCCAATAAGTCACGCAGCGGCAGTTCCTCACGCAGTGGCAGTTCCTCACGCAGTGGTAGCTCCTCACGTAGCGGAGCCATTACAGCTTTGAGTTTAGCATCAGACACCTACGATGAATGGATACAGACAACCGCTTGGTTGCCGGGCGAGTACTTTGTGGCAGTGGTCAACAACGACGGCGAGTATAGCGATGAATCATACAAGCTTGAGGTATGGGTTGATGGTAGTGGTCTTGAGCCAATGGATGAACCACTCAATATCAAACTGCCCACGCAGGATGAATTTAAAGCCACAAACCCCACCTTTGAGCCAAACGACATTGAAACGCTCTTTATCTTGAGTGAATCGCGCATGAACAGCCTCTACGACCCCGAAACAGTATCCACTATGCACGATGCTTTGCAAAAAGTCGCACAACTGCCCGGCGTCAATGGGGCTGTCTTTAACCTAGACGATGTGCAACCATTCGATCCCAATGTGCCAACTATGGCCGATATGTATGCCAAGTGGGATGTACAAGCCAATAATCCATTCTTCGCAAATACCATTGCTCGGACAATCAAGAATTTTATTACGGCTGTAACAACGCGCAACCCTTCCAATGCTGCACCAGAAGATGATGTGGGCGCACTCTTCCCCAACGTCAAGTACATTGTGTTAGTTGGTGGCGATAAGGTTATCCCCTTCTATCGTGTGCCAGATATGACGACATTCGGCAACGAAGTGGAATACGACGACTATCTGGTTGGGTTGATAAACCACGATAGCGCTTTGAGTGGTGCATTGGGCTACCGCACCACGCTCACTGACGATGTATATGGTACGGATAAGCCCTACAACTGGCCCGACCACCCGCTCTACATACCCGACCGTGCTGTGGGCAGGTTGGTCGAGCAACCAGAACATATTACGCACTATCTCAAGCAATACCTTGACGGTGGCGCACCACTGATGATTGACGCAACAGATACCAACAACCGCGCTGTCGTCACCGGCTACGACTTTATGACCGACTACGCTCATGCTATTTCTGGCATGTTCCAGAGCTTGGGCATCAATGCAGAAGAATTGATTAGCGACGCCGATGATCCACTCAACTGGACAGCAAATAACCTGATTGACTCATGGTTTGATGGGCAGTTTGAGCAATTCACAACCCCGCCCTACACCGTGCAAAGTCCCTTGCCATTCCAATCTATCAATGGACACTTCGACCACTTTGCAGCCATTCCAGAGGAGACTGACAAGGACCCTACAAAGCCGATGTTCTATGCTGAAGATATTTTCAATACGGAAAGTGCGCTGCAAAGCCCCGGTAACTATATGCTCTACTTCCTCAACCGGCTCGCTTTCTCTATGGGCTGCCATAGCGGTTTGAATGTCACACCAGATGAAATGCTACCCGGTGTAGACGAAACATATCACATAGACTTTCCCGAAGCGTTCATCAAACAGGGTGGTAATTTTGTTGGGAACACCGGCTATGGCTACGGCGATACGGAATTGGTTGCCTACACTGAGCGGCTCCTGTACTTGTTTGCAGAAGAACTCGGGCGTGATACATCGGCAGATGGTGAAGATGCAGAAGAGCAGACTATCGGTATGGCCCTGAATGGTGCCAAGAAGCGCTATATTCGCACCATCACCACTATGGACTCCTACGATGTCAAGGTATTAATGCAAACAACGTTCTATGGATTGCCGTTTATCAAAGTCAAAGTGCCCAATCCCAAGCCACTACCCAGTGTTGATATTGCACCCGATAGAAACACTGCGCCTGTCAACAAGTTTGGGGTGATGGAGCGTGTCATCACCTTTACCAACCGCTTCCATGAGCGCGTGCCGGCCAAAGGTAGCGATAGGACCTACCCGATGATACATACGATGCAAGTGGAAGACAGCTTTGTGCCACCAACAGAAGAGCCACCCAGACCACAGATTATCACCAACACGGTAGAAGGCGACCCGCTCTTGCCCAAGTTTGTCTATGACCTGACGGCACTGGTAGACGAAACAAGCAATGAACGCATGACAGTCAAAGATGTTGTGTTCGTCAGCGGCGACTATATAGCGCGAGACAACTACAAACCCCATATCACCGCTGTTGTCACGCGCTTGGCTGAAACAGAGCCAATGACATTTGCCAATTTGGGTGTGTGGTATCCCGATGTGTTCTATGCATTCACCAGCACAGGCGATGGTGGGGAACAGAGCGACCAGTTGCTCGTTGAACCAGCCCAGTATAAGACGGATGACGAGGATGGTGTCGTAGGTACAATGCGTATGTATGAACAAGCTGTCTTCAAGGTATTGTACCGCGACCCCGCGATGGTGCTCGCAGATGGCGAAGAAGAAGATATTACGCCACCCATTATTGAGTTTGCCAAAGTGGTCAACCCAGGTGAAGATGCGTCCTTGCAATCAATTCGTTCCAAGCTCGTTGTCGGTGTTACCGACCCCGACACAGAAACCGGTATACCCGATGACATCCTCATCGAAGCCACGTATATTGTTGGCGAAGATTCATGGCAACAAACGCCGCAATTTAAGCGCGTTGGTGTGCGAGACAATGTGGAAATCTGGGAAACGACTATTATGGGCGAGGAAGCCAGTAATCTACGCTTCATCGTGTCGGCAACAGACCCGGCCGGTAATATTACCAAGTATACCGGCAAAGGCCAGTTTGCAGCCGAGTCGGCTATACCAGTCGAAAAGGTGACAGTCACCGGCTCTGTCACAGGCACGATAGACACCGATACGGCAAGCCTTGCTGCCAATACGTACACCGGCGAGTTCATGGCAACGGTTGAGCCCACCGATGCAACGTTGCCCATTAGCTACACATGGGAACTCAACGGCAAACCATATGAAACGCATGCCGAGGGTGGCATTACGGATACGCTCAAGATAGATTTCAGCACGACGGGCGCATTCACAGTGAGCGTTTCTACTGGCAACATTGCTAATGGTGTTGACTTAGCAAGTAGCGGCACAGCAGGCTCACATGTGATAGACATTGCGCCTGCTGATACAACAGAACCAGAGCCAGGGGCAGAGAAACGGGCAGTCTTCCTACCGCTCATTGTGCGGTAATGGGAGCAACGGGCATGCTATCATAGGTGTGCCTAGTAAAAATGTATCTGGGGGCACGCACGTTAGGAAGTGCGTGCCCCATTGTTTGTCCAAGGGTTAGGGCACTGGGCACTGGAAACCGAAACGTTGACGTTGCATGTTTCTATGGAAACGTTACGTGCAATGTCTCTACTCTACACTAGCACCTCACACCTAATCCCTACCCATCCTCCCCCCCTTTACCTAAGCGCCTACTCTCTAGGCACCTCACTCCTACTATCTCTGAATATGGTAAAATGAAGTTTTAAGATGCGTTCTGAGGAGCGTAACCAAAGAAGGTTTGTATTGAAGGAGGTATTTTGTATGAGGGGTAGTTTTCCTTTTCCTTATCTGTCAACATGTATGTTGGTCATTGTCTTGATTCTGGCTTCCTGTGGAGAGCAAAACTCATCTACATCTACAGGTGGGTCCACAAGCTCATCTGACGGAGCATCTATGAATGCTGACAACGCTGATGATGCTGACAACGCTGATGATGCTGACAACGCTGATGATGCTGACAACGCTGATGATGCTGACGACGCTGACGACGCTGACGACGCTGACGACGCTGACGACGCTGACAACGCTGACAACGCTGACAACGCTGATGATGCTGACAACGCTGACGACGCTGACGACACTGACGACACTGACAACACTGACAACGCTGAGGGCGCTGGAGATACCGTGTGGGCGGGGCCCCTGCCCGGTGAAGGCAAGACTGTGGTGCTGGGCCGTGCTACATGGGATACTGGCTGGTTCCAAGCCGAAATTTTGCAGCAGTTGTTGGTTAAACTCGGCTATGAGGTTGATGGACCAAAAACAATGGAAAACTCTATCTTTTATAGCTCTATCGCAACGGGCGACATAGATATGTGGGCCAATGGGTGGTTTCCATTGCACAATACGTTTATTGAAGCAGAAGACATGGACGGCAAGGCTACACCTGTTGGGTATGTCGTTAAGGCTGGTGCATTGCAAGGCTATTTGGTTGACAAGCAGACTGCTGAAGAACTTGGCATTACTAACCTAGAAGACTTCAAAGACCCTGAGATTGCCGCACGCTTCGACGTAGACGGCAACGGAAAGGCTGATTTGATAGGCTGTGATTTCGACTGGGGATGTGCAAAGACGATAGAACACCATCTGGAGGCATATGAACTCACCGAAACAGTTGAGCAGGTGAGCGATAAGTATGAAGCACTGATGGGCGATGTGCTTTCGCAATATCAGCATGGTGGCTCGGTGCTCTTCTATACGTGGACACCCAACTGGACGGTAGGCATGCTTAAACCGGGCGTTGATGTGATGTGGATAACGGTACCGTTTGGTACATTGCCAGACGATGTGGAGACGCGGGAGGAGGATTTCCTTGTGCCAGATGTGCCAGGATGTTCACAGAATCCGTGCGAGATGATTTCGCCGCCCAACGATATTCGCATCGTCGCAAATGAAGATTTCCTCGCTGAAAACCCTCCAATCAAGCGTCTAGCCGAAGTCTTCTCCATTCCACTAGAAGATATTTCGACGCAAAATGCACATATGTTTGCAGGCGAAAACGGTGAGGACGATATAACATTACATGCGAAGGAGTGGATAGAGGACAATAAAGCGCTGGTTGATGAATGGTTGCAGACGGCTCTTGGGGAGTAGGTGATTGGTGACTAGGTGACAGATGTTAGGGTCTAGGTGACAGGTGTTAGGAGTTGCGACATCCAAGTCGGAACAATTATGAAAGAAGGTCGTATATGCAGGTTTCTTCTGCACAATATGTTATAAGCACACAACTGTAAGAAAGTGAAAACTCGCACGTTTATCGTGGGCGTCGGCACATTGATGATGCGCCGGTCATACTCAAAATATTAAAAGATGCCTACCCATCTCCAGAACGCATTGCTTGGTTTCGGCACGAATATGAGATTATACACAGTTTGAACCTGCTTGGCGTCCCACGCGTCTATAGCGTAGAGTCACTGCCAGAACGCACAGGGGCATGCTTTTCGTTTGCTGATACACGCTATGCAGTTACTGGTTCTTGGTTGATGGTTATGGAGGATTCTGGCGCTGAGTCGTTGACACGCTTGAATATGGCCGGCATGCTGTCTATGGCAGACTTTTTGCACATAGCCAGTAACGTGACGAATATTCTAGGACAAATCCATCAGCAACATGTGATGCACAAAGATATAAACCCTTCCAACATCGTCTACAACCCGACAACTAGGGAAACAAAGATTATAGATTTCAGCATTTCGGCGATGCTGTCACGAGAGAAGTCTGCTTTTCGCAACCCGCGTGTGTTGGAAGGCACATTGGCATATATGTCGCCCGAACAAACGGGGCGCATGAATCGTGCTATAGATTACCGAACGGATTTCTATTCGCTTGGGGTGACGTTCTACGAGTTGCTCACTGGTCAATTGCCATTTGCGAGTGATGATGTGCTTGAGTTGGTACATAGCCACATTGCACGAGAACCTGCGCCAATCTACACGCTTATGCCAGAAGGCAAAGCCGACTTGCACCTTGCCAAAGGGCTATCCGACATTATCATGAAGCTGATGGCCAAAAATGCTGAAGACCGCTACCAATCTGCCTATGGCATCCAAGCAGATTTGGAGACGATACGCCGCAACATAGACACATCGCCAGATGCGCGGAGTGTTTTTGTCGTCGGGCAGCACGATATATCAGACCGCTTTCTTCTCGACAAAGCGCTTGCCTATGAAGTACGCATTCAAGCCGCCGTTGGCGATGCCCAGCAACATGATGATTTAACGCTGGTGGTGTTGAAAGCGGGAGGGCGTTGAATCTTGAATCTTAACGCAAAGGCACAAAGGCGCAAAAAATACAGCAGAGACGTTGCGTGCAACGTCTCTACAAAGCCCTCACACCTAGGCACCTATCCCCTTCACCCCTATTCCCTTTGCAAAAGCACCCACTAGCTTGCCCGTCCATTCAGTGACATGTAAGGCAGCATCTTTGCTCTCCCATACCTGCTGGAGGATGTTTTGCACCTGTTCGATTTGCTTACGGCTGAGGTTGAAAAAGAGTTTCTGTCGTTGCTCTAGGTCCTCACGGGTGCTGTTTTCAATTTCCTTCACCACCCACCAGCCCATCATAGAAGAGGCAAAGAAATAGTGTGATACCTCATCTCTAAATTCGTGCAAAATAACCCCCCGGTCACGCAGGTCATCAAGTTGACGTTCGCGTTGGCTGAGGATGAGGTTCAAGTCGTTTAAGGTATACCGGCGCTGTTTGTTCAAGCGCCCACCCATATCTGAAAGCGCAATGAGCATAAGCAACATTTGCTCATCTTCAGTTGAAAACCGCCAAATATCACGAAAGATATGTTCGGTCGCACCCATAAAGGTATTGATGAAACTATGTAGGTCAAATGTGGTTTGGCCCGATTGCACACTTTGAAAGAGCAGATAGCATGCACGTTGGAGCAGGGCCGGGTGCCTGCCCGCAACGCACAAAATAGCATCCTGCTGTTCATCGGTCAGCGATAGTTCAGCGGGAATGTGACGAAACAAAGTGTGTATATCGTTGTCGGTAAACAACTTGAGCGTTTGGAAAAGGTAATGGTTGTACCAAGGAGAGCCGCCGGGTGAAAAGGTAGGGCCAAGCTCACTCAACCGACGGAATGTCACAACCATAGTTGAGAGATGTTGTCCTGCATCATTGTGTATAGCAAGGTTGCGAAACTCGCGCAAGAACACGAGCATATCTTGTTCATCATAGGTATTGTTTGTAGAAAGGGCAGCATCGTAGTCATCTAGCAGCAAGAGCAAAAACTTGCCTTGCGCACCAATTTGGCGCAAGACACGGCGCAGGTCCCTCGTTTCAATGCCATCTTCTTCTTGGAATACTTGGTCAATTGTTTGCTGTATGGGTGCATGACCTTCAAGCTTATCACGCAATAGCAATAGTATTTCGCGCCAAAAATTGGCGGGCGTAAATGGGTTAATATCGGTGCAATTGAGCGACACCACCACTGTAGAGAAATCTAGCCCACGTTCCTGCCATGTGCTTTGGTCAGAAATGAAACGTAGGAACGAAGATTTGCCCATGCCGGGGCTACCCGAAATCGCCATATGCCCACGGCTCATAATTTGGTCAAACGCAGTATTTAATTCAATTGTGCGCCCCACAAAATGCTTCGGTGGCACGGGACCACCAACAAAGAACGGGTTGGGAATATCGGTCATAGTCATAGTTTTGCCTCCTGTATCGTATACTTTTGTGTATATAATTCCATCCGAGCGTGCTCGCGTACAGTTTGTAAGAATATTTTGCCATCCCTAGCATGGGTATGGTCAAGTTCAGTATCAAGATTTCTCTTGTTAAGCCATGTAACTGGTCCATTTGTTTTATGAATAATCCACCATTCCAAGACAAAGGATACGAGAGCATAGGTATTGCTTTCGTTACCTTTCGGTATAACCAACCCCCGCTGCACCAATTCTTGAAATTCGTTTCTCTCAAACGTTTCGTTCCAATACTGCGGTTTAATGGCATGTATCTTTTCTTCAAGCAAGTGGCAATGCATCTCTTGCACCATATTGCATAGCGTAAGAGATGTGATGCAATCCTTTTGATAGTCAGTTATGGTATTCCATAGATCAGCAAAAACAGCTTGGACATGATGCACAAACATGTCTGTTGCAGACCCTACATGAAAAGGTTTTTGCTCTACGTGAAGCAAGTACAGAATAGAAAGCGCTTCCGCAAGCAGGTAGGGGTAGCCACCTGCAACATCCTTGAGCCAAGTCAACTCAACTTTGCTACGTTCAAATGGCAGGCGTTCATGCATGGTTTTGATTTCATGGGTATCAAATGGCTTGAGGGGGCCAAGATGTGGCAAGGCCTGATACCAAGAGATACTTGCCAATTCACTCACTCTTGGCATATTGCTCAAGCTGCGCCGGGTTGTGGCGACAACAGAAGCAGCCGAAGAGAGTGCAAGCGCACGCAGGTCTATCAAAAATGTATTCAGATGGTCGGGACCACACGCTTCTATTGCTCTATCAAGGTCATCTATTAAGAGCAATAAAAACTGCCCACTGTTTGCTTCCATAAGTTGCACAATACGAAGTACATCTTTTCCAGTAATAAGGCGCGACTGGTTTGTATTTGAGCTATACGGAGCTAACTCTTGTTGCACAGAAGCATGTGTGTGTTGGGCTGCCATTTCAGAAACAACTTCTTGCCAGAATTTGTCGGGAGTAAATGGTGCTAGTAAATGACACTCGACACAGGCAATAAGCGTTGAACTCAGGTATCGGTCAAGACCAAGTTTTTTCCATACGTCTGGCGAGCCTACATACTTCAAGAGGGAACTTTTGCCAATACCATAATCACCATAGATAGCAATGGAACTGTGGTTTCGGATTTGGGAAAAAATCATCCCTCGCTCCCGCTCCCGCCCAACAAAGCGGGCTGGTTGCACCACCGTACTTGTTGTAAATGGATTTTGGAGATTTAACTGCCAGCGTATACGCTTATCCACATCTTGCACTTGTTCCTGAGCACGTTCATTGTCTGGTTCCAATTCCAATACTTGTTGAAGAGCTTGTTTTTCTTGCACAAAGTCACCGCGAAGCATGAGCATACGTGCATACTCAAAAAGTGTTTGGGCAAATGAATCTTTGATACGCCCAAAATCAATGCGATTGGCACGTTTGCACAAAGTCACCGCTTCTTCAAACATATCAGATGTTTGATTACTGAGCATGGTATTGCTCAGAAGTGCTTCGATCAGTGCAAAGAGTGCATGCACGTGGTTGGGGTTGGCTTCTAGCGCTTGTTGGTATAACGTAACAGCATGGTGATGTTCATTGTGTTGTGCGGCAGCAGTTGCTTCTTGGTAGATTCGTTCGGCTTCGGGGTCAAGATGGTCTAGTTCCCATACCGTCTGCTGTATAGGATGACGCCTGATGAACCAACGGCGCACCAACTCTATAGCAACGATGTATCTATAGGCTTGCTTTGTTGCGACACTGCTATATTCTCTCTTGCGCAAAAAATCCCATTCAATAAGCCGTTCCTCTGCATTCAACAATGCCTCTGTTGCGATAATGCCATAGGTATCAAGCAATTCTGACAAGTTCATGAATGTCTTTGCTGTTTGTTGCTGGGCTTCGGCCACTGCCGCAAAAACCACCCGTTCAGCTATAGGCAAGCCATCACGAAACCATACCAACCCCCCCTCGCCACTCTCAATAGCTTTTTCTACGCTGGCTTCCACTTCTGTGCGCGTGACAACAGCAAGCCCCTCATCTTGTGCTCTGCCAAACACGGTAAAGCAGAGCAGTTGCGTAAAATAGGGGTGCCCAGAAGCCAATTCTAGTATGGCTTCTATTGCATCATCGCTATATTCGAGTACTCCTTCGGCCGGTTTGGTTATCAGGTGTACAGCGTTCTCTCTGCTGAGCAAGCCTATTTCGCGGTGGGGAGCGGATTTGAACATAGAGAACATAGTTGGCATCTCTTCTAAACGTCGGCCCACCACAGGTATGAGAAAGAGATTGTGCTGACTGTAGACAATACGGTTCAGGTAAGGGAAAAGTTTCTCAACGGCTACTTCTGTGCGGTTGTCGCTCAATACATCAAACTCGTCGAGCAGCAACACAAGGTTTGTAGGTGTGCCATTGCTCGACAATGCGGTGCTGAGGTGTGGCAATACTTTTGTGTGAAAGAGGTCAGGTTTTTTTTCCATGTCGGGGCGCGTTGGTATGGAAACGCTGCTTTGTGGCACATCAAAAAATTCTACCATATCCATAGCAAGGTTGTGTAAGACATGGCCTACCTTGAGGTTCGCTTGGTTTTGCAGGTCAAAGAGGAAAAACACGAAACCATCTAGTTGGACGAAGTTGCGTACCTGGTGCTGGATGGATGTTTTGCCAATACGCCGCTGCCCATGGAGTAAGATAACTTTTGTTCTTTGGCGCAGGTTGTCGCCAATGAAGGTAAATAGCTCTTCACGCCCATAGAACGCTTCGGGTTCATAAATGGGGCTTCCGATAATATAAGGGTTCTTTTTTCTGTTTGTCAATTGGGACCTCGCTTTACTTGTGTAGCAAATACGTAGTAAGAGAACAAACTCCCTCTAGCATGGTAGTATAGCATGCTTTTGTGGTGTATAGATTACAAACACGTGACTCGGGTTCGTTTTGATGCATCACTCCCCTTGCACCCATTGGCACACATATTGGCGCTGCTCCTCAGACTCAGGCGAAACCAAGTGTGCCATCGCTTCATTGGCGCGGAGCTCCCGTATCATCGCAAGCACAGTTTCACTAACCGCCATACCATGACGGACTAGATAGCACCCAACAACCGTCCCCGTCCTTCCAACGCCGGCCCAACAGTGAACATAGACAGGTTGGGCATTGCGTATGGCTGAATCTACCGTATCTAAGATGACGCGCATAGTAGGGCGCGATGGCGCTTGCATCCCTATAATGGGAAAGTGGACATATGTCACATCCACGCTCATATCTTTTGCCATATCCATGAGAAGGTCAGCGTATGGCACAAAAGCATGATGCACCCATCGTGCCTCATTTTCTTCTATCAGGTTGAGAAAACAGCGTATGCCCACAGTGAGCAAATTGCTCACGCGGTCTTGCGCCTCATCCTTCGTATAATACCCCGGATAGTAGCCAGCCAAGAAATTACCCGGAACAACCCAATATGCGCGTTCAAATGGTAATGGATGCATTTTTTGCTTATCCTTTCAAAACAGATACCCCTCTAGCGCCAAACGAGAGCGGCTAGCACATAGCCAAACCACACAGCAGTAAGCCCACATACAACATGTGCGCCAACATTACCGAAAGCAACAACCATTTTACCGTCACGCAGAAGACAAAACGTATCGTTGCCAAATGTTGAAAATGTCGTGAAACTACCCAGCAGGCCAGTGATAAGCAAGGCACGTGTTTCAGCAGTGAGCACACTGCGCATATCTGCCAACTGGAAGAGCAAGCCAATCACAAAGCACCCAATGATATTGACAGCAAATGTACCCCAAGGAAAGGCTGTGCTCAACGCCATACCTTTTGCAAAGTCTTGGGTAGCGTTACTCACAACGTAGCGTAGTATTGCGCCAACACATCCGCCAGCTCCAACCCAGAGTATCTTATCCACGTATACCTGTTCCCTTCAAGCATTTCAGCATTTCAGCATTTCAGCGTTTCAGTGACCTAGCTTCCATTATACCATTGATTGGTGTTAGCTCATGTGCGATAGGCGGTATAATAGAGGCACAGCCTGTGTTGGTAGGTAGATGATACAGATAAACAAATTTCTCTTTGTGTCTAAGCATAGTTTGGGCCATGCTTGGGCTAACCATGTGCTATCAACGTAATACGATGGCTGTGCTATACTTGTGACATGAGGTTTTTACAGTAGGGAGTCTCACAATGTACAAAGCTAATGATAATTTGTACTCTGTTGAAGATGACGTGCCACACGAAGAGTGTGGTGTGTTCGGAGTCTATGCGCCGGGCCTAGATGTAGCCCGATTGACGTTTTTTGCACTGTATGCCTTACAGCATCGTGGGCAAGAGAGTAGCGGCATTGCCACATGCGATGGGCATATGGCCTACATTCACAAAGGTATGGGGCTGGTTTCACAGTCGTTTAAGGAAGAAAACCTAGAGCCACTACGCGGACATTTAGCAATAGGGCAAAATCGGTATTCTACCACAGGCGCATCGAAGCTACGCAATGCACAACCATACCTTATTGAAACCATGTATGGCCCGCTTGGCATAGCACACAATGGTAATCTAACCAATGCCTTTCAGTTGCGTAAGACATTGCTTGAACGAGGCGTCGGGTTATTCACAACAACCGACAGCGAGGTTATTATTCAAATACTCTCCGCACCACCAGAGGTGTGGATGAACAACGGGCTAGGCACATGGAATCATGACCCTTTTGAAGAAGGGGAAGATGCATCTATGCTGCCGCGCATAGTACGTCCGGTAACATCCGGTCATTGGGAAGCGCGGATAAGGGCATTTATGCAAGTCGCACGGGGAGCGTATGCGCTGGCAATATTGACCCGCGATGCGGTGTATGCAGTGCGTGACCCGCTTGGCTTGCGCCCACTATGCCTAGGCGAGCTCGATGGTGGCTACGTCGTAGCTTCAGAATCGTGTGCGCTATTGACTGTTGGAGCGCATTTCTTGCGCGAGGTTCATCCGGGCGAAATAGTGCGCATTGATAGCAGCGGCCTTACGTCAATGGTTGGGATTGCGTCCAACCACCATGCGCTCTGCATCTTTGAGTATGTCTATTTTGCGCGTCCCGACTCTATTTTAGAGGGGCATGTTGTGCATGAGGTACGCCAGCGCTTGGGGCGACAGTTGGCCCGCGAGTCACCGGTTGATGCTGATGCTGTCGTTGGTGTGCCAGACTCGGCAACGCCAGCAGCAATTGGCTATAGCCTTGAGTCGGGGCTACCCTATACAGAAGGGTTGATAAAGAACCGCTATATTGGGCGCACATTTATTCAACCTGACGAACATTTACGTCAAATTGGTGTTCGGTTGAAGTATAACCCGCTTACAGATAACTTGCAGGGCAAGCGTGTAGTGATGATAGATGACTCCATTGTGCGGGGAAACACAGCCGGCCCCATGGTGCAATTATTGCGCGATGGTGGCGCAACCGAAGTTCATGTGCGCGTTTCTTCGCCACCTGTGCGCAACCCATGCTTTATGGGCGTTGATATGGCTACCTACAATGAACTGATTGCGCATAAGCTGAATGTAGAACAAATACGTCGCCGTATTGGAGCAGATAGCCTTGCATACTTGAGTATGGAGGGTATGCTCAAGGTTGTCAACAGAAATGAGTATGTGGAGCCAAATGAAAGTAGGCATTGTAGTGCATGTTTTTCCGGGTGTTACCCGGTTACCATTCCTGAGTGGCTGTTTCGCAATGAGCGTGACAAGCATATGTTTGAAGGGGTTGTAAACTAAATACCCCCACGATTGGGCAAAAAGCACTCTATTTGTGGATGCTTCCATGCGTATACGCATGAAAAGAAAAGGTATTTTGCCTCTACCAGGTTCTTGCAAAATGAGTATAATAGGAAAGGTGTCCACATATCAATACGTCTATTCGTAAAAAACCGCTGCACGTGCGAGCATTGGAGTGCTGATTGCCCTTGGCTCAAGACAGCTCGCAGCATTGCAGCGTACCAGCAAAGAATTGCATGTTCCTTTTTGTATAGCGTTGCGTTCTTTGCGGCTTGGCGCGAGGTCTTACTGAAAAAAGAAGTCAATCAAGTCTTGGTGTAGGGATATGATACAATATCGTTGGAAGATTTGCCGCTATGCCAGCATCGGTACAAACGCAGAATAGATACGCTGCCCAAACAGTGTTATGGTATTATCATTGGTTAGTTCAGCGGGGTAGGCAATGACTAGAAAGTCTGGTGGAACGAAGAGAAGTTCTTGGCTTACATTCCGTCGCCGTCTTCTGCTGGTACGGTTGCTTTTACGGGGGACAGCCACAAAAGATGAATTGCTTGCAGCGGTTCAGGCTGAACTTGGCGAGAAAGGCTACCCGCCGGCCGCCGAAATTGCCCTCAAGCATGATGTTGAGGCGCTAAAGAAAGAATTTGGATGCGTCATCACGTTTCGCAAATATAGCGGGTATTATTCGCTCGAGAATACCGGCAATCTAGCACTACTTGACCTGCCAGATGAATGCATGGAGGCATTGACATTTTTGGATGCCAGCTTTCCCCCAGAAGATGAGCTTCCAGAACATACCCATATTCGTGCGCTCCTTGAACGTATTTGGCTGTTGATGCCTCGTCACCGCCGCGAACAACGGTTTCAGAAAAACCCCTTTATCAGTATACAACAGCTAGGGCGAACAACAGAACAGATAGACCCAAAAGTGTTACAAAAAGTCAAACGTGCAATTCAGGTGGGCCAAGAACTTGAGTTTGAGTATATCAGTAATTTTGATGACCAACCACGTCGTCATCGTGTTGCTCCTTACAACATCTTTTTTCGAGCCGAAGGGCATGGATACCTTGATGCGACGTTGTTGGATGTGAAACCGAAGGGCCGGGAAACAATCCATACGGCTATTGATTATCGGCTTAATCGGATTGTTCCAGGGAGTGTGCGTATTTTGCCAAACGTGCTGCCACCGGAGCGCATTCCGCCGCCAACATATGCCCTTCGGTATGCGTTGCTCCCTGTGGTAGCACGACGACGTGATATAGCGAGTTATTTTCCCCACACACACATTACCTATCACGATGATGGGAGTGCTACCGTGACGGCTACGATTACGAATCTATGGCAAGCACGCCAAATCCTATTGCGCTATGGCTCAGCATGCCATATCATTGAGCCACCCGAACTGGTGGATATGTTCCAAGCAACAGCCCAAGAAATGGCGCAGCTCTATCTTGACGGGAGCACCACACAAACCACAGCAGATGAACAACCTACACAATCCACAACCACCCGCAAACCCAAAGGAAGAAGCCAGAAAAACAGCAAGCAGCAACAGGAAAAACCACAAGCCAAGCAAAAAACGACAACGAAACAAGAAACCACAACAAAACAAGAAACCACAAGGCAAACAAGGAGCCAACGGACAAGGAAGAAACCAACAGCACAGGAAGAGGAGACAAACGATGACGCGTCCGAAGCATAATGGGCGTATTGAAGTTATTTGTGGGTGTATGTTTAGTGGAAAGACAGAGGAGCTTATCCGTCGCATCCGGCAGGTGAATGTCGCCAAGCAGTCTTTCCGTATTTTTACGCCACGTCTTGACACGCGCTATAGTATGCATCATGTGACGAGTCATATTGGGCAAAAAGTAGAAGCTATGCCCGTAAGTTCTATCAATGAAGTGATAATGCATGCAGAAGATATACAAGTAGTAGTAATAGATGAACTACACTTCCTAGAGGATGCTCCAGCAGACATTGTAGCAGGGGTGCAGCAATTGGCGGACCGGGGAGTGCGGGTGCTTGTGGCCGGGCTAGACCAAGATTATCGGGCCGAGCCATTCCTAGCCATGGCACAGCTCATGGCTGTTGCCGAGCATGTAGATAAGCTCTACGCCATTTGTGTGCGCTGTGGTGCGTATGCAACCCGCACGCAACGCCTTGTGAATGGCTCTGCCGCGCCCATAGATGCCCCAACTATTGTGGTCGGCGGGGCCGATATGTATGAGGCCCGTTGCCGCATATGCTATGAAGCCCCTCGGTAAAGAGTGCTAGAGTTCCTTGTCGGTCATCGTCTATAATGAAACCCAACAGTGTTTGCACAAATTGCGAAAGGAGCACACCCCATGCGACGATTTCATTCGTATGGACCTGTAGATGCACGACATCATTAATGTGTTGTTGAACCGCTCACTGTGGTTTGTCTCCCCGCTATCCTTGCCCACCGGCCGGTGTCGCTTCGATGGCAACACACACGCATACGCTTGCCAGAAGATGATGCGATAGTGTGGGTTTTCGACGAACTAGCGACCACAGGCTTTGCAAGCACATGTTTGCTTCCCCACAAGACCCATTGGAAGCCAACACCACATACAACGTCAAAGCCATTGGCACGGATAACGCCGGCAACCCGCTCACGCTGGAGTGGTCATTCACCACGGGCGAGTGAAGTGATAGGTGATAGGTGACAGGTAACAGGTGACAGGTTTTAGGTGACAGGTAACAGGTGACAGGTGACAGGTGACAGGTGACACTGTGCCCTGCGCCCTGTCCCCTGTCTTTGCACCTGTGCCCTCATACCTAGAACCACACACCTAGAACCACAACCCTAACACCTAACACCTCACACCTAACCTAAACAACGCATCATATGGTATAATGCGCAACAGTTGAATTGCTTTCGTAGCAGGCGTTGCAACGTAGGAATGACGGAAAACATATGGTTTGTTGTACAAACAGGCTATAGCCGGCATTTTGCTATTTGGGAGCATCATAATCTATCCATTACATATTGCCTGTCAACAAAATGGTTTACCAAGGTTAGAGGGAATATCTATGCCAAAACTAGCTCGTATCGTTACAATGGGATTCATCCTATTAAGTATTAGTGTATTTGTTCTGCACGGGTGTAGCTTGCCCGGTGGAGGCGAACAAGAAGACGACACCGCACCTACACCGCTGCCCGTCGCCGAATCGCCCAACCGCGTGGTAGCAGAAGGAGAAGTCATCCCCATACAAGAAGTAGAACTCAAGTTTGAAATGAGCGGCATCGTCCAAGAAATCACGGTAGAAGAAGGGAGCGTTGTGCAAGAACAAGCCGCACTTGCTCGCCTAGATACGCGTGATAGAGAACTGGATGTGCAAAATGCACGCGCCAACCTCAACCAAGCCCTCGCAGATTACGAGAGACTCCTCGACGTAGCAACCGAGTCAGAAGTGGCCATCAAAGAAGCTGGCATCCGCAGTGCCCAAGCCAACCTAGCCAAAGCCTATGGGCAAATGCAACAAGTCGAAGGGCAAGTCACCCAAGAAGACATAGCCGCTGCCGAAGCCCTTGTCGAACAACGCCGCGCTGAACTAGCCGAACTAGAAAGCGGCCCAAAAATTACCGAAGTGCAAGAATCGCAAGCCCGCCTAGACGAAGCCTACATCACACTCCAAGAAACGCGTGACAGATTATCCGCCGCCAAATCAAAAGCCTATGAAGACATGGAAGTGGCTGCCAATACCCTACGTGGTGTACAAGCAAACTACAGTGGCACTTACTGGGATAATCGAGAAATAGAGCGTGATTGGACATCCGTCAACCTCGATCTCCCCCAAGACCACAAAAACGAGGAGGAGAACGCTTTACGCGATGTACGCAATGCAGAAGGAAAACTGGAGCAGGCACGTGTAGCCTACGAAGAGGCTCGCCAAGCGGAAATCACCGGCATCGAGTCTGCCGAAGCCAAAATCCGTGAACTGCATGCGCAACACACTGAGCTTCTCGACGGGTCCGACGTTGACGCCATAGCTCAAGCCCGTGCCAACCTGATAAACGCCGAAGCCAACCTCGAACAGCTCATCGGCTTGAAACGGTCCGGCGACTTGAATGCAGCCGCAGCAAGCGTTTCAAGTGCGCAATCCAGCGTGGAAGAAGCCCAAGCCAGCCTAGAAGACCTGCTCTCCTCTCCACGCGAGAGCGACATCGAAATGAAAGAAGCCGTCATACTCCAACGCGAGGTAGCCCTCAAACAAGCCGAACTCAACCTAGACAAAGCCACCCTCAAAGCCCCATTTGCCGGCACCGTTGTCGAAATCAATCCCACCGTGGGCGAATGGTTTGGCACATCTGACATTGCTATCATCATGGCCGACCTCTCCGGATGGAAAATCGAAACCACCGACCTCGACGAACTCAGCATCGTCAACGTGCGTATTGGCAGCCCAGTCGAAATATCATTCGACGCCCTACCCGACCTCACCCTACCCGGCACAGTAACCAAGATACAAGCCCTTGGGAAAGAATACCAAGGCGACATCGTCTACAAAGTCACCGTTACACCAAACGAATGGGATGAGCGCATCCGTTGGAAAATGACGGCCACCATCTCCATTGAGCCAGAATCGAACGGGCAACCACAAAACGGCCCAGGTCAAAATCAAAACGGGCAACCACAAAACGGCCCAGGTCAAAATCAAAACGGGCAACCACAAAACG
>CAZVEN010000034.1:0-797 GCA_964626155.1 uncultured Chloroflexaceae bacterium | reverse complement strand
GCCCAGGTCAAAATCAAAACGGGCAACCACAAGACGGCCCAGGTCAAAATCAAACCGAGCAACCGCAAGACGGCCCAGGTCAAAATCAAACTAGGCAACCGCAAAACGGCCCAGGTCAAAATCAAGAAAGGTAAAAATATATGCGTCATCTGCTTGTCACCGGCGGAGCCGGTTTTATCGGTGCCAACTTCGTGCATTATATGCTTGAGCACTACCCCGACTACACCATAGTCGTCTATGACAAACTAACCTACGCCGGACGGAAAGAAACCCTTGAACCCGTCGCTACCAACCCACACTACCATTTTGTGCAGGGCGACATTTGCGATGCCGACACAGTCCGCCAAACCCTGCAAACCCACACCATAGATACCATCATCAACTTTGCAGCCGAATCCCACGTAGACCGCTCCATCCTAGACCCAGACGCCTTCGTCAAAACCGACGTATACGGTGTCTTTGTATTATGTGAAGCCGCAAAAGCACTCAACCTAGAGCGTCTACACCATGTCTCAACCGACGAAGTCTACGGCCCCATCCCAGAAGGCTCATTCAAAGAAACAGACCGCTTCAGCCCCACCAGCCCCTACGCCGCCAGCAAAGCCGGTGGCGAACTCTTGGCACTCTCATATTATCGCACCTACGGGCTGCCACTCACCATCACACGCGGCGTCAACACCTACGGACCATACCAATACCCTGAAAAGGCAATACCACTCTTCATCACCAACGCCCTTGACGGCATCCCACTGCCCATCTACGGCAACGGGCAACAAGTACGCGACCGCCTACACGCC
>CAZVEN010000033.1:51371-56560 GCA_964626155.1 uncultured Chloroflexaceae bacterium | reverse complement strand
ATGATGATACGCTAGAAACCGATGAGGTGATTGACGGCAAGCGCATCTATACGCATATTATCTTGACGCATTTTGAACGCCCAAGTAGGTTGTCATAGGTGCGAGGTGCGAGGTGTGAGGTTACAGGTTACAGGGTTCAGGGTTCAGGGTTCAGGGTTCAGGTTACAGGTTACAGGTTACAGGGTTCGGGTTACGGGTTACGGGTTACGGGTTACGGGTTACGGGTTACGGGTTACGGGTTACAGGTTACAGGTTACAGGTTACAGGTTATAGGGCATAGGGCATAGGGAATGGGTGTTGCTGCGTTCCAGACTTCCGAAGTCTCACGGTGCTCCCTATCACCTGTCACCTATAGTAGTATCATTGTGAAAATGCTCGTGGCATTGTTGATAACCATATTCTTTGTACACGAGCTTTTCTACAAAAAGGAGTACAAACTATGAACAGGCAATTATCTACCATCATACTGATAGTGGCTACGCTCTTCCTGCTGCCGAGCGCATTGTTATTAGCAGCACACACCCAAACCCCACGTTCGGCGTCTATGCGTGCATATGCACCCACTGGCGAGTCTGTATCCCTAGCCGATACGGTAGAGATTGAGTGGGTTGGTAGCATTGGTGGTGACGTACATGCAGTTGATGTGTTCTCTTCGTATGCTTATATAGGAGAAGGTAATACTCTCATCATAGTAGACATGAGTAACCCAGCCAATCCCACGCACTTGTCACGTCTTCCACTGCCCGGTATGGTACATGGTGTGCAGGTAGTCGGAGATTATGCCTATATTGCCAATGACGACGAAGGTGGTTTGCAAATAGTCAATGTTAGCAACCCTGCTGCCCCAACCAAGATTGGCAGCGTAGACACACCGGGCAATGCCTTTGATGTAGCGGTTGCCGGCGGCTATGCCTATGTCGTAGATTGGGATAGTGAGCTACATGTCATCAACATCAGCACCCCGTCTGCCCCGATCATCGTTGGTAGCGTAGACATGCCAGGCAGTGCCAAAAGCATTGTGGTTGCCGCTGGCTATGCCTACGTTGCAGATGGGAGTAGGGGGATGCAGGTTGTAGACATCAGCACACCATCTGCCCCTGCTATCGTTGGCAGTGTTGATACGCCAAACAGTGCCGAAAGCGTGGCGGTTGCCGCTGGTTATGCCTATGTTGCAGATGGGAGTAGTGGGATGCAGGTTGTAGACATCAGCACGCCCTCTGCCCCTGCTATCGTTGGCAATGTTGATACACCGGACCTAGCCGAAAGTGTGGCAGTTGCCGCTGGCTATGCCTATGTTGCAGATTGGAATAGTGGGATGCAGATCATAGACATCAGCACGCCATCTGCCCCTGCTATCGTTGGCAGTGTTGACACGCCGGACCTGGCCGGAAGCGTGGCGGTTGCCGGGGGCTATGCCTATGTTGCCGATGGCAGTAGCGGGTTGCAGGTCATCAACATCAGCATCCCATCTACTCCTACTATTGTTAGTAGTGTTGACACGCAAAGCCCTGCCGAAAGCGTGACGGTTGCCGGGGGCTATGCCTATGTCGCGGCTGGCAGTAGGGGGTTGCATATCATAGATAGCAGTATGCCATCTGCCCCGATTATCGTTGGCAGTGTTGATACCCCAGACTTTGCTGGAAGCGTGGCGGTTGCCGCTGACTATGCCTATGTTGCCGATGGGAGTAGCGGGTTGCAGATCATAGACATTGGCACGCCATCTGCCCCGACTATCGTCGGCAGCGTTGATACTCCGGACTTTGCTGGAAGCGTGGCGGTTGCCCAAGGCTATGCCTATGTTGCCGATGGGAGTAGCGGGTTGCAGATCATAGACATTGGCACGCCATCTGCCCCGACTATCGTCGGCAGCGTTGACACCCCAGACTTTGCTGGAAGCGTGGCGGTTGCCCAAGGCTATGCCTATGTTGCCGATGGCAGTGGGGGGATGCAGGTTATAGACATCAACACCCCGTCTGCCCCGGCTATCGTCGGTAGCGTTGATACCCCCGTCTATGCCGAAAGTGTGGATGTTGATGGGGGCTATGCCTATGTTGCCGATGGGAGTGACGGGTTGCAGATTATAGACATCAGCACGCCATCCGCCCCGACTATCGTCGGCAGCGTTGATACTCCAGTTTATGCTAGAAGCGTGGCGATTGCCGAGGGTTATGCCTGTGTTGCCGATGATGAGGGCGGGTTGCAGGTCATAAACACCCGCACGCCGTCTGCGCCTGCTATCCTTGGCAGTGTTGACACGCCGGGTAGTGCTAGCAGTGTGGCGGTTGCCGGGGGCTATGCCTATGTTGCCGATGGGAGCAGCGGGTTGCAGATTTTTCGTGTGAGCGTGACTATATCTCCACACACACCCACACCAACACCAACGGATACACCAACACCAACGGATACACCTATACCAACGGATACACCTATACCAACGGATACACCAACGCCAACACCAACGGATACACCAACGCCACAGCTCGATGACTATGAACCCAACGATACTTGTGCAAATGCTAGTTCTATCCCCTCCAACGGCACAGTGCAGCAGCATACCTTTGGCACCCAAGCCGATACTGATTGGGTTTCCTTCGATGTCGTCAAAGATGCCATGTACCTCGTTGAGGTGCAGGTTCCACCAGAATCGCTTGTGGATGTTGCTGCAGAATTGTATCCTGATTGCTCCACAGCCCAGCCTGATGATAGTCAAAACTACGCATTTGCCCCTGGTGCTCGTATTACCTTCGAAGCCCCCTCGAACGGTTTGTTCATGCTCAGACTATCTAATCAAGCTCCTGCTTCTGCTGATTCCGCCGCACATATCTATACTGTTTCCGTGCGCAATCTGTCTAACCAAACCAATTCCACTGGTGCATTGATCATCGTGTCGGGCAAAATCAAAGACAATGACCCCGTACAGCCGCATATTGATTATGTTGCTGATAAAATCTACAACCTCTTTCGACAAAATGGCTATACAGATGACCAGATTATGTACCTTGCTAATGATTTGGTCATTCAAGGTGTAGATAGGCTCTCTACCGCCGAAGGTCTTAAACTTGCTATCACGACTTGGGCTCCTGAAAATGTTGCCGCTGGACAAAGCCTCACGCTGTACTTGATTGACCACGGTACTCGCAATTACTTCTATCTGGACAAACAGCTTCAGCAGTGGATAACGGCTGAAGAGTTGCACAACTGGTTGAATATCTTTGAGACGGCCCAACCAGAGGCACGGGTGAATGTTATTATTGAAGCCTGCTATTCTGGCAGCTTTGTGTCATCTTTGCAAACTCTCGGTGAGCAAGGTAAACAGCGTGTGGTTATTACCTCAACCAGCGGGAATCAGTTGGCCTATGTAGTGAGAGCACCAGCGAAGGGGGCTTTTTTCTCCAATCACTTCTTGTCTACTTTGTCCTATGGAGGAAGCTTGTACAATAGCTTTCAGAAAGGCGAGTGGGCGGTGCAAAATAACAATTTGTTTCAAACCCCGCAGTTAGATGCCAATGGTAATGGCATTGCGAATGAAGAAGCCGACCAAGCTATTGCGGCCCAACGAGGGTTTGGCTACTCAGAAGGAGGTCTCAGTGAGCAGTGGCCACCGCATATTTCAGAGGTATCGGCACCATCTCAAGTAACGGTAGATGAGAGAGGGCATATTGCAGTCGAAGTACATGATGATGTGCAGGTAGACCAGGTGCTGATGAAAGTATACCCACCATCATATATTCCTCCACAAAGTGGAGAAGAAATGGTGATAGAGACAGTAGAAACATTGCTATTTACCGACAAAGGAAATAGTCAGTATGAGGCACTTTATTCGGGTTTTGAGGAATTGGGGACCTATCAGTTGGTTATCCAAGCTGAAGACAGTGACGAGTTAATATCACAACCAAAACTTATTGAAGTGCGAGTCATTAGCAATGAAGATGATGTGCGGCGTGTGTACCTACCACTCGTGCGGCGATAGCGGGGTAGGGGATAGGAATTAGGTTAGGATAGGCTTCTAGCCCGTTCCGCGTAGCACCGACATCCTGTCGGACTCTGGCTAGAAGCCGGTGCTACCTATGTTGGACTCCGGCTAGAAGCCGGTGCCTACCTATACGTGTATTATCTGAACAGTGAGAATAAAGGAGTTTATTGCTGTGTGTATACCGAATCATAGTCTGGGTAGATTGTGTCGTTTGGTAGCAAGTTATATGTATATTGTGTGGTTCCTTATCGTGTTGCTTGCACTAGTAGCTTGTGGTGGAGCATCGCAGTCATCGTCATCCTCTTCTGAATCGGTTTCACCAGAGCCAACGGTAGCCGTAGATCCAACGGTAGCCGCAGAAGAGCCAATGGTAGCCGCAGAGCCACAGAATACTCCCCCGCCTAATGCGGGAGAAGGCAGTCCCCCCTTGTTTATGAGCACAGCCTTCAATGAAGGAGAGACGATACCGACACGCTATACATGCGATGGTGAGGATGTATCGCCACCATTGCAATGGAGTGCTATGCCATCTGGCACACAGAGCTTTGCGCTTATTGTGGATGATCCAGACGCACCTATTGGTATATGGGTGCATTGGGTATTGTTTGATATACCGGGTGATGCAGAAGGGCTTGCTGAAGCGGCTAATAGTGGCACAGTCGGAGCAAACAGTTGGGGCGACAATGCATATGGTGGACCTTGTCCGCCGCCTAAAGACGGGGCACATCGCTATTTCTTCAAGCTCTATGCACTTGATGTGGAGGAGCTTGGGCTTGCTCCGGGTGCATCTAAAGAGGAGCTAGAAGTGGCTATGCAAGGGCATGTGTTGGCCGAAATCCAGTTAATGGGAACATATGAGCGGCAATAATGGGGACCTTTGGTTGTAGTTTCAGTATCATAGCATTATTTCCTTTGTTGTGGTACAATTTCAATAGCTAGGAGCAAAATGGTATGACAGAACAAGATATAAGAACCATCATATTGCAGGAATTGCCTCATTTAATTGAGCGTGATGTAAACGTGCGCGAAAGTGTGTGGCGTTTAGTCATGCCCTATTTTGTGCAACGCTACGAGATAGACAACCGTTTTGACCATGTTTTGGCTGAAATACAACGCTCGCGGGAGGAATCCGAACGTCGTTGGCGTGAAGAGAAGGAAGAATCGCAACGTCGTTGGCGCGAAGAGAAGGAAGAATCCGAACGTCGGGATGCAGAAT
>CAZVEN010000033.1:0-51271 GCA_964626155.1 uncultured Chloroflexaceae bacterium | reverse complement strand
GGCAGGCTAAGTGGGATGAAAATCAAGCCACCCTGCGACAGATGCAAGACGAATCCGAACGTCGTTGGCGCGAAGAGAAGGAAGAATCCGAACGTCGGGATGCAGAATGGCAGGCTAAGTGGGATGAAAATCAAGCCACCCTGCGACAGATGCAAGACGAATCGCAACGTCGTTGGCGCGAAGAGAAGGAAGAATCCGAACGTCGTTGGCAAGAGTTTCTTGCTGAGATGGAACAATTCCGTGAAGACATGAATAGGCGTATGGAAACGAAGCTTGGTGGTATTGGTGCTCGGTGGGGGCATGAGACCGAAGCTGTCTTTCGTGACGCTTTGCGGGGTATTTTGAAAGAAGTGCCTGGTATTCAAGTATTGCGTGTAGAAGAGTTCGACGACGAAGGTGAAGTGCTTGCTCATCCGAGCACGGTTGAGTTGGATATTATCATCCGTAATGGCATGATGATGGTGTGTGAGATCAAGGCTTCTGTTTCACAAACTGAAGTAGCTGGTTTCCAGCGTAAAATTAAGTTTTATGAAAAGCGGCATCAGTGCCAATTTACACACAAAATACTTATTTCGCCAATGATATATAAGCCAGCAAGGTCATTGGCACAAACATTTGGTATGCTCATCTATGACTATGCAGAAGATGTTTTAGCCGATGCAGAACCTCCTGAAGGAGAAGCATAATCCCGTAGCACGTTTTGCACTTGCTCTTGTGCCAAAAACACCTCCCGTAACTCAGTATCTCCTATATGTTCTGCAATGGATGCGACAATAGTACGAACCTCTTGTTGCAATGTTGTGGCCGTAGCCACATCGCCTTGGCGTAGAGCAACCGCATGCAACAAAGAAAGGATTGGCCACAGCAGAAAGCTTGCCCCCAGCTCCTCGGCCTCGGTCCTAGCCGCTTGTAACGCCGTATGTGCCTCTGCATAGTGCGTAAGCTCATACATGCTGCGCCCCTTGAGGTAAAGCGCTTCCGTCATGAATGCGCGTATGTGTCGTTGCTGGAGATAATCTATGAACCTATCTGATACCGTTGCAGCATGTTCATATTCATGCTTGACCAGTGCCAGTTCTATATCGGCGAGGAAAACATACATAGGTTCCAATAAAATACCCTGCTTGCCTTGCAAAAAGCGATGGCAGTTTTGCATTTCCTGCTCTGCTTTGTCCACATCGCCTTTGCGTATATGGAGCCGTGCCAACAGTGCCGTAGCCCATGGTCGCAGCAGTTGATATTCTTTGGCACGGGCACATGCTGGCTCTACAAGTACAAGCCCTTGCTCAACATCTCCTAGCACACCATACACCCACCCCAAATCGGCGCGGGTGCCAATGCGTACAAGCAAGTGCCCAACCTGCTCTGCTAAAGAGATAGCCTCTTTCATAATGTCTATTGCTTGCCCTATTTCTCCCCGTTGCAAGTAGATATGACCAGCAATGAAGCGACCATTGGCCTGCCCCGTCACATTGCCAATAGATTTGCTTATTTGCCCCGCATCTACCGAATACATAACCGCTTGCTCATACTTCCCGATAAGAAAATAGTTTAGCGCAAGCCGTGCAAGGCTATCGGTCATCATGGGCATGTTGTCAAGCTCGAGCCACAACCCGCGTGCTTCCTCTAGCATCTGTATACTGTGCTCTAGGTTGCCCACATTGCGTTGGGCTATTGCTAGATCATTCATCAAAAAGGCTTTTTGTTCTTGCAAGCCCAGTGTTTCGGCTAGGTTGAGCGATTGGGTGCCATAATCTAGGGCTTGTTCTGGGTTGCGTCCAGTAAATGCATGCAGGAGCATGGTAATCCACAAAATGCGTGATTCAGCAGCGCGGTCTTCCAAATCGCGTGCTAGGCTATAGGCCTGTTCTAGTGACTCTTCAGCTTCTTGAGGGTTAAACGCCGGGTTGGGCGTTGCGCATAGGGTGGCGATGGACATGAGGGCTTGTATCTTCATAGCGTCGTCCTCGCGTCGTTCGGCAAGCTCATCCATTTCGTAATAATTGTCGAGAGCGGCATCATATTCGCCTTGTATCTCGAGCAAGCGTCCGCGTCGGGTGTAGAGGTAGCCCAAATCTTCACTCGATGTGGTGTGGTTTTTTGCTATTTCCATAGCGTGGGTAAAATGGGCTATGGCTTCAGTATTTGCATGCATGCGCATTGCCGCATTGCCGGCACGGGTATAGTAGTGTTGCGCACGAGCGTCGTCTGCCTCTGCAAAGTGCTGTGCCAGCATAAGCGCATGCTCATCTAGGTGTTCTGGGAAATGTTGTTCATACCACTCGCCTACTGCTCGATGCAATTGGCGGCGTTGCCCACGCGCCATAATGTGATACACGATTTCTTGCGTTGTTACATGCTTGAAGCGATAGAGTGCATGTGGCTCACCTCTTTCGCGTTGCAAAAGCCCCAATTGTTCCATATCGGCTAGGTTTTTGGCTACATATTGTTTTTCACCTTCAACAGGATAAACATCGTGCAGGATATGTGTGTCTATGGTGTAGCCAATGACGCTGGCAACCTTCAACGTCAACTGTTGCGAGGGAGTCAAGCGGTCAATACGGCTCGTGATGACGCCTTGTATAGTATCTGGCAACCGCAGATCGTTCATATTGCTTATGGTTGAGGCACTCATACACACCCCATCGGCAATGATAACTTGCCCCGAATCGCGCACAGCATAGGTCAATTCTTCAATATAGAGGGGATTTCCTTGCGCCTTCTCATAAATCGTATCTATCACTACTTCGGGTGCTTGTGTCACTTCTAGGCGTTGACAGACAAGGTCTGATGATTCTTCTTTTGATAGCGGCCCGAGCAATAGACGGGTGGTTTTAGAAGATTGGATGATGCGTTGATAACCTTCTGGTAGTGGCTCTATCAGGGGGCGCGTGGCTATGGCTATCAAGAGGGATGCAACTTGTTGACTGATAGACTGTATCAAGTTCCATGAAGCCGCATCGAGCCATGTGGCGTTTTCAATCAGCAACAATGAGGGGTTTTTGCCTATGAGCAGACGGAGTACCTGTACCAGAAAGACACGGGTTGCGTCGGCCAATGCCTGCCCCGTCATGCGTGCTGTCATCTGGTTTTCTGGTAATTCAGTTTGCAGGACGCTATTCAAAAGCGATACTTGGCGCAGCATAACCTTTTTGCCACGAAGTTTGTTTTTGACTTGCTCATGGCGCTCTTCAGTGGTGCTTATATTCTCTAACTCGAAGAGTTGGGTAAAGATGCGTCGCCATGCAAAATAGGGAGTAGATTGTTCAACCGAGTCGCCGGCACCAAAGAGGATGGAGATACCCATGTGGTCAGCCTGATGGCGCAAGTCATCCATGAGACGCGACTTCCCCATACCTGCTTCACCTTCGATGATCAACACTGCCGATTGCCCCTCATTTCGTTTGGCACTTTCGGATTTGCGTTCGCCCACAGCTTGTTTGCGTTGCAAAATTTGCAACAGTTCCGCTAGTCTTGTGCGTTCTGCTGTGCGCCCTATGATGGCACTTTGGGGGCGAAAGACATGTTGTGCTTCGCCATGCGGACGATAGGCTTGCACCGGGCGTGCCTTCCCTTTAACGATAAGTGGCGGAAGTTTATCAAAGAGGAGCCGCGCTTGCGTACCTTGGTAGGTTGCAGCATCGCATAAAATATCGTTTGGGGCAGCCTGCATCAGCCGTGCTGCGAGGTTCACCACATCTCCCAGAATGGTATACTCGCGGCGGTGATCATTGCCCACCACGCCACAGAAAGCCCGCCCCGTAGTGATGCCAATGGCACAGCGCAGATGCATGGTGTGCAAATCTTGTTGCACTGCCCGGGCAGCTTGCACACCGCGTACTGTATCGTCTTCATGCGATAGTGGAGGAAGACCAAAGACAGCTATGAGTGTGGCCCCCTTTTCGTCCACGCTGATTTTGTTGATGCTACCTTCATAGCGGTAGATGTCTGCTTGTATCGTGCGTATGGTGCTATGTAGGCGCTCGAGCGTTGTTGCAATGGTATGCATATCTGGCAGGTTGATGAACAGAATGGTGACGAAGCGTAACTCGGCTAGCCAGCCACTTTGCCCAGCCGATAGCCGCGCCATAACCGCACCGGGTATATATGTCCGTAGTCCCGCTTCCATATCTGCCGTTACCATTGGTGGCTGGGTGAGTAATAAGGGAGCCGGATCTGTTACCGTTTCAAGCCGTATCATAGGCATTTGGCATGGTCGCTCTGTTGTCGCAAAACATTGCTCTACCGGATGTCCAACGCATGCTTTTTCAACTATGTGCCAAGCGTTTGGTGAGAGGATAACCTGCCCCGGTTGGGCTTGCCCTTCGGCTGCCATAACTTGGAACACAGCAGGACCAGTGACCAACCAGAGCCACCGTTCGTATATGCCACCAATATGCGCTATCGTCACTTCGCCCACGCCTATGCCTATTTTCACCTGCAACGTGTTGGTTGGGTCTTGTGTTGCTTGCTCACCGCTGAAAAGCTCTTGCAAGGCTAGGCTGCATTGGGCAGCACGCAGTGTCATAACTGATAGGTCCTCGTCTATCGCCGGCCAAAGTGCAAGCAATGCATCGCCTGCAAAGGTTACAACATCGCCACCGAGCAAGGTGATGAGCGTGATGAGTTCGTCAAACTTATGGTTGAGAAAGCCGCTCAACTCCTCTGCACCCACGGCTCCATGCTGCGCTAGGTGTTCAGCTAGCCGCGTGAAGCCCGAAAGATCGGCAAAGAGTAACACAGACGGAAAACTGTCCGACATAGGACTGTTGGGAAGTGTTGTATCATTCGTCAATCGCCGTGTCACTATCGTAGGGACATAACTAGCAATCGTTTCTAGCAGGTCAGCCATATGGTGTTCTCTCTCCATGGTTAGACGTAGGTCAAGTTGTTTTTTCTCCTCTTGTTATCATAAACGAGGGTTTCTCTTGTTATGGTAGCATAGGTATGTCGTGTGGTACAATATGCATACTACCAATGGACATGTCGTGTCATAATGTAGCGTGCGTAGTCATGGGCATGAACGCTGTTGTTTGTAGCCATGTTTCTATTGTAGCATCAATTAAGAACGGTTGCTATTTTTTGACCAAGAGGGGCGATAATGTGACGACACAAGAGAAACTGAATCTATTGCAAGAGATTGTTTGTGATGAGCCAGAAATGGATAGCATTCTTGATAAAATAGTGTTGTTGCAACGTGAAGCATAGATTGGAACACTTGTAATGCAGCAAGCCACAGATTATCTCGCTTTTGTGAAGTCTCAGTGTGCAATGAGCAATTCATTCAATTTTTTGTGCTAGACCTTAGAGGAATAATGGAAGTGTCTGAAAAACCACCACAAACCATGCTCTTTAGTAGCTTCACCGTTGAGCTATTGGATGAGCTGTTTGGGCTTGTGCCGCAACCGACCAACCCCTACCTAGAGCGTTGGCTCGATGTGTCCGATAGCGTGTTGCCAGACGTTCATACCTTGCTCACCCGCTTGCAACACAAGCTTATCTCCTCCGTGCTCGTGTGGAATGAGGAAGAGTTAAAGGTAAAGTGTATTGCTACCATCCTCAACGCAGTTGATTACGATACAGCGCATTTTCAATCCTTTTTAGAACGTGAACTCGCTGTGACGATAGATGGTGTGACCGTAAGGGGTGTCGTAGATTGGCTTGTGGCCCAAGGGCGATTTTCTCCCAAGAAACAGTTTTTTTGCTTGCACGAATACAAGCAAGAGCGCACAGCCTCAAAAGACCCACTCGGGCAATTGCTCATTGCCATGCTTGCATCGCAACGTCTCAATCAAGATAACCACCCGCTCTATGGGTGCTATGTCGTCGGGCGCAACTGGTTTTTTGTCGTGCTAGATGCGCAACACTATGCAGTGAGCTTGGCATATGACGCAACGAAAAGCGACATCTTTACCATATATGCCATTTTGCAACACTTGAAGGATATGTTGTTGGAATGGGTAGCCGCATGAGAATAACCCCCTTTGAGCGCCAAGCTATCACCCAAACCGCCGAAGAAATATTCGGCCCAAGTACCCACGTCTACCTCTTTGGCAGTCGCGTGGATGATAGCAAGCGTGGGGGCGATATAGATTTGTACATTGTGTGTAGCGATATAAGCGATATAAGCGATATGAGCGATATGTCCAAGGTATTTGAGAAGAAAATATGGTTTCTCGCCAAGCTGAAACGCGCTATTGGCGACCAAAAAATAGATGTTGTCTTTCACCAAGATGCGACGCGACCAATTGAGCAAGAGGCTATCATATGGGGAATACACCTGTAGATTACGGCGACCGTTTACGTAGCATACGCCAAGAAGTTGACATACATCTTGCGCGGATGGATGATGCCTTTGAAGAGCTAACCGCAAAATATCCCTTTGCGATAGATGAACAACACTTTGCTACCCTGTTGGATTGCAGGGCAGATGTGGCTTTTGTAGACCAAATCATCTATCGCTTTGCAAAAGTGCAAGATACGATTGGCGCGAGACTCTTCAAGACCTTTCTGCTCTACCAAGGGGAAAATGTTGATAAACCGTTCCGCGATATTTTGCATGCTCTCGAAAGGTTGCATATCGTAGATGTTGATGAGTGGTTTGCATTGCGTGAAATTCGCAATAGCATTGCACATCAGCATGAGCACGATAGCGAGTTGGCACGTGCCATTGTCAATAGCATCTACACCACTAGGCATCGCCTAATGGCTATTGTGCAAGCCATTGACGCCTTGGTAGATAGGCAATATGGTACAATGGAAGGGATGTAGTTTAACACACATTATTGGGGAGAGACGAATGGAAACGACACAAACAACCTTTGTCACTATTCAGATTCCTTTTGGGCTGTACACAAAATTAAGACTCTTAGCTGAAAAACATCATACCGACTTTGTTGAGATTATTGAACAGAGCTTGACACAAACGCACTCATTGTCATCGGCTGAGTCTCATCGGCAGAACGTGGATAACATATTGTTGGCTACGGGGTTGTGCCGCCAAACCCCCCTTCTTCTGACAACCAAGCATCCTCTTTCCACAGCACAACGAGATGAAATTGCGCACCGAGTAGGAGCAACTGGACGACCACTTTCAGAGATTATTCTTGAAGAGCGTGAGAGCTATTAATGTCTGATTACTATGCTGATAGTAGTGTCTTGGTCAAGCGTCATGTGCAAGAAATAGGTACTGAATGGGCGAAATCTTTGTTGGAGAATAATCTCATCATCACTGCTGAGATGAGTATTGTTGAAGTCTACAGTGCATTGAATCGTAGAGTACGCGAGGGAAGCATTACACCAGAAGACTATGCACATATCATGACCGATTTTTCGGCTCTTTGTACTATAACGTATAAGTTGGTACAGTTGTCATCACCGATCATTGAGCGCACGAAATTGCTTTTGGAACGATACCCATTGCGAGCCTACGATGCTGTTCAATTGGCTTCAGCATTGGTTATTAATGACGCTTTTCTGAAACAAAAATTACCTGCTTTGATATTCCTGTCGGCAGATCAACGCTTGCTTTCTGTGGCTCATCATGAGGGCTTATCAACAGATGATCCAAACGTACATTCTTAGGGCTTAAAACGTAGGGGCTTGCCAGCGGCAAACCCGTACAACCATGTCCGGCCCCTGAACTTGTCGAAGCGGTACCGGCTGGTAAGCCGCAGTCCGACAGGATGTCGGTGCTACGATGCGTGGCACCTGTGTCTTCCTCCATGCGTAGTGCTACATCGTAGAGACGTTGCACGCAACATCTCTACAAATGGCGTTCTTCGCGCCTTTGCGCGAGTTTCTACCATCTCCCAACGAAGAAGAATCAAGATTTTGCCAATTTCTGCGCACAATCTTGATTCTTTCTCCACTCACATGTGCCCGTTTATGGTGCATGATAGATGTAGACGCATGTCATGGTGCTCTACTATCATCGTAGTGAACGAATCAATGAAAAAAGATGTCGTGTTTTTTTGCGTCTTAGCATGGGCTAGTGAAAAAAGAGGGGGTTGTTATGCTTTCAGGTTTTCGTATAAATGCAAGAGAACAAGCGCGTTCGTATGGGGGGATAGAAGATGCGATTGATGAGCGCACAGGTACCCTATCGCGCACACAAACAAATGAATCCTATTACCATGCACTTGTTGACCTTATCACCGACTATGCCTATATCTTCGTTGTTGCCCAAGATAACGCATTCATCTATGAGTGGGTCAACGAGTCTTTTGAGCAAACCACCGGGTTTACCTTGGCTGAAGTACGGCATCATGAAGGATGGTCGGGCATGATCCATCCAGATGACCTTGAGATTGTTCATCAGCGCAAAGAGCGCCTACTTTCCGGGCAGCGCGATATTAGCGAGTTTCGTATTATTGCCAAACATGGAGATGTGCGATGGCTCTGTGAGCATAGCCAACCTGAGTGGGATGACGCCCACATGCGTGTTGTGCGTATCTATGGTGCAGCACAAGACATAACAGAGCAGCGCACATTGCAAGAGCAGCTCCTCCGTCAGCAACATGCATTGGCAGCGCTCCGTGAGCGTGAAAGCCGAGCACGTGCATTGCACAATGGCATGGGGCAGGTGTTGGGCCACATCCATACCTATGCAGAAACCGTGCAGACCCTGTTGGCTAGGGGAGCAGTGGACGAAGCCAACGCTACCCTTACCGACCTCATCAACACGGCCCAAGAAACCCTCGACGACATCCGCGAATGTACCGCCCCTTCGACAAACACAGCAAATGGCACGATGACAAAAGAACCAAGCCCACTGCAAAACAAGCGTGTGCTCTTGGTAGACCATCAACCACTTTTTCTGGAAGGGTTGCGGACCCTGTTGGCGATGCACAACATTCCCGTTGTCGGTATTGCTGGCGATGGACTCGAAGGACTCGACAAAGCACGCACCCTGCGCCCCGACATCATTCTCATGGATGTGGACATGCCAAATGGTGATGGATTGGAGGTGATACGCCGTATCAAAGAGGCATTGCCCAATGTGCAGATGGTCATGCTCGCTGTTGCAGCCGAAGAAGAGCATGTGTTTGAAGCTATCAAAAGTGGTGCATCTGGATATTTGCTCAAGAGCCTCGATGTGGGCGATTTTTTAGCGCTCCTTTCGGATTTGGAAAGAGGTGAAATTGTATTAACCCCCGCTATAGCCAGCAAAGTGCTCACAGCATTTGCTCGCCAGGTTGGTGGAGAACGGCAAAACGGAATGAACCAGCAGGCAGGAGAAAGGGACCCCTTAACATGCTTGAATACTCGGCAGCGCACTATTCTTTCGCTTGTTGCTCAGGGGTGTACCTATCGTGAAGTTGGCGAAGAACTAAACCTGAGCGAGAGCACCATCAAATATCATATGGGCAGTATTATGCGCATTTTACAACTCAAAAATCGTGCTGATGCCGTTGAATATGCCAGAAAAAGGGGTCTTGATAAAGCGTGATACAGCACCGTAGCACCGGCACCGTAGCACCGGCACCGTAGCACCGGCATCGTAGCACCGGCACCGTAGCACCGGCACCGTAGCACCGGCATCCTGCCGGTCTTGGCTTACCAGCCGGTGCTACTAGGGGAATCCGGCTAGAAGCCGGTGCTACTAGGGGGAATCCGGCTAGAAGCCGGTGCTACTAGGGGGAATCCGGCTAGAAGCCGGTGCTACTAGGGGAATCCGGCTAGAAGCCGGTGCTACTAGAGAAATCGGCTAGAAGCCTCTCCTACCATGTTGCATCAAAACGTAAACCATTTTGGTAGAAGGGTGTGGTTTTGTTTGCTTGTAGATACAAAAAGTACTATACGTAATCGTAAAAACGACAACAAAGATCAAAAAAGTATAAAAAAGTATAGTATGCTCATCCATAAAGAGGTATACTTTTTTTATCCCATAATCTGTACTTTTTTGTGTGGACAATATGCCACTTCTTGTATATAATAGGGACATCACACCTTTCCTGTTGTCTGTAGTAGAGAACGCAAGAGCGTTGAGTGGGTATATGTATCTTGAAGGTTTATGACAAGGATAGAGTTGAGGGTTGAGTTGGGGGCTGAAGGACGTGTCGCGTATGCGTCTCAAGCTAGGTGGCAAAAGGCGTCAATCTGTGAACGACCATTACTTGTGGGGAGAAATGAGTTGAACACAGGATACCAAATGTCATCTATAGCACTAGCAAGCCATACTGGGGAGTACTGGCCATGCTACGAAAACCCCAAGGGGGAAAGTTCCTACAACTGTTCAGATAGCGTAGGATAGGCTTGTAGCCTGTCCAAATAGCAATATCATTTTCTACCTATGAACAGTGAGGGCAATCATACCCAGAGTATAGCAAAGGGGAGTTTTGCCCAAGGGTAGCCTCTATCTATTGTATATAAGGTTAAGACCGTCAAGACAATTATTGGTCTCGTACATCGAGTGTTTTGTGAAACTGGAGCAGAGGCACTGAACGTCTGTTACGTGCGGTAGACTCGTCGTCTGCCACGAACACGTAACCTAGGTAGCTTGTCTGTTTCTGCTGTACTACAACAACAGCGACCAATACAGGCCTGAAAAGCCTGCCAGTGTTTCACGCACCGTTTGTATGCCCACTCCTATGAGATGCTTTTGGAGGAACAGGCGTTTGTCGTCCCTTATGATGGTACTTGATAGCCGCAGAGTTTTGTTGCAAACAACATAAAGCTCGCGCCAAGACGCAATCAGCGCCAAGATGCATCGTGTATCAAAGCGTACAGAGCACCCAAAGCGTGGGTGATTGTGGGGAAGTGTATTGAAGCGGCGAAAAGTTGTGTTAGGGGCGTTTTTGACCTTGTTTTCCAAAGCAACCGTTCCCTGAGCCTGTCGAAGGGAACAGGGAACACGGATACACTCTCTTCGTTATGTTGGAATGTACGGAATTGATTATTGACTACCTAATGGGTAGGAAGTTTCAGAAAGGAATGTGAGTCGTGAATGATCAACGGACCTATCGTAAACGGTTATCTAAGATAGAAAGCATTATGCGGTTGGTGTTCGCACTGGCATTGTTGCTAGGCATGCCGGGCTTTTCTGTAGCCCAAGTTGCCCAAGCAGCCGAGCCAGAAGTGCCAACTATTTGGCCCGAAACCCCGGAAGCCGAGCTTGCGGGAACGCTCAGTTTGAGCGTGTCTGGTGAAGCAACCTATACACAGGGCAGCGACCCTGTCAAGGTTGCTGAAGGTTTGACATTGACTGGCGATGAACCCTCTATTGAGGGTGCCAAAGTCGTCATTACCGATAACTTTAATGCCCAAGCAGATAAGCTTGGTATTGAAGGACAAGATGGTAATAAAGGAACAACACCCGAAGGTATTGCATGGAGCTATGACGCTGAACGTGGTGTCCTCTCATTGAGTAGCCAAGGCAAAGAGAAAACGCCTGCTGATTATCAAGCAACGCTACGCAGAGTGACCTACGTCAACCTGCAAGCACCCGAAGATGACACCCCCGCACGCACACTCGTCTTTAGTATTGGCGAAAACAGCCTCTACTTCCCTGGCACTGGGCACTACTATGAATTTATCACCCAACCCGGTGTGCGCTGGAGTCAAGGCAATACAAGTGCCAACCAACGCACCTTCTATGGCTTGCAAGGCTATCTCGCAACGATTACCACAGCAGAGGAAAACGCCTTCCTAGCCCAAAAAATAAGCGGTGTGGGCTGGATTGGTGCCAGTGATGAGGCCCAAGAAGGCGAATGGCTGTGGGTTACCGGCCCTGAAGCTGACCAGAAATTCTGGACCGGTGGCAAAAACGGTTCAAAGGTTGGCGGCATGTACTCCAACTGGAACCGTGGCGAGCCAAACAACTATGGTTCTGGTGAACCCTATGGGCATATGATCTACGACACCAGCATTGGCGCAAGAGGTTCTTGGAATGACCTGCCAGATGCCGGCGGTGGTGGTGCATACCGTTCACACGGCTACCTCGTTGAGTACGGTGGCATGCCAGAAGAAACGCCTCCCACCCTCTCCGGTGAGGTATCAGTCAACTTCGAGAAGGCTGAGCCGCTTGTAGACCCCGCCAACATCGAAGCCGACTTCACCTGTAGTGAGCAGCCCGGCTGGACCCTGGCCGACTTTGCTTGTCTCACTGCCGATGGTATATCTGCTAGTGGTGGCAAGTGTATTCCAACACCCGACCAGTCTGAGCCAGATTGTCAAGGTTGGTTGCGCCTAACCGACGCCACCAACAACAAACGTGGCTATGCCATCTACAATAAAGCATTCTCCTCAAAAGACAATGTCATCGTCGAATTTGAGTATGCGATTTATGGTGGCAGTGGCGCAGATGGTATTACATTCTTCCTTATTGATGGCAAGACAGAGCGCCCAGAGATTGGTTCATGGGGCGGTTGTCTCGCCTACTCACGCTACAGTTGGGATGAAGGTATCACCAACGGCTATGTCGGTATTGGTATTGACGAATGGGGCAACTTCTCCGACCGCGGCCACGGTGGCACCGGCCCCGGCCGACGCCCCGACTCCGTCACCATTCGTGGCTCTGGCAATGGCAAGGTGGGCTACAACTACCTCACCCAGTCGCAGGTAGCCAAGGAATTTGGCTATACCATTGATGGCAAAGCAGCCACACGCGACAACCCGCGCCGTGTCAAGATTTTCATTATTGACCAGAAGATTACCGTTCAAATGGACTTCCGTGATGACAAGGGCTATCAAACCATCATAGATGAATATAATCTCGCTGGGGCAGCAGGCCAAGCTCCCATCCCACCATCCTTTAAGATGGGCTTTGCGGGCAGCACCGGCGGCGCGACCAACGTCCACGAAATTCGTGGCCTCAAAGTCAAGCGCCCAACCGACCTGAGCATCACCAACACAACCGAACAAACCAACCTCAAGGCCGGCGATAGCGTTTCATACAAACTGGTTGCTACCAACAGCGCAGGCCCCAACGATGCCATGGGTGCAACCGTCATTGACAACCTGCCAGCCAACATCACCAATGTGAGTTGGACATGTACCGCAGCGAGTGGCGCAACATGTGCCGCAGCAAGCGGCGAAGGAAACGTGAATGTTGGCGTGGACCTGCCAATCGGCGGCTCAGTCACCATTGAGGTGCAAGCGACACTCGGATCAGTTGATGGCGATACTCTGCGCAATGTTGCTGAGGTCGTACCTCCAGCAGACATGCTCGACCCAGATGACAGCAACAACAAAGCTACGGCTACCGTTTCTGTTATCGTTAATCAAAACCCAACCGACATTGACTTGACCAACGATGACGTAGACGAAGACCGTGACCCAGGTACACACGTTGGCTCCTTCACCACCGAAGACCCCGACGAAGACGATGAGCATACCTATACCCTCGTTGACGACCCAGAAACATGTGGCGCACCAAATGATAATGCTTCATTCAAGCTTGAAGGCAATGCACTTCTTACCAATGCAACATTCCACTATAATAACGCCAAGAAAGAATACACGGTATGTGTGCGGAGCACCGACCGTGGCAAGATTACCATTACGAAGAAGTTTATCATTGTTATTAACCGTATCAATAAGATTCCCACCGTGTCGAACCTTTCTCTATCATTGATAGAGGATATGGAGAAGACCATTGGTGGCGCTCTATTCACGGGTGGTTTTAGCGATGGCAACGACGATGCATTGAAGATTGTCAAGATTGTTTCACTGCCCACGCAAGGCACACTCAAACTGAGTGGACGCAATGTGCGCGTAGGTGAGGAAATTCTCTATGCCGACCTCGATGCTCTGACCTACATGCCAAGCGAAAACTACAATGGTGCAGATAGCTTCCGCTGGAACGGCAGCGATGGAGAAGCCTATGCTAATGCACCGGCAGACTTCAACCTGACCATCACGCCCGCCAACGACGCGCCAACCAACATTGACCTGAGCAACGACAGCTTCGAAGAAAACAAGGCTGGTCCGTTTAATGTGGGTAGCTTCACCAGCACCGACCCTGACGAAGGCGATAGCCACACCTATGAACTCGTTACCGGCGATGGTGATGACGACAACGGCATGTTCGACATTACCGGTGGTGTGCTCAGTGTCAAAGATGGTGAGTCTTTCGACTACGAGCGCAAGCGCAGCTACACCATTCGCGTGCGGACAACTGATAAAGGTGGTTTGACCTACGACAAGAACTTCGTCATCAACGTCACCAACGTGAATGATGCACCGACGCTGGAGCCGGGCAATGATGCTACTACGCCGGGTGGCGTGCTTGACCCGACGAACACCGGCCGAGTGAAGGTGAACCACAACGACAACCTGAAACTCACCGAGCTAACCGTGAGCGTGTGGGTGCGTCCAACCCAGATCAAGGGCCAATGGCAACCGCTGGTTGTCAAGGCAAACGATAGCAATGGTAGCCCGGCTCGCAACTACAGTTTGTGGATTGTTCCCAACTCGATGGCCGTGCATACGTCTATCTACAATGGTGCTTGCAATGTAAACTATTGGTATAATTCTACCCATTCGCTGGTTTTGAATCAATGGAACCATGTTGTCATGACCTTTGATGGTCGTTATCAACGGTTGTACATCAATGGTGTGCTTTCGGTGACAGGCGACCATGGTAGTAATGGTGGTATCTGCACGACAAGCACTGGCCCGCTGATGATTGGGTATAGCTCAACTCCCTATACGCCACTTGCTGGCAACATAGACGAAGTGAGCATTTGGAATAAGAGCAACATTGGCGATAACTGGACAGCCATTGGCAACCGCACACCGTTGTACGGCAATGAACCCAACTTGGTAGCCTACTATCGTTTCAACACCCCACCTGCTGGCACAGGCGACACGGTGGAGGATAGTGCAGGCGATAATAATGGCACACTTGAGAACGGTGCCCGCATCGTTCCAAACTTCAGTGCGCCTGAAGACAACACCATCACCATAACCCTCAATGACTTTGAGGCAATGTACTTCGACGAAGACAAGAACGCGCTCGACAAAGTCCAAATAACAACCCTGCCAACCAACGGCACCTTCACCTTCAACGGCACAGCCGTGATAGTGAACCAGGAAATCACCAGAGCAGCACTGGCAACCGGACAGCTTGTCTACACCCCAGATGCCAACTGGAATGGTACAACGTCAATGGTCTGGAAGGGCTATGACGGCGAGAAGTGGTCAACTGGCACAACTAAAACATCTACGTTCAATCTGGTCATCACGCCAGTTGAAGATGCACCTACGATTGAGTCTGGCAATGGTGCAACAGATGAAGATACAGCATTGACCTTCAGTGCAGATGACTTTACAGCATTGTACGAAGACAATGATGGTGATGTGCTGGCAAGCATTACGCTAACCGTTTTGCCAACCAACGGTACAATCACCCTTGGTGGTAATGCCTATATTGTCAACACGGCTATTCCGTCTGCTCAAATTGGTACCTTGGTGTACACACCGGATCCCAATTACACTGGCGCAGACGAATTTACATGGCAAGCCAGTGATGGTAATGGTGATTCAAACACAGCAACCTTCTCTATTGATGTTGCTGGTACGAATGATGCACCGACCCTAAGCGACATTGGTCCCTTGGAACTTGATGAAGATACAACCCACACATTCGGTAACGAGTTCAGTAATAAGTTCACTGACCCAGATGGTGACACACTCGTGCGCATCAAGATTACCAGTCTGCCAGAGCATGGCAAGCTGCAACTCTCTGGCACTGATATTGGTCGTGGCGATGAGATTGCTGCTGGTGACTTGAGCAACCTCACCTACACACCCGACGAAAACTACCATGGTACCGACAGTTTTGGCTGGAACGCCAGCGATGGTGTTGAGTATGCTGTGAATGGCAAACTGGTCAACCTGACTATCACCGCAGTCAACGATGCCCCAACGGGTGTTGACATCAGCGAAGACACCGTTGACGAAAACGTGCCGGAAGGTACGGTCGTTGGTGAACTCGACCCAGAGGATGTTGATGAGGGCGGCACCTATACCTACGAGCTATGCAATGAAGAGAACGACAATGCGCACTTCACCATTGATGGCAATACCATCAAGACGAAAGACGTCTTCGACTATGAAAGCCCGGTTGATGGTGATACGGAGAATGACTACGACGTTTGTGTCAGCATCACTGATAACTCAGGTCCTGGCGATCCTATCACCGTTGAGTTTACCATTACTATCTACGTCGGCGACGCCAACGACGCCCCAACCGTCAGCGACATCGAACGTACTGTAGACGAGGATAAAGACGGTGGTTTATCCATTGGCTTTGACGACTTTGAAACCGGCTTCAGCGAAACCGATGTCATCACCGGTTGGAAGGAATTGCGCAGAGTTGATATTACCTCCTTGCCGAGCAATGGCAAACTTACCATTCATCTTGACCATGGCAACGACAAAGTAGATTGGCAACGAGTAACCGAGCCATCGTTTATAGACTTCCAGGTAGCGAGTCAGCAACACGTAACAATGACACTCGTCTACACCCCGAACCCCAACTACAATGGCAAGGACAGTTTCGCTTGGTCTGCCTGTGATGCGGGCTTGAAGTGCTCCGAAACAGGCGCATGGATGAACATTAATGTCAACGCGACCAACGACGCGCCAATGGTTTCCAATGGCCGTGCCGATGGTCTCGAAGATGCTACTATCACCTTCACAGCGGATAGCTTTACCGAGCTGTTCTTTGACATTGATGACGGTGATGCTATGACAAAGATTGAGATTACATCATTGCCAACCAATGGTACACTGAAACTTGGCGAAAATGATGTAACCGTGGGTCAGATAATTACCCTTGCTGAATTGAACGACGAGGAAGCAAGGCTAACCTACATGCCCAATGCCGACTACTACAACATGAATGGTACAACGGGCGATCCAGATACGTTTGGTTGGAATGCCAGCGATGACGACAAAGAAAATCCGAAAATGGCAGCAGAAGGTGCCGAAATGCGGCTGTGGATCCAGCAAGTGCTGGACGAAAACGGCACAGTACGTGTTTCTACCCCCGACATGACCGTAGACGAGGGCGACCAAACCATTACGATTGAGGTCGAACGTGTTGGCGACAATGAAGGCGAAGTATCTATCGTTCCAATGATTGACCCGGGCACAACCGTAGAGGGTGACAACCCCACACTTGAGCCAGTCGTCTTGACATGGGGCAATGGCGAAGGTGGCAAGAAGACCGTCACACTCACGCTCAAGGGCAACGACACCGTACAGCCCACCAAAGAGCGTTCGCTCAAAGTCAAACTTGGCGAGCCGTCGGGTGGTCTCTCGGTTGCCGAGTACCCAGCAGATAGCGTCAATATCACCATTGTAGACGACGAAGAATCCGGCGCATTGCGCTTCTGGACACCGCAACTGTGGGCATGGGAAGCACAGCCTTCTACAGACAACTGCGAAAACGATGTTGGTTTGGTTACAGTAGAGCGCTATGATGGAACCAATGGCGAAATTTCAGTGCAGATTGCTCTGGATGAAGACCCAGGCACAGCCTCGGTTGATGCCGATTACGAAGGTGCATTCCCAATGATCGTCACGTTTGCCGAGGGTGAGACATACAAGAAAGTCTGTCTGCCAATTGTAGACGATGACGTGTTTGAAGATGATGAGACCATCAACCTGATTCTCACCGAAGCCGAGGGTGGTCGAGTTGTTCTGGGTGACCGTGTCAAGGGTACCTTCCTCATTTGCAACGACGATGCTCCGGTTCCGGGCGCAATCAGCTTTACCGACGATAACGCAACCGTCAGCGAAGGTGCGGGTACCATATCTTTGATGGTCGAGCGTACAGATGGCGCTGATACGCCTGTTGCCGTTAAAGTTGTGAAGAGTGGTACAAGTGCAAACATTGCAACAATCGTCACTGATACATTGTCTTGGGCACGTGGTGATATGAGTGGACGCCAAGTGCTGCTCAACATCACAGACGACGACACCGTACAAACCGACGAGGAAGTTGCAGCACGACAATTCGTACTCACGTTGACCAATGTTGATCTAGGCTTGGGCGAACCAACATTCGCACCAAACCAGGTTATCACTGTGACGGTGGAAGATGATGAAGAGCCAGGCGAATTGCGCTTCACCAGCCCAACCTACACCTACCCCGAAGATGAGGATGGTGAAGTAGTCATCGAGCGCGTGGGCGGCAGCGATGGCGAAGTGAACGTTACCATTGATTGTGGTGATAACGCAGACGTCGTTTGCCCAGAACCGTTCACCATAGAAGATGGTACATGGGTCGTAACCAAGACCATTTCAATTACACCTGATGGTGTGTATACACCTGAAGGCCGAGTGGTTGAGATGAAGATTACAACAACCACACCATATGGTAAACTTGGCGAGCCAGTTGAGGCCGAATACGTTGCAACCAACGTAGACGACCCGATGCCGGGCGCAGTTGAGTTCATCACCGATACACTCACCGTTGGTGAGGGTGATGGCACAGCAGAGTTTGTCGTGCGGCGTGTTGGTGGCAGCGATCTACCGATTTCTGTCACGGTTACGGTTGAAGACATCACCACCAACCCGGGGCACTATGGCACACCAGAGCCGACCAAGCTCGCGTGGGGTCATGGCGTTAGTGGCACGCTTAAGGTTCAACTGCCCATCACCGACGACGAAGAGTTCAATCCTGCCAAGCGCTTCCGTGTCGTCTTGTCGAAGCCGACCAACGGCGCAACCGTGGGTGAGAACGCTACCATGATTGTCGAGATTGTAGACAACGAATTGCCGCCGGCAGTTATGCAGCCCGTCACAGCCGAGCAGGTATCTGAGAACCCGCTCGTCATTACCGTCGGTTGGGTCTACGACCAGCCAGAGCGTATTGACCACTTTGAAGTAACCCGCGATGGCGTGGTTGTTGACAACAACGTGCCAGTAGTGCGCGATACCGTACCATTCACCTACACCATCCCAGATGACCATGGCAAACCAGCCGATGGTGGTGAATATGAGTATGGCGTCAAAGCATGCTACGGTGCAACATGCAGCGAACCAGTGATGGTTAAGGTCAAGACATCCCTGTATCTGTTCCCGCCGACCAACTTGGTTATTGAGGAAAAGACAACCGACCCAGTTGTCGTGGAGTTGACATGGGATGAGGGCGAATCTGGCCAAGGTACTGGATTTGAAGTGATAGCCAACCCGAACTCACCGGCCGAATTGAAGTTGGGTGGCACTATCCAAACACCAGACGGCACGAATGTTGTGAGCTACACACTTGATGACGACCGCCAAAGCCTCATGTGTGGCACAACCTACATGTATGGCGTTCGTGCAGTGCAAGGTACAAGCGTTGTTACATCGAGCTATACCTTTGGCACACTCAACACCGCTGATTGCCCAGTGCCAGAACTCGTCGTCACGCTTGAAGGTCCAGACAGTGCAGAACGGGGTGCTGAACTTGAGTATACATTGACGGTCTCCAACATCGGCGCAGGTCAGGCACGCAACATCTTGCTCTACAACAAGTTGCCAGCAGGCGCAGAGTATGTTGATGGTAGTGCCGATGTATCTGGGCGCTCTGGTCAAGGCGAAGTCCGATGGGACATCAACTCCTTGGCTGCGGGCGAGAGCGTTTCACGTGTCTTCAAGGTCAAAGCCTACACCGACATCACCAACGACACGTTTGGCGCGTTCTACTACAACTTCAACCTCACTCGTAGCTTCCGTGCCTATGGCCAAGCAGACATGTTTGTCACAACCAGCATCAGCGCCGAAGAGCCAGACATTAATGCTTGTTACGACAAGGTGGAAGATGTCAAGGCCCAACTCAAGCAGGCCACCCAGCGTCTAAGCGCGTTCCAAGCCGCTTCATTGACGGTAGCAGATGATGCTGCCACACGTGAAGTAGCAGTACGCAGCGTGGACGAGGTTGCCGAGACAACACCGGCCGAGGCAAATGACGATGCTGAACTCAACACCGACCCAGATGGCATCATGCGCCGCAACCGGCAGCGTGCATCTGAGTTTGGTGCTACACCACAGGCCGCAAGCGACTTTATGCCAGGCTTGTTGCTACGCCAAGAGGCCGCCGGCAACGGTACCATCAGTGGTGTCGTGCAGACGCCAGAGGGCGTGGCAGTGCCAGGTGCTAAAGTGCGTGCATGGTGGTATGACCGCTGGTACGACGAAGGCACCGAGATGTTCGTCTATACCAACGCCAACGGCGAGTTTACCTTGCCAGGCTTGGATGAGAACGCTCGCTGGACCGTGCTCGGGTATGCTCCATGGCGAACGGAAGAGTTCGAGAATTACCAACTATCTCGGTTCTACGACATTGATCTGTTCCTTGAGTCTGATGGTCACTACACCATTCCTGAGCCACTGGTTGTTTCTCCCGTCAATGTAACAGGCCGGTTTGTGATCGGTGATGGTTCAGGTAATGCTACCGACGAAGGCCTAGAATGGGCTGAGATTCGCATTGAAGCACTCGATAAGAACGGTAATGTTGACTTGAGCAAGCCTTCTTGGGTTCCTGTCACCTATAAGCAGGATGAAGATTTCACTGGTGGTGTATTTGATGCTGGTAATATCCCGCCCGGTACCTATCAGGCACGGGTAGATGTGTGGCCGAAGAACCAAGACACTGGTTTGCCTGATCCCAAGTATGACGATTATCTTGTGCCAGACCCGGTGCAGTTCACCGTTACATCCATGGATGAAGTTGTGCAGGTCAACGGTGGCGAGCCGATTGTTGTTGAACAAACCACAACCAAGATTGAAGGCAAAGTGTCTGTGCCGAGTGGTGCAGGTGTGGTTGGTGTGCCGATAGAAGTGCATCGCACCGATGGTACGGGCTATCGCACCGGAAAGACCGATGGTGAAGGCAACTACTCCATTGGTGTCGCACCCGGCGAGTGGGTGGTTGCACCCAATACCAGAGAAATCTGGTCGAGTGGCAACTACAACTGGGTCTTCACAGGCAATCCACGAACCGTTGAGGTGACGGATGGCGCAGTGACGGCCAATATTGAAGTGCAGCAGGCACAAGCTTACATCAAGGGTCGCTTGATACGCCCAGGCTCTGAAGATGCATTGCGTGGTGGCACAAACCGCCGCGATGCAGCCATAGATGTCCGCAGCGTAGAAGACGGCCGCGTCACATCAACCCGCTTGGCAGAAGATGGTTCATTCAGCATACCCGTGCTCGAAGGCTTCTATGAAGTTGAAGTGTGGCTGAAGAATGGCGAGTTAGATGATGGCACTGAAGAAGCTGGGTATCCCGACTTGGCAAGTGAAGCTCTGCCAGTGGTTGAGGTTGGCGCAAACGATGTTGACCTTGGCGATATTCTGCTCGTGCGTCGCTTGGGTGTGGTTGAAGGCTATGTAACTGACAATACCGACAAGCCGGTGGCCTTCCAAGCCATAGACATATTCGAGCAAGGTGGTCGCTGGTATACAACTGAGACCGACCAATATGGCTACTTCAGCGTGGCCGTGCCTCCGGGCGAGTGGACCGTTGCTCCCGACCTATCCCCCGACGCTGAAGGCAACCCACCAGCCTATGTGCTTGAGGCAGGCGCACAAACCGTTATGGTTGTGGGCAATGACCTAAACCAAACGGCTGACTTTGTGCTAACCCAATCCAAGACAACACCGCTTGAAGGCAGCTTCACGGTTGGCGAAAAGGTGGTAGATGTGGACGCTACCGTCTCTCTCAAACGCCAGGGCAGCAGCAGGCAAATAGCCAACGCCCCGGTTGTTGATGGTATGTTCAAGCTGCCACAACCAGTAGACTGTGCCGATTGTGTGCTCTATGCTAGCTTGGCCACAAATGCCAAGTATAGCTTTGAGACATCCACCAGCATAGCTATTGGTGATGAAGCCACAGCTACCTTTGCCATGACCGAAAACACTGGTACCTTAACAGGGAGCTTTGTTGACGCCAGTGGTAATGCCGTCAGTGGTTTGATAGGTGAAGTGACCTTACTGCCAGATGGCAACATGACCGCAGCACGCTCGACGACCATCAAGCAGGATGGGAGCTATAGCTTTAGCTATGTTGGCAATGCCACCTTTACTCTACGCTACAACCTGCAACTTACTGCCAATGCATTGTTGGTGAGCGGTTCCTACCTACCATCATCTGTGTTTGGCATGGAAGTTACCATGACCGGTGGTGAAGTAAGCCAGAATGTTGTGCTTGAAACCGGCGCAACGTTCGATGTCACAGTGCAGCCGCCAGAAGGCTTTGATGCTATCAACTACCCAACCTTCGTGACCTGTGCATATAGCAGTACGGCGACTACATCATTGTCGTGGACCGACGATTGTGTGGCTTCAGATACAGCAGGAACGGCCACTTGTGTCAAGCGTGATGCTGGCCAAAGCTGTTCTGTGGACTTTGGCGAAATCCCGATCCAAACACAGCTCGTCAAGCCACAGGGCCAGAGCATTGCCAGCGCAGCCAATATGCAAGTGACGCTCCGACAAGTGGATTCCTACATTGTGGGTCAATTGCGTGACGCCGATGGCAACCTAGTACGCAATGGGCAGGTGACTATCTCTGGCTCCGATGGGCAGACACAACTGGTCCTGACCGATGCCAATGGTTGTTATGTCGGCCCAGTTGCACAGCCGAAGGATGAGGGCGGCGATCCCGATCCAGAAGCTGAGTGGATTGTTGATCCGGTCATTGAAGTGGAAGTGCAAGAGCCTGATACGGGCAAGAAGAAGAAGGCATACAAGGCACCGCGACAAGTCATTACCAATCCTTCTCCTGATCCTGATACCGGTGTCGTCACTCCGCCTGAGCCAGTGACGCAGGTTGAGGAAACACCGGTTGAATTGCCAGAACCAGTATCTGAAACGTTTGATAACGACAAGGGTACAACGGTCGAGGCACCAGCCGTGGATACCGAGCAGGGAACAGACAATGCAGACCCCGGTCGCACGGTGAAGGTGGAAATACCACCAGAAACCATGCCGACCGATTCTGAAGAGGAGATCCAGATTTCGGTAGACCCAGCCCCAGCCGAAGTGCCCGAAGAAACAGCCACCGAGACATTGGTTGGCAAGCCCTATAGTGTTGGTTTCGTTGAGAAGGACACCAAGCGTAAGGTGCAAGTAACCTTGCAGAAGAAGGTGACAATCTCATTGCCGTATAATGAGAATACCACGGTTGACGACGAAAAGGTGAAGAGTGCGAAGTTGATACCAGCATTCTTTAGCCCGCTCAAGAAGAAGTGGATTCCCATTGAAGAGTATACGGTGGATGAGGAAACCAAGGAAGTCAAGGTGAGCGTTGAGCAAACCAGCGAAGGTCCGGTTGGGCTTATTGTAGATACAAGCGCTCGCGTGGCTGAGACGCCAATCACAGAAGACCCCAATATTACCGTGGCCAACGGTGGTACACTTGAGTCCACAACCTTGGCAGGTCTGGATTCGGTCAGTGCTACCTTCCCGCCAAACGCCGTAACGGCCGATGCATATGGTACTATTGAAGACCCAGACACATCCTTGGATAGTGGCATTGCTGATGCTGTTATATCAGGCTTTGGTCTCAATGTTGCTGATATGGATGGCAACACTCTTGCCAAGGCTTCTACACCTATCACTTTGACGATACGCTACAGCGATACGATTACAGGTGAGGAAGAGCTTGCCGTTGCATACTACAGCGGTGGTGGTTGGAGTACTTTGTCGCAGTGTGCAGCAGCAGACGATACAGGTTGCTATACCATTGACACGGAGTCCAACACCATTACGGTCGTTACCGACCAACTGACCGAGTTCCGGTTGGTGCGTGGTAGCGTTGCTACAACGCGGTCTTTGTACTTGCCAATGGTGATGCGATAGGCTAAAGCGTAGGAAACGGACGTTGGGGCAGGTTTCGTGCCTGCCCTAGCGGTAGCGGGGCGACTGGTAGACACTACCAGTCGCCCCGCTTTTTCTGCTGAATCTGGTGCGACGCACTCCCAAAAGTGCGTCGCACCCATCGTGTAGCACCGGCTTCTCTGCTGAATCTGGTGCGACGCACTCCCAAAAGTGCGTCGCACCCATCGTGTAGCACCGGCTTCTAGCCGGACTCCGTCGAGGGGAAGCTGGAGACTCATCTTTGCCAGACCCCAGACCCCAGACCCCAGACCCCAGACCCCAGACCCCTATTCTATGCTACAATAGTCGCCATAAGGAACGAGCGAACTGTCTTTTTATGGGAAGGTATGTTAGCATGGTGTATAATGATACCTGTGAGCAAACTGTGGCTCTCGTTCAGAAAACTACTTATTTTATACGCCATTATTGGGGACACACAAATGGAAACAACACAAACAAACCTTGTGACTATTCAGATTCCTTTCGGACTGTATACAAAATTAAGACTTTTAGCTGAAAAACATCATACCGACTTTGTTGAGATTATTGAACAGAGCTTGACACAAACGCACTCGTTGCTATCTGTTGAGTCCCATCGTCAGCATGTGGATAGCATATTGTTGGCTATGGGTTTGTGCCGACAAGAATCGCTTTTTCTGACAACCGATTCTCCCCTTTCCACAACACAACGAGATGAAATTGCACACCGAGTGGGTGCAACTGGACGACCACTTTCAGAGATTATTCTTGAAGAACGTGAGAGCTATTAATGCTTGATTACGATGCTGATGGCTTCAGCATTGGTTGTTCATGATGCTTTTCTGAAACAGAAACTACCTGCGTTGATATTCCTGTCGGCAGATCAACGCTTGCTTTCAGTAGCTCATCATGAGGGCTTATCAACGGATGATCCAAATGTGCATTCTTAGAAGCGGAGAAACATGGACCAATGGAAGAACTCCTTGAATTGCGGGCTTGCCTTGAGCAACGCCGCTATGACGATGCCCTTGCCATTGTGGATGAGCTAGAAGAAATGAGCAAGGACGACAAGATAAATAAAATAGATAGTTTTGCGGTCATTCTGTTGCTGCATCTTATCAAGCAAGCCGTTGAACAGCGCACGACACGCTCGTGGGATAACTCCATCCGACATGCCGTGCGCCAAATTGCCAAGACCAACAAGCGCCGCAAGGCTGGCGGCACCTATCTTACCGCAGATGAGGTGCGCCAAACCCTCGCAGATGCCTTCCAACCGGCCCTCGAATATGCCGCTATGGAAGCTTTTGAAGGGCGCTACGAGGCCGATGAACTAGCGGACAAATGCGATTCGCAAGCCATCTGCCAACAAGCATTTCGCTTGCTTGAAGAGCACAGCGCTGTATAAGGGAGAAGTAGGACAGGCATCCTGCCTGTCCCCGTTCCACACGTAGCACCGGCATCCTGCCGGGGTCCGGCCAGGGGAAGCTGGAGACGTTGCACGCAACGTCTCTACAATAGTAGGGGTTTGGCACCGCCAAACCCACAAGCAACCACGCGGGACAGGCAGGATGCCTGTCCTACCTCGGCACCCATCGTGCAGCACCGGCAGGCCGCACGCCCGCATATTAAGGTAAGCGTATTGGGCATGAGCAAGGGAGCATGCTCCCTTGTTAGGGATTGATGTTTCTCTGGTGCCACGCTACCCCGCAACGTCTCGCAGGAGGACAGAAAAAACAAAACCCCGACACATCGTGCCGGGGAATGTCAATGAGGTTAATAGCGTAGTCTTACAGCAACAACCTGTGTTGCCTTTCAAAAGCACATACGTATTATCGTGCCCCCTGATTATTGGAGCCGCGGCCGGCCTTAACGCTGGTCTTGATGCGTAGGCTTGCGCGTACACTTTTGGTTACTTTCTTCAACATAATCATTATGCCTTTCTTTCGTAAACACCGCCGTTAAGCGTAGCGGTGTATGAAGATTTATCTAGTGAAAATTCCTCTTCCATGATAGCATATGTAGGGGCAAATTTCAACCATTTTGTGGGTTGATTTGCGATAAGATTTGAGCCATGTGTGGAGATGGTCCATCGTCTGATGGATAAGAACATACTGTAGGACAGGCATCCTGGCGGAGTCCGGCTAGAAGCCGGTGCTACACGTAGGTGGGTGCCATGCATACCCCAACGTGCATCTTGGCGCTCTTGGCGTCTCGGCGGTTCAATGCCTACCCTTGTGCGATCCCCCACATCCCATGTAACTCATGTATGGTACAATAGCCAAAACAACTCGCATCTTTGGAGCGTAACAGCAAAGAATGTTTACCACAGGGTACAAGGGCAGGGTATGTGTGTATTCCTGGGTGTTTCTCTGTGCTCTCTGTGGTTCATGAAATCTGAAACAGGTTTGATATGAATGACTTACTTATAGCACGCTTTGATATGGCTTTTTCGTTAGCCTTTCACATGTTCTTCGCCGTTGCCGGCATTGGTATGCCGTTGCTCATGGTCATAGCCGAAGGGCTATGGCTACGCACCCGCGAAGATGTATACCTTACCCTAGCCAAACGTTGGGCTAAGGGCACGGCAATCCTCTTTGCCGTGGGAGCCGTCTCTGGCACGGTGCTCTCCTTTGAGCTAGGCCTGATGTGGCCAGGGTTCATGCGCTTTGCGGGGGCTATTGTTGGGGTACCCTTTTCGCTGGAAGGGTTCGCCTTCTTCACCGAAGCCATTTTCTTGGGCATTTATCTCTATGGATGGGGGCGTGTGTCACACATCATGCATTGGCTTGCCGGTATGGTAGTTGCCATCAGTGGAGCACTTTCTGGCATTCTCGTCGTCACTGTCAACGCTTGGATGAACAACCCGACGGGCTTTCGCTTAGAAAATGGCATGCCCGTAGACATTGATCCCATAGGGGCAATGTTGACAATGAGCGCATTTCAGCAAACCTTGCACATGACCATAGCCGCCTACCTTGCAACCGCATCTGCCGTGGCTGGCATCCATGCCTATATGCTGCTGCGCGACCGTGAAAACCTTTTTCATCGCCGGGCGCTCACCATTGCGCTTGTTGTGCTCGTTGTCACGGCCATCTTGCAGCCACTCAGTGGCGACATAAGTGCCAAGGTGGTGGCAAAGGTGCAGCCGGCTAAGCTGGCTGCGTTTGAAGGACACTTTGATACAGAGCGGGCAGCCCCGCTTCGCATTGGCGGCATTCCCGATGTCGAGGCAGGTGTCACGCGGTACTCCATCAACATTCCCTATGGGTTGAGCATCCTGGCCTTTGGAGACCCCAACGCCGAAGTGATAGGGCTAGATGCCTTCCCACGCGATGAGTGGCCGCATCCTGTCATCACCCATATTGCATTTCAGATAATGGTTGGCGCGGGCATGGCGTTAGCCGCTGTTGCTGTGTGGGTTGCATTTTTGGCATGGCGAAGGCGCTCATTAGCCGATAATCGCCTGCTGCTCAAGGCGCTTGTCGTTGTTGCGCCACTAGGCATGCTTGCCGTGCAAACCGGGTGGGTTGTCACTGAGGTTGGGCGACAACCGTGGATTGTCTACAACATTTTGCGTACCGCAGATGCTGTCACGCCTGTGGAGGGGCAGATAATGTGGTCATTGGTTTTTGTTATCCTCTATATCTTTCTTGGATTCGTCGTGATATGGTTGCTGTGGCGGCAAGTGCTCAGTAGCCCACAAGAAACAGAGAGCAAATGTAGTTTACCGTGGGGGAATATAGAACATGCCTGACATTGTCGTCGTTATTGCCGGTGTGATGTTGGCCGGCTTGACGCTCTATGCGCTCTTTGGTGGCGCAGATTTCGGCGGCGGAGTGTGGGATTTGCTGGCTTGGGGCCCACGGGCCAGCCAGCAACGGGTGCTCATTGCCGACGCCATAGGTCCCATTTGGGAAGCCAACCATGTATGGCTTATTCTCGTTGTGGTCATTCTGTTCACCGCGTTTCCGCCGGCATTTGCTGTCATCATGACAGCGCTGTTTACGCCCATCATGATCATGCTCATAGGTATTGTGCTACGGGGCGCAACCTTTACGTTTCGCTCCTACGATTCGCAAACCGACAATGTGCAGCGACGGTGGGGAAGTATTTTTGCCATCACCAGTATTGTCACGCCAATTATGCTTGGTGTATGTGCAGGTTCTCTGGCATCGGGGCGCATTGCCGTAGAGGAGGGCATGGTTATCAGCAAACCAATAGATGCGTGGCTTGCCCCCTTCCCGTGGACAGTGGGCGCGTTGACGGTTGTGCTCTTTGCCTACCTTGCCGCAGTATATCTTACGGTAGAAGCCGATGCCCCAGCATTGCAGGATGATTTCCGCATGCGGGCCATTGTTACGTGTGTGCTGGTTGATGTGATAGAAGCGGTTATTTTTGTGCTCTTAGATGAGGGTGCGCCGCACATTGCACGTGGACTCTTTGAGCATATGTGGGCTATACCGTTGCATGCTGGTGCGCTTATAGCTTCGGTCCTTGCTATCGGCTCGCTCTTGACGCGGCGGTTTTACCTTGCCCGCATCCTTGCCGGGGCGCAGGTAGTGATGATAGTGTGGGGGTGGGGTGTTGCACAATTCCCATACTTGGTTGAACCAGATATTACCATTTACAATGCTGCTGCGCCTACCATAACGTTGAAGCTTATGCTGATATTGCTGGTGGCCGGGTCTTTGTTCTTATTCCCATCTATCTACTTTTTGTTGCGCATTTTCAAGGGCGAAAAGGTACGGTTGTATGCAGGACGCTAGCAGGGTAACGTGTTGTGAGCAAAGATGGTTATAGCATAATGTATTGACTTGCCTACCAACATATGCATCAATAATCCGACGATCTTGGACACTTGAATGTAAATCTGAGCGCATATCAAGCATTAACATTCCTACCTGATTGGAACGTTGAAGTTCGCTTTCAAGTTCATCTCATAGTCTCGAGAGAGCGTTGCTCATACAGGTTGACAATTTGACATACAATACAAAGCACTCTATAATGCGGCAGGTTTTTCTTCTCAGGAGAGTGGAGTGGTATAGAGAGGAGGGATACGACGGGAGTTCTAGGGAGTATCCGGAACGAAAGAGTGTTTGTCATGAATCATAAGATGTTGACCTAAATCTTGACACCAATTAGTTTAATGGTTTGTCTTTGTGTAGACTTGTAACAGTAATTCTTCAGGGTAGAAGGTGAAAATCCAGAAAGAGGAGGATAACGCAATGGTTTCAATACTACGACGCCAAGGAGCGCTTGTGGCGCTTATGTTGGTGGCATTTGCTGTTGTAACAGCTTTCGGCCAACCAACCGTGGCTATGGCCCAAGAAGGTATGAGTATTACCAGCCCACACTTTGTGGATGGTGGGTTCATTCCGGTTCAATTTACGTGTGACGGTGAGAACATTCCCCCAGATATTCAGTGGAGTGGTGTACCAGCATTAGCACAAAGCATAGCGTTGATTATGGACGATCCCGATGCGGTAGGCGGTACATGGGTTCATTGGGTGCTCTATGATATTCGCCCCGATGCCTATGGCGATTGGCGCGAAATTAGTTCGATTGGCGTGAATAGTCTGGGGATGACGGATTATGATGGTCCTTGCCCGCCCCTTGACCACGGTCCGCATCGCTATTTCTTCAAGCTGTATGCGCTTGATATTCCAGAACTTGGCCTAGGCATGGGTGCTACGAAAGAGCAAGTTGAAGCAGCTATGATGGGGCATATTATCGAGTCGGCCCAGTTGGTTGGGCGCTATTCAGCTTTGCCAGATACCAGCGTCGCCCCCGGCGATGTCTATGTTCCTAGCAGTGCTCCTGTCGCACCACAGCAGGAAACAGTCAATTGGCAGCAAAAGTTGCTCATGTTCAAGGGTAATTAATTGATACCTAGGTTGGAAGACGAAAGACAAGGGACGGAAGACCGAAGGCAGAGGACTATAAACCGGTCTTTCGTCTTCGGTCTTCGGTCTCCGGTTTTGTTTCTATGCATGTTACTCCTTGTTGGGGCATCGCTCGTGCAACCGCACACGGCTACCGTTGCGCAGGCGGAAGATGCGGGTGCGCCGCGTTTTTTCGTTGAAACAGGTTTTACGGTTGCCTATAGCTTTCGACAGTTCTACGAGAGCTATGGAGATGAGCCAGTGTTTGGGCCGCCGGCTACGCAGGTGTTCCTAGCTGAGGGCCGCCCGGTGCAATATTTTGCACGCGCACGGTTGGAGTGGCACGCCGAGGATGGAACGGTGCATGCAACCCCGCTAGGGCACTGGGCCGCGCAGAGCGCTCATGGGGGGCATGGTGCCCTTCATCCGTTGGCAACTGCCCCGCCCGATGCGGTTTCCATTCATGACCCTGCTCTCGTTGGTTTACCCATTGATGATTTGCCCGATACGTTGTTTGTTCCCGATACCGGGCATACCTTACAGGGAGCTTTTAAGTTTTTCTGGTTTGCCCATGGCGGTGCAGCAGCATTTGGCTACCCCATTTCGCAGGAATTGACAACACAGCAACCAGATGGCAAACCCGTTGTCATCCAATATTTTGACCGCGCACGTTTTGAATATGACCCAGAGACGCATGCGGTTGTGCTAGGCGATGTGGGATGGGAACATCTCTATTGGCACCCCGCGCCAGAGTGGGCTATGCAGCCGGTTCAATCGGTTGAACATGCCTGGGATGGTGTGCGCCCAACACGTGTCACGATACCCCGTGTTGGTGTTGATACCGAGGTGATAGAAGCCGGTTTTTCCTACCAAGAATGGGATATACCGCTAGATGCAGCAGCACACTACTGGCCCCTAGCGGCCTATCCGGGCACTGCTGGCAATATCATCATTTCTGGCCATGTTGGCTATCAGGATGTTATTTTTAACCATTTGCCCAGTGTAGATATTGGCGATGATGTATTTGTCACCGTAGCAGAGCAGGAGCATCGCTATGTCGTGCGCGAAATCCATACCTTGCTCCCACAAGATTCGTGGGTATTGAACCATACCCCAACAGAAACGTTGACCTTGATTACATGCGTCCCCATTGGCATATTTACGCACAGGCTGGTTGTGCGGGCCGAGCCAGAACCAGAGCCGGCTGTGCCACAACAAACGCAGCCAGAAGCGCCCCCACATCTCCCACAGTCCAATCCACAGCCCAATTCCCCGTTGCCGGACCTGTCACCTATTCTTATGTTGCCACGTACAACCCCGTAACAATCTACTCACAATGGTTGATATTGAACCGCCAAGACACCAAGAACGCCGAGGTTTAGTGGCAGCAGAGGTTGTTGACCTATGAGGCTATGGACGGTACACCCACGCTATTTGGATGCAAAAGGATTGGTGGCAGTGTGGCGTGAGGGGTTGCTGGCGCAAAAGGTGTTGCAGGGTCATACAAAGGGCTATCGTCATCATCCGCAACTGCTACGGTTTCGTGCGCATGCAACCCCTTTGCTTGCATTGGGTACCTACCTCAGCGCTATTGTCGCAGAAGCACACAACCGGGCATATCGTTTTGATGCAGCTAAGATTGCTGCCTGTTGTTGCTCTGAGGAGAAGCTACCGGCGACAACAGGGCAATTGCGTTATGAATGGGACCATTTGCTGCAAAAGCTCTCCCATCGAGCACCAGAGACATATCATTTCTGGAAAACGCTCCCTCTTCCAGAACCCCATACTTTTTTTATTTTGATAGAAGGTCCAGTAAGTGACTGGGAACGGGTCACGTGACAAAGCCCATTGTTATGGTATATCGTTTGTGATTCAAGGGCTATGAGGCTTTACCATCACAGGTCGTATTTCCAAGATGTCCCTTTTTTCTGAAAATCTATGTGGTGAAAAGTGTTACAATAGAAGAGTGTAACCGATGTATGGTGTGGTGCTATGTCACACGCCAATATATTAATATACGGTAAGGAGAACGGATGTCTCAGCAACTAACAGAGCTTGAAACGGCAAAGCGGAAGGTCGAGGAGGAGGATGCGAAGTATAAGGATTTTGATGAGCGGATAGCCACATTGGATAAGAATATAGCCGAGGCAGAAGATTCGCTTGCAACAGTTGACCCGTCTCAGATTGAGCAGATTGAAACGATTTATCATCGTGTCAATGCGCTACGTCTAGCACTTAGCAAGACAAAGGAATCGCGTCAGCAGCAGCAACAAGAGCGCGATGCAACCGTGGCTGAGGTGCGGGCAATCGAGAGTCGTATCCGCGAACTCCAGAACTCAATAAAGGAACACGAAGAAAGCATAGAAGAGGTGAGAACCTCCATTGCTGAACATCAAAGGGAAATTTCGCGCCTCACGCAGGTAGCTACCGAGCGTAAAGAGGTACTGAGTGAGATGCAGCAACGCCTTGCTGCAATGGGCGGATAGCGTACTAGAGGAAAAGAAAGAAAGCGTGTCATTCTTGATATGAGTGTACCCTGAGCGTGTCGAAGGGAACACATTGTCGCGTTTCAAGGATGACCAAACAGCTAGCCACTGGTCGGAGTGATTTCACGGCCAGGGTAGCTGTTTGGTTTTTGCTAAACTATGGCATATAGTACGACAAGGGGGCATGACCCTTTCACAAATACAGGTTGGGTCATGTACCACGTATCCGTTCGTAGAGTCCGCTTCTTGACACACCTGCATCGGGAGATAGTTCTGTCACCATCATTTGATTGAAGCGAATGTCTACCTCAATAATGGTTTCACGACCTGTATCGGTTTCATCGTGTATCTTGATACGTGCATCGTCTATAAAAGTGTAGTTCCAAGTAGAAACGTTGCCGGATGTATCGGTTTGGAGCAGCGTGCCATCCTCCCGAAATTCCATTGTTTCATGTGTTTGGCTCAAGCGCCATGTGCCGATGATAGCTTTTGGAGTGTTTTTTGCACACCCACTCAGAGTGATGAGCGTAGCTAGTAGCATCATCAGCATGTGCAATGGCACGCTTGCTGCAACACAGCGTATTAGGTTATACATTCTGTCCAATTCCATTTTTTTATGTTCTTAATAGCATTACGTAACGGTGCCACGCACTCCCAAACGTGCGTGGCACGCTCTACGAATAGTCCACAAATATATGCATGGGGGCATGCATGCCCCGTCATCTTTCGACAGGCTCCGGGAACGGTAATCACATTACCGTTGCACAAGTGGTAGGAAGACGACGTTTCGTTGTTGGTCCGCAATCGTGATGATGTGCGTATCTGTCGCAGTACCGGCTTCATTGGATGCAGCGACAGTTATCGTATAGGTGTCGGTTGCAGACCATTGATAGGTGGCAGTGTTTGTGTCTGTGCTTGACGGTTGCGGTGTCCAGACATACACAATTGGTGTTGTCACCATATCGGGCAAGACGGTAGCGGTGAAGGTGTAGGTAGCGTCAACTATACCCGTGCTTGGCCCCGCAATCTCCACACTCATGGGCGCAATGTCTGGCTGCTGAATGGTGATGATATGCGTAGCAGTCGCTGTGCCTGCTTCATTGGATACGACGACCGTGATGGTGTATGTGCCGCTTTCATTCCACGTATAGCTGGCGGTGTTTGCGTCGGTGCCGTCGGGCGTTGGTGTCCATGCATAGGTCAGCGGTTGCGTTGCGTCGTCGGGGGCTACCGTGGCTGTGAAGGTGTAGGTAGTGCCAATGTCGCCCGTGCTGGACCCATCAATCTGCACACTGGTTGGCGCAGTGGTTGGCGTTTGCATAGTGATGGTGTGTGTATCTGTTACGATAGTGCCGCTTGCATTCGTTGCGGTGACGGTGATAGTCTTGGTGCCGCTTTCACTCCAAGCAAAACGTGCTGTGTGTGTTATGTGGCTCGTTGCATCTGGTAGCCATGTGTAGGTGATTGGGCGGGTGGCGTCTACTGGCGCTACTGTAGCCGTGAAGGTGTATGTTGTATCTATCTGACCTGTGCTTGGGCCCGCTATCTCCACACTGGTTGGTGGCTCTATCGCTGCTATTTCAATGGTATGCGTATCTGTCACGACGGAGCCGCTTGCACTTGTGGCAGTGACGGTGATAGTCTTGGTGCCGGTTGTGTCCCATGTGTAGGTTGCTTCCGTCGTTTCTAGCTCATGTGTGGGCGTTGGTATCCATGTGTAGGTTATAGGTGTGGCACTTTCGGGAGTGCCAAGTGCTTGGAAGGTGTAGGGTGTAGTGACTGTGCCGGTTTGGGCTCCCCGGATGTCTATGTTCAATGGTGCATAACCACTGACAGCAATGAACTGGTCGGCTATGACTTGGTGCCCGGCAGCACGCGGGTGATAGTCGAGGTCTTGCTCGAAGGAGGGGTTAGAGCTTTCTATAAGGAGGAATGGGTTTTCGTAAATTTCTTGGTTGACAAAGAGGAGATCGGCCTCATTGCCACTGAATGCTTGAGCTACCTCAGCGACGGGTATGTTATGTTTGGCAGCCGCTTCTTTAATGGCTGCATTGAACTTCTCGGCCCACTCATCCATGAGCGGTTCGTTGGTGAGGGGATGTTGCAAGCCGGGGTAGGGGTTGTAATAGTCCATGATGATGAGGTTGCCCTGTGGTTTATCATAGACATCGGTGAGGGCTGTCAATAGGCGGTCGAGGATGGTGTCGAGGTTGGTTTTGAATGTTTCCAACGCTTGCTCACCTTCTGCGTCGCTCATTTGGTTAAGCAGAATGCTCACCACATCGTTGCCGCCAATGCTGAGGGTGACGGGGCTAACACGGCGTCCGTTGGCGATTTCGTTGGCGATGAATGCTTCAGCTTGCTCAAGTTGACCATCGTTGATCATGCTTGTGCTGGTTTCACCGTCTTTGCCCAAGTTTTCGTATGCAAGGTTGGGGTATTTCCTTTGAAGGTCATAGTAGATGTTGGCGGGATAGCCCGGTAATTCGTCATTGTTGGCATCGGCTTCGGTGCCAGTGGTGAGGGAGTTGCCAAGGGCGAGGTAGGTTGTGCCAACGCTAACTGGGTTATAGGGTTTTGGCACAGTTGCGCGTGTAAGGCGCATGGGTAATAGGATGCTACTGCCGGCTAGGAGCAGCAGCAGGGTGATATGAAACAAACGATGGTTCATGTTCACATTCCTTTTGGTTGGTTTCCTAAGAGCAAGGGCATCATCATAATGCTGTTGCTCAAGGCATGTGCGTCATTTCAGAAGTTCTTCCATAACTGCTCACACCTACACGCTTCTTTACTTTGCTATGGGGAGTAGTGTAGCATGGGGTATAGGCTTTTGCAAATGGCAACGAGGTATCTCATATGAGGTGCTGCATATTCACCGCGCATCACTTATATCAACATCCCTCTATCGTGTGACGCACATCCATAAAGCTACGGCTACGCGGTGGCGCACTGAGCAGCGCAACGTAGCGAGACAACTCAACCAAGAGCGCTTGGCAATGCTTCAACTCGTCCGCATCGTGCAACGCATCGGCCTGCTGGCTGAGGCGAAGCTGCCATGTGCGAGCTTGGCGCACGCGCAGATGTCGAATAGACTTCTCAGCATCTTGCATATAGAGGTATTCTAGCGTGCGCGGCAGCACAATAGCCGCTAGGTGCTCCACCTGAACCCGCAACGACTCATCCACCTCTTGGGCCCACTCCAGCAACTTATCTGGCTTGTCATGCGTTTGCGCTGGTAGGGGAGGCGCACCAGACTCCACCCACGCATGCCAAACTATGCGGTTTTCCGTGCGTTCAAGCACCCGCTCAAACGCACTACCGAGTAATTCTTGCACCAAGGGGTACGCATCAAGTTCATGAGTCAACGTCTCCTCCACGACTGAGCGTGTCACAGGGTAGCGTAGGAGCAATGCCAACAAACGGTCCTCATCTGATGGTGGACGCTGTGGCGCACGGTAGCCGTGTTCCACAAGGTAGGGGTCAATGTGAGAACCCGGCGAAGGGCTCGGGCTATGTTCTTCTTTGGGTTGCTGTCGTGTATGCGTTGGAGGTTGACTTGCACGCACATAGTCAAGCACCAACTCTTCTTTTATGCCCACCACACGAGATAACTTGGCAACGTAGACTAGTTGTTGGTTGCCAGAAAGTTGCCGTATCAGGGGAATAATACGGTCTAATGCTTTGGTTTGGTCTTTCGTTTTTGCGAGGTCAAGGTCCGCGGTATATGCCTCAATGTAGAAGTCAACGACAGGAACAGCCGATGCCACAAGGTCACGCCATTGCTGTGGGTCTGCTTTGATGACTTCGTCGGGGTCCTGGCCGGGGGGCATTCTGATAATGTGCAGGTTTACATCACGTTCCCAGCGCACGAGACCTTGTTCTGTGACAACGGCGTGCATATCTTCTGATGTGGGCGCACCGCTGTCGTCGTCATCGGGTTGAGGGGCAGATTGCTGCAAGGCATGCACCGCTTTCAGCGTTGCACGTTGGCCGGCCGCGTCAGCATCAAGGGCCAGGTAGATGTTGTGCGATTGTTTTTTGAGGAGCGTAACATGGCCACTTGTGAGGGCAGTACCAAGCGGCGCTACAACATTGCGAAAGCCATGCTGATAGGCTGTGAGCACATCTACATAGCCTTCAACCAGAACGGCGGAATCGTGGCTACGAATGCCAGCGCGGGCTAGGTCTAGCCCATAGAGCACACGGCTTTTGTCGAAGAGTAGCGTTTGTGGTGTGTTGAGATATTTGGGTTGCACATCACCAATTGCACGCCCACCAAAACCAACAACTTCGCCCTGTGCATTGCGAATAGGAAATATCAAACGTCCACGGAAGCGGTCGTACCACCCGCCATCGTCGCGTTGCACTGCCAACCCCGCCTTGGCTATCTCTTCAGGCGCAAAGCCTTTGCGTTCGGTGAGATAGCTGAGAAGGTGCCCCCACTCGTTGAGGCTATAGCCCAGTTGAAATGCCTCTATCGTTTCAGTATTAATGCCACGTTGCGCAAGGTAATCACGCCCCGGTTGCCCACGTGTATGCTGCTGTAAGAGGTAGGCAAAGTAGCGTGCCGTGATGCTCGTTATTTCGAGCAGACGGGTACGCTGCTGGTCTATCTGCTGCTCTTCCTGGGTGCGTGGCTTGAGTTCTACACCCGTGCGTTGCGCAAGGTGCTGGAGAGCATCTTTGAACTCTAGCCCATCTTTGCGCATAATGTAGTCGAAGACGGAGCCGGCAGCTTGGCACCCAAAGCAATAGAAGCTTTGCGTATCGGGAAAAACCGTAAAGGCGGGTGTTTTCGTGTTTTGGTGGAATGGGCAAAACCCAACAAATGAGCGGCCGGCCCGGCGTAGTTGCACACCACTATTTTCGATAACCTCGACAATATCGAGGCGGCTTTTTATATCGTCTATAACACTCATGATTTGTGTTAAAAACTCTGTGTTTCCTCTGTGTAACCCTGTGTCCCCTGTGGTAAAAACCTACTGTAGCAAGTCTTCCGTCCTCGGTCCCCGGTCTTCTGTCTCCGGTCAGCTCAATATGCCATGCATTGTAGCATACATTCTTCTTCACGATGATAGGCATGACAAAACCGGCAGGATGCCGGTGCTCAGAGTGTTGCTACGATGTCAGGGCGTTTGTGGTACAATAGGCATGATGATCTACAATAAATATGCGTTGGTATATGACAGAAGCGGGCAGATACATTTTTCGTTGCTCATTGTTCACTATATAAACAAGGTGCTACAACACCACCCTGCGCCAGGAAAACGTATGCTAGACATTGCATGTGGCACCGGAACACTAGCGTTACATTTTGCATGGAAGGGGTGGAACGTGGTAGGGCTAGATGCTTCCGAAAATATGCTTGATTTAGCCTGCAAACGGGCTATCAATGCCAATATGACGGGGCAGGTATCATTTATCCATGGAGATATGCGCTCTATGCGGGGTGTCTTTCCTCCAGCATCTTACGATTTGGTGACATGCAACTATGATAGCTTAAACTATCTGCTCACCGAAGAAGACTTGGCAGCATGTTTTGAGTCTATCGCGTATGTGTTAGATAAAAAGGGCCTGTTTATAGGCGATATGAATACGCGGCATTACCTAGAGCACGATGATGGAAGTTGCGACATCCAAGAGCAGGATAACTATATTGAAATAACCCGAAGCGATTTTGATCCGCTGAATGCTACATCAACGCTACACTTAACGGGGTTTATAGGCAGTGATACCCAAGGCTATGACCGGTTTGATGAAATGCATGTTGAGCGGGCATATCCGTCCGATACCGTATCTGGGTTGCTGCAACAGTCCGGGTTGACGGTCGAAGCAGTCTACCAATATTTTACGCTCAAGCCACCAGACGATACGGCACAACGCATCGCCTGGGTTGCACGCAACCATGAATCTGTGTGCTACGAACGCTTGTTATAACTCTATTTTAGGTATCACATACGTTCATGCAATTGTAAATGCACATATGGTTTGTGTGTTCGTTGGTGATGACCAGAAATGGATACATGATATGAAACAAGTTTTCGTGATTACAACAGGCGAATCAATAGCCGTCAAGAAGAGTTTGATGGTCGGCGGGTCGGTGCCTTCGCTCAAGGGGAATGAGTTGCTTTCATTGTTGCCGCACGATAATATTGAATTGGGTTTTGAGGAGTTTTCAAACATTCCGAGCAGTCATTTTACGCCAACCAATGCGTTAAAACTGGCGCAACGCATCGAATCGGTGTTGCTGGCCCCCGATGTTGATGGTGTGGTTGTGACCCATGGTCCCGATACGTTGGAAGAAACAGCCTATCTTGTCAACTTGACAGTGAACAACTCCAAACCGATTGTCTTCACTGGCTCTATACGCCATGTGTCAAGTTCGGGGTATGATGGCGTGAACAATCTTGGCAATGCTATCCGTGTTGCAGCATCGTCCGAAGCGCGTGACCTTGGTGTGGTTGTCGTCTTGAACGAGGAGATACATGCTGCCAACGAGGTGCAAAAAGTACATACCCACGCCCAAAATGGGTTTCAGTCTTTTGGAAGTGGTCCATTGGGGCGCGTCGAAAATCAACACGTGTGGCTCTATCATCGGCCGGTACGCCGCCAATATATCCCATGTTCACGTCTTGAAGAATTGGTGTATCTCATTCGCCTGACGCAAGGCAGTGATGATTACTTGCTACGCCAGAGCGTTGAGTTTGGGGTAACTGGTATTGTGTTAGAAGCATTTGGCAGTGGGCGTGTACCCCCATGGTGGGTTCCATCTATCAGCGAGGCCATTTCGCGTCGTACAGTTGTGGCAATAACGTCGCGCTGTCTTGCAGGCAGCCTAGGCGATGAATATGGCTATGTCGGTGCATATCACGATTTGCGGCGGCTAGGAGTGCTCTTTGTACAAAATTTGGATGGATGCAAAGCTCGTATCAAACTTATGGTTGCATTAGGTGCAGCACGGAATACTGAAGAGTTGCGCAAATGGTTTGCTTAATATGCTCCTTACCATAGATATAGGGAATACACATATCAAAATAGGGGTGTATCAAGGCTCCAACCTTATGTATCACTGGCGCTTGTCTACAGAACGTTTCAAGCTATCTGATGAGTATGCGGTCCTTGTGCATAACCTGTTTGTATTAGATGGGTTAGATATGGCAGCCATTGATGGCTGTGCTATTTCATGTGTTGTGCCACCACTCACCAATCAGTTTCGAGAGATGGTCACGCGCTATCTCAACGTACAGCCAATTATCTTGGGTCCGGATGTTGACACGGGCCTACAGTATTGCATAGATACGCCAAATGAGCTTGGCGCAGACCGTATAGCCAATAGCATGGCAGCTTACCATCGCTATGGTGGTCCTGTTATTGCTGTTGCCTTTGGCACTGCTACCGCCTTTGATGTCATCACTGCCGAAGGATGCTATATTGGTGGGGCTATTGCACCCGGCATTGGCATTAGTGCTGAAGCACTTTTTCGCAATGCGGCACGTCTCTATCAGGTAGATTTGGCACGTCCAGTCCATGTCATTGGCAAAAATACCGAACATTACATGCAATCGGGCCTGATCTTGGGGTATGCTGGTCTTGTTGAAGGGTTAGTGGCACGCATGCAACGTGAAATCGGTTACTCATGTACGGTGGTAGCCACAGGGGGACTCGCTGAGGTGATTGCTGGCGAAACGGCTGCCATTACGGTTGTTGAACCCTACCTGACTCTTGAGGGTTTACGCTTGATCTATAATAGGAACTGTTTGGAGTAAGAGGGTATGGCACATGTGCTCCCAACAACAGAAGAGAAGGCTGCGTATGTTGAGCGTATGTTTGCCCATATTGCGCCTACCTACGACCGTACCAACCGGGTGATGACATTTGGGCTAGACCAGGTTTGGCGGCAACGTGTGGTTGAATATACTGCTCCGCCAGTAGATAGCCGTGTGCTTGATATTGGCACTGGCACAGGAGATTTTCTGCCGCTATTGGCTGCTTGGTCCACCAAGGGGCTTGTGACAGGAGTAGATTTTTGCACACCAATGATGCGTGAAAGTTGGAGTAAGTTGCACATGTCTGAGCTTGGGAATATGACGCTCGTTGGAGCCGACGCATTACAGTTGCCGTTTCCCGATGCCAGCTTCGATGCGATAACGACCGGTTTTACCATACGCAATGTTACCGATACAGAAGCAAGCTTTCGTGAAATGTGGCGTGTGTGTACTGTTGGTGGTGTTATCGCATGCCTTGAGGTGACACACCCACGCAATGGTATGCTACGCACAATGCACCGGCTCTATTTTAGATATATTGTCCCGTTGATAGGGGGGTATCTTAGTGGCAACCGCCAAGCCTATGTCTATCTACATGAATCTGCACGTGCATTCCCGCCACCTGATACGTTGGCTAACGTGATGCGTCAAGCAGGGTGGCAGCATGTTCACTATACCTTACACAGTTTTGGTGCTGTTGCCATTCACGTAGGGGTGAAAGTATGAATGAGGAGCAACCGCCACAACAACGTGAAACGATAATGGAGCGCCGTCTTCGTAAAGCACGTGGTGAAGAAGTAGAAGATACATTTGTAGATATGTATGACGACGGGGGACAGAGCTATGATAGCATGCAACCGCCTCTTGGTATAGGCATGCCACACTATGTCGGCCCAGCCGGTACCGGATGCAATCAAGGGCTTGCGATAGGAGGCGTGGCAATACTTTCTGTCATCGTGTTAGCGCTTTTCTTCTCTACCCACATTGAAAATCTGAAAGACCTCATCCCGGCTCCCTTTGGGAACATTGGCTCTATGCCAGACGTGTTGGCCTCGCCTACACCAACGCTCCGCACCGATGCTGCCGCTGTTGTGCGAAGAGTGCAACAAATGCAGCGCCTAGAAGTGACATCGTATACGATTGAAAAAGTCATTGAAGCTGGCGTTGAAGGAAATGCATTTCAAAACCTACTGTTTGGCGACCACCTTTTGCTCATTGCGCACGGTACTGTGGTAGCCGGGCTTGACTTGAGTACCCTCGATATAGATGATGTCACAGTGTCTGAAGATGGTACCAGCATCACTATCCAACTGCCACCAGTACAAGTGTTTAGCATTACACTCGATAATAGCAAAACGCGAGTCTATGACCGGCAGCAAGGATTGCTTGCTCCCACCAACAAAGACCTTGAAACCTTGGCACGTCAAGCAGCCGAAGATGAAATACTAAAAGCAGCCTGCGAAGATGGCCTGATGCAACGTGCAACGAACGATGGGCAACACGCAATAGAAAAGCTTTTTGGTCTACTTGAATTTGAACACGTGGAGGTGCTCCCTGCTCAGGCTCCTCCCTGTCCAGTTAGCCCTTAGATCACCTGTAAGGAGGTTTTAACTCATGTCCGATACAACACAAAGCATCACGAATGAACATCTTTTTGAAATCCTTTGTAATCTCGCTCGTCTCAGCGCAACATATGCTGACCTATATACCCTGTTCAACGACTCGTTAAACGTGTGTCTTGAACATCTCCCTATTGAAGGTGCGCTTGTCTGGTTGCGTTCAAGTGAACAAGACATGTTCACACCAGCATGCTCACGCTTGCCCCAAGGGTGTAGCACCAGTGCCATTTCTGAAGACAACGCATTGTTGCAACAAATAGTTGACGCAGGATATATGCTCTTGCAAGACAACACGCCTGAACTGATAGTGTTGCCTGAACATATGGTTATTGGTATCGCCACGATAGAAAGTGAAGATACCTTGCTCGGGTTGGTAGGCTACGTGGGTACCAATGAGACTATCGAGACACTCAGTGCGCTCATTATGGCGCATGCAGATGTGTTGAGCGGTCCTATTGTGAGCGATTGGTTGCGCCGGCAACATGCCGAAGCAGATGATGTGACGAACACCCTGTTTAGCTTTGCCGATGAGCTTCGTAGCCAGAGTAGCTTAGAGGCTATACTCAGCACGCTCAACAACCTAGCTCTGCGCGTATTCAACTGCGACTGGGCGGCAGTCTATGCTTGGACAGACGATCCGGATGTTGCATTTCAACCTGTGCAAATTGTAACCCGTGTGGCAACACAGCCGATAGATGAAGAGCCATCGTTGATACTAGCCGAAAATCCCATCCTTGAGTTGGTGCTGAATGACTCGCAACCATATGCACTGCGCGATCTGCGAGAGCAACCTACTGCATTGCCCGTGTGCCTAGAGCGGCACGATTTGCGCGGGCTTGTTGTGGTGCCCATCAAACACGATACACAGCCAATGGGGTTACTCATTCTTGGCTACCGCTCTGTGCTCATCCCATTAAGTAGCCGCTCTTCGGCCCTTGCACAAGGACTAGCGCATATGGTAGCTGTGGCCCTTGAGCGCACAGATAGCCCTTCGTAAGTGCGTACACGCGGAGGTGTAGCTTATGACAAACGATAACAACTCTGACAATGACAATGACCCACGCGAACGGTCACGGTCATTTGCAGGCACACGCATGCCACGCTATCAACATGCCACACGGTCGGGTGACGAGCGCAGGCACGATGAATTTGTCGGCACACGATTGCCAAAGGACCAGGGCATTCGCAGGTCACAGAAAAAAGATGTGCCGACCATCTATCAAGATGAATACGACTCGCAACAGCGCGAGGCTATCTTGCAAATTGTCAAGCAATTGCTCAATGAGGGAAGATTGTACCGAGTGATGATTAAAGATGAGCATGACACGGTGCTGCATGAAATATCGTTGCGCTCTGGCATTGCCAAGACAGTGCTGTTTCCTTCTATAGCATCGCTGATAGGGCTTTCGGCTATGGCTACTAAACGGAAAGTAGTCATTGAGCGCCTTGAGAATCCAGAGAAGTGATTCCCGTTATGAATGATACCCATGAAGTAACATACCATGATGTATAATAGAGTCAAGAACAGAGCATAAACGAGGAGAAAAAACACGTGCCAGATAGAAAGGCAGTGCATGACGCACCCAATCAGTACCAAAAACACAAACAGACCGATGACTACGATACCCCATGGAAAGAAACCGTAGAATACTTCTTTCCCGCATTCATCCTGTTTTTCTTTGTGTGGCTCTACGACATGATAGATTGGAAACGTGGATTTGAGTTTAAAGACAAAGAACTCCAACAAGTCACACGTGATGCCGCTACCGGGCGGCACTATGTTGATAAACTGGTCAAAGTATGGCTACTAAATGGCAAAGAAGTGTGGATATTGATCCACATTGAGGTGCAGGGACAGTACGACAAAGATTTTGCGTATCGGATGTATGTCGAACACCATCGGTTGTATGAACGCTACAAACATGAGGTTGCCAGTCTAGCCGTGTTGAGTGACGAAAACAGATGGTGGCGTCCCAACACCTATCACAAGGTTGGCATTGGCACCGAGCTATCCTTTTCGTTTTCGATAGCGAAAGTGCTCGACTACAAGGAACGGTGGGAGGAACTCAAAGCAGATACCAATCCATTCGCTACCGTCGTTATGGCCCACTTGGAAACGCAAGCGACCCGTGAAAACCCACATGCCCGCAAGCAAGCAAAATCGGAGCTTGCCCGTCGGCTCTACGAATTGGGCAGCTATGATGAAAAAGAAATGCGTGCGCTGTTGAGCTTTTTGGATTGGATGATGCGGCTTCCAAATAAACTAGAAGAGGAATATTGGCAAGATATACAAAGCTATGAAAGGAGTTATCGTATGCCATACGTCATGAGTATTGAACGCATAAGCGAAGAACGCGGCATGCAACGCGGCATCCAGATTGGCGAAGAACGGGGTATCCAGATTGGCGAAGAACGGGGTATCCAGATTGGCGAGGTAAAAGGAATGGTAGAAGGCATTGCCTTGGTGCTAGAACTCAAGTTTGGTGAAGAGGGGTTATCTCTGTTACCAGAGATACGCCAACTCCATGACCTGTCGCTCTTGAAAAAACTCTATGACGCCTTGCGTACTGCCCACACCCTAGACGACGTGCGCCAAGTCTATGCATCCCATATACACACAAGCGCTGAGTAAAGAGCGATAAGGAACGGTGGGAAGAACTCAAAGCAGATACCAATCCATTCGCTACCGTTGTTATGGCCCACTTGGAAACGCAAGCGACCCGTGAAAACCCGCATGCCCGCAAGCAAGCAAAATCGGAGCTTGCCCGTCGGCTCTACGAATTGGGCAGCTATGATGAAAAAGAAATGCGTGCGCTGTTGAGCTTTTTGGATTGGATGATGCGGCTTCCAAATAAACTAGAAGAGGAATATTGGCAAGATATACAAAGCTATGAAAGGAGTTATCGTATGCCATACGTCATGAGTATTGAACGCATAAGCGAAGAACGCGGCATGCAACGCGGCATCCAGATTGGCGAAGAACGGGGTATCCAGATTGGCGAAGAACGGGGTATCCAGATTGGCGAGGTAAAAGGAATGGTAGAAGGCATTGCCTTGGTGCTAGAACTCAAGTTTGGTGAAGAGGGGTTATCTCTGTTACCAGAGATACGCCAACTCCATGACCTGTCGCTCTTGAAAAAACTCTATGACGCCTTGCGTACTGCCCACACCCTAGACGACGTGCGCCAAGTCTATGCATCCCATATACACACAAGCGCTGAGTAAAGAGCCATAAGGAATAAAGGCAGTGCATATACGTATACTCACCCTGTTGGTGCTCTTCGGAGTGCTTGTGCTATCGGTTGGCTCCGATAGGCTCTATGCGCAAACGGGCCGGCATTGCTTTGCCGAAACAGGTTTTTGCATCGAAGGGCGCATACGCGAATTTTGGGAGCAAAACGGTGGGCTACCCGTTTTTGGCTACCCAGTAGCACCACAACAACAAGAAGCAGTTGAAGGACAACTGTTTCAGGTGCAATGGTTTGAGCGCAATCGCCTAGAATTGCACCCAGAGCATGCAAGACCCTACGACGTGTTGCTTGGAAGGCTAGGGGTAGATAGGCTCGAACGGGAGGGGCGAGCATGGCAAACATTTGCCAAAGCACAGCCCCAACCTGGGTGTCGCTTCTTCCCCGAAACAGGGCACAATGTCTGCGGACGCATTCTGGAGACGTGGCGTGCCAATGGGCTAGAGTTCGATGGCATACCCGGCACAAGCGAAGCTGAAAGCCTAGCCCTATTTGGCTACCCTCTGAGTGAGGAACAAACCGAGTTGTTGAGCAATGGACATGACTATACGGTACAATGGTTTGAGCGAGCACGTTTTGAGTTGCACCCAGAACATGCTCCACCTTATGATGTATTGTTAGGTCTCTTATCACAGGAAATACGCGCTATGAATGAACTGGTTACAGCAGATAGCACCATTCTCTCACTACCGCGTGCCACAGCCGAACAAACTGCTGCTTACATTATCAACCGTGGTACACCCTATACCGATTATTCCGTCAACCTGATTGTAAGCTACTATTGGCGCTACGCTCCCGAAGTGGGCGTAGACCCGCTGATAGCAATGGCGCAATGTTTGCATGAAACGGCAAACTTGCAAAGCTGGTGGTCGCAACGCCCACGCCGCAACCCGGCCGGGCTAGGCGTCACGGGTGAAACCAGCCGTTCACGCCCACCATCAGACCAGATAGACGTATGGGCTTGGGATGAGGAAGAACAGTTGTGGAAAAAAGGTCTCAGTTTTGCCGACTGGGAAGTTGCAGCACGGGCGCATATTGGGAGACTCCTTGCCTATGCCATACGCGACGAACATGCCAACGCAACCCAACAAGCGTTGATAGATGAAGCACTCGCTCTTCGCCCACTCAACAACAGCTATCGCGGCGTTGCGCCAACCATGCGCGGGCTAAATGGGCGTTGGGCCTACCCCGGCACATCCTACGCCGACTTAATTGCAAAGTGGGCCAATGCCATACAAAAGCAGTGAAGCCCAAAACACTGTACCAATGACAACACCATCAGAAACCCCAACTATCGCAACCCCACATACCTTGTGGGGATTAAGTCAACTCCGCTTTCGACTCCTCATTGGGGCCGTGCTTGGTGGGGTATTTACAACGACGCTGACGTTTGGCCTCTTTTGGGGGTGGATGGGTCTCAATATGCTACGCCTACCAATAGTATACCCAAGCCCATGGGCATATATAGCGACGGGACTCCACCGAGGTTTGCTCATTGGTGCTCTGGGTACCCTGCTTGGTATGCTGCTTGTTTGGCCGCCGCAACGCTGGCGCAGGTGGATTCTATTGGCGATAATGATAGTGTTTGTCATCATCCCCTTCATCTTCATGTTGGCTCATATACCAGGGCAAATTGCCTTGCCATTCATGCGGCTCTTGTGGCATGGTGTTGCGCTCGTCCTACTGGCATTGCTCAGCCCATTGCTCTGGAGTATTATGAACATTATTGAGTTGACGTTTCAACATAGCCGTCGCGTAGGTATGCGCATTTTTGCTGGTAGTGTCGTGCTGGCCGCAACAACAGGCTTGGCAACAACGCTGTGGGCCGGCATGCCTACAACCCCCGGCAACCCCGACTCGCACTGCCTACAATCGTTGTGGGTTGTGCATCGTTATGCCAAAGGGCAAGGTTGGAATGACTACACGCTCAACATGGTTGAGTGTGAGGATGCCAGTGCCGAATCGGCCAGCCGCGCCACCATACTGGTTGCTATGCCCAATGCCCAAGACCACACATGCCAAACCGACAACTGGGCCCAGAGCATCTTTTGCTATGAGGAATGACTTTTTATGTGTGCTATAATAAGCATATCGTGATGTATATTTGGTTCGTTTCTATCACACAATCTGAGGAGAAATAAAGAATACTATGCCAGCAAGAGACATCTATCATAAAGCTGCCCGTAATGCACTTATCAAAGATGGTTGGACTATCACAGATGACCCGCTCCGTATGAGGTGGGGGGCAAAAGATTTGTATGTTGACCTCGCAGCACAAAGGCTCATCGTTGCCGAAAAACATAACCAGAAGATAGGTGTAGAAGTAAAAAGCTTTCTTGGACGCTCAGCGGTGACAGAGCTTGAACATGCACTAGGACAGTATATGTTGTACTATGCGGTGATGCAAAAAGTGCAACCCGACAGGACATTATACCTTGCGGTGCCTAATGAAACATGGAATGACATTTTTGTTGAGCCAGTAGGTTTGTTATTACGAGAGCAATATCAGATACGCTATCTTGTCTTTTTGCCCCAACAAGAGGAGGTTGTGCAATGGATACCGAAACCATAGAGACCTACCGCTCTATCATCAAACGTATATTCATAGAATATGCCAGTATACCCTATGCGCATGGCGATGTTGAAACACAAACGGTGTTTGATACCACATCAGACCACTACCTCATGATGTTGGTGGGGCGCGAGAACAGTACACGAGTGCATGGGTGTCTCGTCCACCTCGACATTATCAACGGTAAAATTTGGATACAGCGCGATGGCATCGAAACGGGAATAGCCAACGAGTTGCTAGACGCGGGGGTGCCAAAAGAAGCGATTGTGTTGGGCTACCTTTCGCCTGAAAGCCGCGTGCATACCGAGTTTGCGGTTGAGTAAATGGACCTCTTGACGGGGGACGGGGGACCGGGGACCGGGGACGGGCGACCGGGGTTGTTTAAGCGACTTGACATATCTTTCACTATAGGCAATAATAGCGCTGAGTACATATACCTTTTTGTCTTTGGTTTCTGAGTAGGTTTCGTTCTTTCTAACGCAATGGTAGCAAACTCACTACAAAGAGCACAAAGAACATGTAAGGATAAACAAAGTGTTTGGAAGGAGTTTATCGAATGAAAAACTATAGGAATGGGGCAATGCCCCACGCACGTTTGGTTGGTCTATTCGTCGTGTTGGTACTCGTTGTTGTTGTTGGACATACACAGTTCTCTCACTCGTACCCCCCCCCATTTTTATGTAAACAATAATCCACCCGTTGCGAAAGCTGCCTCTTGCGACATATCAGGCCCCATCACAAGTGACACGACATGGAACCCCGCGACATGTGCCCCCTACATCGTCACCGGCGACATAACCGTCAACGAGAACACTACCCTTACGATTGAAGCTGGTACAACCGTCAAGTTTGATACCGGACTGGCACTGACGGTCAACGGCACACTCAAGGTGCTCGGCACCGAAAATAGCCTCGTCACCTTCACCTCAAACAGTGCTGACCCTGCGCCGGGCGACTGGGGCTATATCTTCTTTTCGGAGAGTAGCACCGATGCGACCTATGACGACAATGGCACCTACACTGGCGGAAGCATTGTTCAATATGCCGTGGTGGAGTATGGTGGTGCGTCGGATCAAGAAGAAGATATTTATAGCACACTCAGTATTGAGGCTTCGTCTCCTTACATTGACCACACGACTGTTCGTAACAATGCATACGCAGGTATCAGAGGGGTTTATATAAATGATTTGCGACTGACGAATAATAATATCATGGATAACCCGGAAGGGAGTATTAACATTGGTTTTTCAGCGGATGGCAATATCTTTCTGTCCGGTAACACCATTACAAGAAATGGTAGCGGAACAGGAGGTATTAATTTAGCTTATCAAGGGTGTGAAGGAAAACATACCATTACGCTTGTAGGGAACACGATTGTTAATAATGTAGGTGAGGGTATATCCATATATAGCTGTGGTGATACTACTAATATACTTACAGACAATACAATTACCGGTAATTCAGCTCTCTATGGGGGTATCTATCTCTCTTTTGGAATTAATACACTCACTGGTAATACAATTACAGGTACAGAAGCTAACAGTAGTATCTACCTATGGGGTGGAACCACCACTCTCACTGGCAATACGATTACGAGTAATATGACTGACTACTATGGCGTTATCTATCTAACAAGAGAAGCTACTGCTGCAATCAATAACAACAGCATATACGATAATGAAGGCAATGCTATCTACAACAATAATCCTGCCAGTGAACCAGATGTCAATGCCCAGAGCAATTGGTGGGGTACAACTGATGCCACTGCCATTGAAGACCTCATTTACCATCAGACCGACGACTCAACACTTGGCAAAGTGGATTACAGCAATTTCTTAACGGCTCCTCCATCGGAAGAAGCTACGCCCACACCCACAGTTGAGCCAAGCACGCCTACGCCTACAACACCAACCAGCACGCCGACTGCCGGTAGCACGCGCAACCTCACTATCAACCATGGCACGGGCAAACCCGGTAGCCGCTTCGTCATACATGGCAACAACTTCGTCGGCATATCCAACGTCAACGTGAGCGTCAATGGGCAAAGTGTCGCATCTATCAGCATCAGCAACAACAGCTTTACCCTGAGCATCGTCACATCGTCGAGTGCCCAAGTCGGCACCTACCGCGTCAGCATCACCAGCAGCAGCAGACTAGCCGCCGATGACGAAGCACTAAGCACCATGTATGTCCTTGATGCCGATGCACCACTTCGTGAGGAGCAACCCGACGACGCCACTGCCGTAGATGTGCCAGAAACCATACCGCCCTTGGCAATACAAGCAGTCTACCTGCCACTGATAACGCGGTAAAAAGAGTACCGTTCCCGACCTGTCAGGTTAGTGACCTGACAGGTTGGCAACCTAGGTACGCATGCCCAAACGTGTCAAACTTCCGAAGTCTTTAAGACTTCGGAAGTCTGGAATGGTATTGACCTAGCCATTCGTTTCATTCGGAAGGTGGCCACCAACCTGCTTCAAACCAGAATTGTCTTGCCGTAACAACATACTCATTGTTTAGACGCAATATGTTGATAGTAGCTCGTCCACAAGCAGTTAAACCAAGGATATTTGTGCCATCCAAACTCCAAGCAAAATGCTCAGACCAGTTTTGTGTACGTGGATTGAAGAGTGCTACCCGTACCTGCGTCTGTGGGTCTATTGCATGGGTACGATGCCCCTTGTACTCATTGCATCGGTGACAAGCAAGCCAAAGGTTTTCACGTGTGGTTGGTCCGCCAGCAGCTTCGGGAATAATATGCTCTATTTCTAGTGGCATACCGGTGAGAACTTCTGAGCTACGGCAATAGCCACAGTGTTTTCCTGCATCAGTTTGTACGAGGCGGCGTAGCTCAACAGAAACATAACCGGGACTCATCGTTGTGCTTCTAACTGTTCTAGCGTTGGTAGCCGGTGCCCACGCCATTTGAGTAGCACGTAGGCATATGCCTTGCGCACCATGAGATAGTTGGCTTGTTGGTGCAGATGGGCAAGTTGATCATGTTCAGGTTCGGTTAAAGCTGTCTGTTTTTGCTTTTCCAACAACCCGTACAATTGTTCTTGGTGTTCAGTTGATGCGACACTGCCAGCAATGTGCCAGAGGTCTTCATCTGTGCATTGTTCGAGTGCTATGAGATTGTTGCGTAGGTCTTCGGGTAGGTCTTCGGGCAATGGTGGGATGGTAGCATTGAGTGCTCGAACAACAACATCTTCTACAGAATGACGCGAAAGTTTGGCTAGTCTCTCAAGACGGTTATACAGAGGTTGTGGGAGATAAACGGGTATTGTTTGGTTACTCATATCGTTCATTTCCAATTCTTTTGGAGACACTGCACGCAATGCCTCTGTTGTATGTATAAGCTAGACAAAAAGCCATTTTTACGACTTTACGACTTCTATTATACTACAAAAACCATTAACCTGACGCCAAGATATTTCGCACTCTTGGAACGTAGCAGCAAATCAGTAGTCCCCCCTTGCACATGAAGGTAAGCGTATTGGTGATTAGCAAGGGAGCATGCTCCCTTGTTAGCAACGGTCGGCGGACTGGTCTTTGGACTGGTCTTTGGACTGGTCTTTGGACTGGTCTTTGGACTGGTCTTCGGACTGGTCTTCGGACTGCTCTTCGGACTGGTCGTCAGTCCAGCAGTCAGCCTCTATTTTGGTGGATTGGCGTTTGCGCAGCATTGGGCTGTGCGGGCGGTGTGCAAGCTGTGCGGGTTGGCTCCTTGGCGCTATGCCCGCTTCCTCGACTATGCCGCAAGCCGCATCTTTTTGCGCAAGGTGGGGGGCAGCTATGTCTTTGTGCATCGCACGCTGTTGGAATATTTTGCGGGGGATAGGGACGAGGGGTGAGGTGCGAGGTGCGAGGTGCGAGGGGTCAGGGGTCAGGGGTCAGGG
>CAZVEN010000032.1:53588-59033 GCA_964626155.1 uncultured Chloroflexaceae bacterium | reverse complement strand
ACTCTGGGGGGCACGCCCCCCAGACCCCCCAGAAAAGCAGCAATGCAGAATACAGCATTCAGGATTCAGAAAACAGAACATTTGTGCGCAAGCAAGGGGACAAAACCAAGCGAAAGCCAGCGTAGTCGATGACGTTGTCGGGGTTGAACCTGCCCCGCGCCGCGCAGAGTACATTTGTTCTATTACCATAATGTGAACCACCTCGTGCAGGCACATCTGCATTATCAGTCTCAAAATCATCCACCACGATGCCGCTTGCTTGCGGGTAGCCCTTGTAGCTACTGGTTGCCCACTCCCACACATTGCCCACCATATCGTGTGCGCCACATGCAGCGGCCCCATCGGTCCGAAAGCCCACTTGGGCCGGCGCTTTTGCGCCCGTTTCCTTGTACACAGCCCGTTCAGGCGTTGGATCATCCTCGCCCCATGGGTAGGTGCGACGTTGCCCGTGGACATCATAGGCTGCCGCAACTTCCCATTCGGCCTCGGTTGGCAGGCATATGCAGTATCCTTCTGGCAACCCTTCTTGAAGCTGCTCGGTGAGCCAATTGGTAAACGCCACGACTTCATACCAAGTAACCCCACTCACGGTTTGGTCATCGGCACTGTTGTATGGCGCTCTTCCCCAATTATGTGGCCGTGTGCGTTTTCTGTCCACTTTCCATTTCCACCCCTTGGGCGTCCACCAGCGCTCCTCATCGTAGCCGCCAGCATCCATGAACTGCCGGTATTGCGCCACGGTGATGGGGTGCTTGGCAACCCAAAAGCCGGGCAGGGTGATGTCGGCACTCTCCTTACCTTTCTCCCACCCACCAATGCGATACTCGCCCGGCTGTACATAGCACCAATAGCCGCGTGGTGCGCCAAAGGTGGTGTCGCAATACGTCAACTCGTCGCGCCATTCGTCTATGGTGGTTGGGAATAATGCCCCCCCCGGCCCCCCCGCACGCAGGGGGGAGACATCGGATTCCTCCGCACGCAGGGGGGAGACGTCTGATTCGCCGCCGTACACAGCGGGGCTAGGGGGGGCCGGGGAAGCGGCAGAAGGCACATCTTGCGCAAGCAACTCGCGCAGCAAGTCTTCTGCTGAAGCAGTTGCATCCCTTGAGGGGGTTTGGGCTTTCTCATATGCCTGCACCTTGTCCCCCAACCGGCTGGCCAGATCAGTGTGCCCGGCGCGGCGCAGGGCATCTACCGCAAGTTCAGCAAAGGGTTGGCTCTTGGCGTCAATGACGACATCTTGCACCGTGGTGTTTGTGGGGTCGGCCAGCAGGGCGCGAAAGTCGAAGGTTTGCCCCATATGCTGGCAGATGTAGTCGGACACTTCCTTGAGCACCTGCATGGTTTCGGGCACTGGCACGGCGTCAAGCAACAACTCGCGCACGCCGTCACGAAATTGGAATTGCACCTCGTCGGGGGCATTCGTATCTACGATGGGATTGGTGTTGTCGGGGTTGACGCGCTCTATAAGCCCGCTCAAGAACACCTCGGCTAGGTGGATAGGGCGCGTTTGGGGCAGCATAGAGCGCTGCACCAGGTGGATAACCGAGAGCGATAGCGGCACCGAGGTGAGCAAGCCGGCCAGTTCTTGGGCCAGCAGCGAGGTGTTGGCACGGAAGCGTTGCACGCGCTGTTCTGGTGTTGGCGCGGTAGGTTTCTTAGAATCGCTTCCTGAAGGTGCAAAAGCCCCCCCCGTCCCCCCCGCACGCAGGGGGGTGACATCCGATTTTCCGCCGTACACAGGGGAGCTAGGGGGGGAACTTGGCGGCGTTGCATCTTGTGTTGCCTGCCCCGGCATAGGCTGGCCGGCATAGGCTTGTGGGTTGGTGGGCAGCAGGCGGCCGGGCGTGGCCACGCCAACTGCGCCGGCCAATACGCGGGCCCACGTTGCCAGCGAGAGTGGCTCTAGCGTGATGATGGGCATGGGCAATTGGTTGGTCTCTGGGCGTTGGTAGAAGGGCGAACGGAGTGTTTTGACTTGCAGGTGCGTGTTGGGCAATCCCGGTGCTTGTGCCTGTATTTGCACAGTTGAGCGAGCGCCAAGCGCGGTGCGCACCCACAATTGCTGTGGCAGCATTTGCACAATGGCCACGGGGCAGGTTTTGCCCCATGGTGCCAATAGCTTATGTGTCACGACGCCGGTATGCCATGAGCGGGCAACGCAATCGCTGAGCACGAGGATGAGGCGTCGCCCGCTGGGATCGAGCAGTTCGTACTTGTTGCGCGGGCGCTGTTGTTGTGTGTGTGCGCCCGTGCCACGGTAGAGCGTGGCGTTTTCGCCGTCGTTGGCGATAAGTCCCCACATGGAGACGCTCCGGAAGGCTCCTTGGCGTTCGAGGAGCTGGCGCAATTCGCTGATGGTTTGCTGCCACACGACCATGGATGCGGCTTGGTCTACGACGAGCACGAGGTCGAGCCAGCGCGAGCGGGCCGGGCGCAGCACGGGCATCCACAGGTCGTCGTTGTCGTCGTAGCGGGCCATTTCTTGCACCGTGGCTTCTACATCGAGCACGAGCCGCCTATGCATAGGCACGCGGCGCATGAGCGGGCGCAGCGAGCGGGACAGCAAGCGTTTGTCGGGCAGGGCCTGGGCAGCCGGTATTTTGATGGGCAGGGCTGCATAACCACTGCTCCTGTCACTGCCACTCTCATTGCCACTGCTGGCTTGCCAATGTGTATGCACGCCAACGCTTGGGTCTTGCTCTTGCTCTTGCCCTTGAAGCATGCCCAAACTCTCGTCTTGGTCTATTCCTGCTTTGCTGCGCATGTCGGGGCCACGCTCATCCCGGCCGAACTTGTCTCGTCCCATGTTTTGGGCGAGGGCATCGTCGTTTGACGCGCTCTGGCTCTGGTCGGTTGTTGCGGCGGCAGTAGCGGCATGTTTTTGGGCCGCTTCTTGCATGCGCTGGGCCAGCCATAGCCCGTCCATGAGTTCCTCGGCGGTTATGTCTGGCACAGCCATGCGCAGGGTGGCTATGAGTTGGTGTATGTGGCTAGTATCTCTTTCCATAACAATGTACCTAACAGTTAAATGTGCATGTGGGCGTGTGGCCGCACGCCCCTACGTTATCCCTGACACCTGACATCTGACACCTCACACCTCACACCTCACACCTAGCAGACATCATGAAACTTCTTCTAGCAGAGTCTGTTCCGAAAAATCCGGTTCAATACCGCGTAACCGAGCTTCTCTGATAAGGTCTCGTTTCGGAAGGTTGGTTTGCTCTGCAATGTACCCCAACGACCCTACCCGACTACGATATAGATTAAGAGCGTGCTCAACCCGATACTGATACAGTCCCAAACGAAAAATATGCTGTAGCGTCAATTCTTCTTGAGGTATTCCCTGTACCCATTCGTATGGAATATGCACATGTATTGTTTGCTCCATGTGGATTCTCCTTGGTTATAACCCTTTTCTAGTGGGTGCCACGCACGCTACCGGGCAGTCAAGCCCCTAGCACCTAGGCACCTGTCACCTGACACCTCACACCTATCTTACTGTGTAGCAAACCCGGTATACGGGCGAATATGTGGAGGGCGAAACCCCAATACAATGGCTTCATGGGACACACCTGCTTCCACAAGGTCATTGGCTACGCCATCTTCAGTGCCATCGTACTGAATCCAAATTTTCCCTTGTATGAGGTCAATATGTATGACAGCACCATGAACATATTTTTTACCATCCCATCCGACTTGGATGAGTGCATAGCTGCCATGCTCATCATCAAAAAGCACTCGTGATTCAATGTTTCCATATGATGGTTTGAGTCGTGCATATTCACGTAAGATATTTTTGATATGCTGTTGATAGGTTATGCTGGTATCCATCGTGTAATAACCTCCTGCTCCTCGTCAAACAGAACGAGACGAATGTGGGGTGCCACGCACGCTACCGGGCAGTCAATCCCCTAGCACCTGACACCTGACACCTCACACCTAGCACCTGACACCTGACACCTGACACCTCACACCTCACACCTCACACCTACACCAATGGTTTCAACAGAGCATTGAGCAACTCTTGCTTACCGGGCTTGAGTGGGTCTATGCCGCGTGTGGCGAGGTAGATGGCATTGAGCAGTTGGTCGGTGGCGAGGTCGCCATGTTCGCTATCACGCTTGCTAATAAATTGTTCAATCAGTTTGCTGGCATTGTTTGCTACCTCTGCACCCAAATGGGCCTCGACAATGCGTTTGAGTTTCTCTTCGTTAGGTACATCCATGTGTAGGCGCAGGCAACGCCGCAAGAACGCGGGCGGAAATTCGCGCTCGTCGTTGCTCGTCATGATGACGAGTGGGAAGGCGTGGCAACGCACAATGCCGCGCTCTATGGGGACGGTGGTTTTAGATGTGGATTGTTCGCTATCCGATGCCCCATCCGAGTTCCTTTTGTTGCTCCCATGGGGGCGCACATGCACTACCTGTTGCTCGTCGGGCAGGCGTGATAGTTCGGGTATTTCAAAATCGCCCTCTTCAAAGATGTTGAGCAGGTCATTGGGCAAGTCAATGTCGCTCTTGTCTATTTCGTCAATGAGCAGCACACGCGGCAGGTCGGACGGTAGCAGGGCTGTGCCAAGCGGCCCTAGGGTTATGTATTGCCCAATATCGGGTGGCGGGTCGCCTTTTTCCTTCATTCTGGCATCTTGCAAGCGCCCAATAGCATCGTAGCTATAGAGGCCATCGAGCAAGGTGGTGTGCGTGGTGATGGGCCAGCGCAAGACGCGCCCAAGCACTAGCTCATAGGCGACGGCGTAGGCCAGCGACGATTTGCCGCTGCCGGGCTTGCCGGTAATGAGTAGTGGGCGACGCAGGTATATCGCGGCGTTGACGAGTTCAATCTCTTGCCCACTCGACTGGTATTTGCGTCCGCGCTCTTCGTCACGGTCGCGTTTATGGAAGGCTCGCCATTCGGGTGGGTCGCCAAGTTTTTCGCGCATGGCGTGCGTGCCACGGTTTTCTGGCTTGCCAGTGTAGATATGCCAGGCCTGGTGTTCGGCCGGTGTTTGTTCGTCCATTATGTATCCTTTCTTTTTTATAGGTTTCAGGTGTCAGGTGCTAGGTGTTAGGTGCTAGGTGCCTAGGTGCTAGGTTTTTGGCAACGGTTTCTTTGAGCAATTGCTCCCACGATGCAAAGTCATCTGTTGCACCCAATTCCACTATCAATTCTTGCAGCAGGTCGGTTTGAGTGATGCGCTGAATGTCTGCTGTCACGATGACGGGGGCTTGGGGAAACCGCTTTGTGAGTATACGATAGAGCATCTGCTGAAGCTTTTGTTGCTCTTGTATCAATTCCTTTTCGAGAACGGCTTTTTCTTGGGTTGCTTGGGCTAGTTTGGCTTCCCAGGAAGCTTTCTCGGTTGCGACTCCCTTCTCAATCTCATCTTCTAACAAATATGATAAGAAACTCGATTCCATTAGTTGCTCCTTTTCTACATACTGT
>CAZVEN010000032.1:49208-53488 GCA_964626155.1 uncultured Chloroflexaceae bacterium | reverse complement strand
GACACGTGACTCGAGCACGGCTTTTTCTTGGGTTGCTTGGGCTAGTTTGGCTTCCCAGGTAGCTTTTTCTTGAGCTAGGTTGGCTTCCAAGGTAGCTTTTTCTTGAGCTAGGTTGGCTTCCCAGGCAGCTTTCTCGGTTGCGACTCCCTTCTCAATCTCATCTTGTAACAAATATGATAAGAAACTCGATTCCATTAGTTGCTCCTTTCTCATGAAGACCTCGCGCAAAGACGCAAAGAACGCAAAGGTTCTTTATGAATCCTCCATTGGAATAAGCAGATCATTGGGCGGCAGCATGTCTGGGTTATACTCATCCCACAACAATGCGAAGTGACGCCACGGGTGTGCCTTATCGCGTGTTGCAAGTGCTTCGTGGCGCTTTTGGCACACACGATGCCCTAACTCTACAAAGTCGGTATCGTTTGGGAGCTTTTGCAGGAGCGTTTGTATTGCACCCATATCGTTGGGTTGTTGCCGTGATAGCAGGGCAATAGGCATACCGGCATCAAGCACATCTCCCAAGATTGTAGCCCTGCTCTCACTTGGTGGCAAAAAGCTTATGGCAATCCATGTATGCGGAGAGCCTACGAGTATATCATGCAAATCTTCATCACACTCATCTATACATTGCACATGCTCAAACGATTGGCGACTTTCTGGCTCGTTTTGGAAACGTTCCCATCTTTTTTGCCACCTCGTCTTTGCAACTTGCATATCAGGTTCGTAGACACGGTCATACGAACGTATGACAACATTGTTTATGAAACCTAAGCGCGAAGAGCCACCGCCGGTTTTGATCGTACACTTTTCTTCAAAAGGATAGTAGAACAGCTCACCGTTGGTCTGATACAGGGGCAAAAAAAGCTCAACCGTCAGGGTATCATGTGCTTGGAGTTGTTTTGAAACGTTGTCCTCATAGATGGTTTTTAACAGGGACGGGATAGTTTTGGCAGAAGCTTCCGGTTTATTGTCTCGTGGTTCAAGGGTGTAATCTTCATCATAATCGAGTTGGATTGGCTCATTGTACTCATTGCTCCGAAGCCATGCCTGTATCTGATAGCAACCAGCAGTTTTGGTGCTTTGAAATACCTTCACCTGCAAGCGCCAGTGCTGTGCCGTGGTTTGGGTTGGCTCAGTTGGCGTGGTGGGGGCTAGACCAAGCTTGTTGGTCATTTTTGTAATCCACTCGTGTAGGCGTTGGCGGGTTGGTGCATCGGTGGCATAGCATTCGTGCGTGAGGTCAGTCGCAAAGCTTACCAGTGGGTGCGTGTTGTTGGATTCCTTACCTAGGGTTGCCAGCATCCACACCACACATGAGCGTCGCTGGTTTGGCGTTCCGCCAGTGGGAGCATGCCAATGCACACCCTTGGGCTTATTGCTATAAAACAAGGAGTGCAAATCCGCTTCTTCAATGGGAATATTGGCTATGATGTCGCACAATGTGCGGGTATCGGCAAGGGGAATAGTGAAGCTACACATCTTTTCAAACGTTGTTTCAAGCTGTTGCACCTGCTGTGGATGTGTTTGAGCATCAGCAGTATGTATATGCTCAATCACTGCCTCAAGGCGGTTGTTAAATGCCTCAGACCAGCTCCATGTTGCGATGGACGCAACAGCGGGGCAGGCAAGCAATGTGCCTATTAATAGAGCTCTGTTTGTTGCCCCAATGGTTGGTTTGGTGTTCTCCAATTGTGTGATGAGATGAGCGCGTATGACATCGGTATCGGGCCTGGCATGGGGCGACATATAGTGTTGAAACTGGGCTGCAATAAAATCCCGCAAGCTACGCAACTCGCTCAGGTTTTTTTCATCAAGCTGCTTCAGTTGTTGTTGTAGCTTATCCCGCAGGTCCAAGACCGTATCATGGGTATCGGCAACATCTATGGCTATATCTAGTTGCCTTTGCTGGAGGGTATCGAGGGCAGTAAGCATGCTCTCGATAGACAGGCGCTGATAGGCCTTCCACGCACGCACGGAGAGGTCATCAGGTTGCTTGAGCCTATCCAAAAAGCGCTCGTGCCACTCGCGCAATAGGCTTCGTGCTATCAGTTCTCTCAATGTTTTGTGTTGTTCTGGAAATAATGTACCTAGCCATTTCCAAAAGTGTTCACGGGCTTTTTGTTGTCTCGTATCTTCCGTGAGGTTACTTTTGAGCACAAGGTCACACTTGTTGAGCAGAGCTGTAAAGTCTTTGTTTTGGGCCAGTGTTTCGGCATTTTCGTGCAAGGTGCGCAGTCGTGCAAGCAAATTGTTCTGTACGCTAGGAGATGCTACAAGATTGCCAATCCATATTTCATCACCATCTTGCACGTGATAGCCTTGTTCTGCAAGCCGTTGTTCTAGGAGTGTACGATTATCGGTGACGTTCACTAACACCTTCGTCCAGTCCTTGTGTATCTGTTCGGTAGCGTCTTTGAAGGTGATGGCCAATACCTTGGCAATGTCGTGATTAAGAGCGCCACGGTCGGTAAACCAACCATTGCGCCAGTTGTGAAAGCTGGACCCGGCGATATGCGCAGTAAGGTCGCTGGCAAGGTTGACCGCTACATCGTGAAAAAGCTCAACAGGTTCTTTGCCAGTTGTTAATTTTATGCCGCCCAACGCGGCAGTGAAGAGAATTTCTAGTAGCATATGCTCACCTGTAGGTTTCGGTGTTGATACGTATTGGGGGTATTATAGCAGAAAGAGACTGGGAGGAGAAATGGCTGACCTTGCAAATATAGCGCAATCCTACATGATAGGTGACAGTTTTAACACAGAAGTGCAGAGCAGCAAAGATGCAGAGAGACGCAAAGATGAACGGAATATCAATACTCTACTCATGGTGGCTCAACGTAGCGACAATCTCCAGCGCATCCGAGGCCGAAAACCCCATCGCATCTGCACCTACTGCCTTCCACAGTTCAGTATCAAAGCGAAAGGGTGCTCCCCCCACAACAATTTTTATCGTATTGCCAACCTCTTTCAATTGGGTACTCACTTCTTTGACAAGATACGCTGAATGGAGCATAAGCGTCGAAAGCAGCAACACTTCAACCCCATCCTCCTGGGTTTTTTGCACCAGCGTATCTACCGCGATACCATGCCCGTAGTCCAAAAAATCGTAGCCACTAGCACGCAGTACAGAACCAACAATGCGCTTACCCAAAAGATGGTGGTCTTGCAAAACGGCTAGAGCTATCTTGGGAGAATCAAGACGCTCTGAGGTTTCAGATGGTAAGCATACACGTACCACATCCTCACAGATACGCGCACTCATATACACCTGCGATAACGCAATTGTGCCATGTTCCCACTCATTCCCGATATGCTCAAGTGTGGGCACTACCAACGTATCTATCACTTGCAATCGAGATACTGTTGTGTAGGACTCTTCAATGATGCTCTGAATGGTCAAGCGATTGCGCGAAAGAAGCGCAACCTCAAGCCTCTCTTGCAAATGGTTTTGTGTACTCATAAGGAGCCTAGTTTCTTTTTGATTATTCCCGAACCATGCGTGTATTATAATGACAAAAGAGGTATATTGGCAAATCTGCATACTTCCCCTAGGTATGGGTACCTACATAGACACAAAATAGTTGCAGGAATTTGGGTGTAGCGTTACAATCATGCACACTATGTTTGATGGTGCGTTACGGTATCTTGTCGTGATGTTCATAAGACAGCTTGCAGCATTGTAGCGTGCCAGCAAAGCATTGCATGTTCCTTTTTGTATAGCTTTGCATTCTTTGCGGCTTAGTGCGAGGTCTTAATGAAAAAAGATAAGGGTAGAAAGTTCTGTCATGAATTATTATCTCTCTAAAAAACACTTGCTGCTATCAGGAGCCTTGCTCATTATCCTAGCGCTTGTGCTAGGCATGGCACAACCAACCTCTGCCACAGAGCAAGAGACACCTATAGTACCCACTGCTACAAACAACCCAGAAGCCCCAACTGTGCTGACGATTGAAGAAGTACCGTTGCAATCGCCTGAAGTTCTTCCTATAACCAACACACCAGCAGCCAACAACGCTGAGTTACCGTCATTGACTGCTACACCGAACGACATAGACATCGTCACGGTCGTGCCAGGTGCAATAACGGGAACACCTACTGAGCCTGAAACACCAACTCCCACAGCAACATCTATTGCGACTGTTACGCCAACACCAGAGCCAAGGTTGCCGGAACGCCCAACACCAGTTTTGCCAGATACACCAACCCCTACCGAAACGCCTACGCTATTCCCTACCGAAACGCCTACGCTATTCCCTACCGAAACGCCTACGCTATTCCCTACC
>CAZVEN010000032.1:45405-49108 GCA_964626155.1 uncultured Chloroflexaceae bacterium | reverse complement strand
CCCTACCGAAACGCCTACGCTATTCCCTACCGAAACGCCTACGCTATTCCCTACCGAAACACCTGTAGACACCGCAACAGCACCGCCAACATCGCCTCCCGACGACGATGACGATGACGATGATGACAATGAGATACCGGGTGTTCCTGCCATTATCACTACTATGCAACCAACACCAATGTATTCACAAAGTTTTTCGCCCACACCCACACCAATACCGACAGCTATGCCAACAGCTACCGCTACATCTATGACAGGTACTACCCCAACGCCAACAATCCCATTTGTGTTTCCCAACACAGGCGAAGCAGACTATGGAATCCATCCACCGCTCATCGTATTACTGCTCATCGGTGTAAGCATGATCGTGGCTGGCCTAGCAATACGTAATAAATAGGAACCTGTCTTGCTGTTGTGGAGATATTTTTGTCTATGATTGACGGCAAAGCTTATGCTCATGCAGCATAGCAACCAATAGCCGCCCCTTCTCACAACAGCTTTCCCCTCCACTCCACATAGTCCTATCTTGTGCTCCGCGTTCTTTGACGATACGACGGCACAGGTATATACTGATTGTATACAAACTGTATTATGGTGCCAACAATTTTGAATGGTGGTAAACGTATTGTATGGATGAGCTGCCCTATATCATATACAGCGAACCGTCTGACCCGGATACAACACATAGGCAGGAGCTGAAGACAGATATTACATGCATAGGACGTTTGAGTGCCGATAAAGTAGACCCGCCTACCGCAGGCCATATTCAGCTCAAACTTGCAACCGTTTCCCAAAAGCATGCGAAAATTATTCGCACAGATTCCGGGTATGAGTTACACAATTGGAAAGGCCGATATGGAATCGGTCTATATGAACGTGAACTGATGCCCGGTGAATCGCATATGCTTGCTCACTGCGACAACTTTCGCATTCCAAACTGGGAAAAGCATGTGCGGCTCATGTTTTTTAATGGAATACAAACTGAAAGCTCCCCCCTGCATATAGAGCGCCTCTACCAAAAAGTCTACATCTTTGGCAGTCTGGTTGACTTTATAGGCAATGAGTATGACTTGATAGAATATTTACATAAAAATAACCTGCAAGTATGTGAATACAGCGACTTAATCGAACACCTGTGGGGCACACAATCTCTTGATCGAAAGAATGACCTAGAAGCTTTGCTGGTGCGCGTGCGCAAGAAAATTAGCCAAGCGACAAATGGGTTCACCTTTATGTATACTATTCGTGGGAAGGGTATCTGCATGGTTGTGTAAAAATGCTCTACAACAGCAACACCATAGGATGAAACCCTTTGATGGATGACTTTTCATGCATGTAGTGTGTATACCTGTCGTTGACAATTTTGCATACAAAAGAGTGAAACGGCACCAAACCTATTGATTTGGCGCAATCCTAGAGTATAATGGTAGAGAGAGGAAGTATTGCAAGGTACCTACATGTTCTCTAGTGCGTGATAAGGGTATGTCTTCATTGATACTATGTGCCATAGGGTTGACACATCGCTCGTATCAATGAAGGATACTTCCGGTGAGGAAAGTACACGTATGCCTTTTCCAAAAAGCCATCTGGTTAAAATAGGCGAATATGCTACTATTCATGCCCTAGGCAAAGGTGCTTTTGGTCAAGTTTACTATGCGAGACAAAACCGACTGAAGCGGGATGTCGCCGTGAAGGAAGTGCTTCCTTCACACCAAGCCTTTCAGCATATTCTGCTTCGCCTTGAACAAGAAGCTCGTATCCAAGCGAGATTCAATCACCCGCATATTATAACCGTCTATCATCTCGAAAGAGACCCCGAAACGCATGAGCATTACGTCATCTGCCAATATGCACCCGGTGGTTCCCTTGCAAACTACCTCAAAACCCATGGCCCATTGCCTGCCCAACACGTCATCAAACTCGGTCTCGATATGTGTACCGCGCTAGAAGCCACTGCCATCAATAGCATCGTTCACTGTGATATTAAACCATCAAACATCCTCTTGCAAGTAGATGAACAGAGCACGATTACCTCTTCAATGCTAGGAGATTTTGGTATTGCCCAAGACTATCAACACCCCGAAGCCGCTATAATGTTCGCACACGCAAGTCGCCAACATCCCGGCACGCAAGACTATATGGCCCCAGAGCAATATGATATAACCAACACCCTTACGGTACAAGCAGACATCTATGCGCTTGGCATCACCCTATGGGAAGCATGGACAGGACAAAAGCTCAAATCTTTGACGGTAGAAGAACGTGACGCTCAAGAAATACAGCTTTCTACATCTGCTGCGTGCTCGGCGCTTATGACCGCGATTCGCAAAGCAACCGAAATCAATATACAAAGACGCTATCAAACTCCACAAGAGATGGCCCAAGACCTCAAACCATTTCTTGAAGATATGACACATATTCCCCAATCAACCGACGATATACCTGCGTTAGCTCCATGGCATAGGGAAGATATACCTACAATCGTCTCCCACATTCTTACACAAGCAACCTATGCATACGATACCATTACTCTGTCACGTCCAGTGTCCACTGCCGATATGCCCGATAGACAGTGGGGAACAGGAACGGGAACACTGCCATCGCCCACAACGGGTGGTACGTATAGGCGACGAAACCTGAATGGCAAAATTGCCCTTGTTGCTATCATTGTTATCGTACTCTTGTGGTTTATGCAACCCCTATGGCAACAAAAGACCCCCTATGAAGGAGCACCGAATCCTGATAGCATTGCAATGGTCTCAAAACCGTCTCCTATCCCATCGCACACGCACACAGCATTGCCAACAATTATGCAACCCAATGCGCACACAAGCTCGCCCGAATCTAACGACATAGAACCATCTCACAGTGCAGAACAAAACAGCGTAGAGTCAACCGTGGCAAGAACAGCACCTACACTACCAACAATAGCTCCAACAAAAGAAGCGTTGGTAGATACAGCCCTACCAGAAGAGGTTGATGATAGCGTGGCGCAGGATACAGCAATGTCTTTGGAACCATTGCCAGCCAACACATCTGCTGTACCTTCCGATGAAACTCACATGGTGCCTACATCCACACCTATATCGCCCACGCCCATATCGCCCACCAATACGCCTTTGGATGCAACGATGACAATGACACAACGACCGTTGAGCGCATCGGCAACACCAACTACTAATCCACAGGGAAGTATCCTATTTCAAGCACCAACCCCGACATCAACGACACCAACACATACGCTACAACCTACAAAGAGCGTATCTCAAGCACCAACCCCGACATCAACAACACCAGCACATACACCACAAGGACAGCAGGGTAGCATCTTTCGCAAATCAACTAACACGCCGGCTTCGAGAACCAACACGCCGGCTTCGAGAACCAACACACCGGCATCCAGAACCAATACGCCCGTGCCAACGAATACCTCAGAACCAACCGACACACCTGTATCAACGAATACCCCAGAACCAACCGACACGCCTGTGCCACCTACCGACACGCCTGTGCCACCTACCAACACGCCTGTGCCACCTACCAACACGCCTGTGCCACCTACCAACACGCCCGTGCCACCTACCAACACGCCCGTGCCGCCAACCGACACGCCCGTGCCGCCAACCGACACGCCCGTGCCGCCAACCAACACGCCCGTGCCGCCAACCAACACGCCCGTGCCGCCAACCGACACGCCCGTGCC
>CAZVEN010000032.1:0-45305 GCA_964626155.1 uncultured Chloroflexaceae bacterium | reverse complement strand
CGTGCCGCCAACCGACACGCCCGTGCCGCCAACCAACACGCCCGTGCCGCCAACCGACACGCCCGTGCCGCCAACCGACACGCCCGTGCCGCCAACCGACACGCTTGTGTCATCCGATAGACCAGACGCCGAGGAACCTCTCGTGTCACTTGGACATAAAGATACGGTCTTTAATGTAGCGTTCGCACCAAATGGGCAAACACTCGCTTCTGTATCGGCTGACGAAACTATAAAACTATGGCATGTAAACGATGGTTCGCTTGTGCGCACATTGAAAGGGCATACCGATGATGTTACTAATGTCGCTTTTTCACCCGATGGGCAAACGCTTGCTACCACTTCAAAGGATATGACGGTGCGCTTATGGCAGTTGAGCGATGGGTCATTGTTGCACACTTTAGAAGGTCATTCCGACACTGTCACAAACGTAACGTTTTCGCAAGATGCCCAAACAGTGGCTTCTTCATCGTTAGATGCAACAGTGCAGCTATGGCGAGTGAGTGATGGCTCTTTGCTGCGAACACTAGAAGGGCATACCAACCTTGTTCACAGCGTGGCTTTTTCTCCCGATGCGCAGATGTTGGCTTCGGCTTCAGCAGATGGGTCGGTGAAATTGTGGTGGGTACGTGATGGGACACTCCTGCACTCATTGGAAGATTTCAAAGGCGAAGTCTATCGTGTGGCTTTTTCTCCCGATGGGCAAACCTTGCTCACTGCATCGGCAGATGGCACAGTGAAACTTTGGCGTGTGCGTGATGGAACATTTATGCAGACATTGGAAGGTGAAACCGTGTGGGTTGAAGAGGTCCACTTTGGTTCTCAAGCAGCTACCCCTAGTGATGCATATAAAACCGTAAAAGTGTGGCAGGTGAATGAAGCGACCCTTCTCGGAACGCTCGAAAGTCATGCAAGTGGTATGACCAATATGGCTTTTACAGCCGATGGCAAGCTATTTGCTTCAGCAACATGGTATGACAATACCGTGCATCTTTGGCGATTGGTGCCGTAGCTATACGACTTACTATGCAGCACGGCGCTTTTTGATCCAATGGTTCACGACCAGCAAAACAGCACCTATGATGATAGACCCTCCTCCCATCGTGATAAGCATGGGAAAAATGATCGGGTTTTCTGAAGGTATACCGCAGACAAATTGCCACACTGCTTCTGGAACACGCTGCAACGTATCTAAGTCACGCACGTAGGCACTACTGATGAGCAGCATCATAATGCCAAACCCAAACAAGGTAGCAGCGATGACCAAGAGCGTGGTTGAAAGGTGTGCAAAGGTTTGCTGCCGCTCTAGTGTCTGTTCATCTAGTTCTCTTTCTGTTTCGGTTGGGTGTTCTGTTGTCCATGCAGTCATAGCTTCTCCCTTAAAAGGGTAGAAAGGCATGCCGCATTGTTTTACAACACGGCACACCTTCGATTGCCTCTCTTAGCGCATCGGGGAACCCATCGGGTTATACGGTGGGGTATTTAATTCAAAGCCAGTAGCAAAAACTGGTCCCCAAGCTGCTAACCCTATAAGAACGGTGATACCAACCCACAACCACCAACGGTCAAACCACAGTGGCGTAACCGGGTCGGCTTTTGCAAGAAACGGTACTTCCTCTTCGACAGGCTTCTTTGAAATGAACAGGGTAGCAATGACATTGATATAGAACAAAACAGCACTTATCAGCAGCAATGTCCCCCCTATAGCCGCCGAATCAAGCCAAATACCTGCGGCATGCCCCTCCATATAGGGAGAACTTCCTAAATCAGTACGACGTGGTATCCCGGCTATACCCGCAGCTCCCATACCATGGCTGAAGATAAACATGCCAATAACCCACGTGGCGATTTGTCCGAGAGCCATTTGGCGGTTCCACAATGCACGTCCACGAACCAAAGGTATCAACCAGTAGACGATACCCATAATGGTAAGTGTGACTGCACTGCCAAGCGTAGTATGGAAATGCCCCGGCACCCACGATGTGTTGTGCAGGGCAATGTTGAGGGTATATGAACCCTGTATCATGCCACTAAAACCACCCATGACGAACAGGAACAGGGCAGCGAGTTGGGCGGCTACAACAGGATTTTCCCAATCTTGTTTTGCCATCCAGTCAAAGCGTCCCTTTGCGCCTCGTCGTCGCCCGGCCCGTTCGAGGGCTGCCCCAACATTAAACGCAGTCATAAGGCTTGGTGCAGCTACAATGAATGTTAAGAATGCATGGACAAACTTGACAACTTCACTCACACCTGGGTCAGCGTAGAGATGATGCACCCCAACTGGTACAGAGAAGATAGCGAGCATAAGCATGGCTATGCGTGCTAACGGGTCACTGAACAATTTGCCACCAGCTTGCTGTGGCAACATGGTATACCAAGAGGTGTAGGCAATAAAAAGCCAAAAATAGACGAGCGGATGACCAAAAAACCAAAATAACCCCCGTGCAAACTGTGGGTCTGTCATTTTGCTTAGCCCGAGCGACACAGGCAGCAACATCCAAAGAATTTCAATGGTTACTGTGACGGTTGCAATGCACCACATAAACAGGTTGCACAGAATGGCAAAAACGGCGAGGGGCGATAGGCTGCCCGGATTGTCACGTTTCCAACCTGCGAAGGTGAGAAAGATGTTGAGAGAGGCGAGCCATGTGCCAACCACGAGCAAAACGAGACCGATATAAAATGCGGGCGGTGCTATGAGTGGCGGGTAAAAAGTATAGAGAACGCTTGCCTTTTCAATGGCAATAGAAAAGAGTGCCGACAAGAAGCCAGCGAACATACTGGCAAACGCTGCCCATGCGAGCGGCATGTTCCATAGTGGGCGCTGGAGTGCGCGTTGCACAATGAAGAAGCTCACCCCAACGATGCTAAAGGTTGTGAAGAAAATGGCATTCATCACCCCATGCGCCGTCAGTGCTTGGTAGTAATATTTGAATATGGGTATCTGCCACTCGGGAAACATTTCTACAAAGGCTGGTGAGCGGCGAAATGTTTGGAATGGACCAAGCAGAATCCCAATGGAAAGGGCTAGTAAACCTGCTAAGATATGTGAACCGACGAGCCAACGTTCACTATTGAGCAGAGATATTGAAGGGAATGTGAGAAGTGGTGTAGAACGCGAAGCTGGTTTTGTCGCTTGCATATGCAAACCTCCTTACTTACCGATATTCTTGGCATGCTTCTTCTGTTTGGGCAACGATAATCGTTCCAGACATCGTATGATGTCCAGAGCCGCAATATTCATGGCAAATCATATGATATTCCCCTGTCCGCTCAAAACGGGCTGTCTGGCGAGATATCTCACCCGGTATGAGCATCAAGTTAATATCATGTTCTTGGATAATAAAGCCATGGATGACATCTTTACTGGTGACGTAGAAGGTTACTTCAGCACCCTTGGGTACACATAGTTCCCTTGGGTTGAAAAACCATGTTTGTGCCAAGATGTGGGCTGTGTATTGGTTTCCTCCCATATGCCGCACACCGAGGTTTTCTTTGGCAAACTCGGTTTGGTCAACATTTTTTTGCAGTTCGACCGGGTCAATTTCAGCATATGGGCCAGGCAGACGTACACCAAAGATGAAAACGCTGGCAAGTACGGCTGCAGTAAAAGCGCCAACGGTAGCTGCAATAGCTATTAACCAAGAACGCTCCAGTGGGTCAACATGCATAGCAGCACCTCTCATCCTCGCTCAATGACAACGATATACCACATGTAAAACCAGTAGATGATGTACCCAGTTATCATGAGCATCACAAACCATATTGTCCCTATCGGGGAAAAAGTTGGCTCTGAATGCTCATCTTCATGGGTGGCTGTGGGAGCGGGTTCTCCAGAAACCTGCATGGTGTCCTGCGGATGTGCGGCAGTAGACTCTTCGCGCTTCTTGCCGGTTTTTTGCGCATGCTCTTTTGATGCTTGTCTCATAGGCGACCTCCTTGTCTTTTAGTGAGCAACTGTACCTTTTACACACACTAGTCGTCATGTACACGCGGCTTTGCGGTCCATCTTAAACGATTGTGCATTCTGTAACAAGTATACTATGCACAAGCAGAGTTGTCTATGATATACTGCTACCAGTATTTATACAATTTAGTTCTTATTTTAAGACACAAAATATCGTTTTATCTCATCGCCGATGAAAAACGGAGGACAGGCACTATACCTGTCCTCCGCATGCCATGTAGATAGTGGGTGGCTTCTACACCTACAATGACGTGAGCCGATTAGTCATCTTCATGCTGAATCAAACTTTCGTCTTTATATTTCTCACCTTCTTCGATGAGCATAATGGGGATACCATCCTCAACCGGATAGCGGTAGCCATTCCGTCGGTTTACCAGCCACTCTTTGCCATCGGCAACCATTAACTCAACCTTGCCCTTGTCGGCCGGGTCGGCCAGAATCTCCAACAGCTCTGGGCTAATGCTTCGTTTCTGACCACTTCCTGGTGCGCCACCACTCCCATTGGTGCTTGCCGAGGAGCCATCAAAGACACTATCTTGGCGTTGCTGACGTATTGCACGTATCACGACAACTGCTACACCAGCCAACGCCACCAGTCCAAGAAAACCTGCAAATTTTTTCATACAATACCCTCCTCATTTTCATACATAGAGATAAGGACCACTTCCTTAAGTATCTCAGTAGTTTGCAAGTACGTTATAGAAACTGCGGATGCTGTGCTGCATCGGCAGAGCGTACTGCCTGTACAAACGATGCTATCAATTGCTCATCCTTGACGCCATTGGTTTCAACACCACTACTCACATCTACCCCCCATGGGTGTACATGATGAATGGCAGCACCAACATTGTCTGGCGTCAGGCCACCAGCCAACATAAGCGTCTGATGCTGCACAAGTGCAGCAGCTTTGTGCCAATCTGCCATAACACCTGTGCCACCATACGCACCTGCTACATGCGCATCTACGATAAAAGGAATCGGTGCAAATACCACGTAGCCATGGTGCTTTGCACAATCAAGCCACGCCGACTCACAGGCTGTACCATTGAGACGCAACGACTTTATAATGGGTCGGCGAATATCGCCCACTTGTTCAGGGTGCTCTTCGCCACTGAGCTGCACGTAGTCTAACTCGCAATAGTCGGCAATAGCATTGATTGTATCTGGGTGCTCATTTACAAATAGACCTACCACCTGCACACGCTGCCCATAGTGCTGTTGGTGTAGAGCAGAGACGATAGTAGCTGCCTGATGGTTGGTAATCTGGCGTCGGCTAGGCGCAAATACCAACCCTATCATATCTGCTCCTGCTGCTTGTGCAGCGTGTGCATGCTCTACTGTACCTATGCCACAAATTTTTACTGCTGTCATGTCCGTACTATTGTGTATCCAAGGTTCCGTCTTCGGTCGCTTCGCTTTCATCTTGTAAAATAGCTTGATTCAAATTGTAGTAGACACGTTTACCTCGCCCACTACGGTCAAGAACACCATTGTTGATGGCTTGCTTCACAAGATTGCGAAGTTGTTCGTTTGTGCGTGTAAATATCTGCTGTTTGCGTAATTCGCGTAAAGAATCGAAGATTTGGTTAAAAGAAACTGGTTTTGAGAAACTTGTCATCATGGTGCAAAATGTATGCCATTCCTCATCACTAAACGTGACATATATTTCACTCATTTCTTCATCGGTTTCTTCATCTAAGGTTATTTCTTCGTCCTCCTCTTCACTCGTTTCTTCTGATACTCTATCTTCCGTATCTGCGAGTTGGGCGTCTGCTTCTTGTGCTTGGCCCTTCTCTTCATCAGGAATAGGCGAAGGGTCCTCAATGGCCAAAGGTATACCTACCCAATCCTGGGTATGCTCTTTGGGCATGGTTGGGGCTACATCAGTCTGCTCGTTGGCACCTTCGGCGTCAGTTGTCGTTGGAGCAACCTCAGTTTGCTCTTGGGTTCCCTCTTCGGGTGTGGCTTGCGCCACGTCCGTCTGTTCGCTGTCTTGGTCTTCGGGTGTGGCTTGCGCCACGTCCGTCTGTTCGCTGTCTTGGTCTTCGGGTGTGGCTTGCGCCACATCCGTCTGTTCGCTGTCTTGGTCTTCGGGTGTGGCTTGCACCACTTCTGCCTGCTCTTGGGTTTGCTCTTTTGGCATAAGGTAAGCAGGCTCTGTTGTAAAAGGCAGCACCAGTCGTTTTTCATCTGCAATAACGAAGGGCATAGTTATATCTGGAGCTGTGGTCATCGCCGAAAAGCCTTGGTGTTCTTCTGGCACGTCGGGCATTGTTTCGCTGATAAGAGAGGATAAATCCTGTATCTTTTCAGCGGGGTCTTGATTCCTTTCCATTGTTGCGGCCGATAACGCCTGCGCCCAAGCTTCATCATTGAGCGCATTATCGCTATCTGGCAAAAACGGTTGCTCTGGAAGGGAAAAAGCCACACGAGCGGTTTCTTTTTCCTCTTCATCCGAGCTTGGTGTATGGGGGGGGGAAGATGGTTCTGTTTCAGCTTGTATGTCATCTTGTTCCCCATCAATGGTCTTAGAATCTATCATCTGGGCCAGGGTAATGGCTTCATCTACATTGAATAATAATGTAACTTCGTTTTCGAGAGTAGGAAATTGTCCATCAGGCAGTGTGCCAGGCTTTTTGGTATCATCGCCAAGGGCCAGTTTGGAAAACTTCTGTTCTTCCAGATCGTCCGGAACAGATGGCGTTGGTTCTTGTGGAACAGATGGCTCATCAGAAGGATGTTTTTCTTCTGCTGGAGCAGTAGCATAGCGCTTTTGTCCATTCTGGGCTTCTGATATGTTCGTTGGTGCTGGGGGATGCGCTACATATCGTTGTTGCTGACTACGTGGTTTGCGGCGACGGCGCGAATGCCCAGAAGATGTGGGCGGCGGCGGTGGCACAACCGTTGATGTTGGTTTTGCGGTACTCTGGCGACTATCTTGCTGTGTTGATGAATCTGCTTCCGATTCAGTAGAAGGTTCTTCTTTAAATTCGGCAAATTGGGACAGTTTTCTTGCATCTTCACCTGGCAAAAAGACTTCGCTAACTGTGCCGCTCGTGTAGATTTGTACTTTACCACGCTTTTCGGCATCAATAACGAAATCTTTGAATTTCGTGAATGGACGCCCATTGAGGTCCTTATAGCGACTCTCCTTGAAATCGCCCCCTAGGAGTTCTTTCATGACAAGCTTCAATGATCCCAATGTTGAAATATACCCACGCTCACGGACGAGATGAATAGCCTGAACCAAGGTATCATAAATATCTTGTTCTGCTGGTGGCTCAGTTTTTAGGGTGGGGGTACCAACAACTTCAGCCCCAACACGTGCAGATTTTGTTTTCTGGTCAGACGGGGGGGGAGCAGTTTTTCCAACGAGTTGTTCGTAGAACACAAACTCGTCTGCACTCTGGGCAAGGTGAGTCGAAGCCGCCCCACCAATGCCGATGATGATAACTTCTTTGCCTTGCTGCCTGATACTATTGACGAGTGGAATGAAATCACGATCTCCGGTAACTAACACAAATTTTGCAACATTTGTGTTCATAAACAGCGTTTTCATGGCATCAATGCAGAGGTTCATATCTACGCTATTTTTAATAGCACGCCCTGTGCGGCCCATTTCTTTGTCATAATAATAGGTCGGGACGTACATAGGTTCAATACCATTTGCATAGAGTGCGCTTGTAATGCGGGGGTACCGATACCAGTCCGCATAGGCACGTGCAATAACAACACGGCCCAGATCATTACAGCGGTCCATAATCGACTCAAAATTCGGACTCTCGTCGAGTTTTTCGCGCACACTCACATACACATTTTCAAAGTCGATAAAAACCGCCACATCAGGGCGCATATTTTCAGTTGGCATTGTGTCTGTATTTTGCTCCTGTTCAATGGCGGAATACACAAACAATTCAGATATTATCAGCACACACAACCATGCCCACTGCATACCATATATGCTACACGGGGCATGTCACATTATACTTACAGTACACTATACCACTGGCTTACGGCTTATGCAACTATGTAATGCATGGGATGTGTTCACACGTGGGCGAAGAAATATGAGCCACAACCCGTCTGGAAGTGTTTACAATGCCACTTACAGACGTGCGCGGCTCTGATAGCACTCCAAAAGTGACTCCTTACGATGTCGGGGAAGGATGCTCTTTTGGAATCCTCATTCCCTTATTCCCTACTTCAGCGCATCCACAATAGCTTGCGTATTGTAGCGCATGAGGCGTACATACGTATCAGCCGGACCGCCAGCCTCGCTTAATGAACCTGTGTAAAGCATCACCATCTCGGTGCCGGTATCTTGGGCAATGCGTTCAGATAGATTGGGGTTCACCGTGTTACCTACAAAAAGTGCTGGTACATTGTGCGCAAGAATAGCATCTTCCAAAGCCGCCAACTCTTTCGCCGATGGTTCTGCCATGGTGCTATAGCCTGGAATAACTGCCCCAACCTGCTCGAACCCATAGCGATGAGCAAAATAGCCAAATGCCGTGTGGTCTGTCACGAGTTTCCGGTTGGCTTCAGGCACCTGCTCCACTTGTTCCATAATCCACGCATCTAGTTCTTGGAGTTCTTCGGTATATGCAGCAGCATTCGCTGCATACGTATCTGCATTGGCTGGGTCGGCATAGCTCAATGTGTGCTCAATGGTATGTACCCACACCTCAATACTCATTGGGCTAAACCATACATGCGGGTCAGCACCATCGTGTGCATGTTCGTGTTCATGGTCGTCTTCAGCGTGTTCATCATGGTCGTCTTCAGCGTGTTCATCATGGTCGTCTTCAGTGTGTTCATCATGGTCGTCTTCAGCGTGTTCATCATGGTCATCTTCAGCGTGTTCATCATGGTCATCTTCGGCGTGTTCATGGTCGTCTTCAGCGTGTTCATGGTCGTCTTCAGCGTGTTCATGTTGTGGCTTGGCGGCAAATGTGAGAAACTCAATGCCATGGGAAACAGGGATGACTTTACCTTCGCTTGCACCAGTGCTATCAAGCATTGGTTGCAAAAACTCTTCTAACCCAACCCCGTTGATAAAAACAATATCTGCATCGGTAACTGCACTCATGTCTTGCGGTGTTGGCTCAAAGCTGTGCGGGTCTGTCCCCAGCGGCATGAGCACTTTCAGGTCAATAGCATCGCCTCCGATAGCGTCAACAACATTGCCAACAATGTTGGTCGTTGCAACCACATGCAGTATATCACCTTTGGGTATGGGTATTATACCTGAAAGGTCTAGCTCTTCTTCAGTCTCGTGCTCGTGCTCTTCTTCTGTATGCTCTTCTTCAGTCTCGTGCTCGTGCTCTTCTTCTGTATGCTCTTCTTCAGTCTCGTGCTCGTGCTCTTCTTCTGTATGCTCTTCTTCAGATGAGCTATCTGTTGCAGACGTAGCAGACGTGACAACCGATTGCGGTGTAGCTTGTGATGATTCTTGCATCGCTGCTTGACTTCCACAACCGGCCACCATGAAAAGCACTGCCGCCACTATGGCCCATGAAACCCATGGACCTTTGCTTGCACCCAACCAATCCAACATTTTCATTCTGACACCTCCGTATTGAAAAAGTTTTTCAATAAACACGAAAAAAAATATGCGTCTATGTAAGACGCACAACAAAGCTTAGAGCTGCTTTTCAGCGCATTGCTGACATTCAAGCCAGTTTAAGGTAGGGAGATGATGCAACACATGCGGGCCAGTGCCACGCTCAAACACCGGGCGATAAAACACATTGCCATGATGACATATCCGCCCACAGATAGAGCAGGTATCATCTTGCTCTATCATCACCGGCACATAGCCCTTGACAACCCACCCCTCGGTGCTATGCTGCGCTGCTAACGCTTGCAGTGCTTCACGAATGGTCAACGACTTATTGCCACCATACAACTTCGTTGCAAGCGTAGATAACAACCCCAATGTCTCATCATCAAGCGTAAAATTGATTCGTTGCATATATCTGTAGAATCACACTATCTCTACAAACAGGCACATATACACATCAGTGCGTAGATAGTATATACATCTTGGGTGCTATTGTCAAAACACGTTATTTTATTTCTACGCTTGTTGGTTCAGGAAGTGGTCCGGGCAATGATGGTATTGTCACACGCAATATTTGATTGCCATTCACGAGGTATATATCTGGGCGTGAGCCGCTATCATCCACATAAAAATCAGCGAGCTGGTCGAGAGCCACGGGGCTTGTGCGGCGCACAGACATTTGTTGGATAATTGTGCCCGTTGTCTTTTCTATCTGAATAATGCGCTCTTCCAACGGGTCGAGCATAAAAACCCACCCAGAATCGCTTCCACCAGTGACAAAAATGCGTGTCACTGCATTGATGGGCGGCACAATCGTTTCTGGCACTATCTCACGCTCAAAGTGTCCGGCGTTGAATACCAATACATGACCAGTCGGTTGCAACAGGTAGATATTGCCATCAATGGCCATATCTACTGCGAGACTCAAATCAATCCCTTCCAAGCTGGCTGGATCCAACCACAACGTTGGCAAGTCTCCATAATTCCCACTTGTAAACTTGAGAATTTCGCCACGTTCTGCGCCGAAAAAGTATAGATTACCTTCGTAGGTTTCCATATCCAAGCGCTCTCGTGGTACCCAAATCTCGCTCCCGCCAAGACGGATATAGTTCCACGCACCATTGACACGAAAATAATATCCAAATGTGTTTGTCGTTGTGCTCTGGTCTACCACTACCACATCATCTATACGCCATGCCAGAGCTTGAATAGACCCAACTAGCGTATTTTGTACCACATTATCAGGGCTGAGGAATGGTTTGGCTGGACCACCATTGCGGGGAATACGATAGAGTCCAACCTTCATTTTACTTCTGTCAATGGCATAGATATAGCTTAACGTTTCAAGTGCAAGGGTATCACTCATGTGTGGTGTACTTGCTGGCGGTGCTACCACGTCGGCAAAACGCCCATTGGGAACCGGGTGCTCTGTCAAGACAGTTGGTGTATCAAGATAGGTCAAACGTTGCACCGACGCAAGGGTATGCTCATATTCGCTTTCCACTTCTTTGAAGGGCATCCATAAAGCTGGATTTGTCTCAGTCAACTTGGGGCTAGAACGCACTTGTTCTATGGCTTGCCATGCATTCTCAAGACGTTGGACTGCCACGGTGTCATCTGAAGCTTCGCGTGCTTCGGCAAGGTAGACACGGGCCCGTTCGAGATAGTCAAGGTTGTGTTGTTCGGTGCTGCGTTGCGATATATTCATCCCATAGAACGCAAAGAGGGCAATGAGCATCGTCAAGGTGATGAAGAGAAACCAAGGAAATAATGGTTTCTCTTCATAATACGATGCACGCTCTATATAGGTAGAAGGACCTGAAAATCCACTCACTTCCTGTAGACTTGACCTTCTTTCGGGACGACCGAGGGCTTTTTTGAAGCGATGCAACGGTAGAAATAAACGTTCACGCCAAAGCAACGATGCCCATGGGCGAAAAATACGTTGCGGGCGATAGGGGGGCATATCATCATCTATCGGGTCACCCAAATCTATTGGCGGACGGGAACTAAAGTGGCTTTCGTCATCGTCACCTTCACCCGGAATGTGCGGGGTGCTCTGGGTTGCTTTTTGCTCTTGCTCGCGCTCATACCGCTCTTGGATGCTTTCGCCCAAGTCAAGTGGCATAGGTTTTGGGAAGGGACGTGGGTCTATGTCTGGTTGCTCTGGCATATGCGTCAGTGGGTCCGGGGCATCATGCGCATTGGTCTTGTCGAAGTCACTCGCATCATCGCTAGTATGAATACTAGCGTTGTCGTATACATTTGCCAATCGTTGCGAAGAGTCTTGTGTTGTAGCTCTTTTGGGCTGGTTTTGGGCAACTGTGTGCTCTTGCGGGTTTTGTCCTTGCAGGCGTGCTTTCGTTTTGTGTGTTAGTTCAGAAACCCACTGGCTTAGAGAGCGAAACGATACTGGACGTTGGGTGCTAAACACGTCTACTTTAGGTGGTAGCAATCGTGCCAAATGACTTCCAGGTGCCGATAGCTTTATAGCAAGCGCATACGAGTCGGTAATACTACTGCGTTGGCTAAGTGCATACAAGCTTTCAATTGCAACCCCCGGATCTTCGGCGCGAAGCAAGCCTTCGACCTCTTCGGGTATAAGCAATGGTGCAAAGGCACTTGCACAAAGCATGAAGCCATCGCCTGTACGGAGCCGGCAACGGTACAATTCTGGCTCTATATGCAAGCTAGAACCAAGTGACGTTGGCTTGAGAAAGGGGGCTATGCTGATGTGGGCAGGGTTCCAAGATGGGTGAGTAGGCAAAGCACGTACATGATTTTCTGTCAAAACATACATTTGAGAAGGGACAACTTGGGCTATAAAAAGGTCTTGTCCTTTGAGCACGGTACATGTAACACCAATGAGAGCACGTTTGTGATTGGAAGCATTGAGGTTATAGTAGTAGATAGCTTTATTGGCTGCACGCATAGCTGCACGCAACGATGCTGTAACACTCAATGAAATGTCCCCGTAGAATGCCTTTGGTATCGTTTCCATAACCATTTGGCATGCATCTCTATTGGGAACGTCACTATCTGTTTCTAGGGCAACATACAGTCGCCCTTTGCGTGCATCAGTTGCACGTGTTGACTTGGGTTCAACGGTTTTGATCAGGTCACTTTGTGTTTGCCGAATACCACCAACCATGCCAAATTGACTGGCTTGGATTTCATGTTCTGCCATTATGATACTATCCAGATAGAGCGTACACGAAACGCTCTTGTACAAGACAGAGCGTAATAAAACCAATTATAGCAATATTGATGCTCTGCGGCAACTCACTAGTTTAGAACCGGGAAGTAAACCGTTATTATTATGGCAAGGTTTTCTTCTGGTATGCCAGCTTCCTACATATCGTTCAGCAGGCTATCGAACATGGCTAAGAGGGTGAAAATAGTGTTGTCAGGCTTTGCACAGTTGTCATTCTCATCATAGCGGAAGGTGTCGTCGCGGGTAGTGATAGAGCTGCATATACCAGCAATGCCGTTTCGCAACCTGGTTTTAAACGTAGTGTAATAATTTGTTATCTGTAACACACTGTTCTATAATTGGGGTATACGTTTGAAGAAGGAGTATATGGCGTTCTCGTATGAGTGTTGAGAATGGTATTTGTCAGTGGTGTGGCAGCAATGATATGGTGTTGCACCGCAATCAGGTCAAAGTTATCAATGCACAGGTAGACTTTCCGCATGCCCTTTCGGTGTGCCAGGAATGTGACCATTTGACGTTGAGTACGTCGTGGGGCGAGCAGGTGTATGCCTATCGTGCTGTCTATCGCAAGCGGGTGCTGTTACCAGACCTCTATTTAATCATCCACACCATTGCATGTGCATGGTGTGGCAGCGATGAAGACGTGCAGCCAGAGGACATAAATGCCACTATAGAAAACCCATCCAGTGGACGTGATAGGTACGATGTGTATAGGTGTGCTGCATGCCGGCGGCATACGGCTGTTTCCTTTGTTGGCAAGCTTGCGACCTATCGAGCTGCGCAAGATGAGAAGTATAAGACATTGTACCACTTGCACGTTGGCGATGTCTAGTTTTTTGGTTTGTATTTGCTAGTAAAAGTTTCTTTCATGTGGTTTTTTATGCAAAATCTTTGACGAAGTTCAGCGAGTGTGCTATTATGTGCGAGCAATTGTTAGAGGGAGGTTTATACATGGCAGAACAAACAAATGCCGGACGGCGTGTTGTGCAAGGTGGAGGTGCTGGAACTGGCTCTGGTACAAGCACAAGCGCAGCAAAAACACAAGGAACAGGCATGAATCGGCGTGAATTTTTGTCATGGGCGACGGCCGGTTCGTTGGCGTTTTTTGGGGCTGTTAGTGGGTTGACCATGGTTATTCCAGATGCCAAAACCGACCCCCTGATGGAAAGTATTTTTGGCACCGATTCAGCAACCGGCTTGGCCAACCGCCCAGTTATTGGTGGTTTTGCCTATCCGCGTATCAAAGAGGGTACCTTTGGCGGTCAGTTTACTGTTGAGAGAAAAGCTGCCAGTTATACCCTAGATGAGCGACCTGAGTTAGATGCTGTTGGGAAATTTTATGTTGTCAAGGCAGAAGAACTGACGCCTGTCGAAGATGGTGGTGTGGCAGGTGATGAAGCCACGCAGATTATGGCATTGTATCAGGTGTGTACCCATTTAGGGTGTCTCGTACCGTTTGATGGGGGACAAAACCGCTTTATTTGCCCATGTCATGGATCTACGTTTGAACGCAACAGCGAGTATGTCCTCGGTCCTGCTCCACGTAGCTTGGACCAGTTCGAGGTTTTGGTGAGCGCCGAAGGCGCTGTTACCGTTGAGACTGGTAAAAAGCGTACTGGTAAGATACATGCGTAATGCGTAGGCTTGTGTTCAGGGTGTAACCTCATGTGCTTTATCAATACCAGGGTTGGTCGTTTTATTATGGCGATATCGGTAGCTTCTTTGTTTAGCGAGGCTACCGGTATCGCCATTACGAGTCTGTAAAGCTGCTTTACAGATACACTAGAAGGGTTTGTGTGGTATGACATCACGGCCGGTTGAACGAAAAGGGCCAGGGGCTGGCTTGACAAACTGGCTTGTTGAAGTTGCACGCTCATTCTTTCCCAGTATGGGGTGGCAAGAGTGGCGTTCAACTCTGCGCGGTGAGCCGGCGCCCCGCCCCAATCCGCGTATGCGCGTCCATAGCAATAGCTTTTGGTACCATATTCGTCCCCGTGCTGTGCCAGAAGAGGCAACTGCATGGTGGTATACCGTTGGTATGGGGTGGTTTAGTTTCTACTTCTTCGTTCTTGAGACGATCACGGGTATTATCCTGATGATCTACTACATACCGTCTGTTTTTCAGGCGTATGATACGATGCAACAAATTATGGGAGATGTCCCGCTGGGATACTTAATGCGTAATTTGCATCGTCTTGGGGGGCACTTTATGGTGGGGGCAGTCTTCCTCCATATGGTGAGGACCTATGTTACTGCCTCATATAAAGCGCCCCGTCAATTTGCGTGGTTTACAGGTGTTGTGTTATTGCTCTTTACACTCGTGCTTTCCTTTAGTGGCTACTTGTTGCCGTGGGATCAGCTTGCATATTGGGCTGTTACCATTGGTTCGTCTATGGCCGATTCGGCACCACTTATTGGCAATGCTGCAAACTTGATTACCCGTGGTGCTCCCGATATTGGTCAGGGGACACTCATCCGGTTCTATCTCCTCCATGTGTTGTTACTTCCATTGCTTACCATTGCCATCATCAGTATGCATTACTACTCTGTACGTAAGCAAGAAATTTCGCCCTACTATGAGCTTTTTGAGAACAAAAAGCCATCCAAGCGCAAAGTGCCATTCTTGCCCGACCAAGTGTTCTATGAAATCGCACTTATCGCCTTGGTTACATTTGGCTTCACGGTGGTTAATCAATATTTCTGGACTGCCAAGCTTGAAAATCATGCTGACCCGCTCGTGACACCACAACACACCAAAGCACCATGGTATTTCTTGTGGCTCCAAGGTCTCTTGAAGATGGGCAATACGTTTGGGTTTGGGGTGATCTACCCTATGATTATGTTTCTCGCCATGTTCTTGTTGCCCTACATAGACCGCAACCCAAGCCGACGCTTCAAAGACCGCAAAGTGGCTCTGGCAGCAGGGGTCGTTTTCATGATTTTCATGGCCTTCCAAACCTATGCCGGCCTTCCTACCTACGGTATTACCATGACTGGCTCAAGCGAGTTGCAGTTTGAATGGGTGCCCGGCGAAGGTGAAGGAAAAGCAGACCATGTGCCGTTTGACTTCTTACCCAATGAACAAATTATTTATGATAGTACCGAAGACAATGGCGATTTTGTCAGTGGTTTCACAGAAGGTGATGCAGAAGATTTGAGCCCGGCAGCCTATGAGTTGTTCTGGGAATTCCGTAATGATGTTGAGCACTGGAAACATGTTGACCCAAGCTTTGCCAATGGTGAAGGAAGGTTGACCATTGAGCCGTGGCAGTTCCACGTAGATGAAAATGGCGAGGAACAAACCACACTCAAGAAGGTGACACTGGTTCTGATTATTGATGATGTTGAACAAGCGGCCCTCTTCCGATTCATACATCGTACCAAGGATATTTCTCCAGCGGGACTTGGTTGGGTCCATGGTGAAGGTGGAGGGGGGCACTAGGTGTGCCTAGAAGGAAGAAGATGTTATGACACGTAATCTTGTGGCTTCACTCGTTTTTACGATGGCAACAGCACTGCTGACCCTCTATATTTGGGTCATTGAAAAAGACACGATGCCACTGCGCAACGAGCGCATTGAAGGACAACGACTTGCTAAAGGTGCTTTCGATTATGAATCCAACTGTGCGCGTTGCCATGGGCTGACAGGAGAAGGTATCAGTGGCACACGTATCAACTTTCTCTATGTCAAGCGAGATGATGGGACAGAAGATGGGACGGAAGAGGGCACCTTGATTGATGAGGGGCGTTGGAACGGTAAGGACCAGGTTAAAGAGAAATATGGCACCTTGCGCAACTACATCGAAGCAACGGCCACATCCGGGCTACGTGGCACAGCCATGCTGGTGTGGAGTCAGCGCTATGGTGGGCCATTGCGTGATGACCAAATACGCAATATCGCAACCTACATTATGAGTTGGCAGGGCAATATTCCCAAAGGTGCAGAAGCATCTGCACGCGACTATCAAGCCCAAGAAATTGCCAAGGTGATGGAAGGCGATGACCCGATTGATGTTGGAGAAGCTGTCTACGATAGCATTTGCTCATCGTGCCATAGCCTCGACTCTATCACCAAGGTGGGGCCTGGCCAAGGTGGCTTGTTTACCGAGGAAGGTACTACGTCATTTGGGACGAAGTTGCCCAATGGTGAAGACATTACCTATGAAACTCTGCGAGAATGGGTGCATAAGGGAAGTGTTGGCTTTATGGATGACCTCATAGACCCCATACAACCTTACTGGGCATCCGACAAGAAGCGTACCGTTATGACACCGTTCCCCACCGTTGATGATAAAGCCATGGTTGCACTCATTGCCTACATGAGTCAGTTTGACCGCAATGGTATAGATACGTTGCCACCACTTGCTCCTGATATGACAGAGTGGCCAAAGGATTCCGACGGTAATCTGTTGCCGTTGACCGAGTATCTTGACGAAGAGGGCAATATCTTGCCTGAATATCTTGGGTCATCTGGCAATAGTAATAGTGCATCGCAGTAGAGAGGAATGAGTGAACTATGAAAAAGATTCTCGGTGTTAGTCCGGTAGAATTGGTCATATTTTTGGTTTTTGCTGCTGTCTATGTAGGGTTTCAGCTCTGGTGGACTATCATGGTAGCCTTGAATCCTGGGGGGGTAATCCCTTTTCTTGCGGCAATGAACCCGGTTGCAGCAAATAACCGGACGTTGTTGTTAGCAGTAGTCGTTTGTTCATTGGTATATACCGTTGTCGTTACGGTAGCTGTCAAAGGTAGTGGTGAAGGCAATGAGAAACCAAAGCCAGTGGCTGTGTTTTTGATACGGCTTGGGTTGGCACTCTCTTTTCTGCCAACTATCGGCCAGCTAGTAGCCCTTTTTGTCCCGGCGGCAGGCTGGAAATTGCCTGCTCAGGGTATTCCTATTCTCTACGTCTACACCTTAGCTGCGGCGGTTGGCATTGCGTTGGCCGGTATTGGCAGCAACATGATATGGGTAGGAGATAAACGTGAGCAGTTTCTTGCAACCACCGCCACAAAGAAAAAGTAATCTATTCTAGCAGGTAACATTTCCCTCTCCCCCCATGCCCTCCTCTTTTACCAAAAAGAGGAGGGTATTGTATTAATCGCGTATCTCACTCGATAGCAGTTCGTTGGCAGCGGCGAGGAGTACTTTTATACGTGCTGGGTCTGTGTTTTTGTTGAGCAAATACAGTTCAAGTGCGCGTTGGGTTGTCAAGCCTTGCATGATTTCCTGCTCCACGTCGGCAAACCGGTTGCGTGTTTCTCGCTCAACATCTACCACAATGGTGGCTACAATATGCGCACCTGCTTCCTGAATCTGGGCGCGGATGAGGTCCTCGCGCACATGGGCTGCTTGCTCAGACGTGGCTTTGATTTCGACGCGCACAACAGCCGCTTGCACATCGTGACGTTCTATGGCCGCAGCAATACGTTGTTGTGGGTTGCTGCTTTGGCGTACATCAACCTCTATGCTGACAAAGGGGCGAGCCTGAAGTTTATGAAAATACCACTGGGTTGCGCCTTTGTTCAATTCTACCAACACACACCCTTTATCTTCATTGCGTTCGCCAAAGTCTACCCGTTCAATGCTGCCTGCATAGACAGTGGGTGGGTGCTCGCCAAGCGATTGATGACGGTGAATATGTCCCAATGCAATATAATCAATGCCCGGCTGTGCTACCATACTGCGGGGCCAGATAATATCGTTGCCAAGGGTAATACCGCGTTCGGCTCCAAGCTGCGCTCCGTCAACTGTGCCGTGGAGTGTGAGGACTGTCGGTATGGTTGCATCAAGCTCATCCATCGCATGCGTGAGAAAGGACTCGATGCGTTGGCGTATCATCGCCTCTATCTCACTCAGAGAAGCCATTTTTGTATCTTCGCGGGTGAGCAATGCATGACGTGTCACCCATGGCACAGCAATGACTTGTACCGGTCCCGAGCGTGTCTTGAGCGTGTGCGGTTTAGGACGGTCTGCAATAGTGATATGTTCAACTGCGAGGGTATTAAAGATTTCTACCGAGTGCGCACGCCCAAACGAGGGCGAAATATCATGGTTGCCAGTGAGAATAAAAACGTGTACACCTTCCCTGCACAATGTGTTGATACGTTGCGCAAACTCGCGCTGATGGGTTGGGTTGGGGGTACGGTTTTTGTATATATCGCCGGCTATCAACACCAAATCTACGTGGTTCTCCAACCCAATGCGAATAGCCTCATCTAAGCGTTCTAGGTAATCTTGTAAGCGTGTGTGCAACCCAGTGGCTGGGTCTATGCGCCCATAATTTTCAATACCAATATGCAAATCGGCCAAGTGTAGCATGCGGACCATAGCTATTCCCTTCTTTCTATGCAACGTTTCATAAAGTTGCAACGTCTTCTCATTATATAGAGGAATGTGTTTTGTGTCTACACATGCTTCCTACATCTTCTATCCATGTGCTACAATGGTCCATAGAATAGCTTGTAAACAGAGGGAACAGCTTAGTTCATGACAAATGACACCATTAGCCAGCGGTTAGAGTCTTTGGCAGATGAAATAGATTCAAGTTCACAGCGTTCTGCCGACCGCTTGCGAAGTTTAGGGGCAGCTTTGGATGAGGGGGTGTATGCTGATACATGGGCCAACACCAATCTATTCCACGTTATAGACCTTGATACGATTACGGACCAGGTGCAGAACCAAGGCCCGAGTGATGACCTCTTCCGTGTTTTTGAGTTGGTACGCAATGCACTGGTGTTTGCACCCATTGCCGTCACATGGATGGGCATTTGGCATGCCTTAGAGAGCTATGGCGTGGCTGTTGAACAAAACCCGGACCTTGCTACGCAGTCGTTCTTGTTTTTGTGGCAGCAAGGGTTTGGGGGGCGTTCGCTGACGCTCAGCACCATAGCCCTGATTGATGGTATATTGCTCATAGCGGTGTTTGTGCTCACGCTTGTGGTGCTCTGGCATAGCAACCAAAAGGTTGTATATGCCGACCGCGTGCGTGATGACTTGGCAGCGGTGCTCGCCGATGCGACCCTTGACCTCACGACACACCGTATACAACAAACGTCGAGCCTTGTTTCACAGTTTGACCGTGTTGCGCATGAACTGCTGACAGAGTTGCGGCAAGAGCGTATGCGCGTGCATGAGATTGCCAACCAGCGCGAGAAGGAGCTGAGCGATATGGCCGCCTTCACACGCGATTTCATGAGTGGCACACAAAGCATGGTTACAGCCACCCAAGCACTGAGCATGGTCCCACAACAGTTGGGAACGTTGTTACAAGATATGACTGCGGCATTTCAGCAGGTGATTGACCAGCAACGCGACCAGCAAAAAGATTTTGTGCATATCATTCAGCAAGCTGAAACACAATTGCATCAGGTTATTGAGACCTATCGTGATATGAGCACCGATATGCAAGCCATGGGGCGCAACTTGCAGGCAATGGGAACGAATATGCACATGATGGGCACGGAGCTGCGCAATGCTATACAAGCTTCGCAACATGTAGCGCGGCAAAATGCACAGGCGGTTTCAGATATGCAGACAACGGCTAGTCATGTAGCATCTTCACAATCGCAATTTCTGGCCTCTTTTTCGCATGAGCAAGCCGTTATGGAGAAGGGCATTCAAGGTATACTGGATTCGCTCCAATCATTGCAGCATACCTATGCATCGCTTGAGCAGAGTATCAACAATCTATCACGCACGTTGCAAGCGCTTACCAAAACAAAGTAACAGGAAGGATGACGCATGCCACGACGCAGTGATGGACCACGTGTACGTGATATGACTCTTTTGAGTGGGTGGCTGTTTGCCGACCTTATGCTTGGTCTCATGATTATATTTTTGATAACTGCTCCAGCGGGGTCTTTTGCTCCCCTGCCACCTACCTCGACAGCCACATTGGTGCCTACCTATACACCTGGACCCACCTATACGCCATTTCCAACGCATACGCCCGGCCCGTCGCCGACGCCTATGCCCACCTACACACCCGGCCCCTCGCCGACGCCTATGCCCACCTACACGCCCGGCCCCTCGCCGACGCCTGCACCAACGTACACACCCTTTCCGACGTACACGCCCGGCCCGACCGCTACCCCGTTTCCGACGTACACGCCCGGTCCATCGCCCACACTACGCCCAACTCGCATGCCTGGACCGACGGCCACGCCGATGGAATCGCTTATCTTGTCGCAGGAGCCTTTGGAGTTTGCTTTTGAGACAGATATAGATGCGCTGCTCAGTTCAAGTGATTCGGTGCGAGAAGCGGAAGAGGAGCGATTGCGCGAGGAGATAGAGGATGTGTTTGCTCCTCTCAAGGGCAAACGTGCTGGTATGGTGCTGACATTTGGCGTGTCGCCAGAACCGTCGCAGGGGGGGCGTCTTTCCAAAGCAATAAACCCATTGCTCAAGGATACGCTACCCGATATTTTTGGCGACGCGGTGATGCGCAACTTTCACAATATTGATGGTGCTCGGGGCATGGTAGAGGTTGAGGTCTATGTTGTTGTTGAGCAGTAGAGATTCGAAGAGATTTTACACAATGCTAACACAACATTAACATTCTTCTCATACCGATGTGTTACAGTATGCTGTTGAAATGATAGGTATAGCGAAGATCACTATCTGCTTGAAAGGAAGGTAATACAGTGGAAACCGAGACTCAATCCAGTTCGGCAGCGGAATCTATGACATTTCGTGCCGAAGTGCGCCAGTTGTTGGATATATTGGCCCGTTCACTCTATACCGAACGGGAGATTTTCTTGCGTGAACTGATTTCCAATGCGTCCGATGCGCTCAACCGCATTCAGTTTGAAATGCTGACCAATCGTGATGTATTGGACCCAGAGGCCGAGCTCGCCATCTCGTTAGAAATAGATAACGAAGCCAATACTATCACCATCAAAGATACGGGTATTGGTATGACCCATGATGAAATTATCGAAAATTTAGGCACCATTGCACGTTCAGGAGCACGAGCATTCATAGAGCAACTAGGAGAGAATAAGCAGGCTAGTTCTGAAGTGATAGGGCAATTTGGTGTTGGTTTTTATTCTGTCTTTATGGTTGCAGACCATGTGCGTGTTATTTCGCGTTCATTTCAGAAAGATGCCGAAGCTGTTAAGTGGGATGCTACAGGCGGCGATACATTTACAATTGAGCCGGCTGAGCGCAATGAGCGTGGTACAACCATTGTTGTGCATCTCAAAGAAGATGCGGCTGAATTTGCCAACGATTGGCGCATCCGCCAAGTCGTCAAACGGCATTCTCAATTTGTCGCGTTCCCAATTTATTTTGGTGAAGAGCGCATAAATGAACAAAAAGCCATCTGGCGACGCCAACCACGTGAAGTTGAAGATGAAATGTATAAAAAGTTCTACCAGCAACTAACGATGGAAATGGATGAGCCGCTTATGCAAGTTCACATTTCGACAGATGCTCCGGTAGATTTGCACACGGTGTTGTTCGTGCCATCCAAGCGTGAGCGTGGCTTGATTGAACGCCGCATCGAGGGCAAAATAAAGCTATATTCGCGCAAAGTGCTTATACAGGAAGAGGCGAAGGACCTGCTCCCCACCTATTTTCGTTTTATTGAGGGAGTTATAGATAGTGAAGATTTGCCGTTGAATGTGTCGCGTGAGACGGTGCAGAGCAGTGCAGTGGCGCAACGTATACGAAAAACGCTTACTGGCCGTCTTGTGCGCGAGCTGAGTGAGTTAGCCGACAAGGATGCCGATACCTATGAGAAGTTTTGGAATGAGTTTGGGGTCTTTATCAAAGAAGGTATTGCAACAGAGTTTATAGACCGTGAAGACTTGCTGAAACTGCTACGTTTCCACACGACGCATTCTGAAAAAGGGTTGTGGTCGTTGGTAGACTACAAGAGCCGTATTATCGAAGGGCAAGAAGAGATATATTATGTGTTGGCCAATGATGTAGACTCGGCACGGCGGAGTCCGCATCTTGACCCGCTCGCCTCACGTGGCATTGAAGTGTTGCTGATGACTGACATTATGGATAGCTTCATGCTCACTGGCTTGCGCGAGTATGAGGGCATGAAATTGCGTAATATAGACGATACCAATTTGAACTTGCCCGGTGAAGAGTCGGCGAGTGCTGAGAGTGTCATCAGCGATGAGGATTTTGAGCGATTGCAGAATCACTTCAAGCACATACTCGGTGATCGCATCAGTGAAGTGCGTCCTTCTACCGTGTTGCGCAACAATCCATCGCGGCTTGTTTCAGGAGACGATGTGACGATACGTGAGATGAACCGCATTCAGCAACTTCTTGGGCGCGAAACGGAGACACAACCACGCATCTTAGAGATCAATCGTGCGCATCCGATGATGGTCGGCTTGGTACAACGTATTTCTACCAACGCAGATGACCCCGTGGTTGCAGCCGTTGCGGAGCAGATCTATGATAATGCGTTGTTGCTTGAGGGGATACACCCCAACCCTGCTTCTATGGTGCCGCGTATCCAAACGTTGATTGAAGCAGTCGCATATTCCAAAGAATAGGCTCCCTTTTCTGACGGCGGATGAGAGAAAAGAGCCGATGGTTTTCAGGGAAGCCTAGCTCTAAGTGAGACGTTGTCTATCTCTATCATCCGTCGTCACGTCAGTTATGAAGCATTATTTAATGGGTATGCGTAATTCGACAATGGTACCCTCGCCGGGTGTTGAGCGCATCCGAAAATCGGCTCCTATGAGCCTAGCCCGTTCTTTCATATTGAGCAATCCAAGGCTGCCACGGTTGGTATAATTTGCCTCTGTTGCTGCAAGGTCAAAGCCTTTGCCACGGTCGCGTACACTAGCGATGAGATGCCCCTCTTCTTCATAGAGATAGATGACGATTTCCGGTGATTCTGCATATTTGCGAGCATTGTTGATTGCTTCTTGGATGATGATGAATGTTGCAGCTTCAGCTTCATACGAGAGGCGTGGGACGGTTGGAGGCACTTCAAGACGCAACTCAATGCCTTTGCCAGATGGGTCGCGCCAACGTGATACGTATTGTTGCAGGGTTGCAAGCAATCCTTGTGTTTCCAACCCGAGTGGGCGCAATTCAAAGAGCAAGGTGCGTATGTTGTGGGTTGTCTTTAACACGAGGTCTGCAAGGATGTCGAGTTCGCCGGGTACACGCTCTGGCATGGCACGGAGGAGCTTTTTGATAAACTCAATGTTCATTGAAATGGCGCTGAGACTTTGCGCGGGACCATCGTGTAGGTCGCGGGCTATGGCGTGGCGCACTTCTTCTTCCTTGCTCAAGAGGCGGTCGCGTTCTTGCTTGAGGCTCCGGTAGAGGCGGGCATTTTCTATGGCAATGCCAGCTTGTGAAGCCAAGGTTGTGAGCAATTGTACATCTTGTTCGGTAAATTCTCCACTATTGCGTTTATTGAGCAGTTGCATGACCCCAATAACGCGGTCTTTCACCTTCATTGGAACACAGAGCAACGATTGGGTGACAAAATCCACTTCGCGCCCTATGCCATTGTACCAGCGTGGGTCTTGCTCTACATCATTGACGATTTGTGGGATGCCATGGGTTGCTACCCAACCGGCGATGCCACGCTCGACCGGAATGCGAAATTGGTGCTCTTTGCCTGGTATTTCCAGTACCAGTTCTTTTGTCTTGTCATCTAGCGTAAAGATAGAGCAGCGTTCAGCTTCGACTACTTCTGGCACATGGAGTTTAATTTCATTGAGCAGGCTATAAAGATCGAGGTTTGCTGAAAGGGCTTGCCCAACTTCAGAGAGCAATTTGAGTTCGCGTAGGTCACGTTCGGCACGTTGGATGGTTGAGACTTTGTCGGCTTCACCACCAATGGCACGTACAAGCAATATCAGCAAGTCTTCATCGGGCTTAAAAGATTCTATATCACTGGTGGTATGTTTTTCGTTTGTATCTTCCACGACAAGGTGAAGTAACCCGACTCCTTCACCGCCGCTCTGCAAGGGTAGTTCTAACAAGTCTTTTCCCCCCTCCAGTGAATAGTAGCCAATAGTCGGTTCGCCGCTATGGTCGCGTCGTTGGAAGCCTGTGCGGGCTTGGTCAATCATCAAGCGAGCTTCGGGGTCTAAAGGTCCGTATTCCGTGCGTATCACTTCGCTATGGGGTGAGCGATAGAGCAAGGCTCCAGCCTGAGCTGGCCAGAAAGCTACGAGACGTTCAAGAGAAGCATTGAGCAATTCAAAAACATCGTGATGTCCGCCGGCAGCTATCAATTGGCTCAGCGTTTGTAGTTGAACCTGATCTAACGTGAAAAGGGTCATAGACACCTCCTAGTTGATTGTGTTGTAGGATTTTGTTTATGCATATTGCCATTCCTGTATCTTCATACACTGGTCTTGCATTGGTTTGGCTATAGGTATGGAACGGTATACGTTATTACCAATACCATATCTTTTTGTTGTTTTACTACACATGAACGTACCATTTTATTCAAAATGACGCACCCGGTTGAATGTTTCAGTTCGGTATTTCAACAATCCAATAGGAATAGTTTTGCCAGTGTATAGAGCTGTAAGAAGGACCTGATAGTATACTGTATTTTGGTTTAACCGGCAATAGTTCTTCGATACCAAATTGCAAGACGATTTCCTACCTTTGATTGTAGCATGGCCTCAAGAGAATGGTCAACTCATGGGGAATGCATGGTAGCAGGATGATGTTCAGTGATTGTCTGTCACCGAACATCTACCCCCTGTACCTTAGAACCTAAACCTTGTGCTCTAACCTCTATCACCTAGCACCTACAATCTAGTTCCTGTCCTCTGGCGCTCTATGACGTGGCCGGTTTGAGTGCTTGCCCCGCCATACCTTGGAGCACCTGCCTAGACTTCGTCACCAGATAGTCGGGAATATGTGGCCATGATAGCTTACCCGCAGCAACCGTCTTGCGCACCTGTAGAGCTGCACGCAAATCATTCGCAGTTGTGCCCGGAAATAGCGTATAGCCTAGCCCAATCGTCGAAAGCACATGCGAGTCGCTACCGCCACAAATAGCCACTTCTAGTTCATTGCCAACAACCATGGCAATATCATTGTTCACTTGCATCCACAGCGCCGCGTTGAAGCCCTCAACCCCATCGAGATGCCATTCACGGTTTGGCCCACTGCTGCGTTTGCGCAACCCATGTCGCCCCATTGACGGCACAATACGTGCATAGGGATGGGCTGCAATGCACAAACCGCCTTGTGCATGTACGGCTGCAATTGTCTCAGCGGCCGGACGCCCCGGTGGTAGCCACTCCTCAATGAACAGCGCCAGCAAATGACCATCCTTGGTTGAAACCTCCTCGCCAACAATAACCTCCATGTTGTATGCCTGTGCTAGTCGGCGTGCCTCAAGCGCTCCCTCAATTTTATCGTGGTCGGTAATAGCAATTACCCGTAAATCAGTTTTTGTGCTCACATAGTCTAAAACATCCTCAACACGTGCCGTTGCATCTGCGCTATAATTCGTATGGATGTGTACATCTGCCTTACTCAAATGTGTATGCATGATATTTCTCTCCTTCACAATCTATTTCAAAATGATGCCCATTTCTATCACTACCATAGCAACGATGCATTGGTTAATCGCTTACCAATAGCATGTACTATTAGTATACGTATGAAGGCTGAGAAACAAATTATGCAACACTGATGATGTACTAAAGCTTTTTTCACCTTTAGCGTATCACTTCAATGTGCCCCAAAACAAGCCTATTGTTGGCAAGCACAAGCACATCATCACCTTGCACCGCAAGCCGTTCATCGGGCGCAGGGTTGGCAGGGTCATACAACCCAACGAGCAGCGTATAGTGTCCGGGGACTATGTCACGCGGTAGGGAAATCGCACGGTCGTCGCGGGCCGGCTTGTTGGGGAGCCATGTATGGGTAGGCAAATAGCCTTGCAGAGGCGGGCCATCGTCGCTTGCAGCCGGGGGCATAGCACAATCGTGGCATAGATGCAAAAATACATGATAGTCTGTTTCAAGTTGCTGTTGCACCTCCCAGAAAAGTGATATGGGTATGACACCCCCGGCGCGATACACGCCGACTCCGTCTGGCGTCGTTGCTTTGAGCGTATAGCCGAGCAAATCTATGGCACTGTTAGTGCCAAATGTTGCCTGCATTGGGGTTGCTGGCTGTTGTACTTGCACCGTCTCATATGCCTCGGGCGACTCTTGGCAGAGCAGATGAACCCCGTTGTATTTCCATATGCCACACGGCCACTTCTTCTGTTCACGGCTATAGCGATAGTAGAGACCGACCAGTCCATACTCATCACCCGGTCGGGGAATATCTATAGTGCGGGCATGCTCAGGCGAAATGAGCAGAAAACTGCGGGTATGTCCCGCGAAATAGGTTTTACGTGCAGCATCCCAATCGCGTTGGCTAAATGCCGTTTGCCCCTGCTTGAAGGCAGCAAATAGCGCCGGTTCGGGGGGCGGGTCCGTTGTTTCATGCTGCATATAGTAGGTATACAGCGGTTCAAGATAGGCCGGGTGCAATACAATGAGGTCATCTGGATGGACATGGTCTGCCAAAATTGCTATGGCTTTGCGGAACTCTTCTTTCACTGGCGCACCCGAAAACAACCCTAGTTGTGGTTGCGTAAGCACCGCCCCATGGATTGCAAGCGCCAACGCAAACACGACTCCATATGCCCAAACACGCTTAGAAGGGTAGGTATATGGGTTTATCAACAGCGCAAATATGTTGCTGCCAATGTTCCTTTCTTCTGTGCGTGTTCTTTGTGGCGCAGACCTATTCCTGTTTATGTCAGACGTAGCATCAGCATCGTGCCGGTAGTGCGCCAAGGGATAAGCCAGCATGAGTACCCATGCCGGGTATAGCATCATCAAATAACGTGTTTCGTAGAATCGTGTAAACACCAACTGTACAAGGAACAGTATTGGCGGCACAATGAGAAAGCATGCGAGAACCGTTTTTGCGCCTGCATTCCTGTGCCTAGCAAGCGCCCATGCGCCCCATAGCGTCAGGGTTGCCCACGGCGCAAGCCACCACCACGGTATTTCGCCGGGCCCACGGTTTAGCCCAAAGCGCACAAACGTGAGCCACACTGCCACACCCGGACCAGCGGGAATATGCGCCCCGGTTGCTGCACCTTCGCTGCCCAAGCCAAACACCATAGCTGCCACAATGCCCATACTCAGTACAGCGAGAGCAGCCCAATGCCACACTGTAACACGGGTATCTTTTTTCATGAAGACCTCGCGCAAAGACGCAAAGAACGCAAAGCTATAAAAAAGGAACATGCAATTCTTTGCTGGTACGCTGCAATACTGCGTGCTGTCTTGCCTGTTGCTCCTCTGCACTATCGCAGCATACGATGCAACCAGCAACAGCACGGCCAGCCGATGCACAAAGACACTCGTGAGCGCTATTGCACCATAGAGCAGCCATGCCGCTTGCGTGTTTAATCGTAGCGCCCGCAATAAGCTCCAGAGCACAAGAATAGATGTGAGCAGAAACAGGCTATAGACTTTGACTTCTTGAGCATACCACAGTGCAAATGGGGATGTCAGCAGCAACAAAGCTGCTGCAAGGGGAAAGAGCAATGGGGATGTTGGTTGTGGCGCATTGTCGTCAAGCCGCTGTATTTCGATAGCCGTGGCATAGAGTGCTACAACTGCGCCTGCGCCGGCTAGAGCCGAGGGAAATCGCAGTGCCCACTCGCTATCGCCGGCAACGCTCACCCATGCCTTGAGCACCACATGGTAGAGCGGGTAGGCAGATGTGGGGTTGAGCATGTCGGCAAGGAGTGCCCCCCAACCAAGTTGTATCGTTTGCCATGTGCTCCCCTCATCGAGCCACAGGCTTTGTGTCCCTAGCTCATACAAGCACAGCAGCAATGCCAAAAGAAAGAGCACCACCGCTACCAACGATGATGCTGTTCTATACGTATTACGCATCACGCAATGTGCGCACTTCCTCAATGCTCAACCCTGTTGCTTGGCTAATAGCCTCATCTTCGAGGATAGGCAGCAACTTTTTTGCAGTAGCGAGAGCTTGTTCTTGCTTTCCAGTATGAAAAGCTTCATCGGCACGATGCTCAGCTTGCTGTACTTTACGCTCAGATTCCTGAAGCTTCACCGCCAACTGATCAATAGGTTCTCCGTTTTCATCATACGTCATGTGGGTGCGCATACCATAGTAGAAAGGGTCCTGCTCGGGTGTATCATATGTTGTATGCTGTACCAGCGGGGTAGCATGCGGGTACCCATTGGTAGGTACGCCGTTATGCTCCACTTCAATAGGAAGTGTTGTGGTAGATGGAGTATGTGTCATAGGTAAAGCTCCTTTCAATTATGTCGCATATGGCAGACAATGAATCCGGCCGGCTGCGCATAGTATAGCATAGCATGTACATGCATGTTGTACCACCGGGAAACTGACCTCTACAGCAAAGCCCACTATTTCGCGGGTCTCAATGATATGTGTATGGACATTATAGCATAGCCCAAATTTGCATAATCACACGCTCCGCACCCGCCAAACTCGCCAACCTGTCACGCGCATATAGACAAAATGTCATCTTCTATTCACATACAAATGTACAGAGTACGTTATAATAGAGAGATACAACGTATGTGTATGATGTGAGAGACGGGGTCGTAATACTATGGAACGTATCGCAGGATACCAAATAACAGAAGAATTGTACGAAAGCCAAAATTGTATTATTTTTCGTGGCTACCGCGAAGAAGATGAGCGCCCAGTCATCCTCAAACTGTTGCGTGAAGCCTACCCTTCGCCAGAACGTATTGCATGGCTCAAGCGTGAGTATGAAATTACCCGTAGCCTCGACATTGAAGGTGTCCCCAACGTCTACAGCTTTGAATCAGACCAGGGGTACTGGATGATGGTCGCTAACGACTCAGGTGGCGATTCTCTCAAATCATTGAGTATGGCTGGTACATGCAACATTACCACATTTTTACAAATAGCTATCCATGTGACGGACATCGTGGGGCAAATCCATCAGCAACGCATTATTCATAAAGACATTAACCCAGCCAATATTGTCTACAACCCCACGACACACCATGTCGAAATCATAGATTTTGGCATAGCAACCATCCTCTCGCAAGAAAACCGTTCTCTGAACAACACGACGACATTGGAGGGTACATTAGCCTATATCTCCCCAGAACAAACTGGGCGTATGAACCGTGCTGTAGATTACCGCACCGATTTCTACTCACTTGGTGTCACATTCTATGAGTTGTTGACTGGATATTTGCCCTTTGAAAGCGACGATGCTATGGAATTGGTGCATAGCCATATTGCCAAGCAACCAACACCCCCACATATGCTACGGACCGATGTTCCCGAAGCCCTATCGCTGATCATCCTCAAACTCATGTCTAAAAATGCCGAAAGCCGCTACCAATCGGCCTATGGCTTGAAAGTTGACCTAGAAAAATGTTGGGATGAGTGGCGGAGCAATGGCACAATAGAGCCATTTTTGCCGGGGCAGAATGATGTTTCGGACCGCTTCCAGATACCCCAAAAGCTCTATGGGCGTGAGCAAGATGTCGAGATGCTCCTCGAAGGGTTCGAGCGCGTTTGTCATGGGGCGCGAGAGTTACTATTGCTTTCAGGCTATGGCGGTGTGGGCAAAACAGTGTTGGTGCAAGAACTTTACCGGCCAGTGATGCAGCAAGGAGGTTTCTTTGCTTCTGGCAAGTTTGAACAGTTTCAGCGCAATGTTCCTTACATTGCTATGACGCGAGCTTTTGGCGAGTTGGTACGGCAATTGCTCACCCAAAGCGATTCGAAGATAGCAGCATGGCGACAGCGTATTCTGTCCGCTATTGAACCCAATGGGCGGGTCATAACTGATGTGATACCCGAAGTCGAGTTGATTATCGGCCCACAACCAGCGCTCCCATCGGCCGGACCCACCGAAGCCCAGAATCGCTTTACCATGGTCTTTCAAAAATTCATCACTGTTTTTGCACAACCCGAACATCCCCTTGTATTGTTCCTCGATGACTTGCAGTGGGCCGATAGCGCCTCATTGCAACTGATAGAGTCACTCGCCACAGCCACAGAATGCACCTACTTGCTGCTTGTCGGTGCATTTCGAGATAATGAAGAGGATTCTATCAACCCGCTGCGGCTCATGCTCGATGTGATGCAGCATGATGACGCAACCGTGCATCACATTTCCTTGCAGCCACTCGATATGTCTATTGCAAACCGCTTGGTAGCCGAAACCGTTTCCTGTTCACAAGAACGCGCCCGCCCGCTAACTCGCGTCGTGCAAGAGAAAACCAACGGCAACCCCTTCTTCATGCACGAATTTTTGAAAGCTCTCTATACCGAAGGTCTCCTACAATTTGATTATACCTCTGGTAAATGGCAATGGGACCTAGAACAAATCCGTGCCAAAGAAATAACAGACAATGTAGCCGGGTTGCTGTCTATCAGAGTCAACCGTCTGCCACCTAAAACTCAAGAAGTGCTCAAAGTTGCTGCGTGTATTGGCAATCAGTTTGACCTTGACATGCTCGCTATGATAGCCGACATGTCGCCCGAAGAAGCAACGCTCGACTTGGCCGAAGCTATCACTGAAGGCTTGCTCCTACCACTAGGCGATACCCACGCCTTGATGGAAAGGGACGATGGTACAGCATCGAGTGACCATAGCGACAAAGGGAAGCTAGCAAAAAGTTTCTTCTGCGTCTACACCACAACGTATAAGTTTGTCCACAACGGTGTGCAGCAAGCTGTCTATGCGCTTGCATCCGAAGAGGAAAAGCAACTTTATCACTGGCGCATTGGCAAAATGCTCTTTCACATGCTACGTCCAGAAGAGCGCGAGGAACGCATTTTCGATATTGTGCATCAATTGAACCAAGGGCGCGAACACCTGAAAGAACAACCAGAACGCTATGAACTGGCCGAGCTCAACTTGTTGGCTGCCCAAAAAGCGAGTGAATCGGCTGCCTATACCTCCGCCCAAGCTTATGTGCAAGTTGGCATAGAGCTTGTAGCAGATGAAGGCTGGCAGACCAACTATCCCCTTACGCTTGCACTCTATAAAGAATTGTCCCAATGTGCTTACCTGATTGGCCAATTTGATGAAGCTGAAACCATTTTTGACTCTATCCTAACCTATGCGACCAACAACCTCGACAAGGCCAACATCCACAACATCAAAATGGTGCTCTATACAAGCCAAGGACGCCTACAAGATGTTGTTCAAGCTGGCCTCGCGGGCTTGCAGTTGATAGGCTTAGCGTTGCCTATGTATCCCGACCAAGCAGCCGTAGATGCTGAATTGCACCTATCAAAGCAACTCATTGGGGAGCGAAAGATTGCTGATTTGTTGCACCTGCCAGTTTGTACCACACCAGAGCATGTTACAACAATACGACTGCTATCTGATATGTTGGTATCGTCGTGGTGGACGACCAATATGAAGCTGTTGTATCTGGCTACATTGAAAATAGTCAATCTATCGCTGCAACACGGCAATACGGACTCGTCGGCATTTGGCTATGTTTGGTATGGTATGTTTTTGGGGTCCGTGTTAGGTGACTATGAAACCGGGTATGTAGCCGGCACATTGGCATTGCAACTGAATGATCACTTTCATACCCGACAACTCACCCCTAAGCTCAACTGTATTTTCGGTGTGTTTATAGACCCATGGCAATCACACCTGAGCAATATCGTGAGGTTTCTGCGCGAAGGGTATGATGTGGGGGTTGAAATAGGCGATGTGTTGTGGGCCAGCGTCAATAGCTACACGGTTATTTACACCATGATACTCAAGGGGGATGATCTGAATGCTATCTACCAAACAAGCCAACACTACCTTGATTTTGTGCGCAAAGCAAAGCAGTCTATTCCGCGCCATATGCTCATCTTTTCACAACAATTTATCTTGTGCATGAAGGGGCTAACCAAAGCGCCGGGTATGTTTAGCGATAAAAGTTACGATGAAGAGGCACACATCGCCGAGGTGCGCCAGAGTGGGGCCTTGCGGCCACTCTTTTGGTATTACAAAATAAAAATGCAGGCTTTATACCTCTTTGACCATTATGCTGAAGCACTCGCTATTGCGATAGAATCAGATAAGCTCGTTGAAAAAGGGGCATCGTTTGGGGTCGCCACACTGCCAGAACACTATTTTTACTATGCGTTGACGTTGGCTGCGTTGTACCCCAATGCCGGGCCGGGCGAAAAAGGGCACTATTGGTTTACTCTCACCAAGCACCAAACCCGTATGCGCCAGTGGGCCGCACATTGCCCGGCCAACTATCGCCACAAGCATATGCTTATCACCGCCGAGATGGCCCACATCCAAGGGCGCGAAGAGGCAGCAAAACTATTCTATACCCACGCTATCCGTTTGGCGCGAGAAAACCATTTTCAGCAAAATGAGGCGCTGGCGCATGAGTTGGCAGGGCGTTTTTACCTCGCATGCGGCGAGCACAAAAAGGCCATCCGTCACTTTACCTCGGCCTACGAGGGCTACCTCACATGGGGCGCACGTGCCAAGGTCAAAGCTCTCGAAAAGAAACACGGTAGCTTGCTGGCCGAGGCACGCCGTATGGCCAGTACACATCACCGCACTGGCACCAAAACATCAACCATCTCTTCGAGTATCAGCACTACTACAAATACCGATACCTACAGCTCTTTGGACTTGTCCGCTGCAATGAAAGCATCACAAGCCATTTCGTGCGAAATTGTGCTCGATTCTTTGTTGCGCAAAATGATGCAAATTGTGATTGAGATTGCCGGTGCCGGGCGTGGTGTGCTCATTTTAGACCGTGACGGTGCATGGGTTGTCGAGGCCGAAGGTGCTGTTGATTCTAGTGACGTGACTGTGCTACAATCCATTCCACTTGGCTCCAGCGAAGAAATAGATTTGCCAAGAACTGTCATTAACTATGTTATTCGTACAAAGCAGTTTGTGGTGCTCGATAATGCGATACGGGAAGGGCCGTTTGTCCAAGATCCCTACATCAAAGAACATCATACTCAATCGGTGCTTTGTACACCGCTCGTGAACCAAGGTAAGCTGACGGGCGTGCTCTTTTTGGAAAACAATTTGACCAGTGCGGCATTTACGCCAGAACGCATAGAGGTACTCAATCTCTTTGCAGTGCAGGCAGCTATTTCGATTGAAAATGCGCTCTTGCTGCAAACATTGGAGCAAAAGGTAGCCGAACGCACAGCCCAATTGGAGGCTGCCAATGATGAAATTACTACCCTGAATATGCGGCTCAGGGCCGAAAATGTACGCATGGAACAAGAACTCAATGTATCACGCCAATTGCAACAAATGCTCTTGCCCAGAGAGGAAGAACTCAAACAGGTAGATGGGCTTGATATTGCGGGCTATATGGAACCCGCCGATGAGGTGGGCGGTGACTATTACGATGTGCTCCAGAAAAATGGGCATGTCAAGATTGGTATTGGCGATGTGACAGGACATGGGCTAGAGAGTGGCGTAGTTATGTTGATGATACAAACCGCAGTGCGCACACTCTTGAATACATGCGAAACCGATGCGATACACTACCTCAACGTGCTCAACCGCACATTGTATGATAACGTACAACGTATGCAGACAGACAAGAGTTTGTCGCTTGTGCTACTCGATTATCATAAGGGGAATGTACGATTAAGTGGGCAGCATGAGTATATTATTGTTGTGCGCTATGGCGGACACGTTGAGCTTATAGATACGATAGATTTGGGGTTCCCCATAGCGCTTGACGAAGATATTGCTGATTTTGTAGCTGAAACATCGCTCTACTTGGAACCCGGCGACGGGCTTGTGTTGTATACCGACGGTATCACCGAAGCCGAAAATAGTGCAAAAGAAGAGTATGGGCTAGAACGACTTTGCGATGTTATCAGTATGTTTTGGGAACAATCGGTAGAATCCATCAAGGAGGCAGTTATGCAAGATGTATACCGGCATATTGGCAACCACAAAATCTATGATGATCTTACACTAGTTGTCATAAAGCAGAAATAGGGAGTTGTTGTGATGAGACAGATATTTGGAGATTTCAGAGAGCGGGATGATAATACGGAATTTCTCGCCATCAATTTCTCACCCAGTTCTATCCCCTTGAGGCATCGTTGGCGCAACAATGGCTTATCGGCAGACTTCTTGGGTGATTATTGGGCGAACTTTTTTCCGGCCGAAGACGAGTCTTCAATAAATAGGCAGGCCGAAATTAAAGATGCTGTGACGTATATTGCGAATGAGTTACTCGAAAATGCTATGAAGTTCAACTATGAACCATCGCAATGTACCATTAGCATAGCGCTGTATCTCTATGAAAATGAATTGCGTTTCTATGTGAGTAATGGTATAGACCCGAGTACCATTGAGTCGTTTCAAACTTTCATTCAAGAATTGTTTACTGAAGACACCGACGAGCTCTATATGCGCCAATTGGAACAGAGCGCCGAGGATGATTCGGAAGGGTCTCACCTTGGGTTTCTGACTATGATCAACGATTATCAGGCCAGCTTGGCGTGGAAGTTTCAATCGGTAGCCCAGGATGAGCATATCGTATCGCTCACAACTATGGTCCAGTTGACGGTATAGCTGTTGTTTGGCAAGTAGGGTAGTTTGTTGCTCTTCGCTATGGTAGGTAGAGCATATTGGAGGTTCTTTAATGAATGGTGCGTTCTTTGTTCCTAAAGGGAGAACGTGGGAAGGTGAGCTGTATGGAAATCAACGGTGCAGAATATCGTGTCGTGTATGATGATGAGACAAAAACTGTTTTTTTTGAAGGTTCGTTGCGTCTTCAAGGTATGTCGGAGTATGTTCCCATTGGAGATGTACTCGACAAGGTGGGAGACCAAAAACCAGCGATCATGACGTTGAATCTACAAGAATTGAAGTTTTTGAATAGCTCAGGTATCAACCTGCTCTCACGATTTGTCATCAAAATGCGCAAACAGGGAGGCACGCAGCTTGTTATCCTCGGTGCGAGTCGCCATCCATGGCAAAATAAATCTCTGAAAAACTTGGAGCGACTGATGCCGGGGTTGCAATTGGAGATTGAATGATTGTAGTGAAAGAAGAAACCTTAGAAGCCAAGCTAGATGCACTGAACGCTGAACTAGCCCAACTACAGCAAGAACTTGACGATGTGCGCAGCGAGCGCGACGATTTGGAAATGCTCCTCGAGATGACGACGGAACACTCCGACCATCTCGAGGAAGAATTGTACGAAAAAGTTGAAGCAACGCTGCGTGAAAGTGAAAAGCGCTTCCGTGTTATTGCTGAAACCATGCCCGTGCCGGTTATCATTAGCCGCGTTGAGGATAGCTCCATTGTCTATGCCAATGAACCGGCTGGCCGCATGGTGGGCTTGGATGCTGCCGGCATGTTGGAGCATACGGTGTTGGAATTTTACGAAGATGTTGCGGGGTTGCAAGCCATGCAGCATCTGTTGCAGGCAGAAGGGCAGGTATGTGGCTATGAGGTGCAAGGTAGACGTGCCGATGGTGAGCCGTTTTGGGTGGAGGTTTCTATCCATCCTCTTACGTTTGGCGATGATCCATGCCTTCTCAGTGCGCTCTATGACATCACCGAACGCAAACGTGCGGAGCAGGAGCGGCTACGTCTCACGGCCAACCTAGAGAAAGCCCTTGACCAACAAGTCACTTTAACTACAGCCTATAGCCGCTTTGTGCCGCGTGAAATTCTGCATCTGCTTGGTAAGGAAACGATTATTGATGTTGCACTGGGCGACCAAATACAGCAAGAAATGACGGTCTTGTTTTCCGATATACGTTCATTTACAACCCTATCTGAGCAAATGAGTCCGCAGGAAAACTTCAATTTCCTCAACTCCTACCTCAGTCGGGTCAGTCCGATTATTCGCAAACAGCGCGGCTATATTGACAAGTATATTGGCGATGCCATTATGGCCCTTTTCCCCGAACATCCCGATGACGCTATACATGCATCTATTGAAATGCAAAAAGAAGTTGTTATCTACAATGAGTACCGGGCGAGGCAAGGCTATATGCCTATTGAAATTGGCATTGGTTTGCACACTGGTAATGTTATGCTTGGCACTGTGGGTGAAGAAGAGCGTATGGAAGGTACGGTTATTTCCGACGCTGTCAACCTTGCCTCGCGTATGGAGGGCTTGACGAAAATATATGGCGCTCCTGTTGTGGTGAGTGAAAATATGCTTTTCAAACTGTCGAATGTGACACAGTATCGGTTTCGTTTTTTGGATAAAGTGAAGGTGAAGGGAAAACAAGAGCCTGTTTCTGTTTTTGAGATATTTGATGGTCAATCAACAGATGTTATGGAGCGAAAATTACAGACGCTTGCAGACTTTGAGCGCGGGTTGTTGCACTACCATAGCGCAGAATTTGAGGATGCTGTGATTTTTTTCAAAAATGTTCTCCGGGTGGACCCCCACGACAATGCGGCGCACCTGTATCTCCAGCGCATAACGCACTTTTTGGAGTATGGGGTGCCGGTAGATTGGGAAGGCATTTCATCCTTGACAGAGAAGTAATCCCCCAAAAAAACCTCTTTCATGGGCAGGTATTGTACCACAAGTGCTATACCACTTACGCCGATGCTGCGTTTCTTGAGATGTTCTTTCAGTGTATTGCCAACCGCTGATTGAAATGCTAGATTGCGCTCACTTGTTTGGATGCGCAATTGGTTTGTTTTATGCACTTTGCCGACAACCCACCCGTGGTAATCATAATGCACATACGCTTCACGTTGAGGGCCAAACCCTTTGGAAATGCCTACCACTTGCCAGACAATATCCTCGCCGTCTATCTTGAGCACAATATCATCCCCTACTGCTATATCTGGGTCTTTATTGAGCACTCCACTACTGAGCACAATGGCGTTTTGGTCTTGCGGCAAGAGCCAACGCCCGGTGATAATATCGGGGTTGACCATAGTGGTATCTGGCGGCAATGCATTGAGCACGATATTTAGGCTTTCGCTTTCATCTGCATACACACGGCGCACGTTTTGTTGTCGCCAGCTTTCGATATGTGTGATTCCGGATACGTTGTGCGCTTCTTGCACGACATGGTCATCACGATATGGCCTTTCTAGGATGATGATGAGGTCAAAGTTGTAGAGGTTATTCAACACGTCATCTATTGTGCGCATGATAGATGTTTGCACACTGAAAATAGCAATGAAGATGGCTCCGCCAATGGTGAGCGTGGTAAGGGTGAGCATTACTCGCGCTTTGCGTCGGAATGTGTTGCGTAGCAAGAGTAACAGGGGTAGGTATTGAACCGCCAAGCCGCTAAGTGCGCCAAGGTTTACATGAGAGAATGGGCAAAAACTTGCTTACGATGCGCTAAAATGATAGAGACCTACCCTTGAAAGGCGGGAGATGTTGGGGGCAATGTCTCTCTGTTTTGGGCGATCCATGCTATAATGTTAGCGGTGCGTACTCGTTGTGTTCCTAGTATTTTGTGTGATGAGATGGTATGCTTGTATCGGAGTGAGAAACATAGGTTGAAGCGTAGTGTCTCATGGTGATGACGTAATGCCGACAAATCCATATCGTGGACGTTTTTGTGTCAGTGAGTTGGATATTTCTTCGCCGCATGCGCAGCAGCAAAGCCCCCTTCGGCGGTTTTTGGTAGGTATGCTGCAAATATGCCTTGAAACTATTTTGCTGTACTGCATTGTTACATCGTTGTTTGCGCGGTTTGAAATTGAGCAAAGTAGTATGGAGCCAAATTTCCACGAAGGCGAACGGGTTATGGTGAGTCAGATTGAGCAGCTCCTTCCTTCTTTGCTGGCCAATAGTGTGCATGCTGAAAATAACTCTATCAATGCAGCATTTACCCTGAGACGTGGGCAGGTTGTTGTGTTCCACGAAGGCCGCGACCACGAACAGCCGCCCCTTATTAAGCGCATTGTTGGCACTCCCGGCGATACGATTACTATTCACGATGGTATGGTGCTGATTGACGGCACAACTATAGAGGAGCCATATTTGCATGGTATTGCTACGCCATGTAGCACGTATTGTGGCCCTGTTTTACTTGGGGATGATGAGTATTTTGTTATGGGCGATAACCGTCCGGGTAGCCGCGATTCACGTAGCTTCGGCCCTATTCATGCCGATCAGGTTGTGGGGCATGTTGTGATGCGCTATTGGCCGCCCATGAGTTTCGCGCTGTATGAGTAGGCACAACGTTGCCTATCGGAGGCTATATATATGGATAAACCTACATTCACGGGTGTTATCAGTGCTACGCTAACCCCTTTTGTAAGCGAGGTGGGCGGTGTAGATACTGCATGGATACGGGACCATTTGCGCTTTCTGGAATCGAATGGTGTGCATGGTGTGCTTGCTCTTGGTACGACGGGCGAGGGTCCTTCTATGAGTGTAGAGGAGCGCCAACAGGTTCTCGATAGTGTTATGCAGCATCGTGGCAACTTGTTTGTGTTTGCTGGCACTGGCTGTGCGTCGTTGGCGGATACGGTTCGCTTGAGTGTATATGCGCTTGAGTGTGGCGTTGATGCTGTGCTGGTTATGCCGCCGTTCTATTTTAAGTCGGTTGAGGATGCGGGTGTGTTGCGCTATTTTCAGGCGCTATGCGATGCGTTGCCGAGCAGTGCCCGTGTGTTGCTCTACCATATCCCGGTTGTTACGGGGGTGGCTATTACTCCTCCGGTGATTGAGGGGTTGCTGGCAAGCCATGGGGGGCAGTTCTATGGGATAAAGGATAGTAGCGGCGATGTGCAGCATACGACTATGTTGGTACAGAATTACCCGCAGTTGCATATATATAGTGGTAGCGATTCGCAAGCTGGTCCTTCGCTTGCATGTGGTGTTGCGGGGGCTATATCGGCTCTCTCGAATGTGTGGCCGGACCGTGTGCGTGCGGTGTTTGATGCGCATATGCAGGGGCATGATACGACGGTGGCCCAATCGCGTTTGAGTGCGTTGCGCAAGGCTCTGACTATGCCCCATATGCCGCCTGTGCTGAAGGCTCTTTTGCCGACAGTGAGTGGGTTGCCACGCACAAGTGTGCGTTCGCCGTTGGTGAATCTTTCGGATGATGAAACGGCGCAGCTTTGGGAGATGCTGAAACCATTATGAAACATGTTGTAGATGTACGAGACGCGAGGGGTGCTATGCAGGGAGACCGGCTAGAAGCCGGTGCTACGGGTGCTATGCAGGGAGACCGGCTAGAAGCCGGTGCTACGGGTGCTATGCACACGGGTGCTATGCAGGGAGACCGGCTAGAAGCCGGTGCTACGGGTGCTATGCATACGGGTGCTATGCATACGGGTGCTATGCAGGGAGACCGGCTAGAAGCCGGTGCTACGGTTTGGGAGTGGGTGGCACGGTTTGTGGGCGTGGTTGCTATGCTGTTGATTGCTCTGGCATGGCTACCGCCTGCGCCAGCCAACAGTGAGGAGCCATTGTATGCGGCGGTGTTGCAGGATGTGGATGATGCGAGGCGAGCGCCGTTTGGTGTGGAGGTACACAATGGGCGCTTGCAAAATGCTACGTTGCAACAACGCGCTGAGGAGATGGGCACGGCATGGGTGCGTTTTAATAGCCTCAGTTGGCGCGATGTGCAATCTGAACCCGATACGCCTATTGATGCGTGGAATTGGGATGCTATGTCTCGATTTGAGGCTGACCTTGAGCAGGCTGCTGCAATGGGCTTGACGCCGCTGGTGATTGTGGATGATTTCCCGGATTGGGCTACTATTCCCTATATCAACCCTTATACGAATGAGGAGACTATTGCGCCGTGTGCAGCGCTCAAGGAGGAGTATTTTGATGATTATGCTACCTTTCTGCGCGAAGCGGTAGCCCGCTATAAGGAGCCACCCTACAGTGTGCGCTATTGGGAGATGGGCAATGAGGTGGATGTTGACCCGCGTTTGTTGAGTGGCGATTTGCAGGAGTTGTTCGGGTGTTGGGGCAATATTGAGGACCCGTACTATGGCGGCGAGCACTATGGTGAGATGCTGAAGGTTGTTGTGCCGGAGATGAGAGGCGTAGACCCAGATGCTCAGATTGTGATTGGTGGCTTTCTTATGGACCGTGCCGATACGCAGGTTGTTGGGCGCGGTAAGCCAGAGAAGTTTTTTGAGGGTATTCTCAAGGCTGGCGCGGCCGATATGATGGATGTTGTGTCGTTTCATTCGTATCCGTGGTATGACTGGGAGCAGGGGCGCGAGGGCGATAGCGATCTGAGCGATTACCGCTGGTCTATGTGGGGCGGTATGACGATTGGCAAGGCGCGGTATTTGCGCGATGTTATGCAGCAGTATGATGTTGATAAGCCGCTGATGCTTTCTGAGGCGGCGTTGCTTTTTTGGGGCGCTACTCCTACGGAGGATTTTTTGCAGGCCCAAGCTGATCATGCTGTGCGGGTGGTGACACGCGCTATGTCGCAGGGTATACAGGCCCATATTTGGTATACGTTGCATTCCTCGGGCTGGAATTCGTCGGGGTTACTCTATAGCAACAATGAACCTAAACCTGCCTATACTGCTTATCGGCAGCTTGCTCAACAGGTGGGTGCAAGCAATTTTACACCTGAGATTGTTACGACCTATGCGAGTGGCATAGAAGCATATCGCTTTGCTGTTGGTACGCATAGTGTGGATGTTGTTTGGTCGCAAGGTGCTACCGATAAATATAGTTCGCTTTCGGATGGGGCTTTCGTTGAGGCGTTTTCGCGTGATGGTGCTGCGATAGTGCCAATGCGTAGCCCGGCACGGGTGGTGGTGCCGGTTGGTATAGCGCCTGTCTATATTCATCATGCTGTGCAGGATGCTGATAGTGTTCCGCGCATTACGTCGGTTAGCCCGTCTGAGGCTCTTAATGATGGGCGTACATCGGTGACGATTAATGGTGCGCATTTTTCTTCGTCTTGTGTTGTGGCGTTGGAGCAGGTGCGTGGGAATGAGATTGTGAGCTATGGTGTGGAGTTGGAGTCTGTGGGCAGTGCGGGTGAGTTGTTGGTTGATGTACCGGCCTTTCTGCCGCCGGGTATGTATGATTTTGTTGTGAGCCGGCCCGATGGGGGGGTTGCTGTGCAAGCGGGGGCATTTGAGGTGGTTGCTGCGTATAGCCCGCAGATAGAGCGGGTGTTGCCGCACCATGGGCAGGCCGATGCTGATATGACGTTGCATGTGTATGGTACTGAAGATGCGATGTTTTTGGAAGATGCGGTGGTACATATTGGGCCGTTGAGGTTGTCGCCTACTTATACGATGCGTATGAGCGATAATCATGTGCGCGTGAGTGTTTTAGCCGGTATGCTGGATGCTGGTAGGTATGCGCTTTCTGTGACAAACCCAGATACGGTGCAAGATACGCTGGCCGATGCGTTGGTTGTGTTGGGAGCAGATGAGTCGGATATGACTGGCTATGCGTTTGAGCTTTGGTCGGACCCGCTGGTGCCACGTGTGGGTGTGCTGAATGAGGTTGGCCTTGTGGTGCATTATCAGGGTGATGATGTGCGCGATGATGCTGTTGCGGTGCCGGTGGATTTTTGGCGCTTTGCTTATGATGTGGAGACTGGGAAGAGGGCGAGTGATTCTGTTGCGCTTGGTTCGCGCACGGTGGAGTTTTCTGAGTCGCCAAGTGCTGTGAGTACGGAGGCGTTGGTGTGGACGCCGGAGGTGAGCGGGACGTATAAGCTGTGTGCGCGTATAGATGCCGATGATGTGGTGCATGAGGCTATTGAGGATAACAATGAGGTGTGCCGTGTTGTGCAGGTGTTGCCAGAGGCGTCGGATGTGGTAGCTCCGGAGATACAGTCGTTTACTATGCAGGATGGGCAAGATGTGGCGATAACGCCAACGGTTGGGCTGCGGGTTGTGGCAAACGATGTGGGTTCGGCGGTGTCGTCGTTGCTGGTGCAGGAGTATGAGTATAGCGTTGGTGCGGCGCTGTGGGTGCCTGTGCAGGCTTCAACTGGGTGGATTACGTATATGGATGGGGGGGTTTTGAGTTGGTCGTTGTTGCCTTCGCCGGGGAAGAAGTATGTGCAGGTGTGGGCTGCCGATGAGTGGGGCAATGTTGCTTGGCCGGCGTCGGCGTCTATTGCGTATGAGCCGCAACAGGGTTATGGTACGTTTACGCCGCCGGGTGGCCCATTTGATCGCACGGTGCCGCCGGCATTGCTTGCTATTGAGCCCCCGGATGATGTGCTCTATAGGGTGTATTTGCCGCTGATACAGTAGGATGCGGTACTAAAGCCACATTTTTAACGCGGAGACGCTGAGATGCAGAGGCGCTGAGAGAAACAAAGGTTCTTGAGAACGTCGAATGCATGTTTGTCTCTTAGGGTGCCACGCACTCCCAAACGTGTGTGGCACGATTAACCGCTAATCCCCATGGGGGCGTTCCTTTTTTTGTTTGATATGTGAATAGGGTAGAGATGTTGCGTGCAATGTCTCGTTAGGCGTGTTTCCTTGGGGGGGCGTGGTTTCCCTATGCTTGTGTTCCCTTGGGTTGGCGCTTAGGGAATGGTTGGTATTTAGGAGGTGTTTGTATGGATGGTGTGGAACGGGACCATGTGCCAATTGCTATGATTAATGCGTTGGCATATTGCCCACGACGGTTTTTTTATGAGTGTGTGCAGGGTGAGATGTTGGTGAATGCGCATGTGTTGGAGGGGGAGCAGTTGCACGAAAATGTTGATATGGGCGATGTGCGTGTGTGGACTGAGGGGGCTGTGCAACACCGACGGGTTTATGTGTGGAGTGAGCGGTTGCGTTTGGTGGGGTTTTGCGATGTTGTTGAGGAGCGTAACGGGGTGCTTAGTCTTGTGGAATATAAGAAGGGGAAGCCACGGCGTTGGCGCAATGATCATGCGCAATTATGTGCGCAGGCGATGTGTTTGGAGGAGCGGTTGGGCTGCTCTATACAGCAGGGGGCTATTTTTTATTTTTCGGTGCGCCGACGTGAGGAGGTTGTGTTTACGCCGCAGTTGCGGGCGGAGGTGGAGCTGTTGGTGGAGCAGGCGCATGCGCTTATGCGCAGTGAACAGTTGCCTGCGCCTATTACGCATCGGGCTAAGTGTAAGGATTGTTCGTTGGAGCCGATTTGTTTGCCGGATGAGGTGTTGCTGTTGAAGGGTAGTGCATTGCAAGGGGAGGTGTGGAATTGCTAAGATGCTATGTGCGCTAAGGGAGGTGTGGAATTGCTAAGATGCTATGTGCGCTAAGGTTTTGATGAAGGAAAGGTATATGTGGGCTATGAGTATTGAGGTTTTTTCGACTGATGAGGCGCGAGTGGAGGTTGAAATGGCAACACTGTATATTACCGAGCAATATTGTGTTGTGAAGGTGGATGGCGAGGCTTTGCGGGTGGATTTTCCGGATTCTTCTGGGAAGAAGGAGCGCGGTAAGGTTGTGCGTGTGCCGTTGGCGAAGGTTGAGCAGGTGTTTATTATTGGTGAGAGTACATGTACGACGCCTGCGTTGCAGATATTGATGGAGCGCGGCATTGTGGTGCATTACCTATCGGTGTTTGGGCGTTCGTATGGCTCTCTTGTGGGCAACCCTTCTAAGAATGCGCAGATACGGCTGGCGCAATATGCGGTGCATATGGATTATGCTCGCCGGTTTGGGGTGGCGCGGCAATGTGTGACGGGGAAGCTTTCTAATATGCGGACGCTGTTGATGCGCTATGCGCGTGAACGTAAGGATGAGTCGAGTGTGCATTTGAAGGATGCGGCGCAGCATATACAGACGTATATGCAACAGCTTGCTGCGGCGGAGCCGCGTGGCAGTTATGACCCAAGCGACCGTATGCATGGGATGGGGGTGTTGTTTGGGCTGGAGGGTAGCGGTAGTCAGGCATACTATGGGGTGTTTGGGTTGTTGCTGAAGCATGGCTGGTCTTTTGCGGGGCGGACACGTCGCCCGCCAACGGATCCGGTGAATGCGTTGCTTTCGTTGGGCTATGCGATTTTGACGAATCAGGTGATGGCGCAGATTTGTGCGGTGGGTTTAGACCCAGGCATTGGGATGTTGCATCGGCCGGGGGCAGGCAAGCCGGCGCTGGCGCTGGATTTGGTGGAGGAGTTTCGTCCGATTGTTGTTGATTCGGTTGTGCTTTCGGTTATCAATGGGCGACAATTATCTGAAGATGATTTGGAGCAGGAGATGGCAGGAGCATGGCGCTTGAAGGATGATGCGCGGAAGCTGTTTGTGCAGAAGCTGGAGGAGCGGCTGAGTAGTGAGGTGCAACACCCGGTGTTTGGCTATAAGACGAGTTATCGGCGTTGTATTGCGTTGCAGGCGCGGTTGTTTGCGAAGTATGCGCAGGGTGAAATTGAGCGTTATGTGCCATTTGTTGTGCGCTAGGGGGGAGTGTAGATGGCTTCTCGTGGCGATACGACGACGCTGTATGTTATTGCCTATGCTATTTCGGTTGTCCGACAGCGCACAAAGGTGCATAATATGTTGTGTGTCCATGACTGTTGGACGTAGTATTCGTTGCGTGCGTGTTGGTTGATGCGCAACCCGTTGCTCGCATTGCAGGGCAAGCTTGGCAAGACAACTCGCACC
>CAZVEN010000031.1:40865-59737 GCA_964626155.1 uncultured Chloroflexaceae bacterium | reverse complement strand
TTGTGTCATTGGGTTTGTCCTTTCTTTGTTTTGTGCTCTGCATGGTCCATACATCAGGATGGTAGGAGAAATGCTTTTCCTGACATATTCACTAGCAGTATGATGGTATTATAGTATTCTCCGTCAAGATGTGCATGTGTCATAAGGCAGTGCGTGGAAGCTTTCACAGGTAGGTTATGACCAACAGGGTATATCTGCATTGCCATGGTCTATGCCGGGTGGGAACTGAAAATGATGGAAGAGTGCGCATAGCGCTCTATAACCTATTGCACAATTGCATTCATAATGTGATTGAGACGAATAATCCGCCCAGCTTGGTCAAGCTCAATAGCAATAACGTCAATGCGAAAAGCTATGGTTTCATCTAGGCTATGTGCCTCAAGGTAGGTATAGGCGAGCGTTGCCAAACGGGACTGTTTCGTCGGCGTGAGAGATTCTTCGGGGCTACCACACACACTGCCACGCCGTGTACGTACCTCGACAAACACCACCTGTTCTTCCTGCTGCTCATGGCGAACGACCAAATCTATTTCGCCTGCTTTGCAGCGCCATTGACGTGCCAGAATAGTATAGCCTTGGCGAATCAAATAGGTTGCTGCGGCCGATTCTCCAAAGTGCCCCATACGACGCCGTAGCGCATTGTCCTTCTTTTTTGCCATACATACGGTGGGTAGAGCAAGAGAGCATGCTGCTTGGTTATGCTCCAATAGCTCCCTTGTTTACCTACCCCTTTTTTTCAGTAAGATCTCGCGCCAAGACGCAAAGAACGCAAAGCTATAAAGAAGAGAACACGCAATTCTTTGCTGTTACGTTCAAGAGTGCGATCTGTCTTGCGTGTAGCCTTAATAACGATGGTGTTATCCTAGTGGACGTATAAACTGCGATGCACCACGACGCAACACGGCAATGCTCTCGAAAATGGCAACCACAATTTCAGGCGACAGAGAAGGCATATTTTGTTGCAACCCCCGCTCTAGTGCAGAAGCTAATGCCTTGCCGTCTTCTTCCGAAAATGTTTCATTGAGCCGCAAACTTCCTGCATGGATATGCTTTGGAGAAGGCCGCCAACCGTTTCTCAAGGCCATGCTTAAAATAGCTTTGAAGTCTTGGTCATTCAATTCCCGTATATATTTCCCGTCCAATGTTCTCAATTCATATGTCATTCTCTCGCTCCACCCATACTGCATGTGCAATCAGGCTCTTGCCTATTTGTAAGCACAGGTCCCATGCCTATCTATAGCACATAGCCTTGCGCTTGTGCTCTCAGATTATGTTCATACAAACATCAGGTTTATTTCAGGGTAATGTAAGAATGTCCTCATATTGAAGCCCTCAATCTGTTCTATGCATATGGTATAATACCATAGGTTGTTGATGCAAAGACAACCTGCGCACATGAAGACCTCGCGCAAAGACACAAAGAACGCAAAGGTACAAAGAAGGGAACAGGCAATTCTTTGCTGACACGCTCCAAGGGTGCGAGCTGTCTTGGTTCAGTATACGCAATTCCTTTTGCAAGGTCAATGGCAGGCCACGTTCTGTTTTCGCATACGTCCATTATTGTGAGAAAAACGTTTACGAGAGAATAATAGGACGCTATATCATAGTTCAAAACCATGGAAGATTTTGCACATCTTGATTATTACGAACTTCTTGGCGTAACCCAAGAATCAACAGCAGAAGAGGTAAAACGTGCGTATCACAAACAGATAGCGCGTTATCACCCCGACCGCTACGCCCAAGCATCCGATGCAGAAAAACAGTATGCTGTTGAACGCACACAGTGTATAAACGAAGCCTATCGTGTCCTCAGCGAATTTGGTGCCCGCAATGCGTATCACCGTGTGGGACGCGGAGCATCTTCACATCGTTACAAGACGGCAAAATCGCGCTCTACAAGCATGGACGATATGGATGCTGCGCATCCAGAAGCCGGCCAAGCCCGTAACTATCAAAATGAACTGTATCAGCGTGGCAGTGAGCACCTTGAAGCTGGCCGTTATGTACAAGCCATTGCTGTGTTCCGTGAACTCCAAAATATCAACCCGTTCTATCGAGATAGTGCCAAGCTGCTTGCACGTGCCGAAGCTGCCAATCAAAAAGAATCCACTACCACGCACAAAATGAATATCCCCAATATCCTCTCTTTACTGAAGCAATCTAAGCGCATCCTTGCTTTCATTGGTGGCATAGGGGCAATTGCTGTTGTGGGCATAGTAGTAATTGTGCTTATCCTGCCACAATTTACCGTTAAAAGTGCTCGGAGTACTGCTAGTGTGCCAGAACCCACAGCGACAGATGATGCTCTTATGCCGTCACCAACCGTTCCCCCCCCTTCTCCAATCGTTGTCCCCCCAACTGTCACTTCCAATGATAACCTGTTGCTTGCTTCGCCCACTGCCGAATCGGTTTCTGCACCATCTCCAACTCCCATGTCACACCCCGCGCACTCATCGGCACAAGCAGGTGTTGAAAGTGGCACCATCGTACAAACATTTTCCTTCACGAGTGATGAGGGATGGGCTGAAGATGAAGGCGCTACTTGGAGTGTTGGCGTCTACGATCAATCCTACCGCATAACCACTGGTTCTGGTGCAGGTAATATATGGAGTTATCGTACTGCTCTTACCAACTCGGATATGAGCGTTGGTGCTGATGTGCAAATAGATGATGGCGCGGCTGGGCTGGTTATGCACTTTGAAGATACGAAAAACTACCTTGCGTTTTTTATAGAACCACAGACAGCAAGCTATTGGCTCGAGCAACGTATTCAGCGACAGCCAACGACCATTGCTAAGGGCAATAGCCAGTTTATTGAAACGGGCGAAGATGCAACCAATCGCCTCGTAGCACGACTAGAAGGCCCAACTATACAACTCTTCATCAACAATATGCTTGTTGTTGATGAAACGCTTGAAGATGTTGAGCCAACCAATACCTATGGTCTCGTTGCCGTTGCTACTGGCACATCTGCCAATGCATTGTTTGATAATGTCGAAGTTCGGACATTGCAGTAAATCATGCTCTGTGCATGCTCTGTGTCCTCTGTGTCCTCTGTGTCCTCTATGGTGAAAACCTACTCCTGAAAAATGGGCAGAACCAACTTCTAGCCAGACCCGGCAGGATGCCGGTGCTTACCTACACATCTCAATGCATTTGGAGTCCGCTTAGTCCTTGCCCCTGCGCTCAAACCTTGACCTAACGCACCTTTTACCTCATGTAGCAATCAAGGGTGCCACGCACTCCCAAGCACTCCCAAACGTGCGTGGCACCGAGGCTCAAATTACCTATTTACCTGTTGCAAAGATGCTATCTGTCTACTACAATGTGTAGGAGGAAAAACCATTTCAGCTTTGGCGGGAGATAGGCTTTAGGTTGAATGGGCACCTGTTGGATCGTATGTCCTGCTGCGGACATCTTACCATGCTGCGATACTGTCATGTGTTTGAAAGGAAAAACTATGGCTCTGGTATCAGAAGCTTTACTTCCATATCTTGAGGGCATCCACGATGCTGTGCGGCCATCTCGGTATATGCTTGAAAAGGGGAGCTATACGATTGGGCGTGACCCGCTCGTATGCCAAATTGTCGTTGCCCAAGAGGTTATTTCACGGCTGCACGCACGAATTGAACGTCGAGGGCACCGCTATATTGTGATTGATAACTTGAGTCACAATGGAACATATGTCAATGGGCGACGAATTATTGAGCCATGCGTCCTCAACAGCGGCGATCTACTTGGCTTAGGTTCAAAAACACCCTTGTTTCAGTTTGTTGATTACCATAGTGTTCACATACCAGTCCCAAGGTACAACGGTCATTTGGAACACGACCAGTTGACGATGATGTTTGAGCTGTAGCCATGGCATAGAGGCAAAATAACGTTCATTGAGGATAGCCAAAAGAATATGCCACGCACGTTCAATGGACAGAGCGTGGCACAAGATGCGTCTTTTTGTCGTCCTTCGGGTTATACCTCACAAACCGCTTGCATATGCATATGAGGAGCTTGCCCGGTGATATAGTGTTCAAGTTGCTCAATCATAAACTGTTGGTCTGAAATAACACACCGGATAACGTCCCGAATAGAAACGAGACCTATCAATTTATTATGTTCTATAATAGGCAAGTGACGAATGTTTTTATCCATCATCAGAGCCATACAATCTTCAATTGAACGATCTGGACTGACGACAAGGACCCGTTCGGTCATAATGTCCCGCACGTGGGTATCTTCTGGTTTTTTGCCCTTGAGCAACAATCGGCGGGTCATGTCACGTTCTGTAACGATTCCGACAATCTGCTCATCTTCCATCACCACGAGGGCCCCTACATCCTTGTCTACCATAAGTTGAATCGACTCTAACACCGTTGTATCAGGTACAACCGTCCAGACACCCTTAGTCTTTCTTTGCAAAAGACGCTTGACATTTCGCATAGCCTAAACCTCCAATTTTCCATATAAGTTATTCATCGTCTGTACTACACATCACTTGTCATAGTAACGTGATGAGTTACAAACGTTTTGATAGATTACCGTTTGGACTTTCTCCGCTTCTTGTTGGAAGCCGAAGATGTTGTTGATGAGGAAGAAGATGCTGGTGGCGGGGGAGCTGCACGTCCACGTTGCCTTTGCGCAGTGGTGGGTGCATTGGTAGAGCTACTACGTTCTACCGGTTGCATCTCAGCAATCTCATCCCCATTGTCACCTACCGCAACAAACTCTGCTTCACGTTGGCTTTTGCCGCGCTGTACCTGACTCGATGACACGTTTGATGGGCGGCCATGACAATACTTATACTTTTTACCACTTCCGCAGGGGCACATATCGTTGGGGCCAACCTTAGGCATATCACGGCGCACAGTTTGTCCCTTTCCACGCCCATTTGACTTGCCCGTATTGCTCATTTCATAGCCCGACTTTGCAGCTTGCTCCTGCCGCTCTTGCTCTGCACGATACTGCTCTATACGGTTGCGATAATTGGGCAATCCTTGGAAGAAGCTATGCACAATAGTGTGGTCAATATTGCCAAGCAACTCATTGAACATACGGAAGCCAGCGGTTTTATACTGTATCAACGGGTCACGCTGCCCAATGGCCTGTAACCCTATCCCCTGACGCATATCGTCCATTGCAGTAAGGTATTGTTGCCATTCCATATCAATCGTGTGCAACATAAGGTTGCGCTGATATGTATTCATCTCACGTGTACCAATACCATCACGCCACTGGTCAAAGGCATAATTGAGCAATTCAGAGAGCATCTCCTGAATATCATCTAGCTCACTTTGACTGATTACATCACATAGACGTTCGGTATTGTACGCAAGAATAGCATTGAGGATACGCTCACGGTCCTCTTTGGTAGCTTTTACAGCAGGATTGAAGAGGACATGCAGTTCGTGACGAAGGAAGTCGGCTGCTTCTTGGCGCATGCGTGCGTGCTCTTCTTGCGGCAACGCGGCTGTCATACGGTCTAGGACATTGCAATAGTGCGTGATGTAATGCTCACCATAGTGTTCACGAACTGCGGGGGACAGGTTTTGCCACGGGAGTTCCTGCGGCATGGGCAACAATGGCACAAGGGCAAAGATTTCGCCCGCTAGTAACTCAATATGATGCTCCCCTTCGCAGTGTGCAACAATCTGTCCTTCAAATTTGCGTTGGATTTGGTCGGGTGACAAGGAGGACATGTCAGCTTGGTCAAATGTTTCTATTTCTGGGAATACTGTCCCAAGCCGGCGTTTCACTAAGGAGAAGTTGACTTCATCGGTGGTGGGGCTTGTTGCATCTGCCACTGCTTGGCTTATCTGGTCGCGCAACCAGCTTTCATAGTGTACAAGGTATCGTTCGATAAGGTCAAAGAACTCTTTATCGAACAGGTCTTTAATGCGGTCTTCCAAATCGCCATCGCGTTGCTCACGCCATAATTCGTGGATATACTGTGTCGCGTCTTGATACGTTGCGTGCATGAGGTGTTCTGCTGCATCTTCTGGCAGGTCCAACATGTCACTCAACTCATCCAAGAGTATAGGGCGCGAATGCTGTTGTTGCTGCACAATGAGTGGCTCGAGGATTGCTTCCATTTCTTCATCGGTGGCTGCTCGCAGGGTTGCAAGGTCAAACGGCACATCGGGCAGCAAGCGCGTGACGCGCTGATTGGCCATATCCTCATCTAATTCAGTCGTGGCGCGAACTTCATCATGGATTTCTTGTTGCAATTGGTGCGGGCGCAGGTAGCGGTCCAGTAGGGTATCAATGCGGTCTTGCTCATGCGCTTCTTCAAGGATTCGGCGACGTCGGGTGTAGATAACTTCGCGTTGTTTGTTCATTACATCGTCATATTCAACGGTGTGCTTACGCATATCGAAGTTATAGCCTTCGACACGTGCTTGAGCGCTTTCAATGCTCTTGCTCACAATACCCGACTCGATGGACATATCATCTTCGACGCCCAGCTTGCCCATGACGCCCTTGAGCGCATCCATGCGCCCAAAACGCTTCATCAGGTCATCTTCGAGCGACAGGTAGAAACGCGATGAACCGGGGTCTCCTTGGCGTCCGGCACGACCACGCAACTGATTATCAATACGGCGGGCTTCGTGGCGCTCTGTGCCTACGACATGCAATCCACCTTTTTCTTTGATGCGTTTGTGATCTTCCTCACATTGGCGTTGAATGTTGAGGATTTCATCAATGTGCTCAGCTTTCAAGCCTGGTGTGTCTGCAACAAGTTCTTGTGCTTTTTCCAAGTCATTGCGCAGTGTTAATTGAACCAACCGCGCACGAGCAGTGTATACCCGATCAAACACCTTATCGGCTAGTATCTTGGGGCGTTCACGGCGGTTGTCTCGATATGCGATATAGTCATTGCGCATATGCCGTATATCAGTAATGATTTCTTCGCCCAAACCATCTATTTCGCGCACCATTCTTCGCGCCCGTGGTTGGTTGCCATGCAACGCAGCTCGCACCAATCCGAGTTTCTTTTCATAGAAGGCTGGTGGTATGTGCTTCAAGAGTGCGTTCATAAGAAATACATGCTCGCCCCGTTCCTCTATTTGGGTCAACATTGCATCGTATTCAGCATGCAATACGTGCAACGCTTCCACCAGTTCATCATCTAGCCGCCCATTGCTACGCTCAATAATGACTTTTGGGGGAACACTTTTCTGTTTCTTTTGTCCTCCGAGAACACTTTCAGCGAGTTCAAGCAATTCCTCATACTCAAACCCGTGCTCATTGAGATACCGCGATGCGAGAGCTTCAGGATTACCCCCAAGCAAAATGTCAGTACCACGACCGGCCATATTGGTCGCAATCGTGATGGTACCGGGACGACCAGCCTGTGCAACGATAGAAGCTTCATCAGCATTTTGCTTAGCATTCAAGACATGCAAATGGGCCTGCTGTGTCTTCAGCAAGTCGCTCATTGCCTGCGTCAGTTGAGCACTGAGGCGTTCCGACGTTTCAACTGCGACCGTACCCACAAGAATTGGCTGTCCTTCGACTACCCGCGATCTAATGTCCTCGGTTAGCGCCTTGAATTTGGCTTCTTCTGTACGGTAGATAAGGTCAGGGGAATCTTCACGCACACATGGCTTGTTGGTTGGCACAACTGTCACTTCAAGGTTGTATATCTTGGCAAATTCCTCTTCTTCGGTGGCTGCTGTCCCTGTCATGCCAGCCAATTTTGTATACATACGGAAGAAGTTTTGGAAGGTAATAGTAGCGTAGGTGACAGACTCTCGGCGTACATGGACGCCCTCTTTTGCTTCTACTGCTTGGTGTAGCCCATCGCTCCAACGACGACCGGGCATAAGACGACCGGTGAACTCGTCTACAATGATCACTTCGTCCTCTTGCACCACATAGTCTTTGTCGCGGTGGTAGATAAACTTTGCCTTGAGAGCATTCTCTAAGTAATGTGTCAAGTCACTATGCTGCGGGTCATACAAACTTTCGCCTGCCCCAAGCTCCTCAACCTGCGACTCAACTTTGGCAAGACCTTCTTCAGTGATAACGGCACTACGGCTTTTCAAGTCTATCAGCACATCTCCATCTGGCTCTGCGCCTTTCTTCACATCATCGGGAGTTACTCGCCCGGCACGTAGCGGGCGTACAAGCTCAGCAAAACGGGCATATTGGCTGCTAGATTGGCTGGCAGGTCCGCTAATGATAAGGGGGGTACGGGCTTCGTCTATCAATACATTGTCTACCTCGTCTATGATGGCAAAGGAGTGGTTGCCTTGCACGATTTGGTCAAAGCTATGCACCAAATTGTCCCGTAGGTAGTCGAAGCCAAATTCATTATTTGTACCATACGTTATGTCAGATTTATACGCCTGTTGCCGGGTACAAGGACGCCAATGGACGAGGCGCTCATCATCAAGGGAGCTGCTCGAATCAACATAGTCGGGGTCGAACTGGGCCGAAAAGTTGTGCCCAATGAAGCCGACACTCAACCCTAGCAAGTGGTAGACAGGTCCCATCCAGCCAGCGTCACGACGGGCTAGGTAGTCGTTGACGGTGATAAGGTGGACACCTTCTCCTGCCAAGGCGTTCAGATACATGGGCAAGGTAGCGACAAGGGTTTTTCCTTCGCCTGTTTTCATTTCGGTAATTCGGCCTTGGTGGAGCACAATACCACCAATAAGCTGCACATCATAGTGGCGCATTCCTATGGTGCGACGCGATGCTTCGCGTATGGTAGCAAAGGCTTCAGGCAATACGTCATCCAACGTTTCGCCTGCATCAAGACGGATGCGGAATATATCTGTTTTTTCGCGCAATTGCGCGTTAGAAAGCTCTTGGTATTCAGACTCAAGACGATTGATAGCATCTACAAGGGGTTGATACTGTCGTTGCGTTTTCTTATCAACATCGCCGGAGACAATTTTTTTAAGCCAGTTGAACATGATTTCGTGCTGGAGACGCTACATACAACCCGTGTTGTATGCACTATCTCAAATATCTTTACTTCGCTGGCGACAATGTGTGTCATGTCACCTTTTTCATTAATATCATACATATCATGATGCATTATAGCGTATGCATGGGAAGAGGGCAAATGCTCTCTTGTCCAAATGGAAAAAGGGTGCCACGTACATTTGGCAGTACGAAGCACCCGGTTTTCCTTCTACACGGCTTTTATACGTTTGTCACAGAGTCTTGCTGCTGGCCAATTCCTCCTACTCCTCAATATCCAAAGAACCACGTGGACCAGGCATAAACACCAGTTGGGATGCAGCCGGGTTGCGCCCTGTTACAGATAGACCATGCAGCTCGTCCATATTATTGGATTCGCTACTCTCAGCAACAGCACCACCCTGTGCCCCATCTTTACCCCAACTATCAACATACACATACAGGTCCGACGTGCCATTGGCAAACCAACCTGGCCACAGGGCATATTCACTCTCAAGGTCATCTTCTGTGAGCGTGATGCTCTCACCAGGTTGCAATGCTTGCCTTACAGCCCATGTCAAACCAAAACATGGTTCCATGCCACACACATTGTACCAGAGTGTGCCATCGGTAGTTGGAACTTTGGAGGGGTTGATGTACACGTCAACCCAGAAGCCCTTCGTTGTTGCTGCTGTGCCGTTGTTTGTAACAACCACTTCTATGGCAACATCTTCACCTGCGCTAAAGGTGCGTTTGTCGGGGATGAGATTGATAGTGCCAACCAAATCAGACTTGCTAGGTGTTGGTGGTGTTGGTGTTGGCGTTGGTGTTGGCGTTGGTGTTGGGGCTGTTGTTGGCGTTGCTGTTGGGGCTGTTGTTGGCGTTGCTGTTGGGGCTATTGTTGGGGCTGTTGTTGGCATTGCTGTTGGCACAGGTGTTTCTGTCGGAGCAGATGGACTAGATGCCTTGGATAGACTGATAAGGGGCAAAAATACTCGACTTGGCATAGCCACTGGTGCTGCTTCATAATCCTCAATCGTCAATGTAGCACTGGCTTGTGCTCCCAAGTCTGCATTTACCGCTTCGGAAAGGGTTAGTGTGACAGTTTCATCGTCTTCTACAAGCTCATCATCCAGAATGCTGACATCAAAACTCTGTGTTGTTTCGCCAACCTCAAATGTCAGCGTGCCACTGGCAGCAGTATAGTCATCATCTGCCGTAGCAGTATCATCGCTGGTAGCATACGCTACTGTGACAGGAAATTCGGGCGCTTGGCTCAACATGACTTCAATGGTGGCTGTGCCAGCATTTTCAGCTACATCATAGCTCGCACTGCTAAACTGCACGGTTGGGCGCGGTATATCGTCATCTACAATGATCAATGTCGCTTCTGTTGGTGTTCCCAATGATACACGTTCTGGATTGCTCAATGTTAGCGTCACCGTCTCATCACCTTCCTTGTCTTCATCGTCCATAATCGGCACGATAAAGGTTGTGCGAGTGATGCCGGGGGCAAATGTGAGTGTGCCGCTCGTTGCTGTGTAGTCGCTATCTGCTGTGGCTGTACCATCAGATGTGGTGTAGTCTACTGAAATAGCCTCATCCGATTCTGCCGTCAACATAACCGATATGGTTGTTGTACCAGATGTCTCATCTACACGGTAGATGACACTGCTGAACTGTGTTTTGAAGGGCATAAGTTCGATGTCTAAGTCTGTTACTTCTGGTGGTACCCCAACAACAGGGCTAACCTTGGTTGCATAGCCTTCTTTTGCTACTTCGATATACCAACACCCTTCAGCGACATCCCAACCGTAGTAGCCTTCTCCATCTGTCTGGAGTGGGTTTTCGGCCGGGTCCATCTCACCCGATTCGGGGTCTGCAATAAGGCCGAGGTCTTCTGGGGCAGGTTGGCTCCAATCATCCTCTGGGTCTTTTGATAGGTTGGATTCACATGTCTGCGGTGCTACATCCGATGGTCTCATCCTAGCTCGCCAGTCGGGAACTTTGAAGAGGTCAACGGTAGCATCTTCGACAGGGTCGCCGGTGATAGCGTCGGTGACATAGCCGCTTGGGTCATAGAGTTGAATATCACCAACGAGTACTTCTTGCATCACACCGCCACAATTGGCTTGCACAGAAATATACATAGTTTCGCTCCATTGTATATCGAGCGTTATATCCGTGACATAATAGCCAACACCATAGCTTCCATACATGCCGCCATACACGCCGGACTCGTACATGGTGTAGGTGCCAAGCGAGCGCCCAATGGATGATACGACCTGCAAACTGACTTCGCCGCGTACCTCTACGCCAAGCTCACACACCTCCCGCGCAATCGTGAATGTTGACTGCTGTGCATCGCCACGCACACGAATGGAAACCTCGCCCGTGCGCGGATGGACGCGGCTTTGTATATGGTCGTCGTCATCAAACTCAATTTCAGCCATTGGTGGTACTGGTGGGTCAAACTGGGCATCAATGTCAGTTACTGTTTGCCCATCTCCCACAACAATTGGTGTGGCGGTGCGACGTACACGTTCATATTCGTAGTATTCAGAGAAGTGGTATTTTCTTCCTTCATAGCGTAGGGTTTTGCTAAAGCGTACAATATAGACGCCACTTTCAAGTTCAATATCATAGCTTCCATCGCGGTTTGTACCGTCTGTCGCTACTGGACGCCAATTGCCACCGCGATTTTTTCCATAGGCAGTCACACGGGCCCGCGACACAGGTTCGCCATCTGGACCTGTCACGGTGCCTGTAATGTGGCTCGTTTGCATAATGGTCGTTGTGACAGAAGAGCTATTGTTATCTGCGTTGCTATCGCCTGCTACATCAATGGTAGCGGTATTGTCAACATCGCCGGAAGCGGTATCTGATACGTTAGCACGCATGGTAAGGTAGCCCATCTGCTTTGGTGCAAGCGAATCAACATTGAGGGTTACGTTGTTGCCGTCTACTTCACCTCCGGCGCGAGGCGGCCATGCCCAAGCACGTACAAGTTCCATGTTTTCGGGCAGCATGTCTTCTACTTGCACGTCTGAAAGGGTTACATTGCCGCTATTCCAGAAGGCTATGTAGTAGTTCATCATGTCACCGGCAAATGCTATGGGGGATGCACCTTTCCATATCGCTACATCTTCAACTTTTTCTTCGACGGTGTTGCTGGTTGTCACGGTGTTGTTATCTGGGTCTTGATCGCCGCTCTCTGATTCTATGGTGATGGTACCCTCTAAGATTGTGCCAACCGTAACGGTAGCGTCAAGTTTTACCTTGAGTTTAATACGACCGCTTTCACCCGGTTGTAATGATGTGAACGTCCATGTGATAGTTTGTCCCGACTGCTCCATTTGGACATCACTGTTATTTGGTATATGCGTAAATGATACAAACGTGACACCTGGTGGTAGCGTCTCTACGATGCGTACATTTTGAGCGACAGAAACATCTGCACCACGACGGTTGCTGTAGGAGATGAAATACTCCATTTCGCCATTGCCACGCACCGGGTTGCCGCCACGTATATCTTTGGAGATAGAGAGGTCTGGCAGCAATGCTATCTCTTCAACCACAAGGTCATAGGTAAAGGAACTATCGCCACTGCCACCACTTTGTACAATCTTGATGTAATAGGTACCTTCTGGCAGAGAATCATCTCCATTGAGAACGAGGAGTGAGCCAAGCCCACTTCCACCGTTATTGTCAATTGCTACCAATGTTCCTTGTTCGTTGTAGATATGGATGAGCGTATCGCTTCCGATAGACAAGTTTTGTGTCTGTATACGATAGGTAACGCCAGCTTGAATGGTGACACTGAACCAGTCTTGGTCGCCGGGGTTGGAAAGAGAGCCAGTAATGCGTGTCTCAACATCAACATTAAGGGAGATGTTGATAGCTTCTTCGCGTGTATCTGGGGCATCGGGGGTTATGTCGGCAAGCTGGTCTACAACATCTACAATGGTACTGACCGATTGACCACTTGGGTTCAACGTTGCTTTGACAACATACATGCCTGTTGTATCATAGGCATGCGTCACTTTTCGGTCACTGGTGCCTTCTGCGGTTTGTCCGTCATCAAAATCCCAATCAATCGTCTCATAGTCTATACTCGATGGTACAAAGACACGGCATGTCACCCGTGTGCCCACCAACGCCGGTCCATTACAACGGACGGCTAACCGTTTGGGTTGCTCTTCTATAATAATTCTGGTTGAGAGTGTTTTGATTGCTTTGGGGGAATCGTATGGGTCGTAGGGGTCATACACGCGATAGAGAGTTGCTTCTGCATTGTAGATACCTGGCTGTTCGTAGATGTGTGTGACTGTTACTGGTTGTGATGGGGATTTTGTGTTGATTCTCTCACGTCCGTCGCCAAAATTCCAACGGACGTGGCTATATTCTCCGGTCACTTGTGCTTCTAACGTGACCATTTCACCTGCTACAACTGGGCTATCATTCAAAACCCAGTCGAACGTTGGTGGCTCTTCCGTCTGTGCATAAATCTGCTTGCTAGTCGGCATAAATGCAGCATATAGGCCTATCACGATGAAAACAGCTACCGTCAATGCCGACAAGAACCTTGATTTCATATGTACCTCCTTATATTTCCTGACAACTTTGTTCGACAATATGTTCACATACGTACCTCATCCGGATACTCCTTGTTTGTGTGCAAATCTCCTTTCTGTATACACAAGCCGTCCAATCACCATAGCTTCTACGGTCATACAATAAGCACCATTATAGCATCAACCGCTCTTGCATGGTACCAGTCCATAGGTACCAATTTGACGTGATTATGCGGAGATGCTATTATCATATCATACCCTTGTACTAGAGAGTACGCCATTAGCATCATCAAAGTCTACTCATTCACGTATACAAAAGCATGTGAGATAGGGACATAAGCTGACGTGAAAACACAGCCATTATCGTTTATAATACGATACAGCTATAGGATGTAGCATGATACTGTATCATAAGGTACACATGTGTGTCCGTTACCATTAAGGAGGACGACGATTGGACATTGTAAGCTCAATGAAGGAGGGAGTTGCATTTGTTTTTCCCGGACAAGGAGCACAATACGTTGGTATGGGGAAACAATTGTATGACATATTCCCCGCTGCACAGCTTGTGTTTGATCGTGCTGATGAAGTATTAGGTTTTCAACTCTCAAAACTGTGCTTTGAAGGGCCAAAGGAGGAGCTCGATGATACGATTAATGCCCAACCTGCTATCTTAACGGTAAGCATAGCCTGCCTCGAATCCTTCAAAGCCTATTGCCACAATTTGTTCGGCACGTTTGTCGCACCCATGCTCGTAGCAGGGCATAGTTTGGGCGAGTTCACAGCTTTGGTGGCAGCGGGAGTGTTGGATTTTGATGACGGGCTTCGGCTTGTTCGTGAACGCGGCAGGCTGATGAAAGAAAGTGGTGAACAGCAGACCGGTGGTATGGCTGCTGTTATTGGTCTTGATCATGATGTGTTACACCAAGTTTGCCTTGAAGCCCAAGCAAAGGGGATTGTCGGTCTGGCAAATGATAATTCACCCGGACAAACGGTGTTGAGTGGTGAGATAGCAGCATTGCAGTGTGCTATGGAATTGGCCAAACAACGTGGTGCAAAGCTGGTGCAACAACTTGCTATCAGTGTGGCTTCACATTCACCGCTTATGCAACAAGCATCACAGAGTTTTAGCAAAACGGTACACAATTTTTACCTGCACCCACCTGAAGTGCCATTACTCTCAAACATCACAGCCCAAATGCTGACCAGTGCAGATGATGTGCGGCATGAAATTGTTGAGCAACTGACACAGCCTGTGCAGTGGACTCGTTCTGTGCAAACAGCTATCAATGAAGGGGTAGGTACGTTTATCGAACTGGGGCCAAACCAAGTCCTTTCTAAGCTGATACGGCGCATTTCACAGAATGTCCAGAGTGTGAGCCTCAGTGATGTGGAATTAGTGAACCTTTTTCGTGAACACATGCATCTGACAGGTGATGAATCACTCATCAAGTAAAGAATGGACGGTTATGTTAGGAGAGAACCAACCCAATGACTGGTAAACCTGTAATCTGTAACCTAAAGAGTGTATGAATCGTGTAGTAGTAACTGGATTAGGAGCGGTAACGCCTGTTGGCAACGATGTCCCCACGCTATGGCAAGCGCTGTTGCGTGGCACGTCGGGTATCAACACGATCAGCTCCTTCAACGCACGTGATTTTCCCATTCGCATAGCAGGCGAAATAAAAGACTTTCGCCTAGACCCAGATGTAGATAGCCGGGAAGCTAAGCGAATGGCCCGTAACGTACAATATGCCCTCAATGCGGTAGCCGAAGCTGTACGGGCAGCCAATGTAGATATGACCCATATTGACTCTGAGCAAGTGGGGGTTGTGTTTGGTTCTGGCGCTGGTGGGCTTGAACTCATTGTAGATGGGCAGGCAGTGCTCGACCAAAAAGGATACCGACGTGTGCCACCACTCATGATTGCCAACATGATAGATGACGCTGCGAGTGGGCACATTGCCATTCAGGTAGGTGCCCGTGGGCCAAACATGGCTATTGTATCTGCGTGTTCCACTGGTGGACACAATGTTGGGGAAGCGTTTGAAACGATTAGGCGTGGCGATGCCGATATGATGATAACTGGGAGCAGTGATGCAACGGTTATGCCACTCCTATTAGCTGGCTTTACCACGATGCGAGGTTTAGCTAGTGGCAATGAACACCCACAACAAGCGTGCAAACCCTTCGATGCTATGCGTGATGGGTTTGTTGTTTCCGAGGGGGCCGGTGCTCTTGTTCTCGAAAATCTCGTGCATGCCCGCAAGCGTGGTGTACCTATCATTGCTGAACTCGTTGGGTATGGTAACAGCAATGATGCCTTCCATATGGCTGCATCCGATGAGCAAGGGGCAGGATCGAGCCGAGCAATCCGCATGGCATTACGCAAAGCAAACATTGCTCCAGAAGACGTTGATTATATTAATGCCCATGGTACGGGTACGTCTCTCAACGATGTGGTTGAAACCAACGCTATAAAAACGGTATTTGGGGAGCATGCCTACCGTCTCGCTGTGAGTTCTACGAAATCTATGCTTGGGCATATGATGGGTGCAGCGGGTTCAGTAGAAGCCATTGTGTGTGTCCTTGCTATTCAGCATGGATGCATACCACCTACCATCAACTATACCACCCCAGATCCAGCATGCGATCTTGATTATGTTCCTCATACACACCGTGCAGCCACAGTGAGGGTGGCTCTTTCAAACTCAATAGGGCTAGGCGGACACAATTCCTGCCTTGCTTTCAAGCACTATCAACCCGAGTAAAGGAGAGACCTTCGTCATGCGACGTATTCGTTTTGTTATTACAAAAAACCATCGAAAAGATACGCTGAACTGGAAACGGTTTCTGGCTGGCAGCATCATGGCTATCACGTTTGTGCTTGTTGGCACAACGGTTGCGAGTGCTTTTCAGCTCAGAAACCGTCCTATGCTACCTGCTACACCCGAATCTTCGGCTACGCAAGCAACGGAACCTTCACAAGAGCCTATGACAGCCACATCGTCGTTGTCTGGCGCATTTTTCACGTCTGACACTACGCCAACACAACAACCTGCCACCGAACACAACAACCTTACGATACAAACAACAACGCTCCCTGCTACACCTACCACACCGCCACCTTCTGTCTTTGAAGCTACTGTCACGCATCCTTCTGCTATTGCACAACCATCTCAACAACCTGCACAAAACCAAACGCCTACTGGTATCGTAGCTACGCAACAGCCTACTGCTATGACAACTGCAACACCTAGTGCAACACCTATGCCCAATGTGGCTGAATCGCCTATTGTTCCGAACATAACGGCAACATCGCCGCCTGCACCTACGCATACCCCATTGCCTACACCTTCAGTTGAACCATCTCCACCATCTGCAAGCGACCAATCTAGCTCACCAACTGATGTACCGGCAGTTGGGCATATCACTATACCTACCAACACGCCCGCACCGGCAGATGCAATAGACACAACTACGCCAGAAGCAGCACAGATTGATATACCTGAACATCCCAATGCCAATGATGCTGAACCTACCAACACCCCTGAGCCTACCAATACACCTGAATCAGATGCCCCATCGGATGCGAGTACATCGGGAGTTGCTGCGACACCAATCCCAACGGCTATACCAGCACCAAGCAATATAACGATATTTGGTACGGAGATCAATCAAAACTATGTACAGGCTAGTATGCAACTTGCACAAGAGGCTGGTTTTTCTTGGGTGCGCTACAATGGTATTCTTTGGCATGAGGTAGAAGCGACTGAAGGCACCCCCGACTGGTCAACGTTGGCCAAGATGGAAACGGAATTGCAAGCTATGCAAGCAGCCGGCGTGACGCCAATCGTCATCATTCGGGGGACACCGGAGTGGGCGCGTCAGGTTCCCAATTCGGCCTGTGGACCTATCAAAGCTGATAAACTGGGTAGCTTTGCTTCGTTTGTGCAGCAAGTTGTTCAGCGCTATAGTGCGGCTCCCTACCATGTGAAGTATTGGGAGATTGGCAATGAGCCAGATGTGGATGTTGCGCTTGTTGCGGGTAGTTCACCTTTTGGGTGTTGGGGAGACAATAACGATGACTATTACGGCGGTGCCTACTATGCCGAAATGCTGAAAACGATCTACCCGGTCATTAAGCAAGCAGACCCTGCGGCAACGGTTGTTGCTGGTGGGTTGTTGCTCGACTGCGACCCTACAAACCCACCCGAAGGCAAAGACTGCAAACCAGCCCACTTTTTGGAAGGGATGTTGCGCAATGGTGGCGGCAATGCATTCGACATTCTCTCGTATCACGGCTACTCTTTCTGGAAAAAAGCGCAAGCCGATTGGGATTTGCAACATCCGTCGTGGAAACATCGTGGTGGCGCAATAGCCGGACGGGCCGACTTTCTCCGTTCGGTGCTGCAACAGTATGGGCTAACCAAGCCGATATTGGTCAATGAAATTGGTTTGCTGTGCTATCAATACAATGATACTGCTTCGGAAACCTGTATGCAGAACGGTTTTCTGGAGGCGCAGCAAAATTATGCCATTCGCGCATATACCCGTGCATGGGCAGAGGGGTTGCTTGGGGCAGCATGGTATACGTTCAATTACAATGGGTGGCAAGAAGCCGGTATACTTGACAGGACAAAAACGCCGCGTCCAGTCTATCATACTATCAAGTTCATGGCTGAACTGCTCCAAGGGGCTACATTTGATAGCGATGCCACAGCACAATTACAAGCCACGCTGCAAGCTGAGCAAGAGGTATATGTCTTCCGCAAAGGCACCATTGAATATCGTATCTATTGGACTAACGATGGCTCTACGTTTGAGCTTGCCCTACCCGAGAATACCATGGAAGTGTTTGGGCAGTCTGGCACTCCCAAGGACTGGATGAATGAGGCGAGCATCACAGTGGGGTTTGAGCCAGTGTTATTGGATATTCAGCCTTGATAGGGTGCCACGCACTTTTGGGAGTGCGTGGCACTGGAGCCGTCCACGAATAGGTAACGAATAAACGAATAATGTTGCCACCCTGCACGTAGCACCGGCTGTCTTTTTTTCATTAGGACCTCGCGCAAAGACGCAAAGAACGCAACGCTATAAAGAGGGGAATATGCATTGCTGGTGCGCTCTAGGGGTGAGAGCTGTCTTGTTCTTTTATTCACTATTGACAGCTACCCACTATCTCTCTATACTGTACACTGTTTCATATTGCTTTCTTTGGAAAGAAAATTGAAGGAGGAGATAGCATGAAGCGTCTATCGTTCATTGTGCTCATTTTGTTTCTCTTGTCGGCCTGTGGTGGTGCTGCGCCTACCACAACAGATACATCCACTGGTGCATCTGATAGTGCTGCTACTGAGGCAGAAGATGCCCCTGCTGAAGATGGTGCTG
>CAZVEN010000031.1:0-40765 GCA_964626155.1 uncultured Chloroflexaceae bacterium | reverse complement strand
AAGGGGAAGATGCCCCCGCTGAAGATGGTGCTGAAGGGGAAGATGCCCCCGCTGAAGATGGTGCTGAAGGGGAAGATGCCCCCGCTGATGGTTCGGCGGCTACTGAAGACATGCAAACATTTACCATTGTACCAGAAGAATCGAAGGTCTCATATGCTGTTGGTGAGACATTCCTCAATCAAAATAACAAGTTCATCACAGCTATTGGTGTGACACAGGAAATCCAAGGCGAAGTGCATGTTGATAAAGCTAACCCATCGAACAGCACAGTTGGGCCACTCGACATTGATATTAGCGCCTTTCAATCTGATGAAGAGAAGCGCGACAAGGCCATCCGTGAGCGATGGCTTGAGTCGGCAACCTACCCAATAGCAACGTTTGAGTCTACCAGCGTTGAAGGTTTGCCAGAAAGCTATACTGATGGTGAGGAGGTGGCATTTCAGATTACCGGCGACGTGACGGTGCGAGAGACAACAGCACCGGTGACATTCGACACGACAGCCCAGATAAACGGTAATGAGATGGCTGGAACAGCTACGGGGACTGTTCAGATGACTGATTTTGGTTTTGAGCCACCGAACATTGCCAACATCCTCACAGCAGAAAATGCTGTTGAACTGACCTTTGAGTTTGTTGCCCGTTCTGATGAAACAGCTGATGCCGCTGAAGAACCAGCAACTGATGCCGCTGAAGAACCAGTAGCAAGTGTTGAGGGGGGACCTGCCCAAATGAACATCACCGTTGACCCATCGCCTGTGCAACTTCCTGCCAGTATGGATGAGGCTGGAGCGGCAACCGTTGTGGTGGAATTACTGAATGCAGAGGGCACACCTTGGACACCACCAGATGAAAATCAGCGCATCAACTTCGATGAAATTACCTTTGGTGAGCCTGATACGTACGTTGCCAATGTTGATGCCGATGGCAAAGCTCAAATCACCCTGCAAGCCAAGGTAGCTGGCATGTCTGAAATACTGGCCGTCTATGTTATGCCTGATGGTAGCGAACTCTCAAATACGGCTACGGTAGCATTTGAACGCCCAGAGGGGCAAGGCGTTTTTGACGTAGCGTTTGAACCCGGCATGGAACCTACGACGGTTGATATGGGAGCTATCGGTACGGCTGAAATTCCCGGCGACCTCTACGATATTCCCGTCGTTATGAAATTCACGCCAACGGAACAAGTTGAGGAGGTACCCGAAGGCATGACCGCCCTCGGTGGCTTCACCCTCGAATTTTTCTTTGCCGATGGTGGCTATGTTCCCATTGTAGAAGAAGATGTTGAGTTTCCTACGCCCATCAAACTTACCTATACTGCCGAAGGAGCAACGCAACCATCTACCGCTATGTGGAACATGGACGATGAACAGTGGGTAGACATACCTTCTGAGGTAGCCGGTACAACTGTCACATCATCGTTACCATCGTATGGTGATTTTGCCAAACTCGATAGTGCGCAATAGCCTGTTCCCCGCAACACGCTTGGGGAACGGTTTACAACAAAAAGAAAGCGGCGTACTGTAGGGTACGCCGCTTTGTGCGTGGGCGCTATGAAGACTGAAGCCCATGACATGACCGGCTACCAAAGAATCGTGAGATAATGGTATAATCTCTACCATGATGGATTGATACATTGATAAACAGAAAGAAGTTTGCACAGTATGATTTTAGTTGTGCTATCCATTGTGGTCACACTCATGCAATTGTGGTGGGCGGTTGCCCATCTCTACGCCTATATGCAAACACAAGAACGATTGTTGCTTACCCAAGTAGCCCAAGGGGCTGTATTTGGAATCTTGTTTATCCTGATTAGTATTGAGATGATAACTCAAGCAGATGTGCTCAACCCGTTGATAGCAACCTTTATGCTCATTGTTGGTGTGATATTGGGCATGGCTTGGCGCAGAAAAAACGGCATCCACGTGCTCATTGATTACTACCCGCGTGCAATGATAGATGTGTTGTTGTTTCGCAAACCAGCACCAGATGTAAAGAAATAGCGCGTGGTGAAACACAACACACCTACAGTCTGGCATCTGTTAGGCGTCTTGCTCTTGGTGTTGCTCGTCTACAGCGTTTTAGAGAACGATGTAATCCATATGGAGGGGGGAACGTTTGAAGTACACCTGCTCTCCTTGCAACCTAAAGAACAGAGTCGCACCGAGGATATACAGGTTTTTTTTACGACACCGACGCTTGTGTATCCCGATATACCAAAGCGACGAGTGGCTCCGCCATTTGAGCAAGCCCTTGTTGCAGATATGGATGCTGCCCGCTACCGCATCCACATGGTTGCATTTGAGTATAATCTCATGAGTGTAGCCGATGCGCTGCTGCGGGCCCACCAGCGCGGTGTAGAGGTGCGCCTAGCACTCGACCATGAATGCTTGGAAAAGCCTGAGCAAGCATTGTGGGCGGGCAAGATGCAAATGGCCGGCATTCCCATTGCGTGGCAGGAAACAAGTGCTTTTTTGCATAGTAAATTTGCCGTCATAGATAATACCGTGGTTTGGATGGGGTCTTGGAATTTTACCGTTAATGGGACCTATCGCAACAATAACAATCTGCTACGCATGACCATTCCGCCTGTGGTGGAGAATTATGCCGTTGAAGCTGCCCAAATGGTAACTGATGAGCGTTTTGGTACCAATAAGCGCGTGCTGACGCCCAATCCGGTTGTTGTGTGGGATGATGCGGTCATGATAGAAACCTATTTTTCGCCCCAAGATGGGGCTATGGAGCATGTGCTTGACCGCATCTATGCTGCACGACATAGCATCCACTTTATCAGTTTTTCCTATACCAGCGATGATATAGGGTTGGCTATGGTTGAGCAACATCACATGGGGGTGCATGTGCAAGGTATTTTTGAGTCGCGTAATGCACGCGGCTTGGGGTCTGAGTTTGCGTTGCTCAAAGAGGCCGGGGTTGATGTGGTTGAAGATGGCAATTGCTACACAATGCACCATAAAGTCATTGTTATTGACGAAGCTACCGTCATCACTGGATCATACAATTTTACGAACCGCGCCGAAAACGTAAATGATGAAAACCTTGTTATTATTGATGACCCATTGTTGGCAGCACACTACCTAGAAGAGTTTGAACGTGTGTATATGCAAGCCCAAAAGCCTACGCGATGCCAACGCTGACTATTTTACGCCCATGACTCGTTGCGCTTTGGAAGAACTCCGCGCATGGACTCAAAGGCGTTTCCGGTAAAAGAAAGCAATAGCCCAAATGAAAAACTTACTCCTATCAATATCACAAACTCTGGCATGAGGCTTTGCGTTATAGAATAGCTCAGCACCATGAGAGCAGCACACAGTATGCTTATCAGATGCACGAGTATGGCCGATACTTTGAAGAAGAGCGCCGGGCGATAATGTTTGACAAGGTTTAGGATGCCGTTGAGTACGATGAACCCATGGCGTATGACCGACCGTTTGGGTTGGTCATGATACAGTATAGTTATCGGCACTTCAGTGATTCGCAAGTTGTAGGCATTGGCAATAAATTGCATTTCTGATTCAACGGAGAAGCTACTTGATTGAAAGGAAAGGTGGTCTAGCGCCTTGGATGAAAAGGCCCGAAACCCGCTCTGGCTATCGGTAAGATGGACTCCCGATGCATAATTGGTCAACAGATTAAACACATAGTGCCCCCATATGCGATGCATAGGTACGTCACTGGTTTGCTCAAGGTATCGTGATCCAACAACAATATCGGCCTGTTGCTGGAGCACTGGAGCTATGACACGCGGTATCTCATCGGGAATATGCTGCCCATCTGCATCTATCGTCACAACAACATCTGGGTTATAGTCGTGTGCTTTTTTGAAGCCAGTCATAAGCGCTATGCCCTTCCCTTGATTTTCTGTGTGTTGCACGACAAGCGCACCAGCACATTGTGCTCGGTCGGCTGTATCGTCGCTTGAACCATCATCTACGACAATGATGGTGCTGGCAAAAGGTTGCACACGGGCGATAGTTGTTTGAATATGTCGCGCTTCATTGTATGCAGGAATGACAACAACAATGTTTGGGTTTTGCTCAGTGCTCGTCTCCAGATTACGCTCTGGGTATGAGTGATATGAAGCATCTTGTATACCAAATGTGTTTACCGTAGCCATAGCTCTTCCTCCGTTGTTTATACTTTTCTTTAGACATGCTATACTGTATGTTAGTATAGTGGCAGATAACTCCGTAGTGAAGCAGGCATGTGCTCCATATTTGGGGAGTCTGCATGGTATCATCACCTTGAGTAATACGGTTAAAAGTGCTATACTTCTGGTTAAGGAGATGGTAAGGTGCGAAAAGGGTTTCACAATGAAAAACACACCTTGCTTCTGTACCGGCACCAAAAACAGGTTTGCGGTTTCCTGGCTGGAGCAGACATGCAAAGCCGCTGTAGTTTTGTTTATTTGAAGCACAAGAAAGGAGGCGTGGCACCCCTTCCTCTATAGGTGAGAAAGGAGCAGTGCCGCAATTGGTATGCAAAAAATTATCGGTGCATTCACCTTTTTTCTCGGTATTGGCATAGGTCTTATTGGTGGCGCAGCGCTGCTTGCCTACGCCTACCAAGCTGCCGGATTGTATCCGCCAGACGACGCAACGATTAAGTTCATCGCCCGCGAGCGTGGCTGGCTGCGCGACGATGTGTAGGTGACGACGATGTGTAGATGGGGGGGCTTTCGGCCCCTCTATGCTACCTAGAGAGCAACTAAAGGAGTGTGCAAGGAGTGTGCTTTGATAGATAAGCCCTGGCTCACATTCTATGAGAAGGGCATACCCCAAAACCTGACCTACTCGGAAAAACCACTCGATACTATCCTCTCTGATGTAGCCGAAAGCAACCCTCTCAACCCGGCAACCAACTTTATTCTCAAATACATGGCGGGGGGTGCTCTTGTCATCGGTGGCAAACTATCCTACCGAAAACTAGATGAACTGGTCAATCGTTTTGCTACAGCCCTCTACCAAATTGGGGTGCGCAAAGGCGACCGTATTGGATTGATGTTGCCCAATTCGCCCCAATTCGTCATTACCTTCTTTGCGGCTATGCGCATTGGGGCTATCGTTGTCAATATCAACCCAACCTACACAAGCCGTGAACTGAGAAATCAGCTTGATGACAGTGGCGCAGAAACTATTGTGCTGCTCAACCTCTTCTGGCCTCGCTTGCGTGAAATTCAGACAGCAACCCCTATTAAGCGGGTTATTGTGGCCTATATTTTCGATACGCTCACCTTCCCTTCCAATGTGTTGGTGCATAGCACGCAGCGCAAGTCAAAAGAGTGGGTGACGGTACGCCCAGAACACGATATTTTTTATTTCAACCACTTACTCAAAAAATATAGCCCTACTCCCCCAAAAGTAGATGTGATGCCCGATGACATAGCGCTGTTTCAATACACTGGTGGCACTACTGGCATACCCAAGGCAGCAATGTTGACCCACAAAAATGTTATGTCGAATACTATACAGTCAACATGCTGGGTTGCCGATAGAAAACCCGGCTTGGAAAAGGTGATGGGGGCTATACCGTTCTTTCATGTCTATGGATTAACGGTGTGTATGTTGCAAGCGATGCATTTGCGTGCTGAACTTGTGATGGTTCCCAACCCACGCCCGATAGAAAATGTGATGCGTATTCTGGAGAAAGAGCGTTGCACTATTTTTCCCGGTGTGCCGGCGATGTATATGGGCATTGCCAACAATCCCAAGGCAAAGAGGTATGACCTGACCAGTGTACGGGCATGTATCAGTGGTTCTGCTCCTCTGCCAGTCGAGGTGCAACAACGGTTTGAAGCTCTGACAAATGGGCGCTTGGTAGAGGGGTATGGCTTGAGCGAGGCATCCCCTGTGACGCATTGCAACCCTTTGCACGGCACACGAAAGGCTAAGAGCATTGGTATACCTTTCCCCGATGTGGAAGCTAAACTGGTGGACTTAGAGACGGGGGAAATAGTGCCTTTTGGCAGCAATACGGTTGGTGAACTATATGTGCGTGGGCCACAGGTGATGAAGGGCTATTGGAACCGCCCGGAAGAGACGAGCAACACGATTGATGATGAGGGATGGCTCCATACAGGCGATATTTGTACAGCCGACCAAGATGGCTTCTTTTATGTGGTAGACCGCAAGAAGGATATGATTATCACTAGCGGATTTAAGGTGCTCCCCCGCGATGTTGAGGAAGTGCTCTTTATGCACCCCAAGGTGCAAGAAGCGGTTGTAGCCGGCATTCCAAACGATGAACGGGGCGATGAGACGGTCAAAGCATATATTGTGCTACGCGAAGGAGCAAAGTTGACGGCGGATGAGATACAGGCGTTTTGTAAACTTCACCTAGCCCCCTACAAAATACCGCGTGAAATTGCGTTTCGCAAAGAGCTACCAAGGACAACTGTGGGCAAAGTGTTGCGCAGAGCGCTGGTTGAGGAGGAAAAAACGACAGGTACACCTTAGCATGAGCTACGAGCGGTGTTCGTCGTTGTGTTAGTCGTGCCTATCTTCTAACCTCTTGCGTTCGTCGCGGGTGCGGTCTTTGGTAGTACGACTCCTATCATCATCTAGGATATGCCTTTCGTTGTCGTCATGGTCGTCATCGTTGTCATCGTTGTCATCGTTGTCATCGTCAAAAAAGATGTTCTCTTCTCCAAAGAGGGTTTTATCATCAAACAAGCTTCCATCTCCTTGTTGCACTTTGACGACTATACGTTGCAACCCAACCAGAAAACTCAATAAGAATCTGACAAGGGTCATCACAAGCCCGCCCAGCAGAGCATTCCATAGGCCATTGACGTGAAAGTGTATATCTAGGGATGTGGCTACCGCAGATGAGAAGGCGAGGAGGCAAGCGTTGACGATAAACCCAAACGCGCCTAGGGTCACGACTGTCAAAAACACAACCAATGGACGCACAAGGATATTGAGCGCAGCATTAAACAGGGTGAATACAATAGCTACTACGCCAATTTGCCAACCTGGACCTTCAAACTGAATGCCCGGCACAAGCCATATGGCACCAAAAATAGCAAGGGTTATGATGAGCCAGCGTAAAACAATCTGGCGCGGATTAAATGGAGATTCAGATAACTCTGGTTGCTGATTTTCCATCTGTGGTGATGCGTCTATGCGGAGACATATCTGTGAGGCTCCGTTCATCTATAAGAGAATATTACTATTATACTCCATTTTGCTTTGTTTTCAAAATGAGTATGGGATGATGATATGAAAGACATACATCGTGCGCGTCTTCTTCAGCAGGTAGAAGACTATGCACGTGCTGATGGTAAAGCGGCCTATTTTCGGCTCCATCGGCATCGCTTTGCGGCCATGTTGTCGGCGCTTGCAACTGTGCCAGATGCCGACAAGGTGCTTGAAGTGGGTGTGACACCCGGCCAATGCACGACTATGCTCGTCAATGCCGGGTATCATGTCAGCGGTATAGACTTAGACCCTAGCCCACGTCGGGCTTTGTGGGAGCGCTTGGGCGTCCATGTGTGCAAGATGAATGTGGAGCATCAAGCGTTGCCGTTTGCTGACCATGCATTTGACTGGGTGGTGTTTTCGGAAGTGATAGAGCATTTGGTGTATTCGCCATTGCCCGTGCTGCGTGAGTTTCGGCGCGTGCTCGTGCCGGGCGGACAAGTGCTCATTACGACGCCCAATGAGTTGTATCTCAAGAGTCGCCTGCGTTCGCTTGTGCGCATGCTACTGTGGCAAAGTTTCGACACGAGCAAGGAATTTCAGCACAACATGTTGCTCGAAGGCGATGCTCGCTACACGACACATAGCCGCACCTATACGATGCGCGAATTGTGTTGGGTGCTCGAGCAAGCTGGCTTTCGAGTAGTACAGCGCCGTTATGTAGCCGCATGGGAACAGGTGGGCGTGGAGGCACGACGTGTGTTGACAAGCCCGCATGGGGTGCTTGCCAAGGGCCTCACCTTGGCACTGACGGGCGCTCTGCCAACAACCCGCTCTATGCTGCTCGTGGTGGGTGAGAAGGTGTGAAAAGGTAGTGCTTTATCTCACCTTGCACTCGCTTATTGCATCACTCCTGATACAACGAATAGCACAAGAATCAACAGCCAGAGCACTACCCCAACAATAGTCCAAATACGCTGGGTGCGTTTGAAATGCTCGACACTGTCCCAACGCTTGCTACGCCAAGCCGACTCATTGCCCAAAAAAAGCAATAACAATTGCACAATCGGACTAACAATGATCCAAGCAATAAATTCAATCCACATTTGATTGCCTATGCACCAGATTGGGCCAAGCAAAAAGCCTCCCCAGCACAGCCCCTTCACTTCGTCTGGCACAACTGCATGCGCACGCATGCCAGATGTATTGTCACCATCAGGGATGGTGGGTTGAGGCTTCTTGGCAGACTGATTGTCATGGGGATGTGCAGGCACAGCAACACGCGGCGAAGCAACCGGTACTTGCGCTACACCGGGTGCGGACCCTGTCCATTGGGCATGCTGGTCCCACCCCATCAGCGCCCGCTTGAATGCCTCTATGTGTGGGTAGCGTTGCTCCGGCATCAACGCCATGGCCGTCATAACTGCGTGTGCCACATGCGCTGAAATGTCTGGGTTGAGCTGCGATAGCGCTATAAGCGGGTCGGTGGATTCGGCTATACGCGCAGCCGCTGGTATGGGCGCTTGGTCGCTGAGCAGATGATAGAGTGTTGCCCCAAGACTATATACATCGCTGCGTGTATCAGTACGCAAACCGTGCATGCCCCATTGCTCTATGGGGGCATAGTGTGGTGTCAACACCCGCTGTATGGTGTCGCTCTGTTCGGTGCTCTGTTTGAGCAAGCCAAAATCTACCAACTTGATCAAGCCTTCGGGGGTGAGCCTAATATTATTTGGCTTGATGTCGCGGTGAATGAGTGGCGGTATTTGGCTATGCAGATAGTGTACGACATCGCATATCTGCACGGCATAGCCAAGCACTTGCGTTTCTACCAATGGCCCGTGTTGTTTGGCAAGCACTTCGGCGAGGCTCTGTCCGGGAATGTACTCCATCACCAGATACCCCTTGCCCTGAAATTCAAACATATCGTAATACAAGGGCAGATGAGGGTGCTGGAGCTGGTGCAAGGTGGAAAATTCGGCTTGGAATATGTGCGCGGAATCTGGGTCGAACGTTTCTTTCAGTGCAACATGGCGACCAGTGAGCTGCATTGCATCAGCTTGGTAGACTGCGCCAAAGCCACCATAGCCTATCACGCGCTCAATGCGATATGCCCCGACCATGGTGCCGGGGTCATGGAGATGCAGGGCAAATTGCATTGATTTCCCGCAATGGACGCAGTAGCGGGCATTATTTGGGTTGACAGTACTACAACCGGTGCCTGTGCGTTGGTCAAGACAAATATACATATATCATATGTTTACACTGTTTTGCGCTTTTTTTCAAGGGCTTACCATGGCATGGAACAATGGCATATCACATCATGCGTCCAATAATCCTGATAGTTCCAACACGCGTTGTGACCACTGAGATGACATAGCGGCTACTTGCTGTCGCTGTGAGCTATCCATCCAGATATTATCCCATGTATGCCACCACAACGACAGTTGTACTTGCAACTCCACTAATTCTGCTGCCGTACTTATTTCAGCATCTCTAGCCGTCCATTCAATGAACCACTTGCTTTCTTCCAATAAGCTCGCAACAGCCTCTTGATTTGCATCGTGCATTGCAAAGGATTTAACCCGACTCAGATTAGCTGCTATTCCACCTAACCGAATCGGAAGCGTATCCTGCAAATATCGCGTTTGGATGGTATTCCAATCCTTCATACGTCTCCTAACAACCGATAGGTTATTTGCGCTACTTGTTCACGAATTTTGGGGTCAAGAATCTCCATGGACCGATTATTTTGACGCGGACGAATATTAATCAATGCCTCAAAAGTCACCTGCTGTTATGATACCACATATTATGCATCTGATTTTGCATATCCCAGGTGAGCGCATAGGAAAGATGACTGCGTCCTAGTTTTCCACCTGTCATGTTGTCAAGCACTCAACCCCCAAGCATGCAAGCACGCAAGTGCCATAACTTGGTGTTTCAAGAGGCTGATAAAATCTCCCACATCCTGTTTAATGAGCATAGGTATCTACGTATTCCAAGTGTTTGGGGATAGCACTGGGGACCCATCAACACCGACGCCCACGCCAACGGATGTGCCTGGACAACCCACAGCGACGCCCATACCCACGCCCACACCAACGGATGTACCTGCACAGCCCACACCCACGCCCACACTCCCTATCGTGCAAGAACCCATTGGCAGCATAGATACGCCCGGCAGTGCGCGAGGTGTGGCAGTTGCGGGCAACTATGCCTATGTGGCCGATGACAGCAATGGCTTCAGGTCATAGACATCCGCAATCCTGACGCACCATTTATTGTTGGCAATGTAGATACACCCGGCGAGGCTGTTGATGTGGAAGTTGAAGGCTACTATGCCTATGTGGCCGATGGCCCGCGTGGCTTGCATATGATAGACATACGCACACCAAACGCGCCAACTATCATCGCCAGCGTAGACACACCAGGCTATGCTTGGGATGTGGCTATCGAAGGCAACTATGCCTATGTAGCAGATGACACGGGTGGCTTGCAGATTATACGCATCGGCACATTGTCTGAGTTGACGCTTGTTGGCAGCATAGATATGCTAGAAGATGCAGACGACATCACGGTTGTTGGGAACTATGCCTATGTTGCCGACAGCGATGGTGGGTTGCACATTTTCCCGCTGAATACCGATGCGTCTAATCCGACGGACCCAACAGACCCGACAGACCCAACAGACCCGACAGACCCAACAGACCCAACGGACCCAACAGACCCGACAGACCCAACAGACCCAACAGACCCGACGAACCCAACAGACCCAACGGACCCAACGGACCCAACGGACCCCAACGACAATCCCGGCATACCACGGGAGGTGTATCTACCGCTGATAAGCAGCACCTAGGGGGAATACGGCTAAGAAATGGTACGCAAGGCATAGGATAGGCTAGAAGCCGGTGCTACGGACGCATTCGTAGACGGCAGGTAGGGAGCCACTCACGCGCAAACGTGCGTGGCTCCCGTTGGAAAGATTGTAACGCAGAGACGCAGAGGCACAAAGACGCAGAGAAAGTTTGTGGTTTTGCGCCTTTGCGCGAGGATGGGTGTTTAATCACCTATGCGCTGTTGGGGCATATGCCAGCACCCAGGGTCGGTTTGAAATGGGTCGCCGGTACAGGCATAGGAAAGGCAACGCAACCCGCCACGACATTGCCGCACGAAACGACACCCGGCGCACTGTTCGCTCACGCTATGCCGGTCGCGCAAGGTGCGTAGCCAATCGCTCTGGTCATAGAGTTGGCTGAGGCTGTGTTCCATGAGGTTGCCTACTGGTATGGGCATGCGTCGGCACGGCAGCAAGTCGCCATTTGGCTGTACGGTGAGCAGGGTATCACCCGCCGTGCAGTGGTAGGGAGTGCCGCCGCCAACCAAAAACTGGAGCGCCCGATGCATGGCTATCTCTGTTTGGTTGTGTGGTATCAGCGTGGCTTCTGTGCGGGCCTGATGCATGAGTTGGAAGAACTCTAGCGTTTGCTGTGGCGTCAAGACACTCTGTTGTGTGCCGCTGCCAACGGGTATAAGCCGGTCGGCCCACACACGCGCAACGCTAAGCTGCTGCCCCAAGCGTGCTACGTCGGGAAACTCACGGTAGTTTGCTTGGTGGGCGGTGAACGAGATGATGGTTGGTACCTTGTGTTGCACTAGGTATTGCACGGCTGCAACGGTTTGGACAAAGTTGCCTGTGCCACGTATGCTATCGTGGGTAGGCTCACTTCCCTCAATGCTCACCTGCACGAATGAAGGGCGCAATGCGCTGAGGCGATGGGCTAGTTGCGCATCTATCAGTGTGCCATTGGTGAGTATGGCGAAGCTGAAGAAATGGCGGTTTTGGTAAAAGATTTCTAGCAGGTCGAAAAAGTCGTTGCGGACAAATGGCTCGCCGCCAGTGACGGTGATGTGCCCAGGGATGCGTGCCTTCCTGCCTAGCCATCTTTTTGGAGCGATGAAGTCGAGGAACTGCTGCATAATGCGCAGCAACGCTTCAAAGCTCAGTTCATGGGTTGCGTGTGCTTCTTGGTAGCAGTGCGCACAATGCAAGTTGCAACGTTCAGTGATATGCCACTGAATTTGTCTGGGCAAGATTTATGCTTTTTATGCTTTTTGCACAAACCACCGTTGCTATTTGGTCATACCATTTTTGCCCAAAAATTTCAACACTTCGCGGTCGAACTGCGACGGTACGGCCAAGTTTGATGGGTCACATCCACTTGGCAGAATGATGAAACGTGCGTTTGGCAGGGCGTCAGCAATCTTGTAAGCCATCTGAACCACGAAATAGCCAAATTCATTGCCCACCAAGACGAGAGCCGGAGATTGCACGGCACCAAGCCGCTCACGGATGTTGAAGCGATTGATATGGGCCCGCGCCCGCAATAGTTGCTTTTTATCCATACGTGCATAGGCTTTGAGAAGATAGCGCTGGGCCCGCTCCTGTTGTGGTTCTTCATAGGCAACTTTGAGCAAATGGCGAAACAATTTTGGGGACAGCTTGATTGTCAACCAGTTGGACCATCCGGCGATTTTCTCTAGCGGGGTTTGCACTTCGCTGTAGCTATCTGCAATGATGAGGTGGTCAACCCGTTCGGGGAAATCACAGGCTGTTTGCTGCACAATCAACCCGCCCATGCTGACGCCTGCCAGATGCGCCCGCGCAATGCCCAGATGGTCTAGTAGGGCAATAACATCGCGGGCACAGTCGGGCAGGGTAAACGATGCAACAGGCGACGATTGCCCATGCCCACGCACATCTAGCGCAATCACGAAGAACCCATGCGCAGGGTAATGGTTGATCTGCGATTCCCACATCATATGGTCGCCACCTAGCCCATGCAACAGCACAAGCGGTGTGTTACCCTGTACACCAAACGTCTCATAGAATAGTCTTGTATCATCAAATGATGTATATTGCATCTGTACCTCCAGTATTCTCTCGTACGTACTTTTGTCTGATTTATGATTATAGTCTTCCACCGCGAAAACCGTTACGATTGCCACCACTCCACACACTACGAAATAGTATCACTTTCACTTAGAAAGTTCAATAGTTTGTGGTACAATTGAGAAACAAGGAGCATTTGTACAAACGAACAACATGTGCTACAATAGAACGTGTAGGAATACAGGTGCCATCGTATGGTACCTACAAAAAATAAAGGAGGCTCACATGCCAAACATAACCTTGCATAAAGTACTCGTCAACCACAACGAGGATAATAGCTATACCGCAACCCTACCCGGCTTTTATCGTGCCCAAGATACCGCTCCAACGGAAGCAGAAGCGCTCAACCTCCTCTGCTCCAGAATCATGCTCGTCTTAGAACATAGCCGCATTGTAGACCTCCATGTGCAAATGCCCAAAAAACCAACCGACCCAGACATCATACCCATAGATATGAGCAACAAAAGAAGCCAACGCTGGAAGGTGATACGCGAACCTGTTGCTGAATACCATGTCAATACGCAAGACAGCGATACACTCCTACATCCCAACGACGAAACAACCGACCTATTTGAACACGCAACCTACAAAGTACTCGTCGTCCCACACCAAAACCAAACCTACACAGCAAGCCTTCTCGTCGCACCCGATATATACACATCTGGCCATAGCGAAACTGAAGCCCTTGATGCACTTCACAACAAACTCATAGCTATCTACGGCGACAGCCGCATGGTAGAACTGGAAGTCGCCAGTACACATACCGGCCAAGGCAATGGCAAACCCCGCGTCCATAGAGTGCAGGTTACACACATCCCCGATAATCGCTGTATCGCCTACACATTATGGCTGCCAGAAGTGTGTGCCTCTGATACAACTGAACCAAAGGCACTTGAAAAGCTGCGCAACAAACTCGTGCGCATTAGCAAACAGCATGTCGTTGAATTGGCCATACCAGCACCAGAAGCCCCACACGACCCGTGGGATAATATCATCGGCATTGCCGATGCCGATGACTCTGATTGGGCTATGGTCAAAGAAGCAATTGCAGACTACCGTGCCGAAACGGTATAAGCCATAGAGAGAAGAAGAGCACAACCGTTATGCTGTATATTCTTGATACTGACCATATCTCGTTGTTGCAACACAACCACCCACTTGTCACAACGCGTTTTAAGACTCTATCGCTCAATCAACGTAGCACGACCATTGTCACGCTTGAAGAGCAAGTGCGTGGGTGGTTTAGCGCACTGCATAAAACAAAGAACCAACTAGATGCTGCACGTATGTATACAAAGCTCCATGCATGCATCACCTTTTACACAACTATTCAAATCGTATCATACGATGAGCGTGCCGCTGAGGTATTTGAAAACCTGCGCTCACAGGGTATCCGTCGTGTTGCTAGGCAAGACTTACGTATTGCATCTATTGCACTCAGCCGACAAACTACTTTGGTGACACGCAATACACGCGATTTTGGGTTGATACCAGATTTGGCATTGGAAGACTGGTCTATAGCAACAGACGACGAAGAACTCTAGGCGAAGCGACTCACAAGGGTAGGTATTGAAACGCCAAAGCGCCAAGAACGCCAAGGTTTAAACGCAAGCATGGGCAAAAGACTATTCACGATGTGCGTACATGACATGACAAATACCTACCCATGAAAACCCTAGGGAATGGCGCTGACTGCCTCACGTGCCACATGCCCGATAGCTTGCAACCACCCCGACGTGGCCGGGTAGCGAAAGCCTATGCAGAATAGGCTACGGTTGCGTGTAGAACGCCAAGCACGGTCTAGGTGTGGTTGCCCCATGCGGTTGACCTCTACTTCATGCGCAACAAAGTGAATAGTTGGGCGAAAGCCGGTCGCTAGGAGAACTGCATCAAACGACGCTTCTTGCCCATCTTCAAACTGCACCCCATTGGCAACAAACCGCTTCATGGGGGGATGTACTTTCACTTTGCCGGCGGCCACTGCTTCGGGCAAGGCATACCCTACTACTGGGTAGGCATCTGTTAAAGACCCTTCCGGCAATGGAAGCCCCAAATGGCTGAAATCGCGCACGCCCATAGCCATGACCGCATCACCAAGTGGGCGTGGGAGTAGGTCGCCAAAGAGCCATGCTCCAAGCCGCATTTCCGTTGCCGAACCGGGATGCGGTACGAACTTTACGCCGCCTTTATTGCAAATACACGTTTCTATGCCGGACTCGCTCAAGTCTACTGCTATTTCGGAGCCAGAGTTGCCTGCACCAACCACAAGCACGCGCTGTCCTTCAAATGGCTTGGGGTTACGGTAATCGCGTGAGTGCATCACTGTGCCTGCAAAGCTATCGCGCCCTTCAAATGGTGGTGTGAATGGCGTACTCCATATGCCAGTAGCGACCATTAAGAGGTTGCAATGGAGCAATCCTTGGTTTGTTTGCACTTCCCACCCGCGCTCAGTGTAGGTGGCTTGCTGTACGTCTACGCCCGTTGTTATATTGAGTTTGAAGTGATGCGCATAGGCTTGCAGATAGGCTTGTACCTGCGCGGCTGAGGGAAATTTGGGGTAGTCTGCTGGCATAGGCAGGCCGGGTAGGCACGATACATCCTTCAGGGTGTGCAAATGCAAGCGGTCGTAATGGTTTTGCCAGGCATAGCCAATGGCATGCCGTTCTACTACGTGATAGGGAAGGCGGCGACGTTGCAATTCATAGGCAGTGGCCAACCCTGCGGCTCCAGCACCAACAACAAGAATCATTTCGTGCTCCTCTATTTTGTCCAATCAAGCCAAACGGTAGACAACCCTTTCACCACAGGCGTTAGGCGCGTCATGTTGAAGGCATCGCTTACTTTGCGGATGACCTCGGCATGCACTGGGTAGGGATGAATAACGGTGTTTAGCTTTTTCAAACCTACACCAGCAGTGATGGCAAGCGTCAACTCGTTGATGATGGCTCCTGCGTCGCGTCCCACAATGGTTGCACCGACTAATTGGTCGGTGCCGCTCTTGACAAGCATTTTGATAAACCCTTCTTCTTCACCCTCAATAATAGCGCGGTCTAAATGCTGCATGTCAAACGCATAGGTATCAACATCTACACCTTTTTGGATGGCTTCTTGCTCACTCAAGCCTACATGTGCAACCTCTGGGTCGGTGAAGGTACACCACGGTATCGTCAATGTACTGAGACGTTCGCGCCCCATAAAGAGGGCATTTTGCAGGGCAATACGCGCTGCTGAATCGGCTACATGGGTAAATTTATAGGGCATGCAGACATCACCTGCGGCGTACACATCTGGGTTAGAGGTTTGCATATAGTCGTTGACGAATACGCCACGTTGGAGGTTGTAGCGGACACCAACTGCTTCAAGATTGAGTCCTTCGACATTGGGAATGCGCCCTGCTCCTACCAGTATCTCATCTACGGTGACGCTGCCAGATTCATCTGTGCTTTCATAGTGCAATACTTTGGTGGCATCCTGCGTTGTCACTTGGGTAATCTTGGCATTGAGCACCAAGCGCATGCCTTCACGCACCAAAACATGCTGCACAACATCGGCTACGTCGCTATCTTCTTTGGGCAAGATATGCGCCATGTCGTGCAAGAGGGTGACGTCACTCCCAAGGCGTTGAAAGGCTTGGGCTAGTTCGCACCCAATTGGTCCACCACCAATGACGGCGAGGCGTTTGGGAAGCTCGGTGAGGGAAAAGACGGTTTCGTTGGTGAGAAAGCCGGCTTCTTCTAGCCCCGGTATGGGTGGGTGAGCAGCACGGGCACCAGTGGCTATGATGGCTTTTTTGAAGTTGAGCACTTGTCCGTTGACGAGAAGCCTGCTCATATCACGAAATGCGGCTTCGCCAAAAAAGAGGTCCACGTTATATTTTTCAAAGTGTTTCACGGAGTCGTGGTAGCTAATCTTGGCACGCACTCGGCGTACACGTTCCATGACTGCTTGAAAATCTACGGTTACATTTTGTGCATGCACGCCAAAGTCTGCTAGTGTGTGTGCATCGTGTGCAGCTCGGGCTGAACGAATGAGGCTTTTGGAAGGGACACAGCCCCAATTGAGACAGTCGCCACCAAGTAGGTCGCGTTCGACAATGGCGACTTTGCCACCAAGCACACCGGCCCCGGTGGCGGCAACAATGCCGGCTGTTCCGGCACCAATGACAACCATGTTGTAGCGCGAGGCGGGAGTAGGATTCTCCCACTCGGGAGGATGGACATTAGACACTAGTTCACTATTATAGGCGTCTTGGGGCAATACTATAGGCGCTTGATTCATGAGATAGCTCCTTCTTCACAATTGAATAGATGCATCATACAGAACGCCTATGTATTTGTCAACATCCTGTTGTTGTCTAGTTATCGTTATACCTCTGTTTGTGCTAAGAGTGCTACCATTTCTCGCTTGACTCGTGTATACTCAAGTTCAAGGTGTTGTAGGGGTTCCTCGGCATTTTGAATAGCCCCTGAGCGGCCTATCATCTCCAATGTTTTGCTGAGGTCGGAGAGTATCATAGCGCCAATTTGGGCGCTGCTTGATTTGAGTGAGTGGGCTGCTGCTTGTAACATATCAGCATTTGTTTGGGTAAAAGCCTTGCGAATATCGGCAACTAACGTAGAGGCATTATCTACGAATATTTCTATAAATTCATGTTCTATCTCTGGGTCATCTCCACACACTGTTTCTAGGAATTGCTGATAGACATGTTCATCAATCGGCGGGTCGGTGGCATAAACTGGTGGCATAGGCATATCGGGTTGGTCTGTAACGGGATGTGGTTGTTGCGTTGTCTGTGATGTGCTAGGCTGGTCTGGCAAAGATGGGAGCGGGTTCGGCGTATTATCATCATCCATCATAGTGCATCCTGCGGGTACATGCTTTGGTCGTTTCACTCGTCGCAATGCGTTCATAAGTTTGTTGACACGGATTGGTTTACCAACATAATCATCCATGCCAGAAGACAAACACCATTCGCGGTCTCCTTCCATAACATGGGCAGTCATAGCGATAATCCAAGGCTGACGGTCTTTCGCCCACATTGTGCGAATACGACGGGTAGCTTCCATACCGTCCATATCAGGCATTTGTACATCCATCAGCACGACATCGTATGGTTGGCGTTGCAATGCTTCAAGCACTTCTAGCCCATTGGCGGCTACATCGGCTCGATAGCCCATGCGTTCGAGCAACCGGATGGCTACTTTTTGGTTGATAACATTGTCTTCGGCCAGTAAGATGTGCAATGGCTCCATGCCCGCAAACAATTCCTGCTCCATAAACAGCGTTAGGCGTTCGCCCACTTGCCGGGTTTCGTTTGCACGCATTTCCACTGGAGCTGCCTCTACGATGATAGCAAAGGTGAAGGTAGACCCTTTCCCTTGCACGCTTTCAACCCACATGGTTCCCCCCATCAGCTCGGACAAGCGTTTGCTGATGGCCAGACCTAGACCTGTGCCACCATATTTGCGTTTGGATGATGAGTCTACTTGGGTAAATGGGCGGAAGAGGCTCCCTATGGCCTCATCGGGAATACCAATGCCCGTATCGCGGACAGCTATCTGGATACGGTGGAGGGGTAGTTTCTGCGTTTCTGAGGACACCGGCGATACGGTTTCAGATGAGACAGATACGACAATGTGCCCAACATCTGTAAATTTGATGGCGTTGGCAATCAAGTTGACGAGAATTTGTCGCAGACGCGTGACATCACCGATGAGCGTATGGGGAGTGCCTTGTTGCATGGTATAGGATACAGCAAGGTTCTTTTGAGCGGATTCATGAGCTAGCAAGTCAATGGCTTCTTCAATGCATGTTTTCAATTCAAAGGGTTGACTTTCGAGTTCCAAGCGCCCGGCTTCTATTTTGGAGAGGTCGAGGATGTCGTTGATGATAACTAGGAGGGCTTCGCTGCTGATACGGATGGTTTCGACAAATTCATGCTGTTCAGCGGAGAGGTCCGTATCGAGAAGGAGCGTAGTCATACCGATAATGCCGTTGAGGGGGGTGCGGATTTCGTGGCTCATGTTGGCTAAAAATTCAGATTTGGCGCGGGTGGCGGCTTTGGCTTCTTGCAAGGCTCTTTGGAGGGCCTCTTCCATGCGTCGGCGTTCTGTCACGTCACGCATGGTAGCACACATCATAAAGCCATTGTCTGTCTTGATAGGAAAGCCTACCTGTTGCACGTAGCGACGGGTGCCATCGGCACGTTGCAGCTCATGGTCCATGAGTTGTTTGGCCCATGGGGCATGGCCAGTCTTGAGAAAATCCTGGATGCTTGCTTTGTAGTTTTCGTAGAGGGCCGGATTTTTCTTTGCGGATGGCATCAGGCTATATATGACATCCCAAGACATGTTGCCAAGGGCTTCACTACGCTGTATGCCTGTTATTTGTTCGGAGCCATGGTTCCATTCGATGATCGTTCCGCGTTCATCGGTGAGGTGGATGCCGTCGGATGTTTGCTCTACGATGCTGCGAAACTTCTGCTCACTTTCGCGTAGGGCATGCTCCATGCGCACACGGACGATTATCCCCCCCAGTTGGGCAGCAATAGATTCTATGGCAGTGCGCGAACTATCTGGGATGTCGTAGCAGGTATGCGAGGCTAGGTTGAGCGCTGCAAGGACCTGCCCTTCATGGATAACGGGAATGCTGATAATTGCACGTAAGCCTTGTTGTCTACGTTCTTCTTCTACTACTGGTAGAGCTTCAGATCCACACCTATACATCAGTTCGCCCTTCATAACGGTATGCGTTACCGGTGAACATGCATGGTAGTGTGCAAGACGTTCGATGTGCTCCTCCGAAAACCCGGTATGGGCAACGAGGTTCAAATCGCCACTACTGGTATCTACAAAGTAGATACCACCGCAATCAACTCCTTCTAAGCGGACGATGCAACGCAGAAAGGTATCAAGGGCCTCATCCAAATCGCTTGCTGTACTGAGCGCAAACGCAACATCGCGCTGAATGAGCAGCGTCTGCTCGGCCCGTTTGCGTTCTGTGACATCTATCCCTACGCCCCATGCGGCCCAGCCGGGCAATGGGAAATGCCCCGGAATGCTTGACCAAGCAACAGTTTTGATGGAACCATCTTGTGCAACCATTTCAACTTCGCAGTTGCGCATATCATTACCAAGTAAATCGCATTCTGCAGACACACGTGCGCGATATGTTGGGTCAGGGTAGAACAGTTCCATTACGCCCGGATTCCCAATAACATCTTCGGCAAGGTAGCCGGTGACGTGTTCACATTCTCTGTTCCAAAAAATAATGTACCCGTCATCATCAAATGCATCTACGAGCACTGGCATATGTTCGACAATGTGGCGCAGTTGTGTTTCGCTTCTTAGGAGCACTTCTTCCATATGTTTTCGTTCGGTAATATCTTCTTTGACGGCCAGAAAATGGGTAATGACACCATGCGCGTTGGTGATAGCTGATATAGATGCATATTCCCAAAAGAAGGTACCATCCTTGCGCCGGTTGTGAAACTCGCCCCGCCATTCCTTGCCAGCGTTTATCATATCCCACATATGCTTGTATGCTTCTGGTCCGTAGGTACCGGATTTTAAGATGCGTGGATTTTTCCCGACAGTCTCCCAGAAAGAGTATCCCGTAACTTGGGTAAACTTGGGGTTGACATACTCAATAGCTCCGTCGGTATCGGTAATCACAATGGAGCTAGGGCTTTGTTCAACGGCACGGTAGAGCTTGCGCAGTTCAGATTCATTTTTATCAAGGGCTTGTTCCACACGATAGCGGTAGATAGCCGAACCGATGATGTTGGCTGCTACCTTGAGCACTTCCATTTCGATAGAAGACCAAGAGCGTGTGTTGACATGGTCTATCATACCAATACATCCCCACCATTCTTGGGCAACAAAGATGGGAACCATGGCCATAGATTGTATACCCTGCTCGACAAGGATATGCTGTTCTTCTGTTGGAAAAGCTGCTAGTTGCCCATACACAGGGAGACCCTTTTGCAACATGTCTTCCCAGCGCCCTAGCCCCATTGCTTGCAGCGACATCTGTTGCATCAAGGGGTTGTGTATCTCTGGATCAATTGTGGGAGCTACCCACTCATAGTGGAGCGAAATCAAACACAGATCATGATTATAGTTGGGGTATTCATTTTCAAATACACAGACACGGCTTACATCGGCTGCTTTGCCTATGCGTTCTAGGAGCGGGTATACACTGTTTGGGAGAGAAGTCGTGCGCAAAAATTGCTCCGAAGCAAAGCTTATCGTCTCAAGGACTGCGTTGCGGAGATGCAGATCGTCCTGAATCTTTTTGCGTTCTTCGATTTCTTCTCGCAACGTCTTATTGGTTTGGAGCAACGTATCATCCTGCATGTGGTTGGCATCTTGCACATCTTGTAGAGACGTTGCACGCAACGTCTCTACAACACAACGAAGCATTTCATGCTGCTGCTCAGAAGTAAGGCTTGGAAATGCGGTTGTACATTGCTCAAGCGATGCACGCAATGTATCATAGAGCACACGCTCATGACCATCAAGATGATGGTATGCGGGGTTGTCTCTCCATGGTTTCTTTCCTACATCATCAGGTAGATTCGTCATGCCGCAACACCTGCTACTTTCTTTCTATTCAAGCAGTTCAATTGCTACAACTTCTTCAGCACCATGGCTTTAAGCGTTCTGGGCCAATGATTTTACCTGCGTTGATACACCAAGACTCATATGGCACAGATAGTGTGTCGCTACAGTATAGCACGTATTGTACCATTATAAACGTAAGATGTGCCAATGAAAAAGGTGAGAAAGTGGTTAAGAAATACGCTACGAAGAGAAAAGATTTGCTCAATGTGTGTGTTGTTATGGGTTTGCTGACACTGCTTGCACACACCTTATACACAGAAAACCTACAAAGCGTATGTGTAGAGACGTTGCGTGCAACGTCTCTACGCAACATCTCCACTTGTGGTATAGTAAAGAAATCCTGTTTGGAATAAAAATCGCTCTCGTAAGAAATGGAGTTCGGAACATGAGCAACGAGCCGGAATTGATCGAGGCACTCAAGACAGAAAATGAGACGTTGCGTAAACGGATTGCAGCGTTGGAAAAGGAAAGCCAAACACAAACCCACTTTCTCAAAACACTTATGAACACTATCCCTGTTCCCATCTTCTACAAAGATGCTGATGGCATCTACATCGGATGTAACCAGTCATTTGTATCGTTTGCCTTGGGCAATGGCAAAGGTGTAGAAGACCTTGTGGGGAAAAGGGTGTTTGATATGGGCTACCCCGAAGACTTGGCGCAAAAGTATCACGATGCTGATACTGCGCTCCTTACGACCGGTGACTCACAGGTCTATGAAGCACAACTCCCGCATGCCGGCGATGGCAAACGCCACGATGTGGTGTTTTACAAGTCGGTTTTTCATCATGCTGACAGTACACCGGCGGGAATTGTGGGTGCTATGCTTGATGTAACTGAATTCAATCACCTCTACGACAATTTGCACCAAACGGAAGAACGCTACCGCACACTCTTTGAACATGCCACGGTAGGCGTGTTTCGCACTAGCCCGGATGGGCGATTTCTTGAAGCCAACCCTGCTTTAGCCCACATAATCGGCTATGACTCGCCCCAAGACGTGCTCGAAAACGTCACCGACCTTGCAACCCAAATCTACGCTGACCCTACTGAACGAACCAAGGTGCTTGATAGCCTCCGTCAAGGTGCAGGTAAGACTCAGGTCGAAGCACTGTTTCGTCGCCGCGACGGTGAGCTTTTTATCGGGCGTATGATGTTGTGGGCTGTCAATGACGATGCAGGCAATATGAAATATCTCGAAGGCTTTGTTGAGGACGTTACTGAGCGTAAGCAGCACGAAGAGGCTCTAAAAAGAAGCCAGGAGACAGCCCGTGCTATCATCAACGCATCTCCCGATGTGATGTTGCTGGTAGACGCGCAAGGGACAATTCTCGCTATGAATGATATTACAGCTCAGTTTTTTGGTAAGCATACATCAGACCTTATTGGATACAATGCATTTGACCTTTTCCCGCCACATGTAGCTCAAGAACGTCGCGTACACTTTAATAAGGTGCTTGAAACAGGCCATATGGTGCAATTTGAGACAACATTTGACAACAGGTATCTTGAAAATGCCCTCGCACCAGTGGTAGATGACCAAGGTCATGTCACTCGTGTGTCTATCGTGTCACGCAATGTGACGGAACGACGGCAGATGGAGCGGGAGTTGCAAACGCTCCAAGAGCAGATTATTGATTCGCAACGGGCAGCGCTACGTACACTGTCTTCGCCGCTCATTCCGCTTTCAGATACGATTGTGTTGATGCCGTTGATAGGGAATATAGATAGCACTCGCGCACAGCAGGTGATGGAGACGTTGCTTGAGGGGGTGGCATACTATCAGGCTGATACTGCCATTATTGATGTGACGGGCGTTTCGGTGGTAGATACGCAGGTGGCGAATGCGCTTGTGCAAACGACACAAGCCGTCCAACTCCTTGGGGCGCAAGTTATTCTGACGGGCATTGGGCCGGCGATGGCGCAGACGCTCATTCATTTGGGGGCGGATTTGAGCAGTATCCGCACGCATGGCAATTTGCAACGTGCTATCGCGTATGCGATGGGGAAGGGGAGCAGGTAAGCATGTGTAGGTTTCATATGTCTAAGTACAGCGTTTCATACATAGATGCCGAAATTAAAATCTGTCTACAGTGCTAACGAAGTGATTGTAAAGCGTTATTCGTCCAACCAATAAATTCGACAAGGATTAACGAAATGTTGTACTACTGTACTAAGCATACTATAGATAGACAGAAAAAGAATCTGAAATACCAGATCTTTTTACGCGATCCCAATGAGCATAAACATTCACAGATTCAGATTCTGTTTCTTAAAGACTATATCAACTAGCGTGCTCTTTCGCTCTCCTTCTGCTCTACTCTACAAGACTTGAACCCCTAGCCGGTATAAGTCTAGCCGTCTACCGTATCTCTTTAAGGGCTTTACCCCAAATATATGAAGTCTATCACAAGTATTCGCATTTCTAGCGACACTCTTTAGCTCAGCATAGAGCGTGTTAATGTCAATGGTTAGGTAATCATCTGATATGCTCTGTACATCTATCTGTCTAGCCCAGTAGTTGTATGGCGCATATACCTTAGCTGGATTGTGTGTAGCAGATAAGAATGAGACAATAGGATTATGCCTTACTCCTTCTATTTCATTTTGCTTGCTTAGCTCTAAATACGTTGCTTTAACGTATTCACCTATGAAGTTAGACGCATCATCATATTCTTTGCTGTGATAGTCGTTACAGAGCCATATCAGGTTAGAAGCCATTAGCTGTCTAGTACCGTATTTGCTCAGTATCTTGCTATCTGTGTACCACTCTTCAAAGATGCTCAAGTACTTAGTTAGGGTTATTACCGGCTCTGTATCATACTTGAGTATGAGTAAACCTGTTAAGTCTGTACTACCATATGCCCTAGCAACTATACCCACTAGCCAACGTATAAACCAATGTTTCTGTTCTGCATCAGGTATATCAAAACAATCTAGGAACCTGTTTGCAGTGTCTCTAGTATCTACATCAGGTAAGCTATTGAAGTAATCTCGCATAGGATTGTAGCTGTCTGCTACGGTATTTACTATAGCGTGTGCTAAATCTATTGTGATACCTAAATCCTTTGCGATACCCCTAGCAAACGCATCTAACTCATCACTTGAGTAGCTCATGCCGTTTATCTCTGTGCATTGCTTTAGCTCATTATACCTAATCGTTAATTCCTTATCTTTGATATAGGCTTCTAAGTCTGCATTGCTAACGTAGTTACTTCCCATAATCCTTACTCTATTTTAAGATACGAATCCTTTTTTAGATTGTAATCTAAACGAGAGGCTTGTCAACTACGTTTCTCACATACCCCCTAGAGGTAGTTCTTTTTAACACAAAGATAATAATTGAACCACAGGGTACACAGGGGTACACAGAGAAACAAAGGTGTGGTTTTTTGGGGGGTGCGGCATTTTGTTAGCATTTTATGCGAATGAACCAACCCCAACACTCACCATCCGCGAGTAGGGTTGTGACAGATTTTTGGTTCCATGGTATGATTATGTGGTTAGTCGTATGTGTTCAGAAATGGTAAAGTTGCGCATGTTGTGATGATGTGCTACACTTGTTGTGCTTTAGTAAAGGTTTACATACCATGAAACTGTACGACGCACGTTTTGAGAAATCCGCTCATTGTTAGTAAACAAAACCGTATGAATTGGCTTATAGTACTCCTCATGGTTGTGGGGTTGGCAGCATGTGGGCCTTCGGGCATGTCGCAACCTGCCGTTTCAACAATACCAAACGCGCCTGTCGAACAGACACTAGCGCAAGAAGCTACAACTGAACCGGCTACGAGTAAACTGACAACAAAACCAACAACCATAGGGCCAACTCCCACACTGAGCAACACAGCTATACTGCCCCCACCAACCCCAACTATAACACCTACAGCGACAGCTACCGCCACGCCTATACCCACGCCCACACCCGACCCGCTAGCATACCAACCACTTTTTGAAACGGTAGAGTGTACGACCTTTGAACTGGACAATGGACTGGACGATGGACAGGCCGACAATGCACCGCCACATATCGTTTGTGGCTACCTCAGTGTGCCAGAAGACCGCACATCGCCCGATGAACGAACTGTGCAACTAGCAACTGTCATCTACCATACAGAGAGTGACGAAGCAGCCGCAGACCCGATCCTCGTCCTCGAAGATGGGCCGGGTACACATACCATTGCCCATGCCCAAAGCTATGCCGACAAGTTCACTGCTGCCATGCCAAACCGCGATATTATCATCCTAGACCAACGCGGCTCTGGCTACTCGCGCCCTACACTCGCATGCCCCGACCATCTAGCCGCAATCCTTGCATCACTCGACAACACAATCAGCAGTGAAGAACATATTGTACGCGAAACCGATGCTCTGTTTGCATGCCAACAACGTTATATCCAAGAGGGCATAAACCTCAACGCCTACACCAATGCTGAACGTGCCGCCGATGTGAATGACCTGCGCCTAACGCTTGACTATGACCACATCAACCTCTACAGTATTGGGCATGGCACCCAAGTAGCTCAAACCATCGTGCGTGTCTATACCGATACGGTACGAAGCATCGTCATGGACGCGCCAATACCAAACCAAGCCAACATCTACCTTGACACCCCCACAACATTCAATGAAACACTCAACACTGTTTTTGCACAGTGTGAAGACGATGCTGCCTGCCACGAAGCCTACCCCGACTTGCGCAATGTCTTTTACGAACAGATAGAAGCTCTAAACAATGAACCTATTTCTACCCAAATAACCAATCCCGATACAGGCGAAGTCTATGATTTGCTGCTCGATGGGTATTGGTTTGTGAATACCACTATGGCATTGCTCTCGAATGATGAGCATATACCCCTTGTGCCACTCTTCATCTACGCAGTTGCTGCCAGAGACGAAACCATGTACCATGCAGCCGCTCTAGCCGTCTATGCCGAAACGGCCTATGACTATGGCACCTACGTGACAACCCAATGCCGCGAAGAAATGTCTTTCACAACCCGTGAAGACCTCCTCAACGCCGCAGCACATGTGCCCGAACTGGCATTTGTCTTTCATCGCCGCACCGACCTAGGCAATGGTCTCTACACTGCTTGCGAAGGATGGTCACTCAATGCACCCGACGATAGCGCCAATGCGCCCGTAGAAACAAATGTACCTACCCTCCTGCTGGCCGGTGAACTCGACCCAACCATTCCCCTCGCCTATGGGGAAATCATGTCGCAAACCCTCGAAAAGAGCTTCCTCTTTGAGTTGCCCGGCCAAGGACATGCTGCTATTCATCAGACGAATAGCTATACATGCCCATTGCACATAGCAAGTGCTTTCATAGAAAGCCCAGACGAGAAACCAGATGCACGTTGCATGGAAGATATGCATACCTCGTTCATCATCTCCAACGAAACAGCTACAATAGCACGGTTACGCTCCGAGATAGAAACCTATGTGCATGCATACGCCGAAGAGCAAGGCTTCATGGGCACTATCCTTGTGGCGCGTGGCGACCATGTGCTTTTCAGCGAAGGGTTTGGTTTTGCCAACCTTGAACTCAATGTACTCAATACCACTGAAACGATGTTCCGTGTTGGCTCTGTTTCCAAACAATTCACTGCTGCTGCCATCTTGCAATTGCAGGAGCGCGGATTGCTCACCACAGATGATCCCATTTCGCTCTATTTGCCTGCCTATCCGGGGGGCGACCAGATAACTATACATCAATTGCTCACCCATACATCGGGCATTGCTCCACTCGAATGGAAACGCATCATGACCAGTGTGTATCTTTCGACAGATGATATTGATGCTATGACGCAAGCAAACCCGGCTGTAGCCCCCCCCGGCGCAGGTTATCAGTATAACAATGTAGGATATATGCTGCTCTCGCGCATTGTGGAGGAAGTCACTGGGCTACCGTTCAGTACCTACATACAAACCAATTTCTTTGAACCGCTGAATATGACCCACACGCGCCTCGATGACCCTATTGCTATTATTCCCAACCGTGCATCGGGCTATGTTGTGGCAGGAAATGGGGCATATCAAAACTCCCCCTTTATGCATGTAGGCTACACCCTAGGAGCCGGCGGGTTGCACACTACGGTAGATGATTTGTTTGCATGGGACCGTGCGTTGTATACGGATGCTATTATCAATACAGAAACACGTGCTACCATGGAAACACCCATGATTGGTATACCAGGTATGGATGGTACGTCGTATGGGTATGGTGTCCGTATTGGCGAAGCATGGGGACGTAAAGTCGTATGGCATAGTGGACATATTGGCGGGTTCACCGCCATGCTGCGACGCTATGTAGAAGATGACAGTGTCATTATTATCCTTTCCAATGTTGATTACTACGATCAACCTATCAACACCATTGTGAATAACCTAACAGCAATCTTGTTTTCTGGAGAGTAAAGCGTACAAATGGTTGTTTGTTGTTTAGGAAGGATGTATGAGTATGCGCAGAACCAAGATAGTCGCTACCATAGGGCCCGCTAGTAGCACCCCGGAAACGATTGCCGAGTTGCTGGAAGCTGGCATGGATGTTGCCCGGCTCAACTTTTCGCATGGCACCCACGAATACCATGCACAGAATATTGCGATGCTACGAGAAGCGGCCGAAAAAGCCAACAAACCCTTGGCTATTTTGCAAGACTTGCAAGGGCCAAAAATACGTACTGGTAAGCTTGTCCATGGCACACCGGTCTACCTGAAAGCTGGTATGAGTTTTGACATAACAACGCAAACATGTGAAGGCACAGAGGCTATGGTCAGCACAACCTACGAGGCACTGCCATATGATGTGCGCGTGAACGACCATATTCTCATTTCCGATGGTCTGATTGAACTGCGTGTACTTGAAACCAACGAGCACACCGTGCGAACCGAAGTGGTGCATGGCGGTGAGTTGCGCGAAAATCAAGGCATTAACCTGCCGGGCGTACCCGTCAGTGCGCCATCGCTCACGACAAAAGATGTGGAAGACTTGGAGTTTGGGTTGGCACACGATGTGGATTATGTTGCCCTCTCGTTTGTACGCCGCGCCTCTGATATTACCAACATCAAGCGACATATTGCCTCTGCCGGCAAAAATGTACCCGTCATTGCCAAAATAGAAAAACCTGAAGCACTCAAAGACCTAACCGAAATATTAAAGGTAACTGATGCACTGATGGTAGCACGCGGCGACCTTGGCGTAGAAATACCCATTGAACAGGTTCCCCCTGTGCAGAAACAGTTGATAGACGCCGCCAACGATGCTGGTGTGCCTATCATCACCGCCACCCAAATGCTTGACTCGATGATACGCAACCCGCGCCCAACCCGTGCCGAAGCCAGCGACATAGCCAATGCTATTATAGATGGCACCGATGCAGTGATGTTGAGCGGCGAGACAGCCGCCGGCTCTTACCCCGTTGAATCAGTCAAAATGATGGCCCGCATTGCGAGATTCGCGGAAGATTGTGATCGGCAGCACCAACATGAAGTTGATTTAACCATTGCTCCCCAACGCGACATCCCCAACGCCATTAGCGAAGCCGTTGGCGCAATTGTCAATGCTCTCCCTGTCAAAGCTGTTGTAGCGCTCACTATGAGTGGCAATACCGCTAGGCTTGTCGCTCGCCAACGCCCCCGTGTTCCGATCTTCGCATTCACACCATCCGATACAATATATCGCCGCCTAAACCTGTTGTGGGGTGTTACCCCTATGCGTAGCACCTACCAAAAGCACTTGAGTGAATTGAGCCGCTATATACATGACATTCTCCTAGGGCAAGGCTTTGTAAGCGCAGGAGATATGGTTGTGATGATAGGGGGACACCCCCTTCCAAGTCACGGAGCTACCAATTTTCTCAAAGTTGTTGAGGTAGAATAAATGCCTGCATTTTCTCTTATGGGTAGAATGTACTATAATGGAGTGAGTACATCGTATCTTGCCCTTGGAAGGCAACGCATAGACGTGACGAGAGAAAGCTACTGCTCATCATGAAAACACAACCAGTTTCAGATACTAGAGCAGGGAGCGTATGTATATGATGACGATGAGCACGATGATACAACATACGCTGGACTGCCCATATATTGGCCCACGTGCATTCACAACAGGTGAAGCACTCTATGGGCGCAACCGTGAAGTGCATGATGTATTCTATCTCCTCACGACCGAACGTGTTGTGCTGCTCCAATCACCATCTGGTGCTGGCAAAACCTCATTGATCCAAGCTGGTCTGATACCACAGTTACAAGCTGAAGGGTATTATGTGCATCCAATTGCACGGGTCAGTACAAGGCCATCGTTGCAGAGCCATACCCACACGCAACAAGCAACAGCATCCAATGCACGTGAGCCAGTCAATCGCTATATACTCAGCACGCTATTGGCCCTTGAAGAAGGGGTATCTGTCAACCAACGAACGCCCATTGAGCGTTTAGCAACTATGGAATTGGGCGACTACCTTGCCAAACGCGCCACAACCAATGGGCAGGCAATGCGCGAGGTGCTCATCTTTGACCAACTCGAAGAGCTGTTTCTTGAAGATCTCAGCGACCGCGCATCCAGAGAAGCCTTCTTTTCTCACGTTGGAGCTACCCTGCGCGACGAGCAACGTTTTGCGCTGTTTTCCATCCACGAAGACTATGTAGCACGGCTAGACCCCTACGTGCGCTTCATTCCTACCCAATTGAGCAACACATTCCACCTCGACTTGCTTGGCATTGAAGCAACCCTGCATGCCATACAGCAACCCATTCGGCAAAGCGGAATGGATTTTACCGATGCCGCAGCACGTAAACTGGTCAATGACCTGCGACGTACACGGGTACCCTATACCGATGGAACCATATCGCGGCATTCTGGGTTGTTTATCGAGCCTATGCATCTGCAAGTGGTGTGCATGCGTATATGGGAGCAATTGCCCGCGAATACAACTGAGATAACCACAGCACATCTTGAAACAATCAAAGACCCCAATACAACCTTTGCCGACTATTATGCTACAAAAGTGAAAGCGGTAGCCCAAAACACCGGAGCACGTGAACGTACCATGCGCGATTGGTTTGATCAACACCTCTGCACAGACCAGTTGACACGGCAGCAAGTACGAGAACAACACGAAGCAACCAGTGGGCTATCCAACCGCGTCATCCAAGAATTGATAGACGCCCATCTCATTCAGGCCATTCACGCTGGCAACGAAACATGGTTTGAGCTGACCCACAACCGGCTTGTAGAACCAATCCACATAAATAACCGCGCATGGCGCGATGCCAACCTGAACAAATTGCAACATCAGGCTGCCTTGTGGGATATGCAGAAACGGCCAGATGTATTATTGCTACGCGACCAAGACCTAGAAGAAGCTGAGTTGTGGGTGACAACACATGCCGAAGACCTCTACCCACTCGAACAAGAGTTCCTTGACGCATGCCGTGCATCTCAAGCTCGCCAACAAGAACGTCAATTTAGTGTCAAACGATTGGTCAGAACGGTCGCAGCCATCCTTGTCGTTGTCGCCATTACTGCTGTGCTGATTGCATACAATCAGCACCAGCACATCACGCGCCTCAAGTCCGAGTTAGCACAAGAAGCACATGCCCATACAACAGCTACCACCCTTTTAAGTACGGCTGAAACGCAAGCTGAAGAAGAAAGCAAGGCCCGCGCAACGGAGAGCGTCCTCCGTGCTACTGCCGAAGGGATAGCCCAGCGGATGCAAGAAGCCCAAACATCTGGTTCTATCGTGGCCGAATCGCAACGCCTAGCCTTTGCTGCGCAGGAAATGATAGATTTCCCCGATATTTCCCTCTTGCTGGCCTATGAAGCAGTAGCTCAAAACTACAACCCCATTACCGAGCAATCCTTGCGTACAGTCTTAGACCACATAAGTTGGCGACCGACAACCCTAACCGGTCATACCGATAGGTTGTGGGATGTGGCATTTAGCTCCGATGGTCAGTTTGTCGCTACAGCTTCCAATGATAACACCGCCAAAATATGGACTATGGATGGTGCGCTCCATACAACACTCAAAGCCCATACCAATGCAGTAAGAAGCGTAGAGTTTAGCCCCGATGGGCAATATATTCTCACCACATCATCCGATAACACTGCCAAGATATGGAGCATAAGCGGCATCCCTCTCGCTACCCTGGAAGGCCACGCCAATACCGTATGGAATGCTCAATTCAGCCCCAACGGGCAGCGTATTGTCACGGCGTCGGTTGGTGGAACTGCTCGCATATGGACCCTCGAAGGCAAACAAGAATTACTCCTAGAGGGACATAGAGGTAGGTTGTGGAGTGCCGAGTTTAGCCCCGACGGTCAGCGCATTGTCACAGCATCATCCGACCGCACAGCAAGAGTATGGGATGCATTCACTGGCGAACAATACGCCGAACTTGAACATAATGGTGAAGTGGCACATGCAACCTATAGCCCCAATGGGAACTATATCAGCACCATTTCGAGCGACCAAATTGTGCGCATATGGGGGACCCTTGGCGAAGGGCCGCTTGTCACGCTTGAAGGATTTGAAGATACCATATTGAGCACCGAAATAAGCCCAGACGAAGAGTACATCATCGCCTCATCGTCCGATAATGCTACCCGTGTATTCGATATGAACGGTATACTCCAGTTCAAAATTCCCGGTTATCTGAGCACATTTAGCCCAGATGGAAAGCATATTGCCACTGCTGCAGAAGATAATGCAACCCATGTGTGGAATGAGGACGGAAAACCAGAGATTGCACTTCCCACAAGAGCCACACTTCGAGCAGTTGTATTTAGCCCCAACGGGCACCGGATTGCGACGATGACTGAGCAAGAAGTAAACGTATGGTCTGTTGTAGGACCACCTCTGTCCCCACTCCAAGGACATTCGAGCAGTGTCCTGAGTGCGCGATATAGCCCGGATGGGCAACGTATTGTCACAGCATCAAGTGATGCCACCGCGCAAGTATGGAACACAGATGGTTCCTTGCTGGTAGCGCTTGAAGGGCATCTTGCCGAAGTAGTTAGTGCGCGATTCAGCCCGGATGGGCAATACGTTGTCACAGCATCAAACGATACAACTGCACGTGTGTGGGACATGGAAGGAAAAACGCTCCTCATCCTTGAAACGCATACTGGTCCGCTCATGAGCGCCGCGTTTAGCCCCGATGGACAACGTATCGTCACAGCGTCGCGTGATGGCACAGCTATGGTATGGAGTGAAAACGGCGACCTACTCGCTACGCTTGCCGACCATGCCGGGGGCGTACTAAGTGCAACATTTAGCCCCGATGGGCAGAAAATCGTTACCACATCTGATGATTCCACTGCCCGCATATGGGATGTGAGCGGCCAACTGCAAGCCACTCTCGAAGGACATACTGCCGCAGTCGTGAATGCAGCGTTTAGTCCCGATGGGCACCATATCGTTACTGCCTCACACGACAACACAGCGCGAGTGTGGGCAAACGATGGTACCCTACAAGCTACCCTCACCGGGCATACCGCTTGGGTCAACAATGCCGTCTTCAGCCCCGATGGGCAAACCATCCTCACTGCATCGCACGACAACACAGCACGGCTATGGCATGTTGATGGCACACAACAAGCTATCCTCCAAGGCCATATTGCCCCTGTTGTGCATGCCACCTTTAGTCCCGATGGACAACACATTGCTACTGCCTCGCACGATAATACCGCACGACTCTGGTCTGCCGATGGTACACAACAAATTGCACTACGGAAACACATTGCTCTGCTCACCGACGTAGCATTTAGTCCAGAGGGAAAACGCCTTGTCACAGCATCGAGCGATACAACTGTTCGGCAGCACATCGTCAACATAGATGACCTGCTTGCTATTGCTGCCTGTCGCACTGGGCGCAACCTGACGGAAGAAGAAGTCGAAAAATTTACTGTCCTCACGCCAACTTTTGATTTTGCAAATCGTCAGTGTCCGCCACCGTTAAGTTGGGAGTCATAGCATATACCAATCAATCACCGTAAGCCAAATGTCATCTTTTTTCTTTGTTTTCTCTTTCTTTCTTTCAATTACCTGGTATACTACATAGACGGAGGGAAGAGGTTTGCATCTTCCAAGTTTATTAGTCGTTATTTTCCGCAGGACATATGCAGTCTATGGATACTGATACATTTGTAGTACGATTATGGGGTACACGTGGGAGCTACCCTGTTCCTGGTCCACATACTGTGCAGTATGGTGGAAACACCCCTTGTGTCGAAGTACAAGCTGGAAAACATATACTCATTATTGATGCTGGGACAGGTATTATCAACCTAGGGCAAGATTTGATACGTCGTTCGCAAGAACAAGATGGTGCGCCTATCGTCGCTACTATCCTCTTCACCCACATGCACCATGACCATACGCATGGGTTTCCCTTTTTTGTGCCGGCGCTAACTGGCGGTAGCATGCTACATATCTTTGGGCCGCACACGTTTGAGAAGAAGCTCGAAGAGGTACTCCACCAAGTGGTACTCACGCCCAACTTTCCCGTTAGCCTCAATGAAATGCCATCTTTCAAACTGATTTATAGTATACGGGCCTCGGAGACACTCGTGCTGAGAGACCAACCAGGAGACATTCAAGTATGCAATATCTATCACGATCCCATTGAAACCAACACTGATGATGTGCGTGTTCACATACACAAAAGCTATGCGCACCCTTCCAATGGTGTGTATATCTATCGTATCGAATGGCACAACAAATCGGTTGTCTTTGCTAGTGATACAGAAGGATATGCCGGGTCCGACTATCGCCTAATTCATTTTGCTCGTAACACCGACCTGCTCATTCACGATGCACAATACTCCAATGATGAATATACTAGACTGAGGCAAGGGTGGGGGCACAGCACGCCGCAAATGGCTTGTGATGTAGCCCAACAATGTGGTGCCAAACGGCTTGTGCTGTTTCACCATGACCCCAATCATACCGATGAGCGCATTGCTGAACTTGAACAGGAAGCACAGCTCTTGTTTCCAAACACAGCAGCCGGATTTGAGGGAATGGAGATAGTGTTGTGAAAAGAGATTGTTCATCGCAATACCGCTAGGATGCCAAGTAACCCCCATGCCCATTGCAGTTTCTTGGCATTCCTGGCCTCTTGGCAATGTTGCATCATGCGCTTTGGTGTACCATTGCAACCAAAATACCTAGGATTTTTTGGACATCGGTAATATGGTACTCACGCCTATCTATGTAGGCACGAGTAGCATCGTATTTTAAGAATTTCCAAATATTGCCTGTCGTCACAGCACCATACAAGCAAGAGAGCGTGTTTCCTTCGGCTTGATTGAAGAGACGTGCTGCTACCATAGCCGCAATGCATTGCCCTAGCCCGGCTGGTATCTGCTCATTCTTGGCTTCAATAATGGCTACGATAGGAGCATTGAGATAAAATTGCTCTGGAGACATACTCACAACATAATCACAAAAGCCAATCAAATCTTGCTCTCTATCAACATCGAAGCTAATGCCTGAAAAAAAGCTGATGGTTCCATGCAGATATTTCTTCAATTCTAGCAGCACATTGGAGATAATAAGCTCAGAACGCGCTTTCTCTGTGCCAATAGCCACAGCAAGCGGCACATTGTAGTCAAGTGTCACCTGTAGGTACTCACTGACAGCAACTGCTTCTATTGCAGAAAACAAGTCTTGGTCTTCTACAACCTCAAGGTGAAACGCTTCTTTCACTTTTTTGAGTGTAAAATTACTATAAGGCATCGTTTTCTTCCAATCTTATGATTGTTCTATTTCTATAGTACCACATGATTCAATGGTGCGTGGTGCTCAACACCGAAAGCTCTTGGACACACAACCGCAACGCGGCTAAACGCCCATTGAGCAACTCATGATGGGCATCTGCATCGTGCGAAAGCAAATGGCGCGACACATGCTCCGCTACCTGCATCTCAATGTGCTGCACCTCCTCTACCACACGCTCAAGGTGCGCCGGTAGACCCTATGCGCCCTGATTTCACTATTTGTATGAAACCACAGATGAAGCACCATTGTCTACACCTTGAAACCACAAAGCTAGGCACACGGGTGCTTGACACGCAGAGCGGTTGCAAAACTCGATAGGAGATTACTCTATCCATGACTCTTGACATTCTCCCACTTCGGCTCTATACTTTGATTGACTGGTCAATCAATACTACACCAAACCATGGGGGATGTGTGATATGAAGGTACGAAAAGACGAAGAGTATGAAGAACGCCGCCAACAGATTATTGATGGCGCACTCGATGTATTCGCTCGCAAAGGGTTTGAGAAGGCTACCAATAAGGATATTGCACGGGCGTGTGGCATCCGTTCGCCGGGGCTTATCTACCACTACTTTGCAGATAAAGCGGATTTGTTTCAGCATGTCATCCAGCAGCGCATGCCGGCTCTGCAATTGATAGCCCACCCAGAAAAGGTGATGCCTCTGCCACCTGCTGAGGCATTGCCGTTGCTTGGCAACGCATTCCTCAAAATTGTCGAAAGCCGCACCACGATGGCAGTGCTCAAGCTGATGTTAGGTGAAGCTGCCCGCCAGCCTATGGTAGCCGATATGGTCAACAGCATTGGTCCGGGGCGTGTCTTTCCTGTGCTAACGAGCTACCTGAACCAGCAAATGGAAGCGGGTACATTACGTCGCATGGACCCTGGAGCAGCAGCACGTTGTTTTGTGGGGCCACTGATAGGGTACATTATCACCCATGAGCTATTCCCGCAGCAAGATACCCATACGCTAACACCTGAGACTATGGTGCAAACAGCAGTGGAGATTTTTTTACACGGTATGGCTGTACCAAGTGAGGAGTGAGAAGTAGATGCTACGCCCACGCTGGAAGAAAATAATCCGCGATTTGTGGAATAATAAAACGCGCACGCTGCTCGTGGTGCTGTCTATCACGGTTGGGGTTTTTGCGTTTGGTACGGTTGCCGCAGCGCGTGTCAACATTCTTGAGGGGCTACGCACATCTTTCCTTTCTGTCAACCCGGTGAGTGCTACGATTAGGGCGGAGCGGTTCAATGATGATTTGGTAGCTGTGATTGAGAAGATGGATGCGGTGGCCGAAGCGCAAGGACAACGCACTGTGCCGGCACGTATTGAAATAGGCCCTGATACGTGGTATGACATGCAATTGATAGTGATACCCGACGACGGTATGCGTATCAATATTGTGCGCCCCTATCGTGGGGCATGGCCGCCACCCAAGCATGCGCTGCTGGTTGAGCGGGCATCGTTGCCCAAAACCCATGCCAATGTAGGCGACTTGGTCACCGTGAAGGTGCCGGGGGGCGAAAAACGCTCTTTGCCCATTGCGGGGTTGGCGCATGATATGAGTTTGCCACCTGCGCCTATTGCGGGCAAGGCATTTGGCTATATCAGTTTCGACACGCTGGAGTGGTTTGGTGGCGACCGCTCCTACAATGATCTGATGTTTACGGTGGCTGAGCACCCACTGGATGAGGAGCACATTTGGTATGTGGCCAATGAGGTTGCCGATAAGATTGAACGCAGCGGGCGCGAGGTGGATGTAACCGATGTGCCTACTCCACAGCAACACCCGGCTGAGGCTATTATACCGACGATTCTGCTTATACTGACTGGTTTGGGTGTTCTCACGCTGTTGCTTGGTGGCTTTTTGATTGTGAATACGGTAGAGGCTATTATCACGCAACAGATTAGGCAAATTGGCATGATGAAGGCTATCGGGGCACGCAATCAACAAATTATGATGCTCTACTTTGTGATGGTGCTTGCATTTGGTGTACCGGCGTTGCTTTTGGCGCTACCGCTTGGTTCGTTTGGCGCATATGGGTTGACCTATTTCATGGCGAAACAGCTTAATTTCGACATTACGCATTTTCGGATGCCACCACCGGTTATTTTGCTCAAGATAGCCTCGGCCCTGTTATTGCCAGTCATGACGGCTATTCCGTCTATCACCTCGGCGGCACGTATTACGGTGCGTCAAGCGCTCGATAGCAATATGGGGAGTGCAAACCAAGCTGGCACAGGATGGATTGACCGTATCGTCCAGTATATCAGGGGGGTACCGCGCCCGCTTTTGCTCTCTCTGCGCAACACGTTCCGTCGCAAAGGGCGCTTGCTACGCACGCTCTTGGTGCTCACGCTTGGGGGGGCAGTGTTTATCAGTGTGTTGACGGTGCGTACTTCGCTTTTCTATACGCTAGATGCATCGCTCGATTCCAAGCACTACGATATTGAAGTACGTTTCAATCGCCCCTACCGGAGCGCGAAGGTTATGCCGGATATTTTGCGCATTCCAGGTGTGGTGGCGGCGGAGAGTTGGGGGTTTACGAAAGCGTATCCTGTACGTTCTGATGGGAGTGAGGGTGAGGTGATGAGCATATATGCTCCACCAGCAGATACGAAGATGCTCGATTTGCGCATTGAAGAGGGGCGTTGGCTATTGCCGCAAGATAAGCGGGCTATTGTGGTGAGTTCTAACTATATAAGTAAGAAGGAGCCGGGCACGCGCTTGGGCGATGAGATTGTGTTGCAAATTGAGGGGAATGAGTATACTTGGCGCGTTGTGGGTATTTCGCAGGAGTTTTCGCCTCCTGTAGACCCGGCTATTGGGTATGTGAATTATGAGGAGTTTGCCTATGTGGTGGGGCGCATGGGGCGAGTAGACAATTTGCAGGTGGCAACGGCACAGCATACGCCAGCGTTCCAAGAGGATATTGTGCGACACATTGAGGAGACGGTTGAACGTACACATGTAGATGTTAGCTTGATACGTAGTTCTTCTGAAAGCCGTGCTATGATGAGTGAACGCTTCAATATTCTCACAGCTCTGCTTTCTATTATGGCAACGCTGATAGCAATAGTGGGGGGTATTGGGCTTATGGGCACGATGAGCATTAATGTGATTGAACGCTCGAAGGAGATTGGTATTATGCGGGCGATAGGTGCTTCGGATAAGGCGGTGCAGCAAATTGTCATGAGTGAGGGGATTGTGATAGGCTTGTTGGCATGGGTAACTGGTACACTGCTATCGTTGCCTATCAGCCGGGTGATGAGCATGCGCATTGGTTATTCGCTTTTGAATGAGCCGCTCTTGTATTCGTATGCCTTCTATGCGGTGGTTGTGTGGCTGGCGCTTATGCTCATCATAGCGACCTTGGCAAGCCTGCTGCCGGCTCGCAATGCGTTGCGTATTACGATACGCGAGGTGTTGGCGTATGAGTAGTTTCACACCCATCACCTGTTCAATCGCTCAATCGCTCAATCGCCCAGGGGCACCTCGGCGAGTCGCTCCACCAGCCTCACTGTTTCCACACTCACGGTGATGACGCGCCCGACTAGGCGCACAATGTACTCTGGCTCGTCCTCGCGGTTGGGGTCACTGACGATGCCACTACGCTTGTCAATCTTCACCTGATATTGGTCAATCACCCATTCCAATGCTGAACGGTTGCCAAGGCGATAGGCAAAACACTCCGCCGGTATGCCAGAGAGGGTGAGGGCGTCGTTGACGATGATAGCTGTCTTGTCTTTGGTAAGCTTCATCTTCTCCACGCGCCAGGTCCATGCCACATCACGGTTTTCCACTGTTTGTAACGGATATTCCTCCGCCACTTCATAGTGCAGGTGCAAATTCGCTAGGCGCTTGCCTATGTCTACCATGGTGTGGAAGGTAGCGCTATCGCCGAGCATGGGGATGCGTGGCAATTCACGGTAGAGGTTTTTCGCATAGCGTTGACGGTAGTTGGGGTGATGGAGCACAGCATAGGTGTAATAGAAGATGTCCCACTTGCCTACGCTGCTATCATAGTGCGTTTGGAATTGCTCCAATGCCCAATCGGTGATGTTTTCTGTGCGATTGTTGCCGTCTTCGTCATAGGTGTAGAAGGGGAAGCATTGCGTTTTTTCTAGCATATCAAAACAGGGTACAATATTGCTTACCAAGCTATGAAAAGGTTTGTTGTTTCCAATGCCACTTACACAAATCACACTATTCTCTTGTTCATTTTCTGGTGTGGGAAAAATATCGTGCTGTCGGTAGCGTCTCTGGTTCAACAAATGGTCAAAGTAGATAAACTGTTGGCAAAAAGGACGATACAGTGACCGCCGTATTTTTGTCTGTTCAAATGTGATTGTCTTCCCTTTTACCAAAGCTTCCTTCAACCTGTCTGTCCATTTGATAAAGTCATGGTTGGTATTTACAAATATATCTATTTCATCGGGCGATGGTTGTTCTTGTGTAAAGCGGAATACCTCATAATTGTAGTTCTTTATGAAGCGTTGCATGTTGTGGGTCAAGTTTGTTTGGTCAAAGGCATAGACCCATTCATCGCGTGCAGTCACAATGCCATTAGAATACAACCAGAATAGTGTGCCATCAGGTTGCTTCTTGTGAGCTTTTGCTTCCTTTGTTCCCATTGGCAAGAAGGTATCAAAGTCACCATGCAACCCCTGCGTCAGCCATGTCTGTTTAGCATCAGCAAAAAGCCGAGTCCAAGGGACATCTTCTACACTCCCAAAGGAAGCAAGATACTCCTGTTTTTGACGTGCTTTCCAATAATCACCAACACAATGGTAGTCAATAACTGTACCTTCTTGCTTATGGTTACGCACCAAAAGGGTGATACCTACCCCAACCCGTATCTGGTCACTAAAAACGTTTCCGCCTTCCTTATGTCGGCGTTCACCACTCGTTCGCGCATTCCCTTTGAAATCAAAGTGATAGATATGCGTAAAATCCTGCGCTAGATGTTTCCGAAAACCATCAAAGGCAATGCCATCAAGGAAGCCATTATTGCTCACAAAGCAAACTATCCCATCTCTTTTCTCGCCTTCGCGTCCTTCAAGCCTATCAACAGCCCAGCGAAAGAACCGCACATACATATCGTACAATTTTGCGTTTAGCGTGGCTTGGGAATCTTTTACATAGGTTTCTCTAATCCGCTCGTCAATTGTATGGTACTGACGGTTCTTGTTGTTGTCGTTTTCGTTGAGTTGCCCAACATTGTAGGGCGGGTTG
>CAZVEN010000030.1:0-60893 GCA_964626155.1 uncultured Chloroflexaceae bacterium | reverse complement strand
GTAGCACCGGCTTCTAGCCGGACTCCGGCTTGTGGTAGCACCGGCTTCTAGCCGGCTTGTGGTAGCACCGGCTTCTAGCCGGACTCCGGCTTGTGGTAGCACCGGCTTCTAGCCGGAGTGCGTGGCACCCTCGATGGCTTTGCAAAAGGACAGGCTAGAGGTTGCTATCCTACAACAAGAGCCTCGCGCAAAGATGCAAAGAGCGTAGAGATTGTGGCAAACCGGCAACAATTCGTTTATATTATATATGGCTACTCGTCCCGCTGAGGTCAATGGACTTGGAAGCCCATATTGAGGCTTTTGCGAAAGACAGTGAGGTTAGTGCATGAGTGTTGTGATAACAGATGATATGTTGGCAACAGTGCAACTTACACCAGAGGAATTTCTCCAAGAAGTAGCCATGCTTTTTTATCAACAAAAGCGTCTTACGCTGGCACAGGCAAGTACACTATCTGGAATTGACCGCCTGACATTCCAACGAATGCTTGCAAACCGTCACATACCTATACATTATGATAGGCAAGACTTGGAGACTGACGTAGAAACGCTTCAGAAACTGCATTTGCTATGATTGTCATAAGCAACAGTTCACCCATTATTACCCTAGCTGCTATTGGACAACTTGATATTCTCGCACAAGTGTATCAGCATATTATCATCCCGAAAGCGGTCTATCACGAACTTACCCTTTATCAAGGGCGACCTGGTTCAAAAGAGGTGCAAACATGGGGGATGTGAGTGGCGACCCCGACAGGACTCGAACCTGTGGCCTCTTCCTCCGCAGGGAAACGCTCTAATCCACTGAGCTACGGGGCCGCAAAAGATATTGTAAAAACGCTGTAGGATATTGTACCCTATCTTGCGTGATTTGGCAAGGAGCAATTTTTGGTATTTTGGTAGGTGCCACGCACGCCCAAACGTGCTTGGCCCCCGTGGCAAGCCCTATTCGTGTATTTGTATCCCCATTCTCTGAACAAATAGCTGATCTTCATTTGTTTTTTTGGGTGTGTGTTTTATAATCAGGTCAGGAATCAGAGAAAAGCTGTTAGACGGGAGTTAGTAGGAATGCCATTAACAATAACACTCCATCGTTTTGGTGATGAGCAAGCCGAAGCTCATGTTGATGGGCAACTGTTTGCCACGTTTAATCCCCTTGACCTCCTTGCAAACCATCCTTTGCATCCTTCACCACGCAACACGGTAGACCCATATGTCTATGGGTATCGCTTGTGGGAATCCCTTGGTGGCAGGAACTTGAAAGGCTTACTTGACCCGCTGCCGCGTGCGCCCAATCTCAAGAGTCTCATCACCATTTCTACAGATGACCCAGCTCTTGCATCCATTCCTTGGGAATATTTGCATAGTGGCATCCGTCAAGATGCTTTTCTCGTATTCGATTTTCTCTTTATGCGTGAAGTTCCCCATGCCAATGCTCCACCAGCGCCTAGGGCAGATGTTCCTTGGCGCTTAGTGGCAATGGGAAGTGACCCACTCATAGATAAGATGATCAACAGCGAGGGTAATATCAAGGACTATTCGCGGGTGCCACGCCTGAAGATTATGGGTACACTCGATGATTTGCAACGAAATATTGAGCGCAAACTGGTGGCTATTCGTTGGCAACGTGTTGGGCCATACATCAATATACTCAATTCTCTCGACACTGATGAGCCAATACTCTTTCACTATGCCGGCTATTGGGATAAGAGCAATGGTACATCTGTGTTGTGTCTTGACGATGGCACAGGTTGTATGCAACGGCAATCAGTGGCCGAGCTAGCGGCGCATTGTCGTCAACGAGTGTATTGCATGTTTCTCAACACATGCCATGTTGCCGACCTCACCGAGTCTGGCACGCATATGATATTGGCGCTTGTGCAAGGTGGTATTCCCGTGGTCGTCAACACACACTATACGGTGCTCAATGATGAACAAGCAGTGTTTGCGGCAACGTTCTATCATCATCTCGCCTTTAGCATCCATCCATCCCAAGCACTCTATCGCGCCCGTCAAAAGCTACAACAGCATTTCCCGAATGAGCCAACGATATGGGGCATTCCAGCACTTTCTATGATGGAGGGGTATAGGTGGCCCCTACGCGAGTCGGTCACTATGCCTATTGAGCCAGTTACTGAACCGCCTATCAATACACTGGCACTGCAAAAACCTGAGCACCTGCTTGGGCGTGAGTATACCTTGGTAGATTTGGCCCGCTTGTTTGTGCAAAAGAGAAGAAAGGTTATCACCATTCAAGGTGCCGATGGAGTAGGTAAATCTACCCTTGCTCATGCATTGGCGCATCAGTTGCGCTTCTTTTTCACCGACGGTATCTATGCCCTATCACTCAAGCTTTCTGGCGAGTATCCAAAACTCAATGTGGCTGTGGTGCGGCGTATGTTGGCCGAGCTATTGCATATTGAGCACTACCCGGCGTTTAGCCAACCGGCGACAGAGCCAGCAACTGGGTTTCGCCAAGCAGAATATCCCCCAATAGAAGGGGTTGAAGGAACAGATTCAGTGCATGTGGTGACTGAGTTTGGAGAAACGCATGTATTGTTTCGCCAAGCACACCTCCAGCCAGTTGCCGGTGTTGAAAGTGTTGAACATGTTGATGATATGCTTACCGAAGAGCAGGAAAATGCGCTTGTGGAGTATGTACAGGGACGCAATATGTTGCTCCTGTTCGACAATTATGAAACAGTGTTGTGGCTCCTAGGGCGCGACCGTAATCAAAGTGACACGGACGAGCGAGATGCCGAGCAATATGCAGAGGCCCAAACTATGCAACACCTAGTAAAGCGATTAGCACGCGCAGGTTGTTGTATGCTGTTTACCTCGCGCCAATCGCCGGTGCGTGTGCGCGGGGAAACGCTCTACCCACGTTTGCGTGAAGGGCATCTACTTGGCCTTGATGAGGAGAGTAGTATTGATGAACTGTTCAGATTGTATGGGAGCACCCGTGTGTATGGGGCCGATTTTCCTGTTGCTGTTGCACGCGAGGTTGAGTATAACCCGTTAGCTATTCAATTGGCAGCTACGCGTTGGCAAACCGTGCAAGATGGCGAGGCAGCATTTTTGCGTGCGTTGCGTGATGGTTTGCAGCGTGCAAGAGCGGCTGGCATGTCGGAGCACCGGCATATTGTCACCATAAGTATGCACCTTTCTATGGCGGTGTTGCCAGAATCTTTGCGCCAAGGGTTGCTGGCTCTTTCGTTAGTCGCCAATCCATGTATCACACCCACCCATGCGGCTGTGGTATGGGGTATGTTTGTGCAGCAAGATGGAAATTTTCTCTGCGACACGCAACGGGCATATACATGGCTAGAGCAGTTACGCTATGGTTTTTTTGTGAAGGCTGTCGAACATGATGCTGCACATAGCAGTATGCGAGAGTATGCCTTGCACCCAGTCATTGCCGATGGCGTGCTCGATGTAGCACGTGGCGTAGATATGGACGATGCGCGTACATGGTATGCCGAGTGGATTGAGCATATGTTGCTACGTTCGTGCAATGCAGAATGTGTTGCATATGATGAGCACGCGATTGGCGAAATGCGCCCTATTTTAGCCGATATAGCTGCTGCCCTGCACTATTTGCCAGATGCGCGACGCGGTTGGGCAGCGTGGGTGGCAGTGCATGTGTTTCGTACATGGGGTTGGATTGTCGAGTCAAACAGAATGCTGACCTTAGCCAAAACCATAGCACAACAGACGGGTGATGATAGGTTATTAGCACGGGTGTATTATGTAGAAGGCATGCTTGTCGCTACGGCTGGGGGAAATGCGTCAGTAGCCCAAACACGTTTTGGGCAAGCTATAGCGCTGGCCGAAAAGCGCCAAGATTGGCATGCGCAAGCCGCAATAGTGCTGCATATGGCTGCTTTGAAGGAAAATTGCGGAGACTTGACCAATGCAATGCATGCCTACCAACAGGCATTACGGCTCTATGGGGAGTTGGGCGACAAACATGGCCGTGCTACTACCATAGCGCGGATGGCGCATGTGCTTGAGTTGCGGGGCGAGCTAGGCGACGCTATCCACTACTATCAGCAGGCGCTCGAATTGTATGAAATGCTGAGTATTATGGCGGGTAAGGCGGCCATGCTGCATGCCATAGCTCTCGTGTTTGTGTTGCGCAAGGGTTATGTTGAAGCGTTAGGCTACTATCAGCAGGCATTGGAACTCAAGGAAACGCTAGGCGATGTGCGGGGCAAGACGGAAACACTCTATGAAATGGCCCGTACCTTAGAGTTGCGGGGCGACTTTGTGCAAGCCATACGCCACTATGAGCAATTGCTCAAGGACTATGAAACGTTGGGCGATTGGCATGGCAAGGCGCGGACATTGCACAATATGGCTTTTGCCCTACGACGCCATGGCGACTTTACGCAAGCCATGCGCTATTATCGCCAAGCATTGGACCTCAAGGAGACCCTCGGAGACGTAAAAGGAAAGGCGGCTACCTTGCACAATATGGCCGGCTTGCTTGTCACTCGCGGCAACCTCACCGAGGCTATTGCGTATTATGAGCAGTCCTTGGCACTTTCAGAGCGTTTGGATGATGGACGTGGCCGTGCTACCACCTTGTTTATGTTGGCCCAGGCCGAGTTACGTGCAGGCAACTTTGAGGCCGCTCTTGCGCATGCAGATGAAAGTAAACGTATCTTTCAACAACTGGGAGCAACCCGTGAAGTTGGGCAAGCGCAGGCAGTGCTTGATATGATAGAGGAATCGTTGCATGCTAGTACAGGGCACTTTGGGAGTGTTTCCAACGCCCTAGCCGGGCGCGTTGCTTCCCTTATGGCTGATATAGAGGCTATTGATACCATTGAGACAACAACAGCAATAGGAGAGGTTGATCTTGGGGATGAGCACCTACCTCTGCGCCAGCGTATTATGCGTTGGCGTGATGCCGGGTGCGATGTTGCGTCCTTAGATGTATTGCTCGATGCGATACAAGCTATGGCTTTGGAATTGCTCCGTGCTGAATGTACCTCGTGTGGGAGCATTGTAGCAAAGCGATGGGCATTGGCCGAAGATATAGCCTATGTGCGGGCAGTACGTCCCTTGCCTATAGAAGGTGTCCATGCCTTTTTGCATGTGTTGCAATTGTTGCTGCGTCATGAGCCGGGTATGCGTGACGAAGCCCAACAGATAGCAACACGTCTACCGGAGCGTTTCGCTGCTATTGTCAAGGATATATACGAACAATGAATAGTGAGAACAAACCATGCAATTGACATTTTTGGGCACTGGCACGTCGCAGGGAGTGCCAATTATTGGGTGTACGTGTTCGGTTTGCCAATCGCCCGACCCACGTAATCGCCGTACTCGCACGTCGGCCCTGTTGCATGCCGAGGGGCAGCATATACTTATTGATGCTGGGCCAGATTTTCGGATGCAGGCATTGGCAAACCATATACAGCATCTTGATGCAGTGCTGCTGACGCACCATCATTTTGACCATATTGGCGGTCTTGATGACCTACGCCCTATCACCGAAAAAGTGGGCTCGCTCCCTATCTATGGCTACCCTGAAACGCTCAATGATGTGCAACAACGTTTTGACTATGCCTTCAATGAAAAAATCGCTTCTGTAGGCTCTACGCGCCCTCTGCTGAAACCAACCCCTGTGTCCGGCCCATTTTCTGTTGGCAATGTGCGTATTATTCCATTTGATATAGTCCATGGAACGTGGACTATTGCCGGCTACCGGTTTGGCAACCTAGCCTATATTACCGATGCAAGTGCTATACCGCATGCCTCTATGGAACATCTCTATGACCTAGATGTCTTGGTACTCAATGCATTGCGTTTCAAGTCGCATCCGACGCATTTCAACCTAGAAGAGGCGCTAGTTGTCATTGATAGGCTACGCCCACGCCGCACATTTTTGGTGCATACCACACATGCCTTTGACTATGCGACGATACATGCATACCTCCCCGACGGTGTGGAGTTGGCCTACGATGGGTTGGTTGTGCAGGTAGCGAGTTAAATATTTCACATAAATAGTTGTAGGCGTTGTGGTAGGTGCGGGTGTCATTGTGGGTGTGGGTGAGGTATCTTGCCGGGTTTCCGCCTACGCACTATGTGCTACTGTTACGTTCTTTGTGGTACAATAGGAACAGATAATAGTTATTAGTAGGAATAACAATCTAGCACGCAACACGCAATACCTAACACCTGACACCTGACACCTGACACCTGACGATATGTACGAAAATTTCACAAAAGAACCATCGCAACGCTGGCGACGCTACATCGTAGGCGATGCAGCGTTAGAACCGACCGGGTCTACCTTGCGTCTTGTCACCAACAACGCTTCAACCCAAAGCTATAGCGATGCACAACTCGATGATTACCGCATGCTGCCCGACCAAGATTTCCCTTGGCGTCCGCCATTGCGCCTAATTGTGCGGGCGCGGTTTTCGCATCCGTCGGGCATGCTCCAAGGAACAGCAGGGTTTGGGTTTTGGAATTATCCCTTTCTCTTACCAGAAGGCCGCATGCCAAACCTCCCACGTGCTGTATGGTTCTTTTATGCCTCGCCGCCATCCAATATGAAGCTCGATTTACACACAGCCGGGTGTGGATGGAAAGCCGCAACCATAGATGCGCTACGTCCCTCGGGCCTCATGTTGGCCCCACTTGCACCCGCAGCCATACCACTGATGAACATTCGCCCATTGTATCGCATACTCTGGCCACGCATTCAGCAACGGCTACACATAGGCGAAGCAGAGATACATGTAGATATGACAGACTGGCATGTATATACCATTGAGTGGGGAATAGAAAACACACGGTTTTGTGTAGATAGACAGCCAGTAATGGAGAACGCACCTGCGCCCGGCGGCCCCTTGTGTATGGTAATGTGGCTCGACAACCAGTACTTGGTTGTCACCCCAAATGGGCGCTTTGGATGGGGGCTGCTCAATGCACCAGACCGCCAGTGGCTAGAGATTGATTGGGTAGCAGTGGAACGTCACAACGATAGAGCGGTAGCGTGGTAGAGCAGTAAAGCAGTTCAAGTATCTTTGCATCTTTGCGTCTTTGCGCGAGGCTCCCTGTGTGTCTTTGCGCGAGGCAATTATTCACGTGAAAAAGGGTTCTTTGGGACCAAGGAACTTTGGTTTAGGGCGAGTAATATGCACCTCTTCTAACGCTTTGAGCGTTGCCAAAACTTCACGCAATGTGTAGCGTTGCATGAGCGCTCTCGGGTATATGCTCCAATCCGGAGTACCAAACCCAACCGCATCTATGCCAAGGTGACGGCATGTATAGACAGCCCGTGGCAGATGGTAGCGTTGCGTCACAAGCACTGCCTCAGTGAGACCAAAGATAGCATGGGCGCGGTAGCAGCTATCGTAGGTTCTAAACCCGGCATAATCAAGTTTGATAGCATCATCTGGTACATCGTGTTGCATAGCGTAACGCTTCATAGCCGCAACCTCATTATATTCCACACGGCTATTGTCGCCCGTCATAAGGAGTTTGCACACCTTACCCGCATGATAGAGCGCGATAGCAGCGTCTACGCGGTGGGCCAGCATGGGGCTGAGACGCCCATCAGGAAGGACACCGGCTCCAAAGACAATGGCAACCGGTTTGTGAGGTACGCTTTCCACATGCGTATAGCGATAGGTGCGTGTCGCTTCAGCAACATACGCAATGAGTGTAGGTGGGAGCACACAGAGTATGGCAGTGACAAGCAACAGGATGCGATAGTTATGTTTCAAGCCACGCCAACCACTGTGTTTCAAGCTCTTCCAGCGTGTCACCATATATTGCTGCATAATCAGCTGATCCAGGCGTTTGACTGCCAGTTACATAAACTGCATCAAACTTTTCTCTTCCATGAGTCGTAATGAGAAACTCACTAAAGGATGCCCACTGATAATAGAGTTTATTCATATCGGCAATCGGGCGGCCTACATAGGTTGTTGCGAGTGGCAAGAGGTGGTCATAGTAGGTTTCGCGCACGAAGGTTTTGAAATCGGGCTTATCGCCAAGCCAATATGTGCCTGCGCCATAGGTAGCAATACCCTCAGAAAGGATGAGGTCTGCTTGCAAATGTTGTGGTCCATAGCGGTCATGGGCAAGCTGATGAACAAACTCATGGGCAAGGATATTGACAGCGCGGCTGCGGGGTAAATCTGGGCATGTAAACACTTGCACCCTGCGTTCGTCTGTATAAGCGATGCCATTGAGGGCACAAGAAGGCTCATGCCCAACAAAAACGCTGATAGCATCAGTAGGTTGTTGCTCAAAGCGCCCGCTGACATAGGCAAACGATTGCTGTATCTCATCAGCGAGCACGATACTTTCTTCTGGGGCGTAGAGACCATCGGCGCTCGTGATGGTGAGGTGCTGATGCTGTGAAGCAGAGCCAGATACCGGCGCAGGTGTAGGGCGTGGCTCGCCCGTAGACGGCGACCACTCAAAGTGAAACCACCCTGGAATAGCCCAAGGTGGCGCTATAATGGGGCGCGGCTCTGGCTTGTACAAAAACATAAGAATGATAAGCAATGACATGAGCAGTACCGGCCCCACACCAGCACGCCATTTGGATAGAAATGTGCTTTCTCTCTGGTGCATCGTACATCACTCATCACTCACCGTGTAACACCTCTTTTGTCCATGTATGTGGGGCTGGTTGGGCAAGTGTTCTGGCAATAGAACGCAATTCCATCCACCATTGTTCCCTAGGGCGGCCATACTCTTTGTGCATCATATAGGGCATCTGATGCAGTTCAAAAAACTGGACTTGGCCATTTTGCATGCCAATAAAAGCACCACGGGTAGTTTCTTGCTCACACTCTTCTATGAGAAAACCAATACAGCGGTGTGCTAGGCGCGTTGCGGTAATACGGTCAAAGGGCGAAGGGTCGCCACCTTGCTGGAGATGTCCCAGAATAGCTTGGCGAACGTCGAACAGATTGCCGCCTTCTTCCTCAAAGAGTGCCGCCATAAAGCCTATCGTGTAGACATCGTTAGCTCCTTCACTCCGTATCATCAACCCTAGGCGCTTCCCATGCTTAAACCCTTCAACGAGTTGCTGCAAGTCTTGCTGCAAGTCGCGGAGTCCGACACCCTCTTCGTGGATGTAGACACGCTCGGCACCAGTCGCAAGCCCACTCATGAGCGCCAGATAGCCGCAATGACGGCCCATCACTTCAACAACAAAACAGCGGCGCGATGCGACTGCCGATTGCTTGATTTTATCTACCGCCTCAACAATGTTGTTGAGGGCCGTATCGGCACCAATACTCAGCTCAGAGCCGGGCAAGTTGTTGTTAATAGTGGCCGGCATACAGATGATGGGTATATTGAAGTGTGCATAGTTTTCACGTTCGGTGTAGAGACGATGCGCAGCTTCATAGCCGGCAAGCCCCCCAATAATAAGCAAACCCTCAATATGGTGTTTCTCAATGGTGCGGGCTATAGAATAGAGATGTCGCCCAGTGGGAACTTTGCGGTTTGTACCTAGCTCAGAACCACCGAGGGTTGTCCAACCACTCACACTCATCCAATCCATCTCTTGCACTTGGTCATCAATGAGTCCTAGGAAGCCATTTTGCACACCGAGGACAATGTGTCCCTTATCAATAGCAAGACGTACCGCCGCACGCACAGCAGTATTCATACCGGGAGCCGGTCCACCAGCATTCATCACCGCAAGACGCAGGCGTTTTTGTCCAAGCTCTGGTTCGCGTGGCAGGGTACGCACAAGAGTGCGCATGATATGGAATGATTCCTTGAAACTCTTGCCGCGTATATCCATAGCCGTTTCATAGTCTTGGTTGGCAATGGCCTTGGCCACCGAATGGGTTTTCTCAACGCATTCCATAAGAGGCGAACGGGTGATACGATTGTTGCGGATACCAATGAGATATGCCTCATTGTTGACCACATCGGAGAGAAGCGTTTCAACTGCTTCGTAACCAAGCAGAGTACTCATATTGCGGTCGAAGGCACTGGGCAAGCCCCCCCGCTGAACGTGGCCGAGGACCGTCACGCGGGTTTCTTCGCCCATCTTTTCTTCTAGCATATCTTTGACAAAGGTACTAGTGATAGGGTTGCCTTGACGGTCGCGGGCACCTTCAGCCACAATAACGATACTATCACGACGCCCAGCTCGGCGTCCAGCTTTGAGCACGTCACACATGCGCGCAGGCCAGTCATCGGTATCGGGGGGGTTTTCGGGGATAAGCACCCAGTCTGCGCCGGTCGCAATGCCGCTCATGAGCGCCAAGTAACCGCAGTTTCGGCCCATCACTTCGACAACGAACGACCGTTGATGACTGGCAGCAGTGCTATTGATAGCATCTATCGCTTCAGTGATGCGATGCAGCGCAGTATCAGCACCAATCGTCATATCGGTGCCAAACATATCATTATCTATAGAACCAACAAGACCTACGAGCTTGAGAATAGCGTGTCGCTGTGCCACGTCTTGGGTTATTTGTCCTGTTTCGGCAAGCTCACTTATCAGGCTCGGCCATTCTTGGCGAAAGAGGTTTGCCCCGGTAAGACTCCCATCGCCGCCAATGACAATGATGCTATCTATGTTGTGTTCGAGGAGGTTTTTGGCAGCCTGTAGGCGGCCTTCATGGGTTTGGAATGCCGGGCAACGTGCTGTGCCAATAACAGTGCCCCCCCGGTAAAGAATACCTCCGACTGAATCCCAATTCATTTTACGGATGCGCTCACCGCCATCTACCATGCCTTGGTATCCTTCGTAGACAGCGTATACATCTACACCGCGTTCAAGCGCGGCTCGAACAATAGAACGCAAGGCAGCATTCATCCCTTGCGCATCACCACCACTGGTTAATACTCCAATACACATAGGGCACTGGGTTGGCATATAGGTGTTGCCTTTCTTCTCTTCCCTTCATAAGAAACACTGAACTGGCTAAGAACCAATCTGCAACGTTGCATATACCACGTTAAGCATACCAAAACTGTAGATGACCGTCAAGATAGTAGGTAGGGTGGTACGTTGTGTTTATGCGGTTGTTTTGTGGTAGAATGACAATGGTTTGCCAATGCCTAGCAATTGGTTGCCCACGTTCGTAGAGTAAGATACGCAGTGAAACGAAGGAGCAAGTGCTATGACAGAAGAACAAGCGAGTGCTATACCACAGGAACTTGTTGCGATATTGCGCCAAGCCAAGCGTGTTGCTGTTTTGACAGGGGCTGGCACGTCCGCCGAAAGTGGTGTCCCCACGTTTCGAGATGCACAAACTGGTTTATGGGCACAATATGACCCACAGGAACTAGCCACACCAGAGGCCTTTCGACGTGACCCGCGTCTTGTGTGGGAGTGGTATGCTTGGCGCAGAAAGTTAATAGCCAAGTCGGAGCCAAACCAAGGGCATGTTGCGCTCGTGGAGATAGAAAAAAGAGTTCCCCACTTTACATTGATAACACAAAATGTTGATGGGATGCATCAACGTGCTGGCAGCACACGAGTGCTTGAACTGCATGGCAGTATCGCACGCACAAAGCGGTTTGATGATGATGTCGTTGTGGAGACATGGGATGAGACCGGTGAGGTACCGCCACGTTGCCCACAAACGGGCAGTTTGTTGCGTCCAGATGTGGTGTGGTTTGGAGAGATGTTGCCAGAAGAAGTGCTGCACGAGGCTATACACGAGTCAAGCCATTGTGATGTATTCTTTTCCATAGGCACATCGGGGGTTGTTCAACCGGCTGCATCGTTGCCTATCTATGCGCATAAGGCTGGCGCAACAGTCGTTGTCATCAACCTTGATGTGACACCGCATGTTTCAAGCACAACCATATACATCCGCGGTCCGTCAGGACACGTGCTCCCAGCGCTCCTGCGGGCTACATGGCCAGATGCATAGATTGTGTCAACAAGCAAACTCAGCTAAAGTTTGCAAACCATTCTTCGAGTGCTACATCGAAGTTCGATAGGTCCTGCTTCCACCCACATTCGGTTGGGTGCGTAGGGGTAGGGTCTTTCTGTTCAGGCATAGCCTTATTCTTTGGTTGCGCAGGTAGTTGTTGGGTAGATAGCTGTTGCACAGATGGTAGCTGTTGCACGGGTGGTAGCTGTGCAGGTGGTTGTTGCACAGATGGTTTTTGTTGCATCTCAATTTCTAAGAGACCCATAGAAACAAGTCTCGACGCGGCTTCTATAGCGCGTTTTGTTTCGATGTGGGTATTCTTGCAGATGGCCCGCAGGTTGTGTAGTCGAGCAATGAGGCTCAAGATACGCCACTCATCTACGCTCAGAAACGTACTCGCATGGGTGCCATCGTGCTTGAGTGGGGTGATGCGCAATTGTGTGTCAAGGGTGATAACATCACGCGGAGGTTTGCCGGGGTAGGCCGCAATACGTTGTTGTGATTCCTCAAAGAGCGATTCGACTTCGCGCTTGATGCGCACCGGGCGATCATTGACCGATGCTGTATCATGAAAAGAGAAGGCCGCATCTTTCCATGTAAAAAGATTGATGACAGCTTCTGTGCCTGTTGCCTCGGTGCGGTGGTCTTTGCCAGAGACGATGATAGCATCTATAATGCGCCCCCAAGCAACATAGACAATGCCATGGTCGGAGCCACGAATGATGACGAGCATGCCAGATTTTTTTTCAGACCGAAAGTGTCGTGCCAAATGACGGAGCGACATATCCTGTAGAGAACCATTGAGCGCCATATCACATTCTCCTACTTCTTGCGTTTATACCCAAAGAGGGGCAAATTACATCGTACTACATATTGTAGCAGTAATAGGGCGATTTGTGAATAGAAATCCGGTTAAAATGGGGGATATTCAAAATAATAAGCGGGCTTGCTACCAGCAAGCCCGTCCATGGGTGCAGTTTTTACGAGGGGACCTTTTTTTGCTTCCTACCGTTTGACAATATACTTCCTCCGTAGCCACCAACCGACCACTACAAGTGGTGCCCACACAGGTATCCAAATGAGTGCTGCAATGATGACATTTGCCAAGCCTTGCCCAAAAGAAACCAAGCCCCGTAATGAGCGGCGAGCCACCGCTACAGGACTCCATCCCTCTTCCTCAATAATTGGCTCGACAGACGGTGTGCGCAGAGTTATGCTTATGGTAGACAATGCTGCACTTTGCCGCAAATATTTCATGCGCCCTTGGATGACTTCAAGCTCGCCCTGCACTTGTTTGAGGGCCTTGTTGACTTCTAGCGCATCATCCACTTTCTTTGCATCCTCAAGCAACGCCAACAAACGGTCGCGGGTTGCTTCTAGGTTGCGCTGCTGCGATTCGAGGTCAACATATTCTGCCGTCACATCTTCACCACTCACCGATAGCGAAAAGACTTTGTTGGCCATATCTTGCAATTGCGCCAGTGTACCCTCAAATGCTTCTGCCGGCACACGAATGGTGAGATTAGCGGTGCGGTTGTTGCCAGTGCCATAGGTAGATGTTTCAACAACATATCCATCGTTATCATTGGCCAGGGTACTCATTTGCTTCTCAGCTACGCCAACATCATCCACTTCGAGTGAGAGGTCAGCATTTTTGATAATCATGCGCTGAGCAACCGTGCTATCTTGATTTTGTGCCGCCATATTGCCCTCAAATGATGCTTCTTCCGCTGCAGGAGCACTTGCGCTTGAGTCGCTCGCGGTATGTCCGCCGCCACCTAACCCATAATCTATATTGCTAAAAACCTCGCTCACAGGACTACCAAGCATAGTCATAGACCCAACCACTACCACGGCCAAAATGATTGCCAATACCGCATACGACAAGAGATTTTTCCCATAAGATTTCATACTACCCTCCTGATGTTCTGTTTGAAACCTATCATTCATGTATCACCTATATCTATTATAAGGAAGGCAGAGTATTCTTGGATACATCTTGAGGCACATGGTTGACGCACTCAAGTGCGTTGCTACAACGTATCTAACCATTCGCGCACGTCAGTTGCGCTTGCAGGGCGACTTGCTGGTTGTTGGGCAAGCAACTTGCGCAAGAGAGTTTTCGCATGCTCTGGCATATCTGCATGATCTATGTTTTGCGGTACAATCAATGGCTCAGTGGGATGCAAAGCCATGTCATACCAGATAGCCCCAAGTGCATACAGGTCTACTCGCGCATCGGCTTGGCGAAAGCTATCGCGCATTTCTGGCGCAGTGTATGCATTGACAACAAGCGGACGCCCGGTGATAGATATAGTTTTGCCAATGCCGGGCACACGCGCAAAGTCAAAATCGCCAAGTTGCACTTCGCCATTGTCTGGCAAATAGACGCTGGCGGGGGTAAGGTTGCGGTGCAATATGCCTTTGCTATGGCATGCTTCGAGGGCCGATGCGACGGAGCGCAGGATACGCACTTGCTCATGGAACGGGATGAGTGGGTCATCGTCGTCATCTATGCGGTTGAGCAGTGTTCCACCTTCAATCCATTCGAGTATGAGCCAATAGGTATCGTCGCTATCTGGGTCGGCTAGAAAATCATAGGCGTTGACGATGTTGGGGTGTCCCTCTAGTTGTTCTAGGGCTTGCATGTCTTGCACAAAGCGTTGCACGGCGTCATCGAGTTCTTTTTTGCTCGTGTAGCCAGAAACGTGGTAGCGTTTGATACGAGCGCGGCGCTCTGGGATAAGGTTGTGTTGGGCCTCGTATGCATCAAAGCCATCGCCTGGCTCTAGCTCGCGCAGTAGGCGATAGCTGCCAATCATGCGCCGATTGGGGTCTACCTTGCATTTAACGAGTGCATCGGCTATGGTTTGGATTTCTGTCGGGCTGAGGTTGCGACTATTGGGGCGATAGAGATACTCGCGCCCGGTGACTGCTTCTATCAGTAGGTTGTTGAGACAAAAGACTTTGCGCCGATGCTCAGGGGGAAGCGTGCTGCGAAGTTTGGACTTGTGGCGTGAGAGGACAACAAGCCCAACGGTGCTAACATGGGTAATACCAGTATCTTGTACTGCTGTGGCAATGGGGCGAGCTTTTTTTTCTACGCTAACGACTGGGCTATGATGCCGGTGTCCGTTGTGAAGCCAATGGACTTCGTCCGCATCTATGCGCCCAAACCAGTGCTTGACTTCAATAGTCCACACGCCGCGCTCGTTGATGAGCACAAGATCATGCTCGTCGGTGCCATTGCCAGCAGGGTGGTGGTAGTTGGTGAGCACAACGCCTTGGCTATGCGTCAAGTGACGTTGTAGATAGTCGCGGGCGATAGATTCGCCTATGTGTGCGCCGGGGGCGCATGGGATATGTTTGAGAGCCATGTGTCGGTACCTCCTGTTTTTCAGTCTTTACAGCGCAACAGCTTTCTTTCGACTTTCTCACAAACCTTTGCATCGGGCTGTGTCTTTGCGCCTCTGCGCCTCGGCGTTAAAACCTTTACCAATGATGTAGGGTTGCTATTAGAAAAGCGGCATAATGAGGTGATGACAACAAAAGTGGGCGGGGTATTGTCCTTTTTTATCCTCTGGAACGGTGCGCATATGTTCCGATGTTCTATGTGGGCGCTCATGAAAACACGGATAGACCGACAGCGTACATCCCAATCTGTTGGCAATATTGTTGAGCAAGGACGTAACATTGCCAGATTTGAAATAGCAAAGCATTGCGCCACCGTTGGAGAAGGGAGCATATCTACATGTCAAAAAATTGTCTTGTACTTCCTTGACGTATTCGCCAAGATTGCTTGATGTATTGTCTTGGTCAGTTTTCACCACTTTTGCCTCTAGCGGCCACATAATCCGGGGATTGGCTCTCCATACAAAAGCAATATCATACTGTGGAGGGGATGCAGGCGCTGGTTTGCGCGATTCACGTTCTGATGCTTCATGCTGTACTCTATATGGCAAGTACCTATCTATACAATCTTGGAGCCTACCTTCAAGGTCTTCCGTGATAGAACGTTCAAGGTCTTCATAGTCTTCATTTTCAAAAGATAGGTTGCTGAGACAGTTAGTGTAGACATAATCATAGGCTTCCCACACATAGGTAAGCATTTGTTGTACCATATCATCACGCCAGATTTTCACGAGAGCATCCACGTCCGGATGTTTTCTATGTAGCTTTTCATGCATTGTCGGTCTTCCTTGTTGCCGTGCCATTGATTAAGTGCTCCTTGTGTCAATACGAAGAAGATGTAGCCCATACCATCAAGTCGGCCGCTATTGCATCAGCATCGCGCAGAGCCATTGAACGTGTCCAGTAGCGGGTTTGGTCTGGCTTGACTATGTACACAATGAGAACAGTGTTGCCTTGTACGTGGTTTGAGTCATAGGTCCTTATACATCGTTGGTAGTTATCAGAAGCCTGCACTTTGTTGTAGAGTGTTGTCAAGTGTTGGCGCAAGTGTTGGGACTCTAGCGCTTCAACTTGCACATCATTGAGAGTTGGGTCATTCAAGTATATGCCTACCATACGCATAGGTAGTTGCTGTTGGTCTGTTTCACTAAGAATAACTGCACCAATAGATTTATCTTGCCCATAGGTAGCCTTGAGTACCTTGAGCATGACCTCGCAATAACGTTGCAGTTCAGGTTCTTGCTGACTGGTTGCTACGTTTCTACGATATGTTTTTTGATAACCGGGCCGGGGATGTACACCTTTGAAATCGCTCAGGGTATACTGCATCATATCCTCTATGAGGATGACATCGGCCTCGTGCAAGCCAAAAAGCTCATACACACGTTTATCAAGCGCATCAAGGGTATCTATTCTGTCAAGAGCTAGAGATGATGACAGAGGTAGTGGGAGATTGCGAAGTTCTTCCATTTTCGTTTCAGAGCGTGCCAATGCTAGGCGTCCACTGGTAAGAAACAGATAGTAGGTAGCAAAACTGCTGTTGTAACATGCGCAGCAGGTTTCAAGAAAGCGCATATCTGCTTGAGGTGCATGAACACTCATGAAATGTCCTGAGTATACAGCTTCACCAATATCAAGATTCGATTGAACTATCGTTGCTTGAAAACGTTGTATATTTTGTATCCAACTCAACTTGATACGTAATGAGGTTTCATTCTCTGGTATCCTATCTCGTTGTGTTTTGACAATTTTTTGGGAATGAAGCTTTTGAAGGTTCGTATGTCGTCCGAGCCTGCGTATCAAATCACGGTCACGTTCTCCACCCCACATCAGAATTGACCAAATGGCGGGTTCTTGTTCTATATCCTGTGGATAGATGCTATGAACATCGTGCTCTTCAATAACAATACGGTTTGCATCTTCACCCGTATAGAGCGGCTTGGGACACTCGTACCAAAAAGCCTCGCCATCAGGTTCAACATTGCGTAGGGTAAGGATACATGCCGGTTCTTTTACCCCTTTAAAGAGATGAACACTGGTTGCTCGAAAGGCAGCAAAATTGATAACTCGCTCAACTTTTTTGAAGTCAAGAAATATTCTTTGACGTAGTTTTACAGCCGGACCAGATAGGTTAGCGAGGAGCGCATTGGTAGATTGCACCATACAAATCAAGCCATCTGGTTTCGTTAGATAGGCACTCTTCACAACAAATGGAATGCCAATATCATTATTAGCAACAACCCACTGATGGTTTTCTAACCACGTATCAGCGTACTCAGTCAATGAGTTGCGTTGCCAAGGAGGATTGCCTATAACAATGTCATAGGAGCTGGCATCCTCCGTGGTACGGAATCCGGGTATGTTTTCTGCAAAGAAATCGCTCTGGATAATACGCTTATTACGGAGTGGCGGGAAGCGTACACGCTCTGTATCGCTCCAGTAATGACGTGGTTCTATCTCGTCACACATAGCAAGATAGAGACTGAAGGATGTCACCCGCACTGCATGCTCGTCTATATCAATTCCCATCAGGTTCTGTTCAAGCATACATTTGAGTACATCAGGGGGGATGTCCTCATGAGGATGGGCGCATTTCCACCGATAGATAAGGCGTTGGTAGGCTCGTACTAAAAAGATGCCAGAGCCACAGGCAGGGTCTAGGATAGAGAGATTCCATTGTTCACTCTCCCATGGGAGTACCTGGTCGAGCATCAGGTCAACGACATAATCACGAGAATAGTGTATGCCTACACCGCTCTGCTTTCCCACAAACTCTTCATAGATGCTACTGATAAACTCTAGGGGTATGACATCAAACGCATACAGTCGCCATAAGCACAACTGTTTATCTTGCATCCGCATATCACCACGCACAAACTCGGCCAGTTTTTGTATATGTTTAGGCTGTACAAACCGTTTTTCATCATCCCAGATAGCCTGTTGGTTGTGTCCAATGCCATCTTTTCCGGGGAATAAATCCCCATTAAAGTGTTGGTTGAGCCAGTCGAAGAGCGCATAGGTATCATCATAGCTACCAAGAATATCCGCTAGGTTTGTATACACATTGGAGAGAATGCCACTATCGTATAGCTCGCACAGATTGTTGCTATTGAGTGCAGAATGACCATCTGAGTCCTTGCGGTCGAACAGAAATTGCACGAATATGATGCGGGCCAGCAGGTCATGGATGTATTGCACGGGTAGCCCCATTGTTTGCAGACTGCGCCGAACGTCCTTCAGGTTGCTGAGGAGCATAGTATCAGCACGTTTTTCTCTCTTAAAACGTTCAGGATGGGACTGAAAGAATGTGCCTGATAGAAGCTCAACCCAAGAAAGCGCTTCGGCAGCCTGTTGTTCAAGTACATGTCCGTTTGATTCATCAAGGCATATGGGTGGCAATAGCTCTGGGGTTTGTCTATCCTGAGCAACATCACAATCATCCAGCGCATCTTCATTATCATCACGGTAGAGAGGTGGTTCACAACAAGTCCATTTTCGGATGATATGCGGCTCTATGGTAATAAGCAGAAGAGAACGGCTAAAATTCCACACAAGTCGTTGAACTGCAAACAAAGTTTTATCTTTGACTGACGTTGGAAATAGACAGACAATTGCGAGAGGTGCTTCAGAGGTTTCAGGGTCAGAAGACAATACCCCAATGCGCATTCCTGTGACGCCGGTTTCCCGTTCAAGGGCCTTCCCCAACTTTTTCTGCGCAAGTTGCACGAGCACTTTTGCGCCCCCCCCAGAAGGGTTGAATATGTCGTCTTCTTTGGGCCAGCCATATTCGTCGGTAAGTTGTTGAAGCACCTTCATCGGTTTCAATCAGTTCACTTTCTCGTAAGAACATTCTATTATAGCACATTATAGAACAAAACCGCGTAAATGTAAAATAACACCTGTTCTCACACACAATACCTACTCCATAAACCAAAACGGGCGGCGCTCATCGAGTCGCCATAGCCCTACACTGAGTGCTGCCCTGATAGCATCTGCATATTCATCGGGGGTTAGGCGAAAGTTTATTTCGGTATATGCAGAAGGGGTGATTTTGCCGGATGGGTGATATTGCGCCATGATATTGATGTAGGTATCGGGCGATAGCTCCTCAGCGAGAAAGCGCATGATGGCTTGTGTATCGGCTGCAAGCCCCGGCATAACGAGGTGGCGCACGAGAACACCACGTTTGGCAATGCCTTGCTTGTCCATTTTCAGTTCGCCCACTTGACGGTGCATCTCTTTGAGAGCTACGCGGGCCATGTCGGGGTAGTCGGGAGCATGCATATAGCGCTTGGCATGGTGCGGGGTCCAGCATTTGAAGTCGGGCATGTAGATGTCTACGATACCATCGAGCAGGCGCAAGCTTTCAAGGCTATCGTAGGCCGAGGTATTGTAGACAATGGGTAGGCGCAACCCCTGTTCAGCAGCCAAGGCAAGAGCCTCTATGATTTGCGGCACAATATGCGTGGGGGTGACAAGGTTGATGTTGTGGCATTCCATTGCTTGCAACTTGAGCATGATGTTGGCTAAGTCTTCAGCCAGCATAACTTCTCCCAGGCCGGCTTGGCTAATGTCGAAGTTTTGGCAGAAGACGCACCCCAAGTTGCACATGGAGAAGAAGATTGTACCACTACCATGGCTTCCACGCAGGCATTCTTCCTCGCCCCGATGTGGAAATGCGCTACTCACAATGGCATGGCGACCGGTGCGGCAGTAGCCGTTGCTGTGGTGGGTACGGTCTATGTGGCAGGCACGTGGGCAGATGTCGCACGCTTGCAAATGCTGCAAGGCTTGCTGTACACGCTGTTGCAGTTCGCCACTACGGTAGAGCGTTAGATAGGCTGGTTCAAAATCATTGCTTGCAAGGAGAAACGACTGGCTATTTGGTTTTTGAGACATGTGCTTGCCTTTCACACTATAATGTATTCGTTTCATTGTACCATGGGAGAGTGTATTTTATTGTTCTATTGCTGTATCGTTCTCCTGCTCGCCCGACATACACCTCATCGCATGCTCCTGCATCCCCGCAGCAACATCTTGCTGACTCATCTCCCCCTTCTCATCCAACCACAACGGAAGATACGTCTCTATTGCTACCAATGCACAATAGGTAGCTCGTGTTGGTGGCAAACCGCTGGCTGTCTCAACCTGTTGAACAGCCACACCCAACACCTCATCCTCTACGACTGTAGGTACTTGGAGGGCAGCATAGAGTGCAGGCAAACGGCGCAACGAACGCGCCAAACGCGTTTGCACATCCAACGAGGTAAGAAACGCTGCAAACGAACGTGCATAGACAAGGTGCTCCCCTGATACGTCGCTGTGCAGCATCAAATACCTTCCGCCCACAGCAGAAGCAGCCAAGCGCCCAGTAGCCGGCACACGTGGCAACGGCGCAACTGCCATCTCAAGCGTATCGCTTACAGCAAGGTACTCATCCAGTGCCCACAGCCCATCTATTGCCATTGCTACCTCATCGGCACAAAACAGCTCTTGCCCATCAACATACCCATGCTGTTCTGGGGGAGCCGCTACCGACAACTCGCGCAGCAAGTTGAGCGAACTGATAACCGCTGTAGAACGAAGAGCCGGTTGCATGCCATCATCGCTTGTTATAGCCCCACCAAACCCATTGAGCCAAGCCAAAAACCATCGCGCCTGACTCCAGCCGGCAACAAGCCCATAGCAACCGTTTTGTGCATCGTTCTGCACAGCACGTGATTGCACAATTAACTCATCCGTTGTATTGGGGGGCGCAGATACACAGCGGCGGTTATACAGCAGCAAAAGAAAATCCTGCAACGTAAGCGGGTAGCCCCAGAGAAGACCATCCTGCGTAGCACCTATACGGGCTACTGGCACAAATTCTTTGTGTTCCCCAACAGGAGCAACTGGTTGCACGTTTCCATCGTGCAAAAGCGCCGCTAAATCATCCTGATTGCCCCAGATAAGGTGTGGGGATGCATTCCCAACAAGCGCATTGGCAATAACATCAACGCGCAAACTATCCGCATTTTTGGCTACAACTGTTATATCCCTATCATGCTGAGCTGCAAATGCAGATGCTAACTCCCGCACCACCTCCAATGCCCTACCTTGCTCACTCGTCCAGAGCACGAGGGACTCAGACAATATATCCGATGATGTCAGCGCAGATGTTGCAGTGAGCGTCAGCGTAGGTGTCGCTGGTTGTTTCGTTGCCAACGCAATGGTTGGTGATGCTTGCTTCTCTTGGGGGTTAGGCGAATCATCCTGTGCTAATTCAGGCGCACTCATAGTGGGCGATGTAAGAGGAGTCTGCTGGAGTGGCATATCTGTTGTCACACGTGGCACAGGTGTATCATACGTAGCGGCAGAGTTGCCACAAGCCGCTGTGCCAAACAATATGAGCGCGAGCATGTGTATAAATAACACACTGCTCCAGCGCACCGCTACCTCTTTTTGAACCATAGTACCGTTTGCATACCACTTACATATAATTTTTATGGTTGCAATTGTAGTGGTGGAATGGGCGGCGGAGTGCCTACTGGCGTTGGGAACATCGCAGGCAGTGGCGCAGGCAGTGGCGGTTCATTTGCAGGACCGGGTGGTTCAGGCAGTTGTTGAGCATCTTGCTGGGGCTGTTGTGGTTGTTCGGGAGCGGCAGGTTGTGGTGCGGCAGGTGCAGAATCTGGCACTACCTGAAGCCCCGGAGCCGGACCGGACGTTGGGGCCACTGGTGCAGGCTCTCCCGCTGGTTGCTGGTCGGGCGCTCGTACCCGCAGAATAACCATAGAGCGCGGCAGAACCCAATTGCCTGCCGTTGGCAATGTACTCACAACGGTATAGGGCGCATATTGGTCAAAAATCTGTGGGATACGGTCACGTGTCTGATACTCAATGTATACATCATTGACCCCAAGGCTTGCCAACACTTCCTTGGCTTGATTTTCGCCCATACGCAACAAGTCGGGCATCGCAACAGCATTAGAAACCGGCGCTGGCAACATAGTAGTTGGGCTAGACGAAGGCGTCGGCAACCGCTCCTCTGGGTTTGGCGTTGGTGTCAATTTCTTCACGACAGCAGTGGTACACTGGGGAAAACTCCCCGGACGGACCGAGGTACCCGCACTGCCACCCGACCATTGATACACCACCCGCTCATCAGGCTCTGAGTCTGGCACATTCCAATAGGTCAACACCTCAACCATTTCAGGGGGGTAGCTCACATCCTTAACGGGCAGACAATACGTTGGTACCGACTCATCATTCGGAATCTTCACCACGGTAAATTTGGTATAAAAATCGCACCCACCATGTATTTTGCCACCTCGTCCAGACACGTCGGCTGTTACGGTACCACTTATAACATTGGTTCCATGTAACATACCTGTGGTAAATAACTCTTCACTATAGCCACCAAAATTGCCTGGAATGGAGCATAGAGAAGAACGTTGCACAGCATCGTCGAGCGAAAAATCTTCTACCAACTCACCATCAGCAAAGGCTGAGCCAAAAAGAGTTCTATATGTATCATCTTCCAGCCATGTGAATAATTCTTCCATGACATTGTGCCAGATAATACCGCCACCTTGGAGACTTTCTACCTTATCGGTAGGCTCATTATTATTATTCCCACTCCACACACCCACGGTCACATAGGGCGTAAACCCAACTGTCCATGCATCGCGCCAATCCTCACTCGTACCAGTCTTCACCGCAGAAGGTCTCGACAACTTGAGTTCACTATTCAACCCCCAAATAGGTGCGCGTGCCTTATCGTCGCTCATCATATCAACAATCACACTAGTTAAGGCAGGGTCAAGAACCTGTTCGGCTGTTCTATTCTGGGCCGATTCAAGCACATGCCCTGTATTATCTGTCACCTTGAGAATGGGCGTAGGAGGGATATACTGACCTCCGCTTGCAAGTGTATTGTAGGCCGTTGTCAACTCCAAAAGGGTAATTTCACCACCACCAAGCGTAAGCGACAGACCATAATAGGACATACCACGCTTTAACCCATTCTTCACACCGACGCGGTCAAGCAAATCAAGCGTATACTCAATCCCTGCAAATTTCAATGCTTTGACAGCCGGCATATTGAGTGAATTAGCAAGGGCAGTGCGAATACGCACCGGTCCATTCCAGCGCCCATTGTAATTCTTTGGCTCATACCACGTATCCCCATTGCGAAACTTCGTTGGCACATCCCACAACACCGTTGCGGGTGTCATCCCCTGCTCCATAGCAGCAAGGTAGGTAAAGGGCTTGAGCGCCGAGCCAGGCTGCCGCTCCCGTATAGCCACATTCACCTGTCCATCTATGACATTCCCCTCCTCACCCGGTGTATCGGTAACCTTCACCTCATCATAATCTATACTGCCGACCATAGAGAGTATCTGTCCCGTATTGGGTTGCATAGCCACAATAGCCGCATTATAAATATTGCGCTCCTCAAGACTTTTAATGTGTTCAGCCGCTTTCTTTTGTATCATACGCTGCAAATCAAGGTCCAGAGTCGTATAAATATTCAACCCACCACCAGTGACAAGGCGCTTGCCATACTTCTCTTCAAGAATCTTGCGCACATAAAATACAAAGTGTGGTGCATGCAGTGGCGCTTCTTGTGGAGACATCACAAGGTCCTCAGTTGCTGCTGCGCGTGCCTGTGCTTCAGAAACATACCCTTCATCTACCATCTGGCGCAACACAGCTACTTGACGCCATTTGGGGGGCGATACAGTATCAGATAGGGAATAACTGGGGTTTACCCATCCATCGCCAAGCTGTATCCCCAGTAGATATGTGCGGTCTTCATCACGACGTACATAGTGGAGCGGGTCATACACTGTTGGCAGCTGCGGCAAACCAGCCAGAAGCGATGCTTGGGCAAGAGTAAGTTCATTCGCATGCACTCCGAAATATACATTACTGGCTGCCTCAATCCCATAGGCTAGATTTCCATAGAAAATTTCGTTCAAATACAACTCTAAAATTTGTTTTTTATCATACAGTTGGCTCAGCTCTTGTGCCAAAACAATTTCTTTAAACTTGCGCTCATAGCGATTTTCATAGCGCCGTTCTTCTTCTGTAAGAATAATATTTTTTATCACCTGTTGGGTAATAGTCGAAGCACCACCTCTCTCCTCCCCCGCGCTGACACTCTGGTAAAACGCACGCATAATACCTTCGTAGTCTACACCTGGATTGCTAAAGAAAGTTTTATCTTCAATTGAAATGGTTGCCGCAATTAATAAGGGAGAAACATCATCAACATTTACCCGTGTACGCTTGCCCGTGTCGAAAAACTCATACAACAACACACCATTGCGGTCATAGATACGTGACGTTTCAAAGACTTCGCGGTTTTGCAATGCCAACAAACGCGGTTTCAGCGAAGCTGCAATATGGGCATAGGTGCTATAGGCACTTGTTGCAAAGATGACAATAACAAGAGCAGAAACCACCAAGAGAAAGGCAACTATTTGTACCAACACACGTACAACAGGAAATATGGGAGAAACAACGTTCGTATTTCTCCCATGGCGCAGAAACTTAGGATACACCCGTCGGCGTGGTTCATCCTCATGTCCTGTATCTAGCTGACCGATATAATTGTTATCTATCATAGTTCTTTCTGTTAATTATCTATGCCCCCAAAGAACGATGGAGCTGACTCTTCTGGGTTCGAAGGTATGAGCGGTGGTGGCAGCTCTTCTCCATAGGGCTGTGGCACCTGTGGCAGTGGTGCCTGCGGGGCCGGTTGCAAAGGCGCAGGTTGCACATCCAATGTTGGTGGCGCACCCTCAGCCGGTTGCTGCCCCTCAACGATAACCGATGACGCTTGCCCCTCTTGTGCCTGTGGACCAAGGAGCCACACTGGTCCTTCCGGTGGCGTACCTTCAGCCGCACCCGGCATTGCTGCGGGTTGTTGTTCCCCTTGCAACGGGTCAGTTTGTTGTGAAGCCGGTTGGTCCTGCGATTGCTCAACCGGACCCGACGATGTATCAACACTCGCGTCACTATCATACCATACTGGCTGGCTCTTTTGAGATTCTTTCCTTGATGGCGGAATAAGTCCCTTTTGCCCTTCAGACTTCGACTGAGCAAGCTGCACATAGTTATTACCAATACACCCAACAGAACCAACACCAGCGGCAGCATTGTCAATCATTGTGCGGGTGAACAACTCTGGGTTGCGCCCACCAAACCCACCACCGGCCGAACATACATACCGCAGTTCTATGCTGCCATCATCAGGTATCACAAAATCTTCTGGCAATTCTTGATTAGGGAACGGTTCACTAAAAAGGCGTTTATATTTTGGCTTCTGGTCTATCAACTTAAAAATATCTTCCATAACATTATGCCAAATATACCCACCACCCTCCAAACTCTCAACACGATACGTTGGCTCATTATTATTGTTGCCCGTCCACACACCAACGGTAACATAGGGGGTAAACCCTAATGTCCAAGCATCAACCCAATTTTCGCTTGTGCCGGTTTTGACAGCCGCCGGGCGTGAAACCTCAAGTGCGGTACCTAGCCCCCAAAGAGGAGCACGGGCTTGATCATCACTCATCATATCTACAATGATACTATTGAGCGCCGGTTCTATAACCTGTTGTTTGGTGGTATATTGTGGCGATTCGAGAATGCGTCCCTTAGAATCGGTTATCTTCAAAATAGGTGTTGGTTGAATATACCGCCCACCACTTGCAAGCGTATTGTAGGCCGTGGTTAATTCAAGCGGTGTCACCTCGCATCCGCCTAGGGTCAGCGACAACCCATATAGTCCGTTATCCAACGTACTTTTTATGCCGACCTTATCGAGGAACTGCAACATATAATCAACACCCACAAACTCAAGAGCCTTGATGGCCGGTATATTGAGCGAATTGGCCAACGCGCCACGAATACGTACAGGACCATAAAAAGCGTCAGTATAATTGTTCGGCACATATGGCACTCCACTGCCATCGTCAAACCGCGAGGGAACATCGTACAACACCGTTGCTGGCGTCATGCCCTGCTCCATAGCAGCAAGGTAGGTAAACGGCTTGAGTGCAGAGCCAGGCTGACGCGGACGAATAGCTACATTGACCTGCCCATCTATCACATTTCCTTCACGCCCCCATGTCCACGTAGGTACCACTGCATCATAATCAATACTGCCTACCATAGCTAGAATCTGGCCTGTGTTCGGTTGCATAATAACTACCGATGCATTATGGATATTGCGCCCCCTGATTTTCTCTATATGTTCAGCAGCTTTTTGCTCGGCCATCTGTTGCAATTCCAAATCCAGCGAGGTATAAATATTCAGTCCCCCGCCTCGGACAACATCTTTGCCATACTTTTCTTCTAGCACTTTGCGTACATAAAAAACAAAATGGGGGGCATGGAGTGGCACATCCTGTGGCACAAAACGTATTTTCTCAGCCGCTGTAACACGTGCCTGCACCTCGGTAATATAGCCTTCATCTACCATTTGCCGCAACACACTAATCTGACGCCATTTGGGGGGAGTAACATCCTCGGAGAACTCATAATCTAGATCGCGCCAACCGCGTTCAAGATGTAAACCCGGCAAAAAACCACCATACTCATCACGCTGCTGATAGTTGAGCGGATCGTATAAACTGGGCAATTGTGGCAACCCGGCAAGCAGTGTTGCTTGCGCCAAAGTCAAGTCACTGGCATACGTGTTGAAATAGACTTGGCTAGCCGCTTCGATACCATAGGCCATATTGCCATAGTAAATCTCATTGAGGTACAGTTCTAAAATTTGCTCTTTGGTATAAAATTTGCTCAGTTCTTGAGCAAGGATAACTTCTTTGAACTTGCGTTCATACCGTCGTTCATAACTACGTTCTTCGTCAGTCAAGATAACATTTTTCACTATCTGTTGGGTAATTGTGGAAGCACCACTCATCTCATTCCCAGAAGACATGTTTTGGTAAAATGCTCGTGCAATACCCTCATAATCCACACCGGAATTTTCAAGAAACGTCTTGTCTTCAACCGCAATCGTAGCCATAATTAACAGTGGTGATACCTCATCTAGGTCTATAGTTGTGCGTCTACCGGCATCAAAAAACTCATAGAGCAACGTGCCATCACGTGCATACATACGCGATGTTTCAAATGATTGACGATTTTGTAGCTCTGCAAGGCGCGTCTTGAGAGACCCCGTTACCTGAAAATAGGTACTGACCGAGGTAGTCACAAAAATAGCTATGAGCACAACAACAACAAGTGTCGAAAGCGCAACTGCTTGAATAACAACACGAGGCAAAGCAAATGTATCGTCAGTATTGTTTTGTCCACGTCGCATGAGAAAAACAGGATATGCGGGAAATCTCCGACGGCGTATCATGCGCTCATCATAGGTATGATGGAAATAACGGCTACGCACTATTTACCTCCTAAGGTATACATACTCTGACAATACCCAACTATGCTCATATGGCATACATCTGCTCTTTTTTAATTAACCATAGATGAACGCAGATGAATACGTATATAGCCTGTGAACCCTTGTGCTCCCTGTGGTAAAAATTCTTTGCTAGCGCTCTCAGGGTACGACCTGTCTTGTTACCACAACCGCAAAGCTACGTGAATGATTACAATACCACTCTTACGACAAGATGACAACATCCTCCATATGGCGAAAAGTCTTTCGCCATGCAAACCAATCTACAAGCGCTGCTACCCAAATAGAAACCTCAAATAATGCCGATAGCATACACCAAAAACAAATCGCCTTTACTGCAAAGAGTTGGATAGAGACGAGATATATGGAAAAACAGACTCCCACTGAAGAAAGGGAAAGTAATACAAGAGGAGCCGGGAACGGACCAATCGTATCAGTGTGCAACGCTATCATGCCAAGAATGAACAATACGAGGTAGCCAACTACGCCAATGTAGGCAACAGGCAGCCCATTCCCCGGTGGCAAGGTGCTCCAACGACTTTCCTGTACCACATCGCAGCCCCCACCAGCAGGGCATACCAACCCCTGCGATTGCAACCGCGTTAGTGAAAGGTACACAGAATCGAATAACCCAAACAGCGCAAAAAGCACCAATGCCATGCGTGGGTAGCGTACACGTTCAGGTTTCATAGGCTATGCAATTACTCACCAGCTTCAGCCAACGCGGTATCAATTTCGTTGAACAGATTGCTTATTTCTACCGCTTTGCCATTGACGACAAAGGTAGGGGTAGCGTTGATACCGGCTGCCGCACTTGCTTGGGCCGAGGCACTTATTTTCTCCATATGCTTACCACTTTCGATACATGCGTCAAACTGTGCTGCGTCAGCACCTATATCGTCAGCGAGCTGCGAAAAAACAGTGGTGCCCGAGTCCTCTACCCACTGCTGCCGATTGCGAAAGAGTGCATCATGCATGTCCCAAAACTTGCCTTGCTCGCCTGCACAACGACTAGCGGCTGAGGCTATTGGGGCCCGTGTATGGTACGAAAGTGGAAAATCATGGAACACTAATTGCACCTTGCCAGATTCAATATAATTTTGTTTCAATTGTGGCACTATTTGCGTAGCGTGATGCGCACACGCAGGGCACTCAAAATCTGAAAATTCTATCACTGTCACTGGTGCATCAGCATCACCAGTCGCATAAAACCCATCTACCCCCCCAACTGCCACTGTCCCGTTTGGTGAAGGGGGACTTACCTCAAATACACGAGCAGGGTCATTCGTTGCACTATCCGCAGGGTCATTCGCATTATCATGTGCTTGGGGAGATTGGGATGTTATCGGTATAGTGGGTTCTTCGGCGGGTGTTTCTTGCGATGCAGAAGACTTATTGCCACTTGTCGCATACAATACAATGACAACAATGCCCACAATAGCTACCACACCAACAACCCAATAGAATGTTTGTAACGAAGAGTCCTTCTTTTTTGGGGCTACTTTGCGCCCACGTTGCTGTTTACTCATACATCCCCTCCCTCGTGTGTATGCGCATGAGCTTTACAATGGCGTTCGCGTGGCAGAGATACACGCTTGCAGTGCAAATGGACATCTTGAAACCCCATGCGCCCAAAGAATGCATGTACTTTTTTATCTTTTGTTGGGATATGTACATCAATATAGGTACACCCACGCGCATGGGCCCGTTGACATGCATAATCAACCAAGCTCCGCCCTATTTTTTGCCGCCGCGCATTAGGGCGAAGGTAGAGGTCTTCAACACTCGCATAGGGCGAAGCGCTCCATGAAGAAAGGCGATAATTAATGTGAATACAGCCAACAGGCTCTTTTTGTATTTCAGCTATCACAAATTCACTGAAACCCGTCGAAATGAGTGAGTATGCCAATTCAACGAGTGTATCAACATCTGGTGGGTCAAAAAACCCCATCTCACGGACCAATTCCTGAATAAATGGCGCTATAATCTGTGCATCTTGCTGTGCATCTTCTGGCTTACAAAGCCGTACAAGAAACAGTTCTTCAAATTGCATATGTCTCACCTACCTACAGAGCATGTACATACTTCATTATAGCAAAAACAACGTGCCGATGCAATACGCATGGTTCAAAGGGCCAAGCCGCCAACACTCCAAGGCATTGACAAGGGTTGTATAATCAATAGACAAAGGGAAGTGCTCACTTGAGAAAGAAACATGCATGACGAGACGTGGCAAACTGTCTGCTCATGACAAACAATGGAAGTTGCGTACACCCGCACCACAAGAGTTTGTTGACCAACTTGGGCGTGGGGAAATGGTGGCTACCTTGCTCTATCAACGAGGACAAAACAACCTGCATGAAGCAGTACAATTTCTGGACAACACCTATCCAGATGGGCTCCATGACCCGCTTCTCATGAAAGGTATGGATGAAGCAGGGCGTCGTGTTGCTCAAGCTATTGCTACCCAAGAACCAATCGTTGTGTATGGCGACTATGACGCTGATGGCGTCACTGCTGCGACCTTGCTCAAGCAAGCCATTATCACGATGGGTGGCAATGTAAGCCACCGGATACCAGATAGATTCAAAGATGGGTACGGACTAAATGAAAGAGCTGTAGCCGACCTTGCTGCCCAAGGTAGCACTTTGCTTATCACGGTAGACTGTGGCATTAGCAACGCTTCAGAAGTACACCAAGCTCATGCACTTGGTATGGATGTTATTGTTACCGATCACCACACTCCACCAGAAACGCTCCCCGCTTGTACAATCCTCAATCCCAAACAACCCGGCTGCCCTTATCCCTACAAACAGCTCGTGGGGGTTGGGATTGCTTTCAAATTAGTACGCGCACTCTATACCTATGGGTTGCGCTCCACATTGCGCGGGCGAGATATGTTAGAGCTAGTAGCACTCGGAACAGTAGCAGATATAGCCCCTCTCAATGGCGAAAATCGTATCCTTGTCAAAGCTGGCTTACAAGCTATCAACCAAACAGAGCGCCCTGGGTTGCAAGCCCTTATCAAAGCAGCGGGACTCGTCCTAGGACAAGTAGACTCTATGGGTATTGGGTATAGACTAGCACCACGTATCAATGCAGCTGGCCGCATTGATCATGCAGACCTAGCACACACATTGCTCCTAACAGATGATGCTGTACTCGCTCAGCAACTTGCCCAAGAACTCAACAAGAAAAACCAAGAACGGCAACAAGCAACCGAAGAAGTACAACAAACCGCACGGCAACAAGCTCACATAACAGGCAAACTCAACCAGCGCATTGTCATACTTGACGATGAAACCTATCATGAAGGTATTGTTGGACTTGTAGCCGGGAAACTTGTAGAAGAATGGTGGCGACCTGTCGTGCTGCTCAAACGAGAAACTGACTTAGCTCATGGATCAGCACGCTCAATACCTGGCTTTAACATCATTGAAGCCCTAACCTATTGTGCCAATAAGCACCCCAACCTCTTTGAACGTTTTGGCGGACATTCAATGGCAGCCGGCCTGACTATTAAAACAGACAACCTCAACATGCTTGAAGCATGTTTGCTAGAACAAGCCAGCACCAACATAACTGATGCTATGCTCATCCCATCTCTCGATATTGATGCTGAAATAAACCTAGAAGATATACAGTGGGAACTCTACAAAGAAATATCCCAACTTGCCCCGTTTGGTGAACGCAACCCACAACCAGTACTTCTTTCTCGCAATGTTGAAGCGGCTGATGTACGTGAAATAGGCCCCAAAGGACAGCATCTCAAACTGCGCTTGCGTAAAAATGGTGACACGCCCCTAGAAGCTATTGCTTGGCGATTAGGGCATCTAGCTGCTCCGTTGCAAAAACATCCATTCATTGACATTGCCTACACCATTGAAGACCATGAATGGAATGGATACAAATCGCTGCAACTCAATATAAAAGATTTTCGACGAGTTTCCAAAAATGTTTTACAAAGGGGTTGACTTTAACCGTTGCATAATGCTATAGTAGCTATCGTAAATATAGCGTTAAAAATGTATACTGTTCTCTCAGTGCCTTACGAGGAAAAAATATCCCTTTATTTGTAGCTTGAAGCTGTGCCTATTCTATAGATACGACAGGACGAACATGGGTTGCATTACGTGCGTTGTTCCAAGATAGGCAAAACAGGGTAAAGAGAATATTTTTTCTCATGCAATGTGTTACCACAGTAACATATGTATAGCACTGAACATGCTAAGGCTATGCTTAGTACACAAAGCCAAAGTAGATCAAGTAGTATTCCTTTACAACATAGAGCGAACAAAACAATGAAACATGTATCGCACACAGTAGTAAGACCTTTGCACGCATGATCGTACAGGAGTTGAGATTAATGATGGAGCAATTAATGGAAGTTGCCCGCACACAAGGTTATCTCACCTACGGGGATATTCTTGAGGCTTTTCCACAGCCCGAGTTGCGTGTTACTGAAATAGATCAACTCTATGCTGAGTTGCAGGCTGAAGGAATTAAAGTCGTCGAGTCCTCCGCCGAAATGGAAACTACCCAAATCGCCAATGAAGACGACATCTTATCCGAGTTTCCAGATTTGACGGACATCGCACTTGATGATCCAGTGCGGATGTATTTGCAGGAAATTGGGCAAGTGCCTCTCCTTACCGCCGAGCAAGAGGTTGAACTGGCCAAACAAATGGAGGTCGGAGACCGGGCACGTGAATACGTGGACCAGGAAAGTTATTGCTCCAGCGATGAACGCATCGCATTAGAAAAACAATTTGCCCTCGGCTGTGAAGCACGTCAACACCTCATCCAAGCAAACTTGCGCCTTGTCGTTTCCATTGCTAAAAAGTATACATCGTATGGCTTGACAATGATGGACCTCGTCCAAGAAGGCAACATCGGGTTGATGCGAGCCGTTGAAAAATTCGATTATACCAAGGGACACAAATTCTCAACCTACGCTACATGGTGGATACGCCAAGCTATCACTCGTGCTATAGCCGACCAAAGCCGCACAATCCGTTTGCCAGTTCATATGGGAGAAGCCATCAGTCAAGTCAAGCGCACCTCGCATAAATTACAACAATCTATGCAACGTGAACCAACACCAGAAGAAATCGCCGACGCTATGGGCATCAGTGCAAGCAAAGTGCGTCGTACACTTGAAGCATCTATGCACCCACTTTCGCTAGAAATGCCCGTCGGTCAAGATGGCGAAGGCCGAATGGGCGATTTTATTGAAGATGATCGTGTCGCCACTCCTGCCGAAGCAGCAGCAGTATCTATGCTGCGTGAACAAATTGAAGAAGTCCTACAAAAATTACCCGAACGTGAACGCAAAATTATCCAACTACGTTATGGATTGAAAGATGGACGCTATCGTACACTGGAAGAAGTAGGCGTTGAATTTGGTATTACACGTGAGCGTATTCGCCAAATAGAAGCAGTCGCACTTCGTAAGCTGCGCCACCCGCACTTGGGGAAAAAGCTCCGTGGATATTTGGAATAAACTCATTCACGCATACATAAACAAACCTAAGAGAGACCAAATGTGTAGGTAATCGCGTTTGAGCATAAGAAAGGTAGCAGAAGTACGCATGACAACGGACCCCGATAGCATATTGCAGTTGGGTATTGAGGCCGCCCGAGACGGAAACAAAGAGGAAGCTCGCAATCTTTTCCGTTTATTGACACGTGAAGACTCGCAAAATGTCCAAGCATGGCTATGGCTTGCTGGTGTAGCAGAAAGCCGCGAAGAACGACAAGCAGCCCTAGAACGTGTCATAGAACTCGATCCACAAAACGATATGGCCTCGAAGAGTTTGCAATCTCTCAAAGAAGAACCTGCTGGCGCACCACCGTCAGAACAATCCAAGCAACCTGATGTCAAAGAAACAACACCAGCAGCACCCGCGTCCGAACCAGCGCCGCCCCCTTCGCGCACAATGCCGGAGGATGATTTTGACGACCCCTTTGCTGAACTTGACTCTCTTTCAGATATTTTCAGCGAAGACCCTCGAGCAGTGGGACGCGAAGAAGATGAAGAAGAGCAACCATCTGAAGAATCATCGCAGGCTGCAACCGCTGCAAGTATTGCTGGTGGCACGGCTAGCACACCTAGCGCAGCCAGCACCAGTACAGGTAGCCAAGCAGAATCTGCAAGTACTGGCACCGATACCGACAGAAGCAAAAGAAAAACGACACAAAAGAAGAGTTCTTACGTTAGCTCGCCTCCTTTGGCCAAAAGCTCATGGGCTTCGGCGGCTAGTTCATCGTCATCGTCATCGTCATCCAAAAGCAGTAAAAGCCCATTGGATCTGCTTGCTAGCGCCAACATGCGTCTTGTGCTTGGTGGCGTCGCCGGAATACTCATCATTGTATTGCTCTGGTTACTCGTCTGGCCTAGAGTATCTTCACTGGTCTTTGGTAGCGGAGATGTCGCAGGCCCACCTGTTCCACAGCAAGGCCCTGCTGTCTCACAACCCGAACAAACCCCTGCTCCAGCTATGGGTGATGCTGCCACGCCAGAGCCTGCATTGACACCCGAAATACCTGCGCCAGAAGCAACCACGCCCGCCCTAGAAACACAACCAACCGAACCACCTGTTGATCAAACAGGCATGAACTTCGATGCAATGAACCCGGCCATCATACCAGAAAATACACCACTAGAAAGTAATGGTTGGCTCTATGATTACAACCAAGCATTTTGTTTCCCGGCAGCATGTACACGGGTGTTCCGTGGAAATGTTGCAGGTTCTACACCACAAGGACGTTTTGTGCATGTACTTGTGGTGGTTGCTAACCGCACTGGTCAAGCGCAGCCCATACCAACAGACTTTTTTGTCCTCAAAGATGCCCAAGGACGTGTGTACAAAGCTTTGCCCGAACTCTCCAAAGCATTTGTCATGCCAGGTATCAATGCAGACCGCAGCCACATGGACCCGGTTCCTGCCAATGGTATAACAACAAGTGTGGCCCTTTTCTTTGACATTGCATCCGATGCAACCCAAGTGGTGTTTTTCTCGCCGAACCGGCCTGACCAAGGTTGGATGGTTCTGGAGCGCGTGCAGTAGTGACACACGAATAGAGTAGTACACACGTACAGAGAACCTAGCAATTAATAGTAGGAATCATAAGACAGAGAAGGGTGCAGGATTTTCAAAAATCTGCACCCTTTTTGCTCTAAAGGATGGAACCAATTGAACAACGATGAAGTTGAAGCATTACTTCTCCTCGCAAAACGTGTTGCAACGAACAAAAACACAGCCGGCGCCCGGGCCATCATACGCTCCCTGACACACCAGCACCCAGACGATGCTCGTGCTTGGTTGCTCTTGGCAAAATATGCTGAAACACCCGGCGAGCGCTATCAAGCTCTTCACCATGTACTACGGCTACGCCCTCGTATGGACCTCATCCGATGGCTCATCCGTAATACAGACCCTGCTACCGGGGAACCCAAACCTATCTTAAACCTTTGGACTAGCTATCGTCGCCTGTTCCTCTTCATCATAGCCGTCTTAATCTTCACTGTAAGTTTGCTCACCATGACTTTCGTGCTAGGGCAAAACCCTTTTTCGGCACTCTTTTTCTCGACTGGTCATGCCACCCAAACAACGCATCAAAACGACCATGCGCGTACCGAACTCCCCGTGCCTTCACCCACGCCAACTCCACAACCACGCCCCTACCCTACGCTCCTGCGTCTAGGAACACTGCTAGAATACCATGGTTGGTATATCACCCTGTTTCGTACAGAATACTTGCAAGTTCTGCACCAACCAATAGGCGATACGACTCCTGAAGGGAATTTTATCCTAGCCCTTCCGGCCATTGGCAACACCTACCCCCAAGCACGCCGCATACCACCCGGTCTTATCATCCTCACCGACGCAGAAGGACACAGCTACATGCCCGACAGAAACGCATCCGATGCGTACCTCACTGTGTACGGACGCGGTACCCATGGCGATTTATCGTTGCAAGATGCCATTCCACCCGGTGGCGGACTAAATACCGTACCACTTATCTTCGACGTACCGCCCAATGCAACGGCATTGTTGCTCACCACGATTGGCAGCAACAATGCCGGTTGGATTCTGCACAACTAACCACCTGCCATATCAGGCTATTCGCGTTGTTACACCACTCTGTACTATGGCTGTATCCAAGACTTGTTGGAATGAACTCATATCTGCATTCAAGTCACGTAACAAATCGGCCACCTGATTGGTTACAGAAGAAGCACTCACCGCATCGGCAGTGCGCAACCGGATCGTTTCAGCCAACACCTCATCGAGTCGTGCATCAATGTTTTGCAACTGTGCCTTGACACGCCCTATATATGTATTCAAATCGCGGGCATTATTCTGTTGATTGACCAATGCCTTACGTGTTTCATGCAACTGTTGCAATGTGTATTTATCGCTCGTTTGTTGTATCTGCATATCTACCTTGTTAATCTCTTGTTGCAAGTGCTGATAATTCATTTGCCCAAGATACTGCTCAATGATTTGCCCTTTCTTCGCTAACGCATGCGCTTGGTCTACAAGATCGTCCGTTTGCGACACAACCCGCTGCAACAGGTTTGCCAATGCCCCTTTTGACTGATTGACCGATTGCCTAATCTGTTTTTGCGTGTGGTCTATTTTATCTACTACAGGCTCAAATGTCTTACTTGTCACTCCAGAGCGCACTGCCGAGCGTTTGGCCGAAGCCATAAGCCCAAAGTCACGCGATGCAAGAAAAACTGCTAACACATAGACAACCATACCAAGCGGGAGCAACCACCATGCAACAGTTAAGCCACTCAGAAGAGCAACAACAACGACCATGATATTCAGCGGTTGACGTGCAGCTACCATAAGAGCTTTCATAGCTTAATCATAATCCTTTCTTCGCCAAAGCGTTATCAGCTCATTCAGCACATCTCCAGATGGAATCTCCACTTGTGGCGGAATAGCATCAGCCTGTATACCATACTCCTCATATAGCGTAAACGGGTTGTTGGGAATAGAACTTGTTACCGATACGTCATTGCTCACAGGACGAAAGCCATACTGGAGCGCAAGCTCTTGTATCTCCTGCGAAAGCAAAAAGTCACGGAACAGGGCCGCCGCTTCGACTTCCTCATCCTTCACCCAATCGGCATTGAGGATAACATAGGGATGATCACTAAAAATCGTCGCAGGCGGGTAATATACACGCAATGGCTGGTCCCATTTCCCTTTTGCTGCTTCAACATTATCCGCAGCCAGATTTTCATATACCACAACAAAATCATAGGTGCTTGGTCCCTTCAGCACCATATTTTGCATAAATGTACCCGTGCTATCACCAAATTCCCACACTGACCCTTCTATACCATCCAACCATTCCTGAAAACCAGAATCGAGCACATCGCCCTTGGTCAAGCCACTCGTTTTATTATGGTAGCCATACGCCAACAATACAAGTGTTTGTATACCACTATTAGACGTTTCCGGTGAGGTATGACCAAACTTTGCAAACCCCCACTCAGGGTGCCCGAAAGCATCCCATCCCTTATCATTCGTCAATACTTTTTGCAGATTGTTCCACAAATCTTTGGGACCATTCGGCCAAAGTGCGCGAGCACGTTCTTGCCATGCCACTACTACCAATGGCGTGTAGACTAATGGAACCGGCGCATGATCGTCACGAAAAATAGCAGTACCGTGGCTTGTCTCCCACTCGTAACGTAACAACTCAACCTGAATAGAACTAGCCGGGCTAACAATATCGGGCTGTATTTCGCCCTTCACAACCTTTTCAACAACCTCACGCGAACCAATACCCTCCAATTGAATATCGGTTACTGGACAATTGCCTACCTTCGGATTCGTCTTCATAAAGCGTTGTGTCGCTTCTTGAAGCCAATCCTCCTTTTCGGTACCATAATACATGCTCACCGTTATCGGCTCACACCCAGGCCCAAGCGGCAAGGGAAAGGGAGCACCACTCAATGGAAGTGGACCAACCAGCGCGGTGATAACCACAACTAGTGCCACGACAAGCAAATACCCTCCAGCAATGAGACGCGAAAACAACAACATAGCATACACCCACTAGGAATGAGAGACTAGGGATTAAGGATTACGTTCTTAACGCCTACCTCTGCACCCGTACTTTTACTAAGTGATACTATCATCTCTATTATAATAACATACGTCAACGGGTTTATGGTCTATGAGTCTATGAGTTTGTTGGTACATGGTCACGGTCAGAAAAAAGAGCTACGACCATAAGGAGCGAACCTATCGCCTACTTACGTCGCAGCTCTGGTATAATTCAAATTCAACCAGATATGTTCCTATGCACTCTTGCCAGAGGCAATTATACCGAGTACAATAACTTCTATGGATAAGCCCAATACAACCCCATCTCAATCGGGTTCACATGCTCATATCGTCATTGTCGTTGTAGCCCTCACATGCGGCACCATGCTGGCTTGCCTCAGTATAGCCCGCTACCTAGGCTACAATGCCGGCATGCTCGATTTGGGTAACATGTCCCAAGCCATCTGGAGCGCTACGCAAGGCAAACCCCTCATCGTCACATTTCCACAAGGGCAAATGAGCCGCCTCAGCCTCCACGTTGAACTCATATACTTTCTCCTTGCCATCCCCTATGCGGTTTGGCCCGACCCTCGCCTACTCCTCATTGTCCAAGCCGTTCTCTTCACCCTTGGAGCCTTACCCGTCTATCGCCTTACCATGCGCAGCATAGGCTCACCACTCGCTGCTCGTGGCCTAGCTGTTATCTACCTTTTCTACCCAACTGCCCAAACCAGTGTCCTCTTCGACTTCCACGGCGACACGCTTGCTATGCCCCTGCTCCTATTTGCTCTTGACGCATGGCATGCCCGTGCATGGCGTTCATATACGCTTTTTCTCATCCTTGCACTTGCCTGCAAATGGTACGTTGCCATTGCTGTAGCAGGCATTGGGTTACATATCCTCCTTACACATAAACGCTCCCGCCTGCTCACCAACCCCGGCTTCCTCACACTCATGGGAGCTATCATCTACGGTGCTGTAGCCTTTCTTATCATACGCCCTGCTTTTGCGACAGATATTCATGCTCCTACCCAGTCCGCACACTCATACATAACCTTTTACTTTGGGCAATTTTCTACGGTGTGGCAAACTGTGGGCGACAGACTCCTCAGTACCATCGTCGTTTTCGGTCCCGTTCTTCTCCTAGCACGCTCTGGTTGGTCTTGGTTGCTCATCGCTTTCACTATTGCCACTCCCGTCTTGCTCTCCAGTGGGCCAGGTGGCGGCTATGACTTTCGTTATCATCACTATGCCACTGTTGTACCCTTCATCATCATGGCAACCATCGACGGACTACACCACCAATCCACTGGCACAAGAAAGTACCTGTGGCGCAACGATCTTATTATTACTGTATTCAGTGTCTTCTTTTTCAACATACTCCTTGTAGATACACCCCTCAACCCGCTTTTCTGGATGAACATACCTGCACAAGGGCTAGATTCTTCAGCTTACGGCATCACCTACCGCGACGAAATGAAAAACCAATTCCTCGCACAACACGTTCCCGACAATGTCCCACTCGCAACAACGATCACGATTGCTCCACATCTTGCCAACCGCCATGTGCTCTATCTTACCCGCTACCCCGACGACCCCGGCGCTCAACGCCTACCTACCATACTCCCACATGTAGACTATGTCCTTACCGATGCCCTTTTCGATTATTACGTTCCCCTTGGCAATGGTAGCTATGGCGGAGGGATAAGCTATGAACAGGAAGTCATCGCTCTCATGAGGCAAAACCCGAACTTTACCCTCATTGCAGAGCAAGATGGACTGCTTCTTTTCAAACGTCAAACCCCACGACATACGATTTCCTCATGGTTGCACTAGGGTTCTGTTTCATCAGTCAATGCGTATCTCTTTAATAGGGGTATCAGTTAGCATTTCTATCTCTTTACAATCAATTCAATTTGCATCTTTTATCATTCATTACATACTACATGCTATTCCATCTTCAGCGTTCGCCAATGAGCGTGCGGCATTGATTATGCATCGTTCGTCATGCAATTTGGGGTTTGGAGTTGTTGGTGGGTGGTTGCTCTCGAACACTAGAGAATGAATAGCCTTTCTCAGAACAGATTGCCAACCATGTCCATGCTATTTCATTGGATGGGTCACGCTCAACTGCTTGTTCAAACAATACGGTTGCTTGTGACTCATTGCCAGCATGAAATGCTTGAATGCCCATCCGTGTGAGGTCTAAAGCACTAGGTTGCCTATACATAACATCTCTCCCTCCATGTTTATACATAAGGGTATGATATTGCGCACACCCCAAATAACAGAGCAAAAAGTTAAAAAAAGATTACATGAAAATAAACGAAGAAGAGGTGTACTTTTGTAGTATGAGGCAACATACTATTAACAATGAGCGTGCGAAGATAGTGCCTGTATCTATTCATTCATAAGGAGGGTAATGAAATTGTGGAGGTATGGCACATGCTACGCTGTAGAGACGTTGCATGCAACGTCTCTACAGGGCAAATGACGGTTTGAATCAGCATTACATTATGCCATATCATGCGTTATCATTCACTATGTAACAAAGAAAAAGGGTGTACATGTCCTTGATACTGCCCAATAGCACGATATTTCCCATAGCGTTGTGCTAGTAAAGATGTTATATCGAATGTTTGTAACTCGGTGAGAGCTGCCTGCAAACGGTTGCCTACTGCTGCAATGGTGGCAGCACTATCACTATGTGCTCCACCTTCTGGCTCAGCAATAATCTCATCAACAATGCCAAATGCGAGCAGGTCTTGGGCTGTAATACGCATAGCACTCGCAGCCTCTGGAGCCTTCGACGAATCACGCCAGAGAATAGAAGCGCATGCTTCTGGGGAAGCTACCGAATAGATAGAATTTTCTAGCATGAGCAACCGGTCTACCACTCCGATAGCCAATGCGCCACCGCTGCCCCCTTCGCCAATGACACATCCGACCATTGGTACAGTAAGGTCAGCCATGGCCATAATATTCTCTGCAATTGCATTCGCTTGCCCGCGTTCCTCTGAATCTTTATTTGGGTTGGCACCTGGAGTATCAATAAAACAAAGAATGGGAAACCCAAATTTCTGCGCATGGCGAAACAGGCGCAATGCTTTCCGGTACCCTTCCGGGTGGGGCATGCCAAAATTCCGTCGCACATTTTCACGGGTATTGCGCCCCTTTTGATGCCCCACGACGACGACTGTTTGCCCTCCAAACGAAGCAATTCCCCCAACCATAGCGAGATCATCGCCAAAACGACGGTCCCCATGCATCTCGACAAAATTTTCGCACAAGCCCAAAATATAATCGAGGGTACGTGGGCGTTGCATATGACGTGCTAATTGCACGCGATCCCACGGAGCTATCTCTACAGGCTCTTGAATATGTTCTGCATCCATAAGCTAATGATTACTAGGTTCTCATCCTCAACTATCACCTTGCCCAGAAACGGACGAGACAACAGAATACACCGACACATTTTTTTGATGAAACCCCAATCTAGATGTAAGCGTCAAGTGCTTACTCTGTGTAGCTCCTGCACAATGGTAGAGGCGCAGCAAACGCCCTAGCATCATACGCAGGTCACTGCGCGGCACGACCATATCTATCATACCATGCTCAAGCATAAACTCGGCAGTCTGAAACTCTTGTGGCAGCTTTTGGCGAATAGTCTGCTCAATAACACGTTTACCAGCAAACCCAATAGAGGCTCCCGGTTCAGCTATAATAATATCGGCTACCGATGGGTAAGAAGCGGTAACGCCACCATAGCACGGGTCAACGAGGAGGGCCATATGGGGCAATCGGGCCGAGGCAAGCCGTGTGAGGGCCATATTTACCTTGGCCATTTGCATCAAGGCTATGACTCCCTCTTGCATACGTGCGCCACCGCTACTATTAATAGTGAGCAAGGGAATGTCCATATCTCCTGCACGTTCGGCTGCACGGGCCATTTTTTCTCCATACACACTGCCCATAGATGCTCCCATAAAGCTGAAATCACATGCAGCCAGCACCAGTTTATAGCCTTCAATGGCACCTATAGCACTCACCACGACATCAGCTAGACCAGTCTCTTGTTGTGTCTGATGCAATTTGTCGGCGTATTTTTGGTCTAGTGATGTGAAACCCAACACATCTACAGGGTATAAGTCTGCGTCATACTCCTCAAAAAGCCCATCATCAACCAGCAACTCAATACGTTCGCGTGCTTGCAAGCGTGTGTGGTAGCCACATTTCGGGCACACTTTCAACTTATCGTGATGTTCTCTCTGGTAAATAATTTCGCGGCAGGATGGGCACTTTTCCCACATATTGGGAATCTGTGCTTCGCTCTTATCGTCTCGTCCAGAGGTAAAACTTTTTTTAGTACGGCGAAAAAATTCCTTCATGAACTCGCTGTTCCGACTATCATACGAAATGAACCTGACACTTCCTGCATTATAGCATATCACTCAAGATTGGATTTTCACGTACTTGTGTACATGTGGGGATAGAATACAAGCTACAACCGTAAGCTATGCCTGCAGGAACAACAAACAAAAAAACCTGCTAGTAGCAGGTTTTTGAAGCAATGGTGAGCCGTGAGGGAATCGAACCCCCAACCCGCTGATTAAGAGTCAGCTGCTCTGCCAATTGAGCTAACGGCCCTTTACACACCCAATTATAGTTGAATATGCCGTATCTGTCAATTGTGTTATTATTATGCGGCACACGCTTTTTTTGTGACCGTAGCGTATCAGTGCATGACAGCGCCCCGCAGCGCATCAGCGGTTCAACCCCCTGCATCCACGATGATAGGAGTACCTTATTGCCACTTGACCACCCAACATTTCTATGCTATCATGCCTTGTATCATGCGTGGGCGATTAGCTCAGTTGGTTAGAGCGCTACGTTGACATCGTAGAGGTCACTGGTTCGAATCCAGTATCGCCCACCATAATCATCCACGGGGTATTGTAGAGGCATTGCATGTATGCAATGCCTCTACGTTTTAATAGATTTCAACTCGGCTTGTTTCTTTTTTTCATGAAGACCTCGCGCAAAGAACGCAAAGCTATACAAAAAGGACCATGCAATGCTTTGCTGGTACGCTGCAATGCTGTGAGCTGTCTTGCTCCTAGCAAAACCTCAGCCATCCCCCACGTATATCAGCATATATGCTACACTACCAACGCACTTGTACTGGTGTTCCAATGGGTGCCCAATTATACAACCACGCTGCTGAATCAATGGGCAAATTGATGCACCCATGGCTTCGGCGTATGCCCGTGCCAAAGTCATTGTGCCAATATGTACCGTGCATGGCTACCCCGCCATAAATGTACATCACATACGGAACATCGGGTACATAGTATGACTCTCCACCAAGGGTGCCACTCATCGTCTGTGAGGGCAATTTCGCATAGATAGAAAATGCCCCCGGTGGTGTATTGAACCCATCTTTACCAGTTGATACCGGCGCATCAAACACAAGATAGTCACCCACATAGGCATAGAGCCACTGGCTTGAAAGGTCTACGATGATATGCTTGTGCCCACCACTTGGTGCCGGCGCGGGTTGTGCAGGTGCCGCTGGTGGGGTTTCAGGTTGTGCTGCTGGCGGGTTGCTTTGCTCAGGCACAGAGCTTGAAAGACCACCTGAACGTCTCGGGACCGGTTCGCTAGGTTCCTGTGCCTGTACACGTGAAACAGTTGTAATAGACAACATGAGCATAGCCATGCCCATTAACACCACGATGCGAACCATTCCCACAAGTCTATTTGGCACTATTCTCCCTACTTCTCGCATATGCTTTTATTTCCTTTCTTTATGCCGTTATCATTCCCTCTCTTGAGCAAAGGGAACAGGAAAAACTTCGTATACCTCAATAATGCACATGAACAGGTGTGCCTACCGGTGCCCAATTATACACCCAAGCCGCAGCATGTTGCGACAAATTGATACACCCATGGCTACGGCGCACACCAGTACCAAACTGATTGTGCCAATATGTACCATGCATCGCTACTCCACCATAGATATACATAGCATGTGGCACATCAGGCACATAATACGATTCTCCACCAATCGTGCCACTCATCGTCTGTGAACGTACTTTCGCATAAATACTAAAATGACCCGTTGGTGTATTGAACCCATCTCGCCCCGTTGAAACTCCAGCGTCAAACACCAATATCGAGTCTTCGTAGGCATAGAGCCATTGCTTTGATAAGTTTACAATAATCTGCTTGCCCGTGCCTTGATATGATGGACCATCTGGGGCTATGTAGGACTGTGTATTGGCCACGGTTGGGGCAGGAACCGGTGTTGGCGCAGGCGTTGGTGTTGGTGTTGGCGTTGGCGTAACGGTAGGGAATGGAATAGGTGTTGGCCGTTGCAGCGATGGGACAACTGCCTCAACATTATGCCCACGCAATAGTGCCAACTCACGCCCAAGCGGGCTAATAATAATAGACTGCGATGTACCATCTGCAAACTGATGACGTTCTAAGCGTCCCCGTTCAAAATATTGCACCAACACCATTTCATCACCAACATACTCCCACAGCGGTTCACTGATAGGAAAGCCAAATGTCTCAGTGCCACCTTTCGCTTGCCAAAAGTGCAGAAATGGCTCACGCAATGTATGGCCAGTAGACTCAAAATACAGGGCATTGGATGTTGGCACAAGGGCTAGCGGAGTTTCAAAAACGCGCCAAAGCTCTTGTGCATATTCGGAACCAACCCGGCCGGGTAATACTGGTGCGCCCGCTTGTTCGCTGTGAAATTCCAAGCGCCCACGCTCAAAATACTGTACAATAACCCCGTTCTCTTGCAGTGGTGCAGTCACAGGAGCACCAAACAATTCTGCTCCGTTGTTTTTGCGCCAATACGTCAAAAAGCCATACGCATCATCTAGCCATTGTCCAGTTGAATCAAAGAAAATTTCAGTTTCCTGAGCTTGCGAGATAGGTGTTACAAAACCGATACTTACTATCAAACATAGCAACAAGCCTATGCGTGTTTGCTTTTTCATTGTGTTTTTTCCTTTCAACACACCATATATCCGATTTTCTTATACCTAGGAGTACGACGTAGCACGTGATGATAGTATTCGAGTAGCTCATCCATGATAACGTCCCATGAACGCTTTTCAGCAACTGCTCGGCCAGCTTCGCCCATAGCACGGCACATAGCTGTGTCTGCTACAAGGCATTGTATATGCCTACGCAAATCATGTGCATCGCCGGGTTGAAAGAGATACCCCGTGGTGCCTTCATGCACAAGGTCACGTGTACCACCACTACGTGCGCCAATCACAGGCACACCGGAAGACATAGCTTCTTGCACAACCTGCCCGAACGTTTCTGTATCGGAAGGAAAAACAAATATGTCGGCACTCGCATAGGCCGTTGCTAAGCTATGTCCTTTGAGGTAGCCGGTGAATGAGACGGGCAACCCATGCATGCGCTCTTGCAATGCAAGCCGTTCTGGACCGTCACCAACCAACACCAAGCGTACATTGTCAAGCCCACGCAATGCATCGGCCAATACTGCAATGCGTTTTTCTTTGCATAGCCTCCCTACATAGAGCAGCAACGTTTCGCCTTCCTGTAGCCCAACCGATTCGCGCCAAGCATGGCTACGATTGTTTGGATGAAAGCGCTCTGTATCTACTCCGCGTCCCCACACTCTCAACCGCCGAAAGCCCTGTTTGTGCAGCATGTCGCGTGTAGCGGTAGAGGGGCACAATGTAATGCGTGATTGGTTATGTAACCAGCGCAAATAGGAATGAAACACATCCTGAAAAAGTCCTAACCCATAGTGATGGCTATAGGCAAGTAAATCTGTGTGGTATGAGGAAATAAGCGGCACCTGTAATTGATAGGATACAGAGGGCACAATGCTGCCCATAACGGCCGGAGAGACCATATGAAGCACATCAGGCTTAAAGTTCAACAGATGCGGCCAAATGCCCGGTTGGGGGGGGGTAATATTCAATTCTGGATAGAGAGGAAGCGGTACACCCATCAGTGGTATAATACGTGTATCTGCATAGGTATGCGGCGCCCCCCATGGAGCGAAAAGGAGTGCTGCATGGCCTTTAGCTTGTACATGCTCTAACAAACGGCACAACGTGGTAACAACCCCATTCACATTGGGCAAAAATGTTTCTGTCACCAGAGCAACACGCATACCACAAGCCCCCTTTCGCTTTCAGTGTATGTCTAAACTTGGTACCGCTGTTCCTAGCGGCTATGCACTATCTCCCACCTGTTTCCAGAGCAAGTATCCCACCAAAAAGATGCTAAGCATTGTCGCCATAGTAGACAATTCTAACACAGCGCCGAAACGTGGTTGTTGCGCATCGATGCTATGCAATGGACGTACTACCGGGTCGGTTACAGCATAGAGCATCTGTATAACCGGGTTACTAGAACGTGCAGCAAAAAGTCTCGCAGTGAGGCGCAGGAGCAACAGAGCTTCGCACATCCCTATGAACCAACCTATGAGAATGCGAGTATATGCGCCATATGTTCGTTGGATAGGTTCAGCATGCTGTTGTGCTGTATCGGTGGTAGCTTGTTGCATGTATTCTACACTATCTGCCATACGAGGTTCTTTCATTATCTGCATTACATGGTGAGAATAATAGGGCCATTTTCCGTAATAGCCAACTGATGCTCAAATTGAGCCGAGAGAGAGCCATCTGCTGTGCGCACCGTCCAACCATCCCCATCTTGGCGTGTATCGGCCCGCCCAAGATTTATCATAGGTTCAATAGTAAAGACCATGCCAACTTGTAACTGTCGCCCTTTGCCTGGCTCACCATGGTGAAAAACACACGGTTCCTCATGGAGATTGCGCCCTACCCCATGCCCTGTATACTCTTTGACAACTGAAAAGCCTTGCGATTCGGCATAGCGTTGGATAGCCGCACCAATATCGCCTAGCTTATTGCCCAAGCATGCCTGCTCGATACCGAGTTCAAGGCTATAGTGTGTTGCATCGAGCAGTTGTTGTGCTGTTTTGCTGATATTGCCCACCGGAAGGGTCATACACGAATCACCAACCCACCCTTTGTAGCGCACTCCTATATCAATGCCAATAATATCACCTTGGCGTAGCCGCATGCTTGTGCTTGGGATGCCATGGCAAATAACATCGTTTACTGCAACACAGATAGAAGCCGGAAAGGGTGGCCTTCTGCGCGAACGCTTGCGCATAATCCGTGACCCTCCATAGCCTTTATATATCGGTTCTGCTCCACGGCTACGAATGTAGGATTCGGCTATCTTATCCAATTCGGCTGTTGTGATACCAGGGCGTACATACCCACGCAGCATTTCAAATGTGTCGGCAACAATACGTCCAGACTGGCGCAGCATTTCGATCTGCCGGGCCGACTTGATAGTGACCACTCTGCATGTACCATTTCTTTTTTCATGAAGACCTCGCGCAAAGACGCAAAGAACGCAAAGCTATACAAAAAGGAACATGCAATTCTTTGCTGGTACGCTGCAATGCTGCGAGCTGTCTTTAGATAGTAGGGCGTGGAAGCAAACCAGCTTGCTCAACCACTGCCGGCATAGCACGGGTCCATCCAATTGACATCAAATGCACTCCCGCAACACCCTCTATACTGAGCAATTCTTGCGTCCACTCGGCTGCCATGATTATGCCCTCTTGTTCTGGGTCGGCAGCTTCTGTCATACGTTCGACAAGATTATCTGGAACACGAATACTTCCTGGCAAATTGTCCCGTATAAAAAGAATAGACTGCGGTTTGCGCACGATCATAACGCCGGCAAGGATGTACGCCTGCTTGTGCAACCCGGCAGAACGGACATCAGCCATCCACTTACGAAAATGCTCTACATCAAAAATAACTTGGGTTTGGATAAACTCTGCTCCAGACTCAATTTTCTTTTGCAACCGCGCAACACGTTCAACGTTTGGATTGGCTACGCCGCCAACAAAGAGAGTGGGTGCGCTCTTTATGGACTCTCCTGATTGAAAGGTATGCTCATCGCGCATTGTGCGCAACATCGTGATAAGCTGAAACGAGTTCAGGTCTAGCACACTTTTAGCTTCTGGATGGTCTCCATTTTTGGGATGATCGCCGGTCATGCATGTAAAATTACGTATGCCAAGCGCTGTGCTACTCAACACATCGGCTTGGAGCGCAATACGATTGCGATGTTGACATGTCAATTGTACAATCGGCTCAATACCAGCTTGCTGCACAATAATGCCGGCTCCCATGGCCGACATACGTGCTATGCTACGCTGATTATCAGTCAAATTAACGGCATCAATGAAGCCTTTCAACCGGTCAGTTACTTTGTGTAACGCTTGTGGGTCTGCTCCCTTGGGCGGAGCAATTTCGCCCGTTACAACAGCATGCCCAGCCGCAAGACGACGATGAAAGGGACTATAACTCATAAATACAATTTCCTTCTCGTGATGTGCATCGTCAAGCAACACCCTAGTCAAGTGCCTGAGCAATGTCACCTATCAAATCTTCGGTATCCTCAATACCACATGCAAGGCGCACCAAGTTATCGTGAATACCAACTGCCACACGTTCTTCACTCGTCAACCGATAAAAGCTCATAAGCGCTGGCTGCGACACCATACTTTCTACGCCGCCAAGACTAGGGGCTATATAGAAAATGTTCAGCCGGTCTATAAAACGGCTCGTGTCTTCTAATGAGCCATCTAACTCAAAAGACACAACCCCTCCGAACCCATGCATCTGTGCTTTAGCGATAGCATAGTCGGGATGGCTTGGCAAGCCAGGGTAATATACACGCAAAACGCGCTTGTGCGTTTCAAGGAACTGTGCTATCGCTAGTCCATTCACATTGTGGCGCTCCATGCGCAACGTCAGCGTCTTCAAACCGCGTATGAGCAAGTAGGCGCTGTGCGGGTCGCAAATGCCGCCTAGCATTCCTTGGGTATCATGCAATGCTGCAATGATACTAGGACGCCCAACAATCACACCCGCCATTAAATCATTGTGCCCACCAAGATATTTTGTAGCACTATGGATGACAAGGTCTACACCATATTCCAATGGGCGCATATTATAGGGCGTAGCAAACGTTGCATCTATGAGTGTCTTGACACCATAGCGTTGTGCAATTGCTACCACATGCGCTATATCTAGCACACGCAAATATGGGTTTGTCGGTGTTTCACTCACAAGTAGCCGCGTCTCAGGCCGTATCGCTGCTTCCATAGCTTCATAGTCCCCTGCTTTGACAATAGTATTGTTGACACCTAGACGCACTAAAAGCGTGGTCACAAATTGCCGTGTACGACGATAGCAGTCATCCGTTATAACAATATGGCTACCTGCCGGTAACAGTGCTAACAATGTCATCGTAACTGCGTTCATTCCAGAAGAACATAGCAACGCTGCGATCTGTGAATCTCCACATCCCTCAAGTGCTGCAAGTTTTGCTTCGGCAACGCGCACAGTGGGATTACCATAGCGCCCATATTCCTCACGCTCTATTCGTCCTTCATGGTAATCAACAAGCGTCGCTGTATCTTCAAATGTATACGTTGCGGTCTGTACAATAGGTGTCGTTATGGCATCGTGGACCCGGCAGCGTGTTTCACCGGCATGGACGACGGCAGTCGTATCGCCAACAAACGACTGCGTCCGGATGTTCATGAGCAGGCCCTCCTCGTCGCCTGTCCTCCTGCTGATGTAGTCAGCGTTTCAGTACACATAAATTTATATTTTAGTTGGCGAGTATAGCATGGGGCTAGTATAACTGTCAATGTGGTACTTCCTGGTAGGCAACTCCATAGGTTCAGTTTCAGTTGAATTTCACCGTTGGTAGATGCGGGCCAATATAGCCCACAATGATAACCTGTCGTTCAGCATCGGGATAAAAATGGATTCGCCAACCGTCATGCATTTTCAAGTGCCAGCTAAATTGGCGCTTTTGCCCATCGGGGCAATCAAATTCGCGTAGCGAGCCATACTTTGGGTGCTGAAGCGTTGCTTCGCTTTCAGGAGATGCATTGCCAGACAGGTGCGAATTGTCAAAAGCTCCTTTAGACCACACTTGGCTATACTGTTCTAGGTACAAGAGCCGTAGTCGTATCGTTTTCAAATTCTCCTTCGACGTTTTGTGCTTTTCCAATTGCCCTTGCACCACCGCACAAAACTCCAGTGAAGGATAAAGCGTCCTGCGCTGTTCCCACAACTCGGCACTTGTCTGTATTGACTGTAGTTCCAAGTCTTTTTCTGCTTTGCGACGCTGTGTTATCCAACTTGCCAGTTCCTTCAAATGCTTTCTAGCACCGGCATGGCAAACGTGCTCCGTGCGTTCAGGGAGCCATTTACCGTCAGTATCAAGCTCGCGCACGACAACCTCGACATATGCCGTGTTCCAATCTAGGCTTGACGGTATACTGATAGCAAGCGTATTGAGGAGAAGTGCAGCCTGCAACCCAATTGCTGGTTTGTCTGGTTTGCCACGCCAACGGCAATCCATAACCAGTGCAACATCTTCTTTGTCAGCGTGTTCGACAAGGATAGGGTGCTTGAGTGTAAGCCGACGAAAAAATAACTGCTCTTCACGCGCCACAGATTTGTCATTGCGCCATTTGGCTAAAGGATAATCATGTGCTAGTTTCAAATCGTTCAGTTGTTCGTCTTTAACACGCAAGGTACGCTTGAGTTTGTAGATGCCTGTTGCAGTTGTAAGGGTTGCAATAAACTCGCTCATTCTGCGGCAAGCTTCTGCCTTGTCGGGAGCCGGTTGCTCCAGCGATAGCTCATTCAAAACAGGTTCAAAACTCATCGTCTTCGTCGCTCCTTGGTATCAATAAGGCTTCCAAGTTCCTCTCATTCTCATCGAAGAAATAGTCTGGCCATTCATCAATGCGTCCGTCACGGTCTATCTGCGGCGATATAACCACATGCTTGCCCGTATCTTCATGGCGTGCAAAAAAGTGTATTGTCACTTTTTCAGGCGCAATACGCTCTTGGCGCACAGCCACGCGCATTCCATCCAATACATGGTCACTATGCGTTTCCACAACAATTTGTATGCCGGCTGCTGCTGCCCGTGCAAATAATTCTCCCATCAGCGATTGTCCTTTGGGGTGCAGATGTGCTTCAGGGTTTTCTAGCAAGATGAGCGCACCAGGTTTTGACGACAAGATAGCCACCAAAACAGGCAATGTATAGGTCAACCCAAAACCAACATTGGTCGCTCGATAGGGGCTAGTTACTGTTTTACCAAACGTGAATGAGTAGCGTAACTCTACCCCATCCATCGTTGGCACTAACATAATGTCTAAGCGTGCGCCAGGGGATATGTCATGCAGCCATGCCTCAACCTGATGCTGCAAACTGAGTGACCTAGCGTTATCAAGTTGCAGTTTTACAATCGGAATATCTTTGTTGCCAAACAATGCTAGAAAATGTGCCGTGTATTGCCCCTGTGCGCCAATTTGATGCAATTTCCGCACCTGAAAATCAGACATCTCAAAGAGGCTACGTGGTCCCAACCGCTCAGCATTCAGGTAGTGAAAGTTTGTATTGAAGAGACTGATTTGGGAGAGGTCCTGCCAAGATTGCTCTGGACTCTGTTGTACCATCAACACATCGCTAGCTGGGTCTACATTGAAGAGCCAAGAAAACGTGGTTTGTTGCTCATCAACAAAAGTAATGCCTATTTCATCAGTCTGGGCATACTCAAAAAGTACATCGCGTCCTGTGCCAAGGCTTGTCAAGTGGCCATTGAGGTCTAGCCCGGTGATTTTGCCATACCCATCGTGTGATTGACGCAGCAAGAGCAAAGCTTGTAGAACGGTAGATTTGCCCATGCCATTGAGACCCGACAACAGTGTCAAGTTGTTGAGGGGAATAGTGCGGTCTTCAAAGCACTTGACGTTTTGCACATGTAGTTTCGTAATCATGCCAATACCTCTTGGAGTAACTGCTCAATTCGACTAAAACGGCGCTTTATCTTGGCTACATCACCCGTGCTCTGTGAAATAGCCATTTCAAATTCGCGGTCATTCATCAACACAATAAATTTCTGCTGTACCTGTTGCGCACGACTGATAATAACATCAAGTTGATCATCATTCAAGCTATTTAGATTAACCGACCAAGACTCAAACAAGGACTTATTGATTGGCTTGCGGCGGTCATGTTCTGTGTACTGTTTGCGAAAAGCATTCTCACCAAAGATGCGGTGTGCTGCTCGCATTGCCCGCTTGAACTGCTTTTTCAGATTATCTATTTCTGTTTCTGCGTATGCATTGATAGTCTTCATTGCATTGTTCAGGAAAGAATCAAAATCTTGGGGTTTGTATGTACTGTAATGGTGTATGGTAAATGCAAGAAAGCGTAATACTAATTCACAGTCATTCATCCGTTCATCAGAAACACTATGTGCGGTTGCTTCTTTGAACTCTTGCGTTTGTGCCAAATCCTCAAGCAGCATGGTTGCTTGTCCTTGGTTAAGCGCATGCCGGATTTCTTGTAGTGACAGTGGTTCTCCACCGGTATTAATCCGTCGAAAAATGGTGAACTTGACTTCTTCAGGTGTACCACGACTGATGAGGTAAATAGTGAGCTGTGTCTCTTGGATACGGCGCTGAAAATGTCTCGGCAAACCTGTGTACGTGTACTCTGTGAGATGGGTTAAAAATTCTAGTCCAGTTAGTTTCAGTTCCTGATCAAGCACAAAGCGTTTGAGTGTATAGAGACGCTGCAATCCATCAACGACAACCCATCTATCTTCATCTATACCATCAATATAGAGAGCAGGTATTGGTATGCGCATAAGAAGTGACTCTATTAACCGACTTTGTGCGCCTTGTGTCCAAATGCCAGCTTTACGCTGAAACTCAGGTTGTAAATCAATTTCCCCTTCCTTCATACGTGCTAAGAGCAGGTTGATGGTGACAGGCTTGATCTCAAATCTAATCAGGGTTGGATCGAAAGGATGCGTAATAGAATCCTCGCCCGTTACTTGCTCGTCCTCAACCTCTTCCAGTACGTAATACCTATCGTCTAGCAATGCTTCTATTGCTTCTTGCTGTTGGTTTGTATCAATGCTCATACGTGGGTTCCTTCCTTTTGCTCTTACGGAAATAGCACACTCCCCGCCGCTACCTTCGCCCCAGGCTCCACAACTACCCCGGGACCGACCACGACACCACGGTAGTAGAGTACATTGTGCCCAACAAAGGAGACCATGTTGATGTGCGGCTTTACATCATCAACCGATGCATGCTCCAATGTGGCGCTGTCTCCAACAACCGCGCCCTCATCAATCCAGCAATGGTGAAACTGGCAGTTGTTGCCAACCCGTGCGCCTGCGCCGATGACGCTATCTTCAATCTTGCAATTATCGCCTATGTGTGCTCCGTCGTGAATGACGCAACGTTTTACTACTGCGCTTTCGCCAATGGTTACATTGTCGCCAATGAATGTGGGACCTACGATAGAACAAGTTGGATCTGCCTTGATACGGCCAATAACTCCGCCGTAGGCGGTCATTCCACCGAAGGATGCTTGTGGATGGATGTGCATCTCCTCTGGTGCATTGATATTGGCTAGGAATATGGAAGCTATCAGCGCTTCCCATGGGTTGCCAACCGGCACCCAATACATATCGCATATGCTACAGCTCACATACTTTTTCTGTGCAAGGGCAGTTATCACATCTGTTAGCTCATATTCGCCACGCGGCGAAGGGTGCAGCGTTTTCAACAATGAAAAAATATGCCCATCGAGATGGTAGATACCGGTGTTGCCATATGCATTGGGGATATGGTATGTTGGCTTTTCTATAATGCCCTTCACGCGCCAATCTCGTGTGTGGGAGGAGTGTTTGCGTGTGTTGTCTTCAATCTCAAGGATACCAAACGACTGCGTATCCTCTACAGACATAGCCGACATACAGTAGCGTTTCTGGCACACATCGAGCAGGTCATTTTGGTGAATGAGATTGTCGCCATAGAGCAAAAAGAATGGTTCATCAGGCGAAAAGGTTTCTTCGCGCTCCCACTGCTCGGCAACAGAAAACAATGCGCCGGCGGTGCCGTTGATATGCTGCTGCTGTATGTAGGTGATGTGTATATCGCGGTAGGTGTGGCCAAAGAAGTCTCGAATATCATCTGCACGATAGCCGACGACAAGCGTGACATGGGTTACAAGCCCAACAAGCTGGTCGAAAATATGTTCGAGCAGGGTTTTGTTGACAAGGGGTATGAGTGGTTTGGGGCGATTGAGTGTGAGGGGCCGGGTGCGTTTCGATTCGCCTGCGGCTAGGATGATAGCGTGGTTTGTGGAACAGGTTTGCTTCAACACAGGTTCAAAATTCACGGTTTTTTCCTGTCTAGCTGTTCCCTTCACACATGTAGGGAACAGACCATTTCTAAGCGTATAAAACTCAGCTCTATCAAATTATACAAGACTTGATGTTATCTTGACAAGCATATACCCTTCTCGTATAGTATTCGTGTCGTATGGGAAGCGTACTCTATTGAAAGGGGCGAAATCTATGGCTGATGCTACAAACGACTCTCAGAAAAAGCGGCTTATTGTGCAACTCGAACGCTACGACCGTTCGTTGCTGAGTGATTTTCTCTCTATTGTAGCGGCGAATATTGAGGATGCTATGATGCAATGTGGTGCTGAGCCGGGCAAAGATTATACGTACAAGGATATTTTTGAGCTTGCGATACCATTTGCTGTTGATATGTGGCGTAGCGATAAGCTTGAGGTGTATCAGAAAAAATAACTACCTGCCGTAGCACTGCCTACGCTACACAGCTTTGCCGCTCTGTGTGTGGCGCTTGAATGACAGCCGGGGTCCGACAGGATGTTGGTGCTACACTGGTATATGATAGAAATGAAGTTGCATGCCAGTAGCATCTCAACCCAAAAAACATGCTCCCCGCAACCGTACCTTGACGCTCAGCGACGAGGACCGTCGGCGTCTACACGCACACCTCATCACAACGCCACCAACAACGCAAAGCGAAACACCATACATGGGCATTGTCTGGGGCGATTACCGTGATTGGGTAGGTGTTCTGCCGCTGGAATATGTTGATCTGCTGTTCTTGGACCCTCCCTACAACTTAAACAAGCGCTTTCACAGCACTACGTTTACCTGTCGCACAAGAGAGGAGTATACCACATGGCTCAGCGATATACTCGGTATGCTTAAGCCCCTGTTGAAACCCTCTGCGACTATCTATCTCTGTGGTGATTGGCATACGTCCCTCTCGATTTTTGAGGCGGCATCACGCCATTTTTGTGTGCGCAACCGCATTACGTGGGAGCGTGAGAAGGGACGTGGGGCGCGGGCAAATTGGAAAAATGCGAGTGAAGATATTTGGTTTTGCACGATGTCGGATAAGTATACGTTCAATGTGGATACAGTGAAGATGCGTCGTCGGGTCATCGCCCCCTATACCGATGCTGAAGGGTCGCCAAAAGATTGGACACGTAACCCAGATGGGGCAGCCTACCGCGATACGCACCCTTCTAATATATGGACTGATATAACTATTCCCTTTTGGTCTATGCCTGAAAACACTGAGCATCCGACACAGAAAAGTGAGAAGTTGTTGGCAAAGCTTATCCTAGCGAGTACGAATCAGGATGATTTTGTGCTGGACCCGTTTCTTGGTAGCGGCACGAGTGCAGTCGTGGCTAGCAAGTTGGGGCGACGGTTTCTCGGTATTGAATGTGAGGAGGAGTATTGTTTGCTTGCGGCCCGACGTTTGGAACTGGCTCATACTATGGGTGGCACGATTCAAGGGTTTGAAGATGGGGTATTTTGGGAAAGGAATGCGCGATGAGTGGCTGTTTTGGTGATATTGATTTTACCCCAAACCGCATTGAACAAGAGCGGCAACGTGTGGCACATAGCTCTGGCTATATTGACCTGACGAGCAGCAATCCAACGCAACAGGGGTTGCTTTTTCCTGCGCATGTGTTGCAGAATGCGGCAGAACGCTACTGGTCTACGCGGCGGTATATGCCCGATCCGCATGGATTGCCAGATGCTTGTGCAGCGATAGCTCGCTATTACACTACGCGTATGCCATCGCTGGCGTTGCCCGACGACGCTATTTACATTACGGCGAGCACAAGTGAGGCATATAGCTTATTGTTTGCGCTTTTGGCACAGCCGGGCGATAATGTGTTGGCTCCTAATGTGACGTATCCCTTATTTGAGTACTTGGCTGAAATCCATGCCGTTGAGTTGCGCTCATATACGCTTGACGAGGAGCGCAATTGGCAGATAGACGAAGAAAGTTTGTTGCAACAGGCGCAAGCTCGCACACGGGCTGTGTTGCTTATATCGCCCCACAACCCGACTGGGGCGGTTGTGAAAACAGCGATGCCGGCTTTGGAGCGCCTAGGGTTGCCGCTGATATGCGATGAGGTGTTTGCCTCTTTTCCCTATGCGGTAGAGTTTGTGCCACCTATTGGTACGCTGCATCCACAATTGCCGGTGTTTCATTTGAATGGCATTTCAAAGCTGTTTGCGCTGCCAGATATGAAGTTGGGCTGGATTGCGCTGAATGAGCCTGCACAATCGGTGTATGGTGAGCGTTTGGAGTTGCTGAACGATACGTTTTTGGGTGCGAGTGGTCTCATTCAGACGATGTTGCCAGATGTGTTTGCACAGGGTATGGATTTTGTGGCGTCTATGGTAGGGCATGTGCGTGGCAATATTGATTTTGCGCTGGCCGAGTCGTGCGCATCGTTTGCTATGCGTGCGCCAGATGGTGGCTACTATCTGTTCCCGTCTATCGGTGGGTGGGATGATGAGGATGCGCTGGTGTTGCATTTGCTCAACCAAGGCATATTGGTACACCCGGGCTATTTCTATGGCGATGTGCCGGGGACGCACATTATGCTATCGGCGCTGACAGAGCCGGCAACATTTGCGCGGGGCTATGCGCGGCTATGCGCGGCTTTGGAGGGGTTGTAGGGGCTATGTGCATGCTTTCATTTTAGGGAGATATAGCAACCCTACAGATGTATAAAGATTTTAACGCAAAGATGCAAAGGTGCAAAGGTGCAAAGGCGCAAAGGTGACAGGGGGCAGGTGCGAGAGCACAGCCGGTACCTGAGCCTGTCGAAGGCACTAGAGCCTAGCTACGTGGCACAACCTTTATGTACGCGAGAGTATACATATTCGTGGTCGTATTCGTGGTCGGCACACGATGGTCGTAGCACCGGCATCCTGCCGGACTCCGGCTTACCAGTGTGTGTGGTGCCACGCACTCCCAAAAGTGCGTGGCACCCTCGATGGCTTTGCAAAGGTATAAACCCAACGTAGGGGCGAGGGGCCCCTCGCCCCTACAACCGCGCCCGTAGCACCGGCATCCTGTCGGACCGGCTAGAAGCCGGTGCTACAACAAGCACCATCAGCACCCTCAGCGGTTCAAACCCACAGCACCTATTGCATATACAATGCCATAGCTATTCGGGCTTCAGTACACATTCACGCTGTTTTTGTTGGTATAATTCCATTGCTTGGCGACTGATTTCTTCGCCGCTCAGCGTTGCAAAAAGATGTTGCCTCCATTGGGTATAATCAAACTTTTCTCGCTGTATCAATGTAATAAACCGCTCGGCTTCAACTAAACCCAAATGGTGTACTAATAGCTCAAAACCCAAGAGCTTGATTTCAGCATCTCCCTTTATGGTTGTTGTCATAGCTATAATCCTTGTTCTATTACAAAATCAACTGGATTGACTATTTGTATTTCGGTAATACCTTTGGACTTTTTCAGAATACCTTTGTCAACGGTCAAAAAGTATTGACATTCTAAAGCCACAGCACAGGCAATATGGAGCGCATCCAAAGGCTTCAATCCTATCCCAACCATCTCGTGCATTGTTGTCAAGATGTTCGTTGTCTCAATAACAAAAGAATCTGCTAACACTTCCCATCGTTGAATCTCGGTTCGTCTTTCTTCAAATGGATTAGCTGCATTTTCGTAGTCAAGCACATATGACCAACCCAAAGCAAATGTACCAGCACAAATGGCATCTTGAATATGCAATTTCGCTTCTGTCTCCAATCGGACGGTCAACGTCAGTTGTTCATCAAACGGGCGATTAAAGCAACAATTATCAAGATATAGTCGCATGTTCTGTCCATAGCCTTCCTTACATACGTATGTTTGTGCATATGCATTATACCATAACACTATAACGTGGGTTTGGACACCTGCGAATAACGCCATCTGGTAAGCCGGAGTCCGGCTAGAAGCCGGTGCTACTCCCCAGCGCATCAGCGGTTCAAACCGTCGCTATGGGGTTGGGTGCGTCGCACTCCCAAAAGTGCAACGCACCGCTCTTCCAACCTATGCCCTAGCACCTCACACCTCACACCTCACACCTAAAAGCCATGCTATAATCATGGTGTGTATATGAACTATGCCGATAGATGAAAGGAAGGGACTATGATAACAACGCCGGCACTCCTCAAACAACATATTTTGACTACACTTGAACAACTACCAGAACAAACACTCCCAGAGGTGGTTTTGTTTCTGGATTATCTCCAATATAGAAATAAGCATCAGGAGCAACAACAGACACGCTATCACTCTGTTTCTGTTGTCTGCAAGCCAATTTCTTCGCCTGCTTGGACACTTGAGCAATTGTTGGCGGGTGTACATAGCGAAAATATGCATCACGAAACCGATACTGGCGACGTTGTAGGTAACGAAGTTTGGTGAAACGATGACATACATTCCAAATCGTGGTGATATTGTTTGGATAACGTTCAATCCACAAGCTGGATATGAGCAAGCAGGGCGAAGACCAGCGCTTGTTTTGTCTCCAGCAGCATATAACGGTAAAGTTGGGTTGGCCATTTTGTGTCCGATTACTCGTCAAATCAAGCATTATCCGTTTGAAGTTTTGATACCTGATGGCTTGACAATTGGTGGTGCTATTTTGTCAGACCAGGTAAAAAGCCTTGATTGGAAAACGAGACAAGCAGCATTTGTTTGTAGATTACCTACTTCAACGCTAGATGAAGTTTTGCAAAAACTTGGTACTTTGATAGGGCAATAAAAACCGCAGGGTATTGGTGTAATGCTACTAAGAAATGGTGATCTCCATTTCAGCGCCCCTAGCGTCTCCGCGACCCCCAGCGCCTCAGCGGTTCAAACCCGTAGCACCGGCATCCTGCCGGTCGGTCCATCGTAGCACCGGCATCCTGCCGGACTCCGGCTAGAAGCCGGTGCTACAACAAGCACCATCAGCCCTGTTACAAACCAAATGCTTCACAAAATTCTTGGGGAGACAGCACCTCAAAAGAATGTCCTGCGGATAATCCCCGCAAAAAATCCCGGTTGTCGGAGACGATTTTGTCAACCTTTTTCCATTCAGCAAAACCGCCAATAATTGCATCGCCTTTTTTCAAGCCTTTCGATTCAAACATGGCGATATACATACCTAGCACTTTCTCGTAATCCAATTGTACATAAGTCTCACTGACAAGTTGATAAAATTCTTTCATGTACCTATCTGGTACGTTACAAACAAGTTCTGTTCTCACTTGGTTAGGAACAACAATAGTAAAACGTGAGAGATTCAATAGGATTTTTTGACAAAATTTATTCCTTTTCAACAAGCCAAATATCCACACATTAGTATCTAAACTAACTCGCATTGCAAATCCCCATAATCTTCCTCAGCGATTCTTTCACGTGTTTTACGAAGTTCAACCAAGATTTCCTCTTTACTCATCTTTGCAAATGGATGATTCTGAGAAACATCTTGCATCAGTTTTTGCATACGTTCTTGCCAATCTGATACATCGGGTTGGATAACCACAACCACTACTTGAGCTAATGGCGGTAATCCTGAGAGTGTAACAATCCCTTCATTATTGACAACTTCATGAAAATGATATGTCTGCATCATGACCTCCTGACTAGTTCACAAAAAACCACTCTCCCAATTATACCTGATACAGTGGTTTCACAACAAGGAAATTGCTAGAACGCTTGAACCGCTGACGCACTGTGCGATGCTGTGTGGCGCTGAATGCTGGGTGCGACGCACGCTATAGACCGACGACGAAAGACCGACAACCGGGGTTGGTAAAGGAGTGGTTTATTCTCACTGTAGAGACGTTGCACGCAACGTCTCCGCGTCAACGTAGCGCATCAGCGCTTCAAACCCGTAGCACCGGCATCCTGCCGGTCGGTCCATCGTAGCACCGGCATCCTGCCGGAGTCCGGCTGTCTATCAAGCGCCACACAGGAGCGGCAAAGCTGTGTGGCGTAGGCGGTGCTACGGTTGCGTGGGAACCCCTATTCGTTTATTCGTGTTCTATTCGTGGTCGGCACACGATGGTCGTAGCACCGGCATCCTGCCGGACTCCGGCTAGAAGCCGGTGCTACTCCTCGGTGCGTCGCACTCCCAAAAGTGCGACGCACCTGACCCGCTCTACCGCTCTACTAGCGCCTACGGCTCTGTCACGCGCAGAATGCGTAACCCAGCAGCACCATCAGCAACATAGGCATAGGCACCCACTATATACACACCATTGGCAGAACCCAGTGTATCCATACTGCTTACTATGACGGGGTTGGCAGGGTCACTGATGTTGATAACCTGTAAGCCATCATCATCATCCGCAACATAGGCATACTCTCCTACCACATACACACCATAGGCAATATCCGGTGTATTCACACTGCCTACTATGGTGGGGTTGGTAGGATCGCTGATGTTGATCACTCGCAAGCCGATATCGTCACAATACCTAGTAGAACAACCACAAGCAACATAGGCATAATCTCCCACTACATACACATCCTCGGCAGAACCCGATGTACCCACACTGCCTACTATGACGGGGTTGGTTGGGTCGCTGATGTTGATCACCTGTAAGCCGTTATAACCAGCAACATAGGCATACTCCCCTACCACATACACATCATAGGCAGAACCCGGTGTATCCACACTGCCTGCTATGGTGGGGTTGGTTGGGTCGCTGATGTTGATCACTTGCAAGCCACTAGAACCCTTAGCAACATAGGCATACTCCCCTACCACATACACATCATAGGCAGAACCCGGTGTA
>CAZVEN010000029.1:0-62535 GCA_964626155.1 uncultured Chloroflexaceae bacterium | reverse complement strand
AATCGCTCAATCGCTCAATCGCTCAATCGCTCAATCGCTCAATCGCTCAATCGCTTTACCGCTCTACCGCTCAATCGCTTTACCACTCTACCGCTCAATCGCTCAATCGCTCTACCGCTCAATCGCTCTCCTGTTCTATCGCTCTATCATTTTGCCGCTTTGCCGCTCTATTTCTCTTGCGCCTCTTCTGTTCTGGTGGCTTGAGCATGGCAACGAGACGCGGCAGAACGCTGCCCTCGCGTCCATCCTTTGTTGCTCGCAACACGGTGTTATATATCTGTATCGCTTTTAATTTGTTGACGCTTTGGGTATGCGCAACGCTATTTCGCAAATCACGAAGAGATTCAATATCTTCTAGCAGATGCACAAAATCAGATTCCGTTGCATTATTTGGCTGTACAACGTATGAAAGAAAAATATGCCGGTTCTTCTCTTGTTCATCAAAACGCTTTTTGAGAATATATCCTGGTGTTCCAAAGGTAAAACCTTTGTTCTCCAATACGCTTTTACATGGTTCATACACACGCCGTCTGAGTTCATGCTCCAGTGCCCGCACGTATTGCACGGCACATGCAGCCCAATCTAGGATGCTGTCATTACTCATAAATAAACCACGCACATACTCGCCGGATATGAGCATATGGCGCACTTCTTTTGGTAGTCCGTGTGGCTGTTCGCGGGTTTGCTGCCAGTATGAGCCAAAGATGAGCGCAAGCATCTCCTCAATATGGAGTGTGTTGGGTTTCATATACTCCATATAAGATTCCGTGAGTTTGCCAACAGCATCTATGAACTGTGAGCGTGCTGCTTCAGCTTGGTCGCTGTCATCGTCGGGAGCAACCTTGTCACGCAACATGGAACGGAGACGCTCTATGGTTTTCTGCATGTCTTCTTCCGTTTGAATGCGTTTGACAAAGGGTGCCAAGGCTCCATGGTTGCCTTCTAGCCCCATAATATGGCACACCTGCGGGTTTTTGAGGCAATCGTGCGTCGGCGAAACCCAATCTATACGCCGCGTGCTAATATGTGGTTTGGGGCACATCACCATCACCTCATTGGAGTGCGAGCACCGTTGCGGCTCTGTTTGCCCCGGATTGATAGTATCTACATCTTGCACAAACCCATAGCAGGTAATAGGCACACGTTCAGGTAGCCACGCGGCTACCTGGTCGAGCATGGTGGCTACCTCTGCTTCTGTGAAGCCACACATGGCGTGCAGCGTATCATCCAAGGTGATATTTTTGACGATGTTGAAGCCACTGGTGAGGTCATTGGATAACACGGGCGATACGCCTGTCATAAACACGCGCTCAAGCCCACGCCCGCCTAGGGCATACTTCACCATTTTGAAGACGGTTTTGATGATGCCTTCGCCTTCTACCAAATCCTGATAGCGTTGCTCACTACCAGATTGTGCTGTCATCAATACCTCGTTGGCAAAATTGTCGTATTCGTCAATGAGCAGGTAGAGTGGGTAGGGTGTGGCGCTCACCGCCGCCAACAGTGAATGAAATGTTCGCAAGCCATCAGTTAAATCCAACATAATATTGTGCTGCAAGAGGTCACGATACCGAACTTTGAATTGTTCGGCACTGCCATTAAGATGGTTGTACAATGACCGTTGTATGTCGTCACTGGTACCCTGCGGGTCTACCACTGAGAAGTCCCAGTAGAGGATGAGATACTGGTTATGGAGGGGGGTGGGGTTTTGCCCAATGGCTAGATGCCCGAAGAGCCGCTCAAACTTGGCGGCTTTGGCGACATCGTAGTAGTTTTCGAGCATGGAGAGCAGTAAACTTTTGCCAAACCGACGCGGGCGTAAAAAGAGCAAGGTGCGCCCTTTCTCTTCAAGGGTGCGAATGTAGGATGTGCGGTCTACATAATAGTCGCCATCGGTGATGAGCGTGTAAAAGTTGGCGTGTCCATAGGGAAAATGTATTTTGTTCATGAGTAATTCCTTTCGTTGCCCTTCGTTGCGCTCGTTTCTTGGGGTGAAACGGGCTACCTTCTATTATACATGGTCTTGGCATGTGGTGTGTGATGTACTAGCGCTTCGGTAGTGGATATGAAAATAATCGTATGGTATAATTGAGGGTCATAGGATTTGAATAGATAGTTGAAGGAAGATTTCGTGAAAGAACATGCTCTGAGAAATAACTCGTTTCAAATAGCAGAACGGATTACCATCAACCCGGAGCAATGTGGCGGACGACCTTGCATTCGTGGTATGCGTATTCGTGTGATTGATATTCTGGAATTGCTTGCTGCTGGTTGTAGCATGACCCAAGTGGTGGAAGAATTGCCTGATCTTGAAATTGCAGATGTCCAAGCCGTCCTTGTTTATGCAGCACGTTGTTTCGATCATCCGGTGTTGGTAGCAGCATGATGGTCTGGATTGATGCTCAATTATCACCTGCATTGGCACACTGGATCACCGAAACGTTTGGGGTTGAGGCAGTTGCTCTACGAGACATCGGATTACGTGATGCAACAGACAAGCAAATTTGGCTTGCTGCTCGTCAAGTGAACGCAGTCGTGATGACGAAGGATAGTAATTTTGTAACGTTGCTCGAAACGCACGGACCGCCACCTCAAATACTTTGGATAACATGTGGAAATACAACCAATGTCCGTTTACGCGAAATACTTAGCCTTACGTTTCTTCAAGCCTTGGCTCTTCTCCAAAGCGGTGAAAAGTTGGTTGAGATTCGTGGTTGAGATGCCAAACTTGGATGCGGTAGAGACAGTGCATGTGCTATCTCTTTCGTCCCCGCATTATAAAGAAAGGAAATACTGATAAAAACCGTTCTCGTGCATATAAGCGATGACTCAAAGTTTCAGCTTTTGGTCAATTTTTTACGAGAAATCAAGTTTGTTCAGATTGAAGAAACGTCCCCTCCTGTCAGTCAAAAAAAAAAAAGGATCGAATTGCCTCAGTCTGTTCTGCATCCTAGGTTTGCAAACGAAAGTGTCAACCCTATGACATGCACCAACCGGGTACCATATTGTTTAAGAAATATTGAGGAGGGTATGATGCAGACCAATCATTTTCAAGACAGCTCGCAGCATTGCAGCGTACCAACAAGAATTGCATGTTCCTTTTTTTATAGCTTTGCGTTCTTTGCGTCTTTGCGCGAGGTCTTCATGAAAAAAGAATTTTGTGAAGCATTTGGTTTGTAAATTGAAGGGAGTATAGGCGGGTAGGGTGAGGTACGGACGATTTCCAACAACGACTGAAACGAGTTCAGCGCATCGGAGGGGTCTATCAATACGCTATCCGTAAGAAGATGTCTATACCATTTACAACACGCATCAATACTGCGATTGATGTGGTTATATAATGATTGCCGTATGTCGTCACTGTGGTACCCTGTGGGTCTACCGATGAGAAGTCCCAGTAGAGGATGAGATACTGGTTATGGAGGGGGGTGGGGTTTTGCCCAATGGCTAGATGCCCGAAGAGCCGCTCAAACTCGGCGGCTTTAGCGACATCGTAGTAGTTTTCGAGCATGGAGAGCAGCAAACTTTTGCCAAACCGACGCGAGCGCAAAAAGAGCAAGGTGCGCCCTTGCTCTTCAAGGGTGCGAATGTAGGACGTGCGGTCCACATAATAGTCGCCCTCGGTGATGAGCGTGTAAAAGTTGGCGTATCCATAGGGAAAATGTATCTTGTTCATGAGTAATTCCTGAGAGGTTTTATACTCTATTAAATTCCTTACTTTCTTGCTTGAGCGAGTTGGTAGCGGGCAATTCAGCACGCACAAAACTGCCTTCGAGGATGCGCTCGAAAGCGTAGCGCTCAGCCGAACGTACCACTGCCTGCTCATGCGCACGCGACAAGGCTACGGGGTAGCCCTGCCCTCGGCTACATTGATCATAGATGATGCTATGGACAAGGTCAACCTGTGCGGCATTGTCTGCAACCCATTTCGGAACTTCGACACGTGCAATTTCGCGCCCAACGCGCATATAGAAAAAACGGATGCTATGATGCCCATACTTCTCATTCACACGGCTCATCGTTTCAAAAATGGGGCCACGTTGCCCTTCACGCAACCGCTCATAGAGTATATCAGCATCTACCAACCCATTGCATATGTGACAGGAAGGCACACGTTCGGCATGCATATCGCTACAATGGGTGCAACGGGCCCCTTGGTGTTGGTCAACATCAATATCGGGGCAATACATCAAACGAATGGTGCCAACAAGTTCATTGGCACGTGAACGGCTAATGTAGGAAGCTACAGGAATGCCGCGCATACGCATCTTTTCTAAACCACCGAGATAAGGGTCAAGAAATCGCTGTTGCACAACTTTCTCTGCCCCGGCAAGCGCAAAACGTATCAAAGTACCATCTTGCAGAGCCAATACAGGCGTATCGTCGTCATCCTGCATATGTGCTTCGCTTAAAGCTACCAGCGCCTCAAGTTCTTGCACATCCCTACGGGTATTGAGGTAGCTCCCATCAATGATAATAAGACGTGCCCCATCGCGGATGTACAAATCTTCTTCACGATAGTATATCGTTGGTTGCGAAGACAACCGTGCCACAGGGTTTGCCCCATAGCGAAGATACACATGCCCAGTATTTATCACATAGCAATCTGCAATGCCATGACGGTCTAACTCTATTTGCGAACCATCTGTAGCAACGAGTGCATAGGTAGCAGGGCAAAGCGAAGCATGACGAACGACATCGAACGGCTCAACCGGGCGGGCAAGCAACCATGTAGCCGTTTCATGGCTCAAGCCAACCTTTTCGGCCGTGTGTGTTTCCGTTCCTGTTTGGTTTATATAAAACGTGCGTATCTGAGCAATGCGTTCTTTTCGGTTGCTCGTGCCTAGTGCCAGTTCATTGCTCATCTGACGCACTTGCTTGCCCAACGATGTAAGGTCTAACGACATAGGTAAGGACCCTTTCTCACAAAACAATCTATCACCCCTCGTCAATAGCCTAGTGGCTTGCCTCGTCATGCATATACGTGTAGCATAGTACATATGTTTTGTCTTGTCAACAACTGCATGCATACTATACAATATCCTATGCACTGTGTGTGTCTTTTATCTCTTAGTATGCCTTTTGTTGTATGAAAGCGACACATAAAGACCTTTGTGGGCCTTCGTGTCCTGTGCGTTTTGTTACCAGCTTTCGTGCATATGAACAGCAGTATGGTACAATGGAATAATAATCAGAAAGAAATGAGTATATGAATGAAACAACATCTGCTGTCATCAGCATTCTCCTGATAGAGGAAAATAGTGACGATGCGCACCTTATCCAAGAGATGCTGACAGAAGAGCAGAAACTGTATTTTGAAATAACCCACACACCACACTTTGAAGAGGGGCTAGAGTTGCTGACACAGCGACCATGGTCCCTTGTCTTAGTGTCCCTTGCCTTGCTCGATGAACCAGGGTTGGATGGCATGAGAATGTTGCGTAAGCAAGCAGCAGATGTCCCTATCATCGTGTTAGCATATGTTGAAGATGAACCACTCGCTTTAGACCTCATCCATAAAGGAGCCGAAAGTTATGTCTTTCGGGAATATTTGCATAGCCGCGAGTTGGTACGCATTATTCGCTGTGCGCTCGAACGCTACCGCGTCAGCAAAGGCTTAGAGGAATACATCCGTGTTGTACAAAATAGCCATGCCAACTTCTTTACGATTGTTGGTAAAAGTACCGATGGTATTGTTATCGTTGACGAACAAGGTAGTATTCGCTTTGTCAACCCCACTGCTGAACGGTTGTTTGGGCGGCATGCCGAAAATCTGCTCGGTACAGAATTTGGCTTTCCTATGGTTGTTGGTCAAGTAACAGAAACAGATATTATCAACGATACTGGTCTATCGCGTAGCGTTGAAATGCGTGTAGAGGAAATCATTTGGGAAAATGAGACTGCCTACCTAGCCACGTTGCACGATATTACCGAACGCAAGCGCTCTGAACATGCGTTGCTTGAAAGTGAACAACGGTATCGTCACTTGCTAGGCTCCGTCACCGACTATATCTACACGGTTGAAGTTGCCGACGGCAAAGCTTCAGGCACAACCCACGGCCCCAATTGTATCGCCATCACTGGCTACAGCTCCGAAGACTATGCTGCCAACCCCTTCTTGTGGTACGAAATGGTCCACGAACAAGACCGCCCATTTGTCCTAGAGCAAGCAACCAACATACTCTCTGGTAGACTGCCGACATCGTTTGAGCATCGTATCATCCACAAAAATGGCTCGGTGCGTTGGGTACGCAATACCTATGTGCCACGCTACAACGAAGATGGACAGTTGCTCTCCTACGATGGTCTTGTATCCGACATTACTGAGCGTAAGATGGCCGAGGAGGAGGTACGCCGGCCCAATGCCCAATTGGAACAGCGAGTAGTTGAACGTACAGCACAACTTGAGCAAGCCAACCGTGAATTGCGGAAACTTTCCCGTGCCATTGAGCAAAGCCCTACATCAGTCATTATTACCGATACCAATGGACGTATCGAGTATGTCAACCCCAAATTTACCCAAGTGACGGGGTATACGCTACAAGAGGTGCTTGGCAAAAATCCACGGTTGCTGAAATCTGGTCATACGTCGCCGGATATATACCGTATTTTATGGGAAATGATACAGTCTGGTCAAGAATGGCGTGGCGAATTTCACAACCGCAAGAAAGGCGGCGAACTCTATTGGGAACTAGCATCAATCTCACCCATTACCAACACGAAAGGTGAAATAACACATTTCCTTGCAGTGAAGGAAGACATCACTGAACGCAAAAAAGCCGAGGCAGAGCTTACACTGGCACGCGAAGCCGCTGAAGCGGCAACCCGTGCCAAATCTGAATTTCTTGCCAGCATGAGCCATGAGATACGCACCCCTCTCAATGCTATTATAGGTATGACAACCCTGCTCCTCACCGCAAACTTGCCCCTAGCAGAACAAGATTATGTGGAAACTATCCGTATCTGTGGTGAATCACTACTTGATATTATTAATGATATACTTGACTTTTCCAAAATTGAAGCTGGCAAACTTGAATTGCAGCATGAGCCTTTTAACCTCTGCGAGTGCATTGATGAGTCTATGAGCGTTGTCGTTTCTAAAGCCAGTGAAAAGCAACTCGATTTAGCCTACCGTTTCGCCCAAGATACTCCCCTTGACATCATCGGCGATGCATCACGCCTGCGCCAAATATGCGTTAATCTCCTCAGCAATGCTGTCAAGTTCACAGCCCAAGGTGAAATTATTGTCTCTATCTCCACCGAGTGGAATAAAGAGAAGATGCTCGACTGCTCCCATATAAGTCCATCGCGTGTCACCTATCATCTTGCAGTACGCGATACCGGCATTGGCATACCAAAAGACCGCCTAGACCGTCTCTTCCAATCGTTCAGCCAAGTAGATGCTTCTATCACGCGCAGATATGGCGGTACGGGTTTAGGGCTTGCTATCAGCAAACGATTGGCCGAAATGATGGGCGGCACAATGTGGGTCGAAAGCGAGATAGGCAAAGGATCAACCTTTCACTTCACCATTTGTGTTGAAGTAGCCGCAACGCAGCCCAATATGCACATATATACCGTGCAGCCACGTTTGCAAGGCAAGCATATGTTAGTCATAGATGATAACCCTACGATATGCAGTATTCTTGCCCAACAACTGCAATTGTGGGGCATAGTGCCGCGCACTACCACTTCGGTGGGGCTGGCCCTAGAATGGCTAGCCCAAGGCATGTCCTTCGATAGCGCCATTCTCGATATGCATATGCCTCATGGAGATAGCCTCAACCTAGCACATGATATACGTGCCTATCCACAATGCCAATCTATCCCGCTGCTGCTCATGGCTACTGCTGGCACCGGGAGAGCCATTGTGCATAACATGTACCTTAGTGGAGTCTTCTTCCTCCCCAAGCCATTCAGTCCATTACGTCTCTATGACATGCTCATAAGCATGCGCAACAACAGTGTTTCATCGTACAACACCGTATCGCATAGTGTCCCCCCGAATGCGTCAGGGGGGCACGTAACAAACGAAGTTTCCCAAATGGGCAACTACCACCCATTACGTATTCTTGTAGCCGAGGACAACCCCTTCAACCAAAAAGTTTCATTGCTGTTGCTTGAAACAATGGGCTATCAAGCCGACATCGTTTCCAATGGGCTTGAGGTGTTGAGCGCTTTGGAGCAACGCATGTATGATGTTATCCTTATGGATGTTCAGATGGCTAACATGGATGGTATCGAGACAACCCAACACATCCGCACGCGCTGCTCGCGGGAAAAGCAGCCATACATCATCGCTATGACAGCCCATGCGCTTGCGGGCGACCGTGAGCAATGTCTTGCTGCCGGCATGAACGATTACGTAAGCAAACCCGTGCGGCTAGAAAACCTCACACAAGCCCTGCTCAACGCAAAACGCACCGAGTCTATGCCATCAATTGGTTCAGACTATGCTGGCAATAGCTCCGTCGTGCCCTATGTCGAAACAGCTACACCACTCGCTGAGGGTCTCAAAGAACATGAAAAAGAAGTATACCAAAGGGAAGATGCAATTGAGCCAACCTACAACCAGCAACCCGCCGTTGACTTAAACATATTAGAGACGTTCCTAGAGGCTATAGACCAAAATACGCCTGAAATGAAGAAAGAACTCATAGACATTTTCCTCAGCTCGGCCCCACTCCTAGTAGCAGACATCCGGCAGGCTGTAGAAAAAAACAAAAGTGCTGCCCTCTACCAAGCAGCGCACACGCTCAAGTCAAGTAGTGCCCAGTTAGGAGCAACCCTATTTGCCAACCTGTGCAATGAACTGGAGCGTATGGGCAAATATGAAACCATGAGCCAAGCAACTACACTCGTAGCATCGCTAGAACATGAGTTTACGCGAGTACAACAAACTATGGAACAAATCAAAAACCAACTTCAACTATAGTCCGTGCTGTACGGTCTTGAAAGAACCCAACACCATCTTGAATGAGCCCAACATAAAACCCCATCTTTCGCTCTCTTTGTTGTATAATCACATGCCCCAAGACAGTGACCTCCTCGCCGGGCAACAACCAATCTTCCTTGCCCGGTAGTTTCCATTGCTCAGGTGGGCGTTCAGAAAGCGCCCAGCGAAAAGGATAACGTTTTGCCCCGCCACCACTGTTCGCATCCCAATCTACACCAATGCGCCAAAACCCACCTGCATGCGATGTATAGCGCCCATTGGCAATACTGGAAAACACATCGTCAGTGGTATACGTGAATCCGCTCGGTGGCCCGTAGGTGCGGATAGGTACCGTACCAGTATTTTTCACCCGCATCGTAATTGTGAGCACATTGCCAAGCATAATGTGCTCTGGAGCAATGCGTGCATAGGTAATGGTCGCTTCTGGGTCGCCTACGTTTTCAAGGGCTATTGGTTGTTGACGATGCGATAGGTTGCCATAGTGGTCTTCTGCTTTGACCGTGCATGTGTAGACACCGTTGGGGAGCAGTGCTCCATCGGGACGCTTACCATCCCAAATATGGCTCCATTCGGCTGGTGTCTCTTCAGCACGGGTGAGCAGTGGGAAGGTGTCGCCATCGGGTGTCGTGATGCTGATGTCTACGGTGGCTGTGACTGGCAGACGATAGGTTATTTGGGCTATATCGTCAACAGCATCAGCATTGGGCGAAATAGTACTCGGCCAAACAACAAGGTTTTCAATATCTGGTAGTGGAACATCACTGCCTGTGATAGTGATGGACAATTGTTGTTGAGCGTCACCGCATTCGTCGCTTTTGGCTTGCACAACAGCGGTATAGTCTCCACTTGGCAGCAAACGTCGCTGGTACACAGGGTCATCTGTTGGAACGGTCCCATCAAAGCGCAACGTGTATGCCTCTGGGATAGCGCTGCGCGGTTCATCTTCGCGCAGTTGGTAGCGCTGGCCAGCGTTGTCTTGTAGGTAGATAGATACGCGAGCGTTGCAACCGATAGTGTAGGCAATGTCTATGGTTTGGCTGTTGCTTGTTGGCTGCAATACGTCGGCACTCGCCTGCACATTGCTGAGAAGCGGGGGGGTGATGCAGCCGGTGAGCAGGAATGCGGCTATGATGCAAGCGGTAAAGCGGGTGAGCGATTGAGCGGGTGAGCGATTGAGCGATTGAGCGATTGAGCCGTAGCACCGGCTTCTAGCCGGTTTCGGGCGCAGCACAATAGGTTGCTCGACTTCTAGCCCATCAGAAATTTCATCGTGTTGCTGTCGCAGCTTGTTGGGCGCGTTGGGCAATGTTTCTTGCAGCATTGATGTCCGCATAGTCTCTCTCTTTCCTCCCTGCATACACTACAATTCTTTTATCGCATATCCCCATAAACGAACGAAAAACTCACTGTCGCGTACCTCAAAGTCAGGTTCTCGTCCGCTATGATTGCGCATCAAACGTATCATACGTGGAATACCACTGCCTAATTTATTGACATGCCCTAGATTGAGCAAAACACGCATGATAATGTCATTGCGTGCTCTGCTAAAGTGTGTCCGTACATTTTCCAATGTCACCCCATTGGGAAGTCGTCCGGGGCTATATACTTCCAACCGGTCATCGAAGATAAAGATGCGTATTTGGGAGCCGCTGATGCTATAATCGCGGTGCGCAACTGCGTTGACTATGGCCTCGCGTAGAGCTGCTCGTGGGTATTCTGGTATATCTTCTTGGTCGAATCCGTTGATGTAGGTACTTAGCCTCGTATTGCGCATAATAAATGCTTCAGCAGTTTTTACGATTTGGGGAAGTTGCCCATAGAGTTCTTGGCGGTCTATGATAGTTTCACCAGCAACCACACCACCCCAACGCACCGCAGAAATGCCGCTGTAGAGAATCTTATCTTGGGGTTGCTTGCCAAACAAGAGCAATCCGGCAACAGAGAGACAGTGTGCGCCTTCTCTATCTTCCACCATAAAGCGCATATTTTTGAGCATAGCTAGGAGTGGCACTTCAGCTTCTGTAAAATCTTGCTCATAGACTCGTTTGTAGTAAGTTGCAAAGGCTGCTTTATCAAGGTCATTCACGGTTGTGCGTGGAACTGGGGTCTCTTCAAAGTGAAAAAGCCCTACAGCTTCAAGCAACCGGGCACGTTCATCTGGACTTGCCAGACGTTTACTAGACCCTACTCGAATGAAGCATTGTCCACGCTGATTTTCATATGGACGCCCGATGCGTTTGGGAATGTGTACAATCATCACATGCGTATCTGTGCCCGTTGCATCAATACTCTCAAAAAGAACATCTATCGGTGGAACACAGTTGTTTCGTGCAATATTGATAATACGTTGCTCTGTTTGGCTCTTGTCAGAAACTCCTACAACTGCTCCATCATCATCTACACCAACAAATATCTGCCCACCATCGGTGTTTGCCAACGCTATCATTTCATTGGCAAAAGACTCGTTGTGGTCAATCTCTCGCTTAAACTCGGTAAACGAATCTTCACCATTGGCAACATATTCAAGTAACCGTAGCCTATCCATACCTCATATCCCCTACACCAGCGCACTTTCATACCCCGAATCTTTCACAAAAATGCATGATGACTTCGCCAACTCCGGCACATTGCGTATATTATCCACAGATAGCTCATCTGCCGCAAGTCCAAAAATATTAATATCTGCGTGTGGCGCAGTGCGCAACGAGTCGCTGAACGAGCCAGTTAAAACATGCAGCACCGTCGTCGCAGGCAAACGCGCTTGGTCACTCGTATGCTGCAAAAGCATATGCAAACGCTCATACTCCTCATCCGATTCATCCTCTGTCACCGTAATAAGGTGTATCTTCCCTTCCCAATTGAGTTGCAGGTGGAGGGCTATCAGCATAGCCAAATGCCAATTTGGGCTTTTATCACGTAGCCAAAGGTTAATCGTTTGATGCATCCCAAACGCCATGCGCGGATGCTGGTTGAGAATGATAAGGCCTATCTTGTGCTTTGCAGCAACATCGGCTAGTTGCTCTATGATGTGGTCGTTTTTGCTGTTGCAACCAATAGTGAGCAACAGCGTGTTGGGACGAAAAGAACCACCACGCAGGGTTTGGATGACGAGTCGGGCCCCCTTCAAAAAATCAGTCTCCTCAATGACAACTGCATTGACAAGGATGTGATTTTTGAGTGGTGCGAGCAACTCATCCATTGCCTCTTGCTTTGTGCTTGTTTCCGTAGCCGACGTGATAGTGAAGGCAAATATGCTGCCCGAAGGGTACGTAATGCTACGAATAAAGAAAAGTGGCCCAGACCACACCGTAGGGTCCTCAATTGGCACCAACAAATCTGGCTTCCACGAAATCGTATGCCGAGGAAACGTATCAGCCACTCGTGAAGCATACTCGGCCAGCACCAAAAACATCCCCCCGCGAATATCGCCCCATGCCGGGTCTAGCTCACGGTGAATGAGCCACACATACAGCGCAACAATCGTAACAATAGCCACAATGCTAAAAAGTGGGTGAATGAGGAACATCATAATCAAGCACCCCAATGCGCCATAGAGCGACACCATGCGCGGTATCTTAAACATTGGGCGGAAGCTAATAATGCGCATGCTTTGCTGGATGAACACCACCAGATTCAACACCCCATACGTCACGAGAAAGAACATGGTGATAAGCGAAGCCAGCGTATCGAGGTCAGTCACCAGTGCGAGACCAATCACAACCCCAGTAAACAACGTTGCATTGCGCGGTTCATTCTGCGCACTCTTTGTTGCAAGCAAAGTGTGAAACGGCACAATCTTATGCTCCGCCACAGCCTGTAACAAACGCGGTGCCCCAAGCATACTGCCCAGAGCCGAGGAGAAGGTTGCCCCAAGGATGCCAGCCAGCACGGCCGGCCCCCAAAGCGCATGGTCTACCATAAACATTTGGTTGCCACGCAACTCATCCGGCGTGCCAATGCGTGCAGCGACATAAGCCATTGCAATGTAGACAGCCATAGTGACAAAGATAGAGCTCATCGTCCCAAGCGGTATTGCGCGGCGTGGGTTGCGCAAGTCACCCGACATGTTTGCGCCTGCCATAATGCCTGTCACTGCGGGAAAGAAAATGGCGAACACATGCCAAAAATCGGCATCCTCAAAACTCCCCATAAACACCATGGTATCTACCGGTTCTGAAGGCGTAGCCAAAAAAGCCACAATAGACACGGCTACCAAAGTCATCACAAGGTATTGGATGCGAATAGCAAATGAAGCGCTGATAAAGATGATAGCAAGGAGCAATAACCACGTAGCCACCAGCACAAGCCATACCGGATGCTGCGGGAAAATACGTATCCACCCTTCGGAAAAGCCAATAATGTACAAGGCCGCCGAAAGTGTCTGTGCTATGTAGAGCGGTATACCAACACTCCCCCCTGCTTCTAGCCCAAGCGACTTGGAGATGATAGAATAGGCACCACCGGGGCCTATCTGTATATTTGTAGTCATTGATGAAATGGAGAGGCCGGTGCAGATAGTGATGCTCTTAGCCAAGAGAATAATAGCTATCGTGCCAACAAAACCCGCATTGCCGACTACCCAACCAAGGCGCAGGTACATGATGACGCCCAGTATGGTAAGCACATCTGGCGTAAAGACCCCACCAAATGCCCCAAACTTTGCAGCCGGTGCTGTGTTGGGCGGGTCGGCTGCCCCGCCTATGGTACGAAATGGTTTTGTAAGGTTCAATGGTATGGTGCTATGCCCCTAGTGCCAAATGAGGCTCAACATCGAGGTTCCAGCCGCTTCGAGCATCATGAAAGCGGTAGTACGCTGCCGCGCCAACCATAGCCGCATTATCGGTACACAGCGCAATAGGTGGGCAACGCACAGGTATGTCTGCTTGGCTTGTGAGTTCTTCGCGCAGACGCTTATTGGCAGCTACCCCACCAGCGAGGAGTATTTCGGTGGCTTCAAATTGGTGGGCAGCACGTATGGTTTTCGTAACGAGGACATCTACAACCGATTCTTGGAATGCATACGCAATATGGGCAATAAAATGCGCATCAGAAACAGATTTTTGCTGTTTTGTCGTGCCGCCACGCTTCTTGTGTGTGTCAGGTGCAACAGGTTCTATCGTTGCTGCTTGGTTTTGGCGTTCTTGCACCTTGTGCAGCACAGCCGTTTTGAGACCGCTGAAGGAAAAATCATACGTATTGCGCAACCACGCACGTGGCAGGGTCATAGTCTTTTCACTTGGTTGGGCCGCTTGCTCAATGGCCGGACCGCCAGGGTAGCCTAGCTCCAAAATACGGGCTACCTTGTCGAATGCCTCCCCAGCAGCATCGTCACGCGTTTGCCCCAATACCTCATAGTGACCATGCCCGCGCACGAGTGCAAGTATCGTATGTCCCCCGCTCACAACGAGTGTCACAAACGGAAATTGTGGTACACCAGCAGTGTCTGAGCCTGCCGAAGGCACACCAGCGGTGCCTGAGTTTGCCGAAGGCACCAGCCAATTTGCATACATATGTGCCTCAATATGGTTCACGCCAACAAACGGCAACCCGCGCTGCCAAGCCATTGCCTTCGCACCATTCAAGCCCGTCAACAATGCCCCGCTCAGCCCCGGTCCATAGGTAGCAGCCACTGCATCCACATCATCCCATCCATGCTCAAGCGCCCCCAGAGCCTCTTGCACCACAGGTACAAAATGACGAATATGCTGGCGTGAAGCAATTTCGGGCACAATGCCACCATGCTGTTGATGGGCTTGCAACTGCGACGCGACAACATTTGCAACAATCGTCCGCCCCCCACGCACAACTGCCGCTGCCGTCTCATCGCACGATGTTTCAATCGCTAGGATAGTGTATTCAGTTGGGTGTTTCTGCATAGAGATAGATACTATCCCCTTTCTTTTTTCATGAAGACCTCGCGCAAAGACGCAAAGAACGCAAAGGTACAAAGAAGGGAACAGGCAATTCTTTGCTGGTACGTTCCATGTGGTGCGAGCTGTCTTGTAGAGACGTTGCACCTAACATTTCCACATAATCGTTGCGTAGAGACGTTGCGTGCAACGTCTTCATACAACGTCTCCACACAATGGTTTACCCTTCATACCCCTACGGGTTCAATTCCTCTGTAGCACTCGTCTCCAAATAAATAACCCGCTCCCCGATATTCGTCGCACGGTCGGCCACACGTTCTAGTGCATACACAACTTCCAGCAAATCGAGCGATGTTTCAATACAATCCCGCTCTTTCCCATGCATATGTTCAATCAGATGCGAGCGCAGAGAGTCGCGCAGAGCATCAACCTCATCATCGAGCGCGGCCAATTCGCGTGCTCTAGCACTGTCTTGGGCTAAAAATGTCTCCAAACTTATATGCAACATAGCTTGTGCCTTGCTCGCCATCGTGAAAAGAGTTTCTGGTGGTGTCACAACACATACTTTCGATGTGCTTACGTGTAGGCACCGTGCTATATGTTTCGCATAGTCTCCAATACGCTCTAACTCAGTTACAATAGAGTAGACGGAGCCAATGAGACGCAGGTCACTCGCAACCGGTTGCTGCGTTGCCAAAAGCCGAATAGCAAGCTCCTCCACCTCACATTGCATAGCATCTATGGCAGCATCGTTTTCAATCACTTGCTGCGCCAGTGTATTATCCCACGTTTGCAAGCTTTGCATAACATCTTGCAACGCTTGCTCTACCAAACCTCTCATGCGCAATACATCATCCCGCAACGTCTCCAATTGACGTACATACCGTTCGCGTATAACTGTCATCTCTGCCCAATCTCCTTTCCTCACCTATGCATCAGCAATCACACTGCAATAACCATAAGCTCACGTGGGAACGTTGTTAGGCTTCTACATCCATCTTCTGTCAAAACGACATCATCTTCTATACGCACGCCACCAATTCCCTTGACATACACGCCTGGCTCAATGGTAAATGTTGCCCCAACGGGCAACTGCTCTCGGCTATCAGCAACAATAGAGGGAGGCTCATGGCATTCTAGCCCTAGCCCATGCCCTGTGCGATGCATAAAGTATTCGCCATAGCCAGCATCACGAATAACAGTCCGTACCGCTTTGTCTATCTCTTCTCCACACATACCCGGGGCCGCTACTGCTCGCCCCTTAGCGTTAGCTTCACGCACAGCATCATACATCTTGCATGCATGTGCATCTGGTGTCCCCAATGCCACCGTCCGGGTTATGTCTGAAACATAGCCTGTATAACGTGCGCCACCATCCAAAATAATCAGGTCGCCCGGTTGCAACGCACGGTCAGTAGCGCTATGGTGCGGGTTTGCACCGTTTGGTCCACTTGCCACAATGCATGGAAAGCTTTCATCCTCGGCCCCAGCAGTTTTGATTTCTTTCTTCCAGATGTCAGCTACTTGTAGCTCAGTAATCCCGGGTTGGATATGGGCTATTGTAGCATCCAGTGCTGTTTCAATGATACGTACTGCCTGCTCCATAGCAGCAAGCTCATCAGCATCTTTCACCATACGCATGCGCCCAAACAGTGGACTAGCGTCTACTATATCTGCATGCACGCTAGGTGTGTGCGAAAACATAGTATTGCACGCATACTCCAATGCCCGTAGTTCAAACACGCGCATAGCCGTATATTCCACACCTATACGCACATTTCCTGCACCCGAAACATCCAATCCTACCTGCTCTATAGCCGTCAAGAGCGCATGTTTTGGCCCTTCTACATCATCCCAAGCATAGCAATGCACAGCCAGATTTGCCCCATGTGCAACACGACCGTGTTCTAGCGCAGGCACAACCAAAAGAGGTGTGTCATTATGCGCAGAGAGCAACAGGAGCGTTACGCGGGTTGTATGGTGAAACGAGAGTCCACTGAGATATGTCAAGTTTGCACCCGGCACGACAGCAATCGCCTGCATATGTTCAGCCTGCATACCGGCATATAAACGTGCCATACGATTCTCTATTGTGTTCATAGCATCACCCATTATCGCAGTCTCGTATCAGCATGTCAACATGTCAATTGCATTGCAGCACCTATGCTGGCCCAAGCACCAAGCGAAACCCAAAAACATAGGTATGGAAATCTGGCGGGTACATATCCCGTGACTCACAGCTCAGAAACATCTTATGGTCCCACCATGCCCCACCACGTAGCGGCACATCCCATTCAGAAGACAAAAAATCATCTAGTCGCGTAGCGCTTCCCGCTGGGTAAGCGGTAAAACTACTAGCTCCCCATTCCCAGACATTCCCGGCCATATCGTGCGCACCACATGCGCTTGCGCCCTGCGAACACGTTCCTATGGCTGCTGGTTGGTCTAGCCCGCTCTGGTCATAGACAGCATGATTTGGTGTTGGCTCCTCATTGCCCCACGGATACATACAGCGCTGCATGTCTACATCAAATGCTGCTGCTGCCTCCCATTCGGCCTCAGTTGGTACGTGTATGATATAGCCTTCTGGGAGCACATGGAGCAAGTGCCATGTCAGCCAGTGCGCAAACGTCACAGCCTCATACCAACTAATCCCAATAACAGGTTGGTCAGGCTTATGATAGGCTGCATCATTCCAAAGCCACGGCTGCATGCGGTTTGACCGCTGTTTCCACTCCCAGCCATTTGGTGGCCACCACCGTTTGCTACTATCGCTATAGCCTTCTGCAACAAACGGTTCAAATTGTGCTACAGTAATAGTATATCGCGTTATCCAAAAAGCCGGTAGTGTCACATCGGCTTGATCTTGCCCTTGCCCAATCGCATACGTTCCAGGGCGTACATAGCACCAATACCCGCTACCAGTACCAAAAAGCTCATGTCTCTGCTCTAGTTCTTCTTTCCACTCTTCATGCGCAACAGGGTAATGAATATGCGCCCGGTTTGTAGTTGGCGTAGCAGAGCTGGCATGCCCATCTGCATGTTGGTTTGTTATCATAAACATACCTTTCTATTTGTGTAAGACAAGTATTATGTCTGTCTAGGTTTTAGTTTACTCCTAACGTCTATAGTATACCAATAAATAATACCCTACTTTGATATATAACTGAACTACTGCCACCCTTGCATTTGTGCTGACTCGCGCCCAAGCAAACCAAGCAAAACACCTTGCTCGCCATGGTCCTCAAACCGCGCACGCTCAAACCATTGCACCGTCACATGCACGCCCGGAGCCACCTCCGCACCCTGTGGCTCCGAAAGCGGCAACCCAAACAGCGCGAGGCTCTCCTCAAAACTCGTGCCTTGGTGCCCATCAAATTCCAACCCGTGCGCCTGCCAATATTCTCGGAACGCCCCACACAGCGTATGCCCCGTTTGCTCAAAGAACATACACCCCGGGTCTATCGTATCGTCTGGTAGCGTAAACCATGTGTGCCCCTGCAAGCGCAACACATCATCCCCCATCAACCCAATTTGCACATGATAGGGAGGGTCATGTTCAGGGTGCAACTCAAAGCGATACCGCTCGAAATACTGCACAACATACGCTTGCCCATCGCTACCACGAGACATGAACGCCTCACTAATGGGATAGCCAAAAAGCGGCAATCCACCATGCTGCCACCAATAGCGATAAAATGCCCCGCGCAACACATGCCCGGTTTCTGGGAAGTAGGCTTGATTGCTCGTTTCTGGCACTGGCAGAACCGACGCAAAAGCAGTTGCAATACTCGGTATCGGCATAGGAGGTATCTGGTGATACTGTTCGGTTGCTGCTGTTGCATAGGTAAGTGGACACATCGTATAGTGCAGCGCCATATGTACCGCCTGCAATGCATTCAAGCGCCCCCACCCATACGACGAATCCTTGCCCGGCTCCCCCATATCATTGGTACTTGCCTTGAGGATACACGCAACATCGGCATTGCTCAAATTGCTGCGTAGCGTCAACACCAAACCGGCAACCCCCGCCACAAATGCACTCGAAAACGATGTACCGTTTGGTTGACCATAGGCACCATCACGTGTCGTCGTCCACAAATCCACACCCGGTGCTGCTACATCAACATACTCGCCCGTATTGGAAAAATCCGTTATTATATCCGAAGAGTCGGTAGCGCCTACCCCAACCACGTGTGGGTAGGCAGCCGGATAGTTGCGGAAATTGCCCAATTGATGGTCATTGCCCGATGAAGCCACAATCAGCACCTCCTGTTGAGATGCATATTCAATGGCTTCCTGTAGAAGATGGCTTTCCTCGGCTCCGCCCAAACTCAAGTTGATCACCTGAGCGCCATTGTCTGTTGCCCAACGGATGCCGCGTGCCAAATGTATATCTTCGCCCACGCCATAGGCATCGAGCACCTTCACAGGCAAAATAGCGCAATCTGGGCACACACCCGCTACACCAATGCCATTATCGGCACGTGCCGCTATCAGCCCCGCTATAGCTGTGCCATGCCCATGGTCATCATACGTGTTGTCATTATCCTGAATAGCGTTGTAGCCGGGTAGCACATTCGCTGCCAAATCGGGGTGGTCGGCAGCAACCCCGGTATCAACCACTGCTATGATGATGGGGCTGCCCATAGTGATATTCCACGCATCCAATGCCTGTATCGTTTGCAAAGCCCATTGTTTGGAGATGGACGGGTCATTGGGAACATACACCATATGGTTGGTAAAGCGTGGGACAGCATATGCATGTGGTATATCTGCCACTATAGGTCCTGCGAGCAAACCTACAATGGAAACGAAGAGTATAATCACGGTAAGAAATCGCATAAAAGGTATCTTTGTTTCATAAAAAATTCACTCCAGAGAACACAGAGGAACACAGAGGAAGCATGCTGTTTCTGTAGTTCTTTGTGGTTATGCCAAAACCAAGGCGAGTTTTCTTTTACACCTTGACGAAATACATCGTCAATTATAGCATAGCATATGTACATGCGATTCTCCATACCAGTAGTGTTGTATGCTATAATATACACTATCTATACTTGTTCAAAGGAGGTTTGAGCTATGAACGCATACCCACACACAAACACATATCCTATTGATAGAGAGGTTGAGTACCATGGTGGGTCCGACAATGGATACCCCAACGGACACCCCCATATTGGCATTCCTATAGCACATCGTGTCCCACGTGACACGCCAGAAGACGACCCGTTTTACTATGGCATCCGTACCCGTATTGAGCACGATGAGAACGGCAACGCGATGTTTATCGAAGTACCATTGAGCCTGGAGGATTTTCTCAATCCCCAGGAGGGAGACTATTTTATGCAGGGTGGCTTGCATGGGATAAATGTCACGAAACTGACCAGCATCTTTCGCTATCGCTATCGGCACATCCCTACCGTCCACGTGTGTAGCGACAAGAAAATGCTGTGGGGTATCAAAGGGCTATCAGAACCAGCGCCAGATGTGGCAATTATTCCCAATGTGTTGAACGAACAAGACCCCTATGAATCGTCATTTGATGTACAAGCAGAAGGGACACGCCCATCGTTTGTCATGGAAGTAGTATCGCCGCGCTACCGCAAGACTGACCTAGAAGACAAAGTAGATAGTTACGAACGTGCGGGGGTTGAGGAATACTTCCTATTGAACTCATACCTTGATCGCAAAACGGGCAAGATAGTGTACGTTGTGATCGGGTATCGGTTGCAAGGCAAGCAGTATGTGCGCATACAACCTGATGAAGACGGCTTACTCTACAGCGCCACGACAGATGTACTGATTGGCGTCAATGAGCAAGGCGACCGTTTCTTCGTTCTCGATGGGCAGACACGCGAAGAACTATTGCCTGATGATGAACGTGCTGAACTAGAAACTACAGTGCGTCTACAGGCTGAGCAAGAAACTGATGAAGCCAAACGCGAAGCACACGTAGCAAGTCATAAGACAGCGCTTGCCATAGCACGCAACCTGCTCCCCATCTTAGACGACGCGGCTATTAGCCAAGCGACAGGGCTGAGTGTGGGAGAAGTGCAAGCACTACGACATGTATGAGAAATGATGTACGTTCACTGATAGGCTTTTTGGCTATTGGTATCACGGCATTGCTCTTGCGCATATCCGGCATTGCGCACTACGTCCACACCGACGAAATAAACTTTTGGATTGACCGCTCACATACCTTTTTGCGTGCTCTGCAAACGGGCGATTTTGCATCTACCGCCATCTCAACCCACCCCGGCGTCACAACCATGTGGCTTGGCAGCGCTGGCATAACCCTTCGGCGCATGCTCTTTGAGCAAGGCTTGCTCACCCATGAAACCTTTCCCACCATTCTCACCCTCATGCGCCTGCCAGTTATCGCTACCCATAGCGCATGTATACTCCTCAGCTACCTGCTCTTGCGGCGACTGTTCCCGCCAGCTATAGCTACCCTTGCGGCATTCCTGTGGGCAACGGACCCGTTTGTCATTGCCTTCAATCGCATCCTGCATGTAGATGCACTCACCGGCAGCTTTGCCACCGTCAGTCTCCTTGCAGCATGCTCCATTTGGAACGTTCCCCCAACGCAAACAGCGCAACAGCGCAATCAGGTTCTATCACATCCATGGCTATGGCTCATCGTATCTGGGAGTAGTGCTGCCCTAGCCTTGTTAAGCAAGTCCCCCGGCATCGCAGTGTTGCCCGTCGTTGGTCTGCTTACACTTGCCAGCATAGTCACAGCGCAACACAAACATCGCACAGCATATATCTTGCGCCTGCTCATATGGGGCGTAGTTTGTATCGCTACCGTCGTCCTCGTCTGGCCAGCAGTGTGGGCAGACATTGGGCGTGTATGGGAACTGTTGCACGTTGGTGTCGAAGTAGAAGGAGGCAGTAGGCATGTTGTCGGTAACTACTTTCTCGGTCGTCCCATTCCAGTGCCGGGGATACTCTACTACCCCGTTGTCTTAGCCATACGCACAACGCCATGGACCTTAGCCGGCCTTCTGTTGTTGCCATTTGCCTTGTCTACCACAGCTAAACCTTGGCGCTCTTGGCGTCTTGGCAGTTCAATACCTACCCTTGTGCGGTCTACCACAGGGAGCACAGGGATACACAAAGATATGATGTCTAGCGGGGAATGCAAAGGTATGCGCACATTGGCAGTGTTGTCCGGGTTCGTCATCGTGTTTATCATTGGCATGAGCCTCTTCCCCAAGAAGCTAGACCGCTACATGGTGCCTGTCTTACCTGCCATAGATATTCTCGCTAGTGCCGGCATCTTCCACACCGTGCAATGGCTACGCCGCTGCCTGCGTGTGTCGAAAGATACGAGCCACGACGGTAAAGGAGTGGTTACAAAACTGCTTACTAACGTGCGCGGCTCTGAGACAATAGCCATAGCCCTTATTGTGGCTATGGCCCTGCTCAATGCGCTTTGGTGGAACCCGCATCAAATAGCCTATTTCAACCAAGCGCTTGGAGGACTTCCCATGGGCGTGCGTACCGTACTTGTTGGTGAAGGCGAAGGGCTTGGCGATGTTGCGCGATGGCTCAACGAGCAACCCGATATTACCGGCGTAGTAGCGACGAGCACAATGGAAAGTTCATTGCAAGCCTTTTTGCGCCAAGGGGCCCAAGCAGTGCCCGAACGCGGCGAAACAATGGATGAGAAGACAGGCTATGTCATCGTCTACATTCGTCACATGCAGCAGTGGCAAAACACCGTTCCCCCGCCCTATAACCAATTTTATGAGCGTATGCCCCCAACGCATTCCATCACCATTCATGGGGTAGACTATGCCCAGATATGGCAAGTGCCGCCGCCTGTAGAGCACCTTGTTCAAGCAACCTTTGGCGAATCTATCCGCTTGCGTGGGTATGATGTGGATACAACAACCCTGCGCACAACTGGCGTAGTGTCTCTCACCACGCAATGGCAACAGGTAGGCCCGCCAATTGCCATGGACGAAAACCCCATGCTCTTCGTGCATGTCTTCAATGCCGATGGAGCCAAAATAGCCCACGTTGACGTGCCACCCGCCGGACCTAGCATCCCTGTACATAATTGGGAACCACAGCGCTATGTGACATGGGTACATCCTATCCCTATGCCAATGGATACGCCAGCAGGAGACTACTACCTAGCGCTTGGCGTATATCGCCCAGATGACTTTTCGCGCCTGCCACTCACCCTGCCCGACACTATGAGGGATACAAAACCATATGAGCGCCTCGATGATGGTCCAGACGCATTGTGGCTCAAGCCAGTGCGCATTGTTGACAAGTAGGGTATTCCCCTATTGAAAAGATAGGCAAATAGAGCGTACTATAGCAACCCTAAATGAGATGTGCATTTTCAACGCAGAGGCGCAAAGAGGCAGAGACACAGAGAGACGCAAAGGTTAGTGAGAAGACGGAACCCATGTTATGATATTTGCCCAGTCACGCTTTGCCCACTATGCTGTGCCGTTGTTCATAATACTTACTACGCTTGCTCTGCATGTTACACACCTAGGGGTATTTGTAGCCGGCGATGAGGTGGATTTTTGGATTCCCCGCTCCGAACGCTTCCTAGAAGCATTGCAGAGCGGTGATTATGCTGATACAGCCATTTCATCCCACCCAGGCGTCACTACCATGTGGCTTGGCAGTGCTGGCATTGTGTTGCGGCAAACGTTGCGCGATTGGGGCATGGTTCCCCATACACCCTTTCCTACACTGTTAGCATTGATGCGCCTGCCCGTAGCGCTTACCCATGTGCTTGGCATGGTGCTTGGCTATAGGCTCTTGTTGCGGCTCTTTCCACGCCCACTCGCAAACCTTGCCCTGCTGCTGTGGGCAACTGACCCATTTATTATTGCCTTCAATCGTTTTTTGCATGTAGATGCGCTCACTGGCACGTTTGCCACATTGAGTGTGCTCAGTGCATGCGTGTTTTGTATTGAACCGCCAAGACACCAAGAACGCCAAGATGTCAAGAAAAGAATGGGCAAAAGTCTGTTCATGCTGGTTGCCTCTGGGGTGTGTGGCGGATTGGCTATACTCAGCAAAACGCCCGGTCTAGCAGTAGTGCCAATTGTTGGCTTGCTCATACTTGCTCACGCAGCAAAAACACAAAGTAGCCACACCACAAAGAACACCGAGGATACAGAGAGAACACAAAAAAAAGCTTTCATTGGTATACAAGTAGATATAAATAGTGTTTGGGGATATAGTGTTGCTATGCTGCTATGGGGATTCGTGTGTAGCGTAACGATAGCACTATGCTGGCCCGCTGTGTGGACCGACATAGCAGGTGTCTGGCAGATGCTGCGCGTTGGAGTGGAAGTTGAAGGCGGTAGCCCGCATATGTCAGGCAATTTCTTTCTAGGGCAGCACATAGATGCGCCCGGACCACTTTTTTACCCTGTTGCTCTCGCCATGCGCACAACCCCGTGGGCATTAGTGGGAGTGTTGCTCGTGCCATTCGCTATGCACACTGCACGCCGCCACCCCACATCTCCCATAGCAAACATACATTGGCGCACCATTGCCACCCTAGCCGGTTTCGTGCTCCTCTTTGTCGTTGGGTTGAGCATCTTTCCCAAAAAGTTCAACCGCTACCTCGTGCCCGCCTTTCCTTGCCTCGACATACTCGCAGCGGTCGGGCTCTTCTGGGTTGCCCAACGGCTACAGCACTGGCGACACCATCTAGCACATCGCTTGCAGCACACCCTTTTTGTGCTTCTTATTGGCATTTCCATAGTCAACGCAGCTTGGTGGCATCCCTACAGCATCGCCTATTTCAATCAACTCCTAGGCGGAGCACAAGCAGGCGCACAAACCTTTGTCGTCGGTTGGGGCGAAGGCTATAAACAAGTGGCCGACTACTTAAACCAGCAACCCGACATCACCGGCGTAGTCACCGCGAGCCAGTGGGTGACATCGCTCAACCCCTACCTGCGCCATGGTGCCCAAGCAAGCTATGCCAATGGAGATACGCTACCCGACAAAACCGGCTACGTTGTCGTCTACATTCGCCATGTGCTTGGAGGAAAACCGCCTCTGCCGCCTTTTGACCAGTTTTATCACCGTGTCCCTCCCATACACACTGTCACCATGCATGGCGTTGACTATGCATGGATTTATGATGTGCCACAACCTCTGACGCACGTCGTGCATGCCGATTTTGGCTCCGCCATTCGGTTGCATAGCTATGAGCTAGATACAGCAGATGTGCGTGCCACAGGTATAGCAACAGTAACCGTGCAATGGTATGCCACACAGCCTATTGCAGAGCAATATGCTCTGTTTGTGCATGTGTTCAATGCACAAGGCGAGCTCGTCGGGCAAACCGATGTGCCGCCAGCCGGCCCAGCTATGCCAACCAACACATGGCAGCAATATCAGTACATACCGTGGAATCATCCCGTGCCAGTGCAGGTTGCAGACACTTCTGGTCAATATTGGGTATCTCTGGGTCTCTACCATCCCAAAACGTTCGAGCGATTGTCTGTTGTTGTGCTTCAGCAAGAGCAGCAGGGTGTGCAAGAGTCGAGGGCGCAGAAAGCTCCCGACGATGGGCCGCATGTGCTTTTTCTGGAGCCAGTTGTGATAGAATAAAGAATGTGGTGATATGGGCTTGACAGTGGCAAGCCTATACAGGGGCAGTGAATTGTTCAAACTTGGGGTATAGCTTGACGTAGGATAGGCTTCTAGCCTGTCCCACGTAGCACCGGCATCCTGCCGGAGTCCGGCTAGAAGCCGGTGCTACATGTGGAATGGTGACAGGCAGGATGCCTGTCCTACGATACAACCCATCTATACCCTAGAACCTTTTACAACAAGAGAGGAATTATACACATGTTCGGCTTGAAAAAAGGGGTAGTACCTGTCGGTCAAGGCTCATCTCTGTTGCTATCGGCCATCTTATCTGCTGGTATAGTCGCTCTGCTGCTTATCTGTGTCTCCGTTGCCAAAGGGGAAATAGATATTCCCACATTATCACACAGAGCACAGAGCGAGCACAAGCAAGCGCCCGGCACGCCTAGCACTGGCATATTCAATGATAGCGGGCAACTGTTGGGAAATGAACGCAGCTATGCGGTTGAACTGGTTGATATAGATAACGATGATGACCTCGATGCATGTGTCGTACATTATGGACAACCCAATGTCATGTGGTTGAATGACGGACATGGCTATTTTCCTGAACGCAAACAACTTTCATTAGAAAATAATCGCAGTGTAGATATAGCCATGGGCGACATAGATAGTGACGGCGACATGGATGCCTATGTTGCAAACTATGGCAATCAAGCAGATACGGTTTGGCTCAATGACGGTGCAGGCAATTTTAGGAGCAATGGGCAACAACTCGATAGTGTATGGAGCACAGCAGTAGACCTAGGCGACCTAGATAACGATGGAGACCTTGATGCCTTCGTCACCGCTACCTACACAACTACCCAAAACCGCGCCAATAGGGTATGGTTGAATGATAGCACGGGTATTTTTACCAACAGCGGCCAATATCTTGGCAATGCAAGCAGCCTCGCTGTAGACTTGGGCGACCTCGATGCAGATGGTGACTTGGATGCGTTTGTTGCCAACGACGATGGACAGCCAAATACCGTGTGGTTCAATGATAGCACAGGCGTCTTTACCGATAGTGGGCAATTGTTGGGCAATGCTGATAGTCAAGCCATCGCGCTTGGCGATTTCGATTTCGATGGCGATTTGGATGCGTTTGTAGGAAACACGCATGTTGATCCTTCGCGCCGTGGCAATACAGTGTGGTTGAATGATGGTACGGGACATTTTACCGATAGTGGTCAGCACCTAGGCAGTTTGCAAAGCCAAGTGGTAGCACTGGGCGATGTTGATAGCGACAGCGACCTCGATGTCGTGGTAGCTAACAATAGCGGTGGCAATACCGTGTGGCTCAACGATGGCTCTGGGAACTTTACCGATAGCGGCCAGCGCCTAGGCAATGTATGGAGCACTGCCTTGGCGTTAGGGGATATGAACGGCGATGGCGACTTGGATGCGTTTGTTGCCAACTATGATGTTGATTTCGATGATGCTATTGACGGCTCCCCCGATACCGTCTGGCGCAATCATGAACCGCTCCAAGCGCAGGCAGACTGGTTTGCTGTCACCGAGGATAGGAGCAACAATAGCCTCCCCATATTGGCGAATGACAGCAAGCCAGATTTGGGCGATACCCTGAGCATTGTGGCACTGAACGCTGAGTATGCTGCTGGCACGGTATGGATGAGCGGCACGGCGGAGTTTGGCTATACGCCAGCCACCGATTTCAATGGGACGGATACCTTTAGCTATACTATTGGCGACACGAGTGGCACAACGTCTACAGCCGTGGTTGATGTCTTTGTCAATGCAGTGAATGACCCACCAACAGATTTGGTGTTGAGTGATACCCTTGTGCGCGAAAATCACCTGGTGGGTACGATTGTGGGTACGTTTACGACAACTGATACAGACCGCTTTGGTGACTATCATGACATCTATGGCTTCCATACCTATAGTTTGGTGACTGGCACAGGCGATATGGATAATGACCTCTTTTTCATAGATGGAGAGCACCTCAAGACAAATAAACGCTTCGACTATGAGGACAATCAACGTTACCGCATTCGGGTGCGCACAGCCGACCAAGCCGGGTTATTCATTGAAAAGGCCTTTCAGATACGCATTGTAGACCAAGACCCAGAGCCAGCTATTGTTGTTGCACCAACAGCCCTCTCGCTTTCTGAAGATGGCACAACTGATAGCTATACCATCACAATGGTAGCCGAACCAATTGCCACTGTGACGCTTTCGGTGAGTGTTGATGAGGACACCACGGTATCAACGGATACACTCACGTTTACGCCAGAGATGTGGTCCATGCCGCGTGTCATGACAGCCACTGCGGTAGATGATACGGTTGACGAGGGAGCCGATGTGCCACACGTTAGCACCATCCGGCATATTGCAACTAGCACCGACTTGAACTATCATCGTATCCCCATTGACGATGTAATAGCGCAAATTGTTGATAATGATGAGCGTATATTGAGCTTGAGCCTGCATATTACGGCAACAGAGACAATAACACCGGGTGGTCTGTTGCCATTGTTGGTGAGCTATCAGAATGATGGCAATGTGGACGTGTCGAATGTGCAAATCACGATGACTGCGCCTGACTATACCACGTTCAATCCTGATGCAAGTTCAGACGACTGGCAGGCAGGTGCTAACTCCTATGCGTATACGGTGGTCAGTGGCGAGGATTTGTTTGTAGGCGGCGCGGGGGGAACACTAACGTTTGCTGTCACGGTTGACAACGATGCGCCCGCCGGAGCAATAACTGCCAGTGGCATCATGAAGGGTACTATTGGGCGCGACAGTGTACAAGCGGATAGCACAGCCACGGTGCAAGTTGTGCAACCTATTGACGATATGGGTTCTGTGTATTTGCCTCTCGTTATGCGATAGTATCATAAGACAATGTCGTGCATGTTGGAAAAACGTATCAACCACAGCGGGCGCAGGGGAACAGCGGGACGCAATAAACACCCTGGGCCACACTGTGTTCCCTGTGGTGAAACCAACCAGATAAAAAGCACACTTGACACGTAACAGTTTTTCCACTATAATTTTTACCGTCATGAAAAAATATCGTTGTCAACAAAAAACTGTAAAAAACCGTTTATTCATGACGCACAGTAAATTTGTAATCATTCCAGAGTGCCCCTACAGCAACATACTCAACTACACTATATCGTTTCTTACGTGTATGTGCTGAGAGGTTTCTAAACAAAAAAAACCCATTCCCATCCCCGACACCCGGCTCCCCCGCACTCAGGAGCCGGGTGGCCCTTCACCTACCCCGATGCTCCTAAAAAGCTGTTTTAAAAGGAACCACAGATAGACACTGATGAACACAGATAATGCATGTATTGCTCCATCAGTAACCCTTCATGTGTGCGCTGGTAAGGGCGTGCGGCCGAACGCCATTTTAAACCAAGCTCTAACAGTCGCGGGTCCGATTGGTGTTCAAATGAGATGCAATTGCCATTCCCTTGAGTCTGGTTCGGTGCAGGGTTATATTTTCATCATGGACTACGGGCCAATCTCATTCACTGTGATTGAATATATCGAATGGACAATTTTTTCAAGAAAATCAATAGAATCATTAACCCATGCAGAATCAATGGGGTATCTTGTCCCTAGATTTAAAGCAGGGTCAATGTCACTCTCATGGGCAATTTTGTTTCTTCTGTTCACAATTACATCCAAATGATTTCTGACATCATCACTTGGGACAGAAAGACTGTCTCCAACCTTATTCCAAATACTCCTTATACCAATGAAACTTAATGCCTGAGAAATATTTTCAGAGCTTTGAAATGTTCTGTATCCGTGAAGTCTTCGTATTTCTTTTTCAAAATAGTATTTTTTATCCGTTGGTACAGCATCAATGATTTCCTTAACTGATTGAACAGATATGTTGAAATTCAGAAATGCCTGTGGCTCACCTCCACTCCGCTCAAAAATTTTTGACATACCGATTCGCACCATATCATGTACGAAACAGTCAAGAGCTGATACTGCAAGAACAATTTCAGCCCTGAGAATATCTGATAAATCAACTGCGGGAGTCAGTTGACTTGCAAAAGTAGCATACATGACACCAAGATGCTTAACTGTCCCAATGTTTATATGAAACTGATCTATCGCCCTGTTCATGATGTCAACGCTATCACCTTTTCCGCAAAATCCGAAAAGATAGTATGAAATTTCTGGCGCATTTTTTGGCTCTGTTCTAAAGCGAAACCAGTTTGCCCTAATTGCTCGTCTGTTAAGGCATAAACAGGGATGCCATTGGACTGATACGCAGCATGTAATGTGTCAAAGCTAGGTATAAGAGCCAGACAGTAATGCTCAAAATCATACCTGTCCTTTGGTAACAACATACCAGATTCTTCTATACTTGGCACAAACGTTGATGCGATAAGATTGTTTATTCTATCAATCAATGTCTGGTTCGCATGTGTAGTATCTCCGTTTCTGATAGTAAATTCTTGAATGACTGTGCCGATAAACTTCGGGGTGTTTCTTGGCAATGGAAAAATCGCATCCGAAAAAGCTGTTCTTGCCCTTTTTGCCCATTTTTCCCATTTAGGGATGGTTTTTGAGAGAGATTTGATTGCCATGACCGAAAAATTATCCGGTGCCGCAGGAACAATAAAGTAATCACTACTGACAAGTAAGGCCTGATTGATTGCGCTCAGACTAGGATTCATGTCTATAATGACATAATCAATAGCATGAGCTTCGGCGGTTCTTTCTATGAGGTAATGAAAAGAACCAGGAAGATTTTTTAATGATGTGAGAGAGTCTGACATTGTAAACGATATGCTCAAAGACACTTCATATTCAGAAATTTCAAGAGAACCCGGAATGATAAACAAACGTTGATTATTTTTAACCGGTATCAGTTCATCTGCTTCTAATAAAACTGGCTTTGCATCAAATGCAGGGGAAATGTATCCTTTTAAATTGCATGCAGGTTTTTCTGCATAGAATTGTTCAAACGCTTCATCTCCGAATACAATATTTGTCAGATTACATTGAGGGTCCGAGTCAACCATCAAAACTCTTTTACCAAACTCGGTAAGCATCCAAGCGAGATGGTAGGAAGTAGTTGTTTTGCTGACTCCTTCTTTATGACTAAAAACACATATTTTTTTTGACATCCTTCACACTCCTTTTCAAAAATATGTACTGTAATGAGACAGACATCTATTTGCATGCATTTTTTAGACGGACATCCATCAGTCTATACTTCCTTGCATCAGCCCCATCACATACTAGCACAAAAGATAACCAATGACAATAGGCGGAGAAAGGTACCCAACCTGTCAATAGTCTGGTGTTGCATACAATGGTACTAAACGTATGTTTACTCATACCTGGTATGACATCCCCCGCCAATTTGTGGTACAATAGTGCGGACCTAGCCGAGTCATCAAGGCTACCATTCGGTGAGTAGGGACAGTCAGTGTGAGTACGAAACCTTTTTTTCAAACCAACAGACTTGCCATTTTCAATCAAGATATTTTAACCACGCAAGCCATCCAAGAGAACAGCATAGACCTCATCGTCACATCGCCCCCATACAACGTGGATATACCGTATAAATCGCATCATGATGAGCTATCGCATGAAGACTATCTCGCGTTTAGTGAGGAATGGTTAAAGCGGTGTTATGGCTTCTTAAAGGACGATGGCCGTCTCTGTTTGAATATACCACTCGATAAAAATAAAGGCGGACAGCAAAGCGTCGGAGCAGACATAACCACTATTGCCAAAGATGTGGGGTATCACTACCACTCAACCATCATTTGGAATGAAAATAATATATCGCGTAGGACAGCGTGGGGGTCCTGGATGAACGCCTCAGCTCCCTACGTCATCGCCCCGGTCGAGCTTATTGTCATCCTCTACAAGCAAACGTGGAAAAAAACAAGCGGCAGCAAACAATCAGATATTGCACGAGACGAATTTTTGGCATGGACAAACGGCCTCTGGACCTTTTCAGGTGAAAGCAAAAAGAAAATAGGACACCCGGCCCCATTTCCATTAGAGTTACCCAAAAGATGTATCAAATTATTTAGTTTTGTTGGTGATGTTGTCCTAGACCCATTTATGGGGAGTGGCACAACGTTGGTGGCAGCCCAACGCAACGGACGCCGTGCCATAGGTGTCGAAATTGAAGGCAGTTATTGTGCTATTGCTCGCCAACGCTTAGATGACCATGAAGTTATCCCAAGCGAGAAAAAGCCCGATTCTATCAGGTCTCTCATTATGGAATATTTCATGGAGCATCCAGATGAAGCAGTCGGGTTGTCCCCTGTGGCTGACTGGGTGACAGGGCAGTGGATGGAAAGAAACAGCATGCCACCACGCGACCCACGCCAAGCAATACGCAAGCTACATGCCGAGGGAAAGCTTCAGAAGGTGAAAAAAGGCGTGTACATGTATGATTCAAGGATGATGAGCAGGATGAATGGCCATAGCAATGGGAATGGCACAGAAAAAAACGACGATAGGTGTTATTCAGGACAGATTGCCCTTGAATTGGTTGAAGAGGTAGTAAATAGTTAGATAGTTGCTCAGTTATGGCCAACATGGTTCATCAACTGAAAATGTTTACCCTTTTGGGAGAACAGACACGTCATACATTACGGGACCTGATCATGGAATTTTTCAGGAGTCACCCGAACATGGAGTTTGCCCATGATCCTGTCGTTACATGGGTAGAGCAAGAATGGCTGAAAGAACATAATACACCACCGCGAGACCCATGGAGGACCATTAGAAAGTTGCATCAACAGGGTATATTGATAAAAGTCAAAAAAGGGGTGTATAAATATGATCCTGTGTATGCACATTGGGTGGAGTTGTGGGATTTTCCGCCACGGGTTCGGGCAGCAGTCCTCAAGCGAGATGGGTACCGGTGCGTTATGTGTGGGCGCGGCTATCATGATGGCGTTGAGCTCGTCGTGGACCATATTGTGCCCAAAGACAAAGGCGGCACCAATGAGATAAGTAATGCCCAAACATTGTGTATGGAGCACAATTTGCTCAAGAAAAATTATTCTCAGACAGAAACCGGCAAACGATATTTTATGAGGTTGTACAAGAAAGCGCTTGTGTATGATGATGTCAAAATGATAGCATTCTGTCGCGCTATCTTTGATGTATACGATGCTTTTGGCATAGATAAGCATACAGAGCGCCCAGATAGCGAGGAGCAAATGATGCTGTGGGGGTAAGGGCAGCAGGTGTGTGACAGCTTCACTGTACCATTGTCAATGTACCAAAACTTTGTTATACTTGTGTGGAATTTCTAGGCACCATGGTGGAACTCCAAAGCATGTAACCCTGCAAACATCGTAACCGAACTTCATACGTGTTGCAGAGTACGGGGATTCTACACAACACCATGTGCTTTTTCATCGCACTCCGGCGTTGCTCTGTTCATGCGTTAAGAGCGTGTTATCAGCATTATGGTGTCATTGAAGATGTAACGCAGTGGGCAAACTTGCTCCATCTAAAATGACATAACGTTTTTGGTAATCAAATACAATCACACATTTTGTATTATAATAGGCGCAGTAACAAATGAGTTATCAAGTTTGTAACAAAACTATTCATAACGCTCCCGTGGTGTTCGGGAGTCCATGTTGAGGGAGGAATAAAAAAGAGCTATGCGGCTTACCGAACATGTCATCATGCGTGAGTTGGATGTACCCGACATTGCCAACTTTCAAGTATACCTCAAGCACGGGGGCTATGAAGCGCTTCGCAAAGTAGTTAAAGAACATTCGCCCGGCGATATTGTGACAATGGTACGTGACGCCGGTTTGCGTGGGCGTGGTGGTGCAGGCTTCCCAACAGGAGTGAAGTGGAGCTTTTTGCCAAAAGGCGTCTATCCACGGTATATACTGTGCAACTGCGATGAAAGTGAGCCGGCCACATTCAACAATCATCAAGTCATTGACCTCAACCCGCACCAACTCATTGAAGGTGTGGCTATTTCAGCCTATGCAACCGAGAGTATCACGGCCTACATCTACATGCGTGGCGAGTTTGCCACCGCAGCACGTACATTAGACCATGCCATAGCGCAGGCCTATGCCGCAGGGTTTTTGGGCAAAAATATCCTTGGTAGTGGCGTGGATATTGACATGTATGTACATCGTGGTGCGGGTGCCTATATATGCGGCGAAGAAACAGCGTTAATGGATTCGTTGGAAGGCAAAATAGGGCAACCACGCCTCAAACCACCGTTCCCCGCTGTATCGGGACTGTATGGTAAGCCCACCATTATCAATAATGTTGAAACCATGGCAAATGTACCACCTATCATTACCAAAGGCGTAGCATGGTATCGTAGTCATGGCACCGAAAAAAGCCCCGGTACAAAAGTATTTTCCCTCTGTGGGCATGTCAACCGTCCCGGCAATTATGAGCTGCCGTTTGGGGTACCCCTGCGTGAGTTGATCTATAGTGAAGACTATGGTTGTGGCATGCGCGACAACCGCCCCGTAAAAATCGTTGTGCCTGGCGGGGCTTCAGCGCCATGGCTCACCGGCGACCAGCTCGATGTGACGCTTGACTATGAGGCGCTGGCTGCTGCCGGCACCATGCTTGGTTCTGGTGGCGTCATGGTACTCAACGATACCGTCACAGCCCCACATGTCGCATATAAAATGGATGAATTTTTCAAACACGAAAGTTGTGGCAAATGCACTCCTTGCCGCGAAGGAAACCATTGGTTAGTGAAGTTGTTGCATCGTTTGCTCGATGGGCATGGGCGACCAGGAGATATTGATACATTGCATGCTATTTATAACCAAATGGCCGGCAATTGTTTCTGCTTGCTAGGCGAAAGTGCAGTGATGCCCATTAAGAGTGCGCTTGCATTGTTTCCAGATGAATTTGAAGCCCTGATACCTACACAGTGAGGCAAAGAAAGACTATGGCTGATGTAACCTTAAAAATTGATGGAATACAGGTGACAGTGCCCGAAGGTACAAACGTGGTTGATGCTGCACGACAAGCAGGGGTTGATATACCTGTCTTTTGCTACCACCCGCGTATGAAAGCTGTGGGTATGTGTCGTATGTGTTTGGTAGCCGTGGGTATGCCACGGGTAGACCGTCAAACAGGGCAATGTATGCTCGACGAGCAACTCAAACCGGTTATTGCTATGATGCCCAAACTCCAAACAGCTTGTACCACCCAAGTGGGTTATGGCATGGTGATACAAACGAAAACCAAAGAAGTGTTGGCAGCCCAACGCGGTATCCTTGAATTTTTGCTGACATCGCACCCTCTCGACTGCCCTGTTTGTGATAAAGGCGGTGAGTGTCCGCTTCAAAACCTCACGATGGAGTGGGGGCCAAGCGTGAGTCGTTTTGAATATGTCGAAAAGGCCCACTTTGAAAAACCTGTCCCGCTAGGCGATTTGATTTTCCTAGACCGTGAGCGTTGTATTCTCTGTAGTCGTTGCATACGTTTTCAAGACGAAATAGCTGATGACCCTGTTTTGGGCACCGACAACCGTGGGCGTTCGTGGCAGATTGTCAGCAAGAGCAAGCCGCCATTTGATAGTAAGTTTAGTGGCAATACAACCGATATATGCCCCGTAGGTGCCTTGACAACGGCTGATTTTCGTTTTCGGGCGCGTGTATGGGAGTTGCAACCGGTGCCATCTCTCTGTATCCATTGCTCGGTAGGGTGCAATATAACGCTTGATATGCGCCACGATCAAATTAAGCGCGTAATGCCCCGCGAAAATGCAGCCGTCAATGATATTTGGATCTGCGATAAAGGGCGTTTTGGGCAACGCTTTGTGGAAAGTGGCGAACGGTTGACACGTCCGCTCATACGAGTGGGCAATGAACATGTGCCTTCTTCGTGGAGCGATGCATTAACCGTTATTGTAGAGAAACTCACGGCAATCAAGAAAAAAAGCGGTGGTGAAGCACTTGCAGGCTTGGCCGGTGAGCACCTTTCCAACGAAGACGTGTACCTCTTCCAGCGGCTCTTCCGTGATGTATTGGAAAGTAACAACCTCGACCATCGTGTAGGAGCGCCAGGTGATTTGTTTGACGACAATCTAGGTGTGTCTTTTGGTGTAGGGAGTGGTACAAACCTGATGGAGCTTGGAAAAGGTACCATGGTCCTTGTTATAGGGGCAGACCCAGAAGAAGAAGCGCCCATCTACATGCAACGGTTGCGTGGTATAGCGCTCCGTGGTGGTGATTTGGTAATTGTCAATGCCCGCCCAACCAAGCTAGACCGTTCGGCAACCAAAGCCATCCTACATCCCCCCGGTACAGCATCGCAAGTAGTACGTGCATTGCTCAGTGTCGTGCTAGAAGAGGTTGGCACGCAATATCTCCCGCCGCGTACGTCTGGCTTGGCTGAATTACGCGCTGCATTGAGTCCGGTTGGCTCGGTGGCTCGCATGGTAGGGGTGGATGAGGAAGACATACGTGCTGTGGCACGCAGCTTTGTGCAAGCCAAGCATGGCATTATTGTCTATGGTGCCGATGCACTCACTATCGGTCCATCATTGACGCATGACTTGGCAAGTCTCATGGTAATTGCTGGCAAATCTGGCAAAGTGAATAGTGGGCTGTTGGCATTGTTGCCCAAGGGCAATTCGCGTGGTGTGCTTGATATGGGGGTACGTCCCGACTATGGTCCGGGGTATGCGTTGCTTGCTGCATCTGCTCAAGCGGGCAAAGCTACTGAGAGCAATCAACAACAGCGTGGGTTGAACGCACGCCAGATGTGGAATGCGGCTGTTGAGGGGCGTATACGTGGTATGTATATTATGGGGCTTGACCCGGCGCGTGTGTACCCAGATTCGCTTGAGGCTTTAGAAAAGCTAGACTTTCTGGTTGTACAAGATATGTTCCTCACGCCTACAGCGCGTTTGGCTGATGTAGTCTTGCCTTCGGCATCGCATGTTGAGCGTGAGGGAACGTATACGAATGCTGAGCGGCGTGTTCAACGTATACGGCAGGCACGAGCTGCTCCCGGCTTGTGCATGCCCGATTGGGCTATTGTGCAACGTTTGGCGCATGGCTTGGTTGAAACATTGGGTATACAGGATAAGGGGCGTCCTTCGCGGGCAGAGCGTCGTACAAAGGCAAAACAACGTGCTGATGGGCAGAAGGTATCAGATACCCAACAGGTAGGTTGGGATTATGTTGATGTGCGCGATGTTGCCAGCGACATAGCAGAGAAGGTACCCGGCTATGCGGGGATAACCTATAGTGCTCTCGACAAGACGGGCACGATTGGTACATGGGGACGACAGGTGAACGAGGCGTTGTTTTACGATGGGACGAGTTACGAAAATACTGAAGGGGTAGGCATTCAGTATCCATCGGCGGTCGAAAAGTCAAACCAAGGCTTTTCTATCAAACCACGTGCGGGCGAAAGTTTGTCTACAGATAAGCGCTATCCCTTTGTGTTGATGGTCCAACGCTTGTTGTATGACAATGATCCGCTGTTGCATAATTCGTTGCTCCAGTCGCATATACCAGCACCCTATGTAGGCATCAATCCTGAAGATGCGCACACCTTGGGCATTGCAGGTGGTACAGTGGTGCAGGTGGCATCTGTGGCCGGTGCATTGGAATTGACAGCACGAGTGATGAAAGAAGTACCACAGGGGACAGTGCTTGTGCCATATGACTTGCCAGACGCATCAGCAGCAATGGTGCAGACGGGTCCGTATACGCGAGTAACGGTACAGAAGGTAGAAGGTTAGGAATAGGAGAATGAGTGGGTGCCTGCACTATACTCAGGCGCTACCCTTTCGTGAAATGATAGTCAGTCAGAGGTAGTTATGGACATCATAATGGACATCCTTATCATCGTCATACAGGTTTTTGCTGTTATTATGGGTATTTCAACGGGCTTTGCCTATCTTACGCTGTTTGAGCGACGTATGCTGGCGCGTTTTCAGCACCGTGTTGGCCCAAACCGAAGTGGCCCGTTTGGCATCTTCCAACCCCTTGCCGATGCGGTCAAACTCTTCTTTAAGGAAGATGTTATCCCTACCGCCGCCGATCGGTGGGTCTATCTTTTGGCACCTGCCCTTGCTGTTATTCCTGCATTGATTATCTGGGCCGTCATACCGTTGGGGTGCTGGAATGTTGCAGGCGACTATAGCGCTTGTTTTGCAATACCCGTACCAGATGGTGAATCGTTTCGCAATATGTTGCAGATAGCCGATATTAATATTGGTGTGCTCTATCTCATGTCCGTTACGTCTATTGGGGTGTATGGCATTACGCTGGCCGGTTGGGCAAGCAACAACAAATATTCTATGTTGGCTGGCATTCGTTCTGCGGCGCAGCTTATATCCTATGAATTGGCGTTGGGTACAGCTATTTTGGGTGCGGTTATGTTTGCGGGCACGCTGAGCACGCATCAAATTGTGCTATCGCAAATGGGTATGTGGATGGTCGTGCCGCAATTCCTAGGCTTCGTCGTGTTTATGATAAGTGCAACCGCCGAGTTGGTGCGTGCGCCGTTTGACTTGGTCGAAGCAGAGCAAGAGTTGACATGTGGCTACAATACCGAATATAGCTCAATGAAGTTTGCACTGTTCTTTATGGCAGAGTATATCAAGATGATTGCCCTTAGCGCCATTGGGGTGACGCTCTTTCTTGGCGGATTTGCCTTCCCCGGCATTTCAGCAGTGGGAGCTATGGTTACAGCCTCATCCGGCCCTGCTATTGGTTCTATCGTTGTAGGGGTACTTTCTCTGTTTGCATTTGTGGTGAAAGTGGCAGTGTTGCTCTTCTTACTCATTTGGGTACGTGCTTCATGGCCACGTGTGCGCTACGATATGCTCATGAGTATCGGCTGGAAGTGGTTGTTGCCGTTGGCATTGATAAACACAACGATGACATCGGTTGTGGTTGTGCTTATTGATAATCCGTTGGTGCAAAGTGTGGTGCTCTTCATAGCGGGAGCAGCAGTGTTGTTTGTCACTATTCAAATGGGTACGACATCGGGTACACGCCGCAGGGAGCAAGCTATTGCAGACGTTCGCAAGGTGGAGGTAGGGGGCCAGCCGAGAGAGGCCCAGAAGTCGCATGTTTCCTAATGTCTTTGTGTAAGGGTATGAAATGAAGAGACGTTGCACGCAACGTCTCAGGCAGGCAAGATGTCTGTCGTAACATGGAATGATAAGGAATAAACCGATATGCTCAATACATTATTAAAAGGATTACAAACAACAGGGCGCTACCTCTTTCGGCAGCCGGTAACGGTGCAGTACCCAGAGGTAAAGCGTCCAGTACGGGAGCGCTTCCGTGGCCGACATGAGTTGAAGCGTTTTGCAAATGGGATGGAGCGTTGCATTGGGTGTTCGTTGTGTGCAGCCGCATGCCCGGCCGATGCTATCCTCGTCGTACCCGCAGAGAACGACCCCGCAAACCCAACCTCGCCGGGGGAACGCTATGCGCAAACCTATGAAATAAACTTGTTGCGGTGCATTTTTTGCGGCTATTGTGAGGATGCATGCCCAACCAATGCCATTGTGCTTGAACATCAATACGAATTGTCATTCTATGACCGTGAAAGCTCAATATATACAAAACAGATGCTGATTGTTGCCAAAGACCAAGGGCATGGTGAGATGCCGCCAGTGCTACAACAGATTGGTACGTCTCCCAGTCCGCCGGCACAAATTGATTTGTAGGCAAAAGCATAGTTATGAGCAAAGGAATGTGTGGTGGAACTGATACTGTTTATCATTACTGCTATTGTTGCATTAACGGGCGCTGTCGCTATGTTGGTCAGCCGCAACGCGGTGCATAGTGCGCTCTTCTTGCTGCTCAATTTTGGAGCTATCGCCGTGCTCTTCTTGCTGCTCCAAGCGCCATTTTTGTTTGCCATTCAGCTATCCATTTATGCAGGTGCAATTATGGTGCTCTTTCTCTTTGTGGTGATGATGCTTGGTGCCGAACGCGCTGAGGATGAGACCGACAAGGTAGCGTGGCAAAAACCGTTGGCGTTCTGGCTTGGCCTCATCTTGTTTGTTGAGGCGCTTGTGGTGAGTTCGCGTAGTGGTCTTGCACGTGCTGGCTCTAGCTCTGCGCCGCAGGCAACCTTTGGTGTGCCAGAGCAAATTGGGCAGACGCTTTTTACCAAGTATATTTTGCCTATTGAGCTAACGGGCATTATCCTTTTGGTAGCAATTGTGGGTGTGGTTGTGTTGAGTCGTGCTCGGAAAGGAGAAGAAGCATAGGTTATGGTCCCAACAACGCTGTATATTGTGCTGAGTGCCGCCCTTTTCACCATTGGGGTGCTCGGTGTCCTCATACGTCGCAATGCAATTGTGCTCTTTATGTCGGTTGAACTGATGTTGAATGCCGCCAACCTTGCGCTGGTTGCTTTTGCTCGTGAGCATGCCAGCATTGATGGCCAAGTCATGGTCTTTTTTATTGTGGCAGTAGCCGCTGCCGAAGTAGCCGTTGGGCTGGCCTTGCTTGTGGCTATCTTCCGCAGCAAACGGACGAGCGATGTAGATGAAGTAAGTATCTTAAAAGGATAAAGACAAGATGCTCAATCTGATTTGGCTTATACCACTTTTTCCATTTTTAGGGTTTCTCTTCAATGTGCTTGGCACATCGCGTATGCAAGACAAGCATCAGCGCGAACACATAGCCGGCTATGTTGCTGCGGGCGCAGTTGGTGCTGCATTTCTTGTTGCGCTTGGGGCATTTATCCAACTGGCGCTCCGCCCAGAGGAAGAACGGTTGGTAGACCTTGTGCTCTGGGATTGGATAAGTACCGGGAATTTCCATGTTCCTTTCGGACTGATGTTCGACCCGCTTTCAGGTGTGATGGTCTTGCTTGTGACGGGGGTTGGGCTACTCATCCATATCTACTCAATTGGCTACATGCATGGCGATGCCAAAGTTGTACGCTACTTCGCCTACCTCAACCTATTCATCGCCATGATGCTTTGTCTCGTCATGGGCGACAACTTGCTCCTGCTTTTCTTAGGATGGGAAGGAGTAGGGTTGTGCTCATTCCTGCTCATTGGGCACTGGTATGAGAAAAAAGTCGCCAGTAGCGCCGCTGTCAAAGCATTTGTCGTCAACCGCATAGGCGATGCTGCTATGCTCCTAGCCATGATGGCCATTTTTGCCAATCTAGGGTCTCTCAACTTCTTTGATGTGGTGCTGAAGAGTGGGCAAGAAGTGACTGGCTTTCTGGAGCATGTATCACGCATCCAGTTTGAGCGGTATAACATACCGGGCCAGCCGTTGCTTGTTTCAACGGCTATCTCATTTTTGCTATTGATAGGTGTGACAGGCAAATCAGCCCAGATACCATTGTTTGTGTGGCTGCCAGATGCTATGGCCGGCCCAACACCTGTGTCGGCGCTCATTCATGCTGCTACCATGGTAACAGCAGGGGTGTACCTGATTGCACGCACGCATCCGTTGTTTACTGCGGCCACGCTTGGATGGGTGACGTGGGTTGGTGCGCTGACAGCAATAGCGGCGGCGACGGCGGCTGTTGCACAAACAGATATTAAGCGCGTGCTGGCCTACTCTACCGTTTCGCAATTGGGGTATATGGTTGTTGCAGCCGGGCTTGGGCTATATGCAACGGCTATATTTCACCTGTTGACGCATGGCATATTCAAGGCGTTGCTCTTCCTTGGCAGTGGCTCAGTCATTCACGGGGCGCACGATATTCAAGACATGCGCCGTATGGGTGATTTACGGCAGCATATGCCGATAACCTACAAAACCTACTTGATTGGTGCTGCTGCACTGGCGGGTATCTTTCCATTTGCAGGTTTTTGGAGCAAGGACCTTATCTTGGGCTATGCGTGGACGGAGCAAAAGACGGGGCTATTTGTCCTGCTCTTCTTGGGTGCGCTCACGACGGCGTTTTATATGGGGCGACAAATTGCCATGGTGTTCTTTGGGCGGCAGCGTGATACGAGCTACCACGCCCACGAAAGCAGCAAAATCATGACCACACCGCTGATAATACTCGCTGCTGGTGCCGTTCTTGGTGGCGCAATGAGCATGCCCGGCACACATTGGCTCCATCACTGGCTCGAACCCGTTGTACATGAGCATGCCCATGCCTTTGGATTCACGGAAATAACACTTGCCATCGTCTCAACCCTCTTCGCCGCCGGCTCAGCGTATCTTGGGTGGTTCTACTACACCAAAAACGATCTCAAAATTGAACCCGGTGGGCAAGACCCGCTGTATCGTTACACGGGCGATATATGGGAAATGCTTGAAGAAGCATGGTTTATTGATAAGACCTATGAGAAGTATACCGTTGTGCCGGGCTATCGTTCAGTGGCCGGTTTCTTAGCGAAGGTGTTCGACCCAGAAGGGGTAGACGGCCTAGTGCGCGGTGTTGGGCATGTGTGTATGCGCATATCATCTGGGATGCGGGTGCTGCAAAGCGGCTATATGCGCACCTATGCGCTGATGTTTCTGGTTGGTGTCGTTATGGTTGTGGGATACTTTCTGAGTTTGTAAAGAAAAAACACTATGAATGGTTTACCTATTCTTTCACTCATTTTGTGGTTGCCGACGCTAGGAGTGCTGGCACTTCTCGTACTACCACGCGAGCAGAATACACTGCATCGTCAGGTTGCGCTTGGCTTTGCAGGGCTAACATTTCTCGTCTCGTGTCTGTTGATTCCCGGCTTTCAGGGCAACACATCGGCAGACATGCACTTTGTAGAGCATATTGCATGGATACCCTCGTGGGGCATCAACTACATCGTTGGGGTAGATAGTATCAGCTTTTGGTTGGTGTTGCTCACGACGTTTATCACGCCAATAACCTTGCTTTCGACATGGGGAACGAAGACAGAGGAGCGGGCATTTCAAGCCATGATGCTGTTGCTAGAAACGGCGATGATTGGCGTGTTCGTTGCGGGCGATATGATTCTCTTCTACGTTTTCTGGGAGTTTTCGCTCATTCCCATGGCGTTTATGATTGGCATTTGGGGTGGCAGCAATCGTGTGTATGCGGCTATCAAGTTTTTCCTCTACACCTTTGCTGGCTCAGTGCTGATGCTGTTGGCAATGATTGTGCTGGCAAGTCAGGCAGGCACGTTTGAGATAGCGGCAAGTGTAGAGGGGCTACGCAATGGGAGCATCCAACTGAGCACGGCGATGTCGCGTATGCTCTTTGGCGCGTTCTTTCTTGCCTTTGCTATCAAGGTGCCGCTGTGGCCCTTTCATACGTGGCTCCCCGATGCACACGTTGAGGCACCAACCGCAGGCTCAGTCATTCTGGCGGGCGTGTTGCTGAAGATGGGGACATATGGGCTTATTCGGTTCAATCTCATACTCTTCCCCGAAGTGTCACGTTGGGCTGCGCCGGCTATTGCCGTGCTTTCTATCATTGGCATTCTCTATGGTGCAGCGGTTGCGTTTGCGCAGACTGATATGAAGAAGTTGGTCGCCTACTCATCGGTCAGCCATATGGGGTTTGTAGTGCTTGGCATTTTTGCGCTCAACACCGAAGGCATAAGCGGGGCAGTGTTGCAGATGATAAACCATGGGTTGAGCACCGGGGCGCTCTTCCTTATTGTGGGTATCATCTACGAACGACGCCATACGCGCCAACTGGCAGACTTTGGGGGGCTATGGACGGTTATGCCGATTTATGGCGGGTTGACCCTTGTTGTCGTGCTTTCCTCGGTGGGGCTACCTGGTCTAAATGGCTTTGTAGGCGAGTTTACCATTATGCAGGGGGCTTTTCTTTCGCCAGATTTGGGCGGGAAGTTCTTGCTGTTTGCAGTTATTGGCGTTATCCTTGCGGCTACCTATCTGCTGCGTATGTTCAACGTGGTCTTTATGGGCGAAGTGCATGGGCAAGAGAATGCTAAATTGCAAGATGTCAACCGTTTGGAGCTTACTGCGCTAGTGGCTTTTTTGGTACCCATTGTTCTTATTGGGTTCTATCCGGGGTTGTTCTTTGGCCCTATGCAAGCTGGTATCGCCGATGTTGTGCAATATCTTGGCACAACGCTGTAGCATGTAATCTGAGGAGATAAGGGAGCAGAATGGAACTGGCAGACCTGAAAACGATTGCGCCGATGCTCACGGTATTCGCGTGGGCAACGGCATTGCTGATGGTAGACCTGTTTGCTATTCCCGCGAACAATAAGCGGGCAACGGGCTACCTTGCCATTGCGGGCTTTCTTTTTGCGGCTATCGTAACACTGATAGTGGGGCCGGTTACGCCAACGATAACCGACCCAGAAACGGCACCTTTCTATGGCATGGTAGTGCTCGATAGTTTTGCGGTGACTCTTACGCTCATTTTCCTGCTCGTTGGGGCCATAAGCGTTGCGCTTGCGCTAGACTATCTGCCGCGTCAGGGCATTGAGCAGTCGGAATTTTATGCATTGCTTATGTTTGCGGTTGGGGGCATGCTCGTTGTTGTCCAAGGGACAGATTTAATTATTCTGTTCTTGGGTATTGAGTTGCTTTCGATTACGCTCTATATCCTTACGGCTTTTGCCTACCCACGGCTGTCGTCGGAGGAGGCGGGCATGAAGTATTTGCTGCTTGGGGCATTTGCGGCGGGTTTCTTTGTGTATGGCATTGCGCTCATCTATGGTGAGGCACAAAGCGCAAACTTGGTGCAAATAGGGGATTATCTCAAAAATAGTACCGATGCGCAGTATCATATGTTGCTCTTGGTTGGTGCAGCGCTAGTACTCGTAGCTTTTGGGTTCAAAATTGCATTGGTGCCGTTTCATATGTGGACGCCAGATGTGTATGAGGGTGCGCCTACGCCTGTGACGGCGTTTATGTCGGTGGGCACAAAGGGGGCGGCTCTGGCGGCTATGCTGCGCTTGTTGATGCTGTCATTGCCTATGTTCCAGTCGGTGTGGATGCCTGTCTTGGGTGCGCTGGCTGTGCTGACCATGCTCGTGGGCAATATTGGCGCACTTGTGCAGGTGAATGTTAAGCGTATGCTGGCCTACAGTAGCATTGGGCATGCGGGCTATATGTTGCTTGGCATTTTGGCGCTCAATGAGCGTGGTACCTCGGCGTTCCTCTTTTACCTTGTCGCATATGCGTTGACGAATTTGGGGGCATTTGCCGTGATTATTGCACTCGAACAGCGCGGCGAGGCAGCTTGGCATTTAGATGACTTTGCGGGGCTGTGGAAGCGCCATAGCTACCTTGCTGTAGCCATGGCAGTGTTTATGCTTTCGTTGGCAGGTGTGCCTCCAACAGCCGGCTTTGTCGGTAAGCTCTTCCTCTTTAGTGCCGCCTGGGAAAGCGGCATGGGCTTTCTGGCACTCATAGGGCTACTCACCAGTGCCATTGCCGTTTTCTTCTACCTGCGCATCATCGTGCGTATGTTTATGCATGAACCAGTGCGCGAAATACAACCGTTGCTCTACCGTGGCGTAACTATCAGCATTGCCATAGCAGTCATAGGAACCGTGCTATTTGGCTTATTGCCGACGCCAATAGTACAATTGATTGATGCGGCTACCATTGCGCATGTTGCCGATGTGTTGCAAGCCGGGCGCTGAGTGTTGAGAAGCCTATGCAGCAATATATCATCGCCAAACTCGGCGTTGCAGACCGCACGCATGCGGCAGTACGTGCTGTAGAGTTGGGGCTACTTGGCAATGCATAATGAAAAGAGTGTGGAATGAGTACTGATGTCCCGTATGTCCATGGTTATTCGGAACGTGAAGCAGAACGGCTCTATGACCAAGCTGGAGCTGTACGGGAGTTGTTGCATCACGATACCCACTATCCGCCGGGCTGCAAGGTGTTGGAGGCAGGGTGTGGGGTGGGTGCGCAAACTGTGACGCTGGCGAAGAATAGCCCTGATGCACATTTTCTGTCGGTAGATATTTCAGCCGATTCGCTGGCGCAGGCTCGTATACGTGTTGCACAAGCGGGCTTGTCGAATGTACAATTTCAGCAAGCTGATATTTTTGCGCTGCCATTTGCGGATGAGTTCGACCATATTTTTGTGTGCTATGTGCTCGAACACGTGCAAGACCCGGTGCATGCGTTGCGGCTTCTGCGCACTGTGTTGAAGGCGGGTGGTTCGATAACAGTTATTGAGGGCGACCATGGCTCATGTTATTTTCACCCTGAGACTGCTGAGGCTCTGCATGCTTGGCGTTGTTTGATAGATGTGCAAGCGCATCTGGGTGGCAATGCGTTGATTGGGCGACAGGTTTTTCCATTGCTGCGTGAGGCTGGCTTTGGCAATGTGCAGGTTTCGCCGCGCATGGTCTATGCAGACCAGAGCCGACCAGATGTCGTGGATGGCTTTGTGCGCAAGACGATTATTCCTATGGTTGCGGGAGTGCGTGAACAGGCGTTGCATTTGGGGATGATTGATGAGCATAGGTGGGATAGGGGCATGCGTGATCTACACGCTATTGCAGATGGTCAGGCAGGTACATTTTGTTATACGTTTTTTAAGGCTGTCGGCACGAAATAGGGTATGAACACCGCTTTCCGAAAGCTTATTTTAATCCTGCTCGTCTTAATGGGCGTTTCATTCTCCTTTGAAGGTGCCAAAAACATAGTGCTGCTTACATTTGGGCAAACAACCATAGGCACTATCACACATAGCCAACAGATCAGTCGGCAGACACATAGAGCCTACCGCGTGTATTATACCTTTGATACACCCGATAGGTCGCTTGGCACTGGCGCTGTCAAAATGACAAGTAAGAGCGAGCCTGTAGGAGCTATCAAAATACGGTATCTACCCCCTTTTCCATCTGTCAACACTATCAACAGCATATCACTCATTGGGTTGTGGGGCATTGGGTTGTTCTTGCTCGGTGGTTTTGCCGTCTATTGGGGCATACAGCAATGTATCAAGACATGGGATGTGAAGACAATGCTGCAAACCATGGGCTTGGTCGGCATTGTCGGTGCTATTACCCTCTACAGCATGTATCACGACGATGTGCGCAATCAGCCGCAAAGTGGCCCCAATGTGCGCGGAAATACCCTCTCCAACATAGCCAATGGTGGCTACTTCGCAGCAGGAGATCAATGGGTCTACTATGCCAATGCCAACGATGGCGATAAGCTATACAAGATGTCTCCAGATGGTTCCAATAAAACCAAGTTGACCGATGATCCCGTAACCAATATTAACGTGTTTGGTGATAAAATATTTTATGTAGTGCCTATCATACCCCATGGACTGTATCGCATAAACAGCGATGGCTCCAAGCACAAAAAAATTTTCTCTTCAGGGGTGCGATATGTCAACATGATTGGTGATTGGATGTATTATGTGGACGAAGACGATTCCGACAAAATCTACAAAGCAACTGTTGACGGCTTAAAAAAGACAAACTTGAACAATGACCAATCTGATGATGTGCAAGTGGTAGATGATTGGATTTACTATGTCAATCAAACTGATTATAACCGTATCTATAAGATGCGGATAAATGGCGACGACCGACAAATGCTACATACCTACCGGGCAAACAATATGGTTGTTGCAGATGGATGGATTTACTCCTATGGAGGGGAAGATGCAGGTATTTATAAAATGCGCACAGACGGCAGCGACCAAGAGCAACTGAGCACCATCAGGTCTGATCACCTGCATGTAGCAGGGGATTGGATATATTATGCAAACCGAGATGATGCAGAAACGATGTACAGAATGCGGACAGATGGCAGCGATAATGAAAAGATATATGATGGGAAGGCATTGTTTATTCATAGCCTAGATGATTGGTTCTATTTCCGGGGCGATTGGGGTAGCGACGAGATATATAGAATGCGCACAGATGGCTCGGAGCTACAGCGCATTGAGTAACAGGCTGTTGCCCATTCCTCTGTTTCATTCCCCCTGTGTTGTCATATGTCCCCTGTGGAAAAAACCCAACACCCTGTATATTTGACAGATGTAGCACTCTAAGCGTATAATATGCGTGTGCGCCTAGCACTCCATTCAGATGAGGATAACATTCGGCTCGATGTGCAAGATGGGGGGCGCGGCTTTGATAGAGCAAAGCTCAACCAAGCAGATACCGCTTTGGGTCAGCACATTGGTCTTGTAGGCATGCAAGAACGCATAGCATTGCTCGATGGGCAATTTGCCATCACCAGTGCCCCTAGCCTTGGCACTCCTGTTGTAGCCGAAACTCCACTGAGTGGCATGTATACCGTTGATGCAAGTGCAGAAGAAACAGCACAACAGCATATACAGCGAGTATCTCATAAAGCGCGGCTTGTTATTGCAGACGACCATGACGTATCGCGGGCCGGTATTCGTAGCATGCTCATCATCAGTGCCCTAACCATAAAAGTGCATGTACAGCATATCATCGCCAAGCTTGGCGTTTCAGACCGTACCCAAGCAGCAGTACGCGCTATTGAGTTGGGGCTACTCGGCGAAAACATATCATAAGGTATAGAAAACCCCTAACTGTTTTATGACTGCTGACCGAAAACTTTTCTTGATTCTGCTCGTCTTAGTGGGCGTTTTAATCTCCTTTGAAGGAGCCAAAAATATGGTGCTGCTTGCATGTGGGCAAACAACCGTAGGCAGTATCACAAGCAGCCGTCAGATTATCGGTGGCAGAACTACGAGCTACCACGTATTTTACACCTTTGATACGCCCGATAGGTCACGTGGCACCGGCTCCATAAAAACCGCCAGTCAGCGGAAACCTAGGGGAATAATCGTTGTGCGCTACCTGCCATTGTTTCCTTTTGTCAACACCGTCAACAGCATATCGATCATGCTCTTCTGGGGCATTGGGTTGCTTTTGCTTGGTGGTTTCGTTGTTTATTGGGGCATAAAGCAGTCTATCAAGATAGGGTATATGAAGACTATGCTACAAACTATAGGCTTAGTCGGTATTTTCAGCACCCTCACCATCACCCTCACCCTCACCCTCTATAGCATGTATCATGACTATGTGCGCAACCAGCCGCAGAGTGGCCCCAACGTGCGCGGAAATACCCTTGCCAATATAGCTAATGGCGGCTATTTTGCAGCGGGCGAACAAGCAACGGGCGAACAATGGGTCTACTATGCCAATGCCAACGATGGCGATAAGCTATACAAGATGTCTCCAGATGGTTCCAATAAAACCAAGTTGACCGATGATCCCGTAACCAATATTAACGTGTTTGGTGATAAAATATTTTATGTAGTGCCTATCATACCCCATGGACTGTATCGCATAAACAGCGATGGCTCCAAGCACAAAAAAATTTTCTCTTCAGGGGTGCGATATGTCAACATGATTGGTGATTGGATGTATTATGTGGACGAAGACGATTCCGACAAAATCTACAAAGCAACTGTTGACGGCTTAAAAAAGACAAACTTGAACAATGACCAATCTGATGATGTGCAAGTGGTAGATGATTGGATTTACTATGTCAATCAAACTGATTATAACCGTATCTATAAGATGCGGATAAATGGCGACGACCGACAAATGCTACATACCTACCGGGCAAACAATATGGTTGTTGCAGATGGATGGATTTACTCCTATGGAGGGGAAGATGCAGGTATTTATAAAATGCGCACAGACGGCAGCGACCAAGAGCAACTGAGCACCATCAGGTCTGATCACCTGCATGTAGCAGGGGATTGGATATATTATGCAAACCGAGATGATGCAGAAACGATGTACAGAATGCGGACAGATGGCAGCGATAATGAAAAGATATATGATGGGAAGGCATTGTTTATTCATAGCCTAGATGATTGGCTCTATTTTCGCGGCGACTGGGGCAGCGACGAGATATATAGAATGCGCACAGATGGCACAGAGCTACAGCGCATTGAGTAAAGACACATCCCCACGGAGCTTGTTGCTTGCACCCTAGGGTACACAGCTTTCAAGGGTAGGTTTCGCGGAATGGTTCTCTGAAGGCACAAAAACCCCCCCGTCCCCTTTCAAGGGTAGGTCTCTCTCATTTTGGCACATCGTGAGCCAGTTTTTGCCCATTCTTTCGTTTAAACCTTGGCGCTCTTGGCAGATTGGCGGTTCAATCCCTACCCTTGTGATGACCCACGTATGTCGCGTATTGTCGTTGCAACCAATAGCACACATGTCACTGGCAGAGCAACAAAGAGCATCGCTTGACTAAACAGCGGCAATGCCGTATGCCCCGTATCGCGTAAGACAAGGTAGCATGTATACGCCACGTAATAGCCCATAAACAGAGCACCCTCCCATCGGGTGATGACTTTGCCCGTAAAGAAAATGGGCAGGCATGCGATTGCAACAGCTATCATAATGGGTATATCAATGTGCAAAGCAACTGATGGAACATGAATACCAAGAGGGGCAACCATACTGGTAATGCCGATGACAGATAGGATGTTGAAGATGTTGCTGCCGACGACGTTGCCCACGGCCATATCGCGTTGCCCATGCATACTGGCTATCACCGATGTGGCGATTTCGGGCAGTGATGTCCCAATGGCAACAATAGTGATGCCAATGATAAGCTCGCTCATGCCAAACATTCGCGCAAAGGCTGTAGCACCATCTACCAGCCAGCGGGCCCCAATAACGAGTAGCCCAAGCCCGACGATGACAAACGCTATATGCTTAACCCATGCGAGTTTATGAGGGGAGACCTGCTCTGTATCTATGGTGAGCATGCTTTCTGTGTCCTGATGCGTTTCTTTGCGGCTCTGGTATATCAACCATGCCGTGTAGGTTATGCCACAGGTAAAGAGAATGCCGCCATCCAAGCGCCCTATGACACTATCTAGGCTCATGACAAACAGCATAATTGAAGCTGCTATCATGAGCGGCACATCGAAACGGATAAGTTGCAGAGATATGACAAGGGGCGTGATGATGGCCGATAGCCCAAGGATGAGGAGGATATTAGCTATATTGCTTCCGAGTACGTTCCCAAGGGCAATGTCGGCTTGCCCGAGGAAACTCGATTGCACGCTCACGGCGAGTTCAGGTGCGCTCGTGCCATAGGCAACCACCGTCAACCCAACTACGAGCGGCGAAATGCCCAACCCGACAGCCAGCTTTGAAGCTCCACGTACTAGCAGTTCAGCACCTCCTATTAAGATGAACAGACCTGCTATAAATAAGATAAGGGTAACGACATTCATTTTTATGAACCTCGCGTAAAGACACAACGATGCATGTACGTTGTTTCCAGCGACGTAATCAGGAAACAGGCTACCTGTTTGCTACCGGCGCGAAGCCAGTATCCTAGGGTAGCACAAGCGTATTTTTCTCAATCTAGTATAGCATAGTTTGTGAACATGTATAGAAAGCGTAGGGTTAGTTCTTTCTCAGTGGTGAAAAGCCCTCAACACGCACCATACGCATATTGCGTACTTTCCTCAACTGTCCGTATCTCTGCTGGCGTCAAGTCAAAGAGCGCATACACCTCCGCATTGAGGTCTGTTTCCAATTGCACAATGTCCGCCGTATGCTGCTGATGTGCAGCGCGTTGGGTAGCCAACCAATCTTCCCAATCTTTGCGCTCCTTCACGGGGATGTCTTGGCGAAAAGCCTTTCTCACCTGCTCCCGCAATGCGGGGAAATCCAACTCCCACCAATGCTCTAGCTTTTGGTTGAGCTTGTTGCCCGGCGTTCCCAAGTCGCTGAGGATGCGGTGGCGCACGTCTTGCTCTAGGGTATAGCGTGTGCCGGCAGTGTTGGTTAGTTGTTTGGCGAGGTCGCCAATTGCCTGTTGTACATCGGCAGATGCATCGGGGATGGGGATTTGCGAGACATATTGCGCAATAAAACGTACAAAACCGCCACGAATTTGTGTGCTTATTTGTGAATAGAACCAAAAAATAACGGCACTATTCAGCAATCCCAACAGCCATTGTTCTGTTGTGGGCAATACATACAGGGTGTTGTTGGGGTAATACTTGGTGTCATCATAGGCAAATGATGGCACTTGAGCTATATCAGGATAGACAATTTTGGGTTGCTCAAACCGTTCGGTGTCGCCGGGGCTTGCCTGTAGTTCATACCATGCGTAGTTGCCCGATGCGCGATTTTCCAACTGCTGTTTGTATTGGAGTAAATACTTGTAAATAGCCGGGTACTGATTGATGTCAACCCCACGGCGGGTCAACACAAGCCACATATCCTGCGACTCAACACGCCAACGCTTCACATCACGCCCACGGAGGAAAGGCTTGAGGATTTCCGCCGACGATGGATGCTCATGGATAAGCCTATCACGAGTGGCACGGTCTACCACAAATACCTCGTTGAGACCAGTGCCAATGCCACGGTAGAATTGCCCTTGCACATAGCTACCAAGCGGTTTCCCATGTGTACGCAATTTTGCCAACAATACACTGCTATCGGTAGATACCAAGTGCCAACCACTCGCGGTCAGGCTTGCCTGTGCTACGTGCGTTCTGTTGTTTTGCACAATGGTCGCAAAGTCTTTTACATCGCCACTCGTTGTATTCCACGCTAGGGCCGGGAAGGCATGGGTATCGGATGCTGCACCTTTGCGGAGCACCACTATAGCGGGATAGGTAATGGCCTCGGCAAAAATGGGTGCATCGCCAAAGTCTACAATGCGTTCAAGCGTGGCGTGGTGTGCTAGATACTCGCGCAGCTTAGAGCCATAGCCAGCGCGGAACCATTTGTTGCTGCTGATGTAGGCAAGCCGCCCGCTCTGGCGCAGCAATCGCATGCCCTGCTGATAGAAGTAGACAAAGAGGTCGGACTTACCGTCATACATTGCAGCAAAACTATCCTTCAAGAAAGGTTTGAACGGGGACAGCAGTTCTTGCCGCACATAGGGCGGGTTGCCAATGACCACATCAAACCCGGCTTGCGCATCGAGCGGTTGACCGTGCGCGTCAAAAAACACTTCTGGAAACTCAAGCTCCCAGTGAAAGAAACGTTGTATGTCTACCAACTCTTGGGTTTGCTCTAGCACTGGCTCCAGCGCTTCCTCTTTATCGCCGCCAATAGCATACTCATGCAATGCCGCCCAATACTGCGGGTCAAACGCCAGACCAAAATAAGTAGCCGTAGATACATCGGCCAGCTTACGGTAGACGTAGGTCAATTGCTCCAGCATTTCAGCATGCAGACGCTCTTGCTCGCGCACATCGGCTACGGTATTGTCGCTATGCTGCTGTATCAACCACATCAGGTCAACAGCAGTGCTCAGCGAGCGGCGGAATCCTTCATCTGCCAGCATCGAAAGTTGCCCATTATTCTCGTCCTCTTGGTTTTGTTGTTGTGTCTGTTGTTGTTGGTGTACACTCCCAACGCTCAGTGTGTCGAGCCATGCCCCCACAAGAGCATTGCCACAGCGCAAATGGTGGTCAAGGAACGAAAGGGGTCTACCTTTCGTCACAGTTTTGAGCCATAGTGAAAGCTTGGCCAAGTCTACCGCCAATGGATTCACATCTACCCCATAGATGCATGTCTGGATAACGCGGCGCTTCCAATAGACAAGGTCTGGCTCACCATTCACATCGCCCACACGTACACCCAAGTCTACCAAAAAGCGGGCGATGGTATCGGTGGCGGCAACGAGGAAATGCCCACTGCCCATGCTCGGGTCAAGCACCTTAGTATTGAGCACAGCGCGTATTTTTGCCTCGTCATCATCTTCTGGCACATTCGCTACTGCTTCTTGCAACACGGGGATGATGGTTTGCTCAACCATATAATCTACCACAAAGTCGGGCGTATAGTAGCTACCGGTCACCTTGCGTTCGCCCTTGTCGTTAAAGAGGTCAATCGTCCAGTAACCCTCCTGTTCTATCGGCTCCAAGTGATATTCAAGTAGCCCTTCATAGATAGTGCCAAGATGCTGCTCGGCCAAGTCCCGATAGTCTACAAACTCGCCCTCGACGCGGGTGAGCAAATCAATCGCATCGAGCAACCGCGCATCGCCAATGGGGTTTTCTTCCAAGAATGGGTAGCGTTTGGGGTCGAACAGTGCCCCATTGAAGGTAGCGACCGTGAGAAGTGGGTCGCCATTATGAATGATACGAAACAATGCTTGAATGTCGCCCCATAGCTTTGTACCCATCGGCGTTAGTTCCTTGTCTTCGTCTTCGTCTTTTTCTTTGATGATAGGGGTAATTTCGTGGGCAAGCGCATAGAGGCTATAATAAGTACGGTAACTCCTGTTGGTGCGCAATGGCAACAACTCGCGTGCCTCGGCATAGAGAATGAAGAGCAAGCGATAGAGCACAATGAGCGCATGGTCATAGATTTGCTGGAGTTTATCGGCGTTGTAATTCAACGTTTTTGTGGGATAGTCGAGAAAGCCTTGGGCCAGGTTGCGCAGTGCGGTGTAGACTTGCTCCTTTATTGAGTCGCTGATGCCCCGTGCTGATATGATGCTTTCGCGGCGTATGGCATCTATGCCGAGCGGGTGGTCATCGAAAGCTGTGCGGTGGAAAAAAGCATAGAAGTAGAGAAAGGCGCGTGGGTCTACCGTTTTCAGAATTTCTTGCAGGTCAACTTCATAGAAGCAATCAAGTTTTTTAGATGTGTCGCAGTGGTAGAGCCGCCATTTGCGCCCATTCGTAAGGATACCCCATTCCAACCCGCTATGGCGTATGTAGAAATCAATTTGATACGACGGGTTTTTGTTACTGAAGAAATCACGCGATGAGGTTTTGGTTTTTTGCAGGGTTTTGTCGAGGGGGCAATCCCAATGTTTGGCGTCGGCTACAGCACAGGCGCTGTGCAGCATCTCCTCGGTGAGGGTTTGACCACGGTTGGCTTGGCGTGCAATATCATCACGGTAGAGAATATAATCCGGGCGTTTGGTGCCATCGGGCGTAGTCAGCGAGGGTTGCACCTCAAAGGTGTGGCCGAGGGCCTCAAGGACCGGGCGGATGAAATCGTGTTCGGTTTGGGCTTCGGGTTCGTTTTTGCTTGGTATGTAGCCCTGCCAGATGGCAGTTATCTGTTGCATGAGCGCCTGCACATTGGCGTCTTTGGCAAGGGCTTGCCAGTCGGCACGTTGCGGCAGAATAGTGTTGAGGTAATAATCGGAAAACAGTTGGCGGTTGTAGTGCTGTTGGTTAAATAAGTTCATCACAGTCATAGGTAGGTGACTTTCTTTTTAGGCAAAATCGTCTTGTGCATTGGCATTATATCACAAGGGATAGATTCTGCCGGTTCGCATCACTCATCTGTAAACGTCACAGTGGAGCAATCATAAAACAGCGTTTTGCGTGACGATGGTGTATACCCGGTGATGGTAGCACGCGCTCCTACAAGATTGTCCTCGAAGAATGGGATGATAAGTCCGCCCTCATCAATAATGATACGCTGCGCTTCTTGATAGAGTTGGGTACGTTTCTCTTCGTCAAGTGTTTGGCAGGCCTCTCCTATCAGGTTATCCCACTCTGGATTATGCCAATGCGTTTCATTATACTCGGCACCTCCATTTCAAACATCTATGAAAGGTACGCTACGTAGCTTCGTACCCTTCCAGCCAACATGGTATCACAACCATAGCATTTCTTCTGATGGTATGGATAAGGAAAAGATAGTTCAAGTATAGCAACAATGAAGAATTTTGACAAATGATAGAAACGGGTAGCAGATGAGTGGGTTTACAGCACACCGTACTCGCTAGGAGTGTTATAATAGCAAGAGACATGGTATTGTATGTTAAGGAGCACGTAATGGCTACGATAACCATTAACGATCAGCAGGTAGAGATCGAGCCGGGCGAACGGTTGCTTGATGCAGCACGTCGCCATGCTGTTCACATAGGTTTTGTTTGCGATGGACATGGCCTGTGCCAGATGTGTGAATGCCGCATCCTCAAAGGTCATGACCAACTTAGCCCAACGACTGAACCCGAAGAAACGTGGCTTACACAGGCCCAGTTGAAAGAGGGACGACGCCTAGCTTGCCAAACTGCTATACGCGGCCCCGGTCCCGTTGAGGTGCTCACCCGGGCCGAAGAATTGCGCCGGCAAACCAATGCTGTCTTCAACCCGCCCAAGGATGATGAGACCGATAGGCAAGAACACATCACGCGCCTTATCAATAGTCTCATGACCATCAATATAGAACATCTCAAACGGTTTCCCATGAACATGATGTATGCCCTCGTGCATGCCCTCACATTGCGCCCAACTATCAGTGGGTTTCAACATGTGCTTTCCGATTGTGTGCGCATATCCAACCGCTTAGCTACTGGCAAAGAGCCAGAGGTGCAGCCCGTTGGTCAAGAGCAATCGCAAGCACCAACACCAGCACCAGCTAAGCCGCAGCCGCACAAACCATCTGCCAACCCAGAGCCAGAAGAGCAGATAGCAGCAGATGAGACCATACCCGCAGGCAAAATGAAGCGACAATCACGTAGGTAGACATATTCAAAACGCATGGCGAATGTATGGTAGAGACGTTGCATGCAACGTCTCTACCTCTTGTATAACAGAGAAACCTATGCATGAAGACCCCGTAGCTCTACCCATCAATCACATTATCCACGGCGACTGCATTCACACCATGAAAACCTTGCCCGACAAATCTATTGACCTCATCTTTGCCGACCCGCCATACAATCTTCAACTGCACCATGCATTGTTGCGTCCCAATCAGACCGTTGTAGACGGAGTGGATGACGCGTGGGACCAGTTCTCTGGCTTTGATGCCTACGATACATTTACCCGCAACTGGCTGCACGAATGTCGCCGCGTGTTAAAAGATACCGGGACGATTTGGGTCATCGGCTCCTACCACAACATCTTCCGTGTAGGGGCAATGATGATGGACTTGGGCTATTGGGTGCTCAATGATATTATTTGGCACAAGACCAACCCCATGCCCAACTTTCGGGGAACCCGCTTTCAGAATGCAACCGAAACGCTTATCTGGGCCAAGAAATCGGCAGAGCAGAAAACATATACCTTTCACTACCACGCAATGAAACACCTCAACGATGAGAAGCAAATGCAGAATGTGTGGCATATTCCCCTTTGCACAGGTGCAGAGAGAATCAAGCGAGATGGGAAGAAAGCGCACTCAACCCAAAAGCCTGAAGCGTTGCTGTATCGCATCATACTCGCATCGAGCAACCCGCACGATATTGTGCTCGACCCATTCTTTGGCTCTGGCACAACGGGTGCGGTGGCGCACAAGCTCAAACGTCGGTTTATTGGCATTGAGCTTGACGCTGGATATGTGGACATTGCCAGAGAACGCATTGCACACCTTGCGCCTGTGCTCGTTGATGATGCAGTGCTCATGACACGCACCAAGCGCGATGCACCGCGTGTGAGCGTTGGGCAACTGCTTGCTGCGCACTACCTCCAAGTGGGGCAACCTATCTACTCGAAGGACCGGCGTATCGTCGCTACCATCAAAGCTGACTCACATGTGTGTTGGCAGGGGCACACCGGCTCTATCCACAAGATAGCCGCTCTTGCACAGAACAAGCCGGCATACAACGGGTGGGAATATTGGCATTATGAAGATGCTGAGGGACGGCTTGTGAGTATTGATAGCTTGCGTGAGCAATATCGTGTTGCGAGTCAGAAAGAGATACATGAACATGATGAACGATAGATGCCCTAACACCCTACACATCCTTTTGGGGTGTTCTTCATAGGTTCTGGTATTATGTATGGAGAGGGGCGGTTTGTTCTTGGGCTACCCGAACAAAAATCTCATCTAGGGATGGGAGTGCTAGTTCAAAGCGTTCCAAGGTAAACTGCTCATCGGCACTCAATACACGCAATATGTCTTGTGGTGTCGTGTCTTCGTCCAATTCAAGCAGGGTACTGCCGTTGTGTTGGTGCATATGCACCACACCCGGAATAGCCCCTAAGTGTCCCTGCCCCTCGACAATCACGCCATGCGAAGCAAACGAACGCCGCACCTCCGAAATTTTGCCATAGACAACAACTTCCCCACGGTTAATCATCGCCATACGACCGGCAAGCTCTTGCACAAAATGCATTTCATGGGCCGAGAGGATGATGGTTTTGCCAGCAAGGGCTTGCTCGCGCAACATATCCTTGATAATGCGCACATTCACTGGGTCAAATCCAGCAAAAGGTTCATCTACCACAAGCATATCTGGGTCATGCAACAGGGTAGCTATAAATTGAGCTTTTTGTTGCATGCCCCGGCTCAACGCACGAACCTTTTTTTTCATATGGTCGGTTAGGTCGAAGCGTTCCAGATAGTCGAGTGTACGCCGACGTACCTCTTTACGCTCTAAACCTTTGAGACCTCCCAAAAACATCAGGCAATCTATCAACTTCAAGTTGCGATACAACCCTCGGTCTTCGGGCAAGTAGCCAATACGGTCACGAGTTGCATTGGTCACCGGGCCGCCAAGGACACTGATGCTGCCACAGTCTGGTTTCATAATATCAAGTATCATGCGAATCGTCGTAGTTTTTCCAGCACCATTTGGTCCGAGTAAGGCGAAAATTTCACCCTCCTCCACCTCAAAACTGACATCGCGCACTGCCTGTGTAGTGGCGAATGTTTTGGCAACATGATCAACTATCAGGGTTTGCACAGCAAATCACTTTACAGATGACATATAATGCATCATACCAAGATTACAGATAGATACGCAATACCATATTGCCCAAACGCAGCTCATCGCCATCTTGCACAGCTTGTGGCGTTTCCGGTACCACTTTTTGACCATTCAAAAATGTGCCATTAGTTGAGTTGAGGTCTTCAATATAGACTTGATTACTCATGACGCTGACTTGTAAATGCCGACGCCCGACACCTTCTTGCAATGCCCCATGGGGTGTCAAATCAATGTCGGGATAAAACTGGCTCACCGGGTCAGATCGCCCCACTAATACGGTATCAGCATCTGGCAGAGCAATACTTTGCCCACTGGATTGTACCAACAGATACGTCGGCGAAAGCGTTGTACGAGCAGAGGCATAGGGCGTAGGCTGTGGAGTTGCCGGTGCTGCTGGTTGCATAGTAGGGTCTGGTTGTGGAGTTGGTGCAACTGGCGAAGGTTGTTGTGGCGCAACTTGTTGTGGTGGGGGATAGGTGGGTTGTAGTGGCGCTCCTGCTCCCACAGGTTGTGGCGGCGGATAAGCGGGTTGTGATGGCACGCCTCCCCCTCCTAGCGGGTCTGGCACGACGACGGTACTTTCGGCAGGTGACATGGCTTGCAAGAGCGAGGCCCCACAATTATCGCAAAATGCCTCACCCGGTATGACGACAGCCCCACATTGTGGGCAGGTGCCTGGTCCTGCTGAAACAGCAGGTTCAGGAGCGACAGATACCACGGGTTGGTTTGTGCTTCCAAGCGTTGTATCTACCAACTCCGTCCCACACTGGTCGCAAAAACGTGCTCCATCAGGATTTTTGGCACCACATTGCGTACAAAAGGACACGACTTATTCCTCCTTGAAGATACGGCAGATAGTCACATATTTCTTACTGCATAGCCCTCCCCTTCGATACACGCAGGGAACAAGCAATGACTACCTAATTTATAGCACAAGACTGCTCTTTATGCGAATATGCGCAATCGCTAACAACTACTTGGGCGTTGCCTAGACCGTATGTTATAGGTGCAAAACGTTCACGTTCATTATCTTCTATCACTACGCGCACGTCAAGCGCTTCTCTCCTCATCCTGCAACAACCCCCGAGGACCCAGAGGGGCTCATTGGATAGGGCCAGACGTTTAAAAACGAAGGGGCGAGTGGCCACTCGCCCCTTCGTCTATGCCTCTATACGGTTTCTTTGTAAAGCCATCGAAGGTGCAACGCACTTTTGGGAGTGCGTTGCACCCGTAGCACCAGCACCCTGCCGCACTCCCGCTAGAAGCCGGTATTACTAAAAGGTTGTCGTTCTGACAGGTCGGTACTAGCATCTATGTATCTGTCACCTACCGTCCACATTGCGTAGGGTTGCGTGCCTGCTCATAGACACGTTCAAACTCAGCTTGATACTGGCTGGCTATAGTCGAGTCATCAATGATAATCAGGTTTTCATCATTCGTCTCCTCGGCCCGTCTCGAAAAGTTGTATGAGCCAGTTATCACCGTTGCCTCGTCTACCAAGATAACCTTATGGTGCATCGTGTAGCAATTGCCATCTACAAACACATCCATGCCAGCATCTTTGAGACGCTCAAACTCAGCACCCATACCATTCGCATTGCGGTTTTCAAACACCCCTTGCACACGCACACCATTGGTGTGCCGCTCTATCATAGCTTCTGCTATCGGGTCGCTGGTGTAGGAAAAGGCCATAAAGCGGATGGTGTTTTGGGCCGCGTTCAACCGTTTCACAATGGCAGTATCAATACTGTCTTGGGGCGAAAAATAGGTTTCAATAGTGGTGCCTTCTGATTCAACCCACGGGTTTGGGGCAATAGATTCCTTGTCATTGCTAAAATACCCATCGTCCATTTGCGAAAACTCGGCCACATAGTTTTCGACAATAGCCGGTATGGTGAACCGTATGAGGTTGTTGTTGTTCCGGTAGGTATCGTTATCGGTGATATTCCAAGACCCCATCCATACAAGCGCATCATCTACAATGACAAACTTGCTATGCAAAAAGGCATCTTTCTCTTGCCACGAAATGGGGATGTCTGCCTCTTCCACACGTTCATACCATGCCTCCATGTTGGGTTTTTCCAGCCCTTCAGTATCCAATGCAAGGCGTACTTGCACGCCACGTTGCCGTGCGCGTGCAAGGGCATCGGCAATGCGCAGCAAATCATACTCGAATGTGGCCACAGCTATGCTACTCTGGGCAGCATCTATGTCGGCAATGAGGTTTTGCTCAAATGGTGGTGGGCTACGTTGCTCTGGCACATCGGGGTAGATGAGCCAGAGCGTGGTAAAGAATACCTGCATAGCACCCATACTTTCAACGGGGGCCGGTGGCGGGTCTGACTGTGTAGGGAGATTATCTTGCTCGTCGAGGAGCATGCCGGCTATGTCTCGCACCTGTGATTCGTCAAGGTCAATATAACCTTCGTTTGCGAGGTAGGCAATCAACAGAAATAGGAGCAGTGCGAGTATTGACCAGATGGTAGATTTTTTGCGTTTACTCGATGTGCGCGATAGTGAACTTCTTTTACTGCTACTTGTCTTGCGTGACTTCGACATAGAAATGTCACCCGTATTCATTCAAAAGCTGCTGAGCCAAATCAACGAGGCGAGCAGGATCATGCTCATCGGGGGCCCGTCTTGGCACATGGATCACTGCTTTGCGAATAGCACGCAATGCTGCCGTTACCTCTTCATCGGAATACGTAGTGTCGGCGGCAACCAAGGATGCTTGGTACCTGGCCCACGCAATCAATGGGCGGGCCTGGTCATCAGATAAGTCGCTGGTTAATCCCTCGTCTTCCAAAATGCGCTCAACTGCACGTTGTTGACGTTCGGCTAGGAAGTCATCATGTGGAGTAATATAGGACATATGCTCACATTCCTGTGCAACATAAACGGGACCTGCTTACAAGCGCCACTTGCGGCAGGTAATTGTTGTGCCCACTCCAACACTGGATTGGATGTCGAACTCGTCCATCAAGCGCCTAGCACCTGGTAGCCCCATACCCATGCCACGTGAGGTACTATACCCTTCTTGCATCACCAAGTCAATGTCTTCGATACCTGGGCCATCGTCTTTGAACTGAATTTCAATACCTCGGCGTCCATTGCGCTCAACCTCTCGTGCTACGACATCTCCAGAGCCGGCATACAGGAAGATATTGCGGGCTAATTCACTGACAGCAGTAGCAATACGCGCCTGGTCTATTGCCCCAAAGCCAACACTTCGGGCAATATCGCGTGCTGTCGTGCGTGCTGTGACAATATCTAGGTCGCCCCGTATCGTCGTTGTTTTACCCTGGGGTGCCATCCTCCTCCTCCTTCTCATCGCGCTGGCTTTGCATCATAGCCAGACCTTTTTCAAGATTCAGAGCTGTTAAAACACGCGGTAATTCTAACCCCAATTCTACCAGCGTAATAGCCACTGCCGGTTGCAAGCCTGTCAGCACAACCCGTGTGCCCATCAGACCAGACATTGCTGCAATATCGGCAATCATCCGGCCAATGAAACTGTCCACTACATCCAGTGCAGTCAAGTCTATAATCACTCCTCGGGCTTTCGTGTCGTGTATTTTTTGCAATAGGTCATCCTTAAATTGTATCGCAGTCGTATCATGTAAGGCCGTCTGTATAGAAGCAACTAAAACGTCTCCGACTTTCAGGATGGGTATACGTACACCATTCAAAACATCTGCTCCTTTCCCTGAACTATCACATGCTCATCAACACAGATTACGCCTGAAAGCGGTTCACACTTCAATAAACGTTAGATGCATGCAGTTATCACATTTGGTTATGCTCAAACCTGTGAAAGATTATGTTGTACCTCGCCATGCAACAAACGAGTAAGTGGAAACACTCATGATGAACACTAGATGTTTATGAGACACTTTATTATACATCAAACTCTGGGTATGCATAAAGGGCATGACGAAAAAATTTTTTGCTGATAAAGTAAACATAAGCGCCCAGATACTTCAGTAGCACAGACAAACGCAGATGGAACAAATGAACACGGAGAGGCTCCACACGTATTTGTCTTCTGTGCATACGTACCTAGACGCTTATTATTATATAGCATACGCTATACTGAGCAAAAGAGAGGTATGGTTTGGTAAAGATTTTGGGTGAGATTTGAGGAAAGAAAAGAAAAATTTTTTGGCTGGTTTACAACCGTAGCACCGGCTTCTAGCCGGATGTAGCACCGGCTTCTAGCCGGAGTTCAAGAGAATGTCGGTGCTACGCGAGAAAGGCTAGAAGCCTATCCTACGTCTGGGAACACCATTTCTTCGTAGCATTGGTAAATCCTATCTATGCTATTATGTGGGGTTGTGGAATAGAAAAGGATGAGAAAAAGGAATAGCTTATGGACAGTTTATGTTCTCTAAAAGACATTATGTGGTTTCTCAAGCCACTTACCATTGTTATCATCGTTGTGTTGGTTGGGTTTGCTGTGAAGGCAATAGCCAAAGCACGTGTTAAAAAGATTGTGCAAGATAATAAAGACGTTGTGGTATAATGGTAACTGAATAGATAAAAAGATAAAGAACAGATATTCGGG
>CAZVEN010000028.1:27595-69956 GCA_964626155.1 uncultured Chloroflexaceae bacterium | reverse complement strand
CCCGAATATCTGTTCTTTATCTTTTTATCTATTCAGTTACCATTATACCACAACGCGTCACAGGAAAGAGATTCCCCCATTGCGTGAAGAAAAACGGCGGGGCGAGTTGGACGCTGTTGCCTGCGTTGGGGGGCTGCTCGTTGCACTGGTGGAGTTGCTGTTGCATAGGAACGGTCAATCTTGACAAGTTCCTTTTTCGAGCGTACAATTTTACCATAATACATTCCCATGCTGACACAATGTGGGGATTATGATGTGAACAGGAGGAGCAGAAGAAACGATGCGTTATGCTATTTTGCTACAACAACATCCTGATGGCATGTTTCATGCGTCTGTACCAGTTATTCTAGGATTGACCCGATTCGGCAAAGACCGCAATGCAACCATCCGTGCCATTCAGCAAGATGTTATTGCCACACTCGCACTATCGGAAGTCGTTTACATTGACGTACCAGATGAGCCATCTCTGAACCCATGGCTTATGACCGCAGGTCTGTTTGCAGATGATTCGACCCTCGAATCAATGCTAGATGAGATATATGATGCACGCGACAGAGATGTGTACCGCTAATGGACATACGGTATATCTTGGATACTGATAGTGTTACCTATCATCAACTTGGTAAAGAGGCTATAGTACGGCGTTTATCACACGTGTCGCACCATGTTGTTGCGACAACTGTTGTCACGATGTATGAACAATTACGTGGTCGGTTAGCTGCGATCAAATCGGAAGCAAGATGCCCACGCACTGCAAAGGGCTTATCACTATCTTCAAGCGACACATATGTATTATTGTTACATAAAGGTACTTCCTTTTGACGAGGCTGCTTCCGAAATGTATCGTCAGTTGGTGCAACGTGGTGTAAGAATTGGGTCACAAGACCTAAAAATAGCTGCTATCGTTTTCGTTCATCAATCTACTCTCGTCACAAGCAACCTTCGCCATTTTGACCAAATACCTGGTTTATCCATCGAAGATTGGAATAATGCGTGACGAATCCCAAACTATGTCTTTTCTGACTCCCTGCCTCGTCCCACCCCACGGTGGTGCGCGAGGCTACCCCAACTGTCAGATGCACGCTTTGTTAGCCGCCGTATGGACATAATTTGTAATATCGTTGCACAAATTGAGCCTATCCTTTAATATTGAAAATAGCTTTTTGGCAACAACGTCTTGATGTTTTCGGTTTTGCGGTGACGTTCCACATAAGCGGTCAAAAACGATGACATCAAATATCGCATGGGGAAAGATGCGGGCGAGGATTGAGCTACCACTATCGAGCCTTCGGAAGGCTCACGCTTGCTGTAACGGTTCAGCCAGTCCCCAGCACAACTAGCATGGGATAGGCTTGCCGCCCACGCCCTTAGACACGCTCAGGGACCGGGGATTACGAATACACGAATGCTCTAGCGCCCACCTACGTTGTACCGCGTAGGTACGTTTCCTTTCTGATACGTCTGTTAGTGACGTACACGGTTGTGGGGGAACCCCTATTCGTTTATTCGTGGCCCCCATTCGTGGGCGGCAGGGTATGGAATGGCTCACGGCAATTTACAGCACATCACGGAACGAGTTGTATGCCACATTCTTTGCACTTCTGTCGCACATCATCTTCAGGGCTAAGGGTGAGGAGGGTGTTCATCAACAGCATAGAGAATGCGACGCAAACTAACTAGTCCTTCTCTATTCATCTGTAACGTTTCTATTGTAGCGCGTCCTGTTGGTGTGATACCAATTATGAGCGTATAAGTATAATCCCATGCAAAGTGGTCATACCAAGATTGTTTACGAGGATGATAGAGTGTCACCAATTGTCTACTAACAGGATCATATCCCTCAATACGATTGTATTTGTGATTATTGCATCCTTGGCAAGCAAGTGCAAGATTATCTGGATTGTTGGTTCCGCCTTTAGAGCGGGGGACAATGTGTTCGACCGAAAACGCCTGCATGGAAAAACGAGCTTGACTCTGGCAGTACTCGCAGCATCCTTGGGCGCGTTCAATCACAGCCTGTTTTTGGGTTGCAGTTATGCGGTCTTTACTCATATACATGGGAGGGGGTACCCAATTCATGCATCAGTTGTGAGAGGGGTATGCGCCGAATCTGGGCTAGGCGAGCAAGTTGTTCTATGCGTTTGGCGTCAAGCTGCTCTATCTGGTTCGTTAGGTATAGAAGTTCAGTATATTCTTCAGGTGTGAGGGTTTCAGATTGACGCTTCGCTATCAAGGCATCGTAGCGTTGTTGTACATCAAGGGGTACCCCTTGGTTTATGCATAGCAACAACTCTGACTCCTCCTGCGAAAGCGCAGGTACACGGTTTTGCAACCGCAATGCCATAATCCTTTCAGCAAATACCTCTAATTCTGGTTGTGATAGTTGCTCAATCGCATGGAGCAGGTCCTCGGAAGACAACTGAGTTTGTACTTGAAGGGTAAGCATGTATACTATTCCTTTTGCCTTTATCTTTCTGCACTGTGAAAGCTAGTATACCACAAAAAAACCTCAGTGTGCTATAACATCACGGAACGAGTTGTATGCCACATTCTTTGCACTTCTGTCGCACATCATCTTCGGGGCTAAGGGTAATGAATACGCCGCTAACATGTTTATCTGGATTTTGGAGGCTTACCAACTTGACTTTGTCGGCAAACGAGTCTACGTCGTCAGGATCAGGAGCACTTTTGACTTCAAAGACGAGTAAAGAGCTATTTTGGGCAATAATATCAACTTCTTTTTGTTTGCCTGGTGCGAAAACTAGACCCGTTGGGTCATATATCTTCTGGCGCAACGTGATGTGTTCGGGAGAAATATCTGAGCGTTTTAGCCCAAATCGTAGCGCTCCTGCCACAACATCTTCCAATTTGCGGCCGGCACGGGTTTGCAACCGTCCGATAGTGAGTTCGGACCAATCGCGTAGCCCGGCCATATCCAGACGCATGTGTGAAAAATCTTGCTGCAACTGTTCAATTTTGGTCTCCGACCAATGACGCAGATCGTTTATGCTTTGCTGCATGTGCGCAAACCCTTGGTGCATTTCTGTACGCAGGTCTTGTACTTCAAGACGGACACTAGCAATATTTTGGTCAACCTGCTCGAAGCGTTGGTCAACCTGCTCGAAGCGTTGGTCAACCTGCTCGAAGCGTTGGTCAACCTGCTCGAAGCGTTGATGCATTTCGCTGCGCATATCTTGGACAGTATCGGACAAACGAGCAAACTCTTCCCGACTAGGGCTATGCTCCTCGACGATATGCCTAACAAATGTTATGAACTGCGGGTCTTGCTCCAAGACACGTGGAAGCTCACGCAGGATATATGTTTTTACTTCTTCTAAACTTTCTTTCGTAACCATAGGCCCATTATACCTTTTTCATACGAAAAGTACAAGGGGGATACGGGGAGCTTTCATGGCTAATTCTTTCTCACACAAAGATACTATTGACCCAACCCTGACCTATTCACACGTGGAAGAAAACCGTAGAGACATTGCACGCAACTCTCCACCACATACCTAGCTCATTATTCTGCTGCAATGGGATACACGCACGTTTTGGTGTGCGCGTATCCTCGTTCATCAGGACCCTACCGCGCCTGCTCAGCCTTTATCTGTGCCATCAGGCTTTGCAAAGCCAGATACGATGGGCGCGGACTCCAATCGCCGCTGAGGATGCCAAATGATGCTTGCTCATGGAGCGGCTGCGCCGGGTTCTCGTCATTCCAATACAGCTCAAGCCATTCGGCTTCTTCTGCGGTCAGGTCTTCCTTCTGCTGCAACCGTTCCAGATGCTCACGCCATGTAACGGCAAAGTTCATATTCCACAGGAACATGTTGCCTATCCATGGGTAGTTTTCGTAGGTATATTCAACCGCCCCGGTGATATACTCCGCTTGCTGCTCCATAGAAATCTGGTTGCCAAATTTATAGCCTGGGGTTGTATTTTCAGTTGCCCACCCATATTCCGTAATCCACATCTCATAGTCGCCCAGACCATGCTCCTCCATCACCTTGTGTACATTCTCTATGTGCCGGAAGTAAAATGTACTGTCATCTGTCCATCCCTCGGCATTGCTTGGGTTGTAGGGCCAGAGGGTGTCGGGCGGGTTGGCGGATCCACCGGGGTGTACTGCCTGCACATCGAAATAGTCTTTGATTATGCCGTCTTTGTAGGTATACATAGCCTTGTAGTATTCCAAGTCCGAAAGGGCTACATCTGGACGAGTGAACCCTGTCGAAGACGGCGCACCTGCCAATACATATGCATCTGGGTTGATGGATTTGATGCGCGTGTAGCATTCCATGAGAATTTCAACATAGTGCCCCACGTCTTCGGGAACGATGGTACCGCCTGTTTCGTGGGCCAGGTTTTGTTCATTCCAAATTTCATAGGCATGTATCTTATCGCCGTAGCGCTCCAGCAAAGCCTGCACAAAGTCACCCAAGCTTGTTGGGTCTTCTGGCAAGCCCCCATCTTCATTGTAGAATGGCGGTGATTTGACAATGCTAATCAACAATTTCAGGTCGTAGGTATTGGTTGCTTCTACAATGGTATCAAGGTCATCCCACACATACTCGCCGGGGTTTGGACCTTCTGTGTCTCTCCAAACAATTTGCTGCCGTATCCAGTCAAAACCAGCATTTTTGGTGAGCTGCAAAACACGCTCATGGTCGGTGTAGTAGAGATGGGGCACGACTCCAAATTGCAGGTGCTTGGTATGGAGTGGACCTGAAGCGTTTGTATCACCTTCGGCAGGATCACCTTGACTTTCGCCTTCAGCAGGCTCACCTTGGCTTTCGCCTTCGGCAGGCTCACCTTGGCTTTCGCCTTCGGCAGGCTCACCTTGGCTTTCGCCTTCGGCAGGCTCACCTTGGCTTTCGCTTTCAGTCGGCTCACTTTCAGTTGACTCACCTTCGTCCTCACCTTGAGTATCTGCTGTATCATCCGTAGTTGCCGGCGCATCGGCCGGTTGCGACGCTTCCTGCGATGCTCCTCCGCCACATGCTGACAGCACAAGCGCCAGCACCATGATCAATGCAAAAAAATGTCCCTTTTTCATACTAGTCTTTTTTCCTTTCTGACGTTCTTTTTTCATGAAGCCCTCGCGCAAAAACGCAAAGAACGCAAAGCTATACGGTTTGTACGGGCTTGCCAGCGACAAGCCCACCCTTAAGGTGTACGGGCTTGCTAGCGACAATCCCCCCATCCTAACACATCACGGCTACTTGACTGGGATTGCTTGAATGGCATGCCAAGCTGGCCGTGGACTCCAGTCGCCATTGATCACCCCAAACGATGCTTGCTCATGAGTTTCATCATTGTGTGCGCCCTTCCAACTCACGGCAAAGTTGAGGTTCCACAAAAACATCGCGTCAACCCAAGGCACGTATTCATAATAGCCCTTCTCAAAGGCACGGGTAATCCATTCTGCTTGGGTTTCAAATGAAATGCTATTGCCATACTCATAGCCGGGTGTTGAGTTGGGCGTTGCCCACCCAAACTCGGTAATCCACATTTTCATGTTGCCTTTGCCGGTTTCTATCATAACTTGGCGGATGTCTTCGATACGCCGGAAGTAGAACTCGCGGCTATTTTGCCAACCGGGCCCAGGTCCCGGGTTGTCGGGCCACATCGCATCGGGGGGGTTGTATTGCCCACCCGGGTGTACCCCTATGACATCGGCGCGGAAGTTGGGGTTGCTGAGCATGAGCCGCATGAATATGACATCGCTGATGGCAATGCTGAAATCGTTTGTTTCGGTAGACGTTGGTGCGCCACTCACGACAATGGACTGAGGGTCATTGGCTTTGATGGCGTCGTAGGCTGCACGCAGCATGTCAACATAGAAATCGGCACTTGCGACGCTGCCACCCACGCCACCGGCCGTGCTACAGTCGCCGCCATTTTCGCAAGCGCGGTTTTGCTCATTCCAAATTTCATAGGCTTGCACCTTGCCCTTGTAGCGGTTGGCCATTTCGCCCATAAAGGTAGCAAAGGTGCTGAAATGTTCCCGCGAGGGCAAGCCATGAGACCCGTTGGGCGTAGCCCACGATGGCGATTGTACGACAGAGAGCAGCAACTTCACATCGGCATTGTGAGCATCTTCAACTATCTGGTCAAGTTCGCCCCAATATATTTTGCCAGAAATGTCGTGCAAGTCTCTCCAAGCAACCTGCTGACGAATCCAGGAGACGCCAGAGTTTTTGGATACTTGCAAGGCACGCTGGCGGTCTTGCCATGGTTCGCCGTCGAGGTAGAGCATGGCGTTGTACCCAAAGATGAAGGGACGCTCAGGGTGATTGGCAGGTGAACCGTGTGCTCCCGGCTGAAATGCAGCGTTGTCTTGATGGTGCGCATCGCGGTATTCGTTGCCAAGCAAGCCAAGCAATATCTGATACTTGGGGTCCGCTATTTCTGGGTGCCATTCCATACGTTGACGCTCGAAATACTGCACCCAGTAGGTATTTCCGTCAGCTTGGTTGACTTCTTCAAACTGTTCTGAAATGGGGTAGCCAAAAACTTGCAACCCGCCGTTTTGCTCCCAGAAAGTCCTAAATGGAGCCGGTCCATCGCGCAGGGTGTGCTGCGTTTGCTCAAACCATGTACCATCGGCTGGGTCAGCGACCGGTTGGAATGCTGGTTCTTGTTCGCGCCCTTGGGCTGCAAGGGTGCCCATCAAGCGCCCCAAAACATAATACCGGTTGTCTTCTTTCGCATAGTTTTCAGGGTGTTCTTCCAATACGGCGCGTTCAAAGTATTGCACGCGGTATGTTTCGCCGGGGTTGGTAAAGCTTTCTTCTTCAAATGGTGCCGAAATGGGTAACCCAAGCACAAAAAGGGCATTGGGTGTACTCTTCCACTTGGCCAAAAAATAGTCTTCGACGGTGTGCCCGGTTTCAGCAAAGTGATGTTTGCCGAAAGTGGGCACATTGTCGGGTGTTTGGGCCTTTCCCAGTTGCGGGAAGGCGAGTAGCGATGTCAACAAGACAAGTAGTAATACAACATGCGTTACACGTTTCACCATTATTTTCCTCCTGATTTGTTCATTTTCATACCAATAGAACCATATATCTATACAAAATAGGTTTTTCATTGTGCCGTCAAACTTTTTATGACATACAGCTTAGACACATGCCAAACCTACAAGAAGTATAGCAAGAATAACATAGTAACGTAATGATATGTGCCTGATGAGGACATAACATGTGCATGCGATTTTGATGGAATCGTTATCACTTCCGTGTAAAGGTTGTTTTTTGGTATTTGCACATGCTGCTCAAGGCGTGTATGTTGCCAAATGGGTAGTATACCACAAGTTGTCGTGGGGATTTTTGATGTCACTCCAAAACCTAGGCGGCTTGCGTTCTCAACCTACCCGGCTTATAATACAGACTCGGTTTGCGAATACGTATCGTTTAATTATCGTTCGTATCAGTATGTATCGTTATTGTTTGTGTGTGTAGAAGTCCACGGAGACTTTGATGATTGAGCACGCACAAACCCTGTATGTGTAACGACAATGATACAAGTAAAAATCATTCTTACGGCCTGCTTTAGTATGCTTGTATTGCTTGGGTGCGCTGGGCAGGCACCATCTAAATCGGATTCATCAGACCTGCAAGAGCAACACATAACAGTGCAGGCAGGTGTATTAGCAACGACAATAGCCCAAACCCTACCTGTCACCAACACGCAAGAGGGTGCAGGGCAAGACAAAGCGGGTACTCCACATGCGACGCGGGTACGTTCTACCTCTATTGCCACACGAGCCACACCAGTGCCAACATCTCGGCCTGTTGGCATTGTGCTAGAAGATTTTGTCAATATACGCGAAGGGGCCGGCGTTGAGTATCCTCTCAAGCAACCAGATGCTATGCTCTCCAAAGGCGACACTGTGCGTATTCTTTCTGCCGACGCTGGTAGCGGGTGCGATACATGGTTTCATGTCGTCATTCCCAATGGCGATCAAGGATGGGTGTGTGCGCACTATGTGCAGATAACAGCCCAAGACAATGCGGGAACAACGGCGACAGCAACACGCCAAGACACCGACGAGGATGAGACAGCAACACGCCAAGACACCGACGAGGATGAGACAGCAACACGTCAAGAGGTTGCTGTTGCTTCAATGTCTCCAACAACACAGCCTATCTCCCAAACAACCACACCATCGGGGGCAACAGATACGCATGTAGCGCTGAAACCCACACTATTGCCCATTGGTATTGTGCAAGAGTTTGTCAATGTACGCTCCAACGCAGGCACAGATTATCCGCTTGCATACGAAGATTTCATGTTGCGCAAGGGCAGTAAAGTTAAAATTATTGCCGAATCGGAAGGCGCAGGATGTGATGTGTGGTATGAGTTAATGCTTTCCAATGGTGATAATAGCTGGGTGTGTGCCGATTATATAGAAATGACTTCGTTGCAAGCTGTCATTACGCCGGGTCCTACCCTCACGCGCACGACACCAGAACGGCAAGCTACCCCAACCAAGGCAGCAACGACAATGGTATCAGAATCCCACCCCCAAGCCACATCTGCTGCACCTGCGCCAACCCTCATAGCAAGCATACCTGTTACCAAATCGTTGCAAGCTACGCAAGTAGCCACAGCGACAACAGCACCAGAAGCAGAGCTAGCGCGTTCACCAACCCCATCTACCGCTGTGGCAAACCAATTTGTCAATGTGCGCACAGGAGCAGGCACAGGCTACCCGCTTAAATACAGTGAGTTGGCGCTCAAGCAAGGCAGTGAAGTACAGGTGCTTTCGACAACAAGTGGGCCGGGGTGTGACAGTTGGCTTGAGATACAAATGTCCAATGGCGATGAGGGGTGGGTTTGTTCTGAGCATGTCCGCATGGCCGGCGAAGCAGCAAGCGATCTGTTCGACTACGAAGGTGCTGATGTTGCTGCACGGCAACGGAGCCTAGAAGAAGAAAATGCGTTCATTGCACGCAATGCGCCCAACCCACCGCTGCCACTGAGTCAACGCTTTACACCAAAAGAGGGCGATATTGTCACCCGTGTCAAGCCGGGCGTGTATCATATCCAACGTGATACCGAACACCCACTCAAAATCAATATACTCCTGTTTGATATAACGGCACCAGAGTTTAGCGTACAAGCAGCCCTAGGCGATAATTCCTTTTCTGGGCGCACACGCACGTCATTTGTTGTGGAACAAAATGAAGCCTTAGCGGGCATTAATGGTGATGTGTTCACGCCGACTGGGCTCCCTGAAGGGTTGATGATAATTGATTCAAAAGTGGCTATGTCGCCTAAGCACCGTGCGACGTTTGGGTGGACTAAGGATGATAAGCCGTTTATTGGGTATTTTACCGATAGTTGGACGTGGGATGCTGAAGTGGTAGCCAAGGATGGCGAAAAGAGAGCGATAACCGGCCTCAATCGTGAATGTGATATGGGCGATATTTGCCTATACAACGAGTTTACCCCTGTGGTTCCGGGATATGGCACTTTTGGTAATGTATTCATTGACCCAGAGGGTGTTGTGACACAAGTCACCTACCAAAGTGGGGCAGTCATCCCTGAAAATGTACAAGTGCTTCAAGGCTCCGGGGAGGGAGCTGAATGGTTGTTAGAACATATCGAAGTGGGGGATAAACCTGATATTGTTATCAGAACGAATTACCCGCTCTCAGCATTTACCCAAGCTATCAGTGGTGGTCCGCTTATTGTTTACAAAGGTGAATTTGTGCAAGATTGTTTGTGCAAGTTTACCGATTGTAGCGAAGTGTCGGCAGATAGTGACACTGAGGGGCTTATGTGTGAAGATTTCGACACGTGGTGGAAAGAGTCGCATTACGAAGGCGTCTACATGCCGCGTACTGGTATTGGGTATGACCGATGGAAGCAGACACTCATTGTGGCAGTGGTAGACGGGTATCAATTGGGTTATAGCCGTGGTATCCTGCAAACAGAATTTGCTGACTTGTTCCGAGAGTTTGGAGCCTATACCGCAATGGAACTGGATGGAGGCGGCTCTGCTACCATGGTGCTCAATGATGCTATTATGAACAACCCATCGGACCAAACAGGTGAACGGTTTGTTGCAAACTCACTCCTCTTTTTCTGGGATGATCAAGGATTTCAGGATTAAACCCTAATGCAAAATACTATCTTCTTTAAGCTCATTGTGGGCATTGCGAGTACGCTGCTTTTCAGCATAGGTATGATACACGTTACGGGGTGCAGTAGCCAGTCTCATCAACCTGAGCAAGCTGAACAGAGCACAGCGACTGAAACAGCCACATTAGCACCATCGGCTACAAAAATCGTGTCACATCAGGCACTGCCTACAGCCACGGTAAGCCCCAGTGTGCCAATGACTGCTACGATGCAGGTGACACTATCGCACCATGTTCCTACAAAGCTAGTGAAACCGGATGAAGGTAAGCGTATTGCATACAACCGCGATAACGACGATGTTGGTGATGATGCAAACATGGTCTTCTATAACTCTGAAACAGATTATATACCAATTGTGATGTACCACTACATTCGTGATGTGGACCCCGACGAAGATGAGCTAGGGTATAATCTTTCAGTTTCACCAGAAACCTTTGAGGACCATCTTCTATGGCTCCGCGATAATGATTATTATACTCTGCGCATGGATAAGTTGACGGCATGCTTGCATGGGGAGGAACGTTGCCCACAAAAAGCGGTTGCGCTCACGTTCGATGATGGGTACGAAGATGTAGCGACAACGGTCTTGCCACTGCTTAAACGCTATGGGTTTACTGCGACGTTCTACATCGTCATAGACTTTGTAGGCAAACCGGGCTATCTGTCTTGGGAACAAATCAAGGAAGTGCATGACAGTGGTATGGAGATAGGGGCACATTCGATAAGCCATCCCGATTTAACTGCCAGAGAGTATGCTGTTGCGTATGAGGAAATTGCACAATCGCGATCAACGCTTGAAGAGCGTCTGGGAATTTCGGTAGAGAGCTTTTGTTACCCCATAGGCAACTACAATGCAGATGTTGTAGAGATGGTACGTGATGTGGGCTATACGAATGCTGTTACAACCTACCCTGGTTCGAGCCTTGCCAGTATATTTGAGTTACCACGCCTGCGTATGCTCGGTGGAGAAACGGTGGAAGCGTTTGAATGGTATATAACGACATTCGGACCAGAGAAAACACCCACGCCAACGATACCGCGAACGCCTATAGCTATTGGCACTATCGAAGAAAACGATTTGAATGTGCGGACCGGGGCAGGCACCAACTATAGCATTCAGTCGTCTATAACGCTTGAGCAGGGCGATACGGTAGATATTCTTTCGGAAGCGAGCGGCAAGGGGTGCAACTCGTGGTTTGAAATACAGGTGACTGATGGTACACGTGGCTGGGTGTGTGCGCAATTTGTGGCAGAAGAACAACAAGCGATGCAGGCAGAAGATGCAACACCTCGCAACGCTACGATAACTGCCACGGGTACATCAGCGTCGTTTGCAACGCCAACATCTTCACCTGTAGGAGATAGCACGCCCACAACAGCTACACCAACTCTAATCGTTACACCAACACCGGACGCAACGTCTACTGAATCGCCCACTGCCGAGGCAACAGCATTGCCTATTGGTGTTGTGCAAGAATCCCATCTGAATGTGCGCGAGGGTCCGGGTACTGATTACCCGGTGATGGATCTGGAGTGGGTGCTTGAAAAGGGCGATACGGTTAAGATACTTGACCAAGCCGATGGTGAAGGGTGCGATACGTGGGTACAGATACGCATGGATGACAATGAGGAAGGGTGGGTGTGTGGTATATATATGCGGCAAAAGTCAGGCCAAAGTGAAGACCGCTCTAGCCCGACACCAGAATCGCAAGCGGAGACTATGTCGCTGCTCTCCAATCCAGATATACGGTTTGCTGTCATCGGTGACTACGGACTGGCAGGTGTATTGGAGGAGGATGTTGCAGACTTGGTGAAGAGTTGGGACCCCGATTTCATTGTGACGACAGGCGACAACAACTATCCCTTTGGTGCAGCAGAAACGATAGATGAGAATATTGGTCAATATTATCACGAGTATATCTACCCCTATAAAGGAATATACGGCGAGGGGTCTCCAAACAAAACCAATCGTTTCTATCCAGTGCTTGGCAATCATGACTTGGATAGCGATGCCGCACAGCCATATTATGACTATTTTACACTGCCCGGTAATGAGCGCTACTATAGCTTTGTCAAGGGACCAGTTGCCTTTTTTGCTCTCAATAGCATGCCTGGTGAGCCAGATGGAATAGACAGCGAATCTATACAAGCCGAGTGGCTGCGCCAAAAGCTTACCGCTTCCGATGCTTGTTGGAATCTGGTTATCTTTCACCACCCGCCATATGTCTCAGATGCGCGGGGGAATAATCTTTGGATGTCTTGGCCATTTGATGCATGGGGGGCTGATGCTGCACTCTCAGGGCATCATCATGTATATGAGCGCATCATATATGATGGGTTCCCGTACTTTATCAATGGATTGGGTGGTGGCGCACGCTATGCCTTTTCGGATGAGGCTGTTGAAGGGAGTGAAATGCGCTACAACATTGATAATGGGGCCATGCTTGTCGAGGCAACCGAAAACCAGATTGTATTTCAGTTTGTCAGTCGTACCAATGAGGTTGTTGATACGTATAGCCTAGAGAAACCATGTAGCAGTGCGCCATCATGGTGGGGGTTGAGCTATCGCGCTTGGATTCGGTGATATTTGTATACTTTATACAAATAAAACCCGTTATGATTTGTTGAAATTATCTATACCTGTGCTATGATAGATATAACGCTACAATAGAACAAAAATGATGTAGCCAAGTTACAGAGTTGTAAGGTGAAGTGTATATCCAAAGGAGGATAGTATGCAAACGCTTTCTTATGGACAGAGAACAGAGAATTTTGGGCAAAACTCAGTAGATCATGTTGTTCAGGAAATACCAGAAGCCGGGCACGTGCTACGTTCGTACAATGTTGATGTCACCGCAAGCCATGGGTTATCTGTGAGTGAGGTCGCAAAAACCGTTTCGGCTTCTACGGATGATATGTTGGCAGTCATGGAGTATCGCCTGCGCCGTGCAGCGCGTCAAATGAAGAAATAATCTACAAGTAAGGGTTAAGCAAAAGCCTTATGCGAACAATAGATGAATTACAGTAAGGGCGGGGAAGGGTCCCCGTCCTTTTTGTTTTCTGCTTTGTTTCTTCGGTATGCTTAGATATAGCTGCGCCCAAACAGACGCGCAACAAGACGACGCACCGGCGCACGGAGTAAGCGAGCGCCCCAAGCCACAACAAACAGGAGCAATAGGTGCAGAAAAGAATGGCGCGGTTGTACCAGTGCTCGCAACGTGATCGGGTCTTGCAACCTTAGCGGCGAGGTATCAGTTACCTGCAACGTGATGGTTGTCTGCCACTCGTAATCCACCCAGAACAACTCTGGCATACTGCGTTGAAAGAAGTAGTAGACCGGGTTATATTCATAAAGATAGTCGAATAGCTCCCCAAAAGGCTCAGCAGGTTCTTTTGGATGGAGGATGAGCGTGTCATCAATACGATTGACATACCAGCGGTGAAATGACCAATGAAAAAGGCGCTCAGCAATTTCACTGGGGCACCCAATATAGCCGCCTGTGCTCACACGCATCAGCTCACGCACAAATTGCTGCGGGTCATCCATATGTTCAAGGATATGTGAACAGATGGAGTAGCGAAAAACGCCGTTGCGAAAAGGAAGGTGGTGTGCATCAGCCACAACTAATGGACGGTCTAAGACGATATGTCCGCCACGTTCGGTATCGTCGGCAAGGTAGCGGTCTACCAAGATGTCAGAGCGTGGGTTCGGATTGTCGCCGCTCCCCACTTCCAACACCAAGCCAGTCGTAGGAGGATTACAGGTTTGCTTCATGGGGTTTTATAGTAGGCCCTTCTTGTTATCAAGATTCATCGCCGCTCAAACTATCACGCAAAACCTCAATATTCTCCAAAGCAAGCCCTGTGCCAATAGCAACACAGTGTGCCGGTTGGTCAGCTACATAGCAAGGAACGCTTGTTACTTCGGTAAGTAGTTCATTGATACGGCGCAGCATAGAGCCACCGCCAGTCATAACCATACCCTTATCTATAATGTCACTCGACAATTCGGGGGGCGTTTCAGCCAATACTGCCCGCACTGCGTTAATGATAGCTTCTAGTGGCTCTTGCATAGCCTCTGTCACCTCGGTTGAGTCTATTTCAATGGTGCGCGGTAGCCCGGCGACTTGGTCACGCCCACGAACTTGCATAGTAAGTGGACGCTCTAGGGGCATAGCAGAACCAATTTCAATTTTGATGCTTTCGGCAGTGCGTTCACCAATAGCAATGTTATACTTGCGTTTCACATAGGTAGCGATAGCTTCATCAAACTTATTGCCACCAACACGCACTGACGTACTCACCACAATATCGTTGAGCGAAACAACTGCTACTTCAGTTGTGCCGCCACCAACGTCTACAATCAGGTTGCCAGAAGGTTGCGAGACAGGGATGCTGGCTCCGATAGCTGCTGCAAGTGGTTCACGAATGAGCCATGCTTGGCGTGCGCCGGCTGCAATAGCTGCATCGCGCACTGCACGCATTTCGACGCTAGTCACGCCTGCCGGAATACAGATCATCACTTCTGGTTTGCTAAAGCGAAACCCACTGCCGCTGGCACGTCGAATGAAGTGTTTGAGCATAGCCTCGGTGACGACATAGTCTGCGATGACCCCGTTGCGCATCGGGCGCACGACTTCAATGCTTCCAGGCTCTCGCCCAAGCATAGCTAGTGCATCGGCTCCCACCGCTTTCACACGGCTGTCGCGTGTGGAAAGTGCCACAACCGATGGTTCGGTTATGACAATGCCTTTGCCTTTCACATAGACGAGGACATTTGCTGTGCCCAAGTCAATACCAATATGTCGAGCCATATATGTTTCAGTAAGGCATAGTTCAGCACGGCGTAGATACTACACAATCCTCCCTCTTATTTGCTATAAGCGAGAGGATTGTGAGCCACAAGCACTGCGTCACATCGTTTGTGTGAACCATACCACGTAAAAGGGTGGAATATCCGCCAAATGGGATGCCTTAATCCCGACGGTTTTTCTTTTGCAATTGTGCTACCTGTAACCGAAGCATTGCACGACGTAGCTCAGCTTCTGCAAGAGCCATCTCATGCTCACTCTGCACACTTCTGAGATGCTCCTCGGCACGTTTGCGTGATTCCTCAGCGCGAGCTTCATCTATCTCATCGGCACGTTCAACCGTATCGGCCAAAATAGTGATACGATTGGGTAGTACTTCCATAAAACCACCAGAAAGTGCATACTCAGTGCGCTCATTGCCCTTGACAATATCTAACTCGCCTATGTCGAGGATGGTGAGCAATGGTGCATGGCGCGGGAGTATGCCAACCCGCCCATCTTTCGTTGGTGCGCTGACCATGTCCACTTCCTCTGAAAGGACTACACGTTCAGCAGTGACTATTTCCAGATGGATGGTTGTCATAGCGTATACCTCGCTTCCCTCGATTAATGTTGACTTGCTTCGTATGCTGCGATGACGTCGTCGAGTGTTCCTTGCAAGAAGAAGTGTTGCTCTGGTATCTGGTCGGCTTCACCTTCTAACACACGCGCAAAACTCTTGACCGTTTCAGAAATGGGAACGTAGATACCTGGACGGCCAGTGAATTGTTGTGCTACCGTAAACGGTTGGCTAAAGAAGCGCTCTATCTTACGTGCGCGTTGTACGGTGAGCTTATCTTCATCACTCAACTCTTCCATACCCAGAATAGCAATAATATCTTGCAAGTCTTTATAACGTTGCAAAACTTGCTTCACACTTTGGGCAACGCGGTAGTGTTCTTCCCCAACAATGTTGGGGTCGAGAATACGGCTGGTTGAGGTGAGCGGGTCTACCGCCGGGTAGATACCTTTTTCTGATATGCTTCGTTCAAGCGCAATCGTCGCATCAAGGTGAGCAAAGGTTGTAGCAGGTGCTGGGTCGGTATAGTCGTCTGCTGGTACGTAGACGGCTTGCATAGAGGTAATAGAACCACGCTGCGTGGAAGTAATACGCTCCTGCAACTCACCCATCTCGGTCGTGAGTGTGGGTTGATACCCTACTTGCGAGGGCATACGCCCAAGCAACGAAGACACTTCAGCACCAGCTTGCACAAAGCGAAAGATATTGTCAACGAAGAGGAGCACATCGCGTCCCTCATCGCGGAAATACTCAGCCATAGTAAGCGCCGTTAAGCCTACACGCAAGCGAGCGCCAGGTGGCTCATTCATTTGCCCAAAGACCATAACGGTCTTGTCAAAGACAGTCGTTTGGTCGTCTATCCGAGAATCGCGCATTTCATGGATGAGGTCATTGCCTTCGCGGGAACGCTCGCCCACACCGGCAAAGACAGAGAAACCAGATTGCTCTTTAGCGATATTGGCAATCAATTCTTGGATAACAACGGTTTTGCCTACACCAGCACCACCAAAAATACCTGTCTTTCCACCACGAGTAAAGGGTGCAATCAAGTCAATGACTTTGATGCCAGTTTCAAATATTTGGGCTTGGGTTTCTTGCTCCTCAAAAGATGGCGGTTGGCAGTGAATGGGGCGTGCTTCGTTGGTCTTTACTTCTCCTTCGCCATCAATAGGGTCTCCAAGCACACTAAACACCCGCCCGAGCGTTGATGGTCCCACGGGTACGGTGATGGGCCTGCCAGTGTCTGTTACCCGCATGCCACGCTGCAAACCATCGGTAGTACTCATAGCAACAGCTTTGATTTCGCCGTTGCCCAAATGTTGTTGCACTTCACACACAAGGCGCTTATTATCTTCTAGTGGGATGGTAATTGCGTTGTAAATATCGGGTACTTGATTTTCTGGAAATTGTGCATTTACGACAACGCCAATTATTTCAGTTATCTCGCCTGTTGCTCCTGCCATACTATCCTGCTACTTTCTATTGGTCTAAGAAATAGGGGGAATGGACCCTCTGCGTATGGTTCCCATTCCACTATGCTAAAACCTCTTACTTTCCTGATGCTGCCAACGCGTTTGCACCAGTGGCGATTTCGCTGACTTCGTTGGTGATACTGGCCTGTCGTACTTTGTTGTAGGTGAGCGTGAGGTCGCGTACCAATTCTTTCGCGTTTTTGGTTGCGTTCTGCATTGCAACCATGCGGGCACTATGCTCACTGGCAATATTTTCAAGCACAGATTGATAGAGACCTACCTCGACGTAACGGGGAAGCAGATTGTTTAATACTTCTTCCTCGCCGGGTTCATAGGTATAATCAACCGTGACATGATGTGCTTCGGCTGGAGGCAGCTCGACCGGTATCAATTTTCTGAGCTTTGGTCGCTGTGTCAGTGTGTTGACAAATTCACTGTAGAGGACATGCACTTCATCATAGCGTCCATGGCGAAATCCTGTAATCACATTGGTTGCAATACCAAGGACTTCAGCCAAGGTTGGTGAATCTCCCAACCCCGTTATCTCCGATGCGACATTGCTATAGTTGCGCCGCATAAAGTCACGGCCCTTTTTACCAATGGCATGCACATCTATAGTGTGTCCCTGCTCGCGTTGCTCAAGTATAAACTGCCCAGCACGCCGTAACGAATTTGCTACTAAGCTACCACACATACCACGGTCAGGTGTCACTAGAATCAGCGCGACATGCTGCACATGTTCGTGGGGTTCAAGCAATGATTTTTTTCTCGCATTGCCAACCATGCGCTTTGCTAACTCATCCATCACATCCAGCAGGCGGTCTACATAGGGCCGTGTTGATTCAACATTGCGTTGAGCACGACGCATCTTCGATGCTGAAACCATTTCCATAGCGCGTGTAATTTTCGCAACGTTTTTTGCTGAACGGATGCGCCTGCGAATTTCACGGGTTGTTGCCATTTGTTAGACTCTCCCTTTATTGCCATTCACCCAATAGATTTTCCAGCGCCTGCTGGTAGGCTGCAAAGGTTTTTGTATCGAACAAAACAAAACGTACAAGCGATATGAAGGAGCGCTTGATTGATTGAGACTTGCACCGACAATAAAGTACTCGCTTACTCGCTATAATTGCTGGTTTGCTTAAATTCCCTCAGTGCTCCTTCCAAAGCTTCCTTCACTTGAGGAGTGGGGAATTTCTTATCAAGCCGACTGTCGTAGACGAGTTTGCGTACATCAGCATGGGCAGTGTTTAGAAATAGGAAGAAGTCTTCACGCCATTGCCCTACACGACTGACGGGCACATCGTCAAGAAAACCATTGATAGCGGCATAAAGAAGTGCAACTTGATTTTCTATTTCCAACGGTTGATATTGTGGTTGTTTCAACACTTCGCGCAACCGATACCCACGGTCTATTTGGGCTTTTGTTGCTGCATCAAGGTCACTGGCGAATTGGGCAAAAGCTTCTAGTTCACGAAACTGTGCTAAGTCAAGGCGTAGCCTTCCTGCGACGGAGCGCATAGCACGAGTTTGGGCTGCACCACCAACACGGCTAACGCTGATACCAACGTTCAATGCGGGGCGTTGCCCTGCGTTGAACAGGTCGGACTCAAGGTATATCTGCCCGTCGGTAATAGAAATAACGTTTGTGGGCACAAAAGCTGAAACGTCATTGGCTTGCGTTTCAATCACTGGTAGAGCTGTAAGTGAGCCACCGCCCAAGTCGTCACTTAAGCGTGCTGCACGCTCTAGCAAGCGTGAGTGCAAATAGAATACGTCGCCAGGGTAGGCTTCACGACCAGGAGGGCGGCGTAGTAAGAGCGACATTTGGCGATAGGCGATAGCATGTTTGGAGAGGTCATCATACACAATCAAGGCATCGCGTATTGTCTGCCCACCACCAATATCTATGCCACTTTCCATGATTTCTTCGCCCATAGTGCAGCCGGCATATGGGGCAATAAATTGCAATGCCGATGATTCAGAAGCTGTTGCTGCTACAACTATGGTATGCTCCATTGCGCCATATTTTTCAAGCGTCGCAACAATTTGTGCTACCTGCGAACGACGCTGCCCAATAGCAACATAGATGCAGACAATATCTTTTGTCTTTTTGTTCTGATTGATGATGGTATCAATAGCAACCGCTGTTTTACCTGTCTGACGGTCGCCGATAATAAGCTCACGTTGCCCACGTCCAATGGGTATCATCGAGTCAATGGCGATAATACCGGTTTGTACTGGCGTATCTACCGATTTACGGGTAATAACGCCATGGGCAATGCGCTCGACTGGCCGAGTTTTGTTGGTTTTAATAGGTCCCTTGCCATCAATAGGTTGACCGAGTGGGTTGACAACACGGCCGATCATTTCCTTGCCAACGGGCACAGAAACGACATGCTCAGTTGAGTTGACTTGATCCCCCTCTTCAATAGAGAGGTAATCACCTAAAATCACTGCACCAACCATATTTTTTTCGAGGTTGAGTGCAATTCCATATATAGGTTCAGAACGCCCCTGCTTGATAGGAAATTCGATCAATTCCATGGCCTTTACCTGTTCAAGGCCACTAATACGGGCAACGCCGTCGCTGATAGCAAAGACTGTTCCTACATTTACCTGACGCGGTTGCAAATCTACGCCAGTGGATATACCTGTTTTAAGACGTGAAATGAGATCGGTAGCTACCGTCGCCATACTAACACCTCCGCTTTGTTGAACCACCTATTGAAAAAGAGCGGGATCAGGCAATCTCGGCATGTGAGATTCCATCCCGCCAAAATCCTACATTTCTATCTAGCTCATAAGCATGCTACGCTGAACGACACCAAGCCGTGTTCGCAAGCTGTTATCGAATACTTGATCACCAATGCGTATGATTAAACCCCCAATCAGCGACTCATCTACCTTGAAATTGAACTCAAGTTGCATGGTGTAGCTTTGCCGCAGGTGGGAGACGATACGATTGCGTTGGTCTTCATCAAGCGGTACGGAACTTGTTATTTCGGCTTCGACAATGTCGGAGATACCGCTGTAGTTTTCGAGTGCTTGCACAATATCAGGGAGCCTACCCAATTCTCCCTCTTGGGCAAGTGCCAAGAGTAAATTGCGTACATGTGGCATCGCATCAGGGGCATTGGGAGCGGGGAGTAAGGACTCGATGCGTTTTTGTATTTTGGGCATGTCTTTACTGCTGATATCGGCCAGTTCTTCGCTTGCAAGACGTACTTGCTTGAGGGCCGTACCCACTAACCCATCATAGAGCGTGCGTGCTATCTCTTCTGCTGTACCGGATGTTTTCACCTGACCATTACCTCTGGTAGCTAGGTTTGGAATTGACAAGCCTATAGTATGCTTGTATGTATAGTATGCATCAGTGCTGCTACATTACCTATGTACCTAGTTTTGCCGTCCAAACTCTTTGAGTGACTCTTCTATCAATCGGTCATGCTTTGAGGACAGTTCAGCCTGTAATACTTGGCTCGCAGTCAGCACCACCAATTCTGCAAGTTGATTCTTCACTTCGCCTATTACATGGTCACGTTCTCTGCTCGCTTGTTCGTGCGCGTCGGCACGAATACGCTCAGACTCTTGACGTGCTTGGGCAATAATCTCAGATTCCTGCTGTTTGGCACGTTCTTGGGCTTGGGAAAGAATCTTGGATGCTTCCTGCTTTGCCTTAGCAAGTTCAGCTTCGTAGTCCTTCTGGGCTTCAGCAAGCCTTTTTTTGACTTCGTCAGCATCTTTCATGCTCTGCTCTATGCGCTCTGTTCGTTTGTTGAGCATGTCTAAGACACGTTTATAGAGCAATGCATTGAGAATAACGATCATCACAATAAAGTTGACGAGTTGGGCGATTAAGAGATTACCATTGATCCCTAGAGCTTCCATTGGATCTGTCTCCGTACCATTACTACTGCCTGTTGCTACAATACCCCAAAGCCAATCAAGAATGAGATAACCAAACCAAAGATTGCGAGTGCTTCGGTAAAGGCTATACCGATAAACATGTAGGTAACGACTGTACCCTGAATTTCAGGGTTGCGACCAATAGCTTGTAATGCACCTGAAACAATTACCCCGATACCAACACCTGGCCCAATAGCTGCCAGACCAATTGCGAGCGCTGTACCAATGAGCCGAAGCCCTTGTACATTTCCTGCTCCTTCTTCTGCTGCCTGCGCGAGTATCATTGCGACGAGGCGAAGCACCTCTGCGTCCATATGTTTTTATCCCTTCTCCATTTCTCGTTTAGCGTAGAACCGCATGTTCATGTTCCTGCTTTACTTGTCCTGCTAACCTAACCAATGCAAAAAAAGCTATTCTTTTGATAGTAAACCACTAGGATACGCTTTATTTCTAGTGATGTTCATCATCGTGCCCATGCGGGGTCACTGCAACAGCAATAAACGCCATTGTAAGAATAGCAAATACAAACGCTTGAATAAAGGCAACAAACACTTCAAAGAAATAGAATGGTAATGGTAAAGCGAGTGGAATAAGGAAAGCTAATACCACAAGCACTACCTCACCGGCAAAGATGTTGCCGAAGAGACGAAAAGCGAATGCTAAGATGCGTGCAAACTCACTGATGAGTTCAAGTAACCCAACAAGGAACCCAATAATGCCTTCTTTGACATTAAAAAATTTACCAAGATACCCGATGCCAAATGCTTGAAAGCCCCAATATTCGATGTAGACAAACGATAAGAGCGCAAGGGCGAATGTAAAGTTTAGGTCTGCGCTTGGTGAACGAAGTAGTGGCACAAAAACCTCTCCAGGTTTTGAACACCCTGGCATCACTTCACCCTCAGAAGCACGGAGACTGTTCTCAGCCATAAGGGGACCTGTGGGACCCATAGATGCAAGACGCATCTCAAAACTCGTTCCGTGCTCTTCGCCTTCCATGTGTTCTTCTTGGTGTGGTGCGTGGTGTTCTTTACACAGACCAATACCTGCTAGGGGGATAAGGCCAAGCAAATTCGAGACAAAAACAAAGAAAAAGATCGTTGCAATGACAGGGAAAACACGAGCAATATACTCTCGGTTGACATCTTGGAACACTTTGTAGAGTGCGTCTACTGCAAACTCCATAATGTTCTGAAGACCACGCGGTATGAGTTGCATATTGCTTGTTGCGGCGAGTGCGAGTACTATTAGGAGAACATCTACGATTACCGTAACGAGAAGCGAGTTTGTAAATGGAACAGCACAACCACTAGAACCCTGCACAATACAGAATAGTTCTTCTGCTTTTACCTCTACATGGGGTTGACCTACCGGGAATAAGAATTTACTAGCCACTGCCACTACCAATGCACCAACGATAATGGCAATGTTACGTCCCTTCAACGCATTACCTCCCTCTGCATATCTCAATTCACTCTTTATCGTGACAGACTGCCACTATGTAACACCCATTGTGTGACAGAATCCACTCTCTCTGGCACTCTGCGTGGAGCGAAGGAGCACTTTTTGTGGTGGGGCTTCACTTCGTTCAGCATAACAAACATGAGGGTTTTTGTTTCTATGTACCCATACAAATACAAATACATCCCCTCTGAACCACCTTTGCTGTAAAACAATGTTACACTTTTCACAATCAGAGTTGCGTGCCGTATGCGAGTATATCATAGCTACCCACAAAGCGCAAATTGTAGGGGGGGAGAGCACATGTTTTACGGTGTATCGTAGGGCAGGTACGTTGGCACAGTTGCTTACAGCGTCAAAGGGATAATAAGCGCATAAAAACAAAAAAATACTCATGAGACGCAAAGAAACGCGGATGTTTCTCTGCGCCTATGTGTACAACAAAACCAATTTCAACACTACATGTTCAACTTAATGCATCGTGAAGTTCTCGAATAGCTCGTTTCGTATTCACCCACACAGCGCCTATTTTAGAATTGGCTATTTTCTTGTTGAAGACGAGCACCAACAGGTAACTTTGCACGACATCAAAACAATACAGATCGTAGTTTAATCCCTCATGAATATAGAGGGTTGTTGCATCTTCTTCACCAAGTTGGCGTGACACTTCGCCAGATGTAGCAAAGCTAGTTGAGAGTAATGGAAGCAATATCATCACCGGCAGCTTGTCGGTTGTTCCCACTTCAACCAAAACCATACCTGCACGATCTGTCAATAAGATACATTGTGGCCCGAGTTCTTGTGCAAGCTGGCTCATGACGCTCCGGATAGGGTTGAGATTTTCGGCTGTGAGCACCAAGGTACCGCTACGGTGGCGCTGGTGGTGTCCATGTTCGTGTTCGTGTTCTGCTCCAGTAGCCGGGGAATGGCTAGCGCGATCACTGGAACGATGTTCAGCGGCTGCGCGTGTACGAGCAGCGAATCCTGCGCTACTGCTACTGCTACTGCTACTGCGGGCAGGACGACGCGAAGCACGCGAAGAAAGCGAAGAACGGCGCTCGGGTGCAGCAGACCGTGGTTTTGGTTCCGGTTCTGGCTCAGGCTGTGGCTCTGGTTCTGGCTCAGGCTGTGGCTCTGGTTCCGGTTCCGGCTCCGGTGCAGATTGAGCCTCGACTTTGGCCTGGCTTATAGCTTGTTCTATTGCTGAACGCAAATCGTCTTCTGAGAATGCGCCTTGTAAAAACTGGCTCACCCCCAATGATTCTGCTTCTTTTTGGGCAGAATGATTTTGCGCCCGGCTACAAATTACCACTTTGGTTGGCACTTCAAAATTGGGTAATATTTCCGCGATTTCCAGGCCGGTCATCTCTTCCAAATCTAAATCGGCGACAATAACTTCGGGTGGATCCGAACGTACCTCCCAGAGCGCTTCATTTGCCGATTCGATCTGCTTGACTTCGATATTGTCTCCTAGTTGCCCTGGTAGAGCGCGTAATGCTTCATTTTCTCCAGCAACCACCACGATTCGATATGTCATTGCCTTCTCTCACTTTTGTTCAGGGGTAGATTTCTTCCACCACGACATATATCACAAACAGACATTGCGTATTTTCTCTACAACATAACAAGCGCCATAAAAAAGAGCCAGTCTAGTCTCTTGTTAATGCAGGACCTCAACGGTTGTCATAGGTACCCAGAAAGGTAGATTTGGCTCTTGCACAACTTCAACTGCTGCTGCACGGGTACCAGAATCGGTACGTGTTGGCCATGGAGATACTGCACGTATTGTTGCGACCTGCCCTAAGTGTTCTGCATCAAGCAGGCGTACCATTGCATCGGGGCGTATGGTTGGTTTTGATGGTTCGATTTCTGTACCTTCGCTCCGGGGTAGCGAGATGACAAGCCGCGGACGACGCATTGGGTAGCGCAACTGGGTTGTGCCGTCTATCAGTGCCTCTTGTCGGTCGCGCCCACTGAGCAGGTCAAAAACTGGTTGCGACATTGGGCGCACACCAAATCCCTCGGTGACCATCAGCGTTAAGCCGGGGGCATGAGCCTGTTGCAGATTGGGTATTTGCCAGCTTGTTACGCCAGTGTGCCATGCGTTTTTGGTATTCCAGCCTAAGAAGGTACGCAGCTCGTGTTCATCTATACCACCAACAATCACACCGCGCACCTGCGAATCTACTGCTCGTCGCAACGCAGCAGCCGTGATACCAGCACCACCGATCAACACCGCATATGCACTACGTGCATCAATGTGTTTATGAGTTATCACTTCATCCGCATCAGTTACAATTAGTTGAAGGACTCCACTGCGTTCTTGCCCTAAGCCAAAGATACCATAGACCTGTGCTGCAAGAGTCTCTATCACCACTCCTTTATATGGGAGCACTTCCATGACCAGTCCACGTATATTTGCGAACAGTTTAAATTCTATCGGGTCAGGGACAATGGTGACATATCCTGTCTCATTGTCAATTGCACCGATGATACCATCTACCGGCGATATACAATTACGCCCACCAAATAATCCAGCATTTGCTAATTCATCACCCTTTTTCACCTTTTCGCGTACTTCGCAAAGCATGACTCGCTCCACAAGAGCGGGTGGAATAGCGAGCAATTGTGCGACATTGATGATATGCGAGGGTGCCGGTACAAAAGCCCTTGCTATCATATCTTCTGGCTCTACACGTGTGCCCTCTCGCACAAGTACCTCGCCCGGATGTGGCAAAAGCCGCTCTATCCGAGCCATAGCGCTTGGAACAATTGGTGGTGTGCCTTCTGGGATATAGAGCGACATCGCGCATTCTCCACAATGATGCCACTACTTGCGTATGATATTATAGCACAATCACTGACCTTTAGCTATGTTGCTACCAAACCAAAAATCAGTGGCAATAGTATACAACTACCATCTTATGTATATCATACACAAAACGAATACCACAATACGAACACTTCAATCTCAATGCTTTGGCATGGACCGCACTGCATACCATGCCGGTCGTGGAGTCCAGTCGCCATTCATAACACTGAATGATGCCTGTTGCTCCATTTCATCATTATACGCGCCCTTACTTGCAACAGAGAAATTCAAGTTCCACAAAAACATGGCTTGCACCCAATGCGTATATTCATACCGTGCCTTCTCAAAGGCGCGTACAATCCAATCGGCCTGTGTTTCAAACGAAATCATGTTGCCAAACTCAAAACCGGGTGTATTGTTTGCGGTTGCCCACCCAAATTCTGTAACCCATAGTGGTATATCATCTTTGCCTGATTCTACCAACACTTGGCGAATATCTTCAATACGTCGGAAATAAAATTCACGACTATTCCTCCAACCCGGCCCAGGTCCTGGGTTCTCTGGCCACAATGCATCCGGCGGGTTGGAATGATTGCCAGGATGCACCCCAATAGCATCCGCCCGAAATTTCGGGTGATTCACCATTTCGCGCATATACACCACATCGTTGATGGCAAAGTTGAGTTGGTTGGTGGCCGTAGATGCTGGTGAGCCGCTCACGACAATAGCATCAGGATCACGTTGCTTAACTGCATGATACACCGCATGCAACACCTCGGCATAATATGCTGGCTCAGCCACTATACCACCCGGTTGCCCGCATACGCCACCATTTTCGCAAGCCAAGTTTGGTTCATTCCAAACTTCGTAAGCCTGCACTTTTCCGCCATAACGTTCAGCCATTTCTCCCATAAAATCGGCAAATGTTTGGATATGTTCAGGTGATGGCAACCCATGTGAACCATCTGCCGTAGCCCACGCAGGAGATTGGACAACCGTGAGCAAGAGTTTCATCTTAGCATTATGCACATCTTCTACAATAGCGTCCAGTTCTCCCCAATGGATGGTACCCGTTTCATCTTGCAAGTCCTTCCATGTTATCAACTGTCTTACCCAGTATACACCAGATAAGGTAGATACGTGTAACACCCGTTCACGGTCCTGCCAAGGTGTATCATTCCCATACAATGTTACATTATAGCCGTAGATGAAAGAATTGTCTTCTGTGCTGGCAACCGATGCATCATTTGCGGCTTGTACTAAATTTCCGCCAGAGTTGGTTCCTGATAATGGTTGCGTGGAATCTATGTTAGTAGCAGTGGGCGATGGCATAGCAGTGGGCGATGGCACAGCAGTGGGCGATAGCATGGCAGTGGGCGATGGCACAGCAGTGGGTGCTGGCATAGCAGTGGGTGCTGGCATGACAGTGGGCGATGGCATGGCAATGGGCGATGGCATGGCAATGGGCGATGGTATAGCAGTGGGTGATGGCATGGCAATGGGCGATGGTATAGCAGTGGGTGATGGCATGACAGTGGGCGATGGCATGACAGTGGGCGATGGTTTTGCGCCAAGGTCAGGGTTGAAAACTCCTCCACCAATTTGGCTTTGTTGCGCTAAGACGGTATGTGGCAATAGTGTTGTTACCAAGATAGTCATAATGTACACACACATGATATGTTGATACAGTGTTTTGTTATTCTTCTGTTTTCTTTCTTTGTTCATATACCTCACTCTTCTATGTTCATCATTGTAGGCAGTATAACAGTAAACGTAGAACCTTTGCCATACTCACTTTCCACAGTAATAGTGCCACCCATCATTTGACAAAACCGTTTACTAATAGCCAATCCCAACCCAGTACCGCCATATTCTCGCGTTGTTGATGAATCGGCCTGCGTAAAAGGAGTAAAGAGTTTTTCAAGTTGCTCTGGTTTCATACCAATACCTGTATCAGTGACGCGAAAAAGAATAACCTCTGTTGCGCTCGTGTTTGTATCGTTAGCATGAGCATGCCCTTGTTGCAATCCTGGTTCGTAATGTGTTGGTTGCAGCATATCGAAATTGCTCTCACTCCCATTGTACCCTACATGATTGGCTCCATCTTCTCGTAGCACAGTAAACGTAATGGTCCCCTCTTGCGTAAATTTGCACGCATTTGAAATCAGGTTCAAGAGCACTTGCCGCAAGCGGGTAACATCAGACCGCATAGTCCCTGTGGTATCATCGCAATGCACAACAAACGTATGGTTGTTTTTCTTCACCAGTGGCGGAATGGTCGAAACAATTTCATGAACAAAACATCCCACATCAAACGTCTCCGGATGCAACTCCATCCGGCCAGCTTCAATTTTAGAGAGGTCCAGAATATCGCTGATAAGTGCCAAGAGATGTTTACCAGAAGTATGTATCTTCTGCAAATCGGGAATAAAATGTTCCTGCCCCAAATCTTCAGCGTCCTCTTGGAGTATTTCGCTGTAGCCGATGATGGCATTGAGCGGCGTGCGCAGCTCATGCGACATGTTGGCCAGAAAGGCACTTTTGGCACGATTGGCTCCCTCGGCAGCTTCACGGGCAGCAATAAGCGCTTGCTCAATTTCTTTGCGTTGGGCTATTTCTTGTTGCAAGTGGGTGTTGGTTTGCATGAGTTCAGCAGTGCGGTCTACGACTTGCTCTTCTAGGGTTTCCTGATATTCGCGCAGTTCAGCATGGGCCAACTGTAACTCCTTCACTTGCCACTCTGTTTTTTCGTAGAGTTGGCGCAGTTGTGCTGTCATCATATTGAAAGACCGTGCCAATATACCCACCTCATCTTCCGTCAACACGGGAGCAGCATGGCTCAAGTCGCCATCTGCCACGAGCATGGCCGTCTTATTGATGGCCAAAATAGGGTGCGCTATCTGGCGAGCTATCCAATAGACTCCTATGGCCAGCAAGCATGTGAGTGCAACACCAATGGTTAATGTGTGCCATGCCAGTTCTTGGGCTGTGGCAAATGCCTCTTCTTGGCTTATTTCTACCAGCAACGCTATTTCGTAGTGGTTAATCCAACGATACACTCCAATGACCGGCACACCAGCATAATTGGTGTAGAGACCAGCGCCATCTTGCCCTTGCAATGCAGCTTGTATTCCCGCAGTGTGGATACTTTTAGAAAAGTTTTTGCGTCCAAAGCGTTCGCCAGAGACAAACGTACCGAGCGAATCAACGATATAGGTCTCACCACTCATCCCCAACCCAATGCGCCCCGACATGATCTGGTCCATGCGTTCCATATTGAGGTACACCGCTAGCACTGCCAAACGCTGATTATCTGTATCCCAAATAGGTGTTGCAATCGTCATCATGGGCTTGCGTTTGGTAGGCGAGAAATAGATGTTTTGTACAAATGTCCCCATGCGCCCTTGGGTGAAAAAGGCATCTTTTACATGGTAGGCGTTTTCGTGGTTTTCATCGGTAGAAAGGATAACCTTGCCTCCAACATCTGTGAGGATGAAAATTTCTTGCAAACTGGGTTTGTTCGTAAGCACAGACGCAAAAAAATCTGTTAAGTGCGCATGTGCTGTTTGGTAGTGCGTACTGGATTCGTCATACGCAACAAGGTTGTGGGTGTGTTCGAGAACCACGGGCAGTTGGGAGAGAAAAATAGTCTCTTGATTTTGTTCTTTAACCCAAAGGTTAAACGCATTTTCTTTGAGGGTGGCAACTGCATTGAGTCGAACAAAGACCGAATCCTGCAAGGCTTCGGTTGCGCGTATGTAGACAAAATACCCAACTAGTCCTACTGTCAACAATGACAGAATGAGGAAATAGCTGACCAGCCGGGCCATTAAGCTTTTTTTCCAAAAATTCATTGAAAGTAGTTCTCATTAGCATTGCACAGCACGAATAGTCATCCATGCCAAAACATATAGTTCTTGTCTATTACATAACACCTATACTGCATTGTTTATTGCGTCGTGTGTGTTACTCATGACGTATCACCGTTGGGTCAATCTGCTTGTACAAGAGCGTTCCACCATCCTGAATCTGTACGATGGAGAGACGTTTATCTGGGTCGCCGGTATCATGATAAACGAATTTTCCCGTTATGCCAGTATAATTGGTCATGGTTGCAATTCCATCACGGATAGATTCTGGGTCTATGCTTTGCTGATGTTCGATTGCGTGAAAGAGTAACCCAAGTGCATCGTAGGTAAGCACGGCGTCGTCGCCGGGTAGCTCGCTGTACGCTTCTTCATAGGCTGCAATAAAGGTTTGTGCTTGCTCAGTGTCATCTTGTTCAAACCAATGTGTTGTAAAAAATGACCCATCTAGATGCAACAGCTCATCGTGGGTGAGCGAGTCCCACGTATCGCCTCCAATAAATGGCGTCGTTATCCCTAGCTTGTGCGCTTGTTGTGCTTGAAGGATTATTTCTTCACTATAGTTAGGCAAAAAAAGTATCTCGGCCTCGCTCTTGCGTATGGTGAGCAGTTGCTCTTCCCAATCTTGCTCGTCGGTTGTGTAGCTCTCAAAAGCTACAACGGTACCGCCAGACTGTTCAAATGTTTCCTTGAAGATAATGGCAATATCTCTATTGTAGGCATTGGCTATATCATACAGTACGGACGCTTTGCGCATGTTGAGTTCTTCAAAGACAAAATGGGCTATGACTTTTCCTTGAAACAAGTCGGTGAACGTAGTCCGGAAGACGTAGCGTTTGCCGCTCGTGGTTTCAGGGTTGGTAGACGTGGTGCTTATCAACGGAATGTGTTCTGTTTCGGCTACGGCAGCAACCGGAATAGCTACACTGCTGAAAGGAACTCCCACTATTGCCACGACTCGTTCTTGGGCAATCAGTTTTCGGGCGGCCGCTACACCTCCTTGCGGAGTATTTGCATCATCTTCGACAAGGAGAGTTACAGTATAGTTTTGCCCACCTACAGCAATGCCACCACGTGCATTGACGTGTTGTACAGCTAATTTTGCTCCTTCTAGGGTACTTCTACCGGTCGTTTCGGCATAGTCCCCACTCAGCGGGGCTATGAGTCCTATACGTATGGTTGGTTGTTCTGCTCTATCAGGTTGTGGCGTGCTGCAAGCTGCTAGGAAACCTGCAAAGAGGCTGAACAGGAGCATACACGTAACCCATAGCCTATTTTTATGAAAGAGCATACCCAAGCACCTTTGGCTTATAAAGAAATACCTTGTTTCTATTGTATACGATTCAGTGGGGTTACGCTACTGTACTGTGCCACAATGTTATAGTCGTTTGACAAAATACAAAAAGGGGCTATGGTAGTGTAGGTATGATTTGTGCAACAATTCACGTGCTGTTTGCGTACAACCTAGTGTATGCCATAGGTAGGCAATCTGTTGTGTGGCGTTGATACATACAGGTACAAGACAGCTCGCAGCATTGCAGCGTACCAGCAAAGCATTGCATGTTCCTTTTTGTATAGCTTTGCGTTCTTTGCGGCTTGGCGCGAGGTCTTCATGAAAAAAGACACAGGCAATTTTGTTTGGAATGGTTTTTTAGGAGGGTACGTATGGATATTGGACGTGCATTCTCATTTGTGTTTGAAGATGAGGAATGGTTGAAGAAAATAGCCATAGGCGGCTTGATAGTCCTTATTCCGATTGCCGGTTGGTTGGCCATCTCAGGGTATATGGTTGAAACTGCTCGCAATGTAATGAATGGCAACCCAACCCCTTTGCCCGACTGGAGCGACTTTGGCGATAAGATATTGAAGGGGTTGTATGTATTTCTCATCGGTTTGGGATATGGCCTTGTCATTTTCATTCCATTTCTTATCGTTCGCCTTATTGTAACCATGGTTGTTGCAACAGATGAAGAGACGACAGCTGCCGTAAATTTATGTTTTGCGCCTATACAAATGATCATCAGTTTGGTGCTTAATCTTGTGCTACTGCCAGCATTTGGGCGGTATATTCAGGAAGATCGTTTGGGAGCAGCATTTCAGGTTAGCGAAGTCATCGCTACGTTGCGTCATTCGCTGAAACCGTGGCTCATGATGTTGTTGGTATACATCCTAGCCGGTATAGTGGGCAGTTTGGGATTAATTGCTTGTTTGATTGGTGTTCTCTTTACTATGGTCTATTCACAGGCTATCATTGGGCATGCTATGGGGCAAACACTAGCACAGTTGCGTGGTAGTGTTGGTGCGCCAACCGTTGACTTACGCGTGTAACTGGTGAAACTATACTAGCATGCCGCTATGAGCGGTTCTATATGATTGTTGTCTAGGAGGATACGTATGGATATTGGACGTGCATTCTCATTTGTGTTTGAAGATGAGGAGTGGATGAAGAAAATAGGCATAGGCGGATTGATTTTTCTCATCCCGATTGCCGGTTGGTTGGCAATTGCAGGGTACATGGCTGAAGTAACTCGCAATGTGATAAAAGGCGACCCAACCCCTTTGCCCGACTGGAGCGACTTTGGTGCCAAACTGATGGAAGGTCTCTATCTTATGCTCATAGGTTTTGTCTATAGTCTTATCGTTTTAATCCCAACCATCATTTATGTTGTGATAGTTGCTGTTGTTGGGGGGGCAGCGAATAACGATGCAGTAGGGCTTGTATCTTGTTGTTTTATGCCTATCATTGGGTTACTCGGTCTTGCAATGAGTATTATTGTATGGCCGGCCTATGGGCGATATATTCAGACAAACAATCTCGGGTCAGCATTTCAAGTTGGCGAAATTATCGCCATGGTGCGCAGTTCACTGAAGCCATGGCTTATGTTGTGGCTCGTATCTCTATTAGCTAGTATTGTTGGCAGTTTAGGTGTCGCGTGTGTCATTACATACATCTTCACGATGATGTATGCGGCAGCAATAATGGGTCATGCATTGGCGCAAACATTGTTGCAGGTAGGCGGTGCTCGTGATGCTGGTGAGCCAACCGTTGACATACGGGTTTAATTGGTGCAGCAGTGGCTCTATCCGTCGAATATGTTGACGGTTGCGCGGCTCATTTTACTCTTGCCAACCGTGCTCGCACTACGGCAACCGGGGCGAGGGCGAACAGCCCTGTGGTATATGATCACAGCCATGCTTACCGATGTGGTTGACGGGCCCCTAGCTCGTCGTCGGGGCGAAGTTTCGCCACTGGGTCAGATACTCGACCCGGTTGCCGATAAACTGGTTTTGAACACTGTCGCCATAACATTGGCCAGAACGAGCAGGTTTCCATGGTGGATGACGGTGCTTTTTCTCACCCGTGATGTTGGCATTTTGCTATCGGCTCTACACGTCTATCGGCGGCATGGCTTTGTCATACCATCACAACGTGCCGGTAAGGTGATGACCGTGGCTCTCACAACGGCTATGCTCTTGTATATTGCAGATAATCCACGCTGTGGTCTGTGGGTGCTCTATGTAGCCTTGGCAACGGGCTTTGTGTCGGTTTGGGAATATGGGCGCTTGTTTGCGAAACTGATGAGGAGCTAATGTCCGGACCCACAGGTACAAGCATTCTGGACCGGGCTGCGCGTTGGATGTTTCGGCATTGGCTTGCCCTTGCTAATGGAGGCATGCTGCTCTATGCGGGCTTGCCGTGGCTTTCGCCGTGGCTTATAGCTTCTGGGTATCCACAACTTGGCAAGTTTATTTTTTGGCTCTACAAGCCGCTCTGTCACCAAATACCAGAGCGGTCTTTTTGGTTTATGGGGCATCAGGTAGCTTTTTGTCATCGTGATGTGGCTATCTATACGACACTGTTTGTTGGTGGGGTTCTCTTTGGGCTTTTGCGGCAGTATGTGCGCCCTATACGCTTGCGGACGATGGGTTGGCTCATTCTGCCTATGGTGCTGGATGGGGCCACGCATATGCTCAATGATATACTGTCGTTTGTGGTGTTGCGTAGTGCAGACCATGCTGTGTGGTCGTTCAATTGGTGGATGCGTATGGTCACCGGCATGTTGTTTGCCGTAGCAGTGATATGGGGTATCTACACGCGCCTCGATGAAGATTTGCGCAAAGAGGATGAGCAGGTCGAAAACGAGCAGGTCGAAAACACGTAGCATCGCGCAGAGACGCACAGGCGCACAGATGGATTTTACTCATCTTCGCTGATTTTGACCGTTTCCGGGGCCTCAATCCAACCACGTCGTAGAGCATACAAAACAGCTTGCGTGCGGTCATTCAGCGAAAGCTTGCGCAAGATAGATGAGATATGGTTTTTCACCGTCTGTGTACTAATGCCAAGTTCCTCGGCTATATCTTTATTGCTACCACCGCTAGCAATACGTTCGAGTACTTCTATTTCGCGCTCGCTGAGCGGTGTAAAGATGGGAAAATCCACATCGGGCGTCGTAGAAATACCTTGGGGCAAACTACGAAATTGCGAAAGCACCCTCGTGGCCACTTTCGGCTCTTCCATCACTACATCGTCAATGACATACTCACCCTGTGCGACACGCCGCAATACTTCCATCAATTCCTTGGGCTTCACATCCTTGGAACGATAGGCAGCAGCTCCTGCCTGAAGTGCTTGAAACGCTTGCTCATCGTTTTCGTGCATACTCAGCACTACCACACCTAGGCCAGGGTATTGGTGGCGCAAGTGACGTGTAAGCTCTAGCCCACTTATGCCGGGCAAATTTAAGTCTGCTAGCACGACATTGGGTTCTTGGTTATGGGCTGCTTTTTTGAGCCATTCAAGCGCATCCTCAGCACTAGCGGCTTCACCCACAACATTGACATCTGGCTCGGCCGAGAGGGCATAGCGTACCCCTTGGCGAAAAAGCGGATGGTCGTCTATAATAAATATTTTCACGGTAGCGTTGGCGGACATGGGAATGGCTCCTTTTTTTGGGCATGTAGCCACGTATAATATGCGGTTGTTGGGTCTTGTAGCCTATCAACGCCAGCAGCCGTGAGCAAGTGCCACGTTGCGGGCAGTGGTAAGCCAACAACACAGGTATAGCTTCCTTCAACATGACGCACGAGCTGGCCACCAAGGCCTTGAATACCATATGCCCCGGCTTTATCCATTGGCTCGCCGGTAGCCACATAGTCGGCTATGGTATCCGGTTGCAGCGGCGCTATGGTGACATTGCTGGATGAGAGGTGAAAGAAAGTATCGCCAAGTTGACTCGATACAGGTGGTAGCGAGTGTTGGTTGTGCTCATGGGCATGCGCATTGTTTGCGGTGATGTTTGCACGCACGCACAACCCGGTATAGACTGTATGCACACGTCCCGATAGCTGCGCCAGCATAGCATGCGCATCGGCTTCGTCGCGTGGTTTATTCAACACTGTCGCGTCGAGAGACACAACCGTATCGGCCCCAAGTACAACGTTATTGGTATCGTTGGTGTTTGACGATGCACCCAAGGAATGGCTGTGTTGGTGCCATGCTGCCTGCACTTTGTGCCAAGCTAACAACGTGGGATGGTGTTCCAATGGCAAGGGGCAGGGTGGTAATGCAGCCACTATGTCGGGTGGCGTTGTTTTTTCAACCTCTTCGGCATTGGTAATGATGACAGTGAAAGGGACACCTAGCAATGTGAGGAGTTCGTGGCGGCGTGGCGAGGCTGAGGCAAGCACAAGTTGGACTTTCTTCATGGCATATCTTTGGGTCTATCTTTAGGTATATTTTCAGGTTAGTCGGTTTAGTTTTTCTCTTGTTCAGGTCTTGAAGACCGTGGTACACGGGTGCCAAGTGGCACATTTGAGATAACGGTACCTTCCTCGTCGTCCTCTTCTGCTTGTTCTTGCTGCTCTGCACCCATAGGCGCAAGAGGTTCTGTTCGTTTTACAACATCGTCAGCATGATGCTGATGCTCTTTTTGTGTATCGGCATTGGTGTAGCTATGCCTGTGGTGCTCATCGTGACTATGCCCGTGGGCATCATTATGTTCATGAGTATCGTCATCGTCATGCCCATGTCCATGGTGATGCATCCCATATTCTACTATTTCGCTGGCCCGTTTCACACGACGCATATACTCTTTGTCAACTGATTCTACGAATTGTTTAATTCCAGTAAGGAAACTCATAGCTCCTCTACCCACCTAGAGATAGTGTTGAGATACCATTACCCATTGTACAGTACCTCTTATTAGATTATAGCTTGATTGCAGGGAGATTGCAACACTGCCTTACTGCTTTATTTTCAAATGTAAAGTAAGCGTTTAGGGGGTAGGTAAAAGGCTGGGTGCTGGTTGTCCGGACCAGTGGGCTTGTACAGCTTCCTTTAGGAACGTGAGCATCGGACGTTGTTGGCGACGGCAGGTTTCCCGTACCGTCAACATGTGTTCAACGAAGCGACTGCCCATCGCACTTTGGGTGCCAAAACTCCCTTTGCGCCACAACACCGCCGGGCGCAATGCCTGTTCCGCGCTGTTGTTGGTTGGTTCTACGCCCTCCGTCGTGACGACATTCCACAACCCATCCCACAACGCCATGAGTTCGTTGCTCAACGCTTGCGCTTTCGGCATTGGTAGCTTCGCGATAGTATATTGACTGTGTGTATTTGAGCTTATCCAGAAGCTCATTTAGCGGTTGCATACCAAGACCCTACTCGCTACCATAGCATATACTTTGCCACTGAGCATGCACCAACCACGAGATCGCGTTTGATTGCTCGCTCATGTTTGCTAGTGTATCACATAACAGCAATTTTTTCCATGCTCTGTGGTATAATGACAAGAGTAGTAGGAATAGCAGAATGTGATGACTTGTTATGGACGAAGAAGATACATATGGAAATGAACTACTTGGTGAAGAGTTGGCACGTCTAGCGCGTGAAACCATAGAATCGCGTGTAGAAACGGCAGACTTTGAAAGTGCGCGTGCTCGCTGCATACGTGTCATGGCGCTCTATGACCAAGGAGCCGTCCGTGATGCACAAGACTGTTTCCATGCCGCATTGGTGTTGCTCTATGGCGACAGACCAGCCCATTATGACCTTTCGCGCTCGCTTGCCCAACAATCGGCCAAAATGGGCGAAGTGCGTGCATGGACATTGCAAGCTATGGCTTGGGACCGTTGGTTGCTCTCCATAGGCAAGCCCCAACGGTTTGGTACCCAAATTGTCAAACAACGTGGGCGTTGGTCTCTGAGCGATATAGACGAGACTATTACGGATGTAGATCGTGCTTTCTATGGAGTGCCACCATTGTACGTCCAACAACAGCGTGTCCAGCAACTCCAACGTGAAGAAGACCAAAACACCTAGAGTGAGAACACAGCAATGAAACCATCTTTTACTCCCCGGTATGACCACATCGTCTCCCTCGTGCTTGTCGTTGTACTCGGTCTAACCGTGGTATTGTTAATTGACATTAACCCAAACATCTTGCGGGCACGGCTAGGGGGCGACCTTCCGACTATCGCCATTTCGTGGGTGCTCGTAGCTGCACTCGTTGTCATCACCAGCACGGGTGCAGACTTGCTTGCGCGGCTACATCCGCAGATGCAAACCCGCACACTACCGAGCATCAACCTTGGGTTTACCACCATTGAGGTAGCACCCGGCTTCTGGATATTACCATCGTTCACCGTAGTCGGCTCGTTTGCCTTCTTTCGCCTATTTAGCGAAAGCATACAAGGTATCTCCTTCATCTTGGCCCTTGTGACGACCGGGGGGTTATTGCTGGCTGTACTCATAAGCCAACATTACGCACTCGATAGGCAGGAAAATACCCGTGAACGGGCACGGCTTGTGCTCCAAGTTGCCACCTTTATCTTGGCCTTTGGCTGCTTCAGCGCAGTGTACTATGCACGCTTTCGCACGCTCTACTCAGCAACCATGATAGGCGCAGTCGGCACATTGCTCACCTACGAAGTGTTACAATGGACACCGCGCAAAGGGCAAATCTATCTGTCTATCATCGTGGGGCTACTCCTTGCCGAAATGACATGGGCGCTGAACTATTGGGCAACCCATTTTATGCTTGGGGGCGCATTGCTGCTCGTCGTCTTCTATATCACTGTCAGTTTGCTGCAACATTACTATGCCGACACACTCAAGCCACACCTCTACATTGAATATGGGCTGTTTGGTAGCGGGTTGCTTCTAGGCGTCATGTATGCAACATTCAAAGGGTCCCCTTGACTGCTACAACTATTGCCATCAATGACCCACACGCTATGTCGCTTGCATTAGAACACTTGCAAGCTGGCTCACCGGTTGCATTTCCCACCGATACGGTGTATGGCATTGGTGCGCCGGCTCTCAATAGCCAAGCGGTAGTACAACTCTATGCCATCAAACAACGCCCGCGCACACTTGCTATCCCCGTGTTGCTGGCCGATATACACGATGTACAAGCCGTCGTGCAAGCATTTCCGCCCGAAGCTGAAGCCTTGGCCAAGCGCCACTGGCCGGGCGCATTGTCACTTGTGCTACCAGCCACTCCCCATCTCCCGTCAGCATTGCTAGCTAACGGCACAAGCGTGGCAATACGTATCCCCGACCATCTATGGCTACGCGAACTCATACGCCAATTGCAACAACCGCTTGCTGCTACCAGCGCCAACTTGCATGGGAACCCAGAAACGACCACAGCCACTGATGTCGCCGCGCAGCTCGGTGCAAACCTGTCACTCATCATAGACGGTGGTACAACAAAAGAAGCTATCCCTTCGACTATTGTGGATTGCACCGGAGAATACCTGCGCGTCTTGCGCCAAGGGGCATTGCATGTATAACCCATTAGGCAGCTTCATAGACATACCGCCCACTGGACAACTCGCCAACAACTTGGTTCAAGGTGATTTCTGCCTCTTGATATGTTCGTGCCCACCCAATCAATTCGCCATCAAGATACATAGCAAAATCACGAGTCTCTCTATCGTAGCTAATTTCTTTCCGGTGCATATGTCGAACCTTTCCAATTCTTTCGTTTTTATCCAGGGGAAGAAACTTCATACTATACCTACTCTCTGTTTAGAATACCTGGGCAGAAATCCATTTCTCATGTTCCCCAGACAATATATATTTTAGCACAATTGTTCTTTCTTGACAAGACCAAGGAGCGCGATTTGCGTAGCTGGAAATTCTGGGTAGGGTTGATAGTCAGTATCGTTTTCTTGGTGGTAGCTCTGCGTGGGCTAGACTTGACGCACTTTTGGGAAACGCTGCACGAGGCAAACTATTGGTGGATTGTGCCAAGTGTAGGAGTGTATTTCATTGCGGTGCTTGTACGCACATGGCGTTGGCATTATATGCTACGCCACATCAAAGCTATCCCTACATTGCGCCTATTCCCTACGGTTGTTATTGGCTACATGGGCAACAATATCTACCCTGTGCGTGCAGGTGAGGTATTGCGTAGCTATGTATTGCGCAAGAAGGAAGGCGTAGCTATGAGTTCATCACTAGCTACGGTTATACTCGAACGCATTTTCGATGGGTTAGTGATGTTGCTCTTTGTCTTCGTCACCCTTCCATTTGCGCCTCTGCCACCTATGTATCAACAGTTCGTGATTTTCTTCAGCGCCCTGTTTATCTTGGCACTCATAGTGTTCTTTATCATTGCAGCACGCCCCAACTTTATGCGCAAGATGTATGTATGGGGTGTTGACCACATCTTGCCAGAGCCGCTACGCCCCAGTGTCCATGGGCTATTCGACCAAGCCATCATTGGGCTACAATCTTTGCGTAGCCCACGCGAAATGCTGCTCATTTTTGTGAGCTCAACGCTTATCTGGCTCACTGAAACAACGAAATATTGGTTTGTGATGCAGGCTTTCCCTATGGATGTATCCTTTCTTGTACTCATGCTGATGACGGCTGTTGTAAACCTGTTCACGACTATACCATCAACACCGGGCTATGTGGGTACATTCGATGCACCGGGTATTGCTGTTTTGACTCAATTCAATGTCGGGCATGCAGTTGCTACTGGCTATACGCTGGTTTTGCATGTAGCATTGTGGTTTCCCATTACGCTACTTGGTGCAATCTATATGCTCCGCGAGAGCATCAGTTGGAGTGATATTGGAAAGGCAACCGAGGAACGCAAGACGATTGAACCAGGAGCACAACCATGAAAATTGGTATTGTTGGTGCCGGTGTCGCTGGCTTGGCCGCCGCACACGATTTGGTCAACGAGCGACATCAGGTAGATGTCTATGAGGCTGCGCCTTATGCAGGCGGGTTAGCATCGGGCTTTCGTGCGTCGCATTGGGAATGGCCGCTAGAACGTTTCTATCACCACGTATTTGAAGGCGATACGGCCATCCGTAGCCTCACCAATGACATTGGGTATGGCGATAACCTCTTCTTTCGCAAAGGTGTGACGGCCCACTTGTGGAATGGCTCATTTTATCCTATTGATAGCCCAGTAGCCGTGTTACGATTTCCAGGCATACCATTCCCAGACCGTGTGCGCTTGGGTATGGCCGTGTTCTACTTGAAATATGTCACCAAGAACTGGCGCAACCTAGAGCGGTTTACCGCCGCTGAATGGTCTGAATTTTGGATGGGCAAACCGGCGTATCAGACTATTGTGCAGCCGTTGCTAGAAGGCAAGTTTGGCGAATATGCCAGAACAGTGAACCTTGCATGGCTATGGGCACGGTTCAAGGCACGTTCATTTAAGCTTGGCTACTATGCGGGGGGCTTTCAGGGTTTTGCCGATGCTCTGTTGGATGCAGTGCAAAAGCAAGGTGTCACTGTCCATTTGCAAGCCCCAGTGCAAAAACTCACGATGGTGTATGATGATGATACCAATGCTGGCAGTGATGCGTTATGGACGTTGCACAGTCGCCTTGGTGAGCAGCGCTATGACCGGGTTATTGTCACTGGCTCACCACAATTGCTTTCTAAACTGGCACCAGAACTGCCAACAACCTATGTCGGACAACTTGCCCACCTCAAATCGCTTGGAGCCGTGGTGCTGGTGCTGGCACTCAAAAAGCAATTGATGCAGGGCAAATATTGGATTCAGGGGATGAAAAAAAGTGAGTTCCCCTTTTTGGCACTTGTTGAACATACCAACTTTATAGAGCCAAAATATTATGGTGGCGACCGCCTTGTCTATTGTGGTGATTATCTGCCACCAGAGCATGACTATTTCACCATGAGCAAGGATGAGATTCTCGATGTGTTTTTGTCGGTGTTGCCGAAGTTCAACCCCAGTTTTACCCCAGACTGGGTACGCGATACGTGGTTGTTTCGTGAGCCATATGCACAACCAGTTGTAGGTTTGCATCATAGCAAACACATCCCACCACTTACAACGCCGCTACGTGGCCTGTATTGGGCCAGCATGAGCCAAGTGTATCCGTGGGACCGGGGCACCAACTATGCTGTTGAATTGGGGCAGAGCGTGGCGCAAGAAGTACGGCTATCGTAGGCGCAAGAATGATACACTGCGCCATTACACCTTGACGAAATGCACTTGCAACGCTATACTGATTGTGGTAACAGTTCTATTCGTGGGGTTTGTAACCTATTACGTTTGCAATGGAGTTGATATATAATTCGTGCCAATAGATAGGTCAAGAAGAGATGGTCCAACAAAAGACCGCTTCCGTCTCAACCACCGTATTCGAGCGCGTGAAGTTCGGTTAATAGGGGCAGATGGCTCACAAGTAGGCATTGTGTCTATTCGTGAGGCGCTGCAACTTGCCGAGGAACATGAGCTTGATCTGGTTGAAGTTGCACCAAATGCGACGCCACCAGTCTGCCGACTGATGGACTACGGGAAGTTTCGCTATGAACAGAGTAAGAAAGAACGCGAAGCCCGTAAGCATCAAAAGCAGACCGAATTGAAGGAAGTGCGCCTGCGCCCGAAGACCGACACACATGATCTCGATGTGAAGGCAAATCAAGCACGGCGCTTTTTGGAAGCGGGCGATAAAGTGAAATTTATTGTGCGGTTTCGGGGCCGTGAAATGGCCCACACAAATATCGGGCGAGAAATATTGGATGAGCTGGCCGAAAAGCTACGTGATATTGCTCTCGTAGAAAACCGGCCTTCTTTGGAAGGACGTGCTATTTCTGTTGTCCTTGCTCCTAATGCGAAAACAATAAAGGCTGCGCAAAAGGCCAAGCAGTCGCAGTTGAAACAGGCGCGAGATGAACAAACCGCACGTAAACAAGCTACCTCAACTGCACAAACGAAAGATGCTAGTGAGAGTGCAGGTACAGGTGGACAAGAAAACGAACCACCAATTGACGACGATGACGACATTGACGATGATGACGATGACGATGATGACGATGACGATGATGACGATGACGATGACGATGACGATGACGATGATGATGACGATGATGATGACGATGATGATGATGACGATGATGATGACGATGATGAAGATGACGAAGATGAAGATGACGATGACGAAGATGATGACGAAGATGACGATGATGATGATGAAGATGATGATGACGATGATGATGACGATGATGATGACGATGATGACACGCATAACAATGTTAGTAAAGAAGAGGATAATAAGGGTAAACAAAATGCCTAAGATGAAAACACACAAAGGTGCCAGTCGTCGTTTTAAGATTACTGGCTCAGGAAGAGTGCTGCAAGCAAAAGAAGGGCGTGGTTTGAAACGTAACCGTTCCAAGCGTGTACGGCGTCTTTATGGGAAAATGATACCTACTTCTGAAGCAAATAAAGATCATTTGCAAGTAGCCCTTCCATATGGGTTAAAGTAAAGCATAGGTAATAACACACAAAGTATTGGAGTAAACGTATGGCCCGTGTAAAACGTGGCGTAATGGCGCACAAGAGCCACAAAAAAGTTTTGGAGCAAGCCAAGGGGTATCGCGGTAGTCGTAGCCGCCACTTTAGGACAGCAAATGAGAGTGTCATGAAAGCGCTCTCCTACGCCTACCGCGACCGACGTGTGCGCAAGCGTGAATTTCGGCGCTTGTGGATACAGCGCATCAATGCTGCTGCACGTCTCCATGGCATGTCATACAGCCATTTGATACATGGTTTGCAAGAAGCCGGCATTGATTTAGACCGTAAAGTGCTGGCCGACATGGCCGTGCATGACCCCGCTGCCTTCGGAAGAGTAGTTGCCGAGGTACAGTCCGCTACATCCTAATGCTACGAAGAAATGGTAGGACAGGCATCCTGCCTGTCACCGTTTCATACCTGCCGTCCACGAATGCACCCGTAGCCCCGGCTTCTAGCCGGGACGGGACCGGCAGGATGCCGGTGCTACGCCGGAACCCGCAGGATGCCGGTGCTACGCCG
>CAZVEN010000028.1:0-27495 GCA_964626155.1 uncultured Chloroflexaceae bacterium | reverse complement strand
GCAGGATGCCGGTGCTACGCCGGAACCCGCAGGATGCCGGTGCTACGCCGGAACCCGCAGGATGCCGGTGCTACGTCATAGCATGGTGATAACCAGTCTTACCAATGCCCATGTAAAATATATCCGTTCGCTGGTTGCCAACCGCCGAGAGCGTGCCAACGAACGGTGTTTTGTTGTCGAGGGCATCCTCCTCGTCAACGAGGTGCTCGCTTCCAACCACATGCTACGGCTTGTGCTCTATTCACCTACCCACCTTGTTGCGAGCGAAGCCGGGCAACGTCTTCTGCAACAGCTTGACGGAAAGCCCAACTGCTACGAAGCTTCCGACCGTGTGATAGCAGCAGTAGCCGATACCGTAACACCCCAAGGGGTGGTAGCTGTTGTGCCCTGGCCCGAGCTATCGCCTAGATATGGCGTGTGGCTTGTGCTCGATGGCATCCAAGACCCCGGCAATGTTGGCACATTGTTGCGTTCGGCCGAAGCAGCCGGAGTCGGGCAGGTACTCTGTAGCCCTGGAACCGTAGATATATATAGCTCCAAGGTTGTACGTGCAGCTATGGGAGCACACTGCTATCTCCCACTCCAAAATCATTGCGCATGGAGTACACTCAGCGATATGCTGCAAAACAAAGGTCCTATCTATGCTACCGTTGCCGGTCGTGGTAAACCCTACTATGCAGTGGATTGGTGCCAAGCCGGGGCAGTGATTATTGGCAATGAGGCACACGGCATCAGCAAAGAAGGATTGTCCGTAACAACCGAGCATATCGCCATTCCTATGACTGGTCGTATTGCATCACTCAACGCTGCTATTGCCGGGAGCATCATCCTCTTTGAAATGGTGCGCCAAAAAGCTGAGTCACATATGCTATAATAGCGCCATGTGGAACCAGTGTACACATCTGATGAGGAGATTGAAACCGAAATGATGCATGAAGAATTAACCATACTTGAAAACCAAGCACTACAAGACTTGCGTGCCGTATCTGATATGGATACATTGTCGCAATGGAAGAGTACCTATCTAGGCAAGTCGGGTGCAGTGAGCCATTTGAGTCGCAACCTTGGTTCAATACCGGCCGAAGATCGCCCAGAAGCTGGGCGACGAGTCAATGCCCTACGTGATGAACTCGAACGTGCCTTTGCCGAAGCAGAAACCCGCATCAAAGCGGCTACACGTGCAGCCAGTCTCACCAGTGACCAAGTGGATGTGACATTGCCCGGCCGCCAGCCCGATGTAGGACGAGTGCATCTTACCAATCAGATATTCGACCAAGTTATACGCATCTTTGCTGAAATGGGCTTTCAGGTGTGGGAAAGCCGCGAAGTGGAAACCGACGACTACAACTTCGGACAACTCAACTTCCCGCCCGACCACCCAGCCCGCGATATGCAAGATACCTTTTACATAGATACTCCCCCGCAAGCACCCAAAATGGTCTTACGTACCCATACCTCGCCCGGACAAATCCATGCCATGCGACGCTATGCCCCAGAGCCATTGCGTGTCTTGTTGCCCGGTAAATGCTACCGCCAAGAACAAGTAACGGCGCGGAGTGAATGTATGTTCCATCAATTTGAATTTTTGGCAGTGGGGCATACCATCACGATGGGCGATCTCAAGGGCACACTCGACAATTTTGCTGAGCGTATGTTTGGCAAGGGCACGAAAGTACGTTTGCGTGCCAGTTACTTCCCATTCACCGAGCCAAGCGCCGAAATGGATGTTTCCTGCTACATCTGCGGGCAGAAAGGTTGCCGCGTCTGCAAATATACCGGTTGGCTCGAAATTGGCGGTTGTGGCATGGTCAACCCCAATGTGTTGCGCAATGGTGGGTATGACCCGGAAAAGTTCAGCGGTTTTGCGGGCGGCTTTGGTCCAGAGCGTATAGCAATGCTCAAGTATGGCATTGAAGATATACGATGGTTTTACTCAGGAGATTTACGGTTCATCGAACAGTTTGGCTTATGATACCCCGCAACATCACCTGAAGCATTCCCAACACCACCCCTACCGTGGCATCGCCATCCTCTTGGTGGTGTTTTTTCTGTTGTCTACCTTCTACAACATAACGATACCACTAGGCGAAGGTCCAGATGAATCGGGGCATATGCACTATGTCCTCTTCCTAGCCCGTGAAGGTCGGTTGCCCGTGCAACACAAGGATGCAAGCGCCAGCGATGTGCCTGGCGAAGGGCATCAACCGCCGCTTGCCTACGTGCTCTTCCTACCGGCTGTGGCGTGGCTTACACCCGCCGAGCAACACATTGTGCAACGCTCAAACCCAGACTTTGTGTGGCATGGCGGCAATAGCCCGGCGGCTTTTCTACGTTCGAGCCGCGAATACTGGCCTTGGCAGGGTTTGACACTCGCATGGCATGCCGCACGGGGCATCTCTGGCTTGCTTGGGGTAGCAACCGTGTTTTGCATCTGGGGCGCGGCACGCTTTTGGCAACACATTACTCCGCCCGGCACAGCATACCTCGCCGCCGCGCTTGTCGCCTTCAATCCCCAATTTCTGTTTACATCGGCACTGGTGACAAACGATATGCTGCTGGCCGCTTTGAGTGCCGCGCTATTCTGGCTCTGTATGGCTACAACCCACAACCGTTCCCGGAGTATATCGAAGGGAATAAGGTATTCTATCGCCATGGGCATACTCGCTGGCTTGGCACTCATTACCAAACAGAGCGCGTTACTCCTCGTGCCGCTGCTGCTATGGGTGAGTTGGTATAGCACACGCGGCAGTCGCAAACGATTCGTGGCATATAGTGCCGGCTGGAGTAGCATGCTCTTGCTTATTGCCAGTTGGTGGTATGTGCGCAACTGGCAGGTCTACGGCGACCCATTCGGGCTACACCTATTCAAAGCTACCTTTGCAACGCAACCTTTCAACTGGCAAGACCCACTGGCATGGCGTGGCGCTTTGCACCAATTGCATGCTTCTTTTTGGGCACGTTTTGGTTGGCTTAGTGTGCGCCCACCCGCATGGGTGTTGGCATGCTATACCACACTTGAAGTGGTGGCTTTAGTGGGCTTGTTGCGCTTGTTGGTTTCTGTTCCCTTCGACAAGCTCAGGGAACGATTTTCATTGTTTGTTCCTTTATGTATGCCGCTTATCCTCTTACCCGTGCTGGCTCTTTTGTGGACGGTGAGCTTTGCTTCGAGTGCGGGCTTAGTGGCTTGGCAGGGGCGTATGCTGTTCGCGGCTCTGCCGGCCATTGCTATCCTCATGGCGTGGGGGCTATCGGTATGGGTACATTATCCAACGGTTTCACGACAAAGCACACAAAGAACACAAAGCGAACACGAAACAGTTTCACCACAAAGAATACAAAGAACACAACGATACCGCATTCCCATTGCCATGACATCCCTGCTGCTGCTAGGCATAGCCATCTACCTCCCATGGGGCGTTATTGCGCCATCGTATGCATGGCATACTGCGCCGGCACAAGAGGCACAGGCTCGCATTGCAACCCCGGCCTATGCACGCTATGCGCAAGAATGGGAGCAAGGGGTTGAACTGCACGGTTGGCGTATGCACACGATGCATGGTCCACTACACCCACCCGCGCCAATTGCTTCTGGACAGACTATCACCGTCACCGTAACATGGCATGTGTTGGAATATGTGCCGGAAAACTGGACCGTGTTCTTGCACGTGGTAGATGCTACGGGCACCATTGTAGCCGAACAGAATGGCCGCCCACAATCTGGCAGGTTTCCGACAACATTGTGGTCGCCGGGAGATTGGATTGAAGACCCACACCCGTTGCCCATTCCCAATGGACTGTCGCCGGGTACCTATACCTTGCGTGTTGGGCTATACAAGCCACGCGAGGGTGCGCCCCATCGTGGCAGGCGGCAGAATGTGTGGGACGCTGAAGGCAAACCCATTGATGGCGACTATGCAACCGTTGGACATATTGAAATAGGGGAATAGATGGGGATTGATAACGATACAACACAGCGGCCATGGCATATCAGCATGCTGGCCCCCTTTGGCATCCGTCCCAAAGGCACGCTGGCTGTGCGTATGTTACCGTTGGCGCAAGCATTGGTGCGTCGTGGGCATCGTGTCTCTATTGTCGCTCCGCCGGTACACAACCCTGAAGATGCCGGCACGCATACTATGCACGAAGGGGTATCGGTATTTCACACGCCCGTGCCAACACTCCCTCATATAGCCGGCGTGGTGCAACAGGTCTACAGCCTGTGGTGGTATGCCCTGCATGCACAACCGCACAAGCCCGATGTGCTCCACCTCTTCAAGCCAAAAGGCTATAGTGGGTTGGCAACATTGTTGGTGCGTTATCTACACCCGCGTCTGCCGGTGGTTGTTGATACCGATGATTGGGAAGGATGGGGTGGATGGAATGATGTGCTCCCCTATCCCCTCCTTGCCAAAAAGCTCTTTGCATGGCAAGAGCGCGATGTGCTCCGCCGTGCCCATGCCGTCACCGTGGCCAGTCATGCGCTAGAAACACTTGTATGGAGCATGGGCATAGCACCAGAGCGTGTCTACTACGTGCCCAATGGGGTATACAGACCGGGGACGGGCGACCGGCGACCGGTGCCTGAACTTGTCGAAGGCAGACCGGGGACGGGCGACCAAAGACCAGTGCCTGAGCGAGGAGGGGCAACCATAGTGCTCTATACGCGCTTTTGGGATTTCGATGTGCGCGATGTCGTAGCCGCATTGGTAGCCATTCTCCAGCAATGCCCCACGGCGCGACTGTTGGTGATAGGCAAGGGAGAACGCGGCGAAGAGCAACTGCTTTTGTGCCTAGCCCAACGGGCCGGCATTGCCCATGCGATAGATTATCGTGGTTGGGTTGCGCCAGAAACGATCCCGTCGTTGCTGGCTTCTGCCGATATAGCGCTGGCTCCTATGGATGATACGTTGATCAATCGCGCACGCTGTTCGGTGAAGTTGCTGGAGTTGATGCTGGCCGGTTTGCCAATTGTAGCCGGGCGTGTGGGTGAGGTGACTGTCTATATCCAAGATGGCGTCAACGGGTTGCTTGTGCCACCTAGCGACTCAGCGGCACTGGCGCATGCGGTTGTGCAGCTTATCGGCAATGCAGACATACGCAGTCGCATGGGCATTGCTGCACGCGAACGCGTATGCACAGCATATCGGTGGGAGCATTTGGTATTGCAGGCAGAACGGGCATATTATTGGGCTTCTTCTGCCGTCAATCTTTCCAATTCTTCAAGCGCACGTATCAGTTGAGTATCCTTACTCTGGTACAATTCTTCTTTCGATAGCTCAACCGCTTCTCTGGGTATCAACTGGTCCAGATTATCTTCAAGTGTCACCTCAATATCTGGCTCTACACCTTGCATGTGGATGTGTCGCCCACTTGGTGTGAGCCAGCGGATTGTGCCAAGCAGAAGCTTGCCACCGTCTTTTAGTTGATGGGTAGTCAACACTGTACCTGTGCCAACGGTTTGGGTGCCAATGAGTTTGGCACGCCCGGCATCTTGAAGGGCCCCAGAAAGTATTTCGGCTGAACTGGCGGTGTTGCCGTTGACAAGCACAACCATGGGAATATCCAATCCTACACCACCGGAGAGTGCATTGGAAACATCTTCTCTGCCGCTACGGTGTCGTTCAATCAAGACCGGCGTTCTAGATGGCAGAAATTGGCTAGCAATGCCAATGGCTTCGTGAACAAAGCCCCCGAGATTATCGCGCAAATCAAGTATTACCTTTTGAGCACCTTGTGCTTGGGCTGCTTCAAGCGCCGCTTGGATTTCGTCTGTCGAGCGGTCTGCAAACGAGTCGAGGCGTATCAGGGCTACATTATCTGGAAGCATGCGCCAACTGACACTTGGCACTTCAATATTGTCGCGTTTGATGGCTATGTCGAGGAGTTCGTTCTGCTCCTCACGTCGTATGGTAAGCGTTACAACGGTTCCTTTGGGGCCACGTATGTTGGTGACGAGTTCTTCGATGGTCCAGTCTTCTGTATCCTGACTATCTACTTTGACGATAATATCTCCGGCCAGCAACCCGGCTTGTTCGGCTGGCGACCCTTCGATTGGTGAAACAACCAATGCATCACCATCGCGCATATCTAAATATGCTCCAATCCCCTCAAATTCGCCCGATAGCGACTCTTCCCATTCTCTGGCGGCTTCAGCGCGCAGAAAGCGGGTATGCCCTTGGTCGCCTAGCGTGTCGAGCATGCCATTGATGGCTCCTTCAAGCATGCGTTCGGGTACGACTGCATCGGCATCAACAAACTTGTTGCTGGCCAAGTCCCACACCTGCCAGAAGACGCCAAACTGTTCGCAAATATCTTCAGACTCTGGGCATGTCGTGGCAGGAGTAAAAGCGACAAACCCTACGTAGCCAACACCGACACCAAAAAAAAGCATCAAAAGAAGCATAGGTGTCACAACCCATATAGGCATTTGTATGCGCAATAACTTGACGAGAGCAGTATCTTTCATCTGTGGACCTCTTTAGACTGTACGATTTCCTATAGGTGTACAGTATAACACTATTGTGTGTCCTGTGTTGAATGTGACTGGTGTGCGGGGTTTTCAGGGTAGAAGGCGCAGCATGTAGTTACTTTGCCCTTTTGGGCAACCATCTTGAAGATAGCTTTCATGGGTACCCCCAATGTTAAGAATGCAAATTCGGTGATTTTGAACGCGGTTTTAAGGAAGGGACTATGATAACAACGACGGCACTCCTCAAGCAATATATTTTGACCACACTTGAACAATTACCAGAACAAACACTTCCAGAGGTGGTTTTGTTTCTGGATTATCTCCAATATAGAAACAAGAATCAGGAGCAACGACAGACACTCTATCACCCTGTTGCTATGGGCGGAATCTGGGCTGGTATCCACATCAGTGATGATGATATTGCCACGATACGCCGCGAAATGTGGCTAGGGTTTGGCGAAGAGGACAACCTATGAGTCGCTTTGTTACCGATACACACGCTCTCTACTGGCATCTCTCAGGCGACCAAAGACTCTCCCTATCAGCACAACGCATTTTTCAGCATGCTGATACTGGTCACTATCAAGTACACATTCCTGGCATTGTGTTGGTTGAGATGTCTTACCTTGTCGAAAAAGGACGTTTGGATACAACCCATGTTCAGCATGTTTTTGCATTACTTGATGTTGTTCATGGGAGCTATACTGTTGCGCCACTTGATCAACACGTTGTGCGAGCACTTCAACCGATTTCACGTTCTGCTATACCAGACATGCCAGACCGTATTATTGCCGCCACAGCACGTTAGAGGTACCGACGACCGGGGCCAGAACCAAGACTTGCTGCCCCAGTCCTCTCGGATTCTGTTGGCAAAGTAGCGGTTTATCGTACTGTAGAGACGTTGCACGCAACGTCTCAGCGTCAACCCAGCGCTGAATGTTCGGTGCCACGCACTCCCAAAAGTGCGTGGCACCCTCGATGGCTTTGCAAAGCGACAGGCTAGAAGCCTATCCTACAAAATGGTTCAGCACACTCAGTCCCCCTCAGCGCATCAGCGGTTCAAACCTCACGTGGCAGATCTGGTGCGACGCATCGCTCTTCCTGTCGGTGTAATCGGGCACCTTTTCTATTCATTTCCTGGAAGTCCATAGAGTGGTGAGAGACGCTGTGGGTCGGTACGTTCTGTGTATGTCAATGCAACACCAAACGTTTCACGGATACGACACGAAAAATGGAGCACTTCCATTGTCACAACTTGCTTCGTCTTGGGGTCAAAACGTATCCACACTTCATCGCCCACTTCCTCTGCTACGGCTGGGTAAGGATGGAGTGGGAACAAAAAAAACAAAGTGTCCTCTTCAGCATCGTAAGAGACTTGGACTATGGGAGTTGTTGATGAGTCTTTTTCCATATACACGCTCCTTTGGTATAGACAGAACGGCTCAGGTACATGGTACTCACATAGCCATGAATCCCATCTGTCTCTTGTATATATTTGATAACCACAACTAGATGCTTTCCTACAAAAGCTCCTCTGCCTACACTATATCTATAGAAAAGGCGTACACGTTCATCTTGATGACTTTGAAACACTATATCTGGCAATTCAATAGTTTGCTGAATATCTGCGAGATAATCGCTTATTTCTGGGTGTATACCGGGGGTGTCGTTGCCAGCTTTGCGATGCCATGTTGCTTGACTGAGAGCAACAGGTGTGCCTTTATAGTCGTTTGTCTCAAATAGCCACATATCCAAAGTGCAAAGATACGCTTTCTTTTTTCAACACCATCTTGGTTTCATTCTACCATTTCTTCGCCAATAGTGCTATTGCTCATTGCTAGAACGCTTGAATCGCTGAGGCGCTGTGTGGCGCTGAATGTTGGGTGCGACGCACGCTATAGACCGGGGACGAAAGACCGACGACCGGGGCCAGAACCAAGATATGCTGCCCCAGTCTTCTCGGACTCTGGTGGCAAAGTAGTGGTTTATGCTGAGGCGCTGATGTGTACCCTTAGCTAGAAGCACCATGTACGTATCCTCTCATTTGCGGGCAAACCGAACGTTGGTTTCTGTTACTACAACATAACGGTCAGCCAATTCGCTAACATAGCCTTGTAATAGCTTTTGTATCGTCTCAATTTTGCTCGTGGCACGTTCGTCATCAAGACGGAGAAAAACGACACCTCGATGGGGATGTTGTTCTCGATAAATCTTCTCCCCAAAATCCTTGTCATTCGTAATCAATATCCAATTCTCCTCAAATGCTTTCTGGATAATGGTATCATCATTCATCCCTCGCGCTTCTTCATACACCGAAAAAACTTCATATTGTTGATGACGTAGCCACCGCGCTACTGCTGGGCCAGTACATTCATCTACCAGAAAACGCATTCTAGGACATCTCCATTGCCAAAGGCATGAAGGTGGTGTTTGCTAAGGTTTTGGTAGCAAATAAAAAGCATGCCTGAATATCCTCTTGAACGAGCCCCTCATATTCGCTCAGAATCTCTCCATAACTGGCACCATGAGCTAATAGTCCAAGAATATACTCAACCGTTAGCCGTGTCCCTTTGATAACTGGCTTGCCAACCATAACGTTAGGGTTCATAGTAATGCGTTCAAGTAATTGCTGTTCTGTCATAGTTCCTTACCTCAAATGCCAAATTCCATATATGCTCATTATACTCCACAATCTCAAGGTATCGAAGTTTCGACCCGAATTTTTGCATACTCATAGGTTTCGTGGTGGGACGCACGAGAACGTTTTATTATGCTACAATAGAGTAGCCGGGCGTGTGCAACAACCACACCCAGGCATACCGGGCTGCCGTTGGAAGCTGGCTGGAACCGTTTACCAGCGGCAGCAAGTCATTCCCCAACTGTTGCCTTTCGGCGTCTTCAGTAAAAAGGTCACGCAACGAGCACCCTAGGGCCTGGGCTACCTTTTGCAGCGTTTCAATTTTAATAAACAGAACATGATTGTGCCACAAGCCAATAGCTGTAGGTTTGCTGATGCCTGCTTTCTTGGCAAGGTTTGTAACGTTTAGCCCTTGTTGCTCGGCTAATTCTTTAATCCTAAAAATCAAGGCGGTTGTTTACTCCTTCCTTTCGTTTGGGTGCTATGCATGTGTGTGGCACTGTTTCTTTGCTTGCAAGGTATTGTAGCATTGAATGTGATACGTTGCAAGCTATAAAGGTAAATACCTCTTGACTATTTATGATAGTGGGGGTATACTAGCCTTCGGCACGATTAGGGAACGACTTAATGAAAAAAGAAAGGGACTAGTGGCAAGATGGGCATGTATGCACTCGATGAGTTACTCACCCTGTGGAAACATGAGCGGGTGACAGAAGAGCAGGCCATAGGGCATATGTTGCAACACCTAGAAGCGGTCTACGAACGGTTGCGCGAAGTGGAGCGACGGGTGAAACATATGCCAGCACCCGAAGCAACGCAGCATGCGAATAAGACGAATGCTACATCGTGATGGGTTTAGTGGTGTGCCACGCCGGGAGTGTGGCACACCAAGATATGCTGTTTTCAGCTATATGCAGCTACAAAGGATTGCAGGATTTTTTCTGCTATGCGTTGAACTGATTTTAGAGAAGCAGCCTCATTATAGTCAACATTAGATACAACTTGCACATATGGCTTGAGTTGACCACGTATGGTGTGTAGTTGCTTTTGCAAAAGATATTCAATACCTTCTCGATAGGAGCGTTCAATTCCTGTATAACGTGGGTCATTAGGCAAACGGTAACAGAATACTTGTAGGTCCTCAATCTCATACAGTTGAATACCTAATTTCTCATTAAGGCGTATGCGAAAAGTCCCTTTGGTCCTGATATGGCTACATAATCGTCCAACCACTCCATATCTGTCGTTTGTTTGCCCAATGTATAATGCATGCTGTGACTTGGAGTACAATATGTAAATATAAGCTCGGTTTGCTCCAATACAACAATCACCAATTTGAATGTTGATAAAACTCATATCTTGCCCTAATCGCTTGGTAGTTCATCTCCTATATCACGGCAAAGCTGTGCAAGAAATTCTGTAGATACTCGGCGATATTCTTGGAGTATATCCTCAATGACTTTACGTTCATACTTTTGGTACTTTCGCTGAACATAAGCCTCAGCCTCTGCAAGTTGTAGTAACAAGAGTCCTGTAAATATATGTAAAGCACTGTTATTGGAATTGTCATCGTAGATAACCCTTGCAAAACGATGCAATCTATTCAAACGAACACAATTACCTTGGTCAGTATCGTAATAAGGTTCCCAAAGAACATTATCTTCTGTATTCTTTACCAGAAATATCCTATCTGTTTGAGATGAAGTTTCGCCTGCTACAACAGATTGAATTTGCTCTGGTGTGGGTTCTTTTTCATCAGGAGATAGAGGTTCCCCTACTTCATCAGGTAAAGCCTCTTCTTCTATAAATTGCTGAACAAGTTTTTGTATCCGTTCTTGCTGCTCCTGAACAATCTCTTGCTCTCTTTGTTCTGATTCTGCATACGCTTCTTCTGTATCAGGCGCTCCTGGAAGTTCATCTGGCAATTCAACTTTTTGTGCTAAGGCATTGGCCCGTGGAAGACCTTCAGAATCATATTTTCTTTTGAGTTCAGTTTTGGCTCTTTCCCATGCTTTTTTACTTTTACGTTTATACTCGGCAGATATATCTTCAAGAGTTCTAAATGCTTCGTCTGAAAGATGAATTTGAGATTTTTTTACATCCAAGTTGAAAATTTCATCAGCGGAGCTGTCAATGATAATTCGACCACGAAATGCATAAAAATCTTGGTCTTGTGGGATGATACCAAATGACTCAGCCCATGAGAGGAGTCTTCCGTTTCGATAAACATAAAACCCATAATTACCTGCTTCAATATGGTATTTTTTACGTATTTCTGCTTGTTTTGTATCTCCATCAGGTTTGAAAGTGGGCGGGTGGGGAAGTTGAGTAACTTCAACCGTCATTGTTACATTTCGTTCACCATCTACCGTAATCTTTCTAGGTTTTTCAATCCATCGAGTAGTACGCCCATCCCACGTGTTTTCATCAAGATTGCCATTTTCATTTGCTTCATCTACAAAAAGTACATCAAAAGGTTCTATTTTGATGCTATTAACTTCCAAATGAATAGCATCCTTCAACATGTAATAATAAATAGTACCAGCTTTATCTTGCAACTCTTGAAGTGTGGATTTGATGCTAGGGTGATTTATCTTGCGTATTGCTGTAATACGCACAATAGTACCATGTCCTTGTTGTAAAAATTTACCAATCCATTGTTGGTCTTCTTCGGTTAATTCAGCTTCCTCGGCCCCGTATTGGTCTTCTTCACGAATCCTATTCAGTGAGACAATGAACTTTTTAAAGCGTGTCGAACCACCTTTTGATGAGATAACTTCCAGTACTTCCCCTTGTGAAAATGAAGCTGATTTGAGACCAAGCCCAAATTTCGAGAGACTGTTTTGTTCATAGTTGTCCGAAGGTGAACCTAGCATCAAAGCACTCAAAATGCCATCTTGGTCCATACCTTTTCCATCATCAATAATGAGGTACTCCTTAACATTATTGAGACGATTGTCCGACACATTCTTTTCTCGCTCAATTCGCACATACACATGTTGAGCTTCAGCACGCACTGAATTGTCAATAATGTCACATATGGCACTTGCTGGTGTATAGCCAATCTTACTGAGTCCCTCACAGATACGTGAAGCATTCATAGCAATAGGTTTGAAGCTCATCGTTAGATTTTCCCCCCTTGTTTGTATATAATCTAGCCACTACTCAATGTATACGCTCTTTGAGCAAGAACGAAAAGTACCTATCTACATCACTAATGACACATTATACACCCTTTTGTCTCATCCGCAACGTCAAGGGTATCACCCAACAGATCAATCAGCGTGCGGCCGGGGCGTCGTTTGCGCTCCTCCTCAAGCCGCTTAGCATGCTCCCGCTTCACCTGTGCCAAGCGTTCTGGGCGTTCCAACTCCGCCAAGCTTTCCCGCTCGCGCCACGTAAAATGCTCCCCGCCACGCTCAGTCTCATACCGCTTTGCCTCTTCAAACAAGTCGGGGTGGCGCTCCTTCAAGCCCATCCACTCGCCCGTGCGCTGAAAAAAGCAAAAGAAACACCCGCTACGTTGTCGCCATTCATAATAGGTAGGCAACCCAAGACCGCTGTTCTCTAGGATACGCTGTATATCCCCAAGCACCAAGCGGTCTTCACGGAAAGGGTAGACTGGCACAATAGTAGGCTTAGTCGAAAGATACCCGCAACGGTCCTCATCGTGTCGCAACCCAATATAGCTCCATACCAAGTCATCCTGTACATACGCCTCAAACGGCTCTATCTTCAGTTTGCGTGTACACCAACGCGCCTGTGCCGAAGGCAACATGCCGCCATACATATCAAGCCAATAGTCAAAACCACGTTCAGCATTGAGATACACAATAGGTTTCTGCAAATAGGCTTCGAGGCAGGCGAGATACTCATATGTCTCGCGCAATTCCTTGTGTGTATCGCAAAAAACATATTCAGCTTGGGGAACACGGTCGCGCAGATAAATTGCCAACGCCGTGCTATCCTTGCCCCCACTCAAATTGACAATATGCCGCCCCGGCCGCTCATCCCAATCCATATGCATATAGTCTGCTGCTTTTATCATGCCTCATATCCCCTATCTACCTTGGTCAGGAACTGTTCTGTAATTTCTGTCCAAACCGTCATCTTTTGGTCAAAACTCAAATGAGCATGCTGTTCAAGAGCGTCCTCTACAGCTTGCTTCAAAGACTGCATAGCATTATTATACGGTAAAGGGTGCAGGACTAAACTCTTTTCTTCATGCAAGTCATCCAAGCTCATCCGTCTCAGTTGTGATGATTCAGGCACAGCCCTTATTGCAACTGCACTGTCTTCTAACCGGCAAAACCGTTTTCCTAGGTCGGCTATCTGATTGACACATTCATCTGCATCATTATCACGCCATTGATGCATAGCCTTACGGCGCATCCATAAGCCCACGCTTTCAACCCACGCTGCCCCCGGTTGCCCTTTTTCAACCCGCACACCAAAGGCCCGTATGGCAGTGTCTGATGTCACTGTAGCTATTTGGCTATAGGAGTAAGCTAATTCTTGCCGTAGTTCGTCTAGGTCTTGGGCAGAAGCACGGAAGGCTTCCCGAATAGCATCAGCAACCCGCTCTATCAGGTCGGGGTAGGCCTGTTGCAATTCCTTCAAGCCATCTTTCAGGTATGTCAAGAATGCTACCACTACTTCCATGGAGACTGCATCATCTTGCAAAGGGGCTAGTCCACAGGCTTTGGGCAAGTCGGTAAAGAGTACATCATCGGGCGATTGGGCATACAGAAGACAATGACGTATTGCAGCAGTTTGCACACTCACATGCTCGGTGTAGCGACTATATTCCGGTAGGTTTTTAACAATCCGTAGCAGTGGAGTAACAACATCTAATAGTGCTGGCTGTACCTCTTTTGTCAAGGCATCTGGAGCAAAAACCTTTGCCAATTCATCATAGACCATAGAGCGCGTCCCTGTCACTCGACATAGGCGCAAAGTAAAAAGCTCTGGTCGTTTCAAGAGCATTTCAAAGATGGCAATATCTGGAACTGGCACATAGCTGCCATGCAAATAGAGCGCTATTTCACCAGCCTGCTCCAGGTAGGCCGCCATAAACAAGATTGGCACAACACCAGCCCGCACACCATAGGGTGGCGCTTGAAGCGTGTCGTAGAGGGTTGTCAGTGGGCGTGTTGTGTCCTTTGTAGAGGTGATAAATTCTTGAATACATAACCACACAGCATGCAGATCTAATGATTTTTCTTTTGATGGTGGCCCAAAACGCCACATCCCATCACTGCCCTGCTGATGAATGCCACTACGATGCAAAACACTTTCATAGATAGCCCGTTCAGGTGGGTAGCCAGTTATACCAAGGTATTCTACATACCCATGGTCCAGCATAGCTGCAATCAAATTACGTCGTGCCTTTGTTGCGGCCGATGATAGATACCGTCGTACAATCAGTTCATTCCATATCCTTGGCACAAGGGGAAAAACCGTATCACATACCTGTGATAACAGATTATCAAACTGACGGCGTGACTCAAGTGTATGAGATTTTCCAGATTCCCACCACTCACTATGAAAAATGCCAAAACTAGCATCAATAGCCTCACCTAGGGCATGCTGTGCTTCTGCTAGTTGGCTTGCCAATTCACGTTTCGCTACACGGTCATGCTCCAACTCTGGTTGCTGGTCAAGCACATATTGCATAGCCACCACATCACGCACAACAGCATTGAGGTGCTGTATGTATTTGGGCAAGACAGCAATACGTTGCTGTTCATCTTGGCGCTCAGGCTGCGTCACCCATGCGCGGGCTATGTCTAATTCTTCATCATCCATAGGCACCACATAGATAATGTCGCCATCGCTCTCAGCAGCACCATGCAATGGGGTAGCGAGGTCAGCAACACTCACAAACCGCACATCAAAATGGCGCACCGTCCCTGTCACATAGCTATGTTTTCGGGCTACCATGGGCATCATAGTCGTGTGTTCTTGGAGCAACGATGCGACATGGCGGCGGTCTGTTTCCTGTTGACGGGCCGTTTGCACCATGCCTACAATATCGAGGTCGCTACCTTCCCATAGCACAAAACTATCACGGTGCGCACGGTAAATAATATGTTGCTGAGTGCGCAACTGGTCAAGCGTTGTTTGGGCTTGGGGAGCATTGAGCGTATCGTAGAGCGCAAACGACACACATCGTCCATTTGCCCGCAACGTGCCACTCCAATCAACCTGCCCAATTGCATTGAGTGTGCCAATCACTTTCAGGGTGTGTTGTGCCATAGCCCCCTTACTGGCTACCTGCATACATGCCTCAGCCAGTTCAACCCAGCGGCGGCCACTGGCACGCGCAAACAAACTCGGCCCCAGGGTAGCTTCAACATAATCATACAGATGCGTCAAACGATAGATGGGGAGTGCTGTTGTATCACTATCAACAACCGATGTAAGATAATCCTGCAAACTCCATGGCTCATAGCTTGTCAAAAAGGCAAATAGCGAACGCTCATTCTGTGCCAATTGCCGAAACAGCACCGGCAACACCAGCAACACCGTTGGGTGCAATGGATATGCCCGTGCCACCAGGTCAACCCATTCGTCCTCATCAATCGCAGCGGGGCGTAGGCACAATTCCTCAGTAAGCGGCACAACAGTTTCAGCCCATTGTTGGCGTGTTTGGGCATAGGCGTCTTCTTGCCTATCAGGGCACAATGCACGTGCTATCATGCGCAGCAACTGTACATCTGGCTCAAAAAAAGGAATATCTACAAAGCGCCCCTGGATTTTTGCCCACTCGGTTTGTTGCCGGATGCCGGCTGTGCCTACATATCGGTCAAATGCCTGATGCAGTATAGTGATAATCACGCATGGCACATCGCCGCTACGGGTTGCCATTTCTGCCAGCGTTTGTAGCACATGCAAGTCGCCATCACTGTGCTGATGCGCAGCATAGTTGAGATGTTGCCCCAACTCATCTACCACCAGCATCAGTCCGTCAAAAGTAGTGTATGTCTTTACCTTGTGGCTTGCTTGTTGGACAAAATCGGCAACAGCCTGGGGGTCTACATTGTCTTGCTTCATAGCATGGTGCAAGTCTTTGAGCAGGGTTTTCACGCCCTTTTTGACATTGCCGTTTAGCGAGGTATGCAATGCGTGTAAGACAGCCTGCCGCAAACTGCTATTGCTGCCACTGATGAGCAACGGCAGCAGCTTGGGTGCCTGATAGATAGGGTGTGTGTCTGCTAGGGGAGCCGTTCCATGCATAGTGATTAAGAGCGTGCGTTCGTGTGGAGTTACACTCATATAGTGGCTAAGGAACAGCGCAAACGCCGACTTGCCAGACCCATAGGGCCCAATAAGAGAGAAAGCACGCGATAGCCCCTCTTTCATATTGAGTGCAGCAACGATGTGCTCTATGGTTTGGATGACCAGCGGGGTGGCCTGATAGCCAACCAATGCCGTTTGCACCGTTGTAAAATCACGCTGCAAGTGGATAGAGCGGGTATAGCGCGTCGCCACCGCAAGGGGCATGTTTTGTGTCGTATTCGCCATTACACATCCTCAATCTCAAAAGCACGTTGCAGAAGCATATCGCCCACTGCTATGCCCGTATCGCCATTCCATGCAACTTGACGAATGCCAGCTTGGTCCGTGTAGTAGGCCTTTCCTTCAGTGACATGGTTTAGCCGTTGCAACCGTTCCAACAGCGCATCTTCATGCAAGCGAAAGACGCGCCCGGGCGAGCGCGGCGCATACATCAACTCATGAAAAGAAATCGTCTTTTGTCCTTTCCTATGCATCACATCGTGAATGGTATAGGCAAGCATCTCATCAGAAAGTGCAGTTTGTGTACTACTCCTGAGCAGATAACTTTGCATACCGGGAATGGACTGAATCAATCCAAGTTCAGTGAGCGGGCATAGCAATGCATCCTCGGATGAGAGCGCGAGTTGTTTCCGCGTAGGGGGGACATAGCATTGGATCATACATTTCACATCACGGCTTATCGTTTCATACGAAGGCACGCGCCAATCATGTTCACTCGCATATGCCTGCAATTGCTCAACCAGTTTGGCAACTTCAAACTCGCCTCCGCGCAGCAAGTTGAATGTATAGAACCATGTAAACGCCGCTTGTGGGTGCGCGGCGATATTCCAATGCAGCAAGTACCAACTGGTGGCAGTCACGAGGAACGGGTCCCAGCCGTCATCCGCAAGCAGCTTGTAGCCTAGGGGTGTTGGCTCGCTGCGTTCAAAGACGCCGCACACGCGCCCCCAATAGCGGATAGAGTTAGCCATATTCTTGCCCACGCCGAGCAACACAAAAGCATCATCCCGCGCAAACAGGTCGGGATGTTCCAACAGCAAATCATAGCCTTTTTTGAGCCATGTACTGCGCAATACAAAAGTTTCGTGCCCACTAAACGTGGGCGTAAAGTCTTCTGGTATATCCGGCGCTATAAGCTTTATATCCAACATGATAAAACATTCCCTAGCTACCCTACATCTTTTTTCATGAAGACCTCGCGCAAAGACGCAAAGAACGCAAAGCCATAAAAAAAGGGACATGCAATTCTTTGCTGGTACGCTGCAATGCTGCGAGCTGTCTTGCACTGCCAGCAACGCCTCCAGTTTCCGAATGCGTTCCTCGGCTTGACACACCTTATCTTCAGCAAGACGGGCCTTATCTTCGGCGAGCTTGCGAGCTTCTGCTTCTTCACATATCTTAATCTTCAGCGAGCTTGCGAGCCTGCTCCGACTCCACGTGGGTATTGAGCTTGTTTTCGTCCTTGTCATACCACGCTACCCAATCTTGATAGGGACCTATCCACACCTGTAGCGGCTCTATCCAATACCACCCACGCGCATCTGCCGGTTGCTTGTGGTACTTCCCATCAGCACCCAACATATACACGATGATTGGTGGTGGGTATCCCTCCTCCCACTTCACCGCATGGATCAGGATGTAGATAGCTGCTCCTGCTTGGGCATATTCCTGCACCTTGTTCGGGATGCGTTTGTCTTCCACATCCACTTCCCATATGCTTGGTGATGTCACTTCTAGCACCAACACAACATACCCTTGGGATTCCTGCAAGTCGAAAATACCATCTTCAAAGAACGTTTGTACTCCGCGTATCACGGCAAGGTCTGGGGCGTGTTTGAGGTCTTCGATAGCCCAATTGATGAGCATATCGTGCAAGACAACCGTGCCTTGTTCGTACCCAACATGGGCTTTCATGCCATCATACAAGTCATTGCATAGCTCAAAGTGCTTTTTGTTTTGGCTCACTCTATCATCCGGTTGTGGATGTAGCACATCTTCACGTGTCAATGGCATGTGTGCCGTGGCAGTCGTACCATTTACCCGATGTTCGACAAAGCGCCACCCGTAGAAGAAGATGTCATCGGGGGGAGGCAGATCTTCTGGGCGCACGTTGCTGCGGGGGTGCAGGATAATTTCCCCGGTGTCCGGCATGACGATATAGTCTTTTGTAGTAGGAACGACAACACGTTCTTTCGTTTGGGTCATATCCATTCTCCTTTCGTGTGTGGTTGATATGATACCTCTATTGTAGCACAGGTGGAAATATATTGGATTCTGTTGGTAAAGGTATGTAGCACCGGCTTCTAGCCGAAGACCGACAGGATGTCGGTGCTACGACATCTACCACATCCTCTTAGATTGCTGCTGTCAACCTAGCAAGCATTGCACCGTGCCAAGTGCATTGGTATAGTAAACGCCAAATGCGTACATATAGTTTCCTTGCCCTCGCGGTCAACTAGCTTGAAGATAGCTTTTATCATCACAGGCTTGTAGGCACATGCTTTTGCTCTAAAAAAAAAAGAACCGCCAAGACGCCAAGCTATAAAAAAAGGAACATGTAATTCTTTGCTGGTACGCTACAGGGGTGCGGGCTGTCTTGTTCATTGTTAGGGGATTGAGACAAGTTGGCATCATACCCACACTGTGCTACAATAACAAGTCGTAGAAGAGCCTTGTACCCAAAGAGCAAAGATACGAAAGACACGAAAGACACGAAAGCCTATCACACATACCCGAATAGACATATACCCAAGTCATGATAGGAGGCGCATAATGGAGCAGTCTTCATCCATAGACAACAACACAACCACACCTGACGAAAAAAACAACACAAAGATTAAAGTGCAGGTTGAAACAGACGATGCATCCGTTGAGATACCGGTTCATCTCAACTTGGCGACAAGCAACGCCATGCCCCAAAAGGGAAGGCAGCAACCTGCCATGCCCCCCGATGATGCCCCACAAGCTGAACCAGAAGACTATACGCCCGAAGCATGCATTATCCCCAAAGAGCCTGCACCCGAAGAAGAAGATGATAGCGCCTATGATACATTCCGTGTCACTGAAGCACGCATTGAACTATGCCAAAGCCATTCGTTTCTCACCGTTGCTGCCCTCCTACAATCGCTCAATATGGGCTTTAGCCACACCCACTTCGAGCCAGTGGCAGAAGAAGGGTGGTTGTTTGATGAGTATGTCAATGACCACTTCCTCATCACCTATTGCATGGGGACTGCCGGGCGTGACCAGTTGCGCGTGCGTTGGGTGGACCCGTTGGCTGAAGCATCGCACGGCGACGATGAGTTACCTGCACTCACACGCCGCATTGCTCGTTCGATGGGTGGCGGTTCCAACCTGCACTTGCTTGATTGCATAGTACGTATCAAAAAACCGCCCCATTAAATAAGAAAGGAACAGATGTATGACACTCACACAAACCGACGTGCAACACGTCGCACACCTAGCGCGTCTCCAATTGCCAGCAGATGAGCTAGAACACATGCGCCTTCAACTTTCGGCTATTCTCGATTACATGGCAACCCTGCAAGAAGTCAACGTTGAAGGCGTACCACCCACGGCAAACGTGACAGGACTTATTACACGCATGCGTCCCGATAGCCCACAACACCCCCTCTCCCATGAGCACGTGCTATCGAATGCACCCGATACAAGCCAAGGCATGTTTCGCGTGAAAGCTATCCTTGAAGAAACATGATGTAGTAGCAATGGACGAAATCATCAATAAACAAGCTGTAGGCATTCGGTTTCTCATAACCGTTGCTAGTTTTGTCATCGTTGTTGGTGGCATGCAAGCCGCGAAGTCAATCCTTATTCCCTTTCTCTTGGGCGCTATCATCGCTGTTATATGCGCTCCTTTTTTGCTATGGCTCCAAAACAAAGGCGTCCCGAAATGGGTAGCTCTTGTTATGATAATAGCGGTTATTATTGTGATAGGATTGATAGTCATTTCCTTCATTGGTACATCGGTTGCTGAGCTGGCCAAAACTCTGCCAGAGTACCAAACCCGACTCGAACAACAAGAGCAAATCTTCACCAAGCAACTGCAAGGTATGGGCATAGACACGTCACAAATAGTCTTTCAAAACATTTTTGGAGCCGATCTCGTCATGCAAATATTCGGCAATCTTCTCACGAGCCTTGGCAAAGTACTTACCAACTCTTTCCTGATCCTCTTCATTGTCATATTTATGCTGTTGGAAGCTTCTAGCCTGCCGACAAAGATACAAGCAGCCCTTGGAGCACACGACCAATCACTCATCCATCTCACCAAGTTGAGCAAGAGCATCAATAGCTACCTTGTCATCAAGACGACCATCAGCCTAGCCACTGGCATAGCAGTCACACTCTGGCTTATCCTGCTCGATATAGACTTTCCCTTTTTGTGGGGTCTCATTGCCTTCTTGTTCAACTATGTTCCTACCATTGGCTCAATCATCGCTTCCGTACCGGCTATTCTGCTTGGTCTCATCCAATTTGGGTTCATCCGCGCTATCTATGTTGCCATTGGCTACTTGCTCATCAACGGCATTATCGCCAACTTGATAGAGCCACGGGTGATGGGTCAAGGACTGAATCTCTCAACCCTTGTCGTGTTCCTCTCACTCATCTTCTGGGGGTGGGTGCTTGGTCCAGTTGGCATGCTCCTGTCGGTTCCACTTACCATGTTTGTAAAAATTGCACTGGAAAGTAGCCCAGATACCCGCTGGGCCGCCATCCTGCTAGGCTCCGAATCATCTGCAAAAGCTGAACAGCAAAGACAGTAGGCTGTTTGTTTGGGGTAGATATCACCGTTAGGTGCCAGTGCAAGTATACCCACTTGCACTGGCTTTTTTATTGGTATACATAGTGCTAACTACAGACAAGGCACGAAACCTAAGCTTAACCCTGAGCGCCGGACATTTCCTTATCCACTTCAATACCGGCTATATCGGCAATAGTGGTGAGCATATTCACGAGATCAGCTTGCGACATCAGTTCATGGATTTCGGCATCTGAAAAGCCTGCTGTACGCAATATGGCAAAGTCGTCATCAGTAGTCGAGCGTGGGTCGAGCGCACACTTGGTAACGATACGCACTGCCGTTTTGTAATGTGCGGGAATATGTGTACTTTCCAAGTCTGCTGTCGCACGGAAGCCTTCTATCGCGCACAGTTGCGCACTCATGCTATCGGCCATCATACCATGGGCTGTTGCACAATAGACGCAGTCGCGCTTTTTGGATACGTTGTGCAATATCATTTCCTTTACCACCCGTGGTATTTGCCCTTGCAGCAGCACGGCCTTTACTTTTGCCCAGCTTGCGGCCAACAAGTCTGGGCTTCCACCTTGGCATTTGAACCAATTGGGCACAAATGGTACCCCCATCAATTGCATGATTTCATCATACAGTGTTTTTAACGTTTCATCGGCAGTATCGTATTCCACCACTGGAAAACGTGCATTCGCAGACATTGCGTTTGCTCCTTTTTGTTTTCATTACTCTCGCTATCATCCAGAGACCCAACACCGCGACCCCGGTACTACATTCGTGTTGCGTGTTTGTATGGGGGCTTGATGTGTCGCTTCATACTCTATGATAGCATCCTCTTGCTGTAGCAAAAAGCCCATCTGGTCTATGCCATTAAGCAAACAATATTTTGAAAAGCCGTCAACGGGAAATGACACTTCACGTCCATCATCGGGCAATGTGATAATCTGACTGGCTAGGTCAATGGTAATGTGGGTTTCGGGGTCTTCCTCCCACAAGCTCACAAGTTGGTAGTAGGTTTCACTATCAACCTCAATAGGCAATAGCCCATTTTTAAGGGCATTGTTCTTGAAGATGTCGGCAAAGTAGGAACTAATGATAGCCTTGAAGCCATAATCTACAAGCGCCCATGGTGCATGCTCACGTGAGCTACCACAACCAAAATTATTGCCTGCTATCAATACTTGTGCGCCTGTGGTGTCGGGGTTGTTGAGGACAAAGGTTTCCACAGGGTTGCCCTGCGCATCAAAGCGCCAATCGGCAAATAGCCCTTCGCCCATACCTTCTTTGCTCGTGGCCTTGAGGTAGCGGGCAGGTATGATTTGGTCGGTGTCTACATTGTCAATCGGCAACGCGACGATTTTCGCGGTAAACGCTGTTATTGGTTCCATTCCTTTATTATCCTTACGTTAGAGCCGTTCCCTGCGTATATGCAAGGGAACAGGCATACCATACTTATCCTTTCATCACTTCATAGATGGTGTCGGCATGTAGGGCAACGATATGCTTGAGTATCTTCACAATAGTTTCGCCCTCAATGCGCTGACTATATTCTCTCGAAAATTCAACCGTCATCGTTGGCGCATCAGTGTCTATATCCTTGACCTCAGCACGCGCAAACGTCCATGTATCACTGATGGTATAGCACCCAAAGAGTTCTTGCACAGGTTGCTGGTTGTGCTCCCAGTTCAAGTAAGCCGTTGCCAGCATTTGCCCATACAGTTGTGGGCGTGGGTCGGCACTTTCCAAACCACGCTTGGCTTCCACAACGACGAGGTAGGGCAACCCAATATCGCCAGCAATATGTATCCCCAAGATACCATCGGCAATGCCCTGCAATTCGACATGTGGGTAGTGTGCTTTGATAGGCACTTGAGACCATGCCCGCACATAATCATTTTCGGCTAACATCAGCAAAGGGTAAATAGCCCTTGCCCAAATAGTTGCTTCATTTATGACACTTGTTCTGATTTGTAACAACCTGTTGGTTATGCGTGCTATCTGTTCCCGTTCATCATCTGTAAGAGAAACCTGCATGGCTACATCCCAGTCGGATAACTGGGCTTTGATAAAAAAATGGGCAATGCTTCGTATGTCATCGGTAGATATATCGGAAAGTCTGAAGGTTTTCATAGATAGCGTCCAATCAAACCTTTCAGTATCTTCACAATAGTTTCTCCTTCAATGCGCTGACTATATTCTCTGGAAAATTCAACCGTCATCGTTGGCGCATCAGTGTCTATATCCTTGACCTCAGCACGCGCAAACGTCCATGTATCACTGATGGTATAGCACCCAAAAAGTTCTTGCACAGGTTCTTGGTTGTGCTCCCAATTCAAGTGAGCCGTTGCCAGCATTTGCCCATACAGTTGTGGGCGTGGGTCCTGGTACTGGGCTTCCAAGCCGCGTTTTGCCTCGACAACGATCATGTAGTAGGACTCGCCCGTCAAACTTGCTATGCCGGTTCCAAGCACACCATCTATCGTGCCTTGCAACTCAACGTGCGGGTATTGCACACGTATCGAAACTTGGGACCATGCCCGCACATCTCCCTGTTCAGCCAATATGAGCATAGGATAAATGGCTCTTGACCAGATAGTTGCTTCATTCATAATGGACATATTTTCATACAACAACCATTCGGTAAACACAGTAAGTAAGTTCTTTTCCTTGTCGCTCAAACAGATATGCTGAACGTCAGTCCAAGGATACGGTGCCATTCTTTTTTCGGTAATGTGCGCAATCGTTTTGAGTTCATTGGCTGTGAGTTCAGAGAACTGTAGTGTTTTCATTGGCGTTCTCTACATGCATCTAAGACTTGAGAAGGTACCTTACTTGGTTCACTATCCCACCAAATAAAGGCATAAGTATCAAACAATATTTTCATGCACTTTCTTCCCCTAGCCAATATTTTCGTTGATCCCATATTTCGTTCCTTATCATAACGAGTCATTGCACCTTTGAAAGCAGGAGTCTTGTCTCATGTATACAGATTGATGTCCACTCTCCCGATCAAAGCAACTCCCGCGCATCAGAGACAACGCCGGTAACTGCGGTGGCAACTGCTGTCAATGGGCTTGCGAGAAACGTTCGTCCGCCTTTGCCTTGGCGTCCTTCAAAGTTGCGATTGCTGGTGCTCACGGCATATTGGCCGGGCGAAAGCTGATCGCCATTCATAGCAATGCACATACTACACCCTGCTTCGCGCCACTCAGCACCGGCCTCTTGGAAGATGTTATGTAACCCTTCCTCTTCGGCTTGCTTCTTGACTTGCTGCGAACCGGGTACGACGAGCACACGCATGCCGTCGGCTACTTTGCGCCCACGTATCAGGTTGGCCGCTTGGCGCAAGTCGCTAATGCGTGAGTTGGTGCATGAGCCGATAAATACAACATCTATCGGGTGCCCAAGCAGTTGTTGCCCAGGGCGCAGGTCCATGTAACGTAGGGACTTTTCGAGCGAGGCACGGGCAGTAGCATCGGGCATACTATCTGGGTTGGGTATAGCATCGGTAATGAGCATACCCATACCGGGGTTCGTCCCATAGGTAATCATAGGCGCTAGGCTATTGGCATCGAGTGTCACGGTGTGGTCATAGGTTGCACCTTCATCGGTGGGAAGTGTACGCCAATGTGCAACAGCCTTTTCCCATTCCTTATCCTTGGGTGCATGCACACGCCTAGCAAGGTACTCAAAGGTGGTATCGTCGGGAGCTATCATGCCCGCCCGTGCTCCACCTTCAATGCTCATATTGCAGACGGTCATGCGCTCTTCCATTGACAATGCGCGTATGGCTTCGCCGGTATATTCGGCTACATAGCCCGTACCGCCGCCAGTACCAATTTTGGCGATGATGGCGAGGATAATATCCTTGGCAGTAACACCGGGTTGCAATCGTCCGTCTACTTGGATGTTGAGGGTTTTGGAGCGACGCTGGAGCAGGCATTGCGATGCAAGTACATGGGCGATTTCGCTAGTGCCTATTCCAAAGGCAAGTGCGCCAAATGCTCCATGGGTGCTGGTATGGCTATCGCCACATACAATGGTCATGCCGGGTTGCGATAAGCCCTGTTCAGGACCTATCACATGCACAATGCCTTGGAAGTCGCTACCCAGTTTGAAGAGTGGTACGCCAAAGTCAAGACAATTCTGCTCAAGTTGGTTGAGTTGCTTCAACGCTTGCGGGTCGGTCACTGGTATGTTTCCACTTGCATCGCGTGGCGTGGTGGGTGTGCTGTGGTCCATGGTGGCTAGTGTTTTATCTGGGCGACGGACTTTCAATGCGCGTTCACGCAGGGTGCTGAATGCCTGCGGCGATGTGACTTCATGGATGAGATGCAGGTCTATATATAGGACCGCTGGTGTTTCGTCGCTCTCTGGTTGCACAATGTGCGATTCCCAAATCTTCTCAAATAATGTTCGGGGCACGAAAGATTACCTCCTCTTATCCTATTTATTCGGTCATTCCCTCAACGTATTGAAGGGAACATACTATTGCTACAGAAACACAACAAGATTCCTATGCTATGTTTGTTCACGGTCGCGCAGGAGCGGCAGCTCTAAACTATCCCACAGGGCCATCCAACTTGCCTCGATGATGTTCTTTGATGCACCGATGGTGCTCCAGCGCTCCTCGCCACGCCCGCTTTCGATCATAACACGTGGTATAGCGGCTGTGCCACGGTGCTCATCTATGATACGTACTTTGTAGTCTACGAGTTTGACATCTGCCAATTGGGGGTAGTGTGGTACAAGAGCTTTGCGTATGGCACAGTCAAGGGCATTGACAGGTCCATCGCCATCGGCAGCAGTGTGCATAATTTCTTCTCCTACGCACACTTTGACGGTAGCTTGGGAATAGATGTCGTTGCTACGACGTTTTTCGATGATGACGGTAAAATCAAGCAACTCAAAGGGTGGTTTGTAGGTGGGCGAGCTACGGCGCACGAGCATTTCAAAGCTTCCTTCGGCAGCTTCAAACTGATAGCCTTTGTTTTCAAGTTCCTTGATGCGTTCAACAAGGGCGCGTTCATTGCCTTCGATGTGCAATCCCATATCTTTGGCTCGCATGATCACGTTGCCACGCCCCGATAGTTCGCTCACCACAACGCGCTTTTCATTGCCGACGAGAGTTGGTTCTATATGCTGATAACTTTCTTCTGCTTTGGCAATGGCTGCGACATGGGTGCCGCCTTTGTGAGCAAATGCGCTGCTCCCTACAAATGGCGCATGGGTATCGGGGTTGAGGTTGGCAACGGCTGCGACATAGTGGGATACTTCACTCAGACGCTTGAGTTGTTGTGGCGATACGCACTCGTGGCCAAGTTTGAGTTGTAAGTTGGCAATAAGTGGTATGAGGTCCATATTGCCACACCGTTCGCCATAACCGTTGATTGTACCTTGTACATGTACGGCCCCTTCGTCTACGGCTGCGAGTGCATTGGCAAGGGCTAGTCCACCATCGTTGTGGGTGTGAATGCCAATTTGTGGGTAGGGCGAGTCGGGCGGGTGGAAGAGATAGCTGGCGATGCGCTGAAAATGGTCGCGTATTTCGCGTATGACTTGTGCGACGAAGGATGGAAGAGAACCGCCGTTGGTGTCGCATGGCACAAGGCAATCTGCACCGGCCATGGTTGCAGCCTCTAAGGTTGCCATAGCATATTCACGATTGGCACGGTAGCCATCAAAGAAGTGTTCGGCGTCATAGATAACTTCTTTGCCCATGTTTTTGAAGTAGAGCACACTATCAGAAATCATGTTGAGATTTTCCTCAAGTGTGGTTTCGAGTACTTTTTCAACATGCAGGGTCCAACTTTTGCCAAACAGGGTTATGACAGGCGTTTGGGCGGCGACGAGGGCTTGAATATTTGGGTCGTTCTCGCACGTGTTGCTGGCTTTTCGGGTGCTACCAAATGCAGACACTTTGGTGGTTGTGAGCGATAGTTCACGTACCCGCTGAAAATATTCCACATCTTTTGGATTGGAACCGGGCCACCCTCCCTCGACGTAATGCACGCCTAGGGTGTCCAGTTCACGAGTTATTTTGAGTTTATCGTCGGCCGACAGCGAAAGTCCTTCGCGCTGTGTGCCGTCTCGCAAGGTGGTGTCATAGAGTAAGATTTTCATATTCTTCTGGTCTTTCTAGTCTCATAGTGTTAGGGACAGACACGATGCCTGTCTTCTCTGTTTCTGATACTACTGTGTACAAAGCACAAGTGTATAGTATAGTTCCAGTTTTATAGAAATCTATGGCAATCCATAGAAAAAACTGTTTATGCGGCGAGCCGCAATGGGTGAACTACGCACCCTCTACTCCCT
>CAZVEN010000027.1:65781-83667 GCA_964626155.1 uncultured Chloroflexaceae bacterium | reverse complement strand
CCTTCCTTGTACAGAACATCTTTCACTGCTTTCCATTCTATCACTACCATGCAAGACTACCCTTTTGTAATGCCACTCTTGCGCGATGATGCGCCACTTCTTCTGCAAGGTCAGCAAAATGGGGGTCAATACGATAGGCATAGCCATCCCAGTAGCCATCACGCGAAGGGACAAAACGCCTTGGTGGAGCCATTGTACCCGAAAGGGCTATACGCTTGAGTTGTTGTTGTATGTCTAGGCGTACATCCTCCACGCTACGTGTTTGTATTTCTTCAACGGAAACCGGCGGGAGTATCCGCATACTCACACGCTGACCATAATGCAAATGTGGCGCATACGGATATTCCCATACCCGATGCGTGCCTGTCAATGCAATTGGCAGGATGGGGCATTGCAGTGTACGTGCAAGTGCAAAAGCCCCACCACTACATTCGGTTTCAATGCCAAGTAAGCCCCCTTGGGGGAAAATGACGAGGCTCTCACCGTTGGCGATAACCTCTTTTGCAGCCCGGAGCAAGTGCCGGTAGCTACGTCGCCCCTGTTCTGGGCACACTTCAATATGCCCCGTGCGACGAAGATACACACCAAGCAATCGCCACGCAAAAAGCTCATCGCGTGCAGCAAAAACCATGTTGAGGGGAAGATGCAACAGCAACACAATATCCATAAACCCTTCGTGCAGAGGCGTTATAATATATGTTTGGGTGCGGTCAATATGCTCTAGCCCTTCGATGTCGAGCTGAATGTTGAGGTAGTGATGGACCCGATGCGCCCACCAACGTTGCAAACGGTGCATAGTATGTCTTGCACCCATACGGGCAAGCACCAACGCAAGCACGGGTGGTATGCCAAACCATAGACATATACCGATAAGTGTACGCATATAGGTCCGCAGATCTGAAAAACCGATTTTCCCTCCTGGAAGTAAGTAAAGAGGCTCCCGCCTATATCCATTTGATTGTTGGTTCAACTCACAACTCCTGCATAGGTTGCACCGCTCTTGTAGTATAATAGAAACCGTACTCGTATGGAATACCTATGTGTGCATGAAAGCGTGTATTCGTTATGATGCCAGTTCCTTCAGTATGCCCAGTAGATATGTCGGTTGCGAAGCGGGATAAGGCTCGACAACTGGTTTTGCAATATGGGTGGGATGCCACCGCGTTTCAAATTTTGAATCCTGGCATTAGCTTGTGGTTCTCCGACTATCATGATGCTGTTGTGGGGTATGTCACCAATGCCGGTTTTCGCATTGTAGCCGGCTTGCCAATCTGTCCTCCGAGCCATGTAGCTTCGGTCATTGCCGCATTTGAAGCCGACGCGCTCCATGCTGGGCAACGTGTCTGCTATTTTGGTGTGCATGAGCACAAAGCCGACATGTTGGCCAAACGTGGCCCGCTTGCTCGCATGCTCCTTGGTGCTCAACCCGTATGGAACCCACAGAGTTGGGCAAACGTACTCGCAAGCAAATCATCACTGCGGGCCCAAGTTTCTCGCGCTCGCAACAAAAAAGTAGTCGTGACCCAATGGAGTACCGATTTTGCCAACAACCACCCCGGTCTAGCGCAATGCCTTTCGGAATGGCTACAAACACGGGTACTGCCACCGCTCCATTTTCTTGTTGAACCCGACACACTAACATGTTTGGACCATCGGCGTGTATATGTTGCCGAACGTGCCGATAGTATTGTTGGTTTTTTGGTTGCATCACCAGTTCCTCTGCGCAATGGTTGGCTGGTCGAACAGATTATACGCGGCTACCATGCACCCAACGGAACGGCTGAGTTGTTGCTTGATACTGTGATGCGCGATGTGGCTGCAACAGGGGCTACCTACATTACGCTTGGGCTATCGCCACTTTCGCGCCGGGCCGATATAGCCTATCATCCCCATCCAGCATGGTTGCAAATTTTAATGGTTTGGGTCCGGGCCCATGGGCAACGATTTTACAACTTTGATGGATTAGATGCATTTAAAGCGAAATTGTTACCCGATTCATGGGAACCCATCTATGCCATTATACGTGAACATCGGTTATCATGGAATATGGTCTATGCAATTGCGGGTGCATTCAGCGGCTCCTCGCCCGTGCTCTTCCTCAGTCGCGGAGTCTTGCGTGCATTGCAACGAGAATTTGAATGGCTCGAAAAACACGTCAATCAAACATTTTCGTGATACCCGTTGCACATAGTGCCGCCGTGCTACGTGAGTTGGCGCAAGGCTTCTATGTGTATGCAAAAAACGGTCTTGCTCTTTCACCCAATGAACTTACTCGGCAAGCTATCTCCGATAATGCGTTCGTTGTGTTCTATCGGCTGTTGTTTGTGTTCTATGCCGAGGCGCGTGCTATGCTACCCGATGTGGCAAAAGATGCAGTTGTACGCTTGCGTGCGTTGCATACCCAAATGAGCACGTACACACCTGAGTCTGGGATGATGGTGCAAGATGATGATTGTACGTTGTGGATGCTGCTGAAAGAGCTATGTCACGCTATATGGCAAGAAACATACGCACACGAGTCAGTGACACGGGACTCTGTATGTACAACCGTAACGCCCTACCGGGGGCATTTGTTTGACCCACAACGCTACCCCTTCTTGGAGCAGCATGCTATTGGAGATGCACACCTTTTCAAAGCGCTTACCATGCTGCTTTGGGTAGATGGAAAGCCACTAAAGTATGGAACGCTTGATGTGCGCTTACTTGGCACACTCTATGCGGAATTGCTTGAATATCACCTGGAGGTAGAACCTGAATACCAAAGAGAGGTTTAAAGATATACATGGAGTACGCGTGTATTATGAACAGGTTGGTGAAGGAAAACCAGCCTTGGTGCTGATACATGGCAGCTTTTTAAGTACGTTTTCGTGGCGTTATGTGATGCAACCATTGGCAGAATATGGCATGGTTGTGGCTTTTGACCGCTGTGCGTTTGGGCGTACCTCACGCCCACTTATTTTTGGGCAACATGACAGCATAGGTACCAACAACCCCTATAGCCCAGAAGGGCAAGCAGATATGACCATGGCGCTACTTGATTCGCTTGGCATAGAAAAGGCACTATTGGTAGGCAACTCGACTGGCGGCACTATTGCGCTCCTTACCGCATTGCGCTATCCAGAACGGGTGCAAGGGTTGGTACTCGTTGATGCAATGGTCTATAGTGGCTACCCCGTCAGCGAAATGCCAGCGTGGGTACGGCAATGGTTCCCGCGCAAGGTAGGTGCTATGCTCGTTGGGCTTATTATCAGGCGCATGTATACTACCATCATCCGTACCTTTTGGTATGACCGCTCCCACGTGACAGAAGATATGCTGGCTACTTATCGGCATATGCTCCAAGAAGACAATTGGGCTGGCGCATTGTGGGCGCTTATCAGCGAAACACATCGTTTGCGATTGGCAGAACAACTGAGGCATATCCGGGTGCCATCGCTCGTTATCACAGGTGAGCATGATACGCCTGTGCCGGTTGACCAGAGTATTCGCCTTGCCGACGAATTGCCGGGCGCTGGTCTAGCAGTCATACCACAGTGTGGGCATGTACCGCACGAAGAATGCCCAGAGGCATTTTTGCGTGCAGTACGGCGGTTCATGGTATCTCTGTAAAGCTCGTTGCAGGCGAAAATCCTCAATATGCCGTATCACGTGTCTTTGAAATGCGCAATCCGGGGAATGAATTATACACCGTGCTACGTATCTTGAAACGATTGCGTCAAATATTTGTGGAGAGTACATAACACACACCATGTGCGTGTGCAATGTATGGACATGGTGTGGTATCATGCTAGGTTAATAACTGGAAAATTTTTGGGACAGAGAAATTATCTCTATCTAAACAAGATGAGACGACTTGAAAAGAGTGTATCATAATGGATAATGATAGCAAGAAGCACCCCGATACCGCAAAACCGAGAATTTTAGGTGTTGGCAGTAGTCCACGAAAAGGCGGCAATTCTGATTTGCTGCTCAGACATATTCTCAAAGGAGCAAAGGAAACCAGTGCCACCGTCGAAAGTGTGCAGTTGCGCGACTACCTCTTTCAATCTTGCAATGGGTGTGAGCGGTGCCGCAAAGAAGGCGTGTGTGCAGATATTCAAGATGGTATGCAACTGTTGTACCCCAAAGTCATTGGGTCCAATGGGTTAGTGGTTATTTCTCCTGTTCACAACTACAACATAACAGCATGGATGAAGGCCTTTATTGACCGTCTCTATTGCTTTTATGTTTTTGATGATGAGCGCCCACGCAAATGGTATAGTACCCTTGCCGGGCAAAACCGCAAAGCCATTATTGTTGCCGTCGGTGAACAGACCAATCCCGACGATATGGGGTTTACACTACCTGCCATGCGGCGTCCCTTAGAAGCATTGGGCTATGAGGTTGTTGGTGAGCTACCCGTGTATGGCATCTTTGACCGAGGACACGTGGGTAAACATACAGAGGTACTGTCCGAGGCGGAACAGCTTGGACAAAAATTGGTACAATGCCTTATTGGAGCGTAGACTCACTGTCTTTTCGCTCCCAAAGAATATGAAGGTATGATGACAATTGCATCATTGCGCAATGGTATCTTTTTTCAAGGGCTTGATGATGCAGAGCTGCATGCTATTGCTCAAGCAGCTACAACAAATCACTTTACTGAAGAGCAATTTCTCTTCTACGAAAGTGACCCTGCGACTACATTCTTTGTGGTACTCGAAGGGCGAGTTCGGCTCATTCAAGCTACCGAGAGTGGGCGTCAAGTCATTCTCGGGTTTGTCGGACCTACGGAAGGGGTAGGGATCATTGCTGCCTTTTCGCATGCGCTCTATCCCCTTTCAGCGCAAGCCGACCAAGCATGTACAGCCCTTGGGTGGGATAGTGTCACACTCATGGACCTGATGGAACGTTACCCTATCATCGCATTTCGCACCTTGCGTATGCTAGCCGGGCGATTCGTTGACCTCCAAGCACGGTATCGTGAGATGATTACAGAACGGGTAGAGCAACGTATTGCACGCGCCGTGGTACGGCTTTCACGACAGGCCGGCAAAAAAGAGGGCCATGGTGTGCGCATTGATATGAGCATTTCGCGCCAAGATATTGCTGATATGACAGGTACCACACTCTATACCGTAAGCCGCACCCTGAGCCGTTGGGAACAACAGGGCATCCTTGAAACAGGCCGCGAATGGATTAAAATACTGCTACCCCACCAATTGGTGACTATTGCTGAAGACCTTCCCCAACCATTTCCGCGCACATCTGGCACGTGTTTGCGTTAGCGCAAAGACAACCCCAGCACACATCCCTATCATGAGATAAGAAAGGATTTCATGCGTATAGATATGTTCACTGCCGATGCTATTGTTGAAGATGTACTAACACAGTACCCACAAACACAACATGTGTTCATCAAGTACCATATGGCATGTATTGGCTGTTCTATGGCTTCTTTTAGCACCCTACACGAAGCCGCATCAGCATATTGGATTTCCCTAGAGCAGTTTTTGTATGAACTCAACGAGGCTGTTCAGGCAGAAGAACAGAAGGGATGTATTCTATGAGTATGTTTTGTTATCAGTGTCAAGAGACGCTCAAAAATGAGGGGTGTACGATACGCGGTGTGTGTGGTAAGTCAGATGAAGTTGCAGCAATGCAGGATGTTGTGCTCTACTTGCTGAAGGGTATTGCCGTCTATGGTGTGCGAGCGCGTGAATTGGAATGTGTAGACGATGAGGCAGATCACTTCATCATACAAGCATTGTTTACAACCGTGACCAATGTCAACTTTGACCCAAGCCGTTTTGTCGAAGTGGCGAACCGCGCACTCACCGTGCGTGCGCGGTTGCGCGAAGCAGTGATGGCACATTGCTCGCATGCACAAGGAAGTGACTGTTTGCAAGACCTGCCAGATGCTGCCACATGGACATGCGATGGTAGCTTGAAAGCATTTATGCAAAAGGGCAACGAAACGGGCATTATGGCCGACACGCATATCAATGAAGATGTGCGTTCATTGCGCGAATTGCTCATCTATGGCTTAAAAGGCTTGGCAGCATATGCAGACCATGCCGCTCTTCTTGGGCACACCAGCACCGACATTGCTGCATTCGTGCAACAGGCCCTTGTAGCAACGGTTGACGACAACATGACCACTAGCGACCTTATCAACCTGTGTATGCAGTGTGGCACCTATGGGGTAGATGTCATGGCATTGCTAGATCAAGCTAACACAAGTACCTATGGACACCCTGAACCAACATGGGTCACCATTGGCGTACAGTCTAGCCCTGGCATTCTGGTGAGCGGGCATGACTTGCTCGATTTAGATGAGTTGTTGAAACAAACGGCCGGCACGGGTGTGCATGTGTATACCCACGGTGAAATGCTGCCCGCGCATGCGTATCCTGCTTTCAAGCAATACCCGCACTTGGTAGGGAACTATGGTGGCGCATGGTGGGACCAACAACGCGAGTTTTCAGCCTTCCATGGGCCAATTCTCATGACCACAAATTGCATCCAGAAGCCACTGCCAGACTACAGCGACCGCATCTTTACAACTGGACATGTGGGCTGGCCCGATATGCCACACATTGCAGACCGTGTGCCCGGACAGCAAAAAGATTTTCGCCCTATCATTGAGAAAGCACTCACATGCCAACCACCCGAAGAGCTTGAGACCGGGCAAATACCAATTGGCTTTGCCCACAATAGCGTACTAAGCGTAGCCGATAAGGTGGTAGATGCTGTCAAACAAGGGGCTATTTCGCGCTTTGTTGTGATGGCAGGCTGCGATGGGCGACATGCGTCGCGTTCCTACTACACGGATGTGGCGCAGGGGTTGCCAAACGATATGGTTATTCTCACGGCCGGTTGTGCGAAATATCGCTACAACAAGCTGCCGCTCGGCGATATTGCAGGCATACCACGGGTGCTCGATGCCGGGCAGTGCAACGACTCGTATTCGCTCGTCGTGGTAGCCCAAAAGCTTGCACAAGCCTTTGAGGTAGAAAGTGTGAACGACTTGCCCATTTCATATGACATTGCTTGGTATGAGCAAAAAGCAGTATTAGTATTGCTGGCGCTCCTTTCACTTGGAGTGAAATCAATTCGCCTAGGCCCGACACTGCCGGCATTTCTGTCACCAGGGGTTGTTGACGTACTTGTGCGAACCTTTGACATAAAACCCATAGACACGGTTGAGCATGACCTAGCCGCTATAGCACTCGGTGCATAAGAACAAAGCATACCCTGATTGCTAGTCTTCACTTGCAAGACAGCTCACACCCTTGGAGTGTACCAGCAAAGCATTTTTACCATAGGGTAAACAGGGTAGGAAGTGAGAGAAAGACATGATAGGTGCCCCCCTGTGCATGACGTAAGGAGTGACAGGTCGCGCTCCTGTCATGTCTGGCAAGACAGGTCGCACCCCTTTGAGCGTACCAGCAAAGCATTTTTTACCACAGAGAGCATGGGGTACACAGGGTAGTGGTTAATTAAAAAAGAAACCGTGTATTCCAGAGAGCAAAGAGGGTTATATATACCTTAATCTCAAATCCGGGCTTGTCTCAGCTACGTTTCTTTTCCAAGATAGTGTCATAGCTGAGGCCGAAGTGGATTTTGCCGATGCCAACAGTGGCGTTATTTTTTCGGTTGGTGAAAGTACCTATACAGGTTTTAGCCTAACCCACGAAAACCCATTCCCCATTAGTAGCGACTATACTGTGGAAGCCTTTCTGGATGGCGAGTTGCTAGGAGTCTATCCGTTTGAGGTGGTGCCACCGGCTGAGGCGATTCCCTCGGAGATAACCGAGATGGTGCTGGCCGAAGGAGCGGACGATGACTACAATCCTATTAACCCAACCACAATGTTTGCGCCTGACCAGGAGGTGTACCTTGTTGGGTATGGTACATTTGGTCTGATGACGGGGATACAAGTTGATTGGTATGTGCATGGAGAACTTGCTGAGGAAGGGACACGTAGCCTGATATTTGAGGAAAACGTCGAAGATAGTGGTATCGTCTTTTTCTTTGTGCCTGAAGGTGGTTGGCCTGTTGGTGAGCATGAGGCTGTGCTCACTATGGATGGTGTTGAGGTTGGTACCTATGCATTTGTCGTGGAATAGCAGTGGTGGTAATGCATCATGATAGAATATTCGTAGACGTGCATCTTTGTCATTTTCTATACGATATATTGTAGGGGCTTGCCAGTGGCAAGCCCTATTTGTGTATTCGTGTCCCCTATTCGTGGACGGCGTATGGAACTGGGACAGGCAGGATGCCTGTCCTCTAATACTTGCGCGGAGACCAATATTCACTGCATCAGCGTAACAACCTCTTCGAGTGACGTTGCGGCGCAGGCAGCCTGCGCCAGTTCGCGTGCCGATGCAGCATGCGTAGCCCGTACAGCAGCCCGTATGCGTGGCAGTGCAGCGGGAGTACAGCTCAACTCGTCTACGCCCATGCCAATGAGGAGTGGCACTATGGCTGGGTCGCTGGCCATTTCACCACACACGGATGCTGTACGCCCATAGCGGTGGGCAGCCTCAGTTGTCGAATGGATAAGGCGAAGCACGGCCGGTTCTAGTGGTTGGTAGAGCATGGCGATACGCTCATTGGTGCGGTCACAGGCAAGGGTATACTGTATCAGGTCATTGGTGCCAATGCTCAAAAAGTCGGCTTCACGCGCAAGGATGTCAGCAGCTATAGCAGCAGCCGGTATCTCAACCATAACACCAAGCTTTGGCTCGGCTGCGCATGGCATAGCCGCTTGCTGGAGTTCTTCATGTGCTTGCTGGAGCAATGCCTTTGCTTGGCGAAACTCTGACACAGTCGCTATCATTGGCAACACAATGCGTACATCTGCCTCTGCTCCAGCCCGTAGCATAGCCCGCAACTGAGGCAACAATATCTCCTCTGGTTGACTCAACCCAATGCGAATGCCACGCCAACCGAGAAAGGGATTCCGTTCAGACGGCAATGGAAAAGCCGGCAAATACTTATCCCCTCCAATGTCAAGAGTGCGTGCCACAATGGGGCAGCCCGGTAATTCCTGCGCAATGGCCGTATAGAGCGCTAGTTGCTCCTCCTCATTCGGCAACGTCGTGCGCCCAAGAAAGAGCAACTCGGTGCGCAATGAACCGATACCCTCTGCTCGCCATTCGCGGGCCGTTTGTGCCTCTATAGTAGTAGCTGCGTTTGCAAAGAGGAGTACGCGTTGTCCATCGCTGGTAACGCAGGGTAAATCGCGCTGAGTACGAAATTCGGCTTCTTGCGTAGCAAGGCATTCCGCTCTAGCATGCATGGTTGCGATAGCCGGCTCGTCGGGCATAACAAACAGTTCACCCGTTGTGCCATCAAGAGCCAGCGTTGCATTGTTAGGCAACTTGTTCAATTCTGCTGAACTGAGTCCAGTGATAGTGGGGATAGACAGTGAACGAGCCATAATGATGGAGTGCGACGTTGGACCGCCAGAGGAGAGGGCAAAGCCGAGAAGTCGTTCCCGTGATATGTTCATCCATTCGCTTAGCCCCAAGTCATCGGCTACAATGATAGCAGGTTCGGTAAGGCGTTCGGCTAGTGCCGTGCCATGCACAAGAATGCGGTAGACTTGTCGTACTACATCACGAATTTCAGCAGCATAGGCAATGAAGTAGGGGTCATCTGTGTTGGTCATGGGAGCTATGTGTTGTTCGCCAGCTTCGAGGATAGCGTCGGCGGCTCGCCAAGACGCTTTTGTAATGAGTGTTGTAGCACGTTCATACAAAGTGTGGTCATTGAGGATTGCACGGTGGGCTTCAAAGATTTGCGATTCAGCAGCTTTACCTTCTTGTTGTAGTTTCTGTGCGGCTTCAGTCATAGATGCGTCGGCAGCACCAATGGCTGCTTCTAGGTGCGCAATTTCACTATGGGCTGTTCCTGAACGATAACGCGATTTTACTTGCGTAGGTGTAGGGCTTGCATCTTGTGTGAGCGATGAGCGGTAGATGAGGGCCGGACCAATGGCGATGCCCGGTGATGCACCCTTGCCAGTAAGGGTATATGCTGTACTCATAGATTTCTTATCCTAATCTAGCTAGTTTTATTCGCAATTGTTATATAGGTACCATGGTGCTTTTTGCGTTGCAGGTATTGTACATTGTCAGGTATTCTTCTGACAAGACAAGATTTCGTCGTATGCTTTTCGTAGTGCCCGCAAACGGTTGCAAAAAAGCGCTATATCAGGTATAGTAATAGTAATATGTTGGGACTGTAGCTCAGTGGATAGAGCAGCAACCTTCTAAGTTGACGGTCGGGGGTTCGATTCCCTCCAGTCCCGCCAATTTACTGTGGGAAGACGTTGCACGCAACATCGCTGCGTATGCCCTTGTTCCCCGCGCTATCGTTTTCTGGTTTTCCCTCTTTTCAATAGGGTGAATACCCCAATTGCTGTTAGCCCGCCGGCTAGGGTGCTTGTGAGGTTCACCATGTCGTTGTTGAACCAACGAATGCCGCGCACATGGGTATGAGGCGTGCCGTCTTGCCCCACCGGCCGCTCAGTTTCACGCCCATCGGGGTAGCGATAGGTTGCTTGCACAGTTGCCGATAGCAAGCTATCTGAGAGTGACCCAACCAGTCCACCGAGAAGCCCCGCCGGAACCATCCAAGCATACGACGTGTCAGATGGACTAGATGGTCCAGATGGGCTAGATGCCTGTGCCACCGTTTTTGAGAGCAGCATAGCAAGCCCCATGAGCAGTCCGCCAGCGGCAGAAGCGCCTGTGCCAGCCATCGTAATAGCACCAGACGTACCACGTTCAACGTGTTGCAGGGTTGTAATAAGTCGTGGTTGCTCATTGCTCAATACACCAAGCTCAGTTGCCCACGTATCGGCGGCTACCGTACCCATCACGCCCACAAACAGCGCTTCGAGCAAGGGAGGTTCACCAGATAGCCCGTAGACCAGCGCCAGCGCAGAGCCAAACCCACCATTCGCCAGCACCTGCGCCAAATCACGCTGTGCGCCCTTCGCAAACTTCCCCCCCGTGCGTTGCTCCTTCACCTGCTCCTTGTAGTGTGAGAGAACGCTACTACTCACAAAAAAGGTGATAAGCGTCGTGCCCCACGACCAGCCACCAAAACCAAGTGTCGTCGTGCCGGTGAGCATGGCCCCAATCGCTCCATCTTTGGTAAGTGACTTGCGTTGGTACGCCAAGCCACCAATAGCACTACTCAGTGCCAAACCCATCGCAACACGTGGTACATCGAACCGTCGTACCATTTCCATATTTCGTATCTCCTTCTATCCTTACAGAACTACATGCGCTTGCGGTAGCACCTCAAGAGGATCTGTACACGCAGCAAAACGGACCGACAAATCCCGAAAAGCCTGATCAAGCTCATTGCCAATGGTGCGCTCGACAGAATGCCGGGGGAGGAAATGGATCATGGGGCCGAGCAACGGTTTCAGGTCAAGTGATAGTATAACGTTGACATCGGTGCCATTCTCGCCAGTTTCAAGCAACCAGCGAATAGTGCCCCTGAGCGTTGTGCGCACATCAAAGACCATTTCACGTGGCTCTACCCACCGCAAAACACCTTCACAGCATACCGTTCCAAGCATACTCCCGATAAAGATACACAGCATCAGATTGGCATGGTCTTCGTGGCGTTCGCGCACCTCAGCCTTGCGCAAGCGCGGCATCAACAGCATCAACCCTTCCGGTTGCGACAAAACCAAGAAAATATCTTCCGGCGTGGCTGTTGCAATACAGCTTCGGCGAGCTACATATATCATTACAAACCTTTCTCTGTTAGGATTTAGAGCGCATTGCCTGTATTTCTTCAAGCGGCAAGCCCGTTTTGTCGCTTATGGTGCTATCATCCAACACATCTAAAAAGTTTTTTGCTATTGCTATGGCCTGAAGATACTTGCCTTGTTCAAGCCCTTCCTGTCGTCCTTGTTCAAGCCCTTCCTGCAATCCCTTCTCGTGTGCATGGTCTATAGAGTAGCGTTCATCTTGGTTACGCATATCCCAATAGTCATAGAGTTCCATTTCAGCTTTCGACCAACTAAACTTTTTGGCTATCTCATAGGCTGTCTGCAAGGTGTTCATTGCCAAAAATCTTTTTGAATGCCACATCATTTCTTGGGTCTACAAATTTCATATCACTCCCCATATCAGTTCTCGTTTCAGGTATCGTTACCGTGCTATTGTAACACAAATATCGTAATGCATCCTCTGTGTATCTAATTCACATCGCCGAGCTTCACCGCCACAAACAGTTGCATGCGGGCCAGTATCAGTGCAAGCGCCAAGAGCGTCACCAACAGAGCCACCCCAAACACGACATACATAATAGCTACCTCATTCCACGCAATCACTGGCGGGTAGGCAGGCGTGCCGGGATATTTGCCTGCGCCCACCTGATAGAGCGGCACGACAACCTTGGCTACCAACAACCCAATGCCCGTGCCAGCAGCTAGCCCCGATGTTACCAGCACGCATTGCTCAATAGTAAGCGCAATGCCCACCTGTAGACCCGACATACCCAATGCGCGTAGCACCCCCAACTCAATAGCCCGACGCCGCGCATTAATCAATGCCGCCAGCAAAAAGCCGAGCAACGTCAGCAACCCAGACGCAATGAAGCCCACCGAGAGCAAGCCAAACAACCCCTGCCGGCGTGGATGCATTTGCTCATCGCGTATCATCGTAGCCGTATCATATGCATCTATCACCGTGAACCCTTGTGCGCGGGTGCCTTGCACAATATCCTCAAGCTTTGCCTCTGGGTCACGCGCAATCCATACATCGTAGGGGTAGGTGCCGCCCATGTGGTCAAAGATATAGTTGAGGTTGGCTACCAGAATTGGGCCATCTTGTGGGTAGTAGCCTGGCCAGAGGTCAACCGCCGCCACAATCACAAACTTTACTTGCCGACGGTCGCCATACAGTTCGAGTGTGGCCGGGAGAGTATCGCCCACGGCAAAGCCCTGTGTCAGCACATCTTCACTCACCACCACACTTTCGGGCACACGCGCCAGCAGGTTCATCAGCGTGCCAAGCGAGGCACCGTTGCCCCATGCACGCTTGAAGTGCGTGACGACCTTGGGAAAGTCTAGGCGGTCTATGCCCACCAACTGGGCACTCTCGTTGATACCGCCAATCTGTATAGTAGCCTGATAGCTACCCACTCGTGTCGCCGACGTAATGCCGGGTACTTCAAGATGGTCAGTGACGGGGATAAACAGAAACCGCGCCTCATCCTCAATATTCTTGCGTTCTATGTTGGCTTCGCCCGTGCCACCCTGCTCCTCGGTGCTTTGCCCAGTTTCAATCAACTGCGTAGCGGCCCCCACTTGATAGGTGATAGAATGGCGCAACGCCCCATCGAGCGTAGCCGCCATAGATGCACTAAACGCAGCTATGCTGAGCGTGAGAATGAGCAAGAGCAACGGCCCACGGTATGAGCTAGGTTGCCGCGCCAGCGAGCGCAATGCCACGAGTGGAGCAGTCCATGGGGGGAGCTTGGCTAGGCGTGTCAGTATTTCGAGTAGTATGGGAATGATGCGCACGGCAAACAACCCTAGCGCAAAACAGAGCAGCACCGGAACCAGCGCAGGCAACGGGTCACCCAGCGGGTCGGTGCCGGCATCGCCAACTGTGCCGCTTTTGGCACGCAGTTGGTAGATACCATACACCGATGGAATGAGCAAGAGCACATCGAGATAGAAGCGTTGCCAGAACGGAGGGCGTTGGGTGCGGGCCGCCTGTTGCTGCTCATCTACCAAGGTGCGCCGCGTGGCAGTCAGTGCTGGTATAAGTGCCGCCGCAATGGTGAGGAGCACAGCCAGCACCCCAAAGCGCAGGCTTTGCCATGTCAAGGTGCTGCGTAGCTCCTGCACATCGGGTGCAATAGTCAAGAATGACTGCATGCGCCCCATCAAATCGGCAAAGAAAAGCCCGATGAACGGCCCGACGCTGAGGGCCAATACTCCAAGGATGAGCCATTCAACAATATACACCCCAATGATACTGGTATCGTGTATGCCACGGGTTTTGAGTAGTGCTATTTCGCCGCGCTGCCGGTTGACGAGTAAGCCTGCCACAAGCGACGCAAAGGAGAAGACAAGTCCAAACACTGGCACACTCAACACGGCTAGTTGCATAGTGAGAGCCGACGCCTCTTGGCGATAGTGCTGGAGCGCATCCGACGGGCTTTGTTCTAGCTTCAAGCCTTGCACCATGCCGCCTGCCTCGGCCCGCACGTGTTGGATGCGCGATAGCAATGGCGACGCTTCCGCAACCGATAAGCCGCGCCCATTCAAGCGTACAAACCAGAGCATTTGCCCCACCTCTTGCGTCAGCGCTTCGGCTATTGGTCCCGTGTAGGTTGCTTCGGGCACCAACACGACATCGCTAAAGGCATCCGGTTGGAAAAACCATGCCGGGTCATTCGTATTGATAGGCTCCCACAGCGCCGCAATGCGTATGGGAATAGACACAACGCCCGCTTCTGTCTCATCTACGAGCGTAAACTCGTCGCCCACGTTGATACCCACCGTGTCAGCCATGCGGCGCATAATCATCACCTCTACCGGGGTATCAATGCTGCTGGCCGGTTCGGGAGCTGTGCCGTCAAATAGGCGTATGTGTGCATCCAACCCCGTAACAAAGCCAAGCGTCACATTCTTGAGGAGTTGCCTTTGACCAGAAGCGTTTGTGTTGGCAGACGGTGGCATGAACAGTTGCATTTGCTCAGTGCGGGCATGGCGGCCAAGCCCATCGAGTGGTAGCCCTAGGCGTTGCAAGCCGTCCCCAGAGAGGAAGGTGTCGGCAGATGCAATACGGTCCCACTCCAGCGGCTCATTCCATGCACCCACGTAGCGAAAAAGCAAGGCAAAAGCTGAGCGCCCATTTTGCTGTTCCTTGCGGGCAATTTCCTTTTGCAATAGGCGCAAACTTGCCCCTTCAGCATAGACAGGGATGCTGACGGAAAGCGCGACCGAAGCCAGCAATGCGATGAGCGCACAAGCAGCAAGCCCACGGTTGGCAACTAGGCGCTTGAGGGCCCATACCACAAGGGAAAAGGGGATACTGAAGAGTATCGTTGGGGCGGTGCGCAGGGCAGTTGAGCTATTGCCCAACCACGACATCGCCTTTTTGGAGACCTTCAACAATTTCTACCTCGTCTGGAGTTTCAATGCCTGTTTTCACCGTGACGCGCCGTTCACGGTCGCCCTCGCGCACAACGACGAACGTGCGGCCTTCAAAAGAGCGTATCGCATCGGGCGGAAGCAACAGTACATCTTCTTTGCGCTCTAGCACAATGCGTATCTTCACAACTGCACCCGCCGTGAGAGTTTGCCCCTTGGCGTCTCGTACTGCAAAGCGGGTGCTCTTATCTTGCTCTTGCACAATGCCACTCCCCCCAGAGCCATAGGGCGCTGGCATACGTCGGATAACAGCATCCATCGTGACATCCGGGCGGGTAAGTAAGCTTATTTCGGCGGGTTGCCCCTCGGCTAGTTGGCGCATGTGTTCACCGCTCAATTCAGCCGAAACTTCCAAGTTTGCGGGGTCGGCAATTTCTACCACAGGGTCAAACTCCTCCACTTGTTCCCCTTCGCTCATGTTGATAGCGAGTACTTCGCCATTTTGGGGCGCTATGATACGCCCATTGTCAACTTTCTTGCGGGCTTTTTCAAGCTCGCGTTGCGCTGTCTCTACCTGCTTGATTTCGGCGTTAAAGGTTTCTGCAAAGGCTTCTTCTAGCTCTAGTTCTGCATTTTTAACTGCTGTCTCTTCGCTACTCAAGTCTTTGTCTTGTGCATCTTGCAGAGCGGCTTGTTTTTCTTCGACGGACCGTTGTTGTTGCATCACCTCGTCGCTTTCGCCACTGAGTATGTCGTCAACGTCGCGTTGTGCGTCACGTACTTTTTTTTCATTCTTTTGATTATCGTAGATTTCTTGTTCACGGGCAAGGTCAACCGCACGCTTGGCAAGTTCAAACTCGCGTTCAGCTTGACGTAAATCTTCCTGTGCCTGTTCAAATGTGCGACGGTATGCTTCTTTTTGCTCATCAGTAAGCTTGGCATGGCGCGATTGCGTCTCTTGATCGCCTGTTTCGGGGTCAATTTCTTCATACAATTCTTCGGTTGGGTCGGTGCCGTGGTCTTCAACCCATTCCTTGTCCCACAAGGCGTCGCTGTAGGCTTGCTGTTTCTCTTTGAGTGTTTCGGTAGCGGCTATAAGGGCATGCTCAGCGTCTGTTTTGGCTTTGGAAAGGTCATTTGCCGTCACTGTCGCTTCGCGTTGAGCTTCGTCAAGCTTTTTTTGCGCATCATAGAGTACATCTTCTGCTCCGCCGGGAAACAAGCGCCCCAAATCTCTATGGGCATCTTGCAAATCGCGCTCGGCCGTTTCAATGTCATCTTGTTTGTCTTCTTCGGCCCGTTGCAAAGTTTCTTGTGCTTGTTCCAGATTGTTCTGTGCCTGCCTGATGCGTCGGTCGCGTTGTTCTTGCGCACTTTGCAAATCACGCTCTGCTTGCACGAGAGCATCCTCGGCGTCGCGCAAGTCGGCTAGTTCGTCATCTTGCATGAGTTCGGCCAATACATCGCCCGCTACAACAGGGTCGTTGCGCTGCACATTGACGGTTTCCACGCGCCCACTACGATGAAATGATAGTTGCACCAAGTCTACCGGTGTTACGCGCCCATTGGGTTCAATTGTACGCTCTATAGCTCCACGCTGCACGGTATAGGTTGGGCGCTCTAGCGCGGGTGCCGGTGGCAGGGGTGTGGGTGTGGGCAGTTCCTCTTCTGCTGCCGTTCCGCCACATGCGGCAAGCGTAGCGACCAGTACACAATAGACAATGCAGGTTTTGAAAGACATAAAATTATCGAATACTCCTATCTACAATAACGATACACCGTCTTTTGCCAAAATTGCGTGCAAAAGTACACATTTTGCTAGTTGCTCTTTGTGTTACATGTTGCTACAATACATGTACGATAAGGTATCACATATGGCCTTTTCATGCCACTATGTTTGTGTGGTGGTTATTCAACGTCTACATGAAAGGAAACCAGAATGCGAAAGAAGCTTGTGCTTGCGAATAAACCGGTGTCGTTGGAACGACAACCAGATGATGCTTCTCTTATTGAACGTACAAACACAAACACCCCAGAGCGAAAGAACTTGCGTGTCAAGACTGGTGTCAAAGCAGGTGGTGACTGGTATCACGTTATAGATGTCTTGGACGATGATGAGATTCTTGACCTGAGTTAGTATTAGGTTATATGGAGGACAGAAGATGAAGAAAGTTTATAGTGCGAATGAGTCAGTTTTGCAAGAACAACGCGGCCACCAGAACACGAGCATGCATGAAAAGTCGTATGTGAAGCATGGTTTGCGTGTCAAGACGGGTGTCAAGGCCGGAAGTGATGAGCAAGAATTACATGTAGATGAATGTGATGATCATGTTTATCTTAATAGAGTGTGACTAGCAGACTTGTGAATCAGGGCAATTGCATCTAGTTCTATACGTGTTCTTACTGGTTTAGAATAATTGGCTCCGACAGCAATATCTTTGAAAACAATAGAACATGATTCCAGGCTTTACAGTATGTTTCCTCTGTGCTTAGATGCGACTGCCCTGATTTGTGAATGATATGGATTACCCATAAGGTACGAACCGGTGTCACAGCCAAGGTGCAACCTGTAGAGAGGCACTGGACAATATCAAGGATGCGATTGAACGTTATCTTGAATCGCTCCAAGCAGTATGCCGGTACCGCTTGCGCATGCTTGATCCCCGCACGATGTAAGCCTATACTAATAGCATATATCATGTGCTGAAAGGAGGGATGTGCTATGACAACTATCCAACAAAAGAAAGCGTTGGTACTGCTAG
>CAZVEN010000027.1:0-65681 GCA_964626155.1 uncultured Chloroflexaceae bacterium | reverse complement strand
GCGCTACGTTCTGAACAGAGTGAAACGACAACATAAGTTCTTTTGTTGGGGCTTGGCATGCAAGTCTCAACAACTTCATCAAGGAGGGATGTGCTATGACAACTATCCAACAAAAGAAAGCGTTGGTACTGCTAGAGCCAGATACAGAAGAGGATGCCGATTGTGTGGAACTGTTCGACGAAGATCGCTACTGTTATGGCATTCGTAACATTGCCTATAAACGCGATGGGATGATTTACTGGCGGCGGCAACCCCTCACTCCAGAAGATGTGCTACACCCGAAATGGGAGGACCATATTTTGCAGGGAGAAAATCACTATACGATATGCCATTATCTCTACATGGTATTGCGCTTGGTGTACCGGGGGATTACTTCTGTGGTAGTGTTACACGATACGCCGGTGAGTTGGGGCATACCCGGTGTGGGTGGGTATCATGTGCCAGATGTGGTGGTGCTAAAAGGCGTGCATATGCGCAAACTACGTGGGGTGTACACGCTGCGAAGTACGGGTGGGCACGCCATATTGGCCATAGAGGTGACCTCGAAGAGTACGCGCCATGTAGATATGCCATCGAAAAAGTGGACAGAAACGAAGTTTAAGCATTATGCCAAGGTCGGGGTAAGGATATATGTCATTATAGATGAGTATGCACGTATATTGGGCTATCCGCCCCCCATCTATGTCTACATTCTGATGGAGAATGGGAAATATGCAAAGGTAGCCCCAAACGCGGAGGGGCGTTTTTGGTTAGAGACCGTTAATCTGTGGCTTGGCACCGAAGGCGAGCGGGTTATGTTGTTTGCCCAAGATGGGACACCATTTAGAGACCATGAAGATGTTGTGGAAGCCTATCAGCAGGAGTCCGAGAAACGCAAACGTGCCGAGGAGCGCATATGGAAACTAGCGCGGCGATTGCTTGCTATTATGGACGATGAGGAAATTAGCGCTGAAACGGGTTTGGCACCCGAAGAAGTGCAGGCGCTACGTTCTGAACAGAGTGAAACGACAACATAAGTTCTTTTGTTGGGGCTTGCTAAATGCAAGTCTCAACAACTTCATGCTCCTCCACAACCGTACACGTATCTGGCAGACATAGCAGAGAAGAAACGGGTGATGGTTCTTCTCATACTGATGGCTATTGGTATCATTGATGATGAAGACCGCTCGCACGCTTGGAGCGTACCCGCAAAGCAGTATTCCCCCCGTGCCAGACCTGTCAGGAGCGCAACCTGTGTCGGTGTACTCCACAGGGGCGCACCTTACAGGTCTTACGTTTTTACCACTCACTATCTGACAAAAACGTTGTGCCTGCGCTCTGTGGTTGATGAAAAAAGAGCATGCAAGCCTACTATCAGTAATGATAGAACTGCTACCGAAGAAACGAACCTACGTGGCACAACGTAGGTTCGTTTCTTCGTGTACTATTCGTGTTTGGCAAGCCTGAACAGCCTATCCTACCCCAAGGTGACATAAACACTGTGTAGCTTTCCGCACACATCTTCAATGCTCTGCATGGGGCGAGCAGTATCAAAGAGCATGTATAGCCCTGCTTCGCGGGGGTGAGCATTTTTGGCGCTCGCTAAGCGTATATGGCGTTCGCCAATCACCTCATACCCGCCCGCAACATTCATATGCCCGGCGATGAGCCATTCTTGTGGCACAAACCCTGCTGCAAGGTGCTGGAGCATGGCATCTACAAGGTGGTTGTAGGCATCTACCCCGATTGTTTCCTCACAGCGTGTCGAAAGTGCATCCCATACCAGAAAGCCCTCGGTAGTGGTAGTGCTTGCCAACCAGCCCCGTAGCAAGTCATCATACCGTTGGTCCTCTGGTCCACGCACTGCGAGATAGTGGTGCGCCATAGCCGCATAGGATTCTTGCGCATGCATGGCTGCGTAGGACTGGCGTAACTCGGCACGGTTTGCCTGTGCTAGCAACCTATCTGCTCGCTCTAGGTGGGCTGCATGGTCCCACGAAAAGAGTGCTTGGGCGTGGTGTGTATCTGCCATAGGTTGCGATGCACCTGCATGAACGAGGCTCACACCGGCAGCAGTGCGAATGAAAAAGGGCAGCGATGCAAAGAGATGCATTACCTCAGCACGGCATGCACGCGCACTCAGCGCATGCTCAAAAGGCGGAACATGCGCATTTGCAATGTGGTAGATATGCGGCAATTCGTGATTGCCACAGAGATAGATGATAGCTGCGCCATATATATCTTGTAGCCGTAGCACGTCGAGCACCATATCCACTGAGTGGTCGGGGAGATGTTTGTGGTGAATCAGGTCGCCCATGATAACCAAGTAGTCCGCCAATCCATGTGCTTGCAGCGCAATGAAGCGGTCACGATAGCGTTGGTAGGCATCCCAATCGCCGTGTAGGTCGGTTATTACCATGGCTATGCCGGCTTCTAGTGTCCAAAGACGCGGGTTTGTTTTGGTAAGCATGTATACTATGCTACCACACTTTTCCCGTGGTATCATGATGCATAGAGACTTTTTTTGTCAGTGAAGATGAATATGTTAAAATGTACCTATTATGGAAAAAGAAGAAATAATACTGCCAGATGACACCGGCATAGATTACAATGAACAAGGCGATAAGATTTTACGTATTACATCTGGTGTAATGGATGTCAGAGGGGTTGCTCCTGCGAAGATGGGCAACCTAGAAGTATTTCAACTCACAGGAAAGCTGCTTGTGGAACCCAAAAAGGCCTATGCGTTCCTCAAAGAAAAGTTTCAGGAGTTGGGTTATACGCCCATGCTGCGTGAGGATAAATCTGGTGCGGCGGTGGTTATCATACCGGGGATGCTCAACCCGAGTGAGTCGCGCTTGTGGTTGGCTATCTTGCTGTTTGGCATAACTATCGTATCCACCATTGCTGTTGGCGGGTTTCAAGAAGGTGGGTTTAGTTTGTGGCTTGGGCTACTCTTTAGCGCGTCGTTGCTCTCTATATTGCTGGCGCATGAGTTGGGGCATTACTTGGTTGCGCGGCATATTGGGGTAAAAGTGAGCTATCCATTTTTCATACCTATGCCGTTTAGCATTATTGGCACTATGGGTGCTTTTATTTCTATGAAGACACCTCCACCAGACCGACGTGCGTTGCTCTCTATTGCCATAGCGGGCCCACTCGCGGGGTTTGTTGTGGCTGTGCCAGTATTGGCATGGGGGTTGCACCTTTCAGAAGTAGGGACTTTGCAAACGCTTGTGTCGGATGCGCCAGGTGCGTTTATAGAAGGCAATTCGCTGCTCTACGCTGGACTAAAGATGCTCATGTTTGGGCAATTTTTGCCAAGTGAAACCGAGGATGTATTTTTGCACCCGGTAGCTTTTGCGGGCTGGGTTGGTCTTCTGGTCACAGGGCTAAACCTGATACCGGCCGGACAGCTTGATGGTGGGCATATTCTCTATGCATTGGTTGGCTCGCGCATCGCTCGCATAGTCACATGGGGCATTGCGATCTTTTTGGTGGTGATGGGTTTTTCGTGGCCCGGTTGGTTTATATGGGCTGTATTGATTACGCTGTTAGGGCAAGTGCAAACGCCATTGTTGAATGAACTTGTGCCACTCAAGCGCAAACAACAAGTGTTGGCAGTGGTAGGGTTGATCATTTTTGTGTTGGTATTTACGCCAACGCCATTTACGCAATTGCCATAACACGCTTTTCTCCGGTGCCTGCGACACGCGCTTGTTGGGCTTGTCGAAATGCAAGGCACCGGGGTTGTTATGCTATCTCTTGGCGGAGCAGTTTCATCAAGCGCCAGAAGTTATTCCCCGTTTTTGGCACATAGATAACCTCATCCATTAAGGTATATAGCAGAAACAAGCCGCAGCCCCGTTCATTTAGCGATTCGGTATCTGGCAACGACACACTCGCAACATCGAAATCAAATGAACTCCCCGTGTCATGCAGTTCAATCGTCAGGTGACTGGCCGATTCATCCACGGTAAAGGTCACTCCGATGCGTCCATCATTATGGTTTGCATAGGCATGTTCAATGATATTGTTGCATGCCTCTTGCACCGCCACCCGAATGTCGTTTATCGTCACGCCCGGGTCTTCTATCTCTTCCACTTGTTCCAAAACTTCAATAATACAGGCGTCAAGCACATGTAAAAAACTGTTGTTGGCCGGTAATTCAATATGAACGGCATTTCGCATATGTTCCTTTTGCTCCATTATTTTTCATACGTTCCTTCTTTTCTATTCAAGCGTAGCATGCTTTTCTATGACGTGACAAGGTGGTATGATGACTGTTGGCTTACAGAGATGGTATAAATAATAACGTACAGAAAAGGAGAATCAACGTGATTGGAGCACTAACAATATTACTTTTGTTTCAACTTGTCGGAGAGGCGATTGTGTACACATTGCACCTGCCGGTGCCGGGACCAGTGGTGGGGATGTTATTGTTGTTTGGTACGCTTATGATGCGCGGTTCGTTGCCGCCAACGCTCAAGGATACGGCGCAGGGGTTGCTGAAGCAACTCAATTTACTCTTTGTGCCTGCTGGTGTGGGGGTGATGGCACACGTTGCTTTGATACGGGCCGAGTGGTTCGCTATGTTCATAACCTTGGTAAGTAGCACGCTCATTACCATTGCGGTGACTGCGCTCACGATGAATGCATTGGTAGGGAAAGGGAGTAACGACACATGCTAGGTAATATATTTGCGCATTTTAGCGACATGCCGTTGTTTTGGCTCACGGTGACGCTTGGGGCATATTATCTTGCTACCGTAATCTATGAGAAGCTTGGCATGACGCCATTCGCGCACCCACTGCTCATGGCTATGGTCATCATCGTGCCGTTTTTGATGCTGACAGGCACGCCATATGAAACCTATTTTGAAGGTGCGCAGTTTGTACATTTCATGCTGGGTCCGGCAACCGTGGCGTTGGCTATCCCGCTCTATCTCTATGCGGGCCAGGTGAAGCAAATGTTGTTGCCGCTCGGTGTTGCGCTGGTGGTTGGTTGCATCACGGCTATTATCGTGGTGGTAGCTATTGGCAATGTGCTAGGCCTCTCGGAGTTGACGTTGCGCTCACTAGCCCCCAAGTCTGCCACAACGCCCATTGCCATGCCTGTAGCCGAACAGATAGGGGGAATCCCTTCGCTCACGGCGGTGCTGGTTATCCTCACGGGCATCATTGGCGGCGTGCTTGGCAAAGAGGTGCTCGATCTGCTGCGGGTACACCACGACAGTGCGCGTGGCTTTGCGATGGGGTTGGCGGCGCATGGCGTTGGCACGGCGCGGGCGTTTCAGATGAGCGAGGAGGCGGGAGCGTTTGCGGGCTTGGCTATGGGCTTAAATGGCACCGCAACGGCTATATTTGTGCCGCTGCTGGCGCAGTTCATTGGCTTGGGGTGATATTTCTCATCGCCGTATGAGCGGTAGGTAGACCGCTCGCTCCGGCGCAGGGCTTGTGGTAGCCGTAGGTGTTGGTGTGGCCACAGCAGTAGCGGTGGGTGTTGGTGTGGCCACAGCAGTAGCGGTGGGTGTTGGTGTTATTTCGCTCGTCGCCGTGGGCTTCGGCGTCGTTGATTGATTGGATGATGTTACTTCAACTGATACGGGTATGGCTTCATACCCTTCGTTATCTTCAGCATGAATCACCAAACGATATGTGCCGGGTTCATCAAAACCAGTGTATGTGACGCCAAATGTATCATTGCCTTGGTCATTGAGCACTGCGCCGGGCAACACATCTTTGACCAGCGATTCGCTCGGCTCTGGCGGTTGGTATGATGGGGTGTAAACGTCTATCCACACACGCTTAACATTCTTATCGTCTAACACTTCGACACGGATTGTGCCATTGCCATTGGCGGTAGTGCTGTAGTGGTAGTGGTATTCGGGCATTTTTTGCTGTTGCAAAACAATCGCCATCACTACTGTTTTTAGCACTACCCACGAATAGTGTCACCCCGCAACCGTGCTTGTCGCTAGCAGACGTATCAGAGGTAGAGCGTTATTGTTCCTTGGGCAAACCAAACAAACCGTGCTGCAACCAAGAGCATAGAACCTGCTAGCCCGAGTAGCGACACTCGTTTGCCAGTAGCGCGGATTGCGCGTATTGAGGAGGGGAAATAAAGAGACATAAGTTTCTCGTGCCTGCCTACAAAATACTTACTCTTTCTTCATTGCCCCCATCACATCATCCATCTTCATCGCTAGGGTACTCACTTGGTCTTGCATTGATTTGCTCGATTGTTCTATTGCTATCATCTTATTGGCAATGTTGACAATATACTTTGAAAGTATACTGGTTTTGCGGGTATTCTCCTCAATCGTAAGAAAGAGCCGTATCACTTCTGCCACTGTTTTGGCAGCAGTAGCAGCGATGATGCCAGAGATAAACCCGCTAACGCCCATGACCAAACCCGTAACAATATTGCCGTTCAATACCCCAAACCCAACACCCCCTAAGAATGACAGGACAGCACCTACCAAAAGAAGAATAGCTATTACATCGTAGATAGTAGCGATAATCCTGAGTACACGAAATTTCTTAACCAGTTTGTCTTCTGTTAGCAGGAGTCGGTACTCCTCAAGTGCCTTATCCTCCAACTATGCCTCCTCATGTGCCAGAACTTCCCAGATGTGCAGTTTCCATTATAGCACAATCTGTTAGCGTTCAAGCAACTTGACAACGGTTACTCCGGTATCGCCGTCTTTGCCGCCGCTCTGAAAGGAAGTGACGAGGGGATGTTTGCGTAAAATGGCATGCACGCCTTTGCGCAATGCGCCTGTGCCCTTGCCGTGGATAAGGTGTACCATAGGCAAGCCAGACATGTAGGCATTGTTCAAGTAGGGATCGAGTTTCTCCTCAGCCTCAAAAAGACGCCAGCCGCGCATGTCAAGAGTCATAGCCACATCGGGCGCATCGGGAATAGTGATAGAACGTGTAATAGCACGCGGTTCTTGGCGGTTATGCTTGTTTTTAGCATGTTTTTGGCGCTCCAGTTCGCTCAGTTCAGTATTCACCCGAAAGCCACCTACCTGCACATCGGCGGATTGTTCTTGCTCATCAATTGCCACAATCTCGCCCGTTAGCCCAATGGAGCGTACCAAAACCGTATCACCAACGCTAAAGGGAGATTCGGAGATAGATGCTGTCTGGACGGTATCTTCAGGTCGGGCTTTGCGCACAACGTTTTGTGCATAGTCGCGTACCTCTTCCATGCGCTGTTCTGTTTCTTGCAACTGCTTGCGAGATGATGTGTTGCCACGAGCCTCTTCGCGCAGGCGACGCAATTCAGCGCGGGCTTCGCGCATTTCATGTTCTATTTCGCGCAATGCTGAATCTATGCGCTCTTGGCGGGTTGCTTGTATTTCACGTAGCTCAGCCGCTAGGCGATCACGATATTTTTCGGCATCTTCACGCAGCTCTTGGGCGCGTTGTTGCGCTTGTGTAGATGCTTCTTGCTTGTGGTGGATATCTTCGAGCAGGCTTTCGATGTGGAGTGATTCACCACTCATCATGCTGTGTGCCCGCTCCACAATAGCCGCATCAAGCCCGAGCTGGGTCGCAATAGCAAGGGCATTCGAGCGTCCCGGCAAGCCAATGGTTAGCCGATAGGTGGGAGCGAGGGTTTCTGTATCAAACTCTACCGAGGCATTTTCAACGCCGGGGGTATTGTGGGCAAATACTTTCAATTCAGCATAGTGGGTTGTGACAATGCCCATACAGCGCCATTCGAGTAGGCGTTCAATAATTGCACGTGCAAGTGCTGCCCCTTCTACCGGGTCGGTACCTGCGCCGATTTCGTCTAGCAAGATGAGCGTCTGCTGTTTGGGGTGCTGCTGTGTCTGTTCGGGGTTTGGGATAGCATTGAGCATGCGGATGATAGTGCGCATATGCGATGAAAAGGTACTCAAGCTTTGCTCAATGCTCTGCTCGTCGCCAATGTCGGAAAAGATGTGCGCAAACACGGGCATACGTGCTGGTTTGTGTGCTGGTATATGCAACCCCGCTTGGGTCATAAGCGCCAGCAAGCCCACCGTCTTGAGGGCTACCGTTTTGCCGCCTGTATTGGGGCCAGTGATAAGGAGCAACTGCATAGCACCGCCTAGCCAAATGTCAACGGGAACAACGGTTTTCTGATCTAGCAAGGGGTGCCGCGCTTCTTGCAGCAAAAGCGGTGGTTGGGCTTCCTTCTGAGAGCCGCCTAAATCTTGGCGCTCTTGGCGTCTTGGCAGTTCACTATCCACTTCTGTCTTATACGACACTAGTTCCGGCTCAGTGCAGTCAAGCACATCGGCATATTTCGCTTTGGCAAAGTCAAGGTCGAGCAAAGCCAATGTCTCTACGCCCACCCTGATGCTTTCAGCAGACATGCCCACAACATATGAAAGGCGCATGAGGATGCGCTTTACCTCTTGCTCCTCGGCTAATTGCAGCTCGCGCAGATGATTGTTGAGTTCCACCACGGCCATTGGTTCAATATAGAGTGTGGCACCACTGCCCGATTGGTCATGCACAAGCCCTTGCACATGGCGGCGATGCACAGCTTTGACGGGTACGACATAGCGCCCATTGCGCACGGTTACGATTGGGTCTTGCAAGTAGCTAGAAAACTGGTTGACCATATTATTCAGGCGGTCTTGCATGCGTGCATTAGCTACCTGTATCTGGTTGCGTAGGCGGTCGAGCGCGGTGCTGGCGCTATCAAGCACCGTGCCTTCTTCGCCTATGGTTTGGGCTATTTCTTGCTCCAGTGCGGGTAGTTTGGGCAAGGTGTGCCGATATTCGGTGAGTAGGGGGAAGGTTGTCATGTCTGTGTTCCCCAAGAGCGTTGCAAGGTGCCGCATGCTGGTGAGCGTGCTGGCTATGCGCAAAAAGTCAGCGGGTTCTAGCATGCCACCACGAGCCGCATGGTACACCTGTTCGCGGATGTCGTGCGTACTGCCAATACTTGCTTCTGGGTGTGCATCCAGAAATTGGCGAGCTTCACCAGTGCGGCGTAGGCTCGTGGCTACCTCATGTATGTCGGTTGCAGGCTGCAACTCCAATGCGAGGCTACGGGAAGCCGAAAACGATGTGTAGCGTGCAAGATGGGTACGTACCTTGGGAAATTCGAGTGTTTCTATTGTTTGTGCGGCTATTGGCATATCTATACAGCAAGCCCCATGCATACGCTCTCATAATAGTTTACCACAGGTAGTTTCGGTGGCAAGATGTTGGTTAATATGGCATAGACCGGTAGGTCATACTTTTCTTCGGCTAGGCTTGCATAGGCATTGATGCGTCGTGGTTCATTGCCTCGATAATACAATTGCACCTCATTGAGACACAAAAAGTTACCTATATCAGGTGCATGGGCCAGTATGAGTGCATCGGTTTCGCGGGTAATCCACTGAAACTCGGTGGGCGCGAGCACGCGTCGTGCTGTCACGTTTGGATTCTTCGTAGTCCACTTGAGCCATCTGTCCGGGTCTTTCCCTATCAACCACTTGCAGCCAGTATCGGCTGGCTTTGCCATATGTTGGTTATCCTTTCTTGAATCGCTTGCTCATCTGATGGTTCTCATATAGACACATGTGTAAGTATACCCTATCGGTATGGTAGTGGCAACCAACGCTCAAGCATCATGTATAGCATAGCACATACATCACAATGGGGGCTTGCGACTAGCAAGCCCCCACAACTACGCTCGTAACACCGGGGATTAACGCCCAGAGTCCGGCAGGATGCTGGTGCTACGATGGACAGGCTAGAAGCCTATCCCACGCTTATGGTTACTCAACGGTATACTCACCCTCAACAACACCTGGGTCTTTACTACCATCGCTCTGTGTCGTATTGGAACCAGCACCAGCACTGGATTGACCAGGTTGCCCTTGCCCATCGGTATACGCCGACTGGGAAACCTTGTACATTTCTTGCTGCAAATCATTCAGTAATTGCTTCATGCGCTCCTCATCCTCTTGAGCAATGGCGCTACGGATATCGCTGATCAAGCTCTCTATCTTTTGGCGTTGCTCAGCATCTACTTTATCGCCCAAGTCATTGATTGTGCGTTCTGTCTGGTAAGCCAAGCTATCGCACTGGTTCTTCAGTTCAATAATTTGCTTGCGGCGCTCGTCTTCATCCGCATGGCTCTTGGCTTCCGTAACCATGCGCTCAACCTCATCTTTAGAAAGGTTGGTGCTGGCGGTAATAGTAATGCGCTGTTCCTTGCCGGTTGCTTTATCTTTGGCATGGACATTGAGAATACCGTTGGCATCAATATCAAACGTCACTTCAACTTGTGGTACGCCACGTGGCGCTGGCGGTATGCCTTCGAGCAAGAAGCGTCCGAGGGTCATATTGTCGGATGCCATTTTGCGCTCGCCTTGGAGCACATGAATGTCTACGGCTGTTTGCCCATCGGCGGCTGTAGAGAAAATTTCGCTCTTGCGGGTTGGGATAGTGGTGTTGCGCTCTATCAAGACCGTCATAACGCCGCCGAGTGTTTCAACACCAAGCGATAGCGGTGTCACGTCCAGCAAAACCACATCCTTAATATCGCCCCCAAGCACCCCGGCTTGAATAGCTGCGCCAACAGCCACCACTTCATCTGGGTTGACGCTCTTGTTGGGTTCCTTGCCGGTCAGGTTGCGGACCAAGTCTTGTACCAACGGCATACGTGTTGAACCACCCACAAGAACGACCTCGTTCAGATCCGATGGCTTCAACTCGGCATCCTTGAGGGCCTGTTGCACAGGGCCCTTCAAGCGCTCAGTCAGGTCGGAGCTAATCTGCTCAAACTTAGAACGGCTCAAGCGTATGGAAAGGTGTTTTGGACCGCTTGCATCAGCAGTGATAAAAGGCAAGTTAAGTTCAGTTTCCATCATGCCCGAAAGCTCTACCTTGGCCTTCTCAGAAGCTTCTTTGAGCCGCTGGAGCGCTTGGCGGTCTTTGCCCAAGTCTATCCCTTGGTCTTTCTTAAATTCATCAATGAGCCAATTGACGATGCGTTGGTCGTAGTCATCGCCACCCAGATGAGTGTCGCCATTAGTAGATTTCACTTCGACAACACCATCACCAACTTCCAAAATAGATACGTCAAAGGTGCCACCGCCAAGGTCAAAGACAAGGATAGTTTCCTCTTTTTTCTTATCAAGCCCATAGCTCAATGATGCAGCAGTTGGCTCATTGATGATGCGTAGCACCTCAAGCCCTGCAATTTTGCCTGCATCTTTGGTTGCCTGACGCTGGCTGTCGTTGAAGTATGCTGGCACGGTAATAACAGCTTGGGTTACAGGTTCACCCAAATAGGCTTCAGCGTCGGCTTTGAGCTTTTGCAATACCATAGCACTTATTTCTTGTGGTGCATACTCGCGCCCAGTTTGTGGCGACGTGATGCGAATATCATTGCGTGGCCCTGGAGTTACCTTAAAAGGCACCATCTCACGTTCGGTGGAGCTATCATCATAGTTGCGCCCAATAAAACGTTTAATCGAGAAAAAGGTATTGTCAGGGTTGACGGTTGCTTGCCGCTTGGCGGTCAAGCCTACCAATCGTTCACCATTTTTTGCAAATGCAACAACCGATGGTGTTGTACGGCTTCCTTCCGCACTTGGAATTACAACCGGGTCGCCACCCTCCATCACCGCTACCACCGAGTTGGTTGTACCTAAGTCAATACCTACTATCTTTCCCATATTTCAATCGCCTCCTTATTATAAAGCGTATAGATAGACAACAAATTCTTTGTGTGTAGGGAATAGAGGGCAGAAAAAAGCCTTTCTCAACCTCTGGCATACCATACCAGAAGTGCCACTGAACATATGCCACTCTCGCCTTCAAACTCACCCTACGTTTCTCTTCAATCTGTAGTGTAGCGTGTTTTCGCTAGTTGTATACAAGAATGGTGTTAGATTTCTGTTAAAACTGGGGTTGTCTGCCTTTGTCTATCTTTGTCTGTCATGTCTGCTGACCTCAAGTTGAACAAGCGCCCCGGCATTTTATGACCATGAACCAATCCTAGGCTTATGGCATAGAGCGCAATGTGTGTAGCATTTCGGTGCTTGCCTCGTCGGTATGCACCATGTGTTCGCAGGTTGTGGGTAACGATAGGATGTGTTCTTTGAGAAACGTGGGGTAGAGGGTAATATGGTCTAGCTCATTTAGCCGGAACCATTGAAGTATTTGTACTTCATCTTCATAGTGTTGCCTAAACGAGACTCCGCGCACGTGGAGCCATGGTTCGAGTGGCAGGGTCATGAGAAAGTAGAAAGCCAGTTCATGCCCGGCTTTGCCACAGTGGAAGAAGAAGTTTTCTACTATCCATAGCAGCCGTTGTATGTATACTTGTATGCCTAGTTCTTCTTGCATTTCGCGCTGGAGCGTGGTGGTGGCTTGTTCTAGCAACTCGCATCGGCCACCTGGCACAAACCAGAAGTTGTAGCGTTGGGTATATTCTAGCAGTACGTGCTCATCGTGTATAGCTATGCCGGCTACACGGTAGGTGAAGCGAACATCGGGTGTTTCAAACGTTATCATAGTCATTTCTTCCCTCTTTTCTTTAAAAGAAACCACAGAGACACGAAGGACACGAAGGAGAAAAACCTCTTTGTGTTTTCGGTGCCTTTGTGGTGAGCAATTATTGAACCACAGGGTACACAGGGGTACACAGGGGATGCTTAAAATCCCTATGTCCTATCACTAGTTCCCTAACCTCTATGCCCTGTTCCCTATGCTATAATACCACTATTCTGAAGGAAAAGATAAGAGGAGGTAGCAATGAGTGGAATTGTTCTGGTGACGGGAGCCACCGGGAGTGTTGGTGGTGAAGTAGTGACACAGTTGCTTGCAAAAGGTGAGCATGTGCGTATTGCGACACGCAGTAGGGATAAAGCAGAACAGAAGGCGCGATTGCAAGGGTGGCGTGCTGCTGAGATAGTAGATTTTGATTACCATAAACCTGAGACGTTTGCGGCTGCGCTTGAAGGGGTAGACCGTATCTTTTTGATGGCATCGTTGGAGTTGCCAGATGTGCAGGCGGCCATGAACCCTGTTGTAGATGCAGCTAAGATGCTTGGGGTACAGCATATTGTCATGCATACAGCCATGGGGGTAGAGTATGATGGCAAGTCGAGTGCGCGACAGGCTGAGGTATATTTGGAGTGGAGCGGTGTAAGCTATACGTTATTGCGCCCCAACTGGTTTATGCAAAACTTTAGTGTGTTCTTCTTGTCGTCTATTGAGCAGGATTGTGGTATTTATCTGCCGGCCGGGGATAGTAAGACAAGTTTTGTGGATGTGCGCGATATTGCAGCCGTAGGAGTGGCCGCGTTGACGAAAACTGGGCATGCTGGGAGGGCATATACGCTGACGGGTGGGAAGGCAATTGACCATTATGAGGTGTCTGAAGTGTTGACGCGGGTTTCGGGTCAGATGATACCCTATATTGCGCTGTCTGAGGAGGATGCGCATGCACGTTGGCGGGCTGTTGGGTGGCCAGAGGAGATTGTACGGATTATGCTGAATCTGTTTCGCCCGATGCGTGAGGGGAAGACGGCGTTGGTAGTGGGAGATGTGGAGCGGGCACTTGGCCGCCTACCTATAACGTTTGAGCAGTATGCGCAAGACTATGCAGATGCTTGGAGACCCAAAGAGCAGCAGAAGAGCTACTGAGGTATTCATTTACCGCAGAGGGTTTTGTAAAATGCTTACCGCATCTGCGTTCTCAGCGGTTCATCTTTGTGGCTTGTCTGCAAAAATCCTCTGCGCTTCTCTGCGTTCTTTGCGGTTCATCTTCTAATCTTGTTGGGCTGTCTACTGCCCGATGTTTTTGATGACGCCAGCCAAGATGCCAAGCAAGCCAGCTATCATGAGGTACACCATATACATGACTTCACCGGCGTTGAGGGAGAGAATAGCCAACCCCACAGCAAGCACAATGCATATGAGCATGCCAATGCCTTTGATGATGCTGAGCGGGATGGTCCTTTTTTTGTCTTCGTCCACTCGTTATCCTTTGTGACAAGCACGATACCCAATGCCTGTGTACTACTGGGTTTTGGTCATTCATACGCCAACACATCGCGCACAGTGAGGCGTGACGCGTTCCAAGCGGGTAGGAAGCTAGCGAGGGCAGCGAGGGCAGTCGAGATAGCAAGCCACATTAGAGCACCATTAAAGGAATAGGTATAGCTGAATGGTGCGCCCGTAAAAATGGTGCCCACCGCATTACTGAGGATTTTACTAATAGGGTAGGCAAGCAAAGCGCCAAGGAACCAACTGGTAAAGCCTATCATAATACCCTCAGTGAGCACAATTTGCAGCACCGAGCCATCTGAAGCGCCGATAGCTCGCATCACGCCAATTTCGCGGGTGCGTTCGAGGACGTTCATGCTCATCGTACCCGCTAACCCTAGCCCCCCAACAATCGCCGTGAGTACAGCCATAATCATCAGACAGTAGACGATAATATTAAACATATCTACCGTTTGGTTATATTGGTCAATAAGAGTTATGCTACTGGTGACACGCAAGCCAACAGAACGAAAATGTTTTTCAAGGTCTTGCTGCACCTGCTTTTGGAATGCATCATCATGCTGTATAGTGACGATACGCAAGTCTTCAGATACACCGGCTTCACGCACTTGGCGCTCGAAATAGGGCAGGTTGGCATAGGCCATCAACTCATTGCCAAAACCCTTGACAACACCAACAATAGGCCACTCGGTTTCACGTCCTTTTATTTTGAGGGTGATAGTATCGTCTATGCTGATGTCTTTCTCTTCCTTCACCAGTCCACTACTCACCACAAGCGCGTTTTGGTCTTCTGGCTTAAGCCAACGCCCTTCAAGCACCAATGGTTCAATCATATCGGAGCCTATGGGTGGGGCTTGCAAGAAAATAACGTCGCTTTCTGTTTCGTCATCGCGTAGGCGGCGTGTGCCAATGTTGCCCCATGTTTCGGCATATGCAACGCCGGGTACCTGCATAGCTTCATAGACGAGGCGTTCACTGCGGTAGCGGCGGTCGAAGTTGACGCCAACGTCGAAACGATAGAGTGAGTTGAAGAATTCGTTTAGCGAAAGTTTGACCGAGTCTTGGACGCTGAAGACAGCTATGAACGTAGCACCGGCTATGGTCAGTGTGGTGAGCGTAAGCAAGAGCCGCCCCTTGCGGCGGAGAGTGTTGCGGAGTGATAGAAGCACCGGGCGTGGAAAACGACGGATAGAACTCACAATGCGGTCTATAACATTGCCACCATAGCTGCCTGCGCTACCTGAGCTATCAAGAGCTACGCGGATGGTTATTTTGGCTCCCCGGATGAGTGCATAGAGTGAAGCAACTATGGGCACAATGAGGCTGACGAACAGTTCAAGCCCGATGACTTGGGGCAGAATGCCGTAGCTGACAGGGTCGAAGTTGAACATAGCAGCAAAAAAGTTGGCAAAGAGTCCCGCGGCAAGGTAGGCCAGTGGTGCAGCTATAGCTAAAGCAATAAGCCCATAGCAAATCACAAGGAAGAGGTACATGCCTATGATATGGCTTGTGCGTGCGCCGATAGATTTCATAATGCCAATTTGCCGCACTTGCTGCGCCATGACCCCAGATATAGTGCTCGTCACGAGGAAGCCGCTGAGGAAGACGGCTAATACCCCAACGGCGCTCAGGATGAGCATGATAGGCTTGAGACCAAATGAGGCTACAGGGCTTTCACCAGGGTCAGGAGGAATGAATATTTCCTCTACTTCGATACCGCTCTTTTCTATTTTGTCGCGTATGTCTTTGGCTACAGTAACGATGAAGTCATTGTCGTAGAAATGTTCTTTGTCTACGCGAAATAATACAGAGCCATACCGTCCGCGTTCCTCGCCTAGCCATTCTAGTGTTTCTTCCGTAATGTAGCCGGTATAGGAGCCCGTGAAGAGGGCTGGAGGGAGATTGAGGTTGTGGACGACACCGGAGAGTTTGATGCGGCGTTGCTTCTGCCCTAGGGTTTCGATATAGTAGACGTGCCCGAATTGGAGTGTGACACCGAGGGCGGGGTTGAGGGCCGAACGCTCAACAGCAAACTCTTTATCGGGCGGCGGCCACTCACCACGCATGGGGTGCATTTTGGCTACGCTGATGTTGTCGAAATCACGTATGGCGTCAAGGGTCAGGTCCTTCCATTCGTTGGGGCCAATTTTGAGGCGCACTCTAATGCCTTGGCGTGCGTCGGCTTCTGCGACGCCGTCAATTTTGCGAATGGAATGGAGGAGTTTTTCATCAAATGGCTTTTTGGTGGCAACGACCCCGCTGAAGGGGTCGCCACGGATGTAATCCTCTTGTAGCCCACGCAACATGCGTATGCGCGATTCGGCTATCATGCCGACTGCGAAGACGCCAACGGCTATAGAGAGGGCAACGAGGGCTGTGCGGGTTTTGTTAGACCACAGGTCGGCAAGTACTTTTTTCCAGCGTGGTGAAAGCATAGGTTTATATTTACCACCCAAATGTCCACAACATAAAAGTTGCGTTGGTATTCATACGGTTTGGTCTATCCTCCTCGGTTACAAGGGTAAAAGTATTCGTGTTGTTTGGCGGAATGGCTTGGTTTGTGACGAGGGCATATACACGGATAGCCACTACGTCGTTGGGGTAGAGCTGGTCAACCGTAACTTTTACCGTGTTGCCTTCAGTAGCAACGGTGCCCCAACTGGATGTGGCATTGAGCAACTGTGTAAAGGGAGGCAAATAGTCTATCACCTGCACGTCTTCGGCTATGCTGCCGCCGCGATTGGTGAGGATAACGGAAAACTCTACCGTTTGTCCCACATTGGCATTCACCCAGTTGGATTTGGCGATAAGGGCAAGGTCGCCACTGCCTCCTCCGCTACTGCTACTGCCTCCTCCGCTACTGCTACTGCCTCCTCCGCTGTCGTTGTCATCGTCGTCGTTATCCTTGTCATCGTCATCGTCATCCTTGTTATTGGGAGACGTGGGCTTGGCCGTAGCAGTGCCCGGTGGTGTCGTGGGAGTATCATTTGCACTGGTGGGCACAGCGGTTGGCACAGTAGTGGGGATAAGTGGCGGCGTCGCAACAATATCATCTGGGGGCGATGTGGGCGTGGGGATTGGTGGTACATCTGGCGTGGGACGCGGGGGAAGTTGTTGTGCTAATCCTTCTGCCTGTATGGGTTGTGGGGTGCGCACGAGGGGTGCGGCAACCATTCCTATGGCTATGATGCACGATACAATAGCTATTCTGGTGAGTATATGCATGGTTTTTCTCCTTTTTTATAGTACCTGTCGCTCTTCTAAGATGACTTTAACTTGAGACTTGAGTAGCGGTAGGTCTTTATCAATAATTTCCCAAACACGGTATAAGCTTACCTGGTCATATCCATGGATAAGTAGGTTACGAAATGAAATAATTTTACCCAATGGTATTTGCGGGTATTGCTGATGAAATTCTTTTGAAAGGTTGTTAGCTGCTTCTCCAATGACTTCAAGGTTCCGTATAACAGCATCTTGTATCAGCAATGATTGGAAAAAAACTATTTTCCCTTCCTGAACAAAAGCTTCAATACGCTCAGTGCGCTTATATATGTCAAGAAGGTACAGATCGTCTCCTTTGCTTTTCACAATGGTACTGCCTCTGCTAACACTCGGTCACGGATAATATAGTGCAATTCATCCTCTCCGACCACATCTACGTTTCGTCCGAGCATCTCTGCTAGCTCAATGAGTAACCCAACTCCTCCCCATTGGGACAGGTGCCCATAGTTCCACGTTACCAAAAAATCTACGTCGCTGTTATCATGAGCTTCCCCTCGCGCAACTGACCCAAACACACGCACATTCATTGCACCATGCTTTTCGGCAAGATGCAGTATCTCTTCGCGTTTTTCTTCGAGTAGGTCAGCAATCCCCATCCCTACGTAATTTCCAGCCATATGACGACCTCGTCCCATGTGCTACGCTTACTATTCACATAGTGCAAATTATAGCACAGTTGTAAAGAATCGGATAACTGGAGTGCTGTCCTTGAGCGCCAAGTTAGGCATGTTGCGCTAACATCTCCAGGAGAATACCAACAATTTTACCTGGATTTTCAATGGAATACTCGTCAAGATCAATGAGCACATCAAGACCTTCCATTTTCATGAATTTCCATGCTGTTCCTGTTGTGACAGCACCATATAGGCGCATGACATCATTCCCTTCGGCCGTATTGAACATACTTGCCGCTACCATTTCTGCGATACATTGACCCAATCCTCCGATAATATTTTCGTTTTTCGCTTCAACTACAGCAACAATAGGGCTGGTCAGGAGCAGTTGTTCTTCAGAAGCGCTCATAATAAAGTCACAAAAACCGTTTAACCCTTTTTCCTTATCAACGTTAAACTCAATACCGGAAAATAAACTGACTTTATGATCAAGTATTTTGCGTACTTCTACCAGGATATTTGCAATGATGAGTTCTGAGCGTGCTTTTTCTGTATTGATGGCACGGGCAAGGGGGATATTTTCTCTTAATATTGCATCAAGAATAGAGGAAATAGGAACACTTTTGATGTCGGAGAAGACGGTTTGTTTTTCGCTGAGCGTAACGCCAAGTTCCCGTTTCACTCTTTTTAAGTCAAAATCTCTATATGACATAGTAACGTTCTTGTTTCACCACAAAGAGCACAAAGAGCACAAAGAGCACACAAAGATGTCTGTTCGCCTATACTTAATTCCCAGCCATATGACGACCTCGTCCCATGTGCTACGCTTACTCTTCACATAGTGCAAATTATAGCATACTTTGGGTTGTTTGTGGGTACAAATCTTGGGGTTTGCCAGCGGCAAGCTGGTACGGAAATAGGGCTTGCCAGCGGCAAGCCCGTACAAGTATTCTAATTACGCATGCGACACAGTAGCGCATGCAGCAACACCGTGTCGTTTCTCAACGTATTGCTGATGATACTCCTCAGCGCGGTAGAAGGTTGATGCAGGAGTAATTTCCGTTACGATAGGCTTCTTGTAACGCCCAGACTGCTGAGAGCGCTCCTTTGACTTTCGCGCTGCCTCACCCTGCTCTGGCGTATGATAAAAGATAGCCGAACGATATTGCGTGCCAATATCTGGCCCCTGACGGTTCAGCGTCGTTGGATTGTGACAGTTCCAAAATATATCCAAAAGCTGCTCATAGGACACTTGGTCTGGGTCATACACAATTTCAACGGCTTCGGCATGTCCTGTCTTCCCTGTACAAACATCGTTATAGCCTGGGTTATCCAAGGTGCCACCAGTGTAGCCAACCGTTGTAGATTGTACCCCTGCTACCTGCCGAAACGTATGCTCAACCCCCCAAAAACAGCCTGCTGCAAATGTAGCCTTTTGCATAATGCTCTCTCTCCAATTCTTCTTTTCGTAAGCCGTTCCCTGAACTAGTCCCTGAACGTAATGCACTATACCTCTTTGCGTCTTCTCCTCTTTGTGCGAGGCACCAATGTTGAAAAATGTTGAACGTAGCACCATGCTTTATATAGTTTGTATAGTTCTTTCTGTTAGAATAGTGCTAATCTTTAAAACCGTCAACCTGCGCTCAGTGTGCAACATTCAGCCAGCACTCAGCGTTCAGCACTCAGCTCTCAGTCTGCGTCTTCATCCTGCCAGTCAAACGTGCGGGTCACAGCCTTTTGCCAATTGGCATACAACTTGGCACGTTGTTCTTGTGGCATTTCCACATGCCAGATGTAATCAGCGTGCCAATGGTTGCGCAGGTCTTCAAAGCTATCCCAAAAGCCTGTCGCCAGCCCTGCTGCATAGGCCGCACCAAGCGCAGTTGTTTCAGTCACCATAGGCCGCACCACAGGAACCCCAAGCATATCAGCTTGGAACTGCATCAGCAAATGGTTGCCAATCATACCGCCATCTACCTTCAGCATACTGAGCTTCATGCCCGAATCCTGCGACATAGCGTCAACCACATCGCGGGTTTGGTAGGCGACTGATTCAAGGATAGCACGCGCAAAATGGTTTCGTGTCACATAGCGCGTCAAACCAGCAATGACCCCACGCGCACTGCTCTTCCAATAGGGAGCAAACAGCCCCGAAAAGGCCGGCACAAAATAGATACCCCCATTGTCGTCAACAAGGCGTGCCAATGCCTCAACTTCTGCATTACTGGTAATCATTCCCATATTGTCGCGCAACCATTGCACCAGTGCCCCGGCCATCGCAATGCTGCCCTCCAAGGCATACACTGCGGGAGCATCGCCCATTTGGTACGCCACGGTCGTCAGCAACCCATGCGTAGAATGGATAATCTCATTGCCAGTATTGAGCAATAAAAAGCACCCCGTCCCATACGTATTTTTCGCTTCGCCAATGCTATAGCATGTTTGCCCAACCAGCGCAGCTTGCTGGTCGCCAAGCATACTTGCAATTGGCACCCCGGCAAGTTCGCCCTGTGCTTCACCATATATGCCGTTACTTGCGCGAATACAAGGCAACATATGCACCGGTATATCCATATACCGCAGAATATCCTCATCCCAGGCAAGCGTATACAAATTCATCAACATCGTGCGACTAGCATTCGTTACATCAGTCGCATGCACACCGCCAGCCACACCACCAGTCAAGTGCCATAGCAAAAACGTATCAATTGTGCCGAACAGCGCATCGCCTTGCTCAACAATTGAACGTAGCCCGTCAACGTGCTCCAGCAACCACATGATTTTTGGTCCAGAGAAATACGTTGTAATGGGCAATCCTGTCTTAGCCCGGAAGTGGTCCTGCCCTGCTTCCTGCATAAGCGCATGACAAATCGTGTCAGTGCGTGTATCTTGCCACACAATCGCATTGTAATACGGTCGCCCAGTGCGCCGATCCCATATTACGGTTGTTTCACGCTGATTGGCAATCCCCAACGCTGCAATGTTGTCTGCTGCAATATTGCCCTTTTGCATAGCACTACGAATGACACTTTGTGTTCTCTCCCAAATTTCATATGGGTTGTGCTCTACCCAGCCAGGTTTGGGGAAAATCTGCTCATGCTCCTTTTGGTCATAGCACACAAGAGCACCTTGGCGATTGAACACGATGCAACGAGTGCTCGTTGTGCCTTGGTCAATGGCCATAACATACTGAGCCATCCAAAAAACCTCCTAAAACACTGTTTTCCTCACGTTATGATGTTCCTATTGTACCCGAAAAGCATGTATATACCATAACTGTTCACAAGCTACCTTTTAATGGCATAGGAGAGAGGTTGCCTGCACCATCTCCATGGTTCACCTCTATGCGATATTCTTGCACCACAGGCAGAGAAATGGTATACTCACCACTGTTGACCAACGTATGAGACTGCGAGACTTGCATCAGATTTGTTTCCTCTTATGCATTGCACTCTGCAGAACTTCACTCGCTCAGAAGGAAATACGTTGTTACAGCACCAGAGCGAAAGGACAGGATTTTTCTGTGCTATGACGTAGGTGCCCCGGAACGAATACATGTTGATGAAAACAAGAATGTGTTACGGCATCCTGTGGGGCGAGCCATAGGGGTGCTACTTTGGTGCTTGCCACGTGAAAACGTGGACATGAGGAGGTAGTCTGATGTACGTGAAGTTGTTTGTTGGAAATTTGCCGTGGAGTGTTGGCGATGAGGAACTCGAAAGTCTGTTTCAGCCGCATGGAGAGGTACAACGTAGCCGTGTTATTACTGACCGTGCAACCGGACGTTCACGTGGGTTTGGCTTTGTAGAAATGGAAACAGATGATGTTGCTGCTTTGATCAACGCAACCAATGACCTTGAGGTACGGGGAAGACTCATCCGAGTCAACGAAGCCGAAGAAAGGTCGCGCTCACCTGTCCGTAGCCACGAAGGTGGCGATAGCGGTGGACGCCACGATAGTGGTTTTAGTGATGGTTCACGGCGCGACAGTCGGGGTGGTGGCTCATCACGTGGTGATCGGTACTACCATTAATGGTTGCCTATGCTTGATGAAATAACATGAAATTGGCATTTTCTCGCTGAAAATGTTGTTGTGCCTGCACTGTCTCCCGATAGTGCAGGTTTTGTGTTTCTCCATACTTGCAACTATCCCATGGGTATGGTATAGTTCAAGCATATATTTGCACTTCCACAGGTATCGCATGCACACACTATCAAAGTATTCTATGCCCAGCGAAGCCCAACAAACGGTTATAAACTAGGATAAATGCTACATGAACTACCACCAAAAAACGATACGACGAGCATCAAATCGGAAGAAGTTCCGACGGCGCATGGTGCGCAAGTCTGATACCGTGTTTGTCACAGTCGTGCTACGCATCACCATAGTGCTCGTGGTTGTCTTGGGTATCTTTGGCTTAAATGAAGCGTCGCGGCTTCTCACTGCACAAACAACGGTCACTGAAGACGTAACTCCCACGCGCCAAGCACCTTCTATTATGAAGGCAGCGTTAAAAACCTTTTCAAACCCTGCACCGGACACGTCACCGGTTCATACTCCCGTAGCCGGCAACCCACCAGTAGGCATTGCACCACCCGGTATGGGTTCATCCCCCCACTTATCCGAAAATATGCCAGCAACAACAGTTATACCTGCTCCTGCCACTGCCCCGACAGTTTCTCCACTGCTCACGACCAATCCACATCTCGTTTTGGCCTTGCAGAACGGTCTTGAGCAAATATCCGCTGCACCAAACAACCCCGGCATGGTTATGCATGTCTACATTCCTGGACAAGGTGCTTGGACAGGCGCAAGCGGCCTTTCCAACCGAGAACTCAAAACGCCCATAGTGCCGAGCGACCGCTTTCGCATTGCCAGCGTCACCAAAACCTTTGTCGCTACAGTTGTGCTCCAACTGGTACAAGAACATGTGTTACATCTTGACCAAACGGTTGAACAATGGCTACCCGGTATGGTTCCCAATGGTCACGCCATTACCATACGTCACCTGATGAGCCATACAAGCGGAATCTATGACTATCTCGACCATCGGTTTGAGCAGATATACTTTGATAGTCCACGGCGAGTGTGGGGGCCGAATGAGTTGGTTGCGTATGGCGTAGCCCATGACCCCTATTTTGCTCCCGGTGAGCCAGGAAAATGGCACTACTCCAATACCAACTATATCTTGCTCGGCATGATTATTGAAAAGGCTACGGGTACCCCGTTGCATTATCAGTTGCGTAGCCGCATTTTTGAACCGTTACAGTTGCACAATACCTACCTAGAAGACTATGAGGAGATGCCAGGCGGCTTTGTGCATGGCTATATCGGAACAGGCGATTTTACCGACGCCAGCCTTTCCACGTGGGCCGCTGGCGGCATTATTTCCAATGCAGAAGACGTGGCTACCTTTGCCCAAGCGCTCTTCACCGGCACGTTGATCAATCAGGCTATGCTTCATGAAATGCTCCAGCCGGTTTTGGTAGACATCCATACAGTCAAAGGCTACCCCGTGTATGGCCTCGGTATGACGAAAAATATTGAGGCGTTCTCCCTCATTACATCTGGTGCTGCCCCCAATAATATCAAATTTAGTGCATTATGGGGCCACACTGGTGGGTTATCTGGGTTTAAATCTATTATGGGATATATGCCCGGCAATGGCATCACCATTGTGATACTCACCAATGAAATGACCGTACCAACCATACCGGTTCTGGTACAAAGTTTGAATCTTATTCTTGGTAAAAACCAAGACCCTGCAATGACCATAAGCCCATGAGTGATAATTTGTCTACAGACATGATGCATGTGCGGCATGCACTAGCCGAGATAGTGCGCCCTGCTCCCCCATTCTATCGTGCTGCTGTTATGCGTATGGTAAACCACTACGAACGGTTTCTTCAAACAAGTTCCGATGCTGAGTTGGAAGACCTAGATGCATTTCTCTACCACGATGAACGCCCGTGGGCCTTGCTCCAAGCACCCACTGGGCGCGGCAAAACTGCTCTGCTCATTCAATGGCTCGCGCATGTGTATGCTGCCAACAAGCAGCAACACACTCCTGTTGTATGGACGCCGGTTTTTGCTGCGATTAGCATGCGTTATCAAACCAACAGTCGCCGCATCACATTGCGTAGCTTGGCCCAAACCTTGGCAGTATTCTATGGCGACACAGAACATGTGCATATCTACAACATGTCCCCCGACCAACTGCGCCCAATCATTGCCAGCTACCTCTACCGCGACCCGCCCGAAGGAAAAGCGCTGTTGCTAGTGCTCGATGGCCTAGATGAAACAGAAGGGTGGCAACCAGCGCGGGATATTCTGCCGCAAGCCCCTATGCCATACCTTCGCCTCCTCGTTTCGGTGCGGCAAAAAGCCGATATGACCTATGCCGATTGGCTCGATGTGCTTGAGTGGCAAGAAAAGCACACGGTGAATATGACGCTGCCCGAAATGAGCCGACAAGCTATGGGCGACTTGCTCCATGATGTGTGTCAACCTCTGCATGGCTTGCATCCTAGGCTCGATGTGCAATCTGAAATAGAGCGCATTAGCGAGGGCGACCCGCTCACATTACATATACTCGTTTCATCTTTGCAAAACCATGTCTTAGACCCACAAACCCTACCGCAGCTACCTGCGGGGCTAGAGCCATATGTGCATGATTGGCTGCACAAGCAAGAACAGCACAACCCACACATTGCTGCACTCTTCACCTTGCTTGGGCTATGTGCTATGGCTATGGGAACATTGAGCAATGAAGACTTGCTCGAACTAGCCCCAGATGTCTTTCAAGATAGCGATGTTGTGTCTCAAGCAGTACAAATAGCCAGACACCTTATTGTTGGTGATGGAAGCACGGATGATGGCTATGTCTTTGAGCATCTCCGCCTACGTGAGTTATTCCGCGAGCATATCCTGTTGCAGCAAGAACGTGCTGAGTTGCAACAACGTTTCGTGAGCTATGGGCAAGAGTGGCATGAAAATCGTCGTACACACCTCACAAACTATGTGCGCCGCTATTGGATTGAACATCTAGCAGAAGCCGGCGCATGGGAGCGTATCTACAGTGTATTGACAAACACCGTAGCCGCAGACAAGCGCTTTTATCAACCGTGGGCACGAGCACGGTTTAATGCCGAAGGAAACTATGTTGGCTATCTCAGCGATGTAGATATTCTCTGGCGACAGACAGAACAGCAGAAAAATATCCCCGCCGGTTTTCGGTGTGCATACATTGCTGCTTCTATTCGCAGCATAAGTGGCAATATACTCCCTTCATTGCTAGCCGGACTCATGGCTGTGGGAATACCAGAGGGCAAGTGGAGTGCAGCATTGGCATTGAAGCATGTGTTGCAAATCCCTGCGCAAACCCAGAAAGTACGCGCACTTCGTGCATTGGGGGCATGTGATGTGTGTGCATTTCAAGACGAACATGATCTTGTTATTGAAGTCATCCGTTCGTTTACCGATGATGTGTGGCAAGCTGAAGCAATACGCGCCATGGCCGAGGTGTTGTCCAACATGTGTATAGATGAAGCTCTCGACATGGCCCGTACCATACAGCAGGAAGATGCGCGTACATTGGCGCTGATAGGGCTTGTCCCCTATGCCCAGCTTGAACAACAAGATGTTCTCTATGATGAAATTGTCCATACGATTGGCATGATAGCCCATGATCGGTCGCGCACACGAGTGTTGACAACACTGATACCCACGTTGCCGGCAGCGCTGTTGCCAAACGTTTGTACGCTCATTGATACGATTGAACATGAAACGTTCCGTACAGAAGCGTTGGTCAGTGTAGCAATGCACCCATCGGCAATAGAATGGCCTGAAATGTCAGAGCGGGCGCGTGCAGTAGCCCGTAGACTCATCAGCAAGGAGCGGTTTGCTGATGCATTGCCTCTTATTGTACGCCATGTTCCTGTTGAGCAGCAACAAGCGATTTTTGCAGATATACTGGCGGCTATCCGCGTAGTACGTACCCATGATGCACGTGCGCAGGCATTGTTGGCGTTGCTGGCTTCCTTCCCAGAAAGTGAAAGCGGGCATGCAGCATTGGAAATGCCTTATACCAAAGCACAGATTATGACTGAGGCTATGGATGCAATCGTTGCTATAACCGACACGAAAAAGCGGTTTCGGTTGTTGGCTACTACAGCGGCGCATATGCCTCTTGAGCAACAACAGACGGTCTTTCTGCAAGCATTCACTGAAGCATGCGCTATTGATGATGAGAAAGAGCGTGCAGAAGCATTGAAGAGTTTAGCCCCTTGTGTGCCGGTGATTGCAGAAACGCCACTGTTCACGCAGGTATTGCGTGCTGTGCGTTTCATCGAAAACCCTATGTGGGTTGCCACAACGCTCATAGCCATGCTCCCGGCCATACCAACCGATTCGCAGCACAACGTGTGTAGTGAGGCGCTTGCGGCTGCCCGTTCGGTGGGAGATGAATGGCAACGTACCGAACTCCTTGCGGCAATTGCTCCGCACACGCCAGAATCATTGCATCGTGCCTTGCTTGATGCAGCACGCAGCATCAATGACCAATGGCAACGTGCCGAGGCGTTGACGATGCTTGCACCACATCTCCCCTCCAAACAGCAACCATATATCTATGCCGAAGCCCTCGTTGATTCGCGGGCTATTGCAGATGAGCCGCAACGCTATCGGTTGCTCACGGCTTTGGCAGCGCATCTGCCCTCTACGCGACAGCCACAAATCTATGCCGAAGCGCTTACCTTTGCCCGTTGCATTGTAGATGAACGGCAACGGATTGGACTTTTGGCAACACTTGCGCCGCGTTTGCCCGCTAAGCAGCAACGCGATGTCTACACCGATATATTGTCCATTGTGCAAGCTGAACATAACCAGTCGTGGGGTATAGAAGCATTGGCTGAATTGGTGCCGATGCTCCCATCGGCACTCTTGCCAGAGGCGTTGGCTATGGCGTATACAATCCCTGATGCATGGAAGCGTATTCAGGTACTCAATGCACTTGCTTCCTACTTGCCAACGCATCAGCAGCATGAAACGTTTGTAGATATACTCGCTATAGCACGGTCTATCGCCAGTGAGTGGCATAGGGCTGACGTATTGCGTTTGATAGCCCCCCACCTACCGGCGCTCCTCTTGGCAGAGGAAGCGCTTGCTGATGTCCGCACAATTACGCATGAGTTATATCGCAGCAATGCACTCACAGCTCTTGCGCCGCATCTTCCCACGCGGCTTTTGCCAGATGCACTGAACCTGGCGCGTTCTATTGGAAACACCTCTTGGCGTGCTGAGACGCTTATGGCGCTTTTCCCCTACTTGCATACCGATATGCTAGACCAAGCGCTCAGTGCAGCATATGAGATTGACGATGCTCCATGCCGCGCAAGAGTATTGAGTATTCTTGTACCGCAGATATCGCTCGATGAGCGCTATGATGTATGTGAAAAAGCTCTTGAAGATGCAGAGTCTATTTCCTATGTTCGTTGGCGTGCCGATGTTGTCGCTACCCTCGCTCCACACCTCCCCTCCAAGTTATTATCGGATGCGTTGGAAATAGCCCGCTCTATGAATGATAAAGAGGAGCGTGCAAGGGCCATCACAGCATTGGCACCACATTGGAAGGGTGGAGCGCTCATACAAGAAGCGTTTACTATTGCTTGTGCTATTGCCAACGAGGAGCGGCGCTCGCATGCTCTCGTTTCACTGGTAGCATTTTTGCCCCATGAGTTACTTTTGGAAAGCCTTGTGGCTACCCGCACAATTGAAAATGGCGAAGACCGCTACCATGCTATCATTAAGATGACTCCCTACCTGCCGCCCGATGTGCAACCTGCTGCATATGCAGAAGCATTTGAGGCCGCTAGTACCATTGTTGATACACACCAGTGTTGTATTGCTCTGTTACGCCTAGCTCCGCGCTTGCCTTCGGGACAGCAACCAGCCGTGTATGCTGAGGCATTCGGGGCAGCCCGTGCTATTCCCAACGATGCAACGCGCATTGAGGCACTCACATTATTTGCACGCAACATGTCTACATGGAGTGTGCGCTCACCTTCGCATAAAACTGCTGCCATGGCTATTTGGCAAGCAAGCATGCGCTTAATGTCTGGTTATGGGCGGGTATCGTTTGCAGAGTCTTTGGAAGTGCTCATGCCATGGCTCGTAGCCCTCACTACACTGGAAGAGCGAGTCAAGATTGCCGATGCGATTGATGAGATAGTGCGTTGTTGGCCCTAGGCACTTTCCTGTACCACGAAGAAATAGAATAATAGTAGGACAGGCATCCTGCCTGTTTTCAAGTACAATTGCCTTCCACGAGTGGAGTCCTGCCGTATACACGACATCCAGGTATCATTGCATGGTTCTGTACCCCATGTATATAATACAAGCACAATTGGTGACAGGAGCGTAACAATGGCTTTTACAGGTAAAGATTTCCAAGACTTTCTGTATGTGCTGAACAAAAACCCATCGTGGCGCGTGCAGCTTCGGCGGATCAGGCTACCCAATACTTGCGGTAGCATGGGGGCAGGAATGTTCACATGCAGCGGCTGATTTAGCGCAGCAAACGAAGGTGGTCGTGATGCAGGATGGGGGCACGCTGAGTGGGTGGAATGAACCATCGTTGTGCTCTTTTCTCCCAAGTGATAGCATCGTAGTGCGAACATGATAGAGACATAGTGGCACATTGCAAGAATATACAACACATGGTACAATGTATTTCACTAGCAGTGTATCATTTTGAGGAGCGTTTGTCTCTGCAAAAGGAATAAGGGTACTTTTAGTTGTCCCAAATTTTGGCGCGTGTGTCGTTCATAAGAGTATAGTCATCGTGCGTGTAACAATTGTATAGTCTTTATCAGGAAGGAAACACTCATGCAAAGGATCGCCCGTTTATTTGTGCTCGTTCTTATAGCCATTGGTATGCTCATTCCGTCACAGCAAGCATCCATGGCCCCAACAACTGCCCCGACTAACACAAACTCCCCTTTTGGAATCAACAGCCATATCGCTTCACGTTATCCCGAAATTGCAACCATGCATGGACCCGCCGACCAATTGCAACAGCTTGGCGTCGGTTGGGTACGCGAAGACTTCCAAATGGGGCGTATTATGCCATCCCGTGACCAATTCGATTGGAGTTTTCACGATGCTGCTGTAGATGCTCTCACGCAACGTGGCATCAATATTGTCGGTATTCTCGGTGGCCCAACCCCTACGTGGGCTAACGCATCAGGTGGGTTTTATCCACCATCACCACAAGATTTTGCTGCATTTTGTTCAGCCGTCGTCAGTCGCTACCAAGGAAGAGTTAGCCACTGGGAAATCTGGAACGAACCGGCCGATGTAGGAGGAGCACACTGGAGTCCGGCTCCCAATCCTGCTGCATATACCCTGTTGCTCAAAGCCGCTTACGCATCTATCAAAGCCGCCGACCCAAATGCCCGTGTACTCATAGGTGGCGACGTATCGCCTGAACCATCTGCAAGTTTCCTGCGCCAAGTGGCCCAAAATGGCGGCTGGAACTCGTTTGACATCATCTCCATCCATCCCTATACAGATGACCAATCGCAAAATAGCACCGGTAGCCCTGAAACAGGACGTATCGGCATCAGTGGATTCAATCAAATTAAATCGCTTGCCCAAGAACTTGGTAATAAACCCATTTGGGTTACAGAATATGGTTGGTCAACCGGCGGGCCGGGTAGCCGTGGCATTTACAGTCCTCAACAACAAGCAGATTTCTTAGTACGTGGGGGCGTTATGTTGCGTGCCTATGGGGCCGAACGGGTTATTTCCTATGCTTATAGCGACGAAAACGATAAACAATATGGCATTGTGGGTGCAAACTTTGGTGCGCCCAAACCAGCTTTTCAAGCCTTCAAAACGCTCAACCATCAACTCTCCGGCACAACACCTGCTGGCATGCTTGACCTTGGGCAACGCCGTACTGTTGTTGACCTTACCCAGTCTGGCACATGGGGCGCAGACAAAGGGTATGGCACACTTTCAAATGGAGTGCTCAACTACAGTTTCCCCGCCCCAACAGGGGGTAGCCCTCACTTTGTAGTATTCACATCACCATCTAGCCCCGTCATTGCAGAAGCTCCCTCACAAATTGGTATGGTCGTCAATGGCGACAACAGCAACCACTCAGTGAACATGTGGGTGCGCGACGCTATGGGCAGAGTGCAGTTTCGTCTAGGACCAGCCGGTGGGCGTGGCAATCAGCTTATCATACCGGTAGATAAACAAGGCGAAGACCTCGACAACCCCGGCACAATGCGTTCCATTCAGTATCCGCTTAGGCTCCACGCTATCGTCCTTGAAGAAAACGCTACCAGTGCGCGTCAAGGTACTATAGAACTGCTATCTGTTGTTGAAGTAGGCGGACCACAATCCTATGGCGCACGCTTCAATCGTGGCGGCACAGCGGTAGATGTGCTGTGGGCCCCTAGCCCTGCCGAAGTCACCATTGATACAACCGTAGGGCAGGGAACAGTTGTTGATGCATCAGGTGCAAGCAGGACTATCAATGCTAGTGGTGGTCAATTCACTGTGGGTGTTGGCCCTAGCCCAATTTATCTCAACCATGGTGCTGCCCCACCACCGATGCAACATGCACCAGTTGCCCCTGCGCCCGCGCAACCGACGACTGCGCCCGCGCAACCGACGACTGCGCCCGCGCAACCAACAACTGCACCCGTGCAACCAACAACTGCACCCGCGCAACCCCCAGTGCAGCAATCACCTGCGCAGCCGCCAGCAAATGGCACCGGTGAAACACCACCGCCCACGGGAGATGGTTCCTTTGCAATTCCTGCATTTGAGCAAACATGGCGCAATTCAAAGGAACCTGAACGTGTATGGGGACCGGCACCTATCACAGGTGGTGCGCAGGAAGCATATGCTGAAGGAAATGGTGGCACACGTCTTGTGCAATATTTCGACAAGGGGCGTATGGAACTCAACGACCCCTCGTCTGGGCATGTATCTAGCGGATTGATTGTGTTAGAAATGATACAAGGCAGCATTCAAGTAGGTAACAACGAATATATGTCCTACCAACCTTCCGTTCAAGCAGTCGCCGGAGACCCAGCCGAAGTAAACCCACAGTGCCCAACATACCGCACCTTCCAAAGCGTTGCTTTCCCACTCAACACTGAGCGTGCTACGAACTTGAGCGGGCAGGAAGCTCTTATAAAAGGTCTGCTCAAGGATGGGAGCACGACAGATGAAGGGATGCGCATGCATATTGGCGATTATGACGATACCCTTGGGCACAACGTCCCAACTGTCTTTGTTGACTATCTCGAACGCTATGGCGCATGGCGTGACGTTGCCGGTTTGCCGCTCAGCGAACCCTATGTTATTACCACCAGTGTTGGCGGCAATGAACTATCTGTGATGGTACAAGTATTCCAACGCCGTTTGCTGACGTACAACCCACAAAACCCGCCCAATGTCCAAGTTGAGATGGGCAACGCGGGTTTGCACTATGTGCGCTGGCGCTACGGTACACCGTAAAAATATTTCTTTCCCACCCCATCCCCGGTTGCTTCCCCCCTTTATGGGGGGAAGTAGCTTTTACTGGGCATCTGTATCTGAATACCTATTTCAGTTGCACGCTAATGCTTATTTTCTGGTATACTATGAACTATATGCTCCACAGTAGCACGATAACTAGGGATAGTGCAGTGCAAGTAGGAAGTATCCTAAGCTCAGGAGGTACCCATGAGCAAGAAAAGACAAACTGGAGATACAAAAACAACGGTTGAAGATGCTGAACAAGCCAACCCAAATGGTGAAGATACACCGAGCACAGACATGCAATCTGGAGATACAAAGAAAACGGTTGAAGATTCTGAGCAAGCTAACCCCGAAGGTGAAGGTACACCACTACCAGCGTCTACCCAACCATCTGAAGACATGCAAGCAACCCAAGATCAAGATACACAAGATGCTGAGACTGCTCAGCAAGATGCTGAGGCAACGGGCGACGATCAGACTACGATCACAGCGACAGAACATGAAGATGAACAGTCGGTATCTGAAGATGGCACCCCTCGCCGCTCCATTCTGGAACGAACAGGCATATCGAAATTGACCAATGAACTCGGCAATATGTTCACCGGCCTTGTCGGAAAGACACAAGTACAAGCAACTGTCTTTGAAGAGAGGAAAACCACAACACAGCGGCTTAAAGAATGGGCTGGCGCATCACTGGCCGAACGCCAAGACCTCTACGCCGACATACCCGAATCTATTGGTCCATGCACAGAATGGCTGTTGTCTCTGCCCAATGAGAAACTCAAGCAATTTGTGCATAAACTAGAACACTTCTGCACCGACCTAGGGTTTGAACTTGCTTGGATCCTCGACCCTAAAGTAACCACAACCCCATCTATGAAACTGGCTATGGAAAAAGTGGTGTTGCAGTTCTGCCTCATACATTGGCAGAAAACCCAAGCACATGAAACGTTTGTTGCATTTACCAGGTTTTTGGCTTGGAAAGATGACCCGATGTCAAAAGAGCATGAGGGATTAACACGCAAGCTCTTTCCCAAACTGGTCGAAAAAGGGCTTGTCTCAGAGCCACCTGCTGCACTCTTCCTCTTTTCTGAAGAAGAACGCCGCGACTATGTCGTGCAGTCCATTCAAGAAGTCTCACAGAAAGATGTTGAAGGGCTTCTGGAAACTATTCGTGACGTGTGATGAAATGGTGTTGCGTTCGTGTTGCGTCTTTGTAGGTGGTAGATAGGTAGATAGGTGGTGATAGCAACCCTATATGATTTGTACTGGTTTTAACGCAGAGGCACAGAGGCGCAAAGATGCAACACGATGCAAAGGTTTGTGTTGCTGGTTGTTCTGTATCATGCACAAATCCGTTAGGGTTGCTCATCCGTGGTTATCAAGTGTAGCGCTTGTGCTTCGATAGTAGCGCGGTCCACCATTGCACCTAGTGCATCCTCGCTGTATTGTCCCTCAAAGGCTTCCAAAGAAGCCCGCTTTAATGCTTCTGTGTAGGAATCGGAGATAGTTTGTGCAAGTTCATCAATCGGAATATACAATCCTCTTGCCTTGCGTCGTTTATTGGTACGTTTAATTTTCTGCGTTGCGTTCCAAATGGAAAGGTTCCATGAACGAGTGGTGCGCTTTTCAGCGGCTTGCTTGATAAGATGCAATAGCAGGATGACGGTAAAGCTGTATATCTTATTAATTTTATCGTCTTTGCTCATTTCTTCCATCTCTCCAAGCAAATCCATCGCTTCAGGGTAGCGTTGATGTTCAAGATGTTCGCGTAATTGCAGTAACTCTTCCATACTCTTTGCTCCTCACATATATATGCATCTTTCTCGCTTGTCTGTATTATACCTATACCAATACAGTATTTGCAAGAACCATGGAGCCTACGTATCAACATGGATTTCAAAGCAGCAGTGCTCATCTTCCATAGACTGGCACGCAATCTCAACCCCTATCGTGTTGCCGTTGCCAGATAACCGCGACACCACCCCACAGAGAAACCCGCGAGTATAATTGCATGTTGGCTTATCGCTCCCTTTGTGGACTTCGACAAGCCCATGCCCGGCAAACGTCCAGCGTTGGCGTTCCTTCTGCGCCTTAATAAGTGCAAGCTTGCCCAACCCCATATCTTCAAACTCATCCAGATAGTCTGATAAAGTATTGGCCGCAATCCGCTGCGCCAATTCATAGCCTACCCGAAACATAGCCGTCTCCGATAGTCCGCCTATGGATTGCAAATCGCGGAGCATTTGCCCAACCTGCCCCCGCGAAACTGCTTGCTGTCGTGTTTCGTCCTCCGACTGCTTGCGGTCTGTAATATCGCGCCCTGATACATAGACAAGTTCTTCATCCATAATGGAAATTACATTCCACAGAAACCAGCGATACTGGCCATTTTTGCACAGATAACGGTTTTCAAACGATGTAGTGCTGCTATCGCTCATGCATTGCTCAAATTGGGTAAGCGACATGTCGTAGTCGCCAGGATGCACAAAGTAGAGGAATGTGCGCCCATTTAGCAATTCTTCTGTGGTATACCCAAGTACATGTTCCCAGGACCTATTCAATCCACGAAATGTACCATTCAAACCCGTAATAGCCAATAAATCGGGCGATAGCCGAAAGAAGCGTTCGCGTTCGCGTTCGGCGCGTGTCCGTTCACTCAAATCGCGCCGTGCTGCGTCATACAAACGCGCATTTTCAATGGCCAGCGAGGCACGGTCGGCCAAACTTTGCAAAAAGGCCTGATCATCGGATGTGTATGGGCGGCCTGGTCGGTCGCGTGATATACCAAGTGTGCCAATGACACGCCCCCATGCCCACAATGGCACAATCAAGAGGCTATGAATGCCAACTTGTTCTAAGTTCAACACATGGTCTACCCGTGTCATAGAGCGGATCCATTGCGGGGTAACGGTTGGTAAAAACAATGCCTGACGGGTTTCAATAATCTGTCCTGCTAGCAACTCAATCAAGCGTGGGCGGGAGGTCTCCATAAGTGCTTGCACGTGTGAAGCTGTTTCAGGGTTTGGGTATTCAGCAGCAACGGTGCGTATGGTTCGCCCTTGGTCAAGCAGCAATGTCACAATACACGAATCACCAATCAAGCGGGCTACATGCGCCGTAATAGCCTTGAGCACTGACTCGTAATCAAGGCTTGCCTCCAACATCGTCTGGGATATATCGGCAAGTGCCGAAGCACGTTCACCCAGTTGGCGCGTATGCTTTTCGCTCACGTGGTGTTCGGTGATGTCAAGAGCAATACCACCCAACAATATGGGGGTATTGCTATCGTCAAAGATAGGAAAGCGATGAACCATCCAATAGGAAATGGTATTGTGGGATGAAACGGTTTCTATCGTCTGCAATGTAACCGCTTGGGTAAGGACCAACTGGTCGTGCTGTACAGTTTGTTCTGTAAACAGCGTTGGAATAGAAATGTGCGCATCTGTTTTGCCCAGAAAATCTTCTGGTGGCTTTCCTAACAGTGTCTGTACACGTTCTGAAATATAGACAAACTGCCCGTGTTGGTCTTTCATAAATGCCAAGCCAGGCATGTGCCACATAAACAGGTTGAGATACGATGTAGCAGATTCACTCACAAGTAAAACCCTATTGATTTACAAGACATGGTTTTCATCTCTGTTGCTGATAAAACGTATTTTGCACAACAATGCCGATGCCATCGGTAATGTTGTATGGGAAGGGACGTAGGTCTACACTGGTAGGAGCTTTGCGCATCTGAATAACGCGATGCCCGCTACTCCTAGCTATGCCCATCTCTCCCCAATCGGGCGTATACATATCCAGAATAACATCGAATGCATTGATAAGATTGTGTAGATTACTTGATTCTAGCGTATTATGCAATAATGTATCAAACAGTGTTACCCCAGAATGGCGCAGCAGGTGATTTTTACGGTGAATGAGATGTACAAATGCTTCGCATGAATACCCAGGACCTTGTGGGCGTAGGGAGTCAAAGATGATGCGGAGCGGTCTATCCATACAATCAACTTGGCGCACGATGTTGAATAAAAATGCCTCTGGGTCGCTCATATCTAGGGTTTCATCATCACCAAACCCATCCATAATCACAAATTGCCCAAGCTCAATATAGGGGTCTGGCAAAAAGCCAAAACTTTGCATATCTTGACGTACCTGATACCCCGGCATATCGGCAGTAATAAACAGCACCGACTCTTTGCGTTTCAAGCCTTCTGTTGCAAACTGATAACAGAGCATACTTTTGCCAACACCGAGCTCGCCCTGCACCAACCAAGAGAAACAATGCCGCAAGGTACCCTGCACAATATGACGCAATGGCTCAAAAACCAGTGGTGGTGGCACCTTATGCTGTATTGGCTGTTTGACCTGATGATAGAGCACTTCAATGCCACTGGGCGTTATCTGGATACGGTGTTGCCCGGTCATATGATTGACAGTACGCATCTTGAATACTTCGAGATAGCGCCGCCGCTTCATAGCTGAGATGCCAGTAGACAGAACGATTACCCCATCTACAATGGTTTCTTCAACCCCAAACCGTGAAACTCGCTGCGTGTCTCCTGTTGCAATATCTGAAATGAGTATGCCTACGACACCTGTTTGCCGGATAAAGGTAGCGAGTTGCGATACTTTTTGCCGTTGCAGCGATGCATTGCTCATCTTACACGGGTGCTCACCCGTGAACGCAAATCGGCACTGTTCAGCCCATCTTCATTCACCGTAAGCTCTCCGATCAAGCTATACTGCTGCGCGGTTTGCCGTATTGCTCGTTGCATAATAGCACAAATTGTGACAAGACCGAGAATAGTCAATGCACGCTGCCAGATTTTATCGAGCAGGGCAGCATAGATGTCAACAACTTCTTCTTTGCGAATAACCTCGGCTTCTTCTGCTTTGATGTTGTGCTGGTTTTCTTTGGTCATGCGCATCCTCCCTTCATCCTAGGGTCGTTTTGAAGATGGTATCGTCACCTTGCGTATATCGTGCCACATACCCCAATTGCACCAGAACCTCTACGTTTTCGCGGACGCGGTCTGAAGGTTCTCCAGCCGTCTTTACCAATGTATCAAACGTGATGCCGGGTGTTGTATTAATAATGCGGAAGATGTGTCGTGTACGTGGTGGCAGGATACCGCTTCCGGGCGCATTGGGGGTTTGGATAGCGCCACTGAGCACCGATTCGTAGTCGGCAAATGGTGCCAATATCTCAACACCGCTATACATGTGAATGCGATACTCGCGCACGCCTTTGTCATGGTCGGACCCACGCATCTTGAGCACGCTCATTGCACGTGCAATGCGCCCAGATAGTTCCACATAACGCAAGAGGATAACATTATCGGCAACAAACGAAATGCCATACTCACTGACGATAAATGAACCAAAAATCTCAGATATTTCGCTGGTGAGCATACTGGTGATACCACCTCGGCGGAAAGAGTTGACTAGTGAATACACATAGTCCTTATAACGCACTTTGTCTGGTGTGGCCAATTCAATATCTTTCAAGCTATCCATGGCGACACGACGTGCGCCACTTCGTTGAATGGATTGCCTAATAAGGTGGGTATGCTCATCAACACCCAGCTCTACGGGCGAGCTGTAGAGGAGCGATAGGAGCCCTTGCTGTTCCATATTGTGTAAATCCCACCCAAAGCCACGTGCAAACGCATGCAACATCGAGGGCGTTTCCTGAAACGTCACCAACAAGCCTGGTTCTTCATTACGTATTCCTTCAAGCAAAAAGTGTAGGCAGAGCAAGGTTTTGCCCGTGCCCGCACTCCCGGCAATAAGCGTACTCGTTTCAGAGAGTACCCCCCCGTGGGCCATTTCATCTAAGCCGGCAACCCCAAGCGAAATGCGTCGGTTTCCAAGCGGGTACGGAACTGTTTGCTCAGGTGTTTTTACCCGTGGGTAGACCCGCAACCCTTCAGACGTTATCCGAAATGGATGCTTGCCACTGAAATAGTCACTGCCACGCATTTTGAGCACTTCAAGGTAGCGATAGGTATGCATACCCCGCGACTCTTGGTCGAGCAGCACAATGCCGTCGGCAATGGCAAAAATGGGTGCGTCATTGATGGTCTCACGGGTATATTCGCCTACCAAGAGGGTAGTTGTTTCCCATGCCGTCAATTGCACGGCTAGGCGGTAGGAAAATTCGCGCAATGCCGGCGCGTCGGGGGCTATTTCATGGATTGCCTTGAACGAGTCAATGGCTAGGATACTAGGTGAATGTTCTTGCACATAAGCTTCTATCTGACGCGATACTTCGTCAAGCCCTTGTTTGAGGAGAATGCTCCCTATATCAAGATAGATGACGTTTTGACCTACCCGGTCGGTATCAAAGAAACTAAATGCTTGACTATAGCGCAGAAGCTTGATGGTAGGCTCTGAGACTGTTACAAGATAGGGAATTTGTGCATCGCGGCGAGCATTTTGAAAGACGATTTGCTGCGCCAGGATAGTTTTACCTGTCCCTGGTGGCCCGGCTATCACATTCACCGAATGCCGCGCCAATCCTCCATTTAAGATGTCATCAAGGGCAGGTATGCCAGTCGGTACCTTGGTATCTATAGTCATTGTCACCGGTTCCTTTTTAGTTCTCTGATTAATTGACGGATGAGAATATCTCCCGTGAGCGTGGTGAGGATAGTGAGCAGGTTCTCAATGAGTTCTTGGAAGGCATTGCATAATGCCTCATGCTCGACTGTGTCAATTTGTGGGCGTAAGTTGCTAAAGTCAAACCCATGGTTAAGCACAGACACATAGGTAATGTGCGGATATGTGCGCAAGGTAAGCAACAAGCCCCGCTGTGCAATCGCTAGTGCGGTTACATCTCCTAGTATTGGGGAGATACGTTGCCACATAACGGTGAGGAAGGTTTCATAGACATCGAGCACTTCTTCTTTGTGGGCCTGATATACCATTGTTTCGATGATGTGATGAATTTCAGCAATAGTTGTTTCTTCATTCGTTGTATCATCAGTAGTGGTCATTTCTACAAACTCCTCACTTGTTATACATACTCTCGTAGGGGATAGGCTTCTAGCCGGTCCCTTTGCACACCAGTGGCAAGCCAAGGTGTAGAACAGGCATCTTGCCTGTCGCTTGGCAAGCCAAGGCGTAGCATTGGGCATCTTGCCTTCCCGGTGCCAAGCCACTGGTGCCAATGGCATAGTGCATTGTAGAGACGTTGCACGCAATGTCTCTATTGCCCCTAGACGCAATACATATCTTTACCAACAGAGTTCTGCCGGACTCGGCTAGAAGCCGGTGCTGCAACGTTACTACCAGAATCCTATGGGCGCTCTCCCAGCGTTACTGTTACTTCCTGTTCTTCTCCGTCACGGATGATGGTCAGTGTTACCTCATCGCCCGGTTCAGCTTGATGCAAAAATGCTTGTAGTTCCTCACCGGTACGGAGTGATTGGTTATTGGTAGCCGTGATTATATCTCCACCAATCAAGACACGCTCACCGTCTAGCTCAATGTTTTTGTAGCTCCCTTTTAGTCCAGCTTCATCGGCCGGACTTTCGCGTTCCACTTGCACCACGAGAATGCCCTGCTGGTTGGACGCCAAGTCCATGGCAATAGCGATTTCTCTGGACATTGTGCGTCCTTCAATGCCAAGCCATGCCTCAGTGCTGACTTCCTTAAGAGACTCTTGCTGTTGTTGTTCAGATGTTGGGCGCAAGCCAAGGGTTACATCAATATCTTGTTCCTCACCATCGCGTAGCACAGTAAGGGTGATTGTTTGGTCAACTCTGGTATAGCGAGCTAGGTAGGTTATCAGGTCGTCAAACTTTTTGACTGAGCGACCATCAAAACCAATAATGACATCGCCACCAACGCGCATTTCGATGCCCTCAATTGTCACTTGGCGGTCGCTACCGCGCAAACCAGCCTTGTCGGAGGGGCCGCCAGTAGCAACTTCAAGAACAAGCGCACCGCGTTGGTCTGGCTCAAGGTTCATCTCCGCTGCAATGTCGGGAGTCATAGATGTGCCACTAATGCCAAGCCACGCGTGTTCATAGTGTCCTTTTTCAATGAGCACTGGCACAACTTGGTGTACAATGGTCGAGGGGATGGCAAACCCAATGCCCGACGATGCCCGCACGGGTGAAGCAATGGCCGATGGCACAGCGATGAGTTGTCCTTGGTCATTGACCAATACGCCCCCCGAATTGCCGGGGTTGATGGGTGCGTCGGTTTGGATGATGTCCGGAATGGAGTAGTGTGGACCGGGTTGCCCCGACTCGACGGGAAGAGAGCGCCCTAATGCACTCACAAAGCCAACTGTCATAGTGCTTTCTAGCCCAAATGGGTTGCCAATGGCAACTGCCAACTGCCCAACACGCACATCGGAAGCATCCACAACTTCAATGGGGTGCAATTCTTCGGCAGGCATGGCTACTTTGACAACGGCTAAATCGCTATCGGGGTCTGCTCCTACGACTTCGCCCTCTACCGTTGTGCCATCGTAGAACGTCACGGTGATGCGATGCGCACCATCTATCACGTGGTTGTTGGTAACGATGTAGCCTTCTGTATTCCACACAAACCCAGACCCTAGCCCGCGTGTGTAAAACTCTTCTCCTTCTTCTCCATTTGGTTCTGAGAAGGGAAAACCGGGTATATCGGGCATGCCGGGTATGTCGGGGAATGCGGTGATGCTATCGGCATGTTTTTGCACAACGCGAATGTTGACAACTGAGGGGTTGACACGGCTGTAGATGTCATGCAAGGTTTCTTCTAAGGCTACTATGAGCGTGTTGCTGTCAATGGGAATGGCAGCATCGTTATCATCATGTTGCGATGTAGATGGTGCCTCTGTTGGCTCTTTTGTGCGCTCTAGTGTGTTGGTAGGCTCTTTTGTGGGTGTTGCTGTTTCTTTGTCCGGTGAAGTTTCTTGCAATGCGGCCGGGCTAATCTCAACCTGGTCGGCCGGGTCTGTTGTTGGTTCAAGTGTGGGCGACGGTTCTTCCATGTTCGCAGTGTCTTGGTCAGCATCTTGGTCTGCGTCTTGTTTGGTGTCGTCTTGAGATGATTCTGCCATGGCGGTTGGTTCAGATGGTTGCACAATGGCGACAGGAAGCTTTTGTGGTGTAGCACCACACGCAGTCAATATGAGTAGCGAAAGTAATACAAGGTAGGAGTGCAGGTATTTTTTGTGTTTCATACAACCTCTTTCTTTTTATTCATGATACAACAATAGTAGGTATAATACCATACTATCTTCTTTATTCATAGGTCCATTATAGCATACCACATGTGAGACTCTTGTTTGCATAGCAGCTATGCTATAATGGGCAAAGGGCTAGTTCTTTCTAATGCACTGGTAACAAACTCACCACAAAGAATGCAAGACAGCTCGCAGCATTGCAGCGTACCAGCAAAGAAGTGCATGTTCCTTTTTTTATAGCTTTGCGTTCTTTGCGTCTTTGCGCGAGGTCTTCATGAAAAAAGAAAGGATTATGAAATGACGGTATCGCTCTTTCAGGTGGATGCGTTTACCGATACGCCTTTTGGTGGAAACCCCGCCGCGGTATGTCTCTTGCCACACCCGCGTGACGATAGGTGGATGCAGCTTGTAGCCCGCGAAATGAACCTTTCCGAAACGGCATTTCTCCACAAGCAGGCCGATGGTTTTAGCCTACGGTGGTTTACGCCAACCGTTGAGGTAGACCTGTGCGGCCATGCCACTCTCGCTAGTGCTCACATTCTTTGGGAAACGGGTATGCTCGCACTCAATGAACAGGCACAGTTTCACACCCGTAGTGGCTTGCTGATGGCTGAACGTAATGTACCATGGATAGAACTGAACTTTCCGGCCACGCCCGCCGAACCGGTTTCTGCGCCACCTGAGTTGCTGCAAGCGCTAGGGGGTGTGGAATGTCTGTATAGTGGCAAAAGTGTATTTGACTATCTCGTGCAAGTATCTAGTGAAGAGGAGCTACGCGCTATACAACCCGACATGGCGTTGTTGAAAACCCTCCCAGTGCGTGGTGTCATTGTCACTAGCCGTGCCGCTACCCCAGCATATGATTTTGTGTCACGCTTTTTTGCTCCCGCTGCTGGCATTGATGAGGACCCGGTGACGGGATCATCCCACTGTTGCCTCGCGCCTTTCTGGTGCAAACAGCTTTGCAAGGATGCATGCGTTGCGTATCAGGCTTCTGCGCGTGGTGGGGTAGTGCGTGTGCAGCTCGACCATGGGCGTGTGCTGCTTGGTGGGCAAGCAGTGACAGTGTTGCGGGGAGAGGTGGTGTAGCACAACACAAGGGTAGTGGCAGCAGGTGAGCTACCTTCTTTCAGATAACCGGCGCTTTCTTCAAACCTTGCAGACCGATGCTTTCTGTGTCATGGATGTTGAAACGTTCATTGCAAGGTTTTAGGGGATGAGTGGTACATCAGAGCCACGATCGTTAGGGAGTGCTCAAACGTGAATCTTAACGCAAAGACGCAAAGGGGTGTGAGAGTATAGAGGTGAGGGGTGAGGCGCGAGGGGTGCGGGGTGCGGGGTGGTGCCACGCACTCTCTGGTAAAGTGCGTGGCACCCTAGGTGGCTTTGCAAAGGGGTAAAACCCAATATTGGGGCGTGCGGCCGCACGCCCCAAACGGCATGACGTTCAGCATATTTCCCACTAGCAAGGGAGCATGTGTTCCCTTGTTTGGGCATTAACACATGCTCCCTTGCTATATGGTGGGCGGCTATCTGTTGATGAGCGGGAGGTAGACGCATTCTTCTGTGGCTGGGTCGCATGGGGGGGTTGTTGGGGTGGGTGTGGGTGTGGGTGTGGGTGGTGGGGTTACTGGCTCCGATGCACGTATCACAGTGTCTTGGTAGCTGGTAATGCCCTCTGCGTCGGTGACGTTCATGCGTATCCAATGGTCGCCTACTCCCACATCATCAGGCAAGATAAGTGCTATCCGGTAGGTTCCTGCGTCGGTTTCAGTTACCGTAAGGTTGGGGGATGATTCGTCCAACAGAGTACCCGATAGCAACCCATCTGCTGCTAGTGCTGTTGTTGTGGCATATGGGTCTATCGTGATACGAACAGAGGGCGTACCATTTTGGCGCTGCACCTTTTGCCCATCTTGATTGTAAAAGATGACATCCCATGTAAAGGGAAGGTTTTGTGGGCTAACATGCAAAGTTGGAGATACTTCACTGTGATACATTCCTAAAGCTGTCAATTCAATGTTATTACTACCAGCAATTCTTGGCTCGTTTTTGATTTGTTGTGGTACAAAAGCATTCAACGTTTTCTTGCCTGGCAACCACCCAGTTGTATCAAGGGTGCATGCAAACTGGTTTAGTCCTATATTCACATTGAGTTCTTCATGCCCAGAAGCAATGATGCTTGTGCCATTCGGTTCGTTTACAACCCAATCCAGAGGAATGATGCCAGCTTCTGAACTCTCAAAGGTTATCGTCATCTTTCCATTTTCATTAACCTTCTGCTGCTCAGCAACGCTCACCTCGAAATCTGTGATCCGGTGTTTCACGCCAGCAGCAAGTTTGGCATCGTTGCTGCTGGACAATGTTGCATCGGTCTCATCTTCGCTTGGCAGAAAATCCTGCCGCAGTTTGATCGTATCTACCTCGAAATGCAACTTATCATATAGTGTCACCTTACCAGTCGCTTGCTCATATTGCATTGGAATGACCTTGAGCATCAAAAAGGTCCCATTGTCCTTTGGCGTAACAGTATAGGTATATATTTGCTGTGGGTAGATGTCGGGCAGCTCATAGGTGCTGGTGATAGTTTCATCATTGCTAGTGCGCACAACGGTTTGCGGAAGGTTCTTGACGGTTTGCGTATACGCATGACTTACACTTTCAACCAACCGAACGCCAGTGACGATGGTATCTTCGGGGAGTATGTGGGAATGCACGACCATAGGCAACATAGCACCATTAGCGGGTGCAATGTAGCCGCCTCCATTGAGCACCCTAAACAATGTGACATCGTTCTCTAGCTCGGTTGCCTCAATATGCGGAAGGTCCACATCAATGGGAATAGGAGTAGTAGACATATCCTTCGCACTGGTCTGTGCATCAGTGGATACATCCATGGTGCTACGTTGGGTTTGTGCTACCTGTTTGGTGCAAAGCGACGGAGTATCTTCAGCTTTTTGTGTTATTGGCTGTGTTGGCAAGCCATATAAAACCATGCCGTAGGCTCCAGTTGTATGAAAACCTTTTTCAGCCCAATCCTTATACTTGTTTAATAGAATAGGGTCTTTACTATGGTACAAAGGAAACAGTTGTTGCCAGAGTTCCCCAACCGTTGATATGTTTTGTTCGTCAATGTTATTGACAAACAGCTCAACCATCAACTCATGCAGATTGGGTGCGAGTGTAACATTCTCTATATCATAACCGTAGCTCTGGCTTGACGGTGCAAAAACTGTAACTCCCTTCTTGACCATGGTGTTTACCAATGCATCTTTAAAAAGATGGTGTATCGCATCTTTCTTTTCGTCGTCTGGATAATCACTTAGTGCTAGTCCCAAGTGGCAAGCATGACCTGTAAAGATAACAGGGCTATAGAGAGCAATTTCATCAATATCAGTAGCATATACATCATTGAATCCTTTATGGTTTGCATGCCCCCAATAATACACAACCGTTTTTTGAGATAACGCATCTTTCACTTGTGTCTTGTTCCATGTGCCAGGGTCTAAATAATTCAGTGCATCACCAAACCAATGCTGCAACTCCAAAAAAAAGCTCCGTCTGTTCTGTAGGTCAATGAATGTCTCTTTGGTATCTTTGATAAGAACTGTTGCCGATGCACTTCCGTCAGGTGGTTTGGGGTTCACTACAAGAGGTTTTTCGTACATGTCAATAGCCTGTATCAAATCCAATGGACGTAGCGCAAAAATACGCCCGATACCCATATCAGGTTCTGGTTTAACAATACCCGGTGGTGGATTCTTCTTCCATATTCCGCGTCCCATACCATCCTCATAATACCCATTGGTGCTATAGGGTACATCACTTAAGAGGTATGCTTGTGTGACTAAGTCTTCCATTGCAACATTTCTTTCAGATGCACCCATATAGTAACTACGCTCATGGCTACACTTATCAGGAAAAATAAGCAAATCCTGTTTATCGGGCGAAGGGTCAACACAATCTTTCCAACCATAATAATCAGTAGGATCGTGAACACGGTAGAAAGGCACAACTTGGTCATCACCAATGATAGCAATATGTTTGATAGTTGTGTTCGATTGGTTTTGCATCATGGCAATCAACTGGTCTACTTTCTGTCCTTTCATTCGACGTGCTTCTGTACCACCGCTATATGCAAACTCAGTGTACCAACCCAAGCTGTCGAGGTTGACGACAACCCCACGATGGTTCGCTGCATAGCTATTGATGCGTTCTATCAGGTCGTAGAAATCATGGGTGTGGTTGTTGTGTACATCTTGTTGATCTTCATCCTTTGCCACCGCTTGATTTTCATCCACCTGCATGCCGGTATCGCGGAACTCATCATAGAGTTGTCGCCAATCTGTCACAACAAGCAAATCTGGGTTGTCAATTATCTGTAGCTCAACTCTGTTGGCTGAGCCATTGCTGCGAGCTAATGGCTGTCCGTCAACCATGAGAAAAGCCTCTATATCTCCAAGACTGCTTGTGGGGACGATAAACTCAGCACTATAGATTCCATCACCATATTCGAGGTCACCGCCTGTTTTCTTGTTGCCGTCTTCTGATTGCTCATCCTCACATCCTTCTTGTCCACAATCATACATAGGGAGTTGTCGCCCTCCAATCTGGACTGTGACACCCTCTCGACGTTTTATAGGGTTTCCTTCCTCATCCAAAATGGTTGCAACAAAAAGCACTTGCTGGGCTGGAAATTCTTGCAACACATAGGGTGTCGTCATCGTCAAGAATCCTGCTTCTGGAAAATCTCCTGTGGCGCAATCGTCATCAAGTATAATGATGGTACACTCATCATTGGCCAACTCGGCCCCCGATTCATTTTCCAACACCAAAGAGAATTTTTCGTCTTCCTCACAAACATCATCTCCCTTGAGCATAATAGAAACTTCCTTCGTCTGCGTTTTTGTGCCTGACGGATCGAATGTCAGTGAATCTTCTTTATAAACATAGTCTTCACCTTCGGTTGCATCACTTTTGCGTCCTTCTTGGGTGTAATATTCCACTGTCACTTCATCATCAGTACAATTGTCACACTTAATAGAAATAGGAACTTCTCTATCAACGTTGCCTTCAGAAAACTCAATTTCTACATCTTCCGTTTGTACATCAACGTTGGTTTTAGCCGATGGGTCATTAATGTACAGAATAGCGCTGTTATTTCCCTGCGTAGCAGCGTCATTGGAGAGGAAAGCGTGTGCCACATGAGTAGCGTGCCACTGTTGGTCTTGCTGGGTGCCTTCATCGTCAAGATTACCAAGCACTAAGCGCACTGTTTCATTGGGTTCGCCCGGCAGGGTATCATCAATGATAGGCACCGTGAACAGTTTGCTTGTCTCACCATCTTCAAACGTTATTTCGCCAACTGAACGTATATAGTCTATGCCCTCAGTGGCAGTGCCATCTACTGCGGCATACTCGACCGACACTTCGCCTGCATGACCACCAACCCGGTCCACCACAATCGTAGCTTCGCCGTTGTCTTCATCCACATAGTACGTGGGTCTGAGTTGAATAACACCGGCCGGTGCTTTGTCATAATCATCATCAATGATGACAACCTTGGCACGTCTCTGTTTGCCTAATGCTGGTCCGCCTGTAGCATCTTCTGTCAAACTTATATCAAGAAAGAATAGTTCATCGCCCTCTGCGATGTCGTCCGGCAGGATGATAAGCTCAAAGGTTTGCTCATTGACCCCATCTGCAAAAGAAGGAACAAACCCACCAACAGCTTGATAGTCACTATCAACCTCGGCTTGGCTATCTATTGATTCGTTATCAGACTCAACCCAGACATCCTCTACAGACCCCTTCGTTCCACCAGCACGGTTGACCGTTATTGTCACTGTGCCACTGCTTTCAAGCACATAGTAGGTATCTTTGGTAAATTGCACAGTGCCTTCAGGTGGAGTGTCGCTGTCTTGAATAGAGAGCATAGATACCTGGCGACTCCCCTTGATATGCGTATTGGTTATGTTGTTCAGTGTAAGGATAACTGTCTCATCACCCTCTATGGCATCATCATCAAGAATAGGAATATCCACAGTTTGTATAGACGTATCTGCTGAAAAAGAGACCTTTTTTTCAGTTCTCGTATAATCGCGCCCATTGGTAGCGGTGCCATCAAAGGTTATCATGTCTACAGACACTGGACCAACTGCATCACAATCACCAATGCGCTCGATGGACACGGGTGCCACACCGTCTTTTTCAGCAGCTTTATATAGTTCACGGTCAAACCGTATCGTACATGGTTGCTCTTGCACCGAGTGTATCTTTAATACTGCTTCTTTGGTAGCGAGTTTGGTGGTACACGCGGGTTGTGGACTACTCAAAGCGAGATTCACTGTTTTGTATCCTTCAACTGACGGCACACTGTTCAGGATTGTCAAAGGGACAGCAACTGTACCAAGCGTGCTATTGGCACTAAATGAAACAGGGTAGTTGTGTTTGCCAATGTAATCAATGCCATCTTTAGCTCTATCATCTTCAGTTGAAAATTGCACTATCACATTGTCATAAAATGGTGGAGGTGGGTCTACTTTCACCGTAATAAGAGCAGTATTACTGGTTTCACGCACAGTATATTCGTCTTGGCTAAAACCTATCGTTATTTCCGGATCATTGTCCTCTATGGTGATGCGAGTTGTTGATGGTTCGCCAATCTGGATTTCTGATGGTGTGGGTGGACCTAGTTTTAGGATAAACTGCTCTGTATCTTCATGGCAGTTATCATCCTCTATCGCAACGCTACAACTGCCCTCAGTGACGCCCGGCGTGAATGTTGCCGTACTTGAGAGCATGGTATAATCTGCGCCTGCTGTAGCAGTATCATCATCAGCACCGGCTAGACATTCTACTGTCACGGTCTCGTTGTGGGGTTGGTCAAGTACTACCGGAATAGCTATGGTGACGGCATCTTCTTCCACAAATGGAGGAATATCACCCAAGTGTACTACTGGATACTCGCTGATGACAATAGTGTGGGTGGATACTTCAGAACCAAAGTCGTTGGTGGCTGTCACGGTGATAGTTTTGGTGCCATTGGTAGTCCATTTATAGCTTTGAGTGTTTGTTGTGCCAGAAGATTCTCCTTGCTCAGTAGTTTCCCATGTGTACTGCACTGGTTGCAAGGCTGTATCTGGCTTGGCTTGGATGGCAAAGGTATACGTTTCATTCACACGCCCACCAGATGGGGCTTGCGTGAAGGTCAACCCCTCAACCGGCTGGGCATCACAGCCATACTGCGAGTCGGGGTCGGGGTATTTGAAGCAGATAGCCAGTTTGTCGCTCAATGTGGCCTGGTTGTATGCATATTGCACAGCATCGCTGGCGCTACTACCACGCAGCCCTACTGTGGCACTTGTTCCATTATTGTGGGCATTGTTTTCAAACATGACATCTTGATATTGGAACTTGATATTGTTGGTGCCTTCATAGAGGATAAGCTCAAAGGCTACGGTTCCTCTATCAGCAGGAGGTTGTTCTTCATAGCATGGACAGTCGGACCACTCAATCACAAACCGTCGGTGTCCAACTTCACTACCAACAGTCTTCGTATGTACCACACATGCTTCGTCTAGGTCATCCCAAAAAGGCACGATGAGGTTATCGGGCATACCCATAACGGTATCGTCGGTAAGGTCTTTATTATCCCACGATACTGTTTGGCTATCGTCAGATGTGCCAAAGATGATGCCACCATTGTTGCCAACAAGCAGTTGTGTTGATGACACTGCACCGAAGGTAAACTCAAAGGGCAGTTCTATAGGCACTACTTTGTCTTCATCAATAGTGAGTAGTGTCCCACCATCTGTAGCATCTATCCAATCGTACAGTGGTCCATCTGGTGCGTTACTATCGGTAACGGTGTACTCATTAACCGTTGCTGCCAAAACAGACTGCGACAGAAGCATAATGCTCGCCAACAGTAGGACTATTCCGATAGCTCCATGCTTGAGTTGATAATGTTTGCTATTCATTGTTTTTTTCATCTCCTTGTTTGAGTATATTTGGTGCTCGGTGCCTGAGCTTGTCGAAGACACCGAGCGCATGCAAGTAAGCGTTTTGCCCATACGTATGCAAGTAAGCGTTTTGCCCATTAGCAAGGGAGCATGCTCCCTTGCTATCCAAAGGCTCAGCGCCCTTCGCTTGTTGTTGTCTTGGTCTTCGTAGGCTCCGGTGTTGCTGTAGATGTATGGGTGCGTGTTGCTGTTGCCGTCTCAGTAGCCACGGATATGTCAGTTGGCGTTAGGGTAACGATACTGATGGCATCATCATCCTTTGGTTTTACGGTTGCCGTTGCTGTGTCTACAGGTGTGTTGGTAGGCGTGTTGGTGGCTACATCGGTTGCCGTTGCCGTTTCTACAGGTGTGTTTGTTGGTTTCGCAACAGGTTCTGTTGTGCTAACATCCTTCGGTGTGGCTGTGGTCATACCAACAGTGGGTGATGGCTTGCTGGTCGCGGTTTCAATGGGGGTTGTCGTTGGTAGAGTTGTCTCTATTTCCTCAGTTCCGGTCATAGTAGGTGTAGCTGTTGTTGGAAGTGACGTGTGGGTAGGTGTTACTGTTGTAACGACTTTCGTGACAGTTGGAAGCACCGGTTGCACACTTGGCGTGGTTATTGGTATTGCTTGCACTGTGGGAAAGGTTGTTGAGACTACCTGTAAAACCATGGTAGGTGTAGAAGTTTGCGTTGGTGTTGGTGAGGGCAAATCATCGCCTGGAGATGACGGTTCTGGAGGAGGTGTATTTGTCTCTGTTGGTGTTGGAAGATCGGTGGGATGTTCTGAAGGGTCTGGGTCTATTATCCAACTATTACCACCACCGCTGCTGCTGCTACTGCTTTCTTTGATGGGAGTCACGAGTAGAAAGTTTTGAAGAACCCAAGGGGTTCGTGTGGCAGTTGGTGTCCAGGTAGGAGTATTGGTAGGTCTGGAACGTTGCTCTGGTTGTACCTGTGCAGATGTCATTTCATTACCAAGTAAGCCAAGTTGTACTTGGTTTGATGATTCGGGATGATACTCAAAGCGGGCCCGCTCGAACCATTGTGTGGCATACACCTTGCCATCGGCAGCATTCACTTCGTCGCGGATGGCTGAAATGGGGTAGCCAAAGAGGGCTAGGCTTTCGCGCTGGCTCATGCCCTCTTCGCCAAGCTCTAGCCCATGGCTCTGCCAGTAGGAGACAAAGACAGGGGCTATGGCATGGCCGGTTTGGGCAAAGTAGTGGGGAGCATCGAGGTCGGATGCATGGTAGGTTGTTGGGTCTTGCTGCCCCTGTTGCTCATAGAGAGACACACCAAGCAGACCAAGTAGCACATCGTAGGGCGGTTCATTTTCTGGATGTAGTTCAAAGCGGTTGCGTTCAAACCATTGGGTCAAGTACGATTGCCCATCGGTGGGGTTGACTTCGTATTGGGCCGGGGAGACCGGGTAGCCAAAGACGGGTAGTCCGCCGTTTTGTTCCCAATAGGTGCGAAAGCGACCGTTGATGCAGTAACCGGTTTCTGCAAAGCAGTAGTCTTCTTGCGCACGGGTATACGTCACTTGAAACGCCATAACTGTTACTAATCCGATAGAAATGATGATGACCAAAATAGCCGATAGTTTTTGCATACGAGTTGCTCCTTCTTTTCCTTTTTTAACTGGTCCGTTCCCTGAGCATGTCAAAGGGAACACTCCTTCCCAACAGTCGTTCCCTGAGCGTATCGAAGGGAACAGGTAAATCTTTGTCGTTACGCTTACTGAAGTTCAGTCGCTGGTGCATACGGGCATAGTATACTATGTTTCGGGTAAGTATATCCTGCTTTCAATGCGATACTTTGCTGATATGCTGCAACAGATTCTTCATGCTTCCCTTCAGCTTCAAGGCTTAGACTTTTCCAATAGAGTAGGCGGTCTTCAATGCCATCAGGTCCGCCCCCTATTCCTTCTTCCAATTCGTGCATCAGTTTGATGGCTCTGGAAAATTCGAGCGTGGCATCATGTGGTTGTGCAGGGGTGCTAAGAAAATGGGACAAACCTTTGGCAAACACAACCAGAATGGTAGTGCGTTGGCGCACGCTCTGCTCCAACCACTTGTTTTTGGATATGGGCAGGTTGGCAAAGTGCTCCGCAATAGGTGTAGCACCCTCGGCCGGATGGTGCATCAGAAAATGGGGTTGGTAGCTATGCTGGCTATTGGGGACTGGCTCGCCCCACACCACAAGCGTGGCATTGATACGATGGGCTAGGGTACATGCTTCTGTTGCTGTGAGTGTTGTGTTATAGCGCTCAAACTGAATATCCTGTGAGGAAAAGTTGAACGCATTATACACTTTGTTTTGCACATCTTCATAGATAATCTGGGCCACACCTGCTCCTTCTTCGGTAGGCGCAAAGTCGGCAACGACAACATTAACCATACCAGTCATTAGCTCCACTTCTTCTTGAGCCACGGCTGTGCTAGGCGCTAGTGTGCCACCACCCAACTGTGCGCGGTTTTGTATCTGCGAATGGGTAGGGCTTATGCCAATACCACGCATATCTACAATCAACAGACTGAGAACTAGCACAATGCCATAGAGCGCGATAATACCCATAATAATGAGTGCGTTCTTTTTCATGAGTAATACGTGTATCATTCATCATTCATCAAGCAACTGAGCTATCTCTTTCAACCGTTTATCGCACAATTCCAATATGCCTGATGCCCTTTGCTGGTCTGGGTCTTCTGCTGCTACACGTTGACAACGCAGATAGCTTGCTTGGGCTTCTTTATATTCTGGTTGTGCATCTTCATTCTTCAACTTTTCTAGTCTTATAGCTTCCATTTGGTCTATTCCCCCCAAACCATAATAGGCCCTCGCAGGGTAACGTCCGGGAACTGGTTTGTCTTCTTCACTGGGAGGTCGTCCGCTACACAGTTGGGGCGGTACAAAGTCCTCCCCATATAGGTACAATGCACAGTGCAAAGCTTTTTGGGCGGCATCAATGCTGGCATTGAAATTATCGTCATCTTCCCAGTGTACTTGTGCAAAAAGCTTTTGGACACTTGCTATATTGACATAGGTTTTGGCTTGTACATAGGCCTCACGCGGAGGAAGATTTGTTGGGATTCCTGTATATACCTGCAAAGCTTTATCGTATTCAACGAGCGCTTGATTGAGCAAATCTTGCAAATGTTCGTCTGAAGGTCCTAGTTCCACCGCTTGTGAGTAATAGACTGTTCCCCGAACCATATACGCCCACGCATAATCAGGGTTTACATCTAAGGTGTGTTGGCAAGCATCAAGTGCCTCTTGGTGTTGCCCAGCCACACTATGCGCACGGCACTTGAAGAAATACACGGTATCTTCAATACCATCTCGCCCCAAGCCTTCTTGTTGCTCTTTCATCAACTTGATAGTTCTGTCAAATTCTTTGATGGACTTTTGGGCTTCTGACTGCTCATTGTAGAAAAGCGGTATCAATCCCGTAATAAATGAGGTCATGATCTCAGCACGTTTTTTCATAATAAGTTCAAGGTCGCCTTCTGTTGCTACAAGTGTAGAAAACCGACCTGCTATTTCACCACCACCTTCATCAAAACCACGAACCAAGAATCTTGGTTGATATTCTCCCATAGCTTTCTTTAACCACCAGATAACAATGTGAGCATTGTTATCTGTAGCAATCGTTTGTGCTTCCTCTTTGTTCCTCAAAGAACGGCTCAAGCGAAATTCAATATCTTGTAGCTGGATTTTATCAACCCGCATTTGCAAGTCTTCATAGATAATTTGAGATGTACCACCCATGTTCGATACAATAATATTGATTTTACCTTCCATTGGCTCAGGAAAAAATTCCTTTGATGTTGCAGGAGCAACAAAATAAAGAGAACTCAAAATAAGCAAAAAGAGCATGACAGAACCAGCAGCATTTTTCTTTATTCCCGGTTGACTCATGCCCTTTATTTGAAGCCATAAAATGTATAACAAAGCACCATAGCAAAAGAATACCCAGATAAGGATTTCAGGATTATACCTATTATGTATAATGAGAAATACAAAATAGCCCATCAAAGCAAGGAAAATTAAAAACCCAATAAATGAATAAAAGCTACCACCTAACTCTATTTGCATTGAACTAGACTGTTTATTACGCGCAGAATTTTCATCTCTTGAAACCGGGGGCACAGATTTATCAGGTGACTTACCTAAGAAGCGTATTTCAATAAAGTCTATGAACCTTTGTACTAGATTAGGAAAAATATTACCTGCGACAGTAGAGCAAAACAATTGTCCAATAGGGTCCAAAACAGTATCATTGATAATGCCAAAAAAAGCTAGTCCGCCAAAAAGGAATACAAGAGATGAATTCCACCAAACTGTTTTATTGAACAAAAATTTCCCCATAAGAAATGAACCTTTCCTTTACAGTCAATGTTTGTTTACCTAAGACACAACTTGCTCCCCCCCTATCATACCACACCATAGCCCCACACAAAACAACGGACGCCCTCCGAGTTCGCGGAGCAGTGGTAGAACGATAGAGCGATAAAGCGATAAAGCGATAAAGCGGTAGAGCGGCAAAGCGATAGAGCGGGAAAACGTAGCACCGGCTTCTAGCCGGATTTGGGGCGTTGGTCGCCGGTGCCCCGCTCACTCGCTCACTCGCTCACTCGCTCACTCGCTCACTCGCTCACTGATGACCGCCAACGTGTAGCCCCCCTCCGTGCCTGGCGCAGGCACCTGCTTGTGTACCCGCACATAGTATGCCCCCGGTGGTAGCCGCAATGCTAGGTGCTCGTCGGCATTGCGTCCGTTGCGCGACTCGCCCACTTGCACGAGCCGGTTTGCTTGCAGTAGCGCTAGGTCATAATCGGCCCCGTTGGGGATGGTGCGCAAGGCTATCGTCACTGTATAGGTAGCGTCAAGTTCCATGCGAAGGTAGTCGTATTCGTTGTGTTGCCCGGTATCTGGGATGGCATAGGCTACATTGAGTGATGGGAGACGCCCCGCTACGGCCGGATTGTCGCCAACGACGGCGCTATCAAGCGCTATCGGCAACACCTCTACATCAATAGTCTGCGTCACGCCATCGGCTTGCGCCAACACGGTTATATCACCCGTCAACAATGCAGGATTGTGCAGGGTTGTGGTGGCTGTGCCGTCTGCATTCGTTGTAGATTGCGCAACACTGAGCATGCCCGCGCTCGTGGTGAAAACAATATCCTGCCCGGCCACACTATCCTTGTTTGCATCTTGCACTGTGGCATTGATAGTGCTGGTGTTGCCGATTCGTGCCTCTATCGGTTGCGGGTTTGCTGTGAGTATTATGTGTTCAACAGCGCCACACTCCACCTGCACGCTATCGGTGATGCCGGCTGTGTGCATCACAACAGTTGCTGTGGTTCTGCTGTTGCTCGCCGGGCAGTGGAAGGTGGTAGAGGCATGCCCGTCGTTGTCGGTTGTTGCGTTGGCAGGGGCTACCGTGCCGTGGTCGGTGCTAAACGTGACTGGCTGCTGCGGCACAGGGTAGGTGTATGCGTCGTGTAGCGTGGTCGTGACGGTTGTGCTGCCGGCTAGGGGTAGGCGTTGGGTCATTACTTCTGTGTGCCACTGGGTGGGTATGCCTGCAAACCCAACTTCTAATGTACCGTATCCAACAAAGTCTTTTGTGCCTATGGTCGCTGTGACGGTGGCCGTTCCGGCTATTTTGCCCGGGTGCAGGTCAATTGTTGCTGTACCCTTGCTATTCGTCATGATGATCATGGTTGAGAGTGTGTTGGTAAAGGTGCCTAGGCTCGTTGTCAATGTTACGGGTGTGTTGGCCAAAGGCGACATATAATCCCCCGCTAGTGCTAAGAGCGAGATAGTGGCTGGGTTCGTATTACTGCCAACCCGCACAACTGGCGCATCGGGCGTAAGTTCTACGTAGGACCAGTAGGGACCTTCTGATAATACAATGAGCGGTAGGTAGGTTGTGAGATAGCCAAAGACGACGGTTGTTGCGCTGGATATGTTGTGTTGTTGGGTGGTAGCACCGGCATCCTGCCGGATCCGGCTAGAAGCCGGGGCTACATAACTTTACCAACAGAGTCATCACCTGACCCCTGACCCCTGACCCCTGTCTCCGGTAGTTGATACACCACTACATCTGTGCTATGATGGCATGCATAAACTGGAACCAAGAAAGGGACACCCATGCGTGAATTTAACACCTCTGGCCCGTGCAACCCAGACCTGCACTACACCGTCATGCGCGAGGCACTCATCGCCAAGGGCAAAGAAAAGGTCAACAAAGGGCGCTATATCACCCTATTCGCCCCCCGGCAGTCTGGCAAGACCACCTACTTTCAATTGTTGCTGGATGCACTGAAGGATGACTATGTGCCTATATGGATTAGTTTTGAAAATTGGAAGAATCTCTCCCGTACAAGGTTTTACCAAGGATTGACGCGAAATCTTCTCAAGGAATTTTCTAACCATGGCATGACGATTGACTATAGCATCCAAGATACGCTTGATTTAGAAGGTTTTTTTGAACATATTGCGCAAGAAGTACCTAATCCTGTTGTCTTAGTCATAGATGAATTTGAAGGGATACCGGATGAGGTATTGTCTGAAGTGATGCACACGTTCAGGAAAATCTATCACCAAAAAGCAAATTATGCTCTGCATGCACTCATCTTGGTGGGGGTGAGTACGATTGCTGAGTTGGTACTCTCTACTGCGTCACCGTTCAATGTAGCCGAAGAATTGCAATTGCCCTACTTCACAGACGAGGAGGTGCGCGACCTCATCGCGCAGTATGTTGCTGAGTCGGGGCAGCCTTTTGACGAAAAGGTCATCGCGGATATCATCCACAACACCAACGGGCAACCCGGCTTGGTCTGTGCGCTGTGCCACTACCTCGTCACCAACGTTGTGACAGATAGAAGCCAACCCATAACGATGGATGCGTTCCACCATACCCTAAACACGTTTTGCACTGATTTGCTGCACAAAAACATTGCCAATATTGTGCAGAAAGCCAGCGAACGCAAAGCCTTTATGCTCAAAGTGCTCTTTCAAGCTGAACCTATCCCGTTTTCGCAGTATCATTCGGATATTGCATGGCTTGCCGCCAACGGGGTTGTAGATAACATAGAAGGGGTTGTTGATGTAGCGGTGCCGCTCTACAAGAAAGCGTTAGTGACAAACTTTCGCCCACTTATCAACGGTGAATCGGCGCACTACCTCACCTCGGCCCATGACACGGCCGGACAGTATGTCCACGCTGATGGGCGCTTGAACGTGAATGCATTGCTGCAAGCATACCGTGCCTACGTGCGGCGGCGCGGTTATAAGGCATTCGACACCGAAAACCTGCGCGAAGCCGCCTGCCACTACTCGCTCGATGGCTTCATCACCTTTTTCATTGAACGTATCGGGGGAATAACGTTTATTGAGATACCCTCTGGGCGTGGGCGGATGGACCTGCTGATACGCTATCGGACGTATTCCTACGTCATTGAGACCAAGCTGTTTACCGATATGACGTATTTCGAGCGTGGCAAGGGGCAACTGGCAGCATACCTGCAATCCGAGGGGCTAGACGAGGGGTACTATGTGGTGTTTAGCGCGTTGCATACGGATGATGATACGCTTGAAGCTGATGAGGTTGTTGACGGCAAGCGCATCTATACGCATATTATCTTGACGCATTTTGAGCGGCCGAGCAGGTTGCGTTAGGGGCGAGGGGCGAGGGGCGAGGTGTGAGGGGCAAGGGGTGAGGGACGAGGGATTTGTAGAGACGTTGCACGCAACGTCTCCACGTTTTACCGTTTTACCGCTTGTACCGCTCAGATGACGGTGCTACGGGTAGCGCTTCCTCACCCGCGCACGAGCGGCAGGTAAACACGACTACCCTCTGGTTCCTCTGGCTCTGGCGTAGGCTCCGGCGTTGGTTCTGTCGTATCGTCATAGGGGTTTACCTGCACCTGCTTGACCTGCGTGCGTTCTGCTTGTGTTTGTAACCCGTCACTATCCAACACATACACCGTAACGCTATAGGTACCCGTCTCGTCAAACGTCAGCTCGCCAGTGTACCAATCCTGTTTCTCATCCGACTCTTGAAAGACGAGGGTTTTCGTGAACAACGTTGTAAACGCATACGTCTTACTCGACTCTGGTGGTGCAGCGTTTGCATCTTCTACCTCGGCCCACACCTGTGCAATGCCTTTGTCGTCGGCAACACCCACTTGCAACTCACCCGCCTGTGTCACAGTAAGTACATCGGTGACTGCAACGCGCCGTATGACAGGTGGTTGCTTATCGGCATTCGGGGGAGTAGGAAACCGGCTTATCAACACAAAGTCATCTACCTCATTTGGCACACCATTGCCATTTGCATCTATGCTAGGAGTCTGATTATTCATATGTCTGCTCAACACATTGTCTTGTGCAGTACGAAAACTCGTTTGGGTATTGTATCCCATTTGGACACCATCTAGGAAGAAATCCAAAAAGAGGGTACCTTTTTCGGATACAAAAGCCACTTGATCGGCACTAGTCGAAGTTATCACCGTGCGCCCTACCTTGCTCACCGATTGGTGCAACTCAGCCAAGCGTATCTGTTGCCGTACTATTTGCCCGGCGTCAATGAAACTGCCCGAATAGCATGCCTCAATGACAATGATAATCGGTGTCCCTGGCCGCTTCTCCTCCAACTCGGTCAACCATGCATGCAAATCTTGCGGCTCCAACACCACGCCAGTACCATCTAAGAAAAACTGGTCGTGTTCGCCATGGTCTACCAAGTAGAGCACCAACGGCTTCTCCGGACCCACCATTCTTTGGGCCGCCCATGTCGTGATGCTTTCTTTGAGATTATCTAGCGTCGCTAGACTCATTGTGGCTGTATGTATGCTTGTATCGGTCGCCAAGTATGCAATGCTCTCTGGCAAAAACCCCTGCTGTCTATAGACATCATACACGCGATTGCTCACATGGTGGATATTGGGTTGTGTTCGCTCCCCTTCACTTCCATCCAAGCGCCCGGCGGCAATAATGAGCACGCCGGGGTCTGGCATCGGCTCTATGTGGGTTATCTTCAACCGATATGGTTCGGCTACCTCTGCTTGCCGTGTGCGTTGGCGGCTATCATTCGTATTTTCGTTCTTGTTTTCATTCTTGACCTGCGCAAAGTACAACCCCGTTTGCCGTGCTGAAAAATCCATACGCACATCGTCGCTGAGCGTATTTTGCTGTTCAGCTTCTAGGGTACCATCGCATTCGGTATAGATATTCACACGTATGTCAGCATCGGATTCATCAACAGTCAAGGCTTCAATACGGTAAGTCTCATTTTCAAGTGCATAGAAGGCTATCCAATCCTCGTCGTTGTCATCGTGGAAGGTGTGTGCTTGCTCCATCGTGCCATCGGTGCGCATAATACGTGCCCCTGCACACACACTATCTGCTTCATAGACATCTTCGGGCGAATCGTTGTCGAGTATGGTCAGCGTGGCACTTGCTTGTGTGCCAAGCGTTGCGCCCCCAGTTGGTGTGTGCAGTGTGAGCGTGAATGCCTCACTCGCCTCCACCTGCTCATCATTGCTGATGGGAATAGCAATAGTCTTGATAACCTCACCATCGGCAAAGCTGACCTCGCCGCTCGTAGCCGTGTAATCGCTGCCTGCTTGGGCCGTGCCGTCGCTCGTTTCATAGGCAACACTCACTGCCCCTAGGCTGTTGCCCGTGCGCACAACTGCAACCTCGGCCTGTTGCGCATCCTCATGCACATCATTCGTGGTGGATAGCAACTGGAGTGTGCCGGGTCCGGTTATATCATCGTCTACAATGGTGATGTTCTGCACACCTTGCGTACCAACAGATGCCCCGCCCGTGACATTCTCCCTATCCAATACCACGTGCAGCGTTTCGTTGCCCTCAATGCGCGTATCGTTGACTAGAGTGATGCTGAAGGTTGCCGTTGTTTGCCCCGCTGCAAACGTGAGTGTACCCGTGAGGGGTACATAGTCGCTTGGGGCTAGGGCTGTGGCATCGTGCGTTGCAAACCGCACTGATACAGCGCCTTCGCTACCACCTGTGCGCTCAACCTTCAATGTAACGGCAGGGGTATCTTCATACACATCCTGTTGCACCTCTGCAAACTGAAGTGCGCCTTGTGGCGGCGTATCATTATCTACAATGAGCAAACGGGCAGTGTCGCGTGCGCCCAGAACTGCATCGCCGGCCGGGTTGCGCAACACGATTTGTACATTCTCGTTGCCCTCAATCTCACTATCATCATTGATGATGACGGTGAATTGCTTGCTTGTTTCTCCCACTGCAAAGAGGAGTATACCACTTTCGCGCACATAGTCTATGCCCGCTTCGGCCGATATATCAAGCATATCGTAGCGTATTATCACGGCACTACTCATGCTGCCGGTGCGCTCAATCGTTATTTCGGCTTCGCGGCTATCTTCAAACCCGGCGTATGTGTCGGATGCAAACTGTATGGTGCTACTCTCGGCGCTTGCGGTGTCGTCATCCACAATAGTCAGTGTGGCCTGGTTGCGTGTGCCAAGTGTGCCGCCGCCAGTGATGGAGTGAAGCAGGAATGATATGGTTTCGTCGCCTTCCACAAACACATCATCGTGGATGTCAATGGGGATATGCTTGTATTCCTCGGCGGTGGTAAAGGTGATAATGCCGCTACTCCGCGCATAGTCGCTACCAGCCTGCGCGGTGCCGCCAACCGTATCGTAGCGCATAGCGACATCGCCATATAAGCCGCCCGTGCGCTCTACCGTGACTGTGACAACATCGGTTGCTTCGTTGACACGCAACGTTGGCGCACGCAATTGGAAGATGCCGCTACTCGCCTCTTCTAGGTCATCTTCGACAATGACGAGCACGGTGCGGTTTTGGGTGCCAATCGTTGCACCGCCGCGTACATTGCTTAGCGTGAGCATTGCGGTTTCGTCACCTTCAACAACTGCATCTTGCAGTATGGGCACGGAGACTATTTTGCGCGTTTCGCCCTCGGCAAAGGTGATAGCGCCGCGCTGCGGGGTGTAGTCGCTCTTCGCCCGCGCACTATCGTCATAAACAGCGTAATCTACCAATACCTCGCCGCTTGTGCCACCACTGCGGGTGATAGTCACCTCGGCTTGCGTACCACTTTCGTCAACCGTGTAGTTGGTATGTTCCACATGCACGGTGCCTTCGGGCGGTTGGTCGTTGTCGTCAATGGCAATAACGCTCGACTCGGTTTCTATGACCCCCGGCCGGCTGACCCGCCCTAGTGTGATGGCAAACTCTTCATGCCCTTCAATGGTGATGTCATTGGCAATAGTAGTGGTGATCACCTTCTGCGTTTCCCCTGGCGCAAAGGTGACGGCACCTGTTTGGGCAACAAAATCTTGCCCGGCTACGGCTGAGCCGTCTTCGGTTGTGTATTCTACGGTGACGGGGGCAAAACTTGGTTCATCTAGCGTGATGTGCATGACGGCAGCCCGCGCCATTTCACTGGCGGCGAACATGGTCGTTGTCATAGCCTTGCTTATCCGCACCCGTGCCAAGCGCCCATGCAATTCGATGGCGTGTGATGCTGTCCAGAGCGTCTGCCCTGCGTTGACGGCGCTGACGGTGATGTGCTGTGTGCCAGTGACGCCCCATGTGAAATGCACATAGTCGCTGTGTTTCCCATCCGTATGCTGCTGCTCTGGTTGCCCGCTGGCTTGCCATGTGTAGTGAATGGGTAGCGTGGCGGTAGCCGGTTGGGTGTTGGCGACGAATGTTATTTGGCTGCCGGCGTTGCCCACCTGCGGTCCGTGGATGACGACGCCGCTGAGGGGGTGGACGCCGGGAATAGTTTCATTGTCCTGTATTGTTAAGGTAGCTTCAATCGGCTCGTCAAGCGTTGCGTGGGTCGGGTTGTTTAGCGTAAGTATAACGGTCTCATCATCTTCCAAGAGGTCGTCATCAACTACAGGCACGGTAAAATCGGCACTCAATTGCCCTTTGGCAATGGTGAGCGTGTCGCTGATAGGTGCATAGTCGTTGTTGGGCGTAGCAGTGCCGCTGATGGTTGTGGAATATTGCACTGTGACATCACTAGCTGCAACCCTATCTAATGCTACGCTGATGGTTGCGCTGCCCGCGCCTTCAAGCACCTCGTAGGTTGTGCTGGAAAAATGGACCGGCAACACGTCATTGTCCTGTATAGTCAAGGTAGCCTCACTTAGTTCACCAAGCGTTGCGTTGCTTGGGTTGTTTAGTGTAAGTATAACGGTCTCATCATCTTCTACAAGGACGTCATCTACAATAGTAACAGTAATAGTTTGGCTCTGCTGACCAGCCGGGATGGTGATGGTGGTATTCTGTTGGGCATAGTCGCTGTCGGACTGTGCAGTGTCATTGCTCGTAGTTACATCCACGGTTATATCACGATTGACAACGGCGCTCAATTGCACGGTAATGTCTACTACATTGTTATCACCTTCTTTTTTAATTAAGACCTCGCGCCAAGCCGCAAAGAACGCAAAGCTATGAAAGAAGGATGCAATTCTTTGCTGGTACGCTCCAGTGGTGCGAGTTGTCTTGAGCGGTGTAGGTGGCGCTACTGAAAGAGACTTCCGGGGGAGTATAGCGCTGTGTCTGTATGAGCTTAATGGTGTTGCCGCCGCCCGCAACAACATCTACTCCACCATCGCCATTGAAGTCGCCTACAGCAAATGTCTTAATGCCAACGAAAGCTGTAGCTAGTTTATGCTCAAACCACACATGATCAATCTTTTCATACCAGAGGAGTTGGTTCAAGCCAGTGACTGCAGCAACGACATCCATATCGCCGTCGTCATCCATATCGGTTGCGAATACCTCGGATACATCGGTAGCCCCACCGCGGATGAGTTGCCTAGTGAAGTTTTGTAATCCATCATTTTCATAGAGGAGGATATATTCGTAATCTAACCCAAGAACATCTTGACCTACAAGAACATCCTGGTCGCCGTCATTACCAAAGTCCTCCGCATGCAAGATGCTATAAGAAATAGTCCTATGATAACCAGCTATCATGGTACTAGAAAAACTTTCATTGCCTATGTTCTGCCACCAGTGTGGATAATAGGAAGCAAATCCAACTGTATCTACATCCCCATCACCATCCATATCGCCGGCATAGCCATCTTGTTGCTTCTCACAATTATACATGTGGTTATAGGTAAAAGTCCCTTGCCCATCGTTGCGCCACCATGCCGTGTGTTGGGGGTTGCCAGCGTCTCCAGACCCGGTGGATGCTATACCCATAATATCGGTATTGCCATCCTGGTCCATATCTATCGTCTGCACATAGAATGGTTCTTCAAAGTCGGTTGTGATAGTGTAGAATGTGGTAAAAGAAGCATTGCCATCGTTGGGCCACCACGCAATGGTGTTGATATAGCGTGCTGCAGCAACAATGTCAAGCGTATCATCGCCATTGAGGTCGGCGGTTGCTATAGCTGAGGCTCCGTTAAAGTCGCCCTTGATGAGGTGTTTGGTGAATGTGTCAGTGCCATCGTTTGACCACCACGCAATATCAGCAGAGCCTTGGGCTGTTCCAATAACATCAAGGTCGCCATCATTGTCGAGGTCGGCTGCATGCAAGTCGGAAACGCCTGGAAAGGTACTATCAATAATAGTAGAGCTATGCGGTTCGGCATAATCTGTAGCTAAATACTCGTTGGGAATAACCTCGTGCTCAACAGTGATAGGCTGTGTGGGTTTCCGCCAACCAAGTGTAATGCGTCTGAATCCAACAGATTGATGATTAGTACGATATTCAAGTACGAGGGGATACCAACCGGCTGTGGGAAGCGTAACAATACCATCATAGGTGCAACCGGACGTAGCACATGCTTCCCATTGGTCAATCACTTGTGTTTGGTTGACCCATAGACGTGCTCCGCTCTGGTCGGGGACATAAACTTCTAGGCTATAGTCACCACTCGTAGTAGCTGAGAGGTAGCCGGTCCAGCGCACAGCTTTTGTGAGGTCACTATCGAAGTCGGAGTAATCTACATTGTCGTCAATACGGCATTCGTAGAAATAAGCTAGAATGAACGGTTCATCAAGATCGCGAGTCCATTGGCAATTGAGCAAGCCATGCTCACCCACTTCGTAGGAGATAGCATCATCTTGCAATGTGGGTTGTGAGTTGGCATCAGCATCAGCAGGGGCTGGGGGAGGAGCGGCGTGGCTATCGGCAGCAAAGATAAGCAACAATGTCAAGAGGGTAACAAAACCTACCAAGGAGAGCATACGGACAAAGCCGACATGAGGGGAATGGGCAGTACCATCGTTCAAGTGGTCCATGGAGAATCCTTCTTTCTATAACAACTGGCTCGTGCAAAGACGTACAGAGCACTATGTTATGATAACAACTGGCTCGCGCAAGGGCGCAAAGCACTTCTGATTATGAACTAAAACCGACAGACTTTTGCAGATAGTAGCATAGGTTGTTTTTGGTTGCAAATGCTCTGTGTTTTTGCGCAGCTAGGGAGTTTATACACCACTACATCTGAATTTATTTTATGTTTGAATAGGGTTATTATACGGTATGGGTATGGGTTTTGCAACTGCGAGTATGCGGAGTGGGGGTTGGAGTGCTGAATCGCTGGGTGTTGGGAGCGCTGAGTCGCTGGGGAGTTGGAGCGCTGAATCGCTGAAACCCAGTCCCCGGTCGCCTACCTGTGCCGACCACGAATAGGGGCCACGAATACACGAATACTCTCGCGCCCACGAAACGTGTGCCGCGTAGGTACCTGGATGCCTTCAACCTCTTCGATACGTTCGGGGAGTGGCCAGTGCAACAGCAATTTCAGTGTCCCAGCAATTCACACGCTTTCAGTAGTGTATCAGCGATTCAGCATCCCACAGCGATTCAGCGATTCAAATCCATACGTTCAGGCACCGACTCAGGGGAGCGGCCAGTGCAACAGCGAGTATGCGGAGTGCTGGGAGACGTTGCGTGCAATATCTCTCCGGTCTCCGGTCTCCGGTCTCCGGTCTTCCGTCCCCGGTCGCCGGTCAAGCGGTAGTTGATACACCACTACATCTGTGCTATGATGGCATGCATAAACTGGAACCAAGAAAGGGACACCCATGCGTAAATTTAACACCTCTGGCCCGTGCAATCCAGCCTTGCACTACACTGTCATGCGCGAGGCACTCATCGCCAATGGCAAAGAAAAGGTCAATGAAGGGCGCTACATCACCCTGTTCGCCCCCCGGCAGTCTGGCAAGACAACCTACTTTCAATTGTTGTTGGAAGAGCTGAAGGATGACTATGTGCCCATATGGATTAGTTTTGAAGGACTGAACACAATGACCCGAGAGGAATTTTATGAGTCCTTCGATTATGATATGCATTTTGCCTTGTCTGAGGTTGATATACACTGTGATGTAACAATCAAAAATCAACTGACAGTGAGATATTTTTTTCGAGACATGCGCAAGCAAAACAGACCCATTGTGCTCGTCATAGATGAGTTTGAGGGTATTCCCAATGCAGTACTTGGCGAAGTAATGCACACGTTCAGAAAAATCTATCATCAGAAAGAGCGTTATAACCTGCATGCACTCATCCTAGTGGGGGTGAGCACGATTGCCGAGTTGGTACTTTCCACTGCATCGCCCTTCAATGTAGCCGAAGAATTGCAATTGCCCTACTTCACAGACGAGGAGGTGCGTGACCTCATCGGGCAGTATGTTGCTGAGTCGAAGCAACCCTTTGACGAGGAGGTCATCGCGGCTATCATCCACAACACCAACGGGCAACCCGGCTTAGTATGTGCGCTGTGCCACCACCTAGTGACTGAGGTCGTGCCGGATAGGAGCCAACCAGTGACAATGGATGCGTGGTATCCGACACTCAATTATTTCCTGACGCGACGAAACGATATGAACATTGCCAATGTGATAGAGAAAGCACGCCAAAAAGAGTCATTTATGTTGCGTGTACTCTTCAATGAGCAGCCACTCCCATTCAGTGTTGATGTACCGGATATGGCATGGCTCTATGCCCATGGCGTCATTGATGTGATAGATGGCTCTGTGGGAATAGCGGTACCGCTCTATGCCAAACGATTGGTACGGGCATTCGCACCGGTTATCAACGGCGAAATGAAACACTATCTTACCTCGCTCCAAGACACGTTCAGCGAGTATGTTCACCCGGATGGGCGCTTGAATGTGCATGCATTGCTGCAAGAATACCGTGCCTATGTGCGGCGGCGCGGACATCAGGCATTCGACACGGAAAACTTGCGTGAAGCCGCCTGCCATTACTCACTTGATGGCTTCATCGCCTTTTTCATACAAGAAATAGGAGGAACAACGTTTATTGAGATACCCTCTGGGCGCGGGAGGATTGACCTGCTGATACGCTATGGGACACATTCATACCTGATTGAAACCAAGGTGTTTTCAAGCCTAACGGCCTTTGAGCGTGGCAAGGGGCAACTGGCAGCCTATCTGCAATCGGAGAGACGAGACGAGGGGTACTATGTAGTGTTTAGCGCCTTGCACACCGATGACGATACGCTCGAAACCGATGAGGTGATTGACGGCAAGCGCATCTACACGCACATCATTTTGACGAACTTTGAGCGCCCGAGTAGGTTAGGTGTGAGGTGTGAGGTGTGAGGTGTCAGGGGCAAGGGGTGAGGTTTCAGGTTTCGGGGGTCAGGGGGCAGGTTTCAGGTTTCAGGTTTGGTATCCTGTATGTCTTTGCAAAGGGGCAAAGTCAACAACGTAGGGGCGTGCGGCCGCACGCCCAGCAGCGACTCAGCACACTCAGCGACTCAGCACACTCAGCGACTCAGCGATTCAAACCCATTGCCCTGCTGACCACGAATAGGGGGACACGAATACACGAATATTCTCGCGCCCACAGAATCTGTGCTGCGTAGTGACCTTTCCAAGTTGGTTTTGGTTTGGATGGGGATATGATACGCTACTGAAATCCTGCCCCCTATCACCTGACCCCTGACCCCCGTCACCTGTCCCCGGTCAAGCGGTAGTTGATACACCACTACATCTGTGCTATGATGGCATGCATAA
>CAZVEN010000026.1:47743-87525 GCA_964626155.1 uncultured Chloroflexaceae bacterium | reverse complement strand
CCAGCACCTCCTCGCGTATCGCCAACGCCCGCTCGTAGTAGGGGCGGGCACCCGCTAGGTCGCCTATCATCTGCAAGTGATAGCCTAACGTATTGCACAAACCGGCCGCCTGCTCATCTGCCCGCTCGCGGGCTATGTCGGTGATATGGCGCAGATGGCTTTGCAGTGCCAACAACGGGCGTGGGTCGCCTGCGTTGTTCAGTTTTGACGCAGTGGTTTGCATCGTCTGCTCCACTGCCGCCTGTGCATTGTCGTCTGCACCTACCTGTTGCACAAAGTTCGCCAACAAGCGATGCAAACGGAGGGTGCCGTCCGCTTCTTCTTCTAGCAAGCCCAAACTTTTGAGTCGTATTAGAGCATCTGCTATCTCTAATTGGGCATCTTCATTGTCGGCTTGCTCCGCATCCAAGATAGTTTCCCACAACATGACAGCGGGCACGGGTTCGCCCGGTGCAAAATAGGCCATCCGTACCAAGAGTGTTTGTGCTAGGGTATCTATCTCATCATCGGCTTGAAGTTGGTCATAGCTCAGGGCAAAGGTGCGCCCAATGTTCAGGTCGTGCTTGGTGTGCGAGTGCTTGGTGTGTTTCCCTTGCAATGCCCGATGGGTGAGCAAACCGGGTTGTTGCAGTTGCGCAAGCAGTTTGGCCGGTGTCACCACGTTTGCGTAGTGCTTGAGATAGCTGCCTGCCAGATGCAATGCCAAGGGCAAATCGCCCACTTCGTGCGCCAGCGCATCCAGCGAAGAGGTTTCAGGTGTCAGGTGTGAGGTGTCAGGTGTGTGACTGTCGTCACCTGTAATCTGCTCCCTAGCCCCTAACCCCTGTAACCTGTAACCTGATTGCAACAATGCAATGCTCTCGGCGCGGGGCAGCGTGTCGAGTTGGTGTGCTTGCACGGCAGGGTTTTCCCAATGCCCACGGCGGCTCGTCACCAACACACGACAACCGCCACTCGTCGGTTGCCACTCGTCAAGCAAGGTTTCATCTTCGCAATTGTCGAATATCAGCAAGCGCGGCAAGGCGCTCTGCCACGCCTGCTTCACACGCTCAATCTGATAGGATAGGGAGAGGGCATCAAAGCCTGCCAAGTGCATGCTCATCCCACACGCAACGATTTCAGCCGGCACACTCTTGGCATCGGCAAACGAGAGCCAATAGACTCCGCCGGCAAAGAATTGCCCATAGCGATGCGCAAACTCACTGGCCAGTTGCGTCTTGCCAATGCCGCCGATGCCGGTGGCGGCCACTATGGCCAGCGTGGTGGCTGTGTGCTTGAAGGCCTGCGCAAGCGCCGTGAGGTCTTGCTCGCGCCCGACGAAGTGTGGGTTGTGGGCATAGGGCATGCGCGAGGCGGCCGGCAGCGGCGCAACAACTGGGATGATGGCCGTGGGAAGTGTGGCAAGCAGCGCATGCGCCATGTCAAGTTCCTGTTGGCGGTAGGCGGCCAGCGTGGCCGGGTCGAGTTGTCCCTTCACCGCTTCGTGTATGGCATCCAGTTTTTCCTGCGTTTGCCGAAACCCCTCATCTATCTGGCGTTCAATACGCTGTAAATGGGGCATAACGGTGTGTTTCAACACATTGATGATGGCTTCTGGGCTAACCATACCCGGCGGCAGGTGGTCATGGTCGCGCTGTTCTGCAAGCGTGTGTTGCAACGATTCTACCATCAGGAGCAAAGCTTCAATATCTTTGCCCGTCTGTTCGGTTTGTTGTTGCAGCGATGTCAGTGCGTGACTGATGCTCGTTTGCCACAGATTTTCGTAGGCTGTACGGGCTTGCTCATCTGTTTTGAGCACTTCACGGAAACGCAAAAGCCAACTGTTCATGAGTCGCTCCTTGACAAAGGTGTAGAAGGATGGCGAACATTGAGCAAGATAAACCCCCAGGGTCGTGTCAAGCATATCGTCGGGCAGCATGGGTTGCTGGTTGGCATCATATACTTGTTGCACCATGGGGATAAGGTCAGGTTGATGCGCATTGATTTTCTCATCCAACACTGCGAAAATATCGGGGGCTTCTTTGCGGAGCAGGTCAAGCGCGACTATTGTGCGATGTTGTTGAAGTCCCTCTATTGTGTTGTATTCAGTTGACGCAACCCACGACTTTTTGACTTGCTCCACGGCCCCTTGAAACGATGCAACGAGGGCGTGTTGCAGGTTGTGGTTGAGTGCGCCATCTTTCGTGAACCACTTTGTGCGATAGTTGTCGAAAAAATTTTCGGTGAGGTTGGCGAGCCAATTGCCGCCAACGCCACCAATGGTGGCAACGGCCAGCGCGGGCAATGCCCCACCAGAGAGAAAGCCGACACTGACGAGGCCGGCGGTGATAAGGCTTTTGATGGCGAGATGTTGGGCATCGGCGTTATCAAACAACGATGGCGATTCGGACATAGTATAAACTCCCTAGACTTCGGAAGTCTCCAAGACTTCAGAAGTCTGACTTGAAAGAGACGCAGTAGAACAAGCTAGGATAAAGACACTATCTGTGTTCATCTGTGTCCATCTGTGGTTCCTTTTAAAACAGGCTCTTAGCTAAAAATGCCTAGTGTGCTATGGTTTGGGGCTAATCATCTCGCCAAGTTGCCATGCTTGGAGATATTCGTATGGTGGTATTTCACCACGTCGAGTTTTCCAGTCATCGGGAGTTGTTGGGTGCGAGATGCCATAATGTAGATGCGGTGGCGTTCCCTGTGCATTGCCGCTTTTGCCGGTATAGCCAAGAATCTGCCCCGTTGTAACACGCACACCCGGCTCGATTCCCGCAGCCACGGCCGACAAGTGTGAACCGTAGTAGCGCCAACCATCATCTCCGATAATTGCTACCATCATCCCACCGCGATATTCCGGAAGATTGGTTGACGGATCCCAGAGGTCTACCCGATTGACAAAATCTACCACTCCAGAGGTAGTAGCAAGAAATGCACTTCCTACAGGGCAAAAAATATCAGCAGCCGGGTAATCATGGTGGTATGGACCATAATCAACCCATTCAGCTCGCACTGGGAAAACGTATGTAGGTATTGATGCAGGGTCGGGAGAAGGTGCTTGGGTTGGGGCTACCGTCACAGCGTTTATCACCGGAAGACTGTTGTCGGGTTGGTCTGGGTTTGGTATAGCAGCAATAATGGTGGGCGCTGGTATGGTAGGTGTCGTCACTGTTGTATGTACCGGTGTCGTGATGACGTGGTGGGAAACGAGTGTAGATGTCGTTGTTGCCGTTGCCACAGGTATAACAGTGGCGGGTAAAGGGGTTGGTTCAAGTGTGCTCAGAGAAGATGCGGGCACCGTTGCTGTAGATACCAATGTCTGTATGTCGGGGTTTGCAACGAGGTTAGCAGCACTGGGTGCAACAACAACGGTTTCTTTTGCAGCAGGGGAAGTATGCGTAGGAACTGTTTCCGCTGATTCAGATAAATTGGATTGGGCCGGTGCAGACATGATCTTTCCACACCCTGCAATTGCAACCCAGATACCGATGAACCAAACCATATATCGTAGAGTGGGAATTATCATCAGAGTTTCTCCTGCCCCATAACAACAATCTCACTCATAGGGGTAAAGTCTCGTTTATTTTGCATTGAAGACTCAATGGTTTCCACAATAACGATGCGCACATACCTTGAAACGACAGGCTCGATGTGGGCGCTCTGCAACACCGGCTGGTCTGTGAAACGTGCTTCTACACTGCTGCCATCACTAAACTCAAAGCGTACCCGACGCACGCGCCGGTTTTGAAGAAAGCGGTCCGTTCCATCGTATCGGTCAATCTTCGCATAGCCTGGTATGAGCTGTATTTCATGCACACGTATTGGTTCAGCGAACTCAAGCAAAATGAACTCTCCTGCGCCGTCACCATCCACGCGCCAAGTTGTATCAGTGCGTCCATCAAGAGCATTAGCAGCATTATACGTGATAGGATTGCCGGCACTGTCTACCGATGGTTCAGATACAGTGCTGGCACTCACATGTACCGGACGCTGTTGAGCCAGTGGTCCAAACGATTCTGGTAGGTTGGTTGGCGCAGGCGTATCGGTTGGCGCAGGCGTATCGGTTGGCGCAGGCGTATCGGTTGGCATAGGGGCAGGCGAGTCTGTTGGGAGCGATGGGGCATTTGGTGCAGTATCATCGTTATCGTTATCATTGTCATCGTCATCATCATCGTCATCCATTGGTGATTGTTGTCGGGCACTTGTTGGATTGGGCGTAGTGCTCGTATCAGAGACATTTTGGTATTGTATGAAGAAAAAGATAATCAGCGTCAGAACAAGCAACAGAGCTATTGCCCCACCAATCGCTGCGGCCAAACAAAACACAGGTGGACGTTTTGGGGCGTTTGGTGGTGTTGGCGAAGACTCCTGCTGCAATGGTTGTTGAATTGGGGCTGGCGCAGGATGCGACTGTACTGGCATGGGCTGTGGCGGAGGAACTGGTTGTGTTGGCATAGACTGTGGCGAAGGGTGATGTTGCGCTGGTATCTGTATCGTTGGTCCCGTATTTCCAGGGAGTGTTAGTGTATTTTGGGTTGATGCAGGAACTGGAGGTATGTTCTTGAGAGCAGCACGCATATGAGAAGCATAGGTCGGTCGCTGATTGGCATCAAGGGAAAGGGTCTGTTGGATGAGTTGGGAGAACACGGCAGGTACCTGCGGGTTGAGTTCGTGTGCTGGGCGAAGCGGGTCAGGTTGGTGGCTCGTCGTGGCCGCTATTCGTTGCAAGGCATTGACTGGTGGGTAGCCAGTGAGCAAGTGGTAGAGTGTTGCACCCAACGCAAAGAGATCGCTACGTGGGTCTGTACCACTGCCCTGGATTTGCTCTAGTGGGGCATATCGTGGAGTATAAGCAGCTATGCTGGCTGTTGAACTGGCTTGGGTTTGTGTCTCTGAAAGTCCTTTCGCCAGCCCAAAATCCAGCAGCATTATTTGCCCTTGGGGAGTCATTTTGAGGTTTTGCGGCTTAATGTCACGATGAATGATCGGAGGGCTTTGCGTATGCAAGTAGTGTAATGCATCAAGTATCTGGTCGCCCCAACTGAGCACTTCAGCTACATCAAAAGGTTGTTGGCGTTGGTCCAACATAGCTTCTAAACCGTTGCCGGTTATGAAATCCATAACCAGAAATTGCCCTTGATCATCAGTAAAATGGTCAATAACTCTGGGAAGAGCAGGGTGGCGAAGTTCCGCTAGGATGCGTGCTTCGCGTTCAAAGGCCCGGCTCAATTGCGGGCCAACGACGGTCATTTGTTTCAGGGCAACCCGAATGTTGAGCCGTTTGTCAAAGGCTTCATAGACAGCCCCCATGCCACCTTGACCAATCAGGTTGATGACACGGTAGCGATTTTGTATGAGCGTATCAGGTGCGAGCATAGCGTTCCATACTCAACTACTACCCAATATGGGTAATGAGTTTATAAACCTTGTTCAACTACTTTACTAACTGAGTCCAAAAGTACGCGAACGGGCCGGTGCCAAACAGACCTGGTTTCTGCCGTTGCGCTTGGATTGATACAGAGCATCATCAGCAGCCTTATTGATCACTGTAGCATCTTCAAACGTTGGGTAATCTGCCACACCACAACTGAATGTCACAGAAAAATCAGTGTGTTCGCTGTAGTGTCGAACGTGCGAAAAATCCTCCCGGATACCGTCGAGAATGTGCGCACCTGCCGGGCCGCTCGTATCGGGCAGCATAATAGCAAACTCTTCTCCCCCATAGCGCCCAATAATATCTGTTTTGCGCAATCGCTGTTGTAACACACGGGTAAGGCTCTTAATCACACAGTCGCCGGTAGGGTGCCCATAGGTATCGTTGACTGATTTGAAGTGGTCAATATCAACCATGGCAAAAGCAAGAGCCGATTGTCGCCGTCGGGCATACAATACTTCGCGGTAGAGCCGTTCCTTGATTTCCGTATGGTTGAGCAACCCGGTAAGGCTATCGCGCATCATAGAGGCACGCACTATACGCGAACGGCATGCACGGCTTTCTAAAACCGATACTAAATGCTCTGGCTGCATAGATTTGCTCAAAAAGTCATCGCCCCCGCGATGCATTGCCGCCAACTGTTTCTCTATATCTGTCTCATTCGAGAGAAAGACAATGGGGATACCGTCATATGTTTCTTGCAACCGAATCACAGAGGCAAGCTCTAGCCCATTGCATTCAGGCATGTATACATCCATCAATATCAAGTCGGGGCGAAATTCAAAGAGGGCTTGCGAAAACTGCAATGGGTTGTTCACACAAGTGGTAATCATGTTGTGCTGCTGCAAAAGACATGCATAGAAGGAACACACATCGGGGTCATCATCAATAATAAGCACCCGGTAGGGTTCCGGTTGCTCACACGTAGTGAGCGAATCAAGCTTATCAATAAGTGCTGCAACATTCAACGGCTTTGTAAAATACGCACTGCCGCCGGCACGCACTGCCTGCAAGCGCGAAACCACATCGTCACGTACTGAGATAAACATGACCGGAACAGTGCTAGGATATTCCTGCTTGAGTTGGTGTATCATCTCAATACCAGCCAAATTTCCTTCGGGAAAAACAACATCCATGACAATGGCTGCCGGTTGACAACCGTAGATTTCACGCTTCAAGCTGTCGAGATGATGAAAAATACGCACAGTATAGCCAAAATGACCTATCTGTAACGCAAGGTCTTGCGCAATGTCGTCATCATCTTCCACCAAAAAAATGAGCCTATCATTCCGCTGTACAGTTGTCATGAGTGAACTCCATCGTGTATATGTGTTTATGGAGACATTTTTCTCTTTTCAAGCTAGGCATGGGTCCAGGTCGGCTGTGCCTAATTGTATGCAAGGTGCAAAGCATGCAAAGGCCACAATTCCATGCGCGTTCATTATAGCACGAAAGCTTGTCGTTTGGTGCAGTTTTCTTGTATTGTTGGGCAATTCCTAGGGAGTTCTTTTTTTTGCAGCTAAAAAGGTTCGACAGGCAAAATTTAACGTACTTACCACACATATTTAACAACCGCTTAATATAAATATGGTATACATGATACGTGTAATTTACGTAGTGAAAGGTACGAAAAGACATTATGGTAACAGGAGACACTATGATGCATTCGCAACGCTATCGAAGTGTAGGAGAAACAATGGTTCTTTCTTTACAACCTGAAGATGCCTATGTGCTGGTTATTGAAGACAACGCCGATAACCTGTTGGTGGCAACGGATTTGCTGCGTATGACAGGGGTGAAGTATATCAATTCGCGTGCATCGGGCCGGCAAGGAATCAAGCTTGCAGAAACTATGCCACGTGTAGATTTGATTCTGCTTGATATTCAGTTGCCCTATGAAGATGGCTACGAGGTGTTGCAGCAGATACGCGCCCATGAAAAGCTCCAGAACACCCTTGTTGTGGCTATGACGGCGAATGTGCTGCCACAAGATGAGGCAAAAGCACGCGCAGCAGGCTTCGATGGTTTTATTGGGAAGCCATTAGACTTTGACCGCTTCCCGCGCCAAATCGAAGCTCTCCTGAAAGGAGAACCTATCTGGATGCCGCGCTAAATATGGACACCATACCTACACGTCACGCACCTATGCCACGTACATAAACGGTTCTATGAGTTTACGAGCCAAAACACTGCTTATCATTGGAGTGTCACTCATTGTATTGACGCTCTTGCTTTCTCTGCTTGCATCCTCGGTTATACTCGATAGGTTTGCGGCCTACGAACGCGAGGAAGTGCGTGAAGATACCGAACGTGCTGTCAATGCATTGTACAATGACGTGTCGGATGTTGAGCGATTTGTCCATGACTGGGCGAGTTGGGACAGTACCTACGCATATGTGGCTAGCCAAGATGCTGCCTTTATAGCAGAAAGTATGGGCCCAGATATGGACGTAGGGGAGAGAGGGTATTATTTTCAGAACATCAATATGCAAGTCTTTATCTTTACGAATACTGCGGGGGACATTGTGTTTGGCCGTGGCTACGACCGCGACACCGAGCAAGTCGTTCCCCTCCCAGAAGGTCTTCAGGCAGCGCTGACACCGGATAACCCACTGCTACAACACCCAGACATCTCGCAAGCTACAACGGGCATCCTCCTGACCCCTGAACAGACCTTGATAGTTGCTTCCCGCCCCATATTGACGACAGAAGAAAAAGGCCCAGCACGTGGTACGGTCATTATGGCCCGTTACCTAGATGCAACGAAAGTAGCCAAACTTGCAGAGATAACCAATCTATCGCTCACCATAGAGCGCTTAGATACACCCACTTCTCTGCCAGATATGCAGATAGCACGTGGCTTGCTCCAAAAGCAACCCAATACCGATACGCCCATCATAACCCATATTGTGGACGATGAGACCATTGCAGGATATGCCACAATCCCTGATATACATGGGCAATCGGGCATTGTTATCCGCACTGATAGCCCCCGCGACATCTATGCACAAGGGCAAGCAAGTGTCTACTACCTTATCGGTATCTTTGTTGCGAGTGTTGCGCTTGTTGGTGGGGCTATGGTACTCGTGCTGCAAATAACCGTGGTTGCACGTCTTACCACGATGAGTAAGCAAGTACGCGCTATTACCACCAACAACGACAAAACAACCCATCTTGCAACAACAGGACACGATGAGATTACGAGCTTGGGGCAGGACATCAACACCATGCTGCAATCGCTGGCACAGTCTCATGAAGCACTCCGCGCAAGTGAAGCTGAAGCCTGCGCTGCACGCCAAGTGGCCGAGCAAGCCAATGAGATGAAATCACGCTTTCTGGCCAATATGTCACATGAACTCCGCACCCCCCTGAACTCTATTATCAACTTCACTCGCATTCTCAGTGCTGGTATGCGCGGGCCAGTGAACGAGGGACAGGTAGATTATCTCAACCGTGTGCATGCAAGTGGAGAACATCTCCTTGGTCTCATTAACGACATTCTGGACCTTTCCAAAATAGAAGCCGGGCGTATGGATTTGCACCTTGAGCCATGCAACCTAGAACGTCTGCTCGAAGGCATCATGTCAACGGCAATTGGATTAGTCAAAGACAAGCCTGTTGTGCTACAACAAGAGATAGCACCTGATTTGCCTACCGTCTCAATTGATGCTACACGCATTCGTCAAGTGTTGCTCAACTTACTTTCCAACGCCGCCAAGTTTACCGACGCAGGCACTATCACCGTTCGGGCGATGTTTGAAAAGCCTTCTATCGTTATAAGCGTTACCGATACGGGCATTGGTATTCCTGCCGATAAGATCGAGAGCATTTTTGATGAGTTTCGCCAAGTTGATGATGGGAGCGCTAGAAGTTATGAGGGTACCGGGCTAGGCTTGGCTATTTGCAAACGCTTGATAGAGATGCACCATGGACACATCAGCGTTGAGAGCACGCCCGGCGTTGGTTCTACCTTTTCGTTTAGCCTGCTAGCCCAACCACCGTGTTGTGATATACCTCCATGCTATGAGCTAGACACAAAGAATGGTATTCCCGTGTTGGTTATAGACGATGACCCTTGTTCTATAGAAATAGTATCTTCGTATCTGCAACGCGATGGGTATGCGGTCTATGGCATACAAGATAGCCAAACTGTCCTTGACAAAGCACGCCAAATGACACCAGCCGTCATTATCTTGGATATTTTGATGCCCAACTTGGATGGGTGGAACTTGCTTACTGCCTTTAAGCAAGATGCTGACCTCAAAACAATCCCGATCATCCTGTACTCAATTATGGATGAGCAACAGCGAGGCTTTACGCTTGGTGCGAGTGCCTACCTCATCAAGCCTATTGATGAAGACCTTCTACGTGAGACTGTTGCCAATGTGGTAGGTCCACAGGCAACCATCCTAGTCGTTGATGATGATCCCAATATGCGAGAACTGTTGAGTCATCATCTCACACACGTGCATGGGTATCATGTCGTCACAGCTCATGATGGACAGGCTGGACTTGACTATATCGCTGCAACACCACCCGACTTGATCATCCTTGACTTGATGATGCCCAATGTAGACGGGTTTACCGTCCTTGAACAACTCGATACGCAGCCACACACAAGCGCTATACCCGTGATTGTTCTAACTGCCAGAGACTTGAACCACGACGAGTGCGAGTACCTCAACAAGCGCGTTGCGAATCTTTTGAGCAAATCTATCACTCCTCCTGAGCACATCCCCAAGAAAGTGCATGCATTGCTCGCAAACCACGCGTTGCATTAATATAGGTCCTCTTTTGTACCGATAATTGGACATGTACTAGCACACATGCTACACTTGAAGGACGATTTGTCTTTCGAGGGCATGGTTCAGAGTGTGCCATACCTTCATACTGCAATGAAATGAAATGAAAGGATAGACGTGTGCGACAACCAACACATGACTTTCGCCGCTTAGGAACGTTTCTGCTCCTCGGGGTGGTTGCTGGAACTGGCGTGCGTTATTATATAGAGAGCCGTGCCCGTGCAAGAAGAGAAGGACCACCACAACCATTGATTGATTGGAACGATGCACGCAAGGTAGCCCTTAGCGTGTCGCAGTGGGACCAAGCACCATTGCACAACCGTGCATATCGCCAAGAACAATATACACGGTTGGTAAAACAGAGTGAGCCACTCATAACCGAGTATCTTGGCGTATCGCTCCCACAACCTATCAACCAAGTCTATGTGTTTGACCGCCGCGAATGGCTCGAAGCAAACTTTACATCTTTTGAACAGCTATTCAAGCCTATTGAAGAAATATATCAGCGCAATGGTGGTGCGCGTGGGGTTTTTGCCACGCTGTTTGGCGATTTCAACAGCCACATTCTTGGTGCGCAAATTGGTGTGTTACTCGGTTTTCTTGGCAAACGAGTGCTAGGTCAATATGACTTGAGTTTGCTTTCACCAGACCCCGGCGCTCGCGGGGCATCGTATTATGTTGAACCAAATATTGCGCGTGTTCAAATAAAGCTTGGTCTCAACGATGAAGACTTCCGCTTATGGATAGCCCTGCATGAAACAACCCATGCATTTGAATTTGAAGCCTACCCATGGGTACGCGCCCATTTCAATGGCTTGATCCAGCAATACTTCGACCAACTCGATTCACAGTTGAACAACCTAGGCGATGGGCTAGGCCACCTGCTCAATCGTGTGGTCCATAATATACACAGCAATCGCCACTGGATTGAGTTGGTGCTCACGCCAGAGCAACGCCAACTCTTTGAGCAACTACAAGCGCTCATGTCGCTAGTTGAAGGCTATAGCAACCATATTATGAATGCTATTGGCAGCCAAATGCTACCTACCTTCAATCTCATTGAAAAACGTATGGCACAACGCCAACAATCTAAGACGTTGGTAGAGAAGCTGTTTTATCGCTTGACAGGTATGGATTTGAAGCTGGCGCAATATCAACAGGGCGAGGCGTTTGTCAATACGATAGTCAAAGAGCGTGGTATTGCCTATGCATCGCGGGTATGGGAATGCGCCGAGCACCTACCAACACTTGCAGAAATCCGCAACCCGCACCAATGGATAGCGCGAATGGACAAGGCAGGATAGGCGCACAAAAACAAGAACTGGTGCGGAAGGCGTAGGATAGGTTTCTAGCCTGTCCACCGGAGCACCGACATCCTGTCTGCCCCCGGCTGTCATTCAAGCGCCACACAGAGCAGCAAAGCTGTGTGGCGTAGGCGATGCTACGGGTGTAGTTTGTAGGGGCTTGCCAGCGACAAGCCCCTACGTTTTAAACCAGACTCCCACATTGCGTACCATCACTCCTCATATCTGGAGTATGCTATTGTGTGTTGAAAAGAGCTGTTTTTCCCTTGGTAGATAGAAAAAACTTCTTGCACACCGTCATACCAACAATAGACACCTCAATCTGTATTATGCGATATAATTTGCACATCACACCAACCGATACGGTGTTGTATCTCTATCTATATTCTTTATGTTCAGGTATCAACTGAACAATTGTTTAAGGAGGAAACCTATGGTCCGCTCAAACAAACGTAACATTGTTTCTGGTATTAAACTTACGATCATGCTCGTTGTGCTCACAGTGAGCACTACTATCTTAGGCACATATGCTGCTACACCACTTCCACCCCCCCCTACACTCCAAGAAGAAGTTGTTGTAGACGAACAAAGCAATGGTACACAAGTATCACTCGACCGAAACCAAATCTTGACCGTCAATCTTGCATCAAACCCATCTACCGGCTACCAATGGATGGTAGAACGCACTGAAGAAACCGGGCAGTTAGGCGACCAACCTGTTTTACGACAAATACGCGAACCACTCTTTGAAATGCCTAAAGATACCATCTACCGCCCAGGTGAAACACCCGGTAGCGTTGTGACCCAAACACTTCAGTTCCAACCCTTGAGTACCGGCGAAGCCACATTGAAACTTGTCTATCGCCGCCCATGGGAAAACCAACCGCTAGCAGGCAGCGAAACGTTTACGCTTAATGTCAATAGCACCGGCTCATACACCACTATCCCAATGCCATTGGAATCACCAACCACAGCCGAACATCCCCCCCTCCTAGGCGACCAACCACTGTTAGGTCTCCCAAACAAATTCAACTGGTGCGACAACAATGGTTGCACCCCCATCCGCGACCAAGGGGGATGTGGCAGTTGTTGGGCCTTTGCAACCGCAGGCATTTTTGAAAATGCTATCAAAGTCAAATCTGGCACTGAACTGGACCTATCCGAACAATATCTCGTTTCATGTAACACAAATGGATGGAGTTGCAATGGTGGCTGGGATTCGCATGGGTATCATGTTGATGTACTTGGCAAAAACCAAACCTTGCCCGGTGCCATCTACGAATCCAATTTCTCCTATCAAGCCGCAGATGTCGCCTGCCCTTCATCACCGCTGCCATCCAACGAAAAAGGTACCCTATGGGGATACGTTGGCGGCGAAAGACATACTCAACCATCGGTGGCCGCTATCAAGCAAGCCATTCATGACCATGGGCCTGTCTTTGTAGCTGTCTGTGCTAGCAATTGGAATTATCAAGGCGGAGTGTTTGAAAATTCATGCGACTCTATCAACCATGCCGTCATCCTGACGGGTTGGGACGACAGCCAAGGTACCAACGGGGTATGGTACCTGCGCAATTCTTGGGGAACTGATTGGGGAGAGCAAGGCTATATGCGCATTGGGTATGGTACCTCGCATGTTGGGTATGCTGCTAGTTATATTGTGTTTGAAAGTGACGAATTAGTTCCCCCTACCAACCTCACAGCAACTGCCAAAGAAACTACCATCACCTTGCAATGGGAAGATAACAACACGACTGAAACAGGCTTTACCATAGAACGTTCTACCGGAGGTGCATGGCAACAGCTCACGACTGTTGCAGCCAACAGCACCAGTTTTAGTAATACTGGGCTACAATCCAATACGCACTATTACTATCGCATATATGCCAACAAAGACAACACACAATCAGGGTATAGTAATGTTGCCGAAGCAACCACCGACAGCGACATCAACGCACCAACCAACCTGACTGCTACCGCCGATGTCACAACTATTGCATTGCAATGGAAAGATAACAGCGCCAATGAAACCGGTTTTGAAGTAGCACGATGGAATGGGCAAAATTGGCAGACGATTGACACAACTGCCCCAAATGCAACCACCTACACCGATAGCGGCCTACAACCCCTGACCACCTACTACTACCGCGTGCGTGCAGTGCAAGATAGCGCTACATCGGCCTATAGTAATGACGTTTCCGCAACAACTGGCAGCGACCAAGAAACCCAAACCGCCCCATGGACCGACACCGTTGAGAATGGCATCCAAGGCTGGAGTGCTACAGGTCTTTGGCATCAAATAGCAGATGGAGCCAATGAATATGCCAACAGCCACAGCCCTTCACATAGCTGGTGGTATGGGCAAGACAGCACAGGTACCTACGACACCGGCTCGGTCAACTCCGGTAGCATGACCTCACCCCCTATCAACATCCCTGACACCCTCCAATCTCCCTTCCTGCAATTCTGGTCTTGGTACGAAACAGAAACAGGCACCAAATATGACCAACGTCATATCATGGTATCGGTTGATGGAGCAGACTTTGAGAACATCCAACAACTTTCAGGCGACCCATCCAACGAATGGTATCTACACACCATCAATCTCGATGCCTATAAAGGCAAAACCATCCGGATTAGGTTTTTCTTTGATACCGTTGATGCTATCTATAATACCTTTCGCGGATGGTATATAGATGATATTGGTATCCTTGAAGGTGGGCAAGGTGAGCAGCCACAAATTACCAGTATTAGCCCCGACAACGGCCCACATAGTGGTGGCACGAGCATCACCGTAACTGGGCAAAACTTTCAATCTGGTGCTACTATCACTATAGACGACCTAGCTTGCACCGATGTCACCTTCATAGATGCCACACAAATGGAATGCACCACGCCAGCACACCCTATCGGACCAGTAAACGTCACCGTCACCAACCCAGACACACAAAGTGACACGCTTGCATCAGGCTTCACCTATACCTGCGATAGCCCCTGTGTCTACATAGAGGCTACCGGCGGTAACACAGGAGACACCGTCTCTGTTCCCATATATGCCCAAGGCTTGCAAGGTCTTTTATCCGTTGATATAACCATTTCCTTTGATACAAATGTGCTTGAAGTGCTCGATCCACAGGTAGGAAGCCTCACGACTGGATGGACTATGGCACATAATATTAAAGATAACCAAATAACCCTTGCCATGGCGAATCCGGGGGATGCGGTTGACGGCAGCGGCACCTTGGCTATCATACCATTCACCGTTGTTGGTGCAGATGGTACCAAAAGCGCTTTGCACTTTGCAGAAACATCCCTGAATGGGGGCAATATGACCGTCAATGTGGCTGATGGTTCTTTTACCGTTGGAAACATTGTAGATACATCTCTGGGCGGGCAAATCACCTATTGGGGACAAGGCAATCCTGCCATACCCAACGTAGCCATGAACCTCGACGGTACCCAAACACACAATGCAACCAGCGCTGATGATGGGCAATTTTCATTTGCCAGTCTTCCCCAAGGCAACTATACCCTCACACCTTCTAAAGCCGACAAAGAAAGTGTCAATGGTATTAGTGCCTTTGACTGTTCGCTTGTCCTAAAGCACTCAGTCGGTGATGAAACACTTGAGGGATATGCCGCTCAAGCTGCTGATGTTGACCAATCGGGCACCATTAATGCGCTCGACGCTACCTACATCCTCCAAAAATCGGTAGATAAGATAGACGTTCCATTCCCAGGTATAGAAGACATCTGGCTCTTTGATCCTCCGAGCAAAACATTTGACCCATTGAGTGGCAACCAAACGCAAAACTTTACAGCTATTCTTGTTGGAGACCCTTCCGGCAACTGGAAAGAAACCGAACAGCTTGCTGCTGGAACAGATACCCTATCACTTACCATCCCATCACTCACTTCTGACCCTGGGCAAAGCATAGATGTTCCCGTCAATATCACCTTTAGTGAAGCCATTAGTCAAACCAGTTTCGACCTTGTCCTCACCTACGACTCCAACGTTGTCTCTGTTGTCAACGTACAAAAAGGCAGCATGATAGAAAACTGGTCACTCAGTTTCAACGCCGATACCGACGGAGAAATTAAGATAGGACTATCTGGAACAGACCCCATAACCGAACAAGGAGCCTTAGTCATTGTCACATTCCGTTCAAGTGATACCCAAGGGTCTACAACACTTGAACTGAATACTGCTAGCACCGATGAAACCCCTATTGAGTCAAAACAGCATGGACAAATACGGATTACTGGTGATAGCACGGTATTTCTACCACTTGTGCTACGCTGATAACTGCCCAACATAGCACTCGCACCACAAGTGACAGTCCATTTAAGGATGCATGCATGCATAGAGATAGAACCTACATCTACCGAGTAGTACAACACATACAACCTCTATGCATCGCATGCACACACAATTGGCACGATACGTTGGTATACACAAGAGATTGGTAAAGAAAAAGGAGCTGAAAAGCATATGAACCGTACACTATCAACCGGAACCCATTGGCGCGGTGGCGTAAGCCTAGCGCTACTTGTTGTTATGACTATTGTCATAACCCATATCGCACTTGCACACCCTCCTACGCCAACATCCTCACCAGAAGCTGCTATTGCACCCCTACCCACGGCCCAACTCGCCTCGACGGATGTTGACCTCGTTGTTGGCCCTATGAGCATAAACCCACCTGACCCTGCCCCTGGTGAACCAGTTACCATAACCACCATTATCACCAATACCGGCACCAGCGACATGGACCTAACAGCAGGATTCTTTGTGCATCTTTACATCAACCCAACCGAACAACCCCCTGAGCAGGCAACTGACCACACCCATCTTGTACGTTCTATTGCCCTACGTGCAGGGAAAACCTTGACCTATGAATATGAGACCGATGAAATGTCTCTCTCGCAGTGTAATACCATTTTTGTGTGGGTAGACCGTGACAACGAGATAGAGGAAGATAAGGAAAACAACAATCTCGGTAGCACCTTCTTTGGGCTTTGTTCTAGCGAATGCCCAGAAGATACCCACGAGCCAGACAATAGCTGTGCGCAAGCACCGCTCTTGCCCATAGATAGTACGTCACAGCAACATACTTTTTGCCCTTCAAACGACGAAGACTGGTATCGTTTTGAGGCAATTGGCGGTAATACCTATGAAGTGAAAGCACAAAATACTGAAATAAACGCCGATGCTCTTTTGGAACTCTACAGTTCTTGCGAATCGCAGGGTAGTTTTGGCGGTGGCACAACAATCCGTTTTGAAGCACCAACCACCCAAACCTACTACATCAAGGCAAGCAATGGCAAAGCTAATGCCACCTTTCTCACCGGGTATGCTATAGCCATTGAAGAAATTACTGCGTGTGCAGGTTATCATGAACCCAATAATAGCCAAGCAACTGCCACAGATATTTTTTTGAATGAACAGCAAACCCACACCTTTTGCACAACAGATGATACCGATTGGCTGCGGTTTGAAGCACAACCGGGCAAGAAATATGCTATTGAAGCTGAGCCGGTCGGAGACGCAGCCGACCCCAAGGTTGACATGCATATCAACATCCTCTCCGATGATGATGCAGCCGGTATTACTTTAGACCCACTCAGTTTCTCTGCCCCAACCAGCACCATCTTCTCCATTGAGATAACCAACAACAACCCCTCAGCATCCGGGCAAGCAACCGAGTACACCATTTCGGTGCTTCCCAAAGACGATGACTCCGCCGACATATATGAACCCGACAACAGTGCCAATCAAGCCAAAACACTCATTGTCAATAACAACCCTGTCACACATACCCTATCGCCACTAGGAGACTCCGACTGGATGGCATTCCAAGCAACAGCCGGTCTATCATATACCATTGAAACCGTTGGACTAGGAACACATGCCGATACCATCATTTGTCTCTACAGTTCAAATGAACAGGAACTCCTGTGCGATGACGAAAATGGTGCAAACGACGGTTCACGCATTGGTGCATGGCAAGCCCCAACAGATGGGCGCTACTTCATCCAAGCCTATCATGCCGCGCCATCATCCACCGCCGGCGAGGAAACGCGCTATGCCATCAACGTCGTAGAAGGGCGCTGTAAAGCCGACCAATATGAACCCGATAATGCAATACGCAATGCCAAACCACTATCGCTTGACAGCATACCAACAACCCACACCTCATGCCTCGCCAACTCAGCAACCGAAGGCGATAGAGACTGGAGCATCCTCACCATCCCGTCTGCTGGCGAATACACCATCCAAAGCACAAGCCTATGGCCCGGCAGCGATACCCTGCTTATCCTCTACGATACCGATGGCACAACCGAACTCGCCAACAATGACGACTACGGAACCGGGGGCGCTTCCAAAATAATCCACACCTTCACTGAATCAGGCACCTACTACGTAGAAAGTAGACAGTTTAACCCCACCAAATATGGCGAAAGCACCCGCTACCAACTCTCTGCATTCGCCAATGCATCAGACCCAACACCAACGCCAACGCCACAGCCACCAACGCCAACACCACAGCCACCAACGCCAACACCAACACCACAGCCATCAGACATAGAAGCTGTGTTTCTCACCAACCGAGAGCAACTCGAAGTACACTATGGGCAAGCACGCACCGACGAACTCATGACCAACCTCACCGCATTTGCAAACACAGTGCAGGGGGAAATCGTGTTGCTTGAAAACAACAACACCGTAGCAGCAGCCTATGCCGAGTGGAACCAGAACCAAACCAGCATCGCGCATGCCAATGCCACTGCCAACGCTATCCGGCAAGTGCTCATGACCTATCTCAACGAGCACCCAACCATTGAGTCCGTTGTGCTCGTTGGCGATGACCGCATCATCCCCTTCCGGCGCATTCCCGATGCGACTGGGTATCCAGAAGAAACCTATGACTCCGTTGCTGCTGATACCACCGTCGGCTCTGCCCTAGCAGCCAACACCTACCTCAGCGATGACTACTACGTAGACAGCGAGCCAGTGATAGAAAATGGGCGTCAAGTCTACATCCCCGACTGGCCCATTGGGCGCGTACTCGAAACCCCAGAACACATCAGCGCCATGCTCCAAACCCACACCACATCGCCACAAACACAAGTCAACCATATCTTAGTAGTAGGGTATGACTTTGTAAAGGATGTAGCCACCAACATCTGTAGCCTCTATAGCCAAGACATCCCAGACATCAACAAAGACTGCTCGCTTATTGGTGAATCGTGGTCCGCCAGTCAATATCGTGATAGGCAACTCAACGCCGATCCACCATTCAAGTTTCAATCGTTCAACGGGCATGCCTACCATGGCGGTCAGGGAGCGCCAACTGGTGGATTAGTCTCCGCGTCTGACATTCTCGACAGCGATACCACCAACCTGAGCGGGGCCATCATCTACTCCGTCGGCTGCCATGCCGGACTCAATGTCCCCGACCCATCCGATGATGCTCAAGAACCCGACCTGCCCCAAGCGTTCAATGCCAAACAAGCATGGTATGTTGCCAACACCGGCTATGGGTGGGGCAATCACGAAGGTATGGGATTATCTGAACGGTTCATGCACACCTTCACCTACGAATTGCTGCGCGGAACCTCAACAAGCGTTGGGCAAGCGCTCATGAAAACAAAACAGCGCTACTACAACGAAAGCTACGGGTTTGACGAATACGACGAAAAAGTGATGCAACAAGTAACCCTCTATGGGCTACCACTCTATACGGTTATAACCGGCGGAGCATTTTCTGATGACCCGTATGATGACCCCTATGGGCTTGGTGGTGAAGACGCTTTCCCAAGTGTCAACATTGACCTGCCCATGCCCCATGCTGGATCGCTCGGTCCCGACAACACGGCTATCTCTGGCACCCTGCGTATCAATGTGCGCTACACGCTGGAAGACACTGCTCAAGTGCAAAGCACCCTAGCCCAGAGCGCATCTGGCTACCAACCCAAAACAACCGCGTGGGGTACCTACTATGCACTCGATGGACATACAACCGCCCACTCACACGGGCCAGTTCTGCCACACATGTATGTTGACATGGATTCGTCAAGCAACCAACAACTGCGCGGCGTCGTGCTCACCAGTGCAACCTACAGCACTACAAGCACCATAGACCCTGTCATAGATGCTCCAGTCAATGAATATACCCCTACCGACGAAGAGCCATCCCTTGCCACCACCGGCATATACCCGCTCATCCCCTTCACGCTGCAAACCAACGAGCATGTTGAACGCAATAACGCAACCCTCGCCATGGCAATGGGGCAGTATGATAGCAACAGCAACACACAGACGTTGTATGACAATATGCAGTATGATGTATATTACTCGGCATCGGATGACACGACAGGTCCTGAAGTGACGCTTGTAGACGGGTTTCACAACACCGTACACAAACAAGCCTACTTCAAAGTGGAAGCCAATGACGAAAACACCGATGTTGCCCGTGTGATGGTTTCCTATGCCCAAAGTAACAGCAATTGGGGGGCGCTTGACCTTGCATACACCGACACAGCGCATAAGTGGCAATGGAATGGCAACCCCGACCCCGTCAAAGAAGCTTCCTACTATGTCCAATCGGTAGACAATGCTGGCAATACCACTATTACATCCCGCAAACAAGGCTATTTCACAGTAGAAGGAGGTGCCTTTATCGCTGAACAAGACAACCCACCACAACCCACACCCACGCCTACACCAACCATCACACCACCTGTTGGAACGTCCGTTTATCTTCCATTGGTCCGTCGGTAATCGTCATGCCCATAGCACCGGCTTCTAGCCGGATGTGGCACATGTTGTATCAAAAGGCGTAGGATAGGCTTCTAGCCTGTCCCGCGTAGCACCGACATCCTGTCGGACACCGGCAGGCTAAGCATTACGCCCAAAGGCTACGGCGGTGCTACGGACGCATTTAAGGAAAGGACACGTATACTATGTTCAATCGCATACGTACAACGCTTACAAGCGCAACTCTATTCGTAGCACTGCTTCTGCTGACATCGTTTGTCGTAGCAGCACGCTACAATTCAGATCACGACACGTCCCCGACTCAAGTAGACGATGTTGAACTACCATTTGAAGGCAGTATTGGCGGACAAGCCAATGCCCTAGCGATAGCAAACGGAACTATCTATCTCGGAGATGGAGCCGGCTTACTCATCCTCAACGCCAACACCCTTGCCCCAATATCACGTCTGTCCCTGCAATCACCTACTACGACAAGTCAAAAAGCTGGTGTTGTCAACGATATAGCTATTGTTGACACGACAGTTTATATCCTCTCGCAGACGGAAAATAAGAACTACGTATCGGTGGTAAAAGCGAACAACCCGGACGATCCCACGCTTGTGGATACACACCTCTTTTATAGCCCAAGCAACATACAAGCTCCCTGCAACCGCATAGATGTGCAAAATACCTATGCCTATGTCGTATGTGGAGAAGACACCGACAGTGGTATGCTGCGCATCATAGATGTACAGAATCCAGCCGAAATGAAGAATAAGGGGACGCTGAACACAAGCGGCACAGCACAAGATATTGTTGTACAGGGTAACTACGCCTACATCGCCGATGGCAGCAATGGGGCAGTCGTCATTGCCAATATTAGCAACCCCGACAGTCCATCAACTGTGCGCACCATAGACCTGACACAAAAGAACGCATCCGCCAAAGCCGTGGATATGTACCTCACCAACAACAACCTCTATGTTGCCGATGATGATGCCGGTTTCCACCGCATAGACGTGCAAGACCCTGCTAACCCTGGTACCCACGATTTCTTTGACATAGAAATACCTACTACCCGTGTATATGCAGCCAATGGCGTGGTCTATACGCTTGGCATAAACATTTTTCTTGGCAGTAGCAGCTTGTATGTCATTGACCCCAATAGCCCGGCCGAACCGTTGGGTAGCATTGATACACCTGCATCCAATTTCGCTTTTGATAGCACCACAGCCTACCTTGCAGGCAATGGCACACTCACCGCAGTAGATGTCGGCACACCATCGAACCCCACAGCAACAGCAACCTACTCAGCACTAGGCAACGTCTATGATGTGCAAATTGTGGGCAGCATAGCCTATGTCACCAACAATGCAGCATCCACCTTTTCCGCCATTGACGTGAGCAACACAAACGCTCCGCGCTTGCTTGGTCAAGTGGCACTACCGGGGATGGCACGCGGCATCCACATAGCCGGCACCCAAGCCTACGTCGCCATTGGCTCGAAAGGATTGCAGATTATAAACATCAGCAACCCGAGCGCTCCACAACTACAAGGAACAGTAGACACGACTGATAGTGCCTATGATGTGGTGGTGAATGGCACCTATGCCTATGTTGCCAACGATGACGACGGCATAGCAGTCATTGATGTGAGCAACCCCGACGCTCCGGCAGTGGAACAAAACATTGACACAGCGGGCGAGGCTCGCGGAGTCTTTCTCCATGGCAACCGTCTCTATGTGGCCGATAGAGAAGAAGGCGTGCATGCCTACGATGTGAGTAATCCTGCACAACCTGGGAAAACGACTACCTATTTCAAAGATACCGGCGGTGCAGGGCTTGCCCAAAATGTTTTTGCAACCGATAGCCATGTGTATGTTGCCTATGGCAATGCCGGCTTAGTGCTGTTTGATACTACCGGAGCCGAGCTTGCAAACCATAAACTACCGTGTAGTACATGTGAGCCATGCAATACACTCCATGTTGTTGCAGTTGAGCAGAGCGACGCAACTATGGCCTATGTTACCTGTAGCGACAAAGGCGTGTATGCAGTTGACATGACAAACCCAAGTAGCCTCGTAAGCCGCGATAGTTTCGACACGCCGGGCGAAGCTCTAGCCCTCGAAGTGATTGCCCAAAGTGACGAAACACACACCATCTACGTAGCCGACGCCGAAGGTGGCTTGCAGGTGCTACGTGCAGACATTACCCCTACGCCAACACCAACACCAATACCAACTGACACACCAATACCAGATGATACTGCTACACCTACACCAACGTCTCCCCCCGAGCCACAGGCCGACCAATTCGAGCCAGACAACTCCTGCGCGACAGCCCAAAACATTGGCACCGGTGGCAACAACCAATCGCACACTCTCCACACCAAAGACGACGTTGACTGGGTACAGTTTGAAGCTGAAGCGGGGGTGCAATACAGAATTGAAGCCAGACCACACCCAGATTCTGATGCGAATGTTGATATAAAGGCGTATCCTGAATGTGAAAGTGACCCGACTGGCGACCCTTCCACGTTTGGTTCCGCAGGTATGTATGTTGAAGGACTGACCAACGGCCCATTTTATATTGCGTTACAACGTACTGACAACAGTGTATTCACTGACAACATGGGCTACGATGTATCTGTCCAGCGCATTGAACCAGAGCCTACCCCTCAACCCGAGAAGAAAGGGGCAGTAGTCATAGTCGCCGGACGTGTTAAAGAAAACGACCCTTTACAACCCAACATTTACCATGTTACTGAACGTGTACATAGTTTTTTTCAGAACAAGCTAAAGTACAGTAGTGACCGTATTTTTTACCTTACAACGGATGAGGCTAACCCATCGAGTGATGGAATGCCTACAAAGGACACTCTAAAAAGTGCTTTGCTAGAAGCCAAAAACCATATTGGAAAAGGCGGTCCGTTGACTATCTATATGATGGACCATGGTAATCATGACGTGTTTTATCTTGATGAACCAAGAGGTCATAGACTGACACCGATGGAACTAGACGATATGCTCCGCGAAACCGGCATTGATGCTATCGAAGGACTAGATGTCTACATCATCATTGAAGCTTGCTACTCAGGAAGCTTCATTGACCGGTTACAGGAAACTCAAGCCCCATGGCAAAGTGTCAGCAAACCCGGTCGTGTCGTCATTACTTCGACGAGTGCCGACAAAAATGCTAATGCGTTTGAAGAAGGTGCTCTTTTTTCTGACTACTTTCTGACGGGACTGGAAACTGGTCAAAGCCTATTTAATAGCTTTGAAGCCGCTCTTGAAGTTGTGAATACTTTTGTAGAGCAACACCCCGATAAACCACAAGAGCCATGGCTCGATGATAATGGGAACGGTGCGTATAATACACAAGATGGAAAGGTAGCTGCAACAAAATGGCTTTTCAAGCCGACTTATTCTGATGACGACTTATTTCAACCTGCATACCCACCACAAATTTTTGAGGCACGCCCACCTGACACTATTACACAGGGCAGTGGCATAATTAAGGCAAAAACATTGGCACAAGCAGAAGATAGTTCGCTGGAGCGCGTGTGGGCTATCATCTACCCGCCCTCGTATGAGCCACCAGAGCCATCTAACGAAATGGCCCACATAACAGGCGTTCCATCTGTTGAGTTCACACCTGATCCAAACTCAGACCAAGAAAACTGGTACGAGGCTACCTACACCGATTTCACCGAAGTGGGTGTATACTACATAGTTGTGCAAGCCAAAGACAGTGACGGGTATTATGCCATGCCCAAGCGCATAGCCGTGCCAATCTCTAGCCCCGACCTTGCATTCGACAAGTCCGACACCCAGATTGGGCAAGCGACACACCTGCAACTCACTATAACCCGCGAAATCACCTACGACCACAGCATCGCATGGGATTTTGGCGATGGCACACCACTACAGACCACACGCTACACCACGACCCAACACTACTACACACAACCTGGAGACTACAGTGTAACGGCGATGATAGTTCCTGACTCTGTCTACGGTATGCCAAGCACCATAGGAGCCGCGCAGGTTGCAGCAGTATCACCCCCAACGGTAAACGTCTACATGGACCAGAGCGCCCCCTTCTGTCAACCTACCACCTTCTCTACCACTACCAACCTGTCTCCCGACGTGCCGGCTACTATGCAGATAGACTTTGGCGATGGGAGTACGCCCGAGGAGAAAGATGTATCTGATGCACCTATCGAAAGCACATATATCTACACACGAGGAGGCGTCTTTACCGTGCAAGCTACCCTAAATGCAGAACCCGATGGCGGCACATTGTCTGAGGGCACCGACACCATAGTCGTGGCTGAGCCAAGCGCATGGCTTGACTCGACTGCGGGTCTCGTCAACCAACCCACAACTTTCACGGTGACGGTTGATATGCAGCAAGACGCGGGAGTCATCAAAGAGTTGCGCGTGGACTTTGGCGACGGCGAGGAGTACAAGGAGGAAATAACGCCGGGGCAAGGCGAGTATACCTTACCGCACACCTACACTGCCACCGGAACCTACACGGCAATGGCCCACTTGATTCCTGTGGATAACGCATGCACAACTGTCGCATCCGGACCTGTCGCCGTGCAGGTAGAGGAGGATACAACACCACCGCCAAAAACGACTTGGCATGTCTACCTGCCGATGATAGAGCGGTAGGTTGTAGGGTTGTAGGGTTGTAGGACAGGCATCCTGCCTGTCCCATCCCATCTCTATCCCACGTAGCACCGACATCCTGTCGGACTCCGTCGAGAAGCCGATGCTACAGGCAGTGTGGGCATAGGACAGGATAGTTTCCTACCCACAACAAATCTATTACTTATGCTATGTTAAGGAGAAAGTACAAAATGTGGAAAAAACGATTGTTGAACCTAGTTCTCATGATCATCATAGCCTGCGCTATACCAGCAACCCCGGCCCTCATGCAGGACGGCGAGGGCGACATCACCATTGCCAGTATCACGCTCACCCCGTCGAATCCCAAGGTGGGTGAAGCGGTAGATATTGCCATGGTCATTACCAACAGCGGCACTGGCGACATTAGCGGCACCTTCAAAACCTATCTGTATATTGACCCGGCGCAAACCCCCCCCGAAGCAACAACAGAAACCACGAGCGAAAATGGGTGGGGGCTAGGGCTTACTCCCGGTGCTGATTTTACATGGACATACACCGACTATGCCTTCGATACGGAAGGTGAGCACACCATTTATGTGTGGGCCGACCGCGACAACACCGTAGCCGAATCAAACGACGACAACAACCTTTCAACCATCACCGTGCAAGTTGGTGATGATGTTGTACCCACTGTTACCCCTGTTGTCACGCCCACGCCAGATATACCAGATGACCCAGAAGAAAGCCCAGATGTCTACGAACCCGACAATACCTGCGCCACCGCACGCGACATAGCTGTCAATGGCGAAACACAAACACACCTCTTCCAAGCAGCCGGCGATGTAGACTGGGTGAAATTTTCAACCGGCAGTGGCGGGATGCTCAACGTATCGGCCAACTCCACTGTTGAAGGCCTCAACCCTACGCTTGACCTTATTAGTGAATGTAACCAAGAAATACAACGAACCTTTGGACAGTCTGTAGAAAATGAAGTTTCTGCCGACAAAACGATTTATGTGAAAGTGAGCAACAACCTTCCCGACCAACATGGCGAAGCTATCAGCTACAACCTCAGCGTTTCTATCGCAGCTTGCACGCCCGATGCCTTGGAAGATGACGACAGTATGGCAGCAGCACATTCTCTTACACCGGGCAGTGCATCCAGCGGCCACACAAGCTGCCCGGCCGGTGATGAGGATTGGGTGCAATTTTCGGCCCAAGCTAGTCAATCATATGTCATTGAAACCTCCAACCTTGGTACATCATCCGATACGCTCCTCACGCTCTACGATACTGATGGCGCTACTGTGCTTGATGAAAATGATGACTATGGCTATGGTCTTGCATCACATATCACGTGGGAGGCACCCCAAGCTGGTACCTACTACATCCGCGCCAAACAGAGCGACGACAGCGTTGTTGGAAGTGATACCAGTTTTGATCTGACCATCGCCAACAGCATGTGTACCCTAGATGATTATGAAGTTGATAATGGCCCGACTGAGGCAAAAGAACTTGTAGCAGGCACAACATCAAGCAACCACACGTTCTGCGCCGACCCAAACGACACGACCTTCGCCGACCAAGACTGGCTCAGCTTCACCACCGTGGCCGGCACAGAATACCGCATAGAGACCACAAACTTAGGCATCAACAGCGATACCATCCTCACCTTGTATGATACCGATGGCACAACCGTTTTAGACGAAAGCGACGATTATGGGAATGGGAATGCATCAAGTATACGCTTTGTACCCACAAGTAGTGGTCCCTACTACGCCCGCATAACGCCTTATAATCACTTGCTCTTTGGTGCAGATACATCCTACGATGTTGTCTTGACAGCCGCGCCGGGCCCCACAGCTACACCAACACCCACAACCACACCCGGACCTGCGCCCACAGCTACCCCAACACCACATCCGTCGGGTATAGAAACGCTCATTATCGTCAACCGCCAACAAGTTGCTACGCTCTATGGCGAAGACCAAGCTACATCATTGATGGCCAAACTAGATGAACTTGCAGCCAATACCAACGTGCAAGGCCGAGTAGTACGAATAGATGAACGCAACAATATAACCCAAGCCTATGCCGATTGGAATGCGAACCAACTTGACATTGATGCCGCCAACAATGTGAGTGGTGCTATACGCAACTACATTCTGGAAATGCTCAACCTCAACGCAAACGTGGAACACCTTGTCATTGTGGGGAGCGACAATGTTATTCCCCATCGTCGTGTGCCAGAAAAGAGCGGCATGAGCGAGTATGAACGGAGCTATGCATCCAAGACAAGTGCCAATACTGCGCAACGTGCGGCCCTTGAAAAGAATATGATATTAACCGACGACTATTATGCCGACCGCGAGCCAACCCTCAACCAAGGTAGCGAACTGTATCTACCCGATTATAGCATTGGGCGGCTCATTGAAACGCCATCTGAAATTATCGGGATGATAGACGCCTTTCTCGCCAACCCTACTATTACCCCCGATAAAACACTCGTCACCGGGTATGACTTTGTGCAGGATGCGGCAACGGCTATGCAACAACTGTTTGAGGATGATGGTTTAACCACCGACGCCACACTCATAGGTCCTTCATGGCCGGGGAGCGACTTACGCACCAAACAACTCAATGAGCGGTTTGACATTCAATCTATCAACGGGCATGCCAATCATGCCGGTGAGGGCACGCCAGACAAAAACACTATTTCGGCCAGCGACATCGCTGCATCAACCAACAATTTGGCTGGTGCGTTGATATTTACCGTTGGGTGTCATGCCGGCTTCAATGATACCGGCGAGCTAGACTTGGCGCAGGCTTTTGCCCAAAAGCAAGCCAACTATGTAGGTAACACCGGGTATGGGTGGGGCGGGGGGGGAATTATCCTTTCAGAGGCACTCATGCACGACTACAACCGTGAACTACTCGAAGGTGCATCGGTGAGCATTGGTAATGCATTGGCTTTGTCGAAGCAAGCGTATTTTGGGCGTACTCAACGTGCCAAAGCCTACGACGAAAAGGTGTTGATGCAAACCGTGTTGTATGGGTTGCCGATGTATAAAGTGGAAACAGGTGCTACGCTCAGTCCCTCTGACCCTTTCCCCAATGTAGACTCAGAAGCCAGCATAGATAATACCTTGGGCAGTATGCAGACAGGTACATTTACATACAACGCACCCATAGAAGATTTCAGCTCTGAACAAGAACCCGGTACGGGGACATTTTGGTCTCTTTCAGACTACACCCATAGGGCTGCCGGCGATCCAGTACAACCGCTCTATTTCAGCGACGAACCATCTTTTGGCCCAACCAACGAACTACGTGGCGCAATCTTGTTATCGGGTACCTATAGCAACCATGCTAACAACGATCCGGTGATTACATTGCCATACAACGAATACGTGACACCAAGCGAGGTAGATTTCGACGCACCTAGTTGGTATCCGGCAATACCGTTTGCCACGCGGCAGATGGTTATAGATGGTGTCAAGAGTGAGCAAATTGTGGTACAATCTGGGCAGTACAATCCCACTACCAACAAGCAACGCATCTACAACACCATGCAGTTCAAAACATTCTACTCAACCGATAACGATACCCTCGCTGCTGATGTGAACTATGTAGATGGTGTTATGGATACGACCGGTACGCAGGGGAACATAAAAGTTGAAGTGGAGGATGAATCGGGCATCAACCGTGTTGTTGTCACCTTTACCGATGGCAAAGGCATATGGCAAAGCCATGACCTGATCTTGGATGAGACGAGTGGGCGCTGGGCTGGCTCTTTCACACCTACCGATGACACACGCTTCTATGTGCAGGTGGTAGATAATGCTGGCAATGTGAGCATTAAGGACAAGAAAGGCTACTATTATTTCTTTGCATCATCTATACCTTTCAAGGCACAAAATAACAGTGAAAACCCAGACCCTCCACATGGAGATTCTGGTACAACGCCAAAGCATAAAGTGTTCTTACCACTTATCCGTGGTGAACGATGAGGCAATGTACACCATCGCAGCATACCACCAAAGAATCGCCTGTTCCTTTTTTATAGCTTTGCGTTCTTTGCGTCTTTGCGCGAGGTCTTCATGAAAAAAGAAAAGGAGTACACAATGAAATGTACACGCATGTATCGCATGCTCTGGCCGTGTAGTTTAGTGATAGTGCTCGTGTGTATAGCCATACGTGCCGGGAGCTTTTCTGCTACCCATGCACAAAATACAGCAGCATATGCACACACGCGAACCACACCGGCATACCCACAGCAAGGTATGCTCAGCAGCAATGACGATGGACTACCTGAAGTAGGTGTCGAGTGGGTCAACGATTATGGAGAAAGAGCATCGTACTTGCCCAAAACCGATGATGATGCACTAGGACTCTACCACTTGCTTGTTGAGGATGGGTGGTCTGGCACGTTTTCCTATGGCAACGGCAATGCTTGGGAAGAAGATTGGAAAAACGCACAAGATGGTGGCACTGAAAGCCGCTATACCGATGCAGTAGATTTAGCCTATTTCTCTGGTCATGGAACCCCCAAGGGTATCTACTTTGGTGTTGGTGGTGAAGATTTTGACGATTGGCAAGCTACGCCTAACGATTGCCAAGCATCATGGGGCGACGGAGATGCCGAGTGGGTTGCGCTGGCCGCATGCCAAACAGTTGACAACGCCGTCGGGTGGTCTAGGTGTATGAATGGGCTACATCTCATCCTAGGCTTTCAAACACCTATGGCCGATGTCGAACATGGCTATTGGTTTGCACGCTACCTAGGCTACGGCTACACCATGAGTCAAGCATGGTTCAAAGCTACCGACCGTTTGCAACCTCAAGGCATAGTAGCCCGCATCATAGCCGAGGACCGTGAGCATTTCAATGATGTTCCATCTGACCATGTCGGTGGCGATACGATTGACCACCAAAAGTATTTCTGGGACCATCACGCCGGCAGTGAGCCAGCACGCATGGTAGACCTCAACCAGATTGGTAATGCTATGCCTATCTATCAGGTAACACACACCCTCGGTGACAATGACGACACCTACACATCGCTAGGGCAGGCATTTGGTGTTGATGTAACGCTTACCAATAATGCTACCGTATCGCAGAGCGATACAATCCGGATAAGCCAAGATGGGCAGCTTGAGATGGATAAAGAGACAGGGATGTATGCCTATACCGATATTGATGCGCTTTGGATTGCGCCCGACGAAACAGCCTTGCAAGCACGCAATACGCCAACGGTGAAGTTGACTGCCGACGACGCACGGACAATAGCGGACCAATTCCTCACAGACAATGGGTTAATGCCACATGATGCCCAGTTTTATGAAGTAGCCAGCGACACCATAACGACGTTTGATGTCAACGCCGAAGGTACACTGCAACAAGACACCGCATCAGAGACAACCGCCTACCAGGTCATCTACTCGCGCATCCTGCACTACACACCAAGTGGTGCCAATGTGAGCCAAACGCCGGTGGAGTTTTCAGTTATTGGACCAGGTGCCAAGCTCAAAGTATACGTACCCACCGAGGTGCCGGCCACAGCAGGTGTGGCGCAAACAGACCAAGCGATTATTGGTGGTGTTGGCGGTTGGCGTTCTGTGTTCTCACCAAGCGCCACATTGCAGCAGACTGATATGGTAGATGTGCTCTCCCGTGAAAAAGCGGTGAAACTTTTTGAACAGCTTGAGCCTACCGTTGCATTGGGGTATACACCCGTGGTAGCAGAGAGCCGCGAAATTGTCTCAGAAACAGTTGCCTACTATGAACACGCGGCCGGTATAGAACAAAACGAACTGATACCCGTCTATGTATTCAATGTACGCGCTACCCTCGAAGACGGTGAAACGGTTGAGTACCCAGTCTACATTCCGGTCAACCCAACCTACATGGCTCCATTGGCGCAGATAGCACCCTCAACGTCACTAGCAGACGTGGTAGAAGTTGGGCAGCAGATAACACTTGAAGCAACCGACGCCGCACAAATCTTGTCTCATGTCGAGTATGATAGCTCACTCGATTTTGCCTTGGGTACAAATAATTCATCGTCGTATCGCTATACGTGGTACCGCGATGAGGTATCCGAAGAAAACAAGCTTGGTACGGAGCGCACACTCACCTACCAGGTTGAGCTAGGGCAAAGCCGCCGTGTTGGTGGTGTCGCATCGCAAACCATTATCTTGGAAGTTACCGATAGTGAATCACAACACAACCCAAATTCGAGTTGGGACAGTCATCAAATCAGCATTGCTGTGCCCAAAGGAGACGAGGTTGTGTACTTGCCGCTCATACAGCGGTAGTTCATGAAGGGGGCCACGCACGCAACCAGACAGTGCGTGGCCCCCGTAGCACGGGCATCCTGCCGGAGTCCGGCAGGATGCCCGTGCTACGTACATGTAGGGGCTTGCCACCAGCAAGCCCCAAATGCCTCAAACACCGTTGCTACATATCCGTGAAATCGTCCTTATCCTTCTTCTTCAGCAAGTAATCATCTGAAGCATACTTCAGAATGACGCGCTCCAGCTTAGGGTCCGTTCGCTCTGCAACCGGCTTCACAACAACCCCTTCACGGATGTGGTCGCCCCCTATCGTCGCCTGACCAGTGGCATAGGCTCGCACCGTTTCCAATGAATACGTTGTTTGCCCCACATCAAAGTAGGGTACGGTAGCCACTCTATGCGCACGTGTCAACTGCAAAAACTCGTCTATCCCCACAAACTGCCCATCGAGCAGCAAATCAAACGCCGCAAACGCCACGCCCTTTTGACCATAGTGCAATTTCTGGATGCCACGCCCATACACCTCGCCATAGAGCACAACCGACGTATGGTTTTCTGCACACTTCTCCAGCAATGCTACCACTTCAGGCAAAGTCCATGGAAACCAGTAGGTATTTTTCTTATAGTCCTCTGGCTCAGCCCGGCGTAGCTTGCGACTGCCAGCCATACGTTGCCCTTCAACGATACCAAGCCGCACATTGGTGCCGTCAATCTTCTCGCTAATGGCCACCGGCTCGCCGGGCACAAACACGTCGGGAAAAGAACGAAGGTTCTCTACCTCGGTATAGGCCGGAAAGAGCGGGTGTCCGGCAACCGAATCGCCGGGCATAACCTTGGGTGGGGGTTCATATTTCGTTGCACCATAATAGTCGGCTACATCTTGCCCAACTTCCCACGACGGGTCATCTGGCTTCACCACCAACCCAAACGATGGCTCACCGCGCAGCCGTGCTTGACGTATACGCCCCTTACTCGTGTAGTCACCAACACCAAAATGCTCAATCCACTGCTCGGGCAGCACCGTGTCTGGAGGGAAATAAACGACCTTATCGCCTGCTTGGTACTCGTCCTTTTTTACAACACATTGCCAACCCCCTACGACAGCAATATCAAGTGCATCTGCATTAGTATGTGGCTTGAGTTCATCAATGGTTGTGACGGGTATGTGTAATGTAGACATTTTTTATACCTCCTTTGTTCTATAGTTGTATTTTACCATAGAACAAGAGGGTTTGTTGTGAAAAAAGGTATTGAGTACCTCTATGTATTCTGTAGTAAAAATCCACCCCGCCCACCTACATTGCACCCCAAGCCTCTTTGTGCTACACTACACACCATTAATTGCATAGCAAGACAGTAGCACCGGCATCCTGCCGGAGTTCGGCTGTGCCTTTGCGTTGAAATGTTCACAGATTTACAACCGAGGTTTATACCACCATGACCATATACGCCGATTTAGAAATTGGGCTACACCGCCGTGATATAACAAACTACATCGTAGATATGCGCTTCATTGACCCCCGCAGTGAAACGGATGTACGTCTCGTGCGGGCCGATGACTTGCCCCTCGCCCGCTTCGACCTTGACGAACTGCGCCTATATGTGCTCGACCCCGCTACCTATGGGAAACGCCTCACCGACATGCTCTTTGCCCATCATGCCGTGAAAGAAGCTTTTGACAAAGCACGCACCGCCGCCCAAACGCTGAATATGCCCCTGCGCGTGCGTCTCTTCATTGGCCCCAGTGCCCCCGACCTGCATGCCTTGCGGTGGGAAAAGATGCGCATGCCCGGCGCTCCTGAGCACGCCATAGCCATGCACGAGCAAGTACACTTCTCGCGCTACCTCGGCAGCAACGACTGGCAGCCCATACGGTTGCGCCCCAAGAGCGATTTACAAGCGCTTGTCATCGTCGCCAACCCAACCGCCATCAGCACCTATGCGCCCAACGGCACATCCCTAGACCCAGTGGATGTACCCGGCGAAATAGCCCGCGCCAAAGCCAGTCTGGAGCCAACCATTGCCACCACCTTGGTAGATTCCGGCGGGCAAGCCACACTGAACACCATCATGAGCCACATACGCAATAGCTACGATATTGTCTACCTCGTCGCCCATGGAGCTATGATCAAAGGCGAACCCTATCTTTGGCTTGAGACCGAAGCTGGCACTGCCAACGTGGTCAAAGGCGATGACCTCGTCAAGCAATTGAGTGCTTTGCGCCAGCGCCCACGCCTCATAGTGCTCGCCTCATGCCAGAGCGCCGGCCCAGCAGATAGCACCCACACCGCCGAGCACGACGTATTGGCAGCCCTCGGCCCACGCCTATGTGAAATTGGCATACCGGCCGTGTTGGCCATGCAAGGTGCTATTTCCAAGGACACCGTCGAAACCTTTATGCCACGCTTTTTTGAAGCATTGTGCCACGATGGGCAAATAGACCGCGCCATGGCCGTTGCCCGCCTAGCCATCCACGACCGGCCCGATTGGTGGATGCCCGTGCTCTTCATGCGCCTCAAGAGCGGGCGCATCTGGTATAGCCCCGGCTCCGGCGACCCCGACAACCCCGAATTTGAACATTGGCCCGCTCTCATGCAGAATATTGAAGGACACCAATGCACCCCCATATTGGGCACCCATATGAGCGAATTGCTCGGCACCCAAGCCGATATTGCACGCCGTTGGGCCGAAAGATACAACTTCCCCCTAGAACCATACCGCTGTGAGCACCTCTCACAGGTAGCCCAATACCTCTCCGTGATGAGTCAAGGAGCCTTTCCCTACGATGACTTGCCCAAACAGTTGCGCGAAGAGTTGTGGCTTCGCTATGGCGAAAAACTAGCCGAGCACGAGCAAGCCCAAGTACAAACCATGGACTTGGCCGAGTTATTCTCTCATGTTGGGCATATCCGCCGCCAACACAATGAAGCTGACCCCTACCGTGTGCTGGCCGAAATGGACTTCCCGGTCTACATCACTACCAACTTTACACCTTTGCTGCACGATGCGCTCATAGCCAACAACAAAGACCCGCAAAGCGCCATCTTCCCATGGAGTAAAGAAATACGCGATATGACTACCGTCTACAATGACGAACCTGATTATAGCCCTTCTCCCCAACGCCCACTTGTCTACCATCTCTTTGGGCACCTAGATAAACCCGACTCGCTAGTCATTACTGAAGATGACTATTTCGACTATCTGATAGGGTTTGCCATGAACAATGACCTAATACCACTTACGGTAATAGAATCGCTATCGGCTAAAAGCCTGCTCTTTTTGGGCTTTCAGCCGGATGATTGGGATTTTCGCATTCTGTTTCGTAGCCTGCCCCAATTGTGGCAGGGCACAAAACGCCTTTCGCGCCGCAAGAAGCGCATCAACATTTCGGCCCAGATAGCACCATTTGAAGACCGCATCCAAGAACCCGTGCGGGCACGCCGCTATCTGGAGGAGTATTTAGAAGAAGAAGCCGACATAGAAATCTATTGGGGCACGGTAGATGACTTTGCGCATGAATTGTTGCAAAAGTGGCGCGAGGCACGTGCCAACACGCAACCATCGCACCGTCGCCGCCGGAGATAAGGAAGAAATCCATGCTCAAATTTCCTTACGGCATACACGATTTTTACAAGATTATCACGCGGGGCTACCTCTATATAGACCGCACAGATAGAATACGCTGGTTGGAAGATGCTGGCGACACGCTCATGTTTCTGCGTCCACGACGCTTTGGCAAAAGCCTGTTGCTCTCCACCCTAGAAAACTACTACGATGTAGCCAAAGCCAATGAGTTCGAGCGCTTGTTTGGGCATCTCGCTATTGGCAAAGACCCCACGCCATACCATAATCAATACTTCATCCTCAAGTGGGATTTTTCACGTGTAACAACGATGGGGGATGAGTTCGCATTCCAGCAAGTCTTGTATGAGCATATCAATGGGTCTATCGAGGAGTTTCAAGCCCACTATCAAGGCATCCTCGACTATAACATCACTTATTCCCCGAATGCGCTCCGCACGTTTCAATCGGTGTTTGCAGCAATTAAAACCACACCCTACAAGCTTTACCTGCTCATAGATGAGTATGATAGCTTTGCCAATAGCGTTTTGATGACCGACCGCCACAGTGGGCAAACCCGCTATGAATCTTTGCTGCAAGGCGAAGGGTTGCTCAAAACCGTCTTCAAAACTGTCAAGTCAGCGCTTGGGGGATATGGCCTCGACCGTGTGTTCATCACGGGGGCTGCGCCTATCTTGTTGAGTGATGCTGGCAGTAGCTTCAACATGGTCAAAAATATTTCGCTGAATCCAGAGGTGCATGACCTGTGTGGCTTTCGAGAAGATGAGATTATCCAACTTGCCCAACAGGTAGGCGCTACGTGCAACCTCACCCAAACGCAGGTAGCGCAAGCGGTAGACACTATGCGCACCTTCTACAATGGCTATAGCTTTACCTACAACACACCACCTATGCTGTATAACTCAACCTTGGCCCTGTACTTTTTGGATCACTGGCAAGCGTATTGTACCTACCCGACGGAACTGCTAGACGACAACTTATCTATGGACCAAGAGAAGATTGTCTACATTGCCAGTATGATAGGTGGCAAAGAAATCCTCGTCCGAGCGCTAAATGGGGAAGAGCCAGTTGCTACACACAGGCTGTCACGGCGTTTTGGTGTGAGTGATATGCTCAAAGAGACCCACGACGTAGACTCGATCATCCGCTTGCTCTACTCCTTTGGCATCCTCACCCTCACCGGGGAGTATACGGATGTGGGCGAATTAGTCTTGCAGATTCCCAACCTCGTCATCAAACAATTGTATGTAGAGCGTATCCGAGAAGCATTGCTGCCTGCTGCAACAGACTGTACAGCGGCGTATACCATGGCCAAGCAGTTTTACAAGACCGGGGATATAGGGGCAGTGTGTGCATTTATTGAGCAAAAGTACTTCCCCCTGTTTGACAACCGCGATTACCCCTGGACGAATGAACTGACTATCAAAACGCTATTCATGACTATGCTGGCAAATGACCTGTTTTACATCACGGATTCGGAAACGGCGATACAACGGGAGTATAGCGACTTGACGATGATTGTGCGGTCAAACCAGCGACGGTTCAAGTTGTTGGATTTTATCCTAGAGTTCAAGTATGTGTCATTGAAAGATGTGGGCTTGAGTGGTGAGCAGGTGCGGGCATTAAGCACAGACGAATTGGCAACCCTGCCGCTTGTGCAGAAACGCATAACCAAAGCGCGAGACAAACTAGCGGGCTACCGCCAAACCATGTTGGCAACCTACGAGGACGAACCGTCACGCCTGCGCTGCTATAGCGTGGTAGCTGTGGGCTATGAGCGCTTGGTGTGGGAGGAGGTAGGGAGCCTAGGGGCGAGGGGTCAGGGGTCAGGGACGAGGGGTCAGGTGTGAGGGGTCAGGGGTCAGGGACGAGGTGCGTCTCAGCGTTGAAATCTTGAAATCGAAAGGAAACAAAACCATATGAAAAACCCATACGTCGGCACACGCCCCTTTGACACGGGCGAAACGCTCTATGGGCGCGACCGCGAAGCCAACGACCTGCGGATCATGTTGGTAGCCAAGCGCCTAGTCTTGCTGCATTCGCCCTCTGGCGCGGGCAAAACCTCGCTCATTCAGGCCGCCTTGATACCGGACCTAACAGATGACGACTTTGAAGTGCTGCCCATCATTCGTGTGATTACTACCGAAAAAGATACCCCACCACCCGGCACCAACCGCTATGTGTATAGCATGCTCAGGTCGCTGGAGAAAGATTCCCCCCCCCAAGACGGGCTAGACCAATCCGATTCCCTCCCGTATACGGGGGGGCTAGGGGGGGCTTCTGCCACAACAACCATCTCCCACTACCTCGCCCAGCGCCTGCAAACCAGCACCACCAAAGAACTGGTACTCATCTTTGACCAGTTTGAAGAAATCCTCACCAGCGACCCCACCGACCAAGAACAAAAACACGAGTTCTTTCGCCAACTGGGTGATGCCCTGTATGACATGGATAACTACTGGGTGCTCTTCGCCATGCGCGAAGACTATGTCGCCGCGCTCGAACCCTATTTGCACCCGCTGCCCACGCGCCTGAAAAGCCGCTTCCGCCTGGACCTGCTTGGCGAAGACGCCGCGCTGAAAGCCATGCAACAACCCGCCCACGAGCAAGGCGTGACGTTTGCCGATGATGCAGCCCGCAAACTATGCGATGACTTGCGACAGGTGCAAGTGCAACAACTCGACGGCAGCAAGGTAGAGCAACCCGGCCCCTATGTTGAGCCAATGCACTTGCAAGTGGTATGCCATGAATTGTGGGATAAGATACAACCCGATAGCACAACGCCCATAACCACGGCCAATATTGACCCAGTGGACAGTGTAGGTAAGTCCCTCGCCGGCTACTATGCGCAACAAGTGCAAAACATAGCGCAAGAGACTGGCACCAGCGAGCGGGCTATCCGTGAGTGGATAGGCACGCAGCTCATCACCAAGCAAGATACCCGTGGGCAGGTGCAAAAGGGCGTAGACCACAGCGAAAACCTGCACAATGATGTCATATATAAACTTATCAACGCCTACCTCGTGCGGGCCGAAAAACGACGCGGCATAGACTGGTTTGAACTGGCCCACGACCGCTTGATAGAACCCGTGAAAGCCAACAATGAGGAATGGCGCAAACACAACCTCAGCCCGCTGCAACAACAGTCTGAAATATGGGAGCAACAAGGCCGCCCGCCAGATAGTTTTCTCCTACGCGGTCAAGAACTGACTGAGGCGGAAGCATGGGCCACAGCACACCCCAACGAGATGATCGAGCGAGATAGAGCATACCTAGACGCATGCCAGAGAGCACGAGATGCCGACCAGAGAGCACGAGATGCCGAAAAGCATGAACGTGAACAACGGTTTTATCGGATTGTAGGAATAGCTGCTGTGGTTGCATTCATGTTTGCGCTGATAGCAGCAGGCGCAGCCTGGGTTGCCTCTAATGCCCGTACTGAAGCTGAAGATGAGCGTGACCGTGCCAACCAGCAACAACAAATCGCTGAAACCGTACGCGCAGACGCCGAACAGGAAGCACATGCCCGCGCCACTGCCGAAGCCAATGCTGTAGAACGGGCCCATGAAGCTGTAGCACAAAGCAACATAGCCCTTTCGCGCCAACTCGCAGCACGCTCAGTGAACAACCAAGAGCAAGACATTGAGCTTGCCCTGCTGCTCGCCGTGCAAGCTGATACTGTCACCAGCACCGTGGAAAGCAAAAGTGCCTTGCTCGATGGGCTACAAGTATCTCCACACCTTAGCACCACACTGCGCGAGCACTCATCCAACGTATTTAGTGTAGCGTTTAGTCCCGATGGCACTATGCTTGCATCAGCATCATGTGGCGAACGCGATGAAGATAATGACTGCATCCAAGGGGAAATACGCTTGTGGGGTATGACCACCGACCCACCAACCCTGCTCGGCGAGCCATTGCGCGGCCACACCGACGCCGTCAATAGCGTGGCGTTCTCCCCCGATGGGCGCACGTTGGCGTCGGGGAGTTCAGACGACACCATCCGCCTGTGGGACGTGGCGACGCAGGATGCGCTCGGCGAGCCATTGCGCGGCCACACCCACTTCGTCAATAGCGTGGCGTTCTCCCCCGATGGGCGCACGTTGGCGTCGGGGAGTCTGGACGAAACCATACGCCTATGGGACGTGGCACGACCAGACCAACCGACCGCGCTTGGCGAGCCATTGACAGAGCACGCATCCTACGTCTCTAGCGTGGCGTTCTCCCCCGATGGGCGCACGTTGGCGTCGGGAAGTTGGGACGCCACCATCCGCCTGTGGGACGTGGCGCAACCAGAACAACCAAAAGCGCTTGCTGAGCCGTTGCGCGGCCACACCGAAGGCGTCTCGAGCGTGGCGTTCTCCCCCGATGGGCGCACGTTGGCGTCGGGGAGTGCAGACAACACCATCCGCCTGTGGGACGTGGCGAACCCGACCCAAGCGACCGCGCTTGGCGAGCCACTGACAGAGCACACTGGCAGCGTCTATAGCGTGGCGTTCTCCCCCGATGGGCGCACGTTGGCGTCGGGGAGTTGGGACGACACCATACGCCTGTGGGACGTGGCGAAGCAGGAACAAATTGGCGAGCCAATGCGCGGTCACACCAACTCCGTCTCTAGCGTGGCGTTCTCCCCCGATGGGCGCACGTTGGCGTCGGCTTCATGTGGTGAAAGAGAAAGCAGGAACTGTACCCAAGGAGAAATCCGCCTGTGGGACGTGGCGCAACCGGACCAAGCGACCGCGCTTGCTGAGCCACTGCTCGGCCACACCGACGCCGTCAATAGCGTGGCGTTCTCCCCCGATGGGCGCACGTTGGCGTCGGGGAGTCTGGACGAAACCATACGCCTGTGGGACGTGACAACGCAGGAGGCGCTCGGCGAGCCATTGCGCGGCCACACCGACTACGTCAGGAGCGTGGCGTTCGCCCCCGATGGGCGCACGTTGGCGTCGGGGAGTGACGATAACACCATCCGCCTGTG
>CAZVEN010000026.1:0-47643 GCA_964626155.1 uncultured Chloroflexaceae bacterium | reverse complement strand
CCATTGCGCGGCCACACATCCTACGTCTGGAGCGTGGCGTTCTCCCCCGATGGGCGCACGTTGGCGTCGGGGAGTATGGACAACACCATCCGCCTGTGGGACGTGGCGCGAGCGGACCACCCGACCGCGCTCGGCGAGCCATTGCGCGGCCACACATCCTACGTCTGGAGCGTGGCGTTCTCCCCCGATGGGCGCACGTTGGCGTCGGGGAGTATGGACAACACCATCCGCCTGTGGGACGTGGCGCGAGCGGACCACCCGACCGCGCTCGGCGAGCCATTGCGCGGCCACACATCCTACGTCTGGAGCGTGGCGTTCTCCCCCGATGGGCAGACGTTGGCGTCGGGGAGTGCAGACAACACCATCCGCCTGTGGGACGTGTCTGTTGACTCATGGAAAGCGCGTGCCTGCCGTGCTTCTGGGCGCAACCTCACTTGGGAAGAGTGGCAACGCACTATGGGTAACACAACCCCATATACCAAAACCTGTGCTACCCTGCCCGTGCATGCCAGCGTGATAGCTGCCGGTGATGAGATGGCAACAACGGGTGATATTGATGCTGCCACTGCCCACTATGAGTATATCCAAACGCTTGACCTCACACTGACCTTTGACCCACGGCAACGAGCTATCAAACTGGCCATTCCTGGATTGGTTGAACGCGGCGAACAGTTGGCAGAAGATGGGAATGTAGTAAAAGCAACCGAGAAATTCAGCGCCGCCTTAGCGCTATCGCCCACGCTGGCGCTTGACCCACGGCAGCACGCTGTTGAATTGGCAGTTCCTGCTCTCATTGAACAGGGAGAACAATGGGCTGAATGGGGTAATGTACCCAAGGCAACGGAGACGTTTAGTGTTGCCCTAGCACTATCGCCCACGCTGGCGCTTGACCCACAGCGGCAAGCTACCGAACTGGCCGTTTCCGCTCTGGTTGAACAGGGAAAGCAATGGGCTAAACGGGGGTATGTACCAAAGGCAACAGAAAAGTTCAGCGCCGCCCTAGCGCTATCGCCCACGCTGGCGCTTGAGCTAAAACAGCAGGCATTTGACGCTTTGGTAGGTGCCGGTGATACGTTAGCAGAAGATGGGAATGTGCTAGAGGCAACGGAGACGTTCAGCGTCGCCTTAGAGCTATGGCCTACACTGGCGCTTGACCCACAACAACGAGCAACTGAATTGGCAATTCTCGGATTGGTTGAACATGGCGAACAGTTGGCAGAAGATGGAGCTGTATTAAAAGCAACTGAGAAGTTTAGCGCTGCCTTAGAGCTATCGCCCACGCTGGCACTTGACACGCAGCAGCGAGCGCGTGAATTGGTTGATGTTTTTGTGCTGAGCCAAAAAGGGCAACGCTTGGCTCAGGAAAGTAATATTGCAGAGGCAACTGAGACATTTCGTGCTGCATTGGAGTTATCACCCACCCTTACCGTTGGTTCAAAATTTCGGGCAATTTCATTGGGATTTCTAGGATTGAGTGAAGCGGAAGAGCCGTCTACGGTATCTACACCTGACCCTGAACAGTGGGCAAAGCAAATCTATGCCGCTACCTTGGTCTTACGCGGTGATGAGGCGGCCCTTGCCGGCGATACGTCCGATGCATTAGACCATTACAAAGATGCATTGGATCTCGACCCCACCTTGCCATTTGACCCACAGAAACGTGTAAAGGAGGTCCGTATCTATATTGGTTCTCATGAAGAAGACTTTTATAGCAATGCTGATGCTGTTACCATTGCGGCAGGCACACCAATAACCGTTACCTTCAGCAACTATTCGGACACCCAAGACCACAACTGGGTTTTGCTCAAGCACAACGATATGCAGCGAGCCGAGGCACTCGTTGCGGCAGCAGAACAAGCTGCCAACACAGGCTACATCCCCCTCGACAACGCACAGCAAATGGAGACCATCTTGGCATATCTAGCCGCTATAGAGCCGAATGCGTGGGAGACAGTGTCGTTTGCCGCGCCAGCGCCGGGCAAGTACCTGTACATCAGCACCGTGCCGGGGCATTTCGAGCGAGGGCAGTATGGCGTGCTGGAGGTGCTAGGCGAGTAGGGGCGCGGGGGTTTGGGGTCAGGGGTCAGGGGTCAGGGGCGAGGTGTGAGGTGTGAGGTGTCAGGTGTCAGGTGTCAGGTGTGAGGGGCGAGGGGGTTGAACCGCTGGTAGCACCGGCTTCTAGCCGGAAACCGGCAGGATGCCGGTGCTACGACCAGGTGTGAGGTGTGAGGGGCGAGGGGTCAGGGGCGAGGGGTTTGAACCGCTGGTAGCACCGGCTTCTAGCCGGAGACCGGCAGGATGCCGGTGCTACGACCATCACGTGCCGACCACGAATGGGGGACTGACGCATACACGAATAGGGGTTCCCCGACAACCGTGCCTGCTGGCATATGTATCAGCGCAGGAACGTAGCTACGCGGTACAACGTAGGTGGGCGGAAGAGTATTCGTGTATTCGTGTGCTATTCGTGGTCGGCAGGCGTGGGTGGTAGCCCATGCTCTCGGTTACATCTTGGCGTTCTTGGCGGCTTGGCGGTTCAATACATGTCCTTGTAAGGTGCTCACCTGTGGTGAGCACCTTTGCGAAACTATGTATCATGTAACCCAATCGCTTTGCATATGCTCATGAAAGGAGTACATACCGTATGAGTCTCAAAAGCATACCCTATGGTCTAGCCAACTACTACGACGTGCGAGAAAAAAATCGTTACTATGTAGATAAAACCATGTTCATTCCGCACCTGGAAAGAGCCGGGGAATACCTGTTTTTCATACGTCCGCGTCGCTTTGGCAAGTCGTTGTTGCTCTCCACACTCGAACACTACTACGACATCGCCATGGCGGAGCATTTCGACATACTCTTCAAAGATACCTACATCTACGATAACCCCACGCCCGAAAAGAATGCCTATCTTATTCTTACGTTCGACTTTTCGCAAGTCGGCCCAAACGTAAACTATACAGAAGAACAGTTTTATAATTATACCCAGAATATCCTGTTTGACTTTATTGACACATATCACCACTGTTTTGAAGAAGACTTTTTCCCCATGTTTGAGAGCAATACGTGGGTGCATCAAAAGTTACAATTTACCTTGAGTTATATCGGGCGTCGGGGCTATCGCGCATATATCTTCATAGATGAGTATGACAATTTCACCAACACCATCTTGTCAACACAAGGGCAACATGCCTATGAAGAAATAACGCATGGCGCGGGATTCTACCGTTCGTTCTTCAGTATATTGAAGGGCGCAGCAGGCAAGAAACAGAGCGGGTTGGCGCGGCTCTTCATCACCGGGGTGTCGCCCGTGACGATGGATGATGTGACGAGTGGCTTTAACATCGGCACGCATATCAGCCTTGAACCAGAATTCAACGAAGTGCTTGGCTTTACCGAGCAGGAAGTGCGCGATATGCTGCACTACTATGCCATGCCAATGGATGATGTGTTGCCGCTTATGCAAGCATGGTATAACAACTATCGCTTTTCTCTTGATGCCGATACCTACCTCTTCAATACCGATATGGTGCTCTACTTTGTCAAACATTATTTGAAACGTGCTAAACCTCCACGCGATCTGGTAGACCAGAATGTCAAGGTAGACTATGGCAAATTGCGCCATCTCATGCTGATCAATAAGCAACTCAATGGCAACTTCAACCTTTTGCAGCACATCATTGAGACGCGCCAAGTCAAGGGAAACCAGATAAAAACGAGTTTCCCTATGGAGCATGTCACCCAACAAGACAATTTCTTTTCGCTCTTGTACTATTTTGGGTTGTTGACCTTGAGTAAAGACAACCACCACTTGATGGTGCCCAATGAGACGGTCATGCAATTGTTCTATAGCTACATCCGCGAAGGCTTAATAGATGTGGGTGCGGTGCGAGCAAATGTGCAACACCTGATAGGGTTGCTGGATGATATGCTCTACAAGGGTATCTGGCAGCCGGTGTTTACCTTTTTGACGCAGGAACTTGATGAACATACGTCTATCCGCGATTACTTGCATGGCGAAAAGGTTGTACAAACCTTTCTGTTGGTGTATCTGAATGTGAGCACGTATTTCATTGCGCGGTCGGAACGGGAAATGCACAAGGGGTATGTAGACATCTTTATAGAGCCATACCAAGCGTTGGAAGGTGAAACGTGCTACGGGTATATCGCAGAGGTGAAATACCTCCCACGGGAGGAGCGTAGCGAAGCAGTAGTACAAAAGCAGGTTGCCGATGCGCGTGACCAGTTGCTACGCTACTACCCGCTAGAAGTAATCCAGTCCGACACGCCGCCGCACATATCGCGTTTGCCAGCGCTACGGGGGCGCGTGCAGATGAAGCGCGTTGTGCTGGTGTATGCCGGCTGGGAGTTGCTGGCTATGGATGAGGTGTGAGGAGCGAGGGGGCGGAGTGTTGAATCGTAACGCAAAGACGCAAAGGCGTAGGGGTTGAATCGCTGAGGCGCTGAGGGTGCTGAACCGCAGAGGTGCTGGTATCGCGGCACAGATTTCGTGGGTGCAGGAGGCGTTGCATGCAACGTCTCTCCCATACGCTGGTGATGTTGCATGCAACGCCTCTCCCACACCATGACACCGTGTATATACACGGTATCAGCACATCACGAAAGCGCCTGATGCGCCTGACGTATGATATGACGCGCCGCCGTTTGTGTGCCTGTGTGCGCAAAATAGTTGGTAGACATATCTATGAACGCACCGAAATACGCTAGCTTATCCTCAGAAATCTCAAAGTTATGTTGCAAATGCGAAATCACCTTGTCTACCGAAAGGTTATTGTTTGCTATAAAGGTATTGATCCAAGAGCGACTCATCTGCAAAGCGTTTTGCATAAACTCCACCTGCTCTGTCTTACTATCGCCTGGTATGAAACTACGAATGTTCTGGAAGGTATCATGCTGCTCCACATCGGTTTCCTGCTCGTCGAGGAACGGTAGCACCTTATCAATAAAATCCGTCCCAAGTGGAATGATACCATCAACACAGATGAGCGCAGACATACGCATGAGCGACTCATGCTTGTAGTGCTCCAACGCACGCACAAAAGACTTGATGTCTTGCTTGGGCAACCCATTCATCAAGCAATAGGCTATCACTTCCACAATGAGCTTGGCGCTCAAGTCAATAATCTGTGACTGCTCGGCTTTTGGCGTCAATTGGGATAGGAATGAGAGAAAACGAACCTTCTCACCAACCGAATTGGCCATAGCCGCTGAGCCAAGCGCAACATCGGCTATATCAACCGTATGATACAGCCAGATGACACGTTGGTAGGTATCTGGGGCATCGGTATAGAGTTGGATAGCCTTTTCACGAATAGCCTGTACCTTTGCCGAATCTGTCTCACCTGTAACTGTTTGAATCATCTCATCAAAGCTAGTTGGCTGTTTCCACTCGCCCGGCACGACAAAGTCGAGTCCCTGCAACAGCAGCGTTGTGAGGCTGTTGTGGGGCAGCTTATCTACCAATACATCAATCGGTTCAACATTACCCATCATCTTCCTCCTGCTCCTTAACCCTACACCAGTGCTATTTTGTCAGCAACGGGTATATTCTATCTACCCAATCGGCCATAGCATCCCAGTTTCTAAAATCACCTTCGCGCACCTCATTTGTCACCATCATTATCATCGTCATGAGCATGCGCCCAAAAAAGTCTGCCTTATTGAGGTCAAGCTTACCCTTAAAAAAGGCTATATCTATCGGGTCTATGCGGGGAGCTTCCTGCACCAATGGTATAAGATAGTGCGCGAGTGAGTGCGTCTTTTCTTTCAGTTTGGAGTTCTTCAACGATGGGTCTAGGAAGATGGGCGTATCGGGGTATGGGTGTTTCTCGTCTGTTCTGGTAATTATCATGCAATTGAAAAAGAGTGCTACCGGTATGTGGGCTAGATGCGACCGGTTTCTTTGCAGATAAAAGAGCGAAGCCGGCAGACATTCATTGCTGATAATGGGGCTGCCCCACACGATTCCACTGTAGGAACGAATAGGGCCTGCCTGTGCATGTTCGCGGACGTCAACCTCTGCCCCACGCTCAGCCAATTCCTTGCCAATGAACTGCGCCATTTCGCCTGTTGAGCCGTTTTTGGTTCCATACGTAACCAAGATTTTTTTCACCATACAAAAATCTCCTTATGCGCCGAAAATGGTATGCCCCTATTATAAAGCATGTAATCGCTATTCCCTAATCAGCTATCACCTATTTGCCAAACTTAGTGTATAATGATTCTATAGGCATGGAAGATAGTTTTTGGGAATGAAAGACACCTATGGGTTGGTTTAGAAAACACAGTGCCCCACAGCATGGCACTGCAACAAAAAAGAATATACCACAAACACAGGCAAATCTGCGTGTACAATCACAGGTGCATGCGGGGCAAAAAACATCGAATGAGGTGACAACGATTTTACCTCTTGCACGTACCTTTATGCCATCTATCTGGCGCTGATAGGACCTGACAGGTTCCTAACGTGACACGTTGCCGACCTAGGCACCTATTTTGCCCTACCCACGTTGCGCAAAGTGTGCTATGCTAGAAATACGTACTATGTAAGACAGCTCGCAGCATTGCAGCGTACTAGCAAAGCATTGCATGGTCCTTTTTTTATAGCGTTGCGTTCTTTGCGTCTTTGCGCGAGGTCTTCATGAAATAAGAAAAGGAGAAAAACATGAATCCACATGAACCGCGACGTACTGATATTGACCAAGCCCTTGAGCAGATTATACAGCAGGGAATGAAAGTTGCACAGCAATGGGCCGACTCATTCAAAACAATGAGCGAAACCATGGGACCTACATCAAGTGAGGCATCATCTACTGCCGCTCCAGATAGTGGGCAACAACAACAGCAACAACAGACACCGCCACACGCAGAGTCGGCAACGCAACCACCGCCCAAAGCTGCATCGGCACAAGCACAACAAGATACGGAGACTATGCGGCTCAAAGCACAATTGAAAGCGATAGAAGCACGACTAGCAGCGATAGAAGCCAGAATCACTGCACTCGAGCAAAACAGTGATTAATGTAACCCAGTAGGGGCTTGCCGTTGGCAAGCCCTACGTGTGTAGCGCTACATCGCTTATATGTGAGCGCATTTGCAATACATCCAGCGGGGATGGTGCAGGCTCTAGCCAAGCAGCGAGTGTGCCAAGCGAGGCCGTGCGCGTAGCTTGTATGGAGCGGCGCTGTTGCAATAGCATTGGCAGTTCGTGTAGGGCTTCTATGCGCCCGGCGGCTATGGCAGGCTGACGCTTCCATATGGCGTAGGCTAGGGCCAATGCATCGTAGCACACAATGGCGGGCAGGCAATCGCGGAGCAGCACCGTGGGCATGCAACGCACCAACACACGCAGACGGTTGCGGGCCAATAGGCGCTGTTTGAGGTTGCTACCACTGGCAGAGTAGACGTGACGCGCCCGCGCTGTAGGGGCTATATAGCAGCGCCAGTTGCAGAGTTGCGCCCGCCACGCCAAGTCTACATCTTCTAGGTAGCAAAAGAAACGTTCTTCAAATAGCCCTACCTGGTCGAGCATAGAGCGGCGCAGCAATGCTAGACCGCCACTCGCGCCGAACACTTCTTGGGGCACAGTGGGTACTTCTGCAACAGACCGCGCAAGCCACCTATCTATGGCTACACCGTTGCGTTGCATGGTAATACCAGCCGAGGCAATGATGTCGGGCGCACGACTGAACGTGAGCACCCCCGCAACAGCCCCGGCATCGGGGTACATCGCAAGGGTATGCCACAGTGCATCAATACAACCCGGTTCGGGTAGGGCATCATCATTGCATAGTAGCAATAGCTCACCACGCGCTGCACGTATGCCGGCATTTGTACCGCCAGCAAAACCATGGTTGTATGGCAACGAGACGACGCGCACATCAGGCGCATGCGCTTGGGCCCACGCACCGGCATGGTCGCGGGATGCGTTATCAACGAGCACTAGTTCATCGTGGGCATGCAATTGCGCCCGCAATGATGCAAGACATGCAGGGAGGTAGCGCAGCGCGTTCCACGTAGGGATGATGACCGAAATGGGCGGGCGTGTTGGTGTATGCTTCTCTCGGTTATGTTTCATGTTGACGCACAAACGCTATCGTATAGGCTGTATGAATATCAAACGGCTCATCAAGAATGCCCTGTTCACGTAACGTTTGAGAGGAGCATGATATTGACATTATCACTGCGTTGAAGGGCTTGTATAGCTTCGTTGGTGATACAACCGGGTTGACATTGCTCTTTGTAAAGCTCCATACGCCCGGCTTCTATCTTGGAAAGGTCAAGAATATCGTTTATGAGACCAAGTAGATGTTCACCACTAGCATAGACTATGACAGCGAGAGAGACGAAATAGAAGACCAGATTCCAACGAAGCTGATGCCAAAAGGGAATATGTGTATCAGTAGGTATCTTAGATACCGATTGTGTGCTCAATATTGCCTGTCTCCTCATGAGCATGATACCCAAAAAGCTGCTATGGTTAGCGTTTTGCTGGCAGAACGTTTCTCTCTCTGTAGTATACAAGAAATTGTGCTTGTTGTGTGCTGTTTTTGCCCTAGTATTATGGTCATTGGAATGGAAATAGAGACGTTGCGTGCAACGTCTCTACTGCGATACATCGTTCCATTTGCCCTGACAATGATGTTATCGTGGCTTCCAAACGTCTTCGCCATTGAGCAAAGCTCGGATCTGGTTGGGAAACAGGTCAAAGTCTAAGGGTTTGCCAATAAAGCCATCGAAGCCAGCTTCGCGTGCTTTGTTTTCATCCTGTGGGAGAACATTCGCAGTAACAGCCACCACAATGGTATCTTGATATTTTGGGTTTTCCCGTATTTGTTTGAGAACTTGGTACCCGTCTTCATAGGGCAACTGAATGTCCAGCAATATCAAGTCAACACGTGGCATTGTTTCAGCCAGCTTCAGTCCCTGTCGTCCGGATGCGCGTGAGTTAATATACTGCACTCCAACCATGCGCAATAGGTCTGTGGCAATCATAAGGTTGTTTGGGTCATCCTCAATAACCAACACATAGGCTTCTTCAGGTTTTAACATAGTTTTTGGCTCCTTTTTTCTCCCTACATCTCTTACCGATAGGTGTGATAGTACCTCACATATCTAAGCAAATTTATAGTACATGTATTGATGAGCAACAATGGTGTGTCATAGTGGAGCGAACAACGTATGTATACACATGCTGTCGTAGCAAAAGAGGAAACATGAAATACCGGCCCAACAAAAAGCTGCCAATGAAATGGATGGACTGTCCGGGTTCTGTTCGCTGTCTAGTACCCATTTTGACCCGGCTATTGTGGATGTCTTTTTTTCGGTGTGGCAACCAAAGGCATAGCGATACGGCATCCTAGCGTTCGCGTAGCTACCCTTGTCAAGATTGCTGCTCGGTTTCAGTGAGCATGCGGATGGCCGCAATGAGGGATGCAAAAATCTGCTCAAATGCTTGCGGCGCATACTTGATGACCCGCGCTATTACCGCCTCGGCAAAAATTTCTCGCGTTTCAAAGCCTGCAAAGCGTGTCACCGTCATATAGACAGCATTTAAGTTCTTGGCATCAAGGTGATATTTCTGCTGCTGCCGCAACAGTGCTGGTATCTCATGTGTCACCCGTTGGCGCAACGTCGCACTATCAACACCAGCACGAGATGCAAAGCGGCGTAGCACACCTTCGGTTAAAGCAGATGCAAGGATATAGTCATCTGTTGTGGCATTGTTGAAGGGGTAGCCATCGAGCACCCCATTGAGTGTGGGGCAAGGGTGTGCAATATGGAGCACAACATGGAGATGTGGCAATTCCGGCGGGGCAGACACAAAGCTCGATACGTTTTTCCACTCTGCACATGGCTGGAAGACGATGTGCCGTGAACTATTCAGCGTATGCTGGAAGATGCTGCCCATGCTGTCGCGGATGGACATAGGCGTTTCGTCTGCATCACGGTCGCGCATCACCAGTACTGCACAACGTTCTTCACGCTCAAGCAAGGGGCCGATGATGCCACTCATTTTACGCTTCATTTCATTTTTTCCACCGCACTGCACTACCCTTCTGCGTAGCTTGTTTTGCGAATAGCGTGGCTCTGGTAACTCTCGTACCCATGGTGCAATGTGTCCATCGGTAAAAAGATATTTTAACACAAGCCACATCAACCGCTCCTCGGTCTTTCCCTCACCGAAAATATACGGTATCATATCATTCCATGCCCCCTAGACGGTATAGCACAGGCGTGTCTTCCTGTTCCCAGATACGCGGGTCGAGGCCGGTTTCAAGCCATGCGATGAGGTTGTGCGCCTTGAAGCGTGAACTCGCAAGCTTGCCATCAAAACGATGGAGTTGGAAGGCTTTGATCATGGCTTGGGGTACTTCCTTCTCACGTAGCATCCTTGTGAGACACGCAACAACTTCGATGCTTTGGGTGGTAAGAAATAATTGTATAGGCTTGTTTTGTATTGTCGTGACGATATACTTGAGCAGGCGTTGGAGGGTAAGCGGGTTCATACCGAGTTCGGGGTCTTCCCAGAGAACTAAACCACTATGCCCTTGTTCAGCTTCTTCGCTGAGGAGCAGGAGCGGCATAAGCATATGTGCCGCTTGCCGCATACTAATCCCCCACAGGTCTATGCTTCTCGGTGGTTTGCCTTGCTCTTGCACAAAAAGGGTGTCGTGTGGTGGTCCCGTTTGGGGTTCGTCCTCTCTGAGTTGTATGGTGATGTCACCAAAAGTAGTATCAAAAACGTAGGAGAGTGCAGCAGCAAGCTGTTTTGTCCATTGGCCCCATGTGTTGCTAGCACGTGTTATCAAAGAAGTCATACATGGTGCTGTGAGCATATGCCAATCGCACAGCAGGGTATTGCGTGCTTTCGGGAGATCGCCGGCAGTGAACCAGCCCGCTAGGCCGTTTTCGTTGTAGGTAAAGGGGGGATGCCACAAGAATGTGAAGCGTCCATGTCCCCACGTAGCGGCTGCATCGCCAAAATAGGCTTGCACAAAAGGGGGCATAGCTTTGCCCGCTTTATCATTCCCCGCATGTGCTTGGTGTTGCTTGATGCTGAACAGCACGGTGCGTTTTTCGTCGCCGCTTGCAAATGCCTGGCCATGGTTTCGTGGATAGAGCATAGCGCAAGTGTGCAAGGCATCTGGAAGCCCGGTCAATTTGATTGTGCCTTGGTCCCATTGTGCGGGGGCATCCTCCCAGCATGGTGGGTAGGTGTGCCGCTGCCAGACACGGGCCATAGGCCTATATCCCATCATATCGGACGCAGCAGATAGCGCGACCGTGGTATGCATGGTGTTGGTGCTCTGGGGCGATGTGTCTACTACCAACTTGCAAAGTACATCTGCTGTGGTTGCAAGATAGAGCGCTTCCACTATGGTTGTTTTGCCCACATTGTTGGGCCCAATGAGGAGGTTGATTTGCGCACAATCTTGCAGGGTGCCTTCAGCAATGCCACGCATGTTGCGAAGATGGAGATGGGTGATCATGCACCTATTGCCTCAGCTCCCACGCACTCCTCCATTCCCTTGAGTTCACAGCTGGGGTAGACTAAGACAATACCCTTGAGTTGCACCTTGTTGGCAAGCGCTGTTTCTGTCGTGTGCCACTTCATGCCTACACAATGTATGGTTGAACTCACTTGTTGGACTGGATCTGTTATGTTGATGCACTCCAGTTTGTCAATGTTACCTTGGAGAGAGTCATCGCCGTATGGGATTTTTTTCTTGTTCATATCTTTATCATCCTTTGCGCATTTCTTCTATTCTACGCATGTTGTGGCTCTTTGGCAAGGGGATGTATCAGATATGTGTTCAGATCACATGGCATTTGACATGAGAACTGGCTTTGTGCTATACTCATGGTGTGTGTCGTTGTGGTGCCTGTAGCTCAATGGCAGAGCACTTGACTGTGGATCAAGGGGTTGTGGGTTCGAGCCCCATCAGGCACCCCATACCATAAGCCAAAAAGCCCCCTTGATGGGGTTTTTTTGTGTCCGTAAAAGGATATAAAAAGCACCTTCTTACGACTGGGGCGCGGTGTGCTTGGCATTTTCGTAGGTCAGTACCTACCCCTATTGCTTGAGTAAAGGATGCGTATGATGATGAGGTAGATACCCTATGATGAGGCTTGATATTCGTTCATTGAACTTGACCAATCAGCAGTTTTTTCAATTGTGCCAAGACAACCGCGATATGCGCATGGAGTGCTCTGCACAGGGGGAAATGATGCTGATGATGCCCGCAGGTGGCGAAACTGGAAAACGGAATTTGAACATCATTTTGCAACTTGGTCTTTGGAATGAACAAACTGAGCTAGGGGTGGCGTTTGAATCTTCAACCGGCTTTATCTTGCCTAATGGGGCCACCCGTTCTCCTGATGCGGCGTGGATACCACAGGCACGCTGGGATGCTCTGAGCCAGGATGAGCGAACACGCTTTTTGCCACTCTGCCCTGACTTTGTGGTAGAATTGCGCTCGCCAAGTGATACTCTGCAAACTGTGCGTGAGAAGATGCACGAATATAGGGACAATGGCGCACGCCTAGGCTGGCTTATAGACCCTCAAACACGCCAAGTAGAGGTGTATCGCCAAGTGCAAGATGTAGAAATACTCGACAACCCAACTACCGTGTCGGGCGAAGATGTGTTGCCCGGCTTCGTGCTCAATTTGCGCAAGGTGTGGGGGTGAATTGAACACAAGGGGAAGTATGGTATGACAACAATGTATCTGGAAAGTGATCATGAAGCAGCCGATGTCTATCCACTCATTGAATCGGCTATTAAACGAGAAATAGCAGATATTGAACTTGCTATCAAATTAACGCAAAAGCGGCTTGCACCATTTGAGCAAGCCTACCATGTCTCATCAGAATATTTCCTTGCTGAGATGGCCGCCGAAGATTTGACCGGTGGCGATGATGAATATATCCAATGGGCGGGCGAATATCACCTGATGCAGGGGTTGAAAGAGCATCTTCAGCTATTGCGTGGGATACGCTATCGTGATACCAACATACTTTGATCATTGGATGTATCATGTACCCTGTTTTGTATCCGGCTGTGTCCGTTTGAACAAATGCCCATCTTACACACGCATAAACAACACAGGTGTGGCAAAGTCACGCGTTTTGTATCCAAAATCATCGCTCCTTGCAATACTCCAACGCCCCTCCTGAACAGCCTTATCTACCGGCTCACCCTTTAATAAGCGTTCATAGAACTCCAACGCAAACCGTTGTGCTGCAGCATTTGTTACCTCATATTGCATAGCGACAACGACTGGAACATCTTGTTGAACTATCTGCGACGCTACCCCAACAAAAGCATCCGACTCTGACAGTGATGCACTTTCACATGCATGAAGCAGCACAACATGTGGTTGGTGTCGCCTGAACAAGTTTTTAAGTTGTTTAGCATCAACCCACGATGCTTCGCGGGTTATGTCATTAACGAGAGCTATCTGACCTGTATCCTGTTGCTGCTCATTTTGCAAGCGAGCATGCCCCATAAAATGCAAGATATGTGGTGCTAGCTCTAGTACATCATCAATCTTGGCTGTGGTGGCATCGTGTACAAGAAGCAATTGTTCAATGCGGTCTGGTTGTTTGTTAGCCAAGTCTTGCAGTGCATTCCAAACGCTCTTGTACACGACAGGGCCAAGGTCTTTAGGTTCGGCCACGACCACTACAATACGTAGACGTTCATGTTCAGCAAGTTCTATTGGATGCACCATATAACTACGTGCTCGCCTACGCAAAAAACGTAAGCTAGGATCAGTACCCATCCATAAATCACCCCCAAAGAAAGGATCACTAGGCACACGTAAAAATTCCCATGGCAATGCAGCAACATCAGGCAATCTCTGTTCATCTACTTCCAACTCGATACGCAATGACGCTTTTTCTTCTTTTATGTTTAAAAGAAGACAGTAAAGTTCTCGTTGCAATTTTTCATCAAAAAGAGATTCATACAATAGCTCCCCTAACTCCTGTGGTACAGATTCTTGTAACTTACCTGATTTTGTTTTACGGACTGTTCTACATAGTTCCTGTATTTGGGTTGCTCTTTCTTTGTAGCGAAAATCACCATAACGTTCGCCTATGGAAACCCCATTAGGTCCGCTTAACTTCTCTAACCGAACCTTATCTCGATTTGTGATATTAACACGACAAGTATAGTAGCCATTCATTAGGTTTTACCTTAGTGATGCTGAGCGCCGCATCATATCACTTATGTGGAAGGCCATTTCTGCCAGCATCCTTCGTACTTCTAGCGAATGAACATTGCTAAAACGCAAATCGCGCCAGTCTATCGGTCGTCGCATGCCAATTTCACGCACTAGATAATCATTGGTTTGCATAAGGCGGTCCTCTAGCATAGGGTATGTCATGAAATACACCGGCAAAATAGACTCATAGCGTCCATGTTCTTTCTCACGTTGAATAAACGCATCTAACACACGTCGGCAGTAGTCATTCTTGAAAAAACTTGGTGTGATGATGGGAATAAGAAAAGTTGCTTTTTCGACCACCTTACTAATCACTCTATCATTAATCTGCCCCCACTTGACACCTTGCATATCTTGAAAAATACGGAAAGGTGTACCTGTTTGCGCTTGTACCTCGCTGCTTAGTCCTTCACACATCTTTGCCAAAACATCACTGTTGTGCTTATTGTCAAATTCTGTGTAGAGCATGAATGCTTCATAGGTCTCATCTTCAGTAAAAGGTACACCTTCTTGCATAGAGCCATTCCCTGAACGTGTCGAAGGGGTTGAAGGGTCCGAAAGGTATCCATACTGTGTTTGAGCAACAGGGCGCTCAAACAAGTGCCCATCCGGTGTACGCATAAACAGCACCGGTGTGGCAAAGTCAAGCGACTTATACCAAGTAGTTAATGCAATTCTCCGACGACCCTCCTGAACCGCCTTATCTACCGGCTCATCCTTTGATAAGCGTTCGTAGAACTCTAACGCAAACCGTTGCGCTGTGGCGTTTGATACTGGATATTGCATAGCTGCAACGACCGGGATATTTTGTTGCACAACTTGTGAGGCCACCCCAACAAACGCCTTTGTTTCAGAAAGCGCGGCACCTTCACACGCATGCAGCAGCACAATTCCTGGTGTATGCCGACCAAACAAACTACCAAACAATGAAGCATTAGCCCACCGTACCTCACGGGTTATGTCATCAACAAGAGCAACTTCTCCCATATCCTGTTGCTGCTCATTTTGCAACCGAGCATGCCCCATAAAATGCAAGATATGCGGTGCTTGCTCTAGTACATCATCAATCTTGGCTGTGGTGGCATCTTGTACAAGCGGCAACAGTTCAATGCGATCTGGCTGATTGTTAGCCAAGTCTTGCAATGCATTCCAGACTGCTTTATACGCAACTTTTCCAAGATTATCCGTAGGAACAGGTTCGGACACGACCACTGCAATACGCAAACGCTCGCCTTGAGCTAGTCGTATTGGTTCTGGTACACGCCAGAGCGCCCGCCGCCGTGAGAAAATGATATTTGGGTCTGTGCCAAGCCAGATTGTGCCATAACCTGCTTCTTCTGGCACAAACATACACTCCCACGGCCATGCTGCCACATCCGGGTAGTGGCGTTCGTCTACATCTAATTCAATGCGTAATAAGGCTTTTTCGCGCCGTATATATTCATACAAGGTGAAGAAATCATAGCGTAGTTTTTCATCTAGGAGTGTATCAAACAGTAATTTACCTAGTTCACGTACACCTAGTTCCAATAGGGTACCTTCGCGGGCTGCTGCCTGCAATTTCTGGATGTCTGCTTTATTTTCCTCATACCTGAATTTGCCAGTCGGCTCACCCATCACATTGCTTTCAGAGTCACGTTTTTCAACGTGTATCGTATCCAGATTGGAAATCCTGATACGATAGGTGTAGTATGATTTATTCATAATTACGTTCACCCTCTCCTTCTTTTTTCATTAAGCGGTTTCACCACAGATAAACGCAGATGCACACCGATAGAAAATTGGCTATGTTCATCTGTGTCTATCTGTAGATTCCATATACCAGTGCTGCATCCTTACTGTGGCAATGCCAAAGACCACTGTTCATTATCGCCCTTGGCGAGACTTTTCGGATCACCCTGACGAAACAACGTCTGCCATTTCGCGCTCAAAAACTCAAACACATCTCGTATATCGGCAGTGAGCCAAGGCAAACTTGGTTCGCCCCACGTTATGCCCGTCAAGTCTAATGTTGTTGTGCCTTGAGGAACCTTGAAGACAACTCCAAACTGCACCGTCTGTGCTTGTTGCAGTTCTGGCTTGTCAATGCGCCAGAAACATTCTGAGTTGCCTGTGCCAGTAGCAGCAATTTCTGCACGCCCAAGCTTGTAGGAAAATTCAGGCATGACAATAGCCGCTCTCACACTATTCTTGTTCGCTATGTTCGCTTTCACATGGGCTGGCATATCAGTACCGGCTATTTCCTCTGGGGTATCAACGCCCGCGCTCCACTCAAGGTTGCTGTTCAACCCCAGATTCATGCCACCACCCCATTGTAGCACTTCCTTCCACTCACTCGTGGGAAAAATCGAATGCACGATGGGACCTTCTGTATCTTTGGGATCAAAATCTAATTCACACGCAAGCCGTTGAAACTGTACCCTACTACTACCAAGACGCATAGAAACAGTTAGGGTCATGTAATAGAAATCGTATTGGTCTTGCATTTGTTGCCTGCTAATTGCATCTAACTCAACACCAACTTCCTCAAAGAGTTTGGGAGTAAGTCGAATAAGTTTATCACGGGGATTGCCAAAATTCACCTTGGTGTCAATCCAACATTTTATCTTCTCCGCATTTTTGCCAAGCTCCCCTTCATCACCAAGCGTACCTTCTTGGGCCTTGACTTCCTCAAACAATTCCTGTAACAGTTCCTGCGATTCCTGCAATGTTTCCGGTGTTATTCCATCACTCATCTGTGGCTCCCTTCATAACATACATTCGGTTGCGTTTGTTGTAGGACAGTCATCCTGCCTGTCATGCTGGACAGGCTAGAAGCACCTATCCCTACCACCCTGAAACATATGATACCATACCTTCATATGCGTTGTGTGCCACTGCCTATCGTACACACATAGCCCGTTGCGGCTTGCCCGGTTTGGTGCAGATACGCCTCGGTAATGCTCTGCACAGCAGCATACGCATGCTCGGCCTGCGCCAACGCCACAATGCACCCGCCAAACCCGGCTCCAGTGAGGCGTGCGCCAAACACGCCAGTAGTTGCACTGGCAAGCTCTACTAGCGTGTCAAGGGCATGGCTACTCACTGCGTAGTCATCACGCAAGCTGGCATGCGATGTATACATAAGCTGCCCCACCGTTGCGCTATCGCCCTGGCGCAACGCCGCCACAACAGCATGCACACGCTGATTTTCTGTGACGACGTGACGCACCCGCTGCATAAGCACGGGCGTAAGCATTGACTCAACTTCTGGCAGCATATCGGGCGACACATCACGCAAAGCATATACATGGGGATAGACAAATTGTATCTTCAACACCGCCTCGTTGCACTCGCTACGGCGCTGGTTGTAGGCCGAACCGGCCAATGTGCGCGGCATATTGCTATTGATGACGAGCAGACGCACATCATCTGGTATGGGCGCTGGTTGCATTTCTAGCGTGCGGCAGTCAATCATCAGCGCATGCCCCGCAACGCCACAGGCAACTATCAACTGGTCCATAATACCGCATTGCACCCCCACAACCTCATGCTCCACGCGCTGCCCAAGCTTGGCCAGCAATGGGCGCTCATCGTCTGTTATGCTATGCCCGGCCAGCATGATGAGTGCAAACGCCACGCCCATTTCAAGCGATGCGGAGGATGAAAGCCCGACTCCAAGCGGCAAGGTTGCATCTATCAGCATATCTACCCCCACAAGCGGGTAGCCATTTTGTTGCAAGATAGAGGCTACACCGCGCACGTAGCGCGTCCAATCATACGGGCCATGGTGCGGATTCAGGTTGTCGAGAGAGACGCTATCTTCCTGCTTGTCCATTTGGTAGGCTATTGTGCGCACTATGCGGTCTGAGCGTGGGCCAGCGGCTATCAACGTGCCCATATCGAGTGCGGCCGGAAAAACCCACCCGTCGTTATAATCCGTATGGTCGCCCATGAGGTTGACCCGTCCGGGCGACCATACCATCAGGACAGGCGGCATACCAAACATATCGGTAAAAAGGCTTTTCATATTCATGGGCATACTTGGCGCAACCTTTCAGCAGCCATTTCAGGCGTCAAATCACGCTGTGGTTGACACAACATTTCATACCCCACCATAAATTTGCGCACAGTTGCTGAACGCAGCAATGGGGGGTAGAAGTGCAGATGCAACACCCACTCAGCATGCGGCTCGCCATCTGTTGGGCGCTGATGAATGCCCATGCTATAGGGAAATGGCGCATCAAACAATCTATCGTAACAGCGCGTCAACCGGCTGAGTATATCTGCCAAGCTATCGCGTTCATCAGCATGCAAATCGCTCAATGCGCCATGCGTGGCATGTGGCAGCACCAGTGTTTCAAAGGGCCAGATGGCCCAAAACGGCACGAGCACACAAAAATGCTTATTTTGGCAGACGAGCCGTGTGCCATGGGATAGTTCAAGCGCCAGATAATCGGCCAGCAAATGCTGCCCGCGTGCAACCATATATGCACGTTGCTGATGCAACTCTTTGACTATTTCATTTGGCAATCGCTCATTGGCCCAAATTTGCCCATGCGGGTGTGGGTTGCTCGCACCCATCATGGCCCCGCTGTTCTCAAATATCTGCACATAGCTAACCCACGGCAATGCAGCCAACTCCTCGTATTGCGCAACCCAAACATCTACCACCCGTCGAATGGCAGATGGCTCCATCGTAGCCAATCGCATATGGTGCTGTGGCGAATAGCATACGACACGGCATATACCACGCTCTTGCTCTGCAATGAGCAGTCCCTCTTCGTGTATCTCACAATCGGTTTGTGTTTCTGGCATGAGCGCCGAAAAATCGTTCGTAAAGACAAAGGTATCTGTATACGAAGGGTTTTGGCTACCGCTCGCTCGCACATTGCCGGGGCAAAGATAACAACCCGGCTCATATGAAGGGATGTGGACCGATGCTACCTGCTCAACGCTCCCCTGCCATGGGCGTTGCGCACGTTGTGGCGATACTAATACCCACTCCCCGGTAAGCACATTCAACCGGCGATGCGGTTGTGTCAAAAGCATATCATCGTTCATAATAAATAATTGTACCCCAAAGATGCTGCTACAGGCAACAACAGTCTCTACCATAAGATACGCATGTGTGGTACCATACACTAAGACACTATTTTGGTACATCGCAAAACCAGTACAATTCTTTTCTGGGTTCCTTCTTTCGTATATAATAGACCAAAAGCATTTTGTTCGTGCGAAACATGTTCTGTACATCAACCATATGAGGATAGTCTATGCTCAATACGGTCAACGTACCCAAGGCATTTGAGCCGTTGTTTCTGAAGGCTCAAGAATACGTCAGTAAATATTTTGAAGAACAACACTTCGACCCAACGCAGGGTACTATAGAAGTGCATGGCCAGCGCTATATACTGTTGCGTGCAGCGGCTATGTCTGTCGAGTTCTTTGAGATGGTCAGAAATCTCTACAAAGAAAAAGGAGACAGCGAAGCAATTGCAGTAGCAAGAAGCTTGCTCTTCGACATAGCCCATTCTATTGGCATCTCAGATGCACGCAATTTCCATGCTAAGATGGACCTCAATGACCCTATAGAGCGGCTTTCGGCTGGTCCGGTCCATTTTGCCTATGCTGGGTGGGCCTTCGTAGATATTTTCCCCGAAAGTAGCCCCACACCCGACGAACATTTCTACCTGATCTATGATCATCCCTATTCCTTTGAGGCTGCTTCATGGGTTTCTGCTGGCAAAAAAGTAGGTTTCCCTGTATGTGTCATGAACGCCGGTTACTCTTCGGGGTGGTGTCAAGAGAGTTTCGGCGTCAATCTTGTTGCATCAGAAATCCTCTGCAAAGCCAAAGGAGACCATACATGCCGCTTTATCATGGCTACACCCGATAAGATAGAAGGGTACATCGAAGCGTACCTGCGCAAACAACCGGATATTGCCTGTAACGTCAAACACTATGAGATACCCGGGTTCTTCCAACGCAAGCGAATGGAAGATGAACTGCGCGAACGGGAAGAACAATACCGCAGCATTTTTGAATCAGCCACCGATGCTTTTTTTATTGTGCATATGGATGGCAGCGTTGTTGAAGCAAACCCTGCGGGATTGTCTATGTTTGGCTATACCCACAATGAAATGATAACGCTCAACGTGCAAGATATGATTTGCTCCAACGGGTTCAACGTGTTTGAGCAATTGAAGCAGGTAACGGTTGGCAAAAAAGATACTTTCTACACCGATGCTATTGGAATACCCAAAGAAGGGCCGACATTCGATGTAGAGATGCGTGGTTCATCATTCCGGTATCAACGCCAGCAACATTTGCTTGTCATTATGCATGATATTACCAAACGCAAACAGTCTGAAGCCGAGCTACAACGCGCTAGAGATGCAGCCGAGGCAGCCAACAAAGCCAAAAGCACCTTCTTGGCTAATATGAGCCACGAATTGCGTACCCCACTCAATGCGATCATTGGCTACAGTGAAATGCTCCAAGAAGAGGTTGAAGAGATGGGACTAGACGATATAGCCCCCGACCTGCAAAAAATACACATGGCCGGCAAGCATTTATTTAGTCTCATTAATAATATCCTTGACCTTTCCAAAATTGAAGCCGGCAAAATGGACCTCAACCTAGAAAATTTCAACGTTGTCACCCTTATTGACGAGGTGGTAGTGACCATTATGCCCCTTGTGCAAAAAAATAAAAACCGCCTCGTTACGCATTATGCAGACAATGTAGACGTTATGTACTCCGATAGTACTAAAATTCGCCAAGTGTTGCTCAACCTGCTCTCAAATGCATCCAAGTTTACCACCCGGGGTACAATCACGCTTACTATCAGCAAGGCTACGGACATAGAAGCGTGGCTACCCACAACATGCTCACCCACACCTTCTGCTTACACTGATACGACGAGGAAATATGCAACAGCGTCTGCGACAAACTCAGATACTAGCCCAGAATGGTATATCTTTCAAGTTACCGATACAGGCATTGGCATAACCCCCGAACAGGTAGAAAAACTCTTTCAAGCATTCACCCAAGCTGACTCGTCAACAACCCGCAAATATGGCGGTACCGGCTTAGGTCTCGTCATCAGCAGGCATTTTTGCTGCATGATGGGGGGCGATATTGCTGTTGCAAGCGAATATGGCAATGGCACAACATGTACGATATACCTCCCCACCCGTGTACCAGAACCAAAGCCTGATTCTTTAGCAACGCCTGCTCAACCCACTGACACATCGGGCAAATCCAGAACAGCGCTCATCATTGATGATGACCCATCGGCTATTGACCTTGTGCAACGCTTTATGGTCCATGAAGGCTTCCATGTCGAAAGTGCGCTGAGTGGTCAAGAAGGCATAGAAAAAGCCCACGAAATAGAGCCAGATGTCATCATCCTTGATGTGCTCATGCCGGGCATGGATGGTTGGATGGTGCTGAGTAAACTCAAAGCCACCCCAGAACTAGCATCTATTCCCGTCATCATCACCACTATGATTGACAATAACAAAGAACTTGGCTTTGCGCTTGGTGCAACAGATTATTTGCCCAAACCAATAGACCGCTCGCGCCTAGGCGATATTTTGCAAACATTCAAGGGAACAGAAACAGATGGCGTTGTCTTGTTGGTAGAAGATGACCCCACAACCCGCGAAATGATGCACAAAATCCTTGAAAAAGATGGCTGGGCCGTCTATGAAGCCGAAAATGGGCGCATAGGGCTTGAGCGCGTAGGTGTAGTTCACCCCGATATTATTCTGCTCGACCTGATGATGCCCGAAGTAGACGGTTTCGAGTTTGTAGCACGGCTACGCCAACATGAAGCATGGCAATCCATTCCCGTCGTTGTCCTCACCGCCAAAGACATCACCCGCGAAGACCAAATGCTCCTCAACAGCCACGTTGAAAAGATTATCCAGAAAGGGTCTACACAATTGAAAGATGTCATTGGGCAAATCCAAGATATTATGCACCACCGGTTGTCATAAGTCTAGTTCGTGGCGCTTCTCTACCATGCTTGACACATGCCCCCATATCCCCCATAATAAAGCACAATGTAGAGATTATAGAAAACATTAAAAAGAAGGAGTTGCTATGTCTGTACAATCCCATAATGAAGCAACTATCAATTTGGTCATAGCCTTTATTGGCGCTAATTCTTGGATTGAGTGCAAGCGCATGATAAAGCAACACCCAGATGTCTTTTTGACTGATGTTGCAGATGAAATAGTAACCAATTTGATAGTAGCATTTGCCGGCAATGAAAAGATGATACGTAACCTCACGATAAACCGTGACCTCCTACGGCAAGTCCGTGCCGAGGGCATAGATGCCGCCAAACCTTCCCAAAAATCAACCCCATCTGCACAAGCATCCGATACAGGTGACATTCATCCTGAGTTGCTCAAACTTCTCAAACAAGACAAAAGTGAAGAAGAAATACGCCAACTGATTGATGCCCAACCAGAACTACTCCCTATCCTAGAAGAAATGGGCGGGAAAATAGATGAACACATAGATGAACAAGCCGACTTGTTGATCAAAGAGTTTACCGACGCATTACAGGGCTGGATGGCACAAAAAACATGGGATGCCAGCAAAGCCTACTTTATTGAACACAAGAAAATACTCTTAAAGGAAGAAACCGTCTCCAACCTCGAGTGGTTTGTAGAAACCGCACAGCAATATGGCGATGTCGCCGCTTCGCAAGACTTTGCCACGCACCTCAACCTCGTGCGTCGTGCCCTTGCAGTTGGCATTGATGCTGCCTTTGCCGAACAAGCGGGACCAAAGCAGGCCCAGCAAGACGTATCGGGCGAACAGTCTGTACCAAGAAGCATTTTCGCAAGCATATCACCTGACGTACTTACCCGCCTAAAACGCGCTGAAACCCCAGAAGAAATAGAACAGGTGCTGACCGACAACCCCGAATTGGTGTCTCGTATAGAACAATTGCAAGCACATATGCAGCAAACAACCCTCACCCTCCAGCACACACTCGAAACATGGATCAACGAGATGAAAGGCTGGCCTGCAAGCAAAACCTACCTCGAAGAGCATCCAGAGTTGCTCAATCCAGAAACCGACGACCTCATGAACCATCTTATTAACCAATACGCCGGCGACAGAGCAACCGTTGACATCCTGACCGAAAGCCGTGATATATTGCGCCGTGTCCGGGCAGAAGGTATTGAAGCTGTCTATCACGACCTTATGATTGGCGATTCTGTACCTATGGAATATATCGAAGCATTGCAAACCTTTGTCAACACCACATCTTGGGTTGAAAAAAAGCGCATTCTTGAAGAGCACCAAGACTTGATCCTTACCGATATTGCCGACCAGTTGTTTGGTACAACCATAGAAAACTATGCCCACGATGTCAGAAAAACCAATTATCTTATGAGACAGCGCCAGGTGTTGCGCCGCATCCGCAAAGACGGTATAGATGCTGTTCTAGCTGAGTATATAGAAGATGAAAAACAAGGCACAGTTACCGAACGAGTTCCGTCCCCTATGCCACCCGAACTCTATAAACGCTTGCGACACGTGCGATCAGAAGAAGAAGTTGAGCAACTCCTCGCAGAATACCCTGGGCTAGAGGCAACCATTCATGTCGTCCCTAAAGAACTGGTGCGCATAGTGAAACATTTTTGTTCGATAACAACATGGCCTGATACAAAGGCATTTCTTAAGCAGCATCCAGAATTGCTCGACGAGGAAGCCGACCGAGCAATTCGATGGTGTATAGGCGACAATGAAGATGCCGACATAGAGAACATGCTCCTTGAACATCACAATATCTTGCTTCGTGCGCGTTCCGATAGCATTGATGCAGCCTTTGCAGACTATATAGGCAAAACCAAACACGTACCAAAAAAGGCCTAGAGTAGAAACAGGACGTATGCATACAAAGCCTATTCGTGTCGCAATGCTTGCGCGTGTGGTATACCCCTTGCATGGCTTTGGAGGTATTGAGCGCCATGTTGGGCACCTTGTCACACATTTGGCACGCCTTGGAGTTGCCGTAACGCTCTATGTACAAACAACCCACAACAGAGGACCAACGCCCGAAGACCAAAAAACAGCCTGTTCAGCGCTCTTCACGCATGTGCAATCGCTCATCTTCGTGCGCTACGACTACACATCACCTATGCTGCCCCCCAACAGCATTATAGGGCGACAGATCAACTACCCTTGGTATACATGGCAACTTGGGCTAGCAGCCGCACAAGCTGTGCGACGTGGTGCATATGATATTGTGCATAGCCAAGGGCTGTGTGCCACTGGCTACGGCGCTATTCGTGTACGCGACCCATTGCTCATGCGCACACCCTTTGTCGCCAACCCACACGGCATGGAAGAATATCGCACCCCCGATTGGCGAAAATGGCTAGCCTACACTCCTTTTCGCTATCTCTACACCTACGGGCATCGGTGTGCAGACCGGGTCATCGCCACCGACGCTTGCACCAAAGACGATGTGCCGCTCTACCTAGGCGTAGAGCCATCGCGTGTCGTCATCATTCCAAGCGCCATAGATGTTGAAGAATGCCAACAGTTGGTGCAAGATGATACCCGGGCACGGCTGCGGCAACAATTTGGCTTAGATGAGAAAAGCCCGGTGTTGCTCAGTGTCGGGCGGCTCGAACAAAACAAAGGTTACCATATCCTCATTGAAGCCCTAGCCCGGCTCCACGATGCTATGCCACCCGGTTGGCATTGGCTTCTCGTTGGCAAAGGGCAAGCAGAACAAGCCCTACGTCGGCAAGTGCAGCATGCTGGCATTGCCGAACACGTCACCTTTGTTGGGCGCTTCAACGACGACTCCGAACTGCACAGCCTCTACGAAGAGGTAGACCTTGTCGTACATCCAACCCTCTACGAAGGCTCATCACTAGTGACACTCGAAGGCATGATCCACCGTCGCCCGGTTGTGGCAAGCGCCACTGGTGGTATTCCCGATAAAGTATATGATGGGCAAAACGGCTATCTTGTGCGCCCAGGCGATGTAGATGACCTTGTAGACAAGCTACGTCTAGCCCTAGAACAGCGTCAACACTGGCCAGCATGGGGCGAAAAAAGCGACCGTATCGTGCGCACTACATTCGATTGGCCAGTCGTCGCCCAAAAGACCAAGAACCTGTATGAAGAATTACTAGGAGTGTATGAACCCTAAAACCCGAAACCCACAACACTACAACCTTGTCGCTATTGGCGGAGGCGGCGGCACAAGCCATGTGTTGCGTGATGCCCAACCCTACTTTGCCAACCGTACAGCCGTCATTGCCGTGACAGATACTGGCCGTAGCACCGGCATAGCCCGTGCGCTCGCCAACATACCCGCGCCCGGAGACCTGCGCAACACCCTTGCCACACTCTCAGAAAACCCTGAATCGCTCTTTGCCCAACTACTACAACATCGTTTCTTCCCATCTGAAGCTATACCTGCCCTTGATGGCATGGCATTTGGCAACCTGCTCATAGCCGCCCTCACCGAAATGACCGGTGACTTCGCCAAATCTATTGACATTATCGCCGATCTTATCCAAAGCACAGCCCACATACTTCCCGTATCTACCATCAATACACACCTCTGTGCAGAATTGCAAGATGGTAGTATCATGGAGAATGAACTCGCAGTACGCGGTCACAACAAAGCACCCATCAAACGGTTGTTCCTGGCCGATTCACCAGCACCGGCCTACGCCCCCGTACTCGAAGCCATAGCCCAAGCCGATGTAGTAGCCATTGGGCCAGGCAGCTTTTTCACATCTGTCATGGCAACATTGCTATTTGATGGTATAGTAGAAGCATTACAACAAACACACGCAACGGTTGCCTTTGTCTGCAACTCAACAACACAGCCCGGTCAAACCGATGTCTACCGGGTGGTAGACCATGTCGCATATCTGGTTGATGTTTTGGGTCCGGGTGTGCTCGATGTCGCATTGATCAATCGCAGCGACCATGTAGATACCCAAGTGCTGCAAGAATATGCTGCTGAAGGATTGCATCTGTTGCACCCCGACGAAGCCGAAATAGCACACGTGCGCACCATGGGCATTCGCCCAATCGTGCGTGACTATGTAAAAATGATACAGCCAAAACAACCTATTTGGAACAAGCAAGATACCATTCGGTATGATCCGACACTGTTAGGGTATACATTATGGAGAGTTATTGCAAGCCATGGAACAGAAATTAAACCGACAAGACATACAGGTAGCGACACCTGAAACGACAACTGATATAGGAGTTGAGTATCTCGTCGCCGGCGATGAAGAGTTAGAAAAGCCCTACCGGGTCATCATCCAAAATGATGATGTGACCCCCATGGAGTTCGTCGTCATCGTCTTGCGCATGTTCTTTGAACTGGAACTCGATCATGCCATGAACATCATGCTCGAAGCACACTACAAAGGGCGTGCCTATGTCAAAACACTGCCCCTGCAAGAAGCCCAAGAACGAGTCTATGCTGCCCATAGTGCAGCACGCAAGGAGAACTACCCGCTTACATTTTATCTGGAACCAGAAGACTAACGTGAAATTATGTTTAATATAATACGAATAGCTCACATCTTTTTACTCATACTTTTTGTATTACAAGCATGTGGAACAGCCCAATCGTATGCGCCCACACCTGCGGAATTACACAATTCGACGCCCACACCTGCGGTGACTCCCTCCCCAACTACGACACCGACTCACATTGTGCTCTCTCCCATCCCCAAACCCACCTTTCCAGATGGCACATTGGCAGCGGGGGTTGATATTGGCAACCTCACAACCGATATGGCCAATGAGAAGTTGCACAAAGAGCTGCCGGCTTTTGAGCGCCCCCTTGAGTTGTATGTTGGTCAAGAACATATCACCCTCTACCCCGACGACATAGGGTTGCAGCTTGATGTTGATAACCTCTTGATTGAAGCCTACCTAGAAGCAGCACGCAACGAAGCCGCCGACATACAACAAAAAATCAAGTTACCGTTGGAAATAACCTACGATGAGCAACAACTTCAAACAACCATCAAAGCGTTTGCAGACGAAGTCATTATACCCGCAGAACTTGGCAGCATCACAACCACCGATACCATATCGCGCAGTTTTACCTACTTTCCGGGGCGTGTCATCAATGTTGAAAAAGCGCTCTACCAAGTGCAAGAACGGTTGCGCGTTCCCTACAAGTCGCGGCGCATCGCACTTGAGCTGCGCGATGACTACAGTATCCCCGGTCCAATCGCTGGCTTAGAGCAAATCGCCCAGCAAGTGCAAGATATGGCCCAAAGTTGGTATGGTGTGCTAGGATTCTACGTGTATGACATCGAAAGCGGCAAATCCATAGGGTATCATGAAAACACGGTTTTCTCAGGAGCCAGTGTGATGAAAGCAGCCATATTGCTCCAAGCATACATTAGCCTCCCCGAGTTTACCGAAGAGCAAAGCCAATGGATCCACAATATGATTGCCTATAGCGACAACTTAGCCGCCAACTATGTACTTGCCGCTGCTGCTAGTGGCGAAGGTACTGAAGATGCTCTGACCGGCGTATATCAGATGAATGAAACCCTTGAAAAGATGGGATTGCAGCATACCTACCAATACATGCCCTATGAGTCACACGAATATCTCGTATTGTTGCGCGGCATAGAAATCAAGCAAGGACCGCCCGAAGAGGGCGAACCACCCTATACTGATGCCGATATATCGCTCCGCACCACCCCAGCCGAAATAAGCCAAGTCTTTCTCACCATAGACCAATGCAGCAAAGGGAGTGGCTACCTTTTAGAAACCTATACCCAAACTCTAACCCTAGAGCGTTGTCAAGACATGTTAGACGTGCTCGCACAAAATGAAGATACTAGGCGCATCCGTGCCGGTATTCCCCCACATGTCCGTGTAGAGCACAAAAGTGGTTGGATAAACGATATGGAAGCCGATGTGGGCATAGTGCGCTCGCCCGGTGGAGACTTCATTCTAGCTGTTTTCCTCTACCAACAAGAAGGCATCAATACATACTCGGCCAGCGAAACGATAGCCAATTTTGCCCGTATGGTATATACTGCGTACAATCCTATTCCGGTGGGTGGCACTCCATGACCCATTGGGACATCACATAGAGAATCACTGATACATGACGGGTGGCATCACACAGCAATTGCCAACCGGCATGCAAAAAGAAATTGAGGTACACTAATGGTAACAGTACCAATTCAACGGATCATCCTCTACAAACATGGCGTAGGCTACTTCGAGCGACATGGCACCGTCAAGGGGCCAACATTGCGGTTGAACTTTCCACGCCATGCTATGGATGATATACTCAAAAGCCTTATCGTCCTTGATAGGAGCAGCGGGCAAATCGTCAACCTCGACTTTGAAACACCAGAAAATCGTGAAGAACTCATAGCCAAGGGCAGCATACATCTATCACATACGCACTCGTTGCTCGACCTGCTCCGTGACCTGCGCGGGCGACATATACGTTGTACCCTTGCTGAAGAACCCGAAGCCACCATCGAAGGTCTCATCATTGGGCTAGATACTAGGCCAAGTACAGATAATGCAGGCACCAACAACCCGCAGCAGCAAACAACCCTCTCCATCTATCAACCCGACCAGCACAACGTACGCATCATACCCCTAGACAGCATCAAAAACTTTGCCCTGCTCGACGATGCTGCTGCTGCCGACCTGAGCTACTTCTTGCGTGCTTCACAGAGCGACGAAGACCGCCGCAATGCCACCCTACACCTCTCCAAAGGTGAACACGATTTGCTCGTCGGGTATATTGCGCCTGCACCGGCATGGCGTGTAAGCTATCGCATGCTCGTCGAAAAAAACACCGAAAAACAAGCGGCAACGCCTACCAATTCTGCCGATGCGCAAAGCAATTTGACAGACTCAGAATACACCGTACTCCTGCAAGGGTGGGGGCTTTTTGACAACCAACTAGAGGAAAATCTCGAAAACGTCTACCTAACCCTTGTCGCAGGCATGCCCGTCTCATTCCGCTACCGCCTGTATGAACCCAAAACACCCCAGCGCCCGCTTGTCGAAGACGAAGAGCGCACTGTGACAGCACCCATCGCATTCGACAGCGCCCCACCGCCAGCTCCAGCACGGGCTGCTAAGACGATGAGCCTGCGTGAACAGAGCGAAGAGTATGCAGCAATGCCATTTTCGCAACCAGCACTTGAAGCCGATGAATTTGTATACCCACAAGAGTCCCCTGCTTCTAGCATGTATTTGCGCGATGCAGATTACGACGACATGGAAGATTCTATCCAAGTAGACGCTATCGGGGGCGAGCATGGGGCATTGTTTGCCTACCACGTCAGCCACCCCATCAGCGTAGCACGTGGGCTATCTGCTATGGTGCCTATCCTCAGCCACACCTTGCTCTGTCAGCGCGACTTGCTCTACAACAAACACAAGTTGCCCGACCACCCCGTCGTTAGCTTGCGCCTCACCAATAGCACCGGGCTCACATTGGAGCGTGGACCCGTGACCGTATTGGAGCAAGGCGACTATGCCGGCGAAGCCATCGTGCCATTTACCCGTGATAGCAGCGATATGATAGTGCCCTATGCTGTGGAAATGGGCATCAGGGTTGAGGAACAGATAAAGCGTGAGCGGCACATGTCCCATATCAATGTGCAAAACAAATATGTACAGATACAAGAATATCACATGCTGCACACCACCTATCATCTCACCAGTACCCTTTCAGAAACAGTTGAGGTGGTAGTAGAGCACTCACCGGGGAATGAGTATGAACTGTTCGATACCCCTGACCCCGACGAAAAGAGTGCCAGCTTTGTGCGTTGGCGCATTGCCTGTATATCGAATACTCGCACCGTCTTTGAAGTCCATGAACGCAAAATGGACTATCGCTATGAGGAGATACGCGAACTCTCGCAAAGAAACCTCAAGGATTACCTCAAAAATAAGTTTCTTGACAAAACCACCTACAATGCACTTGAGGATGTATTAAAGACCTATGCCCAAATAGAGAAAGCCCAAAGCCGTATTCGACAGATTGAGCGCGAGCGTCAGGCTCTCTACAAACACCAAAAACAGATACAAGGTAATTTGGAGCCGCTTGGGCAAAAGGGCAAAGAGGGTGAATTACGTATGCGGTATGTACAAGAATTGAACACTCTTGAAGACCAACTAGGCACGCTTGCTACTGAAGAGAAACAATTGCACCAAAAGATAGAATCATTGGAGCAAGAAGCGCAAAAGAAACTTGATACCATAGGGTCAAAAGGAACATCATGAGCCGACGTATAGACATGCGTTCGTTCGCTACCATGCTTGTTGCCATAGGCATCGGCGCAGCATGGGCCTGGTATAACTATACCAGTACTGGTGGCGCACGCGGCGAATCGCAACTGCGCCCACTTGTGTGGACTATCTTCTCTACACCATTCTTTTTCTTCATTGGGTGGGTGATAGCCCGCTGGTCTGAACTATGGCGGGCTGCTTTTACATGCTTTTGTCTCTACTTCTTCACCCCATTCGTTGCTGCCCGCATTGAGTCCCTCTTCATGAACACCAAAGAAGCCGCACACAGTGGGCACAACCTCTACTTTACCATGGTCATGGTGCTACATGCCATCGTTGCAGTAGGGCTGGCAGTGTGGAGAGCCTTGCAGCCACACGACACCCATGCAAGCCCACACCATGCAACAACAGCACTGCCCACAAACGAAAAAATACAGGAGCAGGCACATCAAGCTGGAGGCAGATAATGACACATGAGAACAGGACACAATCCCAACAACAACCGACATGGTATAGACAGCGACATGTGGCACCTTTGAACCATGTCCTCGCCTACAGCATCCTCATTGTGTTGATTCTCTTGAGTGGTTGCACACGTCTATCATCGCAAACCGCTAATGACCCCCTCAAAGAATCGGTGCAACCACTACTCCCCACCATCCCTACCTTTACACCAAAACCACCTACACCCGCACCCCCAACACCAACAGCTATGCCAACCACAGCACTGTTGCCCATAGCAATGGAACAAACAGCTTCAGCCCTAGAAGCACAGCCATCCATAACTGCGCTCGATGTAACAGCAGCAAGTACAAGAATGACCACTACCGTTGTACGGGGGCCACTAACCCTAGCGACACCCACCCCAGTGCCTACATTTGCCCTACGTCCCCTCAACGTATCAACGCTAGGAGACTTGCAGCACATTCGCCAGATAGGGCATGGGCGGGCTATCCTTGCTGCCATTGCACCGAGTAGCAATCTGCTTGCTGTTGCAACCACAGTAGGCATAGCTTGGTTTGAGCTGCCATCATTGAAGCACCTGCGCCTAGACCCGATACCAGATGCCCAAAACGGTATCACATTCAGCCCCGACGGGCATGTCATCGCTACAGTCACTGGCAACGATACAACCGGGCAATTCTCAACTACGCTCTGGCACAGTAGCAACGGCACCCAGTATGCAACCTTAATGGGACACAATCCCATGTTTAGCCCCGACGGGCAAACTATCGTTACCACTATGGAAAATGACGCAACGAGCACCTACACCACATGGCTCTGGCGCACAAGCGACGGTGCGCAACTAGCCGCACTGGAAGGCACATCACCCGTCTTTAGCCCCGATGGAAAAACACTTGCTCTCGTGCAGAAGAAACCGCTTACCGACCAATCTACAACATGGTTTGGCAACACAACTAATGGCTCCCGCATAGCCTTTTTGGAAGGGAGCGGTCCTGTGTTTAGCCCCGATGGGCAAATAGTTGCCACCGTGCAGCACAATAAGGACACAGGACATACCTCTACTATTCTCTGGCTTGCTCTCGATGGGTCATTGCTGCGCGACTTGCATGGAGGCACTCCCGCCTTTAGCCCCGATGGACGCTGGTTGGCTACCACAACCAACATGGAAATACAATTGTGGGGCGTGCATGAACAATTGGAACCCTTCCATGTGCAGGAATTTGAAGCTGAACAACAGCTAGAATCCCTCTCTTTTAGTCCCGATGGACAACAACTGCGTGGTGTTATTGGCAACAAGGTACACATTTGGAATATTGTCGAAAATCGCATCATGGGAAGTTTCTCTGCTAGCGGCATCTATGGCACATCCAAAGAAGTGCTTGTCAACTTCACATCCCGTGGTCAGGATACTCTTTCTGGCATTCGCCTTGTGCGCACCGCTGATAGCAGCACCATCTACGAAAACGCCGATATGACATTCCGGGATTTTATCGAAAACAACGAACGCCTCATCGTAAACATCAATAAAGATACCATGACAGCAGTTATCGTGACCATTGAAGGAATGATACGCCTGATAAACCTCCACAATGGCACGACGATGAACCTTACCTTGCCTGACTACTCAAGCATTGCCATTAGCCCCAATGGGCAAACGCTTGCGGCCGCAAGCAACGGCCCAACGGTGGAGCTTTGGCGCGTAGAAAGTGGCGTTATGCAACAACGGCTCATTGCATCCGGGGGAACATCGTACAACCGTGAGCCACGGCGCATCCGCTATACTCCCGATGGGCAGACGCTGATTGCAGAGGAGCACATGTGGCAACAAGGAACAACAGCGAGTGTGGGCGTGACAGCATGGGATATGCAAATGAGCAGCATCGGCAACCAAGTGTGGAATCAGGTACTCTACCAAGGGCATCTGCATGCGTGGACTTACAATCCAGTATCCCATGCTGCCGCATGGGAAGATGAAGCCAACTATGTGCAATTTCGGCGCAACGACGGCAGCGTATTAACCCTAGCCGAACCGGGTACCTATACCGATATAGAGTTCAACCCCGATAGCTCGCTTCTGGCTATTGGTGCTCAAAATGGCAGCATCCAACTTATAAAAACTGATAGTGGCTACCTCTACGATACGCTACAGGCTGGTAGTGCCATTAGTGCATTGGCATTTAGTGGCGATGGTACATTACTGGCCGCAGTACGCAGCAATGGCGCACTTTCGGTGTGGCGCATTGGGCAACAAGCGCCTATAGCTCTTTTTGGAGATAGCCCCAACAAACGTATCTTCTTTACCGCCAATAACGAAATGCTCGTTGCTGGCGGCGCAGGTGGAGTTGCCTTCTATCGTGTTGGCGATGGCGCAGTGCTCTATCGGCTGAATGTTGCAGCACAAGATGTGGCGCTTGACCCAGGGCAACGTTTGCTGGCCGTGTTACACAATGGTTTGATTACGCTATGGGGAGCGCCATAAGCCCATACAACAAGGAATATACAAAATGAAAGGATAAACCCATGATTAAATTTCCTTACGGGATAGCCGATTTTTATGCGCTTATGACTGAGGAGTATCTCTATATAGACCGTACAGATAGGATACCTTTTCTGGAGAATACCGGCAAGACGATGCTCTTTCTGCGCCCACGTCGCTTTGGCAAGAGCCTGCTGCTCTCAATGCTAGAGAATTACTATGATGTCGCCAAAGCCAACGAGTTCGAGCGCTTGTTTGGGCATCTTGCCATTGGCAAAGACCCCACGCCAAAACACAACCAATACTTCATCCTCAAGTGGGATTTCTCATCTGTCCTCACAGGCAACGATGAAACAACCTTTCATAGCGCCTTGTATGACCATATCAATGGGTCTATTGAAAAGTTTCAGTCCCACTATCAAGGCATCCTTGACTACAACATTACCTTTTCACCAAATGCTCTTCGTACCTTTGAATCACTGTTGGCAGCACTCGAAACGACACCCTACAAGCTCTATCTGCTCATAGATGAATACGACAACTTTGCCAATAGTGTGTTGATGACCGACCGTGCAACCGGGGCAACCCGCTATCAAGCGTTGCTTCAAGGCGAAGGAGTACTCAAAACCGTCTTCAAAGCCGTCAAGTCGGCCCTTGGGGGTCTTGGACTCGACCGCGTGTTCCTCACGGGCGTTGCCCCGGTGGTATTGAGTGATGCCGGCAGTAGTTTCAACATGGTCAAAGATATGTCGCTCTATCCAGAACTACATGACCTGTGTGGCTTTCGAGAAGATGAACTGGCCACTCTTGCCCAACAAGTTGGTGATGTGTGTCACCTCTCCCAAGCCCAAGTAGACCATGCCATGACCACCATGCGCACCTATTACAACGGCTATAGCTTCACCTATGACACCCCCCCAAACATCTATAACTCTACCTTGGCGTTGTACTTTTTGGAGTACTGGCAACATAGGTGCAAGCATCCACGCAATCTCTTAGACAAAAATCTGTCTTTAGACCAAGACAAACTCAAATACATCGCTAGTTTGGTTGGTGGCAAAGAACTCCTCATCCAAGCACTGAATGGCCAAGAACCCGTGGCCGTGCTTGATATTGAAGAGAACTTTGGGGTTGCCGATATGCTCAATCAACACAAAGACACTGATACCATCATCACCCTGCTCTACTACTTTGGCATCCTCACCCTCACCGGCGAGCATACCGACATGGGCGATATCGTCTTGACCATTCCCAACCTCGTCATCACACAATTGTATATCGAACGTATCCGTGCGGCATTATTCCCCACCGCACCAGAAAGCAAAGCCGCGCTCAAGGTTGCGCGGGATTTTTACCGCACAGGCAATATTAACGCGGTGTGTCGTTTTATTGAGCAAACCTATTTCCCCCTGTTTGACAACCGCGATTACCGCTGGACGAATGAACTTACCTTCAAAACCATGTTCATGGTCTTGCTGGCCAATGATACCCTCTATACCCTCGATTCCGAGACAGCCTTGCAACGCGAGTATAACGATTTGACCATGATCGTGCGGTCGAACCAACGCCATCTTGCACTCTTGGATTTCATGATAGAATTTAAGTATGCATCCTTGAAAGATGTGAAATTGAGTGGCGAACAGGTACGGGCGTTGAGCGACGAAGAAGTCTGCGCCTTGCCCGCTGTGCAAACCCTCCTCGCTGAGGCACAGGGCAAGCTAGCAGGCTACCGCCAAACATTGCTGGCTACCTCGCCCTATGGCGAAGAATTGCGCCTGCGTTGCTTTAGCGTGGTGTCGGTGGGCTATGAGCGTTTTGTGTGGATGGAAGGATAAGCAGAGAGTACGTTTTCATGCTTCAGGGTTCAAAACAGGTCTAGTGCTACTCCCTATTCCCTACTTCCCACTCCCCGTATACACCACAAAAATGTGCTCACGTTGCGATATATTCCCCTCCACATCGTATGCCTTGGCAAAAATATCATTCCATCCACTGTTGAGCGTACTCGTATCCAACTCCACCCGGTAGGGCGCTGAATACACATAGCTCATATGGATATAGGTTTCATTCACCGCGTCCCAACGGTAAAACTGAACTGCTGCAATAGCCACATCACTTGCAACCGCAACTTCCAACTGAAGAGACTGTGTGCCAACATCATAGCGCCCATCATTTCCAACCGGCTGCACCCAATTGACAACAGGTCCTCCTGTCCCACTCACAGGCGTTGGCGTTGGTAGCAGCGTTGCCGTTGGTGCTACAGGTGCTTGCGTTGCCGTTGGCGTAGCCAATGGTGCTTGCGTCGCTATTGGCGTAGGCGTCATACCCGGCACTTGGGTGTTAGCCGGCGTCGGAGTGCTTGCCGGCACAGCTGCCTGAGAGCGCGTAATAAGTGGCAAATACACGTTAGCCACCTCCACACCAACCCGCGTAACCGTGATAGTAAATTGCTTCTCAAGTTTCAGATCGCCTTGATCTCTTGTGCGCACACGGATGTGATAGGTAGATTGGGTATCATACGCAAATACCTGCGCCGTTTTGAGAACCCCATTCTCAAGCGTGAACGCTGCATTGTCCTCATCACCACGGCCCGAAACAAGCCGCAACGAGTGCCCCGTGTAGAAACTCTGGGTACTATCTGGGTCTACCGTATAGAATGAACCCACAACCGTCCCTACAGTCTGTCCCTCCATCACAGTTGCATGTGTCAATACAATGTCGGTGGGCGCACTATTGCATGTTGCGGTAAAATTCAAATCTTCCTGACTGGGCGGCACAGCAACAATATGCATGGCCGGATTAAAGAAACAATTGGTTTTCTCCGGCGTGACAAGGTATATATTCTTTTGCAAGCCACTTAAAATATAGCTTCCATCGCTGAGTGTCGTCATAGATACATCTGTATCGGTAGCAACAGAAACCCCCGGCACAGGGTCACCATTTGGAAAGGTAATATACCCAGAAATAGCATAGGGAACATCGCAGGTGGCCACAAAGTCTACCTCTGTCTGGTTTGGCGGAACAGTGATCGAACGCGATACTGGTTGGAAAGAACACTTCGTGCTGGTTGGCGTAATAGTATATGTACGTGCAAACAGGTTTGTAAAGGTATATATGCCACTACTGTCAGTCTTCACAATAGTGCCAGGTTGAATCTGCATCGTCACCCGCGACAAGGGAGTACCAGTGTTATCCGCCAAACGCCCGCTGATAGTGTAGCTCACGTTTGGGTCTGGCTGGCAAGAAGCTGTGAAATAGCGTATGGTATCTGGCGGGCCGCGCACCTCTATCGAACTTGGCTCAAAGGTGCATCGTTCCTTTGTTGGCGTCAACGTATAGGTACCGGCAGGCAGGTTCGCAAGCATATAGGTGCCACTTATAGTCGTGGTGGTGCTATATTGGGTGCCAATCAAAAGGGTAACACCATCTACCGGCACATCTCGATAGTCTGCCACCAACCCCGTTATGGTAAACGGATTGGTTTGTTCAGATGTGAAATACCGTGTAACATCCGGCGGACCAGTTGCCGTAAACGACGCGGGGTAAAATAGGTGGTTTTCCTTGGTGGGTATCACGATATACGTTCCCGCTGGCAAATTGGCAAGCGTATAGCTCCCGTTCATGTCTGTCGTAGTGCTATACTGCGTACCTGCCCAAAGTGTCACGCCGGGCTCTGGCACCTCGGTGTAATAATCTGTTATGGACCCCGTTATCGTATATGGTCCAGTTGGTTCAGAGATACATGTAGCTATAACGGGTTGCGTAACATCCGGCGGTCCAGTTGCCGTAAACGACGCAGGGGTAAACGAGCAGTTTTGCTTCGTGGGTGTCACGGTATACGTTCCTGCTGGCAAATTGACAAATGTATAGAACCCATTGACGTTCGTCGTGGTGCTATACTGCGTGCCAGCCCAAAGCGTCACCCCTCCTTCCGGCACATCACGCATATCAACAATACTGCCCGTTATGGTATACGTTTGGGTGGGTGCTGGCATACATGTCGCCGCAAAATCCTGCCCGACTACGTCGCTTGTTTCCACTTTCACTGTGCGTGTCATAGGGCTAAAGGTACACAGCTCTTGCGCCGGCGTAAGGATGTAGGTGCCAGACACAATATCGGTAAAGCGATACACTCCATCGGCATCAGTTGTTGTTGTGAGCGTATCTCCTGCTGAAATGACAACCCCACTCAGCGAGTCATTTCCTTCTGCAACATGCCCAGAAATAGTAACCAATGTCTCATCAGCATGCGCATCCAGGGTCGTCAACGCAATAAGACTGGAGACACCGAGAAGCACCAACAGCACAAGCAATGTACGCAAAGCTATGTGCTTGGTGCTCTTGGTGCTCTCTGTGTTCTCAACACAGCACACTTGCTTCTTTTGTGTCACTCTGTGTCCTCTGTCGTGATATGAAAAGAGAACGTATGATGATAGGTTTTGCTACTTCCCCACACAGTGCTTGCCTACTTATACAGCACGTGCCGAATCCGCAGCATGCAAAACATCTTGATCGGCATGATAACACAAACACAACTGCCGTGCTGCACGCACCTCATCCAAGCGTCGCACGGGGGCATTGGTTGGTGCTTCGTGCAACAATGCTGGGTTTTCGGTTGCCTCACGAGCAATAGCACGCATAGCTTCAATAAACGCATCAAGCTGACGCTTCGTCTCTGTCTCTGTTGGCTCAATCATAAGCGCTTCAGGTACGATAAGTGGAAAATAGACGGTTGGTGGGTGAAACCCATAATCAATCAACCGTTTGGCAATGTCAAATGTCTTTATTTCCGGCGCATTGGCAATTTGCCCTTTGAGCACCACCTCGTGCATACAAGCGCGGTCCACCGCTGGTGGGTAGAGAGTATCTAGTTGCACCCGGATATAGTTAGCATTCAAGACAGATATCTTAGCTACTTGGCGCAGCCCTTCTGCGCCCATGGTACGGATGTAGGCCCAAGCACGCACCAACATGCCAAAATTGCCGTGGAACGTTTTCACGCGCCCGATACTCTTTTCGGGCATAAACAGAGCATAGGTGCTCTTGCCAGACTCATCGCGTATTTCCCGCACACGCGGGCCGGGCAAATAGGGAGCCAATGCTGCCGTGCAGCCAACAGCACCACTGCCCGGTCCACCACCGCCATGGGGCGTAGAGAATGTTTTATGCAAATTGTAATGCATAAAATCAAACCCTAGGTCGCCAGGTTTCACCACACCCAAAATCGCATTGAGATTAGCACCATCTCCATACATCAGGCCACCCGCATCGTGGACCAAGCGTGTCACATCTTCAATGTCTTCTTCAAACAGACCAAGCGTATTGGGGTTGGTGAGCATCATCCCCGCTGTGCGTGGCGAAAGCTTTTGCTGGAGGTCATCCTTATCTACATTGCCGCGTGCATCGCTCTTGACTTCGACCACCTTGAAGCCACACATAGAAGCAGTTGCCGGATTGGTGCCATGGGCAGCATCAGGAACGAGAATCTCATTTCGTTGAGTATCTCCCCGTTCAAGATGATAAGCACGAAACACCAACACCCCGGTAAATTCACCTTGTGCTCCGGCGGCTGGTTGCAACGCTATTGCATCAAAACCAGCTATTTCAGCCAGTGCGCATTGAAGCTCATACATCAAACGCAGTGCTCCCTGCGATAGAGCAGCATCTTGCAGCGGATGAGCTAAGGCAAAGCCTGCAAGACGTGCAGCTTCCTCATTCACCTTGGGGTTATACTTCATCGTACAAGAACCAAGCGGATACATGCCCGTATCAATGCAAAAGTTGCGCTGGCTTATACGCGTGAAATGGCGTATCACCTCTGGCTCACTCAATTCCGGCATCGGCTCCAGATCATCTTGGCGCAGCAAATTTGTTGGCAAATCTGCTGTCGGTACATCCATTTCTGGCAAACTGACGCCTTGTTTTCCAGGCGCAGACAAGTCAAAAATGGGTGGTTCATAGGTATTCATAACAAACTTCTCTCCATAACAAACGTCATTTTTGGGCATGCGTGTGCGCATTGGGCCATATGGTTTGGGCATTGTGCTTTGCATCACTCACGTCGGCCCCGTGCAGATTGCACCTGCTCAAGTCTGTGCCACGCACATCGGCACCTGAAAGGTTGGCCGCTTGGAGTTGGCACACACATCCCTCTGCAACCCGCATGCCACGCATATCAGCATGGTTCAGGTTAGCATGACTCAAGTTAGCATTACTCACATCGGCATTGCTCAGGTCGGCACTAAACAAATTGGCTGCTTGCATAGAAGCACCAACAAGCATAGCATCGCTCAAATCGCTATTACTCAAGTTGGCACCATCCAAGTTGGCACCACTGAGGTTAGCACCACTCAAATTGGCAAGAATCAGGCTTGCATTCGTGAGGTGTGCATTGATAAGCTGTGCCTTAATAAGATATGCTTCGCCTAGCCGTGCATGACTCAAGTCGGCCCGACATAAATTTGCTCCACTCATATCGGCACTGCTAAAATTCGCACTGCGCAGATGAAGCGCGGACATATCCAATCGTTGCAAGTTTTGGCGTTGCAAATTGACATGTCCCTCGGTTGAGTGGATAGCATCCTCCAATTGTTGGCGTGTTAGTTGAGGCATAATTTTCCCCTACGTTCATGTGAACTAGATTCAAACCAATCGTATCACCATCTGGAATATTATAACCGCACTTACGGGCCTACCTGTTGCAATACTTCGACTAACGCATCAATATCAGCCTTAGTATTCATTTCAGTCACGCACAGCAACATAGCATGATCGAGATGCGGCTCATCTTGCGACACATCATAGCCACCAACAATGCCATGGTTTGCAAGGATAGCATTCACTTCCGACACTGGGCGTGGACAACGCACAACAAACTCTTTGAAAAATGGTGCATCATCTAGCACAGTATATGCTGGCAGTTGGCATATCTGATTGGCAGCATAGTGTGCCCGATGGTAACATAATTCTGCGGCACGGCGCATCCCTTGGCGTCCCATAAGGCTTAAATACACCGCCGAGGCGAGGGCCATAAGCCCTTGGTTGGTGCAAATATTGCTCGTTGCACGGTCGCGGCGAATATCTTGCTCACGCGCACGCAATGTCAACACATAGGCCGGGTTATCCTCTGCATCGCGGGTAGCTCCCACAATGCGCCCGGCTATTTTGCGTACATAATCCTGCTTACAAGTAAAAATGCCCAAGTATGGGCCACCAAAGTTCAGCCCAAGCCCAAGTGGTTGCCCCTCAGCGGTAGCAATATCAGCCCCAACCTCACCGGGCGTCTGAAACAACCCGAGCGCGATAGGGTCGAAATGCACCACAAACAATGCACCAGCCGCATGCACGGTTTCAGCCACACCATTCAAATCATGCAACCGCCCCAAAAAATCGGGAGATTGCACAACGAACGCTGCCGTGTTTTCATCCACCTGTTGCAGCGCATCTTCAATAGTAGAGCCGGGTTGTTCATCCCCAACAACAGCTATAGCTTGCCCATGGAAATAGGTGCGCATTGTCGCCCGGTATTGTGGGTGAACACCACGACACACCACTACTTTGTTGCGCTTACGTTTAACATTGATTGCTACAATGACCGATTCTGCAAGCGCTGTCCCCCCATCATAATGCGAGGCATTAGCCACATCCATACCTGTAAGCGCACAAATGAGGCTTTGATATTCAAAAATAGCTTGCAATGTGCCTTGGCTAATTTCAGGTTGATAGGGCGTATAGGCCGTATAAAACTCGCTGCGGCGCACAATTTGGTCTACAGCACTTGGAATAAAGTGCTGGTAACTACCCGCGCCAAGAAACATGCGGTGTGTATAGGCATTGGCATTCATACTACTCAGGTGATGCAGTTCACGCATCAACTCCGGCTCCGAAAGCGATGCAGGCAAATCGAGTGGTGGAAATCGCAACGGTTCTGGCACATCGGCAAACAATTCTTCTACGGTATTGACACCAATAACGCGCACCATATCGTCACGTTCAGTGTCGGTAATAGATATATAATGCGACATAATAACCTTTACTGGTAAACCCCTGTCGCGCTTAAACGCGACAGGCAGGTATGAGAATACAAAAATGTAGGCGACGCAACGGTGTGATAGATAGGTTGCACAGGCCGACTAACACACCACAAGCATGGCCTACATCCCCAAAAGCATACGTACTATTTTAGGGTTTCGACATACGCTTCATACCCGGCAGCATCAAGCATATCAACTTCTGCTCCCGAAGGCTTCATGCGAAGAATCCACCCTTCCCCATAGGGGTCGTTGTTTATTGGCTCCTGATTATCTTCGAGTGCAGTGTTGACAGCCGTTATTTCACCCCCTAGTGGGCTATACAGGTCTGAAGATGCCTTCACCGATTCAATGACACCGAACACATCATCTGGTTCAAACGTTTCACCTACCTGTGGCAACTCAATAAAAACGACATCCCCCAAAGAGTGTTGGGCATAGTCGGTAATACCAATGACAACCTCATCGCCTTCCATACGTACCCATTCATGTGATTTAGAATACCGCAACTCTGGCGGTGTTTTGAAACTCATAGTACCTCCTTCAAATGTATGCTTCATATTCCCTGCACGAGACATGATAGACGAAAGCGCTTACATGTACAAATTGCACTGTTTTAGCATTGAAAATAGGTTCGCACAGCCGACTCACGAAAGCGAAAAATGTGGTTCAATTGTAGCCGTATCACGGGGTGGGCGAGTTCACTCACAGGAGCAAGCGGCAATTGATACCGCACACTATCCTCAATCGTTGTCACACCATCTTGTGGCTCATAAAACCGATGAGTGTGTGACCAATATGCATAGGGACCTTCCACCTGCTCATCAACAAACTCAAATGGTGGTTGCCAGCGAGAAATAAGCGTTTTCCAGCGCATGGAAACACCAAACAAGCCAAGCTGATACTCAATATGTGTTCCCTCTTCTATGGTGATAGGCTGTGGTGTGAGGATTTTGAAATTCAGCTCCCTTGGCGTAATGCGCTCTAAGTTGCCTGCATCAGCAAAAAAAGCAAATACCTCCTCCCGTGGAAGCGGCAAGCTCATGCTCGTCGTCAATAGATGGGTTGTCATAATAACTCCTTGTCGCTTCTTGCACATCCTCATCATATGCACATGCATAGAGCAAAAGGAACAAGAGCAACCTGTTGGTATACTAGAAATCATGCACTCCAGACAAACCGAAGTGGCGTTTCCTATGCTATCATAAAACAAGTTACTAGCGAAATGCAAGCTAGAGCAGTCCTAATCGCCATGCTATCTATTGTACAAATACCCCTTACCTGTGGTAAAGTATGCGCAGCATACAGAGCACACTATAGCACAGTGGCACAATTGCCCAAAACATGTACAATAGAAAGAGCAACACAGAAGCATATTAAGATGAAGGTGAACGAAAGGATACTCACACATGCAATTGCAACAACTTGGAACAAGTGACCTACATATTACACCCGTCGGCTTTGGCACATGGGCCATAGGCGGTGGCGGATGGAGCTACGCCTGGGGCCCACAAGACGATAACGAATCTATCGCCGCCATCAACGCCGCCCTAGACCTTGGCATGAATTGGATTGACACCGCACCCGTCTATGGTTTGGGGCACGCAGAAGAAATTGTCGCCAAAGCATTACAAGGCCGCAGCGACCAACCACTCATCTTCACCAAATGCACCCGCCTGTGGGATGAGCAAGGCAACATCTACGCCAGCCTAAAAGCAAAAGATATACGGCGCGAAGTAGAAGATAGCCTGCGCCGCCTCAAAATTGATGTCATAGACCTCTATCAAGTACACTGGCCAGACCCAGAGGTAGACATTGAAGCATGTTGGACCACCATGGCCGAGCTGCAACACAAACAAAAAGTGCGCTACATTGGGGTTTCCAACTTCAGCGTAGCCCAAATGCAACGCGCACAACGTATCGCCCCCATCACCTCGCTCCAGCCGCCATACTCTATGCTGCACCGCGACATTGAGCATGATATTCTTGGGTTTTGCAAAGAGCAATCCATTGGCGTCATCGTCTACTCGCCTATGGCCGCCGGCCTGCTCGCAGGCACAATGACCCGTGAGCGCGTAGCCACCTTCCCACAAGATGACTGGCGACGCAACAACCCCGACTTTCAAGAACCCAACCTATCGCGCACCTTAGAACTGGTTGAATTGCTGCGCGATATAGGGAAGCCTTATGGACGCTCGCCCGGCGAAGTAGCCATCGCCTGGACCCTGCGTCACGATGCCGTAACAGCCGCTATCGTTGGTGGCCGTCGTCCTTCGCAAGTCGAAGGAATCATCGGGGCAGAGACATTCCGATTACAAGAAGATGAGATTGCTCAGATTGAACATTTCCTATCTCAATAAAAAGGGTTACACAACACTCGTACCAAAACGCACCAAGCGCACGGTTCGATGACATTGGCATTGAAACTGAAATGACACCATTCGTGATAAGTTCTTTTCTCAGCGCGTTTGCATTAATCGTACTCTATCGGTATAAGCAAAAAGAACTAGCACAACCAAGAGAACAACGTATCGCTTTCATGCTCGGTGCTCTGTGGTTGCTGCTTGTTTCCATGCTTATTTATGAGGTCGTCCCCCAATCGCGCATAGTCAAAATACTGTCTGTTGCCCCTAGGCAATCCTTGCAAGCATTCGCGCCTGAGCAACAGACTACTCCCTATACAGGCACAAAACGTATGGTACTAGAGCCAGTGCCAACAGCGCAATATTCCCCCCACCTTAATAGCACCAATGGGTCTGAGCCGCTCCCTGTCTCATCGCAACTTCTCACGCCACCGGCAGAACCAATCCCTCAATCGGCAGCACCAGCGCCATCCTTTACACCGCCAGCACGCTACTACCCCGAAACCGGCCACAATGTGTGGGGACATTTCCTTACCTTTTACGATACCCATGGCGGCTTGGCTATGTTTGGATACCCCCTCACCGACGTGCTTAATGAAAGCGGCGTGCTTGTGCAATACTTTGAACGTGCGCGGCTCGAAATACACCCCGAAAACCCAGAACAGGTATGGATTTCTCCCCTCGGTCGGTTCCTCACATGGGACCGTATCCAAGAACCACCATTTGCATTCCATACGCCCGGCTATTCTCGTGTAAGTACCTACTTCCCGTCTACCGGGCACAACTTAAGTTACCGCTTTAGAAATGCATGGCACCAATTTGGTGGGCGTACAGTGCTTGGTCGCCCCATCAGCGAAGTGTTTGTAGAATACAACCACGCCGATGGATACCCCTACACCGTGCAATACTTTGAGCATGCACGCCTTGAATATAGCATGGAGCACCCCGGCGCTCCATCAAGCGTACAAATGGGTTTGCTTGGAAACGAGTTTGTAGCCCAAAACAACATCCCGCCCGCTGTCCTTGACCCCGACCGTCCAATAACAATCCTTGGGCAAGCCACATTTCACTTCCCCCCCTCCGAAGTAGCTATGCGCAATGTATCACTGGCTGCCAAGCAGTTCGATTCTCTCAAAGTACAACCCGGCGAGCATGTATCATTCCTCGAAAAAGTTGGTGAACTCACAGCACAGGCGGGCTACCTTGAGGGTGGCGCTATCGTCAACGGCTCAATTGAGCGCGTCATTGCTGGCGGCGTCTGCTATGTATCAACTGCCATCTATCAAGCTGTGCTCCAAGCTGGCCTCGACATTGTCGAACGTCATCACCACGCCTTGTTCCTCAGCGACTTTAGCAACCCACCAGGTATGGACTCCGCTGTGTATATGTATGACGGCACTGGTCAAAACCCAAGTAGCTCCGACCAAGACTTACACTGGCACAACGACACTGCTAGCCCACTCGTCGTTGAAACCCACGTATCGCCCGAAGGGAGCCTCACCGTCACCATCTGGGGCTATAGCAATGGACGCCAAACAACTATCCACCCGCCCTACACAGAAGCCATAGCCGCTAACAACGCATTGAACTGGGTCTACGACGAAACCATGGCCCCCTGCGAAGCAAAACAAATATCGCAAGGAAATGCGGGTATGCACGTAACCGTACACCGTGTTGTGCATAGTGCAAATGGGAACATATTGCATGATGACCATATACGCTCCTCGTATGCTCCTCTAGGCGGCCTTGTACTCCACGGACCGGGGATAGAACCCCCCTACGGCGAGGATGCTATCCAAGCATGTGTCGCAGCACGTGAGGCAGGCGAAGCAGTAGCAGCAACCGACAATGCAGGCGAACAGCCTAGCGGTCTTGTGCAACCTAGTCCCACACCTTCACCAACCCCCGAACCGACGGGACCAAAAATGCCAACCCTGTATGGCGCATATCTCGACAATGCCAGAACAACCTTGTTGGATATGGGCATCACCCTAGAGCAAATGTATGTAGACTATCAATCGCCCGCAGAGCCATGCGAACCCTTTACCATATTGAGCACTGTCCCCGCTGGTGGGCGACACTTGGAGCCGGGCAAGCCGGTCGTGCTTGGCGTGTGTGCAACCGACGATGGCACCCAACCAGCACCAGCACCAGCAATACCAGTGGCCGAGCCTGTGCAAACGCCTGAACCAACACCCCACACCGAAGAGAAACCCGTCATATTCACATCTGAAACTGTAGAAGGAGACCCAGTAACAAACGCTGACTCTGCGACAAGCCCAGTGGATGCGCCAGTGGATGCGCCAGTGGATGCAGAGGAACAGCCACAAGAACCAGCCACCGACACGCCCGAATCTGTGCAACCTGATGACCATACACATGGTAATACAGACGAAGAGCCACAGCAGCCACAACCCGCTACCGCCGAGCCGCACCCACAGCCCACTGATGCGCCAGCACCAGACGAACAGCCACAGCAGCCACAGCCCGCTACGACGGAGCCGCACCCACAGCCCACCGATGCGCCAGCACCAAGCGAACAGCCGCAACCCGCTACCGCCGAGCCGCACCCACAGCCCACTGATGCGCCAGCACCAGACGAACAGCCGCAACCACAACCACAACCCGCTACCGCAGAGCCAATCCAACCTGACGAATCTGACGAATCAGCGGGAAGTGATATGCCTGCCGATACAAACGCTTCGGAAAATCCGTTTATCTCCTCGCCCACGCCCGAACCGGCCGAGGAAATACCCCAAGAAGTGCCACATGACATCGCACCAACCGTGCCAGTCGCGCCAACCGCACCCGCTGCGCCACCTGCACAACCTAGCCCAGAAGCACCATCGGGGCTTTCCTCTGAACAGCCATCTGCACCGCCTAAGCCACCAACACCTGAGCCACCGCAAAATATGCCAGTCAATGGGATGGGCAACGACGACGGCGATAATGAGCCATTACCCGTAGGTCCGCTTGTCATACGCACGCAAGAGCCTGCACCGCAACCATAACCATGCCGTGTCAAGGTTCATTTGCTTGTAGGAAACCTTGCCTATACCACAGTAGAGACGTAGCATCCCACGTCTCTACGTATCAAATAGCAATAGACATGGTACGAGGGGATACATGCACCATCTGTGTCTCTTGAGGTTGCTTTGAAAACATCCCCTTATGCGGCGGTAGGCGGCAAAAGGACGAGCACCGCAAGCGGGTCTGGCGGAATAAAAGGTTCAATACGCTCTTTGTCTTGACGCAGTATCTTGCGTACCCGCCGAAACGAATCTTGCAACTCCACACCGCGTTGCTTGCCTATGCGCTCTATCGCAGCACGCATATTTCCATTCGTCCACCACGCCAAGGTTTCCTCGATCACCTCGCGTTTGTGCTCGAGCGCAACATTGTCCGTAGGTTCCGCTTGGTCAAACAATGCTTGTGCTGTCTCAAGCGACAACTCGGTGCTATTAGTGGGTAAAATACCCTCAAAGCCCCATATCAGCGTTTCTTCAGACAATGAGCGCCTGCGTTGCTTTTGCGGATAGGAATTAGCGATAGCGCAATAGCCATAGAGTTGTGCGACGTTGCACATGATTGGTGCAAATAACGCCACAGCGTGAAACGGGCAAAACCTTGTGTGATTCTTCTGGGGGGTAAATAGCCATGTCCATAAGATGCTCGGCCAATTGCTCAGTAAAGGGGTAGTCCTTGAATGGTAGTGATTCGTCCTATACCAAGGACGCATTATAATGGTGGATGAACTACCAAATCGCACC
>CAZVEN010000025.1:85849-88381 GCA_964626155.1 uncultured Chloroflexaceae bacterium | reverse complement strand
CTATCCCAACAACGACGCCCACACCAGAGCCTATCCCAACAACGACGCCCACACCCACACCCCTTGGTGCGAATGCTGCACTGCGTATCAACGAGTTCATGCCCGCGCCACAAACCTACACAGATGAATGGGTAGAACTATACAACCCTGACATGGTTCCAGTAGATATGCAAGGATGGGTTCTTGAGCGTATCAGCAACACAGGCACCAAAGAAAGCTCCACCCTCGAAACAGCAATCATAGCACCGGGTAGCTTTCTGGTGTGGGAGTTTACTAAAGGTTTTCTCACTGATAGTGGCGGCACACTACACCTCTATGGACCAAACGGGCAACACGACGAGGTATATTATCCTAGCCTCGATGCAGACGAAGTCTATGCCCGCACTCACCCCAATGGAAACGATTGGAGCGCTCTCTATCATCCCTCGCCTGGTAGCGCTAACCTAGCCCCTACACCCACGGCAACACCAACAGCGTTCCCCACAGCAACACCAACAGCGTTCCCCACAGCAACACCAACAGCGTTCCCCACTCCTACGCCAACACCTGTACCGACATACACGCCAACAGCCACACCTATTCCACTACCGCTTACCGTGCTTATCAACGAGCTGGTAGCAGACCCCGCAGATGGACAGAAAGAATGGGTAGAACTCTTCAATCCCGGCACAGATACTATCAACATGGAAGGTTGGGTTATCAAACGCACCAGTATGACCGGCACAGTACAAACCATCACGCTCGATACTATTCTTTTGCATCCTAATGGGTTGCTTGTGCTATCATTTACGGGTGGCTTTTTGCCAAACAGCGGCGGGTATCTTGAACTATTCGACCCCTACGAACAGCCATCAGGGGATGTGGTAGCCTATCCTGAGCTACAGAAAGGACAAGCCTATGCCCGTACACAAGACACGGAACGCCCATGGAGCGATGCCTACCCACCCTCGCCCGGCGAACTCAACCAAGCACCAGCATCTACGCCAACGCCACCCGAACCAACATCTACGCCAACGCCACCCGAACCAACATCTACGCCAATGCCAGACCCTTCCCAAGAGCCAACACCTACGCCAATACCAGACCCTTCCCGGGAGCCAACATCTACGCCAACGCTTCACGAGCCAACATCTACGCCAACGCCACCCGAACCAACATCTACGCCAACGCCACCCGAACCAACATCTACGCCAATTTTTCACGAGCCAACACCTACGCCAACGCTTCACGAGCCAACACCTACGCCAATGCCAGACCCTTCCCGGGAGCCAATATCTACGCCACACGAACCAACGCCTACACCTATACAAAATGCAACAAGCACGAACAACGAGTCTACTTCAACCCCATCGCATACTGTTTCCCCTGTTGCACAATCATACCTCTTGCAAATAAACGAAGTGCAAGCTGCACCAGCATCGGGACAGGATGAGTGGGTAGAACTCTACAACCCCGGCACAACGCCAGTCAACACCAACGATTGGACGATTAAGCGGACCAGTAGTACAGGAACGGTGAAGTATCGCACACTTGATGCTGCAACTATAGCGCCCAATGGGTTGTATATACAGACTTTTAGCAGTGGTTTTTTGCCCAATAGTGGCGCTACGCTTGAAGTACTCAATAGCAATGGGCAATTAGTTGACACTGCAATCACCTACCCAGAACTCCAAACAGCGCACGTCTATGCACGCATACAGAATGGTGCAACGACATGGAGTTTGGATTGTGAGTCATCGCCCGGCGTGGACAATCAACCGCCGGTGCCTGAGCTTGTCGAAAGTACACCTACGCTATCGCTGGTGCCTGAGCTTGTCGAAAGCATACCCACGCCATCGCCGGTGCCTGAGCTTATCGAAAGCACACCTACGCTATCGCCGGTGCCTGAGCTTGTCGAAAGCATACCCACGCCATCGCCGGTGCCTGAGCTTGTCGAAAGCACACCTACGCTATCGCCGGTGCCTGAGCTTGTCGAAAGCACACCTACGCTATCGCCGGTGCCTGAGCTTGTCGAAAGCACACCTCCTAGCACACCTTCACCACAAACCCAAAACGTGTTGCTGATTAACGAAATACTAGCTAACCCATCAACCGGCAAAGATGAGTGGATAGAACTCTATAACCCCGGCAGCACCCCCGTCAACGCAGATGCATGGAGCCTCAAGCGGACCAGTAGCAGCGGTACCACACAACGCAAAACCCTAGAAGGCGTCACCGTAGAAGCTGGCGCACTGGTTGTTATACACTTTAGCAGTGGATTCCTTCCCAATAGTGGCGGCATGCTCCTATTATTTGATGCAACTGAGCAACCAGTAGACAATGAGGTGACATACCCAGAGCTACAAACAAACCAAGTTTATGCCCGCACACTGAATGGCGGTACAGAGTGGAGCGACGCGGGTGTACCTTCGCCCGGTTATGCCAATGCTCCCCCAGAGCCTACCGACACGCCAGAGCCTACCGACACGCCAGAGCCTACCGACACACCAGAGCCTACCGATACGCCAGAGCCTACTGACACACCTGAGCCTA
>CAZVEN010000025.1:0-85749 GCA_964626155.1 uncultured Chloroflexaceae bacterium | reverse complement strand
CCAGTACGCCAAAGCCTACGAAAACAACGAAGCCTACCAGTACGCCAAAGCCTACGAAAACAACGAAGCCTACCAGTACGCCAAAGCCTACCAAGACGCCCAAACCTACTAGCACACCCAAACCTACTAGCACACCCAAACCTACCAATCAGGAAGATCTTACTCCTACTATTTCTACATCGGGCACAGCATCTGAACCACTGACACCAGCACCCGAATCTGATACATCCCTTTCTTCTTCGTCGCAAGGAAATTATTCCCTACTGCTCATCAATGAGTTGCTTGCGGGCCCACAGCCGGGGCAGGAAGAATGGGTAGAACTCTTCAATGCAGGTGATGTAGCGGTTTCTACCGCAGACTGGAGTATACGACGGGTCAGTGCCAGCGGTACAACACAACATAAAGCGCTCACAACTGTCACGATAGAGCCAGGTATGCTTGCGCTCTTCACCTTCAAAAGCGGCTTTTTGCCCAATGATGGCGCTACCCTACACCTGCTCAATGCCCAAGAACAGCCGGTAGGCGATGCTATCACCTATCCAGACCTAGAAAATGACCAAACCTATGCCCGCATCCACGATGGAGATGCAACATGGAGCGAACACACCCCACCATCGCCCGGCGCACCAAACGTGCCACCTGTAGCAGAAGCCGAGGACGACGATACACAAGCACCATCCGAACATCTTGATGCACAAACCACATCACCTATGGCTGCAACGGTTGACACAATAGGCGTTGCTGTGCCATCTACACAAGCTACAGGTGTAGATATGCCAGCAACACTAGCCCAAGCAGCAATGACTGCGCCCACAACAACAACAACGGTGTTGACGCAAACTCAATCTACGCTGTCCCAAACACATACCATGTCAAGCATGCGACAGCCACCGGTACATCTGCACACTGGCGCGGCTCCCGTTGAGATGGTTGCCTATGAGGGGAAGGTTGGCAATGTCTATACTTATCACTACCTACCCACGGCTACGCCAACACCACAACCTTTAGATGGACTCGGGCAGGATGCCGGTGCTACCGATAGTATGGATGGCACCAACGTTGCCAACAATGTAGGCGCATCTGCCAAGCCAGGGCTATTGCTCAATATCCTGTTTATTGTCAGTGGTATAACCCTCTTCCTCACTGGGACTATTTGGATGGGGTTGCAGTGGAAGAAAGTGCATGTACAACAGCAAGATACAGGCACAAGCGTGGAGTATCAGTTTCCGGATGAGAATGATGTGGCTGTAGGAGAGAACAATTTGGCAGGAGATAGAGAACAATAGAAAGACTGACATCTATGATACGTGTTGCCACTGAATCCAAAACACAAATCCGTGCTATAATAAGCAACGTAAACGGTATGGCACAGATTTAGTGGGAACACAACATGACCATCAACTTTGAGAACGCTATCGCTAAATGTATAGCAGTAGAAGACGATAGCGGTATACAACTCATACGGCGAGTTCTTGATTATCGTCACGACCAACCACCGCTATCAAAAGACGAGTTACAACAACTCCATAACGAGATACGGCAAACTATCCCAAAGGAACAGGATAAGGTAGCCCTCATCTACGGTGGAGCAACGAAAATAAAAGAATACGTGTTTGAAGCACCTCGGTTGCCCGAAATGCGTGGAGCCAGTGTCCTTCTCGATTGGGTAACAGAAAGCATCCTCCCATCGTTATGGGGGGTTGTTCCCAACGATGCACAAACAAAGCATGCGCACGGTATCATCTATGCCGGTGGGAACACCTTTTTGGGATGTGCCGCAGTTTCAGACGCCCCCGCATTGGCCCATAGCATAGAGCATGCCTATACTACACACACCCTTACAGCCGACAGCGTCGCGGTGTGGCACACATGCAGCCTGCTTGAATTACGCTATGGCAGACTACAGTTCGATGACGATGGCCGACTTTGCTACTGGGTAGAAGACTTTATACGCGACTGGGCAGACCCGGCTAGGCGTGCTATCCTCGAACAGTACTATTACCCACCCAAGGAATATGGTATAGCGTCTGATGACATGAGCGAGGAAGCCCTGCGCACACGGTTCTTCAATCGCAAAACCTTTGGCGAACTCGTCACCATCCTGAAAACCAAATTTAACCGCCGTCGTGACGAACGCTGCCAAGAAGGGCACCCTATCCCATTCTATGCCCTCTTGCCATGGGATGAAAAATGCGATAGTAGCGACCTGCGGCCATCTGTGTGGTGTGGCACAATGGGCAATACAACCGAGCAGCATACTCTAAGTGAAGCATCGGCACGCAAACACTATGTCGGGCAAGTCGTCAAAAATGAACAGCATGCCACACGCTGGTATACTGAAGCCTTCGATTGGGTAGCGACGCAAGACGTAGAAGAGCGTTCATGGGAAAGGCAATGGACTACCTACCTGCAACAAAACCTAGACCTACCCTATGCAAAAAAATGGAGTGGGAACGAACAACCCGCCCGTGACTTACACCAAATTGGTGCTGCATCGAATCCTGAAGGCTATATTGGCATCATCTATGCCGACAGTAACAATGTCGGACGGTTGATAGCAACACGGCAAACGATGCTTAACTATGCAACCATATCCTATCTCTTGAGTGATGCAGCAAACCATGCTGTCTTCAGAGCACTTGCGGAAACGCTTGAACCACATGCAAAACGCCACCCTTTTGAAATTCTCGCCATTGGTGGCGACCACCTATTGCTTATCGTGCCTGGCAACCAAGCATGTGATATAGCCCTTGCCATAGGCTATTTCTTTGAAGAGGCTATGGCGCACCAATTAGGCACACACCCATCTCAACCCATTGCAGACCGCTACCATGGGAAAGAAGGCATCTTTGTGCAAAAATTCCAACGCCTGCACCCCAAACTTGGCTTGTCGGCCGGTGTCATCATAGCCCACGATACTGCCCCCATGTTCTTCTTGGATGACCTCGCCGAGGAATTGCTCAAAAGTGCCAAGAAATTAGCCAAACGCAATGCGCAAAAAGGTTATCATGGTGGTGCAATAGATTTTATGGTTATGAAATCTGTCACCATGGTCACGAGTAAAATGAACGTCTTCCGCAAAAAAGCATTTGGCGACTACGATACCGACGCCGATACTCCTAACCAAACAAACAACGAGAAAGAACGTCAATATCGCTTGACAGCACGTCCTTATACATGGCACGAATTTGCAGGCTTGCTTGAAACTGTGCGAGCACTGAAAAAAGCTTCCATACCACGCTCACAACTCTACCGGCTACGGGGAGTATTATATGATGCCCTCGCAGAAGGAAAAGGAGTGACACACAGCATCATGGAATATCTCCATACATGTGTGCGACTGAATGCCACGCAATCACACACCCTTCGCACACATATTGACCAATATTGGTGTACTATGGCATCTACAGATACCGTCTCACGTATACCGTTGCCTCCATGGATACGCCTAAATGAAAAGCAATGGGAAACGATATGGGCCGACATTGTAGAACTATACGATATGATTGATGCAAACAGGAACCTTCTCAGCAAAAGGGGATAATGATTATCATGATACCTGTGAAAATGAGCTTGACTGTCATAGCAGAAACGGCGTTTAGCATAGGTGCGGGTGGAAGTGCTGAGACATTAGCCGATACACATATTGTGCGCGACGGTTGGGGACGCCCAATCATCCCAGGCTCTCAGGTCAAAGGGCGAGTACGTCATGCATCGGAAGCTATAGCGCGTTCGCTTGGGCTTACCGTCCAAGAATACTTTGGTGACGATGAATCACCCGATAATATTATTCGTGCATTGTTTGGCTCTCCCAAACAGCAATCGCCTCTCTTCTTTGCAGACTTGATAGGCGATGTCCCATATACACAACAACATTATAGCCAGGTGCGCCCGTCAGTATCGGTCAACCGACGACGTGGGGTAGCCGAAGATACACGTTTGTTGTTTCAAGAAACGACGCTGGAGGGCATGCAGTTTTGTGCGGACAACGCCATCACCGGTACCCTGCCCCAAGAGTCTTACATAGCTCTGTTGTGGGCGGCACTCTCTATCACCACGCGGTGGGGTGGTGCAAAATCACGCGGTCTTGGGTGGGCACGTGTGCATGTGGATGTTGTGTGCAATGAGAAGCACCTCAGCACAGATGACTTGGAACACTATTTGCGAAATCTGGCAACATGAAAAGGAATGCATTGATACCGACACATATCTGGTCAATTACGGTTACAGCACATGCACCACTGGCTTTTGCGAGAAGCAAGCCAGATGGGCAGTTTCGTGAAAGCTTGCCCTTCGTACCTGGTGCATCGCTCTACGGTGCATTGGGCACACAGCTTGCCAATGATACCATGTTTGAAGCGGATTTCTTTGAAAACCTACGCTGCTACAATGCCTACCCTTCGCGGGAAGGCGACCAATGGGTGCGCCCACTACCAGCAACGGCTATGCGCCCTAAAGGATATCAACCCACTAAAGATACAACTACTCCAGGGTTCGACACGTTGGTAGAGCGTGTATGTTGGGAACAGCAACAACCTGCTGCCCTCATCTATGCTCCAACAGATGCCGATGGCCGACCATGGGAAGCCTCTGGGCGCATATTCTATACGCTTGAACATACCCCAGACCAGCAGGCAAAGATTGTACAACGCGACGTGCATCAGCGCGTGCTGACCCGCGTAGGCATAAACCGTCGCCGTGGCACGGCTGAAGAAGGCTTGCTCTACTCGCCTATGGTGCTCAGCGAAGCGATGGATGTGGAAGAAAACCACTTTGAAAAAACACAATTTCGTGGCAGCGTTATCTTTCTTGGTACCCAAGAAAAACTCGATGAAGGATTACAAACCATGCAACATCTTGGTGGGCGACAATCTACCGGCTTAGGCATTGTCACTGTAGAAAGCACTCCAGCTTCACTAGAGATAGGCAGCGATATAGCACAACGCATTGCCCAACTCACCAAACGATTTGCGCAACAAGCTGCTATCTTTGAGCAGCTAGGCGGCACTCCATGGAACCTTGACGGTGCATCTATCTTTACCATCAACCTCCTGTCCGATGCATTGTTGCTCCAACATGGGTGGGTCCCAACCACTATGTTCGATGAGACTATGCTCCAAGAAGCAACCGGTATAGAGGCTACCCTCTTGCGTGCCTTTGCTGACAGCACCTTTGTCGGTGGGTGGAACGTCCAATGGCAACGCCCCAAACCTACCGCAGTCGCAACCACTATGGGAAGTGTGTTTGTGTTCCTGGCCGAAAACGGCCTCAACAACGATGACTATGAAAAACTGGCCCGCTTGCAAATAGATGGAATAGGTACACGGCGAGCCGAAGGATATGGACAAATACGTGTGTGTGATGAATTTCATGTAATACATGCAGAGGAGTCTCGATGAGTACCATAGACCCAGAGACATTGCAGCGTGAACTGCTGCTAGAACAAGCTATCAACAAGCAAATGGATGCGCTCGTGCGCCAAGCAACTAAAACCGTCACTGTGCTTGGAAACGATACGCGCATGGAGGAAAACCAGTTGCGTAACCTGCTCAATGTTGCTATAGAATCACGTTCAGTTGAAGTCGTTATAAATTTTATTCGCTACCAAATAGCCCGTGGCGGAAGTGCTTGGGGTACAAGGCCAAATGACTTTGGACACACCGTCATTCATGACCTGCGCACACGTGTCAAAGAATTTACCGATAATGCTATTGCAGATGTGCGCGAGCATGTAAAAGATACCGCAGAGGTAGATGCGCTCTATTCTTCTGTGTATGCCCGTTTGATGCAACTCTACTTGGGCTACCTCAACCGGGCATTTTATTATGCCAAAAAAGTAAAATCCTTTAGTACTCTCGTGGAGGTCACCAATGCCTAATGAATCAATATACTCATTTGCTGCGTTGCACAACCGCCTGCGTGTCAAAGGCAACCTCGTTGCTCTCACTGCATTGCGTATTGGTGCGGGGCGTTCCAACGATGTCGTTGGCAACGACCTACCGGTGTTGCGCGACTCTATGCGCCGCCCATTCTTGCCCGGTGCTTCGCTCAAAGGAGCCTTTCGTGCGCGTACCGAATCGCTGATACGCGCAATTGCACCCGACCAAGCCCACGATATAGCCGACATTGAGGTGTGGCAAACCCAAGTTATTGCTCCGCTCAAACAACGTGAAGAGTATCGCAACAATGACCGTGGCTTGAGTGAAGCCATTTGGAACCATTCTACTATGATTGACCTGACGTTTGGCGCACCTTGGATGTCCGGACGAATCTTTTTCAAAGACGCCCTCGTAGACCCTACACTGTGGTTTGGGCAATTTGAGGTACGCAACGGTGTCGTGCTCAATCGGGATACAGAAACAGCAGAAAATAGCCTCCTCTACGATTATGAAGTTGTCCCCGCCGGGACACGCTTCCAATTCGAGTTGGTACTCGAAAATGCAACTGATTGGCAATTGGGGATGATACTGCTTGCACTCAAGCCATGGGAACGTGGCGAAGTGCAGATTGGCGGCTTCCGTTCGCGTGGTCTTGGTTATGTTCATCTGGAAGACACCCATTACCACTACGTCCACATTACCGGGGTAGACGACATTTTGACGATGCTCAACCCCGATGAGACAGCCGAGCAAACGACATTGGATGAAACACGCATACAAGAATGGATTACGGCCTTTCGTGATACGTTGCAAAGCCATGCGGCACAAAATGAATATCGAACGAACTGAAACCAAAATCTGGAGGAAAAACGATGCTAAAAGCCACGTTTCTTGAAGGCACAATCAACCTTACCATTCAGCCCGATGGGCCCATCCTTGTCAAGGCGGGTGAGAGTGGCGGTGCCGACCCAACATTGCCAGATATGGAATTTGTGCGCACGCATCACAATGGCACTGAGCAAATCTATATCCCCGGCTCCTCGATCAAGGGTGTTGTGCGGGCCCAGTGCGAACGTATCTGCCGTTCTCTCGATAACGATACCATTCAACAAACGCGCCTAGAACAACGTCGCAAGCTAGAACACGAATCGCAAGTCAAAGTACCAGATGCCCGCGTCCCTCTTTCCGACAACCCCCTTGGCGATGGCTCCGAGTATCGTGGATTGGATGACATGAAGTATAGCTCTGGGCGATATATTGATTCCATCCGTGATAAAATTAAAGGGCATCCTGAACGCACAGCTATCATCTACCGCCGGTCATCATTCGTCAGTCAGATATTTGGGCATACGAACCTAGCCGGGCGTGTACGCTTTGCCGATGCCTATGTAGACACATACACCGAGGAGGAGATAGCCCAAGACTCAAGCAAGAAATTGCTCTTAGAAGAACGAAACGGGGTAGCAATAGACCGTGTCTATGGGTCAGTGGCTGTTGGTCCCTTCAACTTTGAAACGGCCGTATCAGGGCATTTTAACACCCGTGTAAACTTCAAAAATGTCACGTTGGCGCAGCTCGGCCTGCTTGGCCTGGGGCTACGCGACCTTGCCGAGGGCCGCGTGGCGCTTGGGTTTGCCAAATCGCGTGGGTTGGGGCGTGTCAAAATAACCTTCAATAGCCTTGAAATCTACTACCCAACATGCAGGCTTGTCAACAATAACGCATTGCAGTTATTGAATGAACAAATTACGGTACCAGAAAACCATTTTGCAGGACTAGGCGCACTCTGCAATCACTACTACCGGGGCTATAACCTACCAAACATCGAACAAGATAGCGCACCCATACCAGAAGGGGTGACATTCCAAGAAGACGATATACTTGGTGTGCGCATGCACGCTGAAGGTGACACCTTGGTACGACATATCTGGCGTGCCTGTATGCCCGCTTGGAAAGGGGTGCTTGGGCTATGAGCGGAGTCATACATCGTGTTGCTCGCGCCGATGCACACACTGTGCGTACAATAGCGGCAGAAGTCGTAGGCTTCCCTTGCTATACCTGTGGTGGCGCAATATTGTGGGATATGGATGCCCAAAAGGGGACAGCAAACCTGCGCGAACTTCAGCACATTACATCATCCTTGGATGAGGATGCATCGTTGCTGGTAGGCGACTTTGGGCATATCTTTTCGCCTCGCGCTGAGGTGCGCTGGAAACGCAGAGCACAAGATACTTACGATGTGCTCATCTTGAGTGACCAACCACCAACTACCATTGATCAAGCAGTGGCAATTGGGGGAACATGGCACACTAGCGAGCTTGGCAAGCACGTTATTTTGCAAAGTAATCAACGTCCCCCACTAGCGTGTATATACTACTATGCACACAATGGTGCTGTCCAATTTGTGCGCTACGTGGGGCAACGTAAGGAGGAAACGCATGAATGACCGCAATGACCATCGTGACCGTGACCGTGACCGTGACCGCAATGACCACAATGACCACAATGACCACAATGACCGCAGTGACCGTGACCGAAACGACCGCGACCGCCGCTCAAACCATGCAAGAGGTAGTAGCAGTGGCGGACGTTCACGCGAAGCGCCACTGCCCAAACCTTACGCATTTGTACCATTGCCTACCACATCCATCACTAAACAACATCCAGTAGGGCATGACCGCTATCGTTCGCAGCAGAATATCTTGAGTGGTACCCTCAAAGCACGCATCATTGTGCGTTCACCTGTGCATATTGCTTCTGGGCTGCTTGAGCAGAGCGATGACCCAGAATATCCCCTCATCAAAGCACACTTTCGCACAAGAGAGACTTTAGCTATTCCTGGCTCTTCGCTCAAAGGGTGCCTGCGTAGCGTCGCCGAAGCTATCACGCGTTCATCTGTTCAGGTAGCCAAACGCATGCATGATATTCCCTTTGAATATCGCCCGGCTTCCTTAGACCAAGCGCGAAAACGAACCCATGTAGACGTTACCCAACGCATGTTTGGTGCTATGGGCTACCAAGGGCAAATACGCATAAGCGATGCCTTAATGAGCGAAGGACAAGCGATCATTGTCCCATCTCCCCAACTGTTTTCTCCCAGTGCCCGTAAGGGAGATGCGTATTTCGATGGTTCCACCCCCCGTGGACGCAAATTTTATATGCATGGCACGTTGGCCAAAGGAGATTTGCCACTGGAAGCGTGTGCAATAGATAGTGTATTTGACATGCGGCTAGACTTTGAAAACCTTACTCCCGGTGAAATCGGGACTATGTTGTGTGCTATGGGCTTGGGAGAAACGCCCTTTTGCCTCAAACTTGGTGGCTCTAAACCTTCGTGTTTGGGGACAGTTGAAATTTCAGACCCGTCTATTGAAGCCCTCAACCCAGAAGTTGCATACACGGCATTCGACTTTACGTCTGCTGTGTTGGATGCAAAAGAGCTATCGTTGCTCTTACACTTTGCCAAGGCAGAAAAATTGGTGCTGAATGAGCAATTGCGGCGTGTCGCTGATATTTTACGTTGGCCACGTGATGATGACCGCATCTGTGCGGACCGGAATTATTAGGAGCCTTTCAGGTTACACTATGCATGATATATTGATTGTGGAGCCAAAAACATGCGACCAACAACAGAAATAGCAGAAATATTTCGCGTTGCCCAACATCTCGCTGCCGACCTTGCTGGAGCGGAAGTAGACCCCAATGAAGCACAAAAAGCCTTATCGTACTTGCGCAGCAAAGGAAAGAATGAAGCCCTCTTCGACTATCTCAAGGCTATCATGAACAACGGTTCTGTGGTCATTCGTTCTCGTCGTACATTAAACTATTACCGTGCTCTTGAGCATGCATGCGAATACCATTTGCGACCAATTGCCCAAAAAGAAAGCAGTTACCAAACTTTGCTGCTCACCTTTGGGTGGAGTTTGCGGCTATTACGTTATTATCGGGCGGTGCCATGGGCAACGAAGGCAGAGGAAGAAGAAAAACAGCTACCTACACAACCGGATAGGCGGTCGTCGCAACTGCCACAGCAACAGCGTGCGCAACGTTCCCCTACATCTGTGCCGTCATTGCACCAGACTCCTGCTCCTACACCGGCTGCGCCACGTCAACCTGGACCACCAAAGACAACACGTCCTGCTGAGGAGTTGCACCCATCAGCGTCGCCAAAGCCCAAAAAAGCTGCACTATCAGCGCCAGCGCCTGCACAACCTGCCACAGAAATGAAACCTACGCCGCTCCCCACAGCACCAACCGAGCCTAGCCAACCGGAACCTAGCCAACCCGAACCTGCACAACGAACCGACTCACCAACCCTGCCACCTGCGGCACCAGAACCAGAGCAAGCATCCCCCCCGGCCTTATCGTTTACCTATGAGGAGCCAAAAAGCCAAAAACGAGCGCTCCCACCGGGGCTACCAGACATAGGGGCTATCATCACCGGCAAGGTGCTTGAGCGTGATGACCATGTTGTGATAGTGAAGATTCTCGATTTCGACGACGATGAAGTGGCAGGTATTATCAAGGTGGAACAAGACACGCCCAAATATCGCGTTGGTAAAAGCTCGGCACGTGTTCAAGTGTTGCAGATACGTCACGTCAAAGACCGTGTGGTGATAGACCTCAAGCCAATGCGGGCCGAGGATAAACGCAAGAAGTGATAGCAACAAAAAGCTATTTCATGCTATGCATGATGCAACCATAGTGACTGGAGCAAACATATGTCATCTTCAGATGAACTTGAACAGTACATTAGGCAATGGAGCGAACAACCGCGTGAACACAAACCGAAATTCTATGTCTCGGTCCTTTGGCCAGAAGTGCGGCGACGCTTCTCAACCTTATTCAAACCAACCCAAACGTTTGATGTCCTCATCATTCCTGTCAGCAACCCGTATACTGCTATGCTGCACATAGACCACTACCGGCCAGAAGTTGTTGTTTTTTTCTATACCGAACGGTCACGCAGTGAAAACCAAGCTTCTATCAAAGCATTTACCGATAAGCTACAGATTGTGTATGAAGAGGCAGACCCAGATATTCACGAGCGAGACCCCATTTCTGTCTACCAAGCTGTGAAGCATGTCTATCAGCGCTACCCCAACAAACGCATTGCGGTAGACATTACGGGCGGAACAAAAGCTATGTCGGTGGGAGTGGCCATGGCTGGCTCTCTCATTGGTGCCGATAGCATCTACATCGAAAGCTCCTTCGATAAGCATATTCAAGACCGCTACCCCGGCAGTGAACAACCCTATCGCTTGCCAGACCCATATGCCGTCCTTGGCGACCTTGAACATGCCGAAGCACAGCGCCTTTTCAATACGCCTACCTTTGACTACAGTGGAGCCGGGCGCATCTGGCAAAATTTGACAGACCGCCTTTCTATGTCAACTGAGCTACGCCAACGCTACAATATGTGGGCTACCTTAGCTCGTTCTTATGCAGCATGGAATGCATTCGACATACCCGGTGCTGCGCAGGCTATGGCGCATGTCATCCAAACCGAACCATTCAGTACCCTGCCATCTGAGGTACAAGAGGTATTATCTCTACAGCAGGACATCATCACACACCTTGTTTCTATGCAAGCGTTACAAGACAACAAAGGCAACCCAACCCTAGAGGTATTGCAGCACCTTGACTATGTCTTAGCTCTCCTTGGATCACTCTATCAAAATGGACAACGGCGAGCACTACAAGAACGCCACGATATGGCGGCTCTGCTCTTGTATCGTTGCTTGGAGTTGATAAGCCAGCGCCGACTAGCGCTCTATGGCATTTTGACGCATGCACCCCAGTATGATGTTGCAAAATCCATTCATGCCGATTTATCAGAACGGTATGATAGTATCCAAAAAATCTATAACAATAGCTCAAGACGACGTGGTTTGCCAAGCCGCATCCCCCTCTTTGTCGGGTATATGCTGCTACAAGCGCTTGAAGACCCACTCTTGCATGCGTTTGATATAGCACGGGTACAAGAACAAGCCCGCGCCCGTAATCGCAGTATTCTTGCCCATGGCATACGTTTTATTGATTCAGGCGATTATCAAGCATTTGCAGATGTTGTGATAGCATTAGTACAACGGTTCTTTGCCATCGAACAAAGTGATATTATTGCTTGGCAAAAACAGCATAGCTTCATCAATGCGGTCTAGGCTTTCTTTTTTCATGAAGACTCGCGCCAAGCCGCAAAGAACGCAAAGCTATAAAAAGACGCATACATGGCAAACACATGAGATGCAAACGCCCAAACCGTAGTACAATACAATTTACAAGAATTTTTAGCTGAGAGGTTGCTGGCTATGATCAACACCCAAACCAATACCCATACGACGTTTCCCATAGACCCATGGGCTATGCTAGATATTTTTCAGAGTGCGCTTGTTATTGTTGATGAATATGGCACCATTCAATATCGCAACACTATCTGGGATGGTGTATCTATCAATGGACAAACAGGTACACACACGCTCCATAGGGGAGATGATTTTCTTTCGAGCTACCACACGCTCTTTTCACCATCGCAACAAGACATGCAAGCTATTACACATGATATGCATGCGATATTGCAAGGGCAACAGGAACGCTCCGACATTGAGTATCTCCACAGCCCAGCAAATGACACTATGCCAGAACGCCACAAAAGTCGCTGGTTCAAAATTACGATGCTGCCATACGATAGCAATGGGGTGCATGGTGTCACGATACGCCACCGCGAAATTACGGAGCATAAACAACCCATGGAAGCTATCCGTATTCAGCGCGACCTAGCGCTTATGCTTAGTGGAGATATTAGCTTGAATGGTGCAATACAAGCCATTGTCATGGTCTCTATACGCATTGCCGATATGGATGGCGGCGGAGTCTATCTTGTTGACAAAACCACAGGCGCACTAGATATGGTGTTTCATGAAGGGCTATCGCAGACATTTACCAAACTGGTTCTTCATTACGAAACCGATTCTCCCCAAGTACAACTGCTTAAAACTGGGCAAGCTATTTACACGACATATGAAGCATTGAATGCATCGCTCAATCACACTCTTCCCGACGAAAATATTCGTGCTATTGCCATACTACCGGTATTCTACAAAGATGAACTGGTTGGCAGCATGAATACCGTTTCCTACACGTTCGATACACTCCCGACGCCATCCCGCGATGCTCTCGAAGGGATTGCGGCCCATATCGGCAGTGTCATTGACCGCCTACAGACTGAAGCCGATTTGCGCATGTTTCAAGCTATGTTTGAGCATTCTCCCGATGGCATTGCTGTCACGAGCACCGAGGGGACAATTATGTATGCGAATACGTCGTACCGTGTCATGAGTGGCTATGGTGATGCCCTTATCGGTATGAGTGCATTAAGCTTGTTTTCAGAAGAGCAACGCCAAGTATTACTCGCTTCTGTCAGGCAACAAGTTGACACAGGCGGATCATGGCATGGTGTGCTGACCTACCAACGCAAAGACGGGAGCCAATTTCCGGGACTCATCACACGCTTTATCATTCCAGACCGCGAGGGCAGACCCTATGCCTATGGTGCGGTAGTACGCGATATTACTGAACAACGCCAAAAAGAGCAAGAGATGATAGAGCTGCAAAATCAAGTCATTGAAGCGCAACGCGCAGCCCTGCGCGAGTTGAGTACGCCACTCATCCCACTCGATGACCATATTGTGGTTATGCCGCTTGTGGGCAGCATTGATACCAGTCGTGCGCAACAAATTATGGAAACGCTGCTTGAGGGGATTGTAGCACAGCAAGCTGACTATGCCATTATTGATATTACGGGTGTGCCAGTGGTAGATACGCAAATAGCCCATGCACTTGTGCGCACAGCACAGGCTGTGCAGTTGCTTGGTTCTCAAGTTGTGCTGACAGGTATCGGCCCTTCTATGGCCCAAACACTGGTGACATTGGGGGCCGATTTGAGCAGTATCGTGACACGGGGAGCATTGCAAAGTGGCATTGCCTACGCTATGAAGGCGACATAGCGAACAAGAAAACCATCATCTGTGTTACTGCGCCCTATGCTGTGCTGCTGATGCTCTTATCATGTGGCATTGTAGAGACGTTGCATGCAACGTCTCTACAAGTATATCAAAACAGGTTGTATGCATATACACCACAACGTAATGTGCGGCTTTGATGTCATAGAGATGTTGCACAATGTTTCTACTGTTTCTAATCGTCGCTAATTAAACGCTTGGACACGTGCAGCAACTTCTTGGTAATTTGATGGTCGGGGTAACGCAATGCAAGTATTCCCTCACTTGCTAGGGCAAGCATTTCGTCGGCCATAGGTAAGATGGCGGCTACTTCACAACCGTAGATGCGCTCTACTTTTTGCTTTATTTCGTCAAAATTGAGAAATTGAGGTACTTTATTGACGATAATAAATATTTTCTGTACGTCAAGTTTGCGCGATACTTGCACGGTTACGGCTGTGCCTTGATAGTCTTGTGCGTCGGGGCGCAGAATGATGACCAATGCATGGGATATAGCAATCGAAAGTAAGGTTTCGGCATTGAGGCCTGGATGTGTGTCAATCATTAACACATCTAGGTTAAGTTCATCAATAGCTTGCCGCAACCCGCTGATCAGTTGTCGGGGTTCAAAGCCCTCTTGCAACACACGTGCAATGTCATCGGCTTTGATGCTCGATGGTATCAAGAAAATTTGGCCGTTGATAGGGCGACTCAAGTTTTGTGTGACGTCGTAGGCCGCTTCATGGATGGGGCAGTCGCCCCAAAGGTAATCATTCAGCGCGTATTTTATCTTCTCATGGTCAAACCCAAAAAGAATATGGATACCAGGTGATTGAATATCGGTATCTATAACACCAACCCGTAGCCCGAAGGCTGCTAAAAGGACTGACAGGTTAGCTGTTGTATTAGATTTTCCAGTCCCACCACGAAATGAATGGACAGAGATAATTTTTGCCATATGTTTTTTTCTCCCTAGCGATTTTCAGAACTTATGGTGTTGTGCTCGTTCGTTGGCTTTCTTCATCCCGCAAGCGACGCGCTTCTTTTTGGAGTTGTTGGAAAAAGTCGCTGCCGGTAATTTCGGCTGTTTGTTGTTCGGCTTTAGCCATGTCAACTTCAATTTGGAGTTCTTCAACGCGCTTACGTAACGACTGTTCACGTTTGTAGGCTTCGAGTGCCACCGCAGCCAGCAAACAGAGTGAACCTATCATTTGTTCCAAGCTCAAGTCAAACAGTATGATAGTTCCTGTTTCGGGTGACTGTGCGTTGACAAGTTCTAGCACCCCAATAATAGTGTTAAACGGATTTTTCAACGGCACGACCAACATAGAACATGTGCGATAGTGTATATCCTTATCATGCATTTTGATATGTGAAAAGTCAAACCGGGTATTTTCTTGCACATTGATAATATTGACCGTTTGACCGCTTTTGGCGGCAAAGGTAACAGCCGGGTTATGGATTGCACCTTGTACATCATTGCTTGTGGTGGCATCGCTGATTGGCAGCAAAGGCATATCTACTGGCTTACCGCTGGTGCCACCAAGAAACACGTTGCGCGACTCGTTGCGCATAATTTCTGCTTTGAGGTAGTCATCTTCTGTGCATGTATAGAGGGTACCAGCATCGGCATGACAGAATGACATCGCTTCTATCAAGACTTTTTCGAGTAATCTATCCGCATCTTGCTCACTGGCGAGTGCAACACCAAGCGGAATGACAATGTTAAGCAAGCTATCGGCGCGTTGTTTTTCTTTTTGCACTTGCTGTTTTTCCTGTTGCACTTGGCGCAGCAATTCAATTTCCATGTCATGCATGCGTTTGCTGGTCAGTGAGCCATTCACACGTGCGCGGAGCAATACTGGATCGAATGGTTTATGCAAATAGTCGGTTGCGCCCATTTCAATGCATCGTATGACACTATCCATTTTATCGAGTGCTGAGATGACGATAACAGGGATATGGCGCAAGTCGGAGTCCTTTTTCATTTCCTCAAGCACTTGGTAGCCATCCATTTCAGGCATTATCAAGTCAAGAAGCACAACATCAAACGGTTGAAAATGGAGCATTTCGAGTGCTTGACGGCCATTGCTGGCGTTTTCCACCGTGTAACCTTCTCTTCGCAGATTGATGGAAAGCAATTTACGATTGACGATTTCATCATCTACTACCAAGATTGTTCCACTGTTACCTGTCATAGATTCCTCCTCCTAAACGGGTACTTGTTCTAAGGCCACACGGGCATCTTCAAATGCTTCCGCTATATGCTGCAAAAGGGTATGTGCTTCTGTCAGATGGCCTTCTTCGGCTTGATGTTCGAGTTGTCGGCTGAGTTCTGATAGGTTGGAAGCACCAAAGCTGGCACTGCTCGATTTGAGCGAGTGGGCAGCACGGCGCACTTCATCGGGCTTACCCTGCTCAAGGGCCTGCCTCGCGTCATGTTGCAATTGGGAAGCCTCTGTTAGGAAGTCGTTGAGAAGCTCAGGAAAGAACAGAGCAGCATGATCGCCGAGAGTGACCCACAAGCGCCGCAAAGCTACCGGGTCAAGAATGGAGGTTTCTGCATTATCTGCACCATTGGCATGTATAGGTAGCTCATCAGATATTTCTTGGGTATCGGCTTGGTCTTCTTGGTTAGACGCTGTGTTTGTTACATATGTTTCATGTTCTGGAGGCATACCGTTGCTGTTCCTATCAGGTTGCGATGGGACATCGTTGTTTGGCAAAAACAGGTCATCTATGCGTACACCTTGCAGTGCTGGTCGGACTTGTTCATGGGCTTCTGCTATGTATGCTAAGAGGGTAGCCGCTTCTGCTACGTCATGTTCCTGCATGTGGTTTTCAAGTTTTTGACACAGGTGCGCCATGCGTGCTGCACCAAAGTTGATACTGCTTGCTTTGAGCATTTCGACAGCACGATGCATTTCAGCTACCTCACCCGCAGCAAGGGCTTGCTCTGCTTGGTCTTGCAAGTGTGCAGCTTCGATCAGGAAATCATTGACGAGTTCAGGGAATAGGTCTTCTGCTATTTCGCCGAGCATCTTCCACATGCATTGCAATGCACTTGTATCAAGGATAGGTATGTCTTCAATGCATACATCGGCATCGTCTGGTATTGTTTGTCCGTTTTCGGTAGATTCAGTAGCAGATTGGGTTTGGTCAATTTCTTGAGTGCTCGGCACTGTTGAAACAGAGGTTGCAGAAAAGGCGCTTTCTGAAGAAATACCATTGTGTTGTGCGTTGCTACTTGTGTGTGTAGAAGCTTCAATATTTTCTTCGGGCAATGCTGTGATTTGGATATGTTCTAGTGCTCCACGGGCCTCTTCAAATGCCTCTGCTATGTGTGCTAACAGCATGGGGGCATCTGTCAAATCTCCTGCATCGGCTTGATGTTCAAGACGTTTGCACAGATCAGATAGTCGGGTAGCACCAAAGTTGGCACTGCTCGATTTGAGGGAGTGGGCAGCACGGCATAGTTCAATTGTCTTGCCCTGCTCCAAAGCCTGTTGTGCTTCTGCTTGTAGTTGCGTTGCCTCAGTCAAAAAGTCATTGAGCAATTCTGGGAAGAACATGTCGGCTTGGTCGCCCATAGTGGCACACAAGCGTTGTAAGGAAGCCATGTCTAGGATGGGCAGGGATTCTTGCTGTTCTGTTTTGTTGTCATCAGCAACTTTTGGTGCTGCGGGTGCCTCTGGAGTAGCTTGCTCAGTACGAGCAAGAGCATCCGTATATAGTTCAAGTTCACAACATGATAATTCTTGTGATACAATCTTTTCTGCTGGTCCAGATTGCTGCAATGCGACGATGAGTTCGCTTACATCTATAGGTTTGCTAATGTAGTCATCCATACCGGCTGCGATACACCGTTCGCGGTCACTTTTCATAGCGTTGGCGGTGACGGCGATAATCCACGGTTGCTTTTCGGGCGGGAATTTTTGGCGGATGCGGCGGGTTGCTTCTATTCCATCGAGTACAGGCATTTGGAGGTCCATCAATGCAATATCAAATTGGTTTTGAAACAATATCTCGATGGCTTCTTGTCCGTTGCTGACACACTCAGCGCGATACCCCAAGCGCTCAAGGGTAAGTAATGCGAGTCGTTGGTTGGTGGTGTTATCTTCGACGATGAGAATGCGCAGGGGTAGGCGCGAGGCCATAGTTTCATCAAATAGGGTTGTGAGTTCATCTTTGTCGTGTGCATGGAGCACAATAGTAGAAGAATCGCTGGCAAGAGCTTCGGCAAGGGTATTGAACAGGTGTGAATTTTTGACCGGCTTGGTCAGGTGTGCCGCAAATTGGGCTTGTTGTTGCACTTCTTCGGGCAAGCGTTGCCCAAGCGATGAGAGCATGATGAGTGGGAGTTTGTCGGCATCGTAGATTTGGCGTATGGCTGTGGCAAGCATGGCTCCATCCATTTCGGGCATTTGCATATCCAAGATACCAATGTCGAATACATCACCACGTTGTAGCCATTCCAATGCTTCGTGGGGTGTTGCTGCGGCATAGGCATCCAGTCCCCACGATTTGGCTTGGAGCAGAAGGATGCGGCGGTTTGTTTCGTTGTCATCTACAATGAGCAAGCGTTTGCCGCGCAGGTGTGGTTGCACTCCATGCAGACGGGCGCGGGATTTGCTTGGTGGTGCTTCTTTGGCTTTGATGCTGAACGAGAAGGTTGTGCCTTGACCGGGTATGCCGCTGCTTTCGACATGCACTGTGCCGCCCATCATTTCCACTAGGCGCTTGCTAATAGCCAAGCCTAGTCCTGTGCCGCCAAACCGTCGTGTAGTTGAAGCATCCACTTGGCTAAACGATTGGAACAGGCGGTCCATGCGTTCTTGGGGAATGCCAATGCCAGTATCGCGCACGTTGAAGTGTATCATATAGCAAGGAAATTGTGCAGGTTGTGATTCATCGGCAGGTTCTCCATGGTTGCATTCGTCTAGCTCTTGTGGGATGCGTTCAGCATGGACGGTTATAACCACTTCGCCTTCTTCGGTGAACTTGACAGCGTTGTTGAGCAAATTGACGAGAACTTGCCGTAGCCGTGTGACATCGCTCATGATTGCTACAGGGGTGTGCTCGTCCATGAGGCATGCAAGCTCGATTTGTTTGTTGGATACACGTGGGGCTACTAGGTCCAGAGCATCTTCAAGGCATTCGCGCAGGTCGAAGGGGTGTATTTCAAGTTCGAGTTTGCCGGCTTCAATTTTAGAAAAGTCGAGTATGTCATTGATGATGGCGAGGAGGGCATTGCTACTGGTGCGTATGGTTTGGGTAAATTCTTCCTGTTCTGCGTTGAGGGGGGTATCGAGAAGCAGACCACTCATGCCAATGATGGCATTCATTGGGGTGCGTATTTCGTGGCTCATAGTGGCTAAGAATGCGCTTTTGGCCTGGTTGGCCACTTCTGCTTGTTGGCGGGCACGCAACAATTCAGTAACGTCGTAGTAGATGACGATATAGCCAACTTCATTCCCATCTACAGAAACAGGTACTTCTAGGCGTTCAACATCAACTGGTGTGCCATTTTTGCGGTAGCAGCGTGACGTACTATGGCAATTGTTGTGCTTTTCATCGAGTGTGGTGCTTTTCTGTGGTTTATCTTCCTCATTTCTTTCGCACAAGATAAGGTCACTGAGCGTTTGCCCCATGGCTTCATCTGCTGTGTAGCCAAAGAGCTGTTCGGCGGCTGGGTTCCATGATAGGATGGTTGTTGCGTCGTAGTCGAGGCTGATAATAGCCACTGGATTGTTGCGCATTAATGCTTCAAGATATTCTTTTTGGCGACGTATTTCCTCCTCGGTACGTTTGCGCTCACTAATGTCGGTGGCTATGGTTCCAATGGCGGTAATTTGCCCTTGTTCATCGAAGATGGGGAATTTGCTCAGAAGATAGGTGCCTAACCCTTTGGCTGTTGACATGACTTCTTCACTGGTGATGAGTGTGCCAGAATCAATGACTTTTGTATCATACGTTTGCCATGCATAGACTATTTCTGGTGGCAGCACTTCCTCTTCAGTTTTGTCAATGACTTGGCTGCGTTCTAGGTCAAAGTTCGTTAGTCCATAGTGGTTGATGAGTACGTAGCGACGTTGCATATCTTTGACATAGAGGGCAGCCGGAATATGCTCAATGACACCATTGATGAGGGCTTGGCTTTTGCGTAGGGCAGCTTCCATGTGCAGGCGCTCTGTAATGTCATAGTAGATAGTAATAGAGCCAACCCACCCGCCATCAATAATGGTAGGCATGCTTGATACTTCAGCATCTATGGGGGTGCCATTTTTGTGGGCAAGGTGCTTATGCGCTTTGATAAGGATATTTGACATCATGCTCATGGTTGGGTTTGTTTGCAGTGCTTGCGCTTCTGGTGGGGGAGTATCGCCTGTCATACGTGCAATATTTTGTCCAAGGGCTTCTGTTTCGGTATAGCCAAAAAGTTGCTCGGCGGCTGGGTTCCATTTGACTACTTTGGCGTTGAGGTCGGTCATAGTGATAGCGATGGGGCTTGTAGCTATCAATGTTTCAGAGAGTCGTTTTTCGCGCTGCATTTCATGGTAGAGCTGCGATTTTTCGATGACACCGGCTATCTGGGTGGCTATTGTTTCGGCAAGGTGTATTTCTTCATCGGTAAAGGTGAGTTCTTCATCGGCTATGCCAATGTTAATCATGCCAACCAGTTTCTTTTTTGTGGTGAGGGGTACGCTCAAGAGACAATTTGTTTGCCAATCGTGGAGGAGCTCACGTATGGGTTCAGTCAATGAGCTGGTTGGGGCCTTGTCTATCATCACCGGTCGCCCGACTGTGACAACGTGGCGTGCCCAACGATTGTCAAGTGAAAGATGCTTGCCTACATTGTTGTCACGCATCTTTGTGTTTTTGATATATTCGGCAGCGATGATAAGGTCATTGTCTTGCTCGTTGACAAGTGAGATGCTGCAACTATGCGCATGGAGCAACCACCCTAGGGTGAGGGCTACGGTGTTGAGCGCTTCGTTCAATTCGGTCATAGAAGCTATCAATTGCATGATGCGGTTGAGGGTAGAAAGTTCTTCTAGGCGCGTATTGAGTTGGTCAATGCAGCGTTCATTTTCACTTTTTTGTTGATTGTGCTTGGTCTGCAATGCTTCTAGGTGGTTTTGCAGGGCAAGCTTATCTGCTTGTAACGTTTCTATCTGATGCTCCATGGCACGTTTTTCGGCCTGCAACGCTTCCAACTGACACTCCAAGTTCTGTTGGTCTGCTTGCGCGGTTTCACCCTGATATTCCATTGTAAGCTGATCAGTTTGCATAGTTCTTATCCTCGCATACGAATCTTACATTGAGCGGGCAGCAAAAAGCACGCATTACTGAGCACCATAGCCCAAGAGCTAATGACATAGGATGCCACTGTGTTGCCCGGGTAGCTATGTACTATCAGCATTGCCTCTAGTACGTGCGCCTTTGCCAAGATATTATGTGAGGAAAGTTTTGCGGAATGACTATCGCACGTTTGCATAGTCAACTCCCCTCTACTACTTATGAGCATAACATATACCTATTTCCATTAGTATAGCATATGTTTACGCTATAGGTAGTGTGAATGTACGGAGTTTGCAGATTGAGAGTGGGCTATTTTCTACTGTGCAGTCCTGTATTACGGAGTGCTATGGGGGAATCGAGCGGGGAACTATTTGTAAGGATGATGTCATTTTGTTTGTGCTGATGCCACATTACGGACCATTGAAGCCGGCGTGAAATTTCAGGAAAATCATACATGCAATAATTCAAGGCGTGACAGCCATCTATTGAAGTGCGGACATGTATTCCGAATGACATGCAGCCCTATCCGTTCAGCCAACAGTGGTCCAAAAATTGGATTGCCATGACAACGGTGCAAACCTGATTACATAACCGCAAAACCTGTATAACTACGATAGCATTCTGGCTGAAAGCCAAGAACAATTTGCGTTTGTGGGATACCTTTCATCACCAATTCTTGAGCAATATGTGCGTCTGTACTATCGTTTTGTAACCACACCTTGTCAGATTTAATATCAATGTGCATAACGCAACCATAGACTCGCTTTTTCCCCTCCCATCCCATTGAAACCAGTTGATACCTGTCATGGGTTTCATCAAAAATGGTGATGTTCTCAATATCGCCATTAATCGGTTTGTATTGAGCATATTCGTTTAAAACCTCTTTGATAATCTGACGGTATTTTGCTACTGTATCCATTGAACAATAACCTCCTCATCGTCATCAATCACAATCAAACGTAACCCATGTTCTTTGATAGCTAACTGCCCGAATTGGGTAATAAAAAATGTTTTGTAAATACTCTCTGGAATGGCAAGAAATAAGGTGCTATCGTAGAACAATTCTACAAGCAAACCTACGCTCATTCTAGCACACAGCAGAAACGCTTGCAATCGGAGTCCGGCTTACCAGCCGGTGCTACAACTTGGTTTCCTATCATTCGTGGGCCAGCACTTCGCGCACAGAAACACGGGTTGCATTCCAGGCTGGGAAGAAGCTGGCAAGAATGGCGAGGAGCATGGAGAGACCGAGCCAGATGCCTACGCCGCCAAAGGAGAAGTTGTATGTGAGTGGCTGACGGAAGAATAACCCGCCCAAAGCATCACTCAACAGTTTGCTGACAGGCACCGAAAGCGATGTACCGAAGAACCAGCTCAGGATGCCAATGAGTAATCCTTCACCTAAGAAGATTTGGAGTATCATGCTGTTGGAAGCGCCTATTGCCCGCATAATGCCTATTTCTCGCGTGCGCTCTATGACATTCAGGCTCATTGTGCCGGCCAAACCCAAGCCACCAACAATGGCCATGAGCAATGCCATGACAATGAGCGCAATGATGATGAAGTTGAAGCGTTCCATGAGTAAGTCCATGAGGTATGTTTTGGAAAAGGTTCTGCTCACACCAATATTTTGCTGTTGGAGCTGGTTTTCTATGGCTTCAACGAGAGTGGCATGAGCAATGTTGGTGGTGTCTTGAAACAAGACGCGAACTGACCGGGTTTGGTTTACTTCGCCGGTGACTCGTGTGTAGTAGGTAAACGGTACATAGGCTTCACGGCTATCGCGCAGGCTTGTCATAATACCAACTACTTGCCATGTGGATTCTTTTTCGTTTATGTTCAATACGATGCTGCTGCCTACGTTAATATCGGTGTCATCTTCGAGCACGGCTATGTTGACGACGATGGCATGCGCATCTTCAGGGAGAAGCCAACGCCCTTTAATGATAACTGGCTCCATCATCTGCGAATCTGGTGGGAGGGCGGTAATGCTTATATTTTCGCTTTCGGATCCGTTTTTGTAGACTCGGGCGGCGCTCCCCATAGCCCACGATTCAACGACTGCAACATCGGGTGCTCGTGCTATTGTTTCTACCACATGGTAATCACGGTAGGTATCATCAAGCATAATTGCAGCGTCAAACTTGATTTCTTTTTCCAACAAGTCGTTGAGCGTGAAGAGTAACGAGGCACGGATGGTAAAAATGCCGATGAAAATAAGCCCGCCAATGGTGAGTGTGAACAGGGTTAGTGTGACACGTGCTTTGCGACGGAAGGTGTTGCGCACGGAGAGGAGCAGTGGGCGGTTGAGGATTGTGTGGAGCGGCAAGATGCCTTCTTTCACTTTGGGTTGTTGCGTATCGGTAGCTTGTTTCTTCTTTTTCTTCTGCTTCTTTGGCTTAGCCTGTATCCCTTCACTGTTGAGTGCTTGCAATACTGTCACACGGGTGCCTGTCAATACTGGAACGATAGATGCGACGAGGGGAATGATAAGACTAGCAAATGCTTGCATAAACAAGATGCGTCGTGGAAATGCAGCGGCTGAAAGGTCAAAGTTGTAGTAATTGGCAATGAGCGAGACAAAAAATTTGGTAGTAGCTATGGTGAGTGGTATGGCTAGGAACATGGAGAGGAACCCAAAACAGAGCACCAATACCATGTACATGCCCATAATGTGACTGTTGCGGGCACCTATGGACTTCATGATACCAATTTGCCTCACTTGTTGCGCCAAAAGTGCCGAAATGGTGTTTGTCACGAGGAAACCGCTCAGGAAGAGTGCCATGATGCCCAAGACGCCCATCATTTGGGCGAGTGTTGTGATAAATGAGGTTGCCCAGTGTTCGGTTGGGTCTTGCCGTCCGGGGGGACCTCTTCTGGGAACACGAGGCTCACGTCCAGATTTTTCGATTTTGTCTTCGACTTCGCTGGTGATATGCATTATTTGCATCAAAGAGGGTTCATTTGGCTTGGTGGGAGTTGCTTGGGTTGGCTGGCGTCCCATGCCACCACCTGGCCCCCCTCCTCCTCCCGAACCCCCACCAGATGGGCCAAAACCACCCGCACCACGTTTGGGCATAGGTGCATTGGCAGAAACGCGGATGAGCATGTGGGTATAGTCGGATGATTTCCCTAGCCATTCCATGGTTTCGGGCGTGACGTAGCCATAGTAGGTGCCGTTCATAGATGTGGGTCGTTTGGAGAGGTCATGCACGACACCGGTTATCTGCATGTATTTTTGTTTTCCGTCGGAGCGTTCAATAGTGATGGTGTCACCAATTGATGCGTTCAGGGCTTGCATACTGGAGCGTTCAAGTAACACATCCTTGTCGCGTGGTTCTTGCGCTCCTTCTACAAAGCGCAGTTTATGTACCTGTATATCGTCGAAGTCGGGTATGGCTGTGAGGTCAAAGTCTTCCCATTGGTTGGGGGCTATTTGAATGCTTACCGATGTTGAGCGTCGTCCTTCAATTGCCTCAACACCATCTATTTTTTCGATAGATTGTATCAGGCTCTCATCGAAGCTGTCAGAATCCGAGAGCTGAACAGTTATGTGGGCTGGTTTGGTTTTGTCGTAGCTCCGTTGCAATTCGTCAATGACAATAGCACGTGCGCCGTTGATGACGCCCGTGGCAAATACACCAATGAAGATGGACACAACAACCAATGCAGTGCGTGATTTATCACTCCATAGGTCGCGCAGTACTTTTTTCCAACGTGGCTTGAGCATGATTATCTCTGTCCTTTACAGTAGTATACATCAAATATGTGGAGATTGTATGGAGAAACTGTATATGTTGTGTGAATAATAGTGGTTACATACACTATACTTGTATCACAACAATGGTTATGTCATCGTGGGCTTCGTTGTTTCCTACAAACGTTTGTATGCACGCTTTTAGGTGTGCGAGCATGTCTTCGGCGCTTGTCGTTGGCCCGTCTATCACAGCTTGCTCTAGGCGCTCGAAGCTAAACATAGCTCCATCGGGGTTGTTGGCTTCTACAACACCATCGCTCATTAAAAGCACAATGTCGCCTTGTGCAAGGCTAAGGCATACTTCGTTATAGGTGTTTTTACCATCTAGCCCTAGCCCTGTGCCAAGTGGCAAACCACCAACATCAATCCACTCGGCCCCACCATGAACATGGCGGATAATGGGAGCTATGCACCCGGCATTGGCAACCCGCAAAACATATTCGGTATCTTGCTGCACGCATGTATCGGGGGTAAGTTGTTGGATCATGGCGTAGACCATGGCACAATTTTGATGTGTTGTGTGGGTGAAGGGCGTTATGGCTTGGTCTAGGTGTGCCAAGAGTTCTTTGGGAGCAAGCCCATCCTTGGCAATTGAGTGAAAGGAAGCTACACTGACGGCCATAAGTAAAGCCGCTGGCATACCTTTGCCAGAGACATCGCCCACGGCAATGCCATACACGCCATCTGTCAAGTTGTGGTAGACGTAGAAATCTCCCCCAACTGCGCTTGCTGGAATGCTGTAGCAGCGAATGTTTGGACCTTTCCAGTTGGGTTCTGCCGGAGGCAATAAGCTTTGCTGGATGCGCTGGGCCATGATAATTTCGTTTTGCAACTGGTCATTGAGCGTTTGTAGTTGCTCATTGGCTTGGGTCAGGTCATTTGCCGTTGCCTCAAGCGCTGAGGTACGTTCTTTTATTTTGTGCGACATGGTGTTAAAAGCCGACATAACATCGCCCAATTCATCCTTACGGTCTATGGACAAGTTGCACGTGCTGTCATATGATTGCCCTTCGCCAGTGGCCAATAAGTGGTCGCGCAGGCGCAAAACGGGTGTTATGACGGTTATGCTTACGGCGAGCATAGCGGCTGTTGTGACAAAGGCTGTGATGATGAGAATGAAGAAAACCATGCGCCATGTGTATGCGTCCAATTCTTCTTTGACATCAGTAGAGTCGAGCCGGGCTATAACGTGATATTTGGCATTGAGCACACTGGTAGACCATGCGACATCATATCGTAGTCTGTCATCACTCAATGCATGCACTACGGTATGGCTCTGCACATCATCGAAGGTAAGGGTTGGCAATTCGCCAAAGGTGCCAACACGTGTACCATCGTGTTGGTATATAGCGCCTCCCTTCACCACAGTGCCTCTGGCTAGCTTTGGAGCAGAGAAGACAAGATTAGTAGTATCCGCTTCGACCCCCTCTAGGTTTACAATGGCTAAAACGGTAGACAAGCCTAGTTCTTCCAATTGGGCAAGGAGTTGGTCTTTGCGCACTATGTACGATGGGATAACAATGATTGCTTCTATCAGTAAAATACTCACCAACACCCAGAACGCAATACGTTGCGATAGGCGTGCCCGTATTAAGCGAAGCAATTTTCGTATGCTCATGGCTTGTCTACTTTTCTGCTACTCATGGCATGGCTACTTCTCTGCTATGGCGATAGTCTATCGGGATAGGAATCGTTATAGTGAATTGTTTTCGTAGGTTGCTCCTTGTCTTCTTTGGTTGATATTGCCGTTGGTTCCACGCTTTTATCTGATAGTACGGTTGGTGTTACATCGGTTGGTGTGGCTGTTGGCGTCTTGGTCTGCTCGTATTCTCCGTTGGTATGCGATAGGAACAGGCTTCGTTGGTCAGATCCGTTGGCTTGCATGATGTACAACTCGGTGTGATGACGAAAGCTTCCCAAATTGCGAGGACTGAACCGGTCTGTGTCAAATATGATTTGTGTGCCATCGGCAGACCATACTGGGTGGTCATCATCTGCCGGGTTGTTGGTCAAGTTGAGTACCCCTTTTTTGCCAACAGTCAATACGTAAATTTCATTGTTGCCATCGCGGTTTGAGCGAAAGGCTATTTTGGTGCCGTCGGGCGACCAAGCCGGGAATGCATCGGTGGCGTCATCATTGGTTAGGCGTGTTAGGTTGGTACCGTCAAGTTGTACAACGTAGAGTTCAAAGTTTTTATCACGATTGGATGAGAAGGCGATGCGTTTTCCATCGGGGGACCACGCTATATTACCGTCATCGGCAGCCGGGAAGTTGCTTTGGTTGAGTATCTGTGTACCGTCAGCATTCATAATGTATATTTCCCAGTTACCGTCACGTTTCGATTCAAACCCGATAAACTGCCCATCCGGTGACCATTCGGGGTGCATGTCTTCAGCAGGATGACGGGTGAGTTGGCGCACGTTGGAGCCGTCGGCATGCATAACGTAGATGTCGTTGTTGCCGTTTCTATCTGATGTAAAGGCTATTTTGGAGCCATCGGGCGACCAGTCGGGGTGGGTGTCGTGAAAACTGCTGGCTGTAAGGTTGGAGAGGTTGGAGCCATTTTTGTGCATGATGTATATATCGGTAAAGTTGCTGTTTCTGTCCGACACAAAAGCTATTTTTTCTGGGTTCTGTTTGTTTATAGATGGTAGCCAGTCTGCTGTAGTATCATCATCTTTGTGGTTTGTCACGTTCAGAAGTTCAGAGCCATTTTCATTCATAACATAAATTTCTTGGTTGCCATCGCGGTTTGATGTGAAAGCTATATGCAGACCATCGCTCGACCATGTGGGGTGGGTATCGTCTCCTGGGTGGGTAGTCATGCGTTTGGCAAGGGTACCAACATCTTGCATAACATAGATTTCTTGGTTGCCGTTGCGGTCTGAGGTGAAGGCAATGCGCTTGCCATTGGGGGACCAGGCGGGCGAAAACTCATTGGATTTTTCGGCTGCGGGGGCCATTTTGTCGTCTTGTTCTGTGCGAGCAGTACCGGTAAGGTTCACTGCCTTTTGGTCTTCCTTCCCTACCTGATAGGTGAAGATGTCGCGGTCACTCTCCTCTTCTGCCTCGTCGGTGTCAGATTCGTGTTTCATTTGGGCAGAAAAGGCTATATGGGTGCCATCCGGCGACCACATAGGTTCATCTATGTTGATAAATTCCTGTTCAAATGTAATTTCGTCACTATCAGTACCATCGGCTTGCATGATGTACAGCGCTGATTTACCTTCTGTTTTACGGATGAAGGCTATTTGTGTGCCATCGGGTGACCAGTCGGGGGCATATTCATTCATATTGTTGCTGGTGAGGTTTTTTACATTGGTGCCATCGGCATCCATAACGTAGATGTCATTGGCACGGTCGCGTTTGGAGACAAAGGCTATGTGGTTTCTGTCGGGCGACCAATCGGGGTCGAAGTCGTCTACTGGGTCATTGGTGAGGTTTTCGACATTGGTTCCATCGGCATTCATGATGTAAATATCTCTATTGCCTTCTCGACTGGAAACAAAAACGATGGTGTTGCTTTCGTCTTTTGCAATGGCTTCTTCCTGCACTGGTAACGGTGTTTGCCTATAGAAGGGTGGCGGAGGCGATGATTCGCTGATGCTTTCGGGTGCTGTGGTTGGCTCGGTTGGTTCAGTTGGGGCAATGGTATTTTGCACCGTCAGTGGCCCACAGGCATGCAGCAGTAGCAAGGTACCAATAAAAATGGTTGCGATGATTCCCCTTATGGGGAAACATGTCTTATACATAGCTATAAACCTCTCAATTTCTTTCTGTTATTGATAGTTCCCAAGGAGTACTATCGCTAGGGTAGATAGTATGGGATGGGTAGGGTATCTGTATGCCCTCCTCGTGGTAGCGTGTGTGGAGACGCTTGATGATTTCGTGTTTCAGAACGTACTGCGCCATAAATTCTTGGATGTAGAAGAACACGCTGAAGTTGATGCTGAAATCGGCAAATGCATTGTAGCGGATGAATGGTTCTTGATCGGGGGGGATGCCTGTGTCGAGGATACGGCGTACATTGGTCACAATATAGCGGCTAAATAGGCGGTCAAGTGTGTGTACGATGTTTTCGGTTATGTTTTCAGAAATGTGCCCTTGTTTAAGTGTAGCGGCTATTTCGCTTCGCACGTTGTCTGTAAAGATGCGTTCGATAATAGTGAGAACCGTTTGTTTGACGCTATCTGGCACTTGGCCTTTTTCAAAACGACGTAAGGTTGATTTGATTTCTTCTTTGACTCCTTCAAGTGTGAGGTTTTTTTTGAGTACATCCGTTACGTTTTGTTTGATTGTCTTGAAGACGAGTCCTTTGGCAAGGGCAGCTTTCACTTCGTGTGTCATTTCTGAAGAGGCGTGGCTTTTTTCAAGTATATCGAGTATGCTTTGCTCTAGGCTTTCAAAGGTCATTGCTTGTTTCATCATGTTGGTAATCTCTTGTTTGGTTTCTTCGGTAAAGGTGCCTTTTCTAAACAGTGCTTGTACGTCTCTTTCTTTGTCTTTGAAAGACATGTTCTTTTCGAGTATATTGGCTATTTCGTCATCTATGCCTTCAACTATGACATCTTGAACATCTTTCTTTATTATTGTACGGATTTTTTCCCTGATTTCAACATGCATCAAGCCTTTTTCAAAGAGCGTTGCAATCCGCTTATGGACTTTTGGGGATACGTTGTGTTGGTTTAGGGCTTCTAACACGCCTTTTTTGACTTCTTGATACAAGTCTTTTTCTACTATGGCTATAACTTGTTTCTTGACTGCCGAGAGGAAGCCTCTTTCAAGAACTTTGATGACTGAGGTAGCGACAATAACTTCTTTGACAACTTCAGTGGTGAGTTGTTCAACATGTTCGAGGTTGCTGCGGTACCCGACGCGCACATCAATCCACACTATCATGATTGGGCTAGGGTCATAGAAGTTGGTAATCAATGCGTTGGTAAGTGATGTGTTGGGTACGACAACCATGTTATTATCCCATTGGGTTATTTGGGTGCTATGCCAGTTGATGTCGGTGACGTAGCCTTCTTCACCTGAGCTTAATTTGACGTAGTTGCCGGGCCGGATGCGTCGTGTGAGCATGATTTGGATACCTGAAAAAAGACTGGAGAGGGTATCTTGGAGTGCGAGAGAGACACCAAGACTACCAGCACCAACGGCTGCTAACAGTGGGGTGATTTGTACATTGAATGAGCCGAGAATGAACAGGAAGCCAAAGGTAAATATAGCTATCCGGATGGAATTGTCGAGAAGGGATGGCGAGCGTGCTTCGCCGGATATGCTAGATAAGTTGACGATGCCAATGATGAGTCGTGATATGGCTACCATGACAGAAAGAATGAATAGAATAAAGATACTTTGACGGATAGTGTGGGTGGTGGTTGAGTTGAGAAGAACGATGTGTTTGAGGGCTTCGTTGGTTCCTAGCAGCAAGCACCAGAATGTAGCCATCCCACCACTGAGTATTCGGAACACGAGATCGTCATATTCTCCTGGTATCTTTGGCAATACGTTCCTGAGAAAACGTATAAAGATATACTCAATACACAAACCTATGAGCAGAGCGACAAGAATGATACTAATGGGGACAAGAAATTGCTCAAGCAACAGTTGTGTATTGTTCATTGATTCATGTGATTCAATCATTAGTCCTTTCCTTGTAACTAATTCACGTCTTTCCTTTAGGAGTACACGAGCAATGATACCACAGAATGCAAAATAGCTAGGGCTCGTTTTTTCTAAGAGCATGTTTGAAACCGTTGGGACGAGTGCCCACTTGCCCCAACTAACGAGAATAAATACACTATCTGTAGTTGATACATACCTACATCTGTGCTATGATGGCATGCATGAACTGAAGCCAAGACAGCTTGCAGCATTGCAGCGTACCAGCAAAGAATTGCTTGTTCCTTTTTTTAGAGCTTTGCGTTCTTTGCGTCTTTGCGCGAGGTCTTCATGAAAAAGGAAAGGGACACCCATGCGTGAATTTAATACCTCTGGCCCGTGCAACCCAGAGCTACACTACACCGTCATGCGCGAGGCACTCATCGCCAAGGGCAAAGAAAAAGTCAACAAAGGGCGCTACATCACCTTGTTCGCCCCCCGGCAGTCTGGCAAAACCACCTATTTTCAATTGTTGCTGGACGCACTGAAGGATGATTATGTGCCCATATGGATTAGTTTTGAAAATTACAAGAATATCCCACGTACAAGGTTTTACCAGGGATTAACCGGAGAGCTTACCCATGCATTATCCAAGCACAACATCAAGGTGAATGACACGATCAAAGATGCAATAGATTTAGCCCAGTTCTTTCAATATACCTCAGCGGAATCAACCAAACCTATCGTATTAGTCATAGATGAATTTGAAGGGATACCGGATGAGGTATTGTCTGAAGTGATGCACACGTTCAGGAAAATCTATCACCAGAAAGCAGATTATGCCCTGCATGCGCTCATCCTGGTGGGTGTAAGCACCATTGCTGAGTTGGTACTCTCTACCGCGTCACCATTCAATGTAGCAGAAGAGTTGCAATTGCCCTACTTCACAGATGAGGAGGTGCGCGACCTCATCGGGCAATATATTGCCGAGTCGGGACAACCCTTTGACGAGGAGGTCATCGCGGCTATCATCCACAACACCAACGGGCAACCCGGCTTAGTCTGTGCGTTGTGCCACCACTTGGTGACTGAGGTCGTGCCGGATAGGAGCCAACCTGTGACGATGGATGCGTTCTACCAAACCCTAAACACGTTTTGCACCAAACGAATGCACAAAAACATTGTCAATATTGTGCAGAAAGCCAGCGAACGCAAAGCCTTTATGCTCAAAGTGCTCTTTCAAGCTGAACCTATCCCCTTTTCGAGCTATGATACCGATATTGCATGGCTTGCGGCAAATGGAGTGGTAGATGACGTAGAAGGAACTACCGATGTAGCCGTGCCACTCTACAAGAAAGCGTTGGTGACGAACTTTCGCCCACGCATCAATGGCGAAACGGCACACTATCTTACCTCGATCCAAGACACATTCAGCAAGTATGTCCACGCTGATGGACGCTTGAACGTGAATGCATTGCTGCAAGAATACCGTGCCTATGTTCGGCGGCGCGGCTATCAGGCATTCGATACCGAAAACCTGCGCGAAGCCGCCTGCCACTACTCACTTGATGGCTTCATCTCTTTCTTCATACAAGAGATAGGAGGAACAACGTTTATTGAGATACCTTCTGGGCGCGGGCGGATTGACCTGCTGATACGCTATCGGACACATTCGTACCTCATTGAAACCAAGCTCTTTTCAAGCTCAACGGCCTTCGAGCGTGGCAAGGGGCAACTGGCAGCCTATCTGCAATCGGAGAGACGAAACGAGGGGTACTATGTGGTGTTTAGCGCGTTGCACACGGATGACGATACGCTTGAAACCGATGAGGTGATTGATGGCAAGCGCATCTACACGCACATCATCTTGACGAACTTTGAGCGCCCAAGTATGTTGCGGTAGGGGATGGGGGCTACTCAGAAGGGTAGGCATTGAACCGCCAAGACGCCAAGAACACCAAGGTTTAAACGAGAGTCTGTGTTCATCAGTGTGCATTGTGGTTTCTTTTCAAACAGGCTCTTAGATAGATAGCCCTACACGGGTAGCATGCGGCTACCTTGTGGTATACTGTACGACTGTGATAAGCAACGAGGGAACCACAGAGGTACAAAGAAAAGGCTTTGAGTGCTTTCTGTGCATTTGTGTTTGGCAATTATTGAGAGGTTTTTTGGCGCATGGAAAACCGCACGCGCAACCGTATACTGTTCGTGCTCTTTGTGGGCGTGCTCATGGGGGCACTCGATATTGCGATTGTGGGGCCGGCGCTCCCGGCGCTACAAGCTGATTTTGGCGTTGGGGAACGCTCCCTAGCGTGGGTATTGGCCATCTACGTGCTATTCAATTTGATAGGGACTCCCCTTATGGCTAAGCTGTCTGACCGCGTTGGTCGGCGCTCTATCTATATGTTAGATATACTGCTCTTTGGCATTGGCTCATTGATTGTTGCGCTGTCGCCTTCATTTACTGTGTTGTTGGTGGGGCGTGCCGTGCAGGGCTTTGGTGTAGGGGGCATTTTTCCTATTGCAGCAGCCGTCATCGGTGATACGTTCCCTCCAGATAGACGTGGCCGCGCATTGGGTCTCATTGGGGCTGTCTTTGGCATGGCGTTCATCATTGGGCCTATTCTGGGCGGTATACTGCTGCAATTCTCTTGGCATTGGCTCTTTTATATCAATGTGCCAGTTGCGATAGGGATTATCATAGCTGCTTCACGTATATTGCCCGCGGCGCACCGATTAGAAACTAAGCCATTTGATTGGGTTGGTCTAGTCGTGTTGACAGGCATTCTTGGTTCGCTCTCGCTTGGTCTCAATCAACTGGGTGGTGCTACGTTCAAGCTGTGGCCGCTCCTATTGCTGATTCTTGGTATGGGTTTGCTCTCTATCTTCGGTGCTGTAGAAATGAAAGCCGCCGACCCCATCTTTCGGTTTAGCATGTTGCGCACACGCCAAATGCTGCTGGCGAATGCGCTGGCGCTTGGGTCTGGCATGGGCATGATGTCGGTCTCATTCTTGCCATCGCTGATAAAGCCGGCTTTTTCTGTTAGCCTCTCTACGGCCAGTTTTATGCTGATGCCGTTGGTGCTCTCTATGATGGTAGGCGCTCCGTTGGCTGGGCGCTTGCTCGATATGGTAGGCTCCAAAAGAGTTGTCGTTGCAGGGACGGCTATGGTTGTTGTGGGCATGATGCTGTTGGCATTTGCCTCGTCTACGATTGAAAGCTTCTACGTGGCATGTGTATTTGTGGGTTTGGGCATGTCGGCGCTACTTGGTGCTCCCATACGCTACATTGTCATCAATGCTGCGCCAGCCGATGACCGTGCGTCCGCACAGGGGAGTATTTCTGTGCTCACGGGTGTGGGGCAGTTGCTTTGTTCGGCATTGATAGGCTCAGTTGCGGCCCATGCGGGCGGTGGCGTTACTGGCTTTCGCGTAGCCTATTTTTTGATTGGTATCATAACTATGGGTATGCTGTTGGTAGCACTTGGGCTGAAAAGTCGTGCTGATGAGATGTATGTTGCGACTGGCACGGGGCAGCATGAAACATCGCAGCAACCCCATACCTGAGTCGTTCTCTGTTATGGCGATGGTGAAAACCTACTCGTGAAAGGATTGTAAGCTCTCCTCTTTGCCAACCATATTCAGCGTAGCAAACGCTACCCGCCCATAGCGAATGCGCACCCACAGCACAATGAGCACGCAGCCTGTGGCAATTGCAAGTATGCCCAACAAGCCAGCTTCGGGTCCGAAGTTGCCCCCCGTCCACATAGCAGGCCCCCCCTGCTCAGTTGCAACGAATGTCACCTGCGTTACCTCTTGGACACCACTTACTGGGAAGCCATACACATTACCTTGGAAAAAGTTCCATGTAATATGTAACCCTATTGGGATAGCTAACTCTCCCGTGAGCATAAAGCCAAGCCCAAGGAAAACCCCCGCCAATATCAGGTTGATAGTGCTAATAACCGTTGTGTTGGGGTTGCTCATGTGGGCCAAACCAAAAAGAACAGACGATAGCAACCAGGCCAACATAAGCGCATGCTGTGGGCGAATGAAACGAAACCGCAACCCTTCGGCAACGTTAAGCAGCAGGTAGCCACGCGAAAGCATCTCCTCATAGATACCGACAGCGACGAAAAAAACCAGCGACGGTATGATGCTCACTGCAAAAGAATGCCCAGATTCTACATGGAACGTATCTGTAACCGTGACCCAGCCTGCAGCCCACTCTACCAAAAAAATGCCCGTCATGAGCAATGCCCCCAAGGCCAGCCCAAAAACCAAATCTATAAGCCAGTTGGTATTGATGTGAAAACCAAAATGGGTAAAAGGGCGATGGTCTAGGAAGCGGCCAGCCAACCACATACTGATGAACGTTGCCGGCAAGGGGAGTACACCCAAAAAGATACGTTCGCCAGGAAAGTTGAGCATGAAGCCAATTATCCCCCCCACTGTCATACACAATGAGAGGAGTATGAACAGCAACACAATACGCATCAGAGAGCGCAATCGTGCTTCGCGCCTATTCCAAAATGGCACAGACAAGTAATCCAGCCATACATGTTCGCGGGTCTCTCTATTATCATTCATTATTTGTCACTCAGAGTTTATCACTTCAGCCATACGGCTTGCAACAGACCAGAGCACCTGCTCGTCGCGTTCTGTCACACCAAGCTCCACCAAGCTTTGGGCAACACTTGCCACCAAATAGCTAGACTCGCTAGATTGTTGATGGCTCTTGCTAGGCTCTTGATGGCTCTTGCATGGCAGTTTGCCATCAACTCCATTTGAGGCGTGATGCTTTTGCTTTTGGCGCTCTTGGCGTCTTGGCGATTCACTATGTACAGTACCCACCTTCCACAACGGCGCATCACGCACACGCGCCACACGTTGCCAACGGTAGAGCCGTGCCAAAAACCGCGCATACCCCTGCGCAGCCCGCTCAAGTGTATGATGCACCCCAACATATGCACGCGCATTGTTGCCCAATGCCGCTGCCACATCTGGGCGCTGCGCAAGCAATTGGCAATACGCCAATATCAACTCGCGCTCACTCGCATCGTTATCTACCTGTGCCGCAACATCGGCCGGTAGCTCTGCAAAAGAGCCAGTGGCGCTGACGAGTGTCGGCTTGCCAGCTCCGAGCAGTCGCAGCAGGCTGGCGCTTGTCTCACCCGCCGTGGGGTGGCGCAGGTTGAGGCAAATATCGGTTGCTGCTACATAATCGTCAAACGCTTGGCGTGACACATAGCCTGTCATCGTCACAGCATCTTCCAACCCTATGCGCTGTATCAACCCCTCGGCGTCGTAGTTGGGCGATACACTCCCGACAAGTATATAGTGTGCATTGGGATAGTCTGCACGTAGTTCGGTGAACGCTCGTAGGGTAGGCTCTAGCCGCTTGTAGGCATTGATATGGCCAAAGCTTGCTAATATGAGCGCATCGGGTGGCAGGTTGAGGCTGAGCCGTGCGCGGGCATCGGCACGCTCAATAGGTGGCGAGAGCGGCACACCCATTGGCACAATGGACACAGGCAACGTTGGGCGTATCTGCATAACCCGTTCTTGCACATAGTGGCTATGCGCAATCAAGCCATAGGCACTTGCTATCACCTGTTCACAACATGGGAAATCAAATGCCGTCTCAGTGAAGCGCCCACGTATCATTAGTTGCGCTATATGTGTCCCTTGTTCGCCATAGTGCTGCGTCATGTAGTGTACATAGCGTTGCACATCCTTGTGCATGAGCGCAGCATAGGAGAGCATGAAGTGATGCAACACAAAATCGTGCAGCACGACAACACCGGGGATGCGTTGTGCCATGCGCCAAATGCCCATATGCGCCGGGCTATTGCCAATGTGGTAGGTGATAGCGTCGTAGGGCTTGCGCCGATGTGTACGCTCTAGTCGCCGCAGTGGTTGCACATCAAGATAGCGAACAAGCTCCGTGTTGGTCGGGCGCAATCTATCTTCAACATACAACGTTATATCGGCATATTGCGCTAGGTAGGGCAGCAGTTCCTCGCTATAGTCTGAAATGCCCGATGGAGCCGGGTTGACGGGCGAGCAATATGCTATGCGTGGCGTTTTCATATTCATAATGGAGCTTTAACCTTGTAGAGACATTTCATACAACGTCTTCATATCTCAACACTCCTAATTTTTCCACTTGTGAACAGTTACAACAAATTGAATTTTTCTTGCAATGTGTTACAATAGGTTAAGGTTACGGTTTTTGTACTTGATGCTTTTACAAGAGATGAAACCTACACGGGCCGAGGTTGAGTTAATTCTACATTGCACTCCTAGCAGCATACTAAATATATGGTGAAACCATGAAAAAGTTTTGTGTACACATCCCCAAACATCTCATCTACCATCTTCAGAACCACTTGACGGTACAGCCCCTCAATGATGGGTACGTTATTGTTACACCATTCCTACACTTTGATATGTCTTTTATTGAACTCTATGTTGAACCATCTCACACAGGATACATCTTATCTGATGGTGGCGAAACGCTCCATATGCTCTTCGTGAGCGGGCTTACCGTTGAAAAACAACCCGACCTCATGCGTTTTGCACAGCAAATAGCAAGCAACCATGACGTAATCTTCAAAGATTCGGCTATTGTAGCCAATGTAACAGATGAGAATGTGGGCGAGGTAATGGTTCGCCTCATCCATGCCATCCAAGCCATAGGATTTTTTATTTACTTTCGTACTGAGCAAAACCAAGCACCGTTTGGTCCAGTAGCTGAATGTATCGAAGCCCAAGCACCTGCAACCTCATGGTAGTTATAGACTTTTGCCCATTCCTACGTTTACATCCTTGGCATTATTGGCTTCTTGGTAGTTCATGGCTACCATATTACTCTTGTGGGTTTTCTACCTCTAGGTCATACCACACCTCAAGCCACAAATTGGAGCGCAACGGGTGTGCCTGCACCCCCTGAAACGCCACGTGGAACACTTCCCAAACGCGCCCCCAGAACGCAACCCCGACCGACCCACGCTCCATCTGTATGCGCTGCAAGGTTGCCATCAGTGCCTTGCGTGCTTCCACATCGAGCGTCCCCTGTGCCTGCTTGAGCACTTCGTTGAACTCCTCATCTACCCAACGTGTCTCATTCCAAGGCACCGGATTACCGTCTGCGTCGGCAGCATACGCCAAAGGCAGCATCATACTACCAAGTGGGCGGTGTGACCACGGCGTAATGCCAACGTTCCATTCAGTCCACTTTTCCCAATACTCATCGTCAGACATCGTCTCCAACGTAATTGTAAAGCCGGCTTCTGCCGCATGCTCCTGCAACGACTCGGCGTATGTAAGCACATCATTCCAACCGCCAATAGAAAGCGTCACCTCTAACCCATCGGGATAGCCAGCATCCGCAAGCAATTGCTTGGCCCCCTCTGGGTCATACGCTGGCGCATCATCCATAGCAGCACAATCGGGTTGCACTGGCGACACATGGCAATCGTGCCCTACCAAACCTGCCACATTGGGAAGGCGCTCCAGAATATCCGCACGGTTTTGGCATTTTTTGAGTGCTTGGCGCACCCGCACATCCTGCCAAGGCTCTTGGTCAACACGCATACGCAAAACGCGAGTCTGGGCTGTATCTACAGACATAACGGTAATATGGACTTCTTCACGTACATCTTCAATCGTATCCGCATCGGGGGCATAGATCGTATGCATATCACCGCTCTTGATGGCCAATACATACTCTATACGATCATCGCCAAGGTCAACAAACGTTATCTCGTCCAAGTAGGGCAAGGGTTGCCCGTCTGCGCCCTGTTGCCAATAATCTTCGCGCCGCTTCAATAGAGCATGTACACCTGCCCGATAGTCTTCTAGCATATAGGGGCCTGTGCCGGGGTTGTTGCCCGAAGCAACATTGCCATCGAAATCGGGATGAATGATATGCGCCGGGTAGTGAAACAAGATTTCAGGCACATCAAGCTTGGGAGCATCAAGCGTGAGCGTGATGGTATAGTCATCTGTAGCCTCGATTCCCTCTGGAGTCAGGAAACCTTCCCACAACGTATACATTGACGATTTGGTATCTGGGTTTAGCCACTCGTTGAAGGTAAAGACAACGTGGTCTGCAACAAGCTCATCGCCATTGCTCCACACAACACCTTGACGTAAAGTGAGAGTCCAAACGGTCAAATCATCGTTGGGTTGCCAACGCTCAAGCAACAATGGGTGCGTGATATTCTCGGCATCGGTTTGGGTGAGGTACTCGAACACAAAGCGGAAGATATGAGATGATTCGCTCCACCAGAAGCGGGCCGGGTGGTCTACCGGATGAATGGGTATGCCCACACGCAAAACACCCCCACGCTTAACAGGTACCGGCGTTGCGGACTGTCCTGCTGCATCGCCTTGTTCTGAAGAAGAGTCAGACTGGCCACCGCCGCAGGCGGCCAGAAGCGATGCGCTAGATAAACTCGCACCAAGCAATGTCGCAACCCGCAAAAACTCGCGCCGCGTGATACGCCCATGCTGCAAGTGCGCTAGGGCTTGCACAATGCCTGGGTGCATATGAGCATCATCTCTCATTGAATATCCTTACTCTACAGCAAACTCGGTATAGGGTCGTTTTTCACGTGAGTGGAAGGCCAACACAATATCTTCTTTGGGTACGCCAGCATCTACCAATTCGCCGGCTATGCCATAGGATGTGCCATCGTATTCAATCCAAATTTTATTGTTGTAGAGCCGTATATGCACAATGATAGCATGGACTCGCCGTGGTAAATTCCACCCCAAGAACAACAATTGATAGTGGTCTTGCTCTTGGTCACAGATGACGAATGTTTCTATTTCACCATAGGAAGGCTTGTATTGGGCATATTCTTTAAGGATACGCTTAATTAATGCGCGATAGCGACTTAGCTTTTCCATAATACAATTTCCTCCTGTTTCATATTGACTGTTAGGTAGCGGATGTTATAATCTTCAATAAGAACTCTGCCCGCTATATCCTCAAAGATGTCGGCAACTACTTCATTACTGATAGCGAGAAAAAGATCCCGATCTGGTTCTGTACGCATCATCCAACTCCGATACAGCAAATATTGACCAAGCGCTTGTTCCAAATCGGCAATAACTGACTTACTGATAAAACTTTTGATTTCTACCGCAATTTTTTGTTTGTCTTTCTCGGCTGCAATGATGCGTTCTGCTCCCAAGTCAACAAAGCCATGGTGTATTCCAAAGGCTATGGTGTACGGGTCATGCGTGATAGCCCACCCATCTTTGATGAGCGCTTGTTTCACAGCACTATGGTATATGTCTCGCTGCGGCATACCTATCTCTCCCCCTACCCTGGCCCAATGTGAGTACGCAACAGCGTTTCAAACTGCTTCACATGCTGGTTGGCAACCGCAGACTCCGGAATAGCAATAATTTGCCCCGAAACCAAAACCAGCACATAGCATTGTGCTAACCTCTTCCACACGGAAAATTGACTCCACTCCAAGATGCTCTGCCCGGCCGATGAGCTTACGTCTACCCCTTGCTCACCAAATGTGTAGCGAGTTGGTAAGAAAATGGGTAAGCTTTCATCGGCACTGCTGCGAAAAGCATTCATAATACCATGGATGATATAGAGCATAAATGATAGCCACGCCACTAGCAAGAGCATGAAATCTCCCCCTAAGATAACATAGGCTGTCACTGCTGAAACCGTCACAGCATAGAAATAAAAGGTTATCCTTTGCAAATGACGCGTAATAGCAAGTTTAATAAACTGGTTTTTGGATAACTGGGCTTCAATGACCATATCTCTGCATAGCCCTTTCCCGTTTGTCTCCTCTACTCTTCCACATGGTCATGCAGCCCACACTTTGCCAGCAATGTGCGAGCAGTGGGGCTCGTGAAAAACATATACAGTTCCTGCACAGCCCGCGCAGCGCTACGGTCTCGTGTGCGTAGTATATGCCATTCTTGTTGCATTGGCATACCCTCCAACGCAATAGTCTTGAGACTACATACCTGTGGTATGCTTATGGTAGGCACAAATGCCACCCCAATACTATGGTGTATGCATTGCAGCATGAGCGGTACACTATTCGTTTCAATCACTACATGCAGGTTTGAGGTGGTAACACCACGTCGTCGCAACCCATCTTCTATTGTGCGTCGCAGAGGTGTGCCGCTTTCCGGCATCACCAGCGCATGCTCATGCAACAGCGCATGCGGTTGTTGCGTGTGCTGCACAAGCGGGTGGTCTGGTGGAGCCAGCAACTGCAAATCTTCATAGCCCAAAAAACGCGATTCCCACCCACGGCGACGTTGTTGCTCCTCAAGCACCAGCAAAGACATATGCTGCATAGCTAATGCTTCGAGCAATAGGTCACTGGTAGAAACTTGCACCTCAAGTGTCACTTCAGGAAACTGCATTAAAAAGAGCGCCAACAGCGGTGGCAACAAGTTGGCACCACTACCCGGGGTACACCCAATGACAATATGTCCTGTGACTTGCCCTTTGAGCGCACGAATGCTTTGCTCCAAGCGTTCGGATGAGACGAGCAAATCGCGTGCGCCTTGCAGCAATTCTTCGCCGGCATGTGTCGGCACCATGCGTTGCCCCACACGCCGAAAGAGACGTATGCTCCCGAGTTGCTCTTCAAGCGACCGGATATGTTGGCTCACAGCCGGTTGCGACATATGCAGTTGGTCGGCAGCAGCCGTATAATTGCCAGCATCCACCACAGCCAAAAAGGTCCGCAGATGTATCGTGTTCAGCACCTATGCCCTCGTACCGTTGCATTCAACAACCCATAGTGCGAGAGACGTTGATAGAGATGCTGATAGAGATGCTGATAGAGACGTTGTGTGCAACATCTCTATCAACGTCATACAACAACAAACAAAGAATACACTGCTACACTGGAGGTACATCGAGGTCGCTCAAGCGCACAGTCTTGCGTGTACCAAACTTAATGGTTTTCTGTCCCTCTGTACTCAGTTGCCCACTCTGCTCAAGGTTAGAAATTTCCTGTTGCATCGTTTCAGCCAACTCGGCTTCACCTTGACTGAGAAGACGAGTGACAGCACTCTTGAGTTTTTGCGTTGCGCCACCAACATCTCCTGCCTGCAAATCTTGCAATGCACGGGTTTGCAACTTAAACGCACTGACTTTTTCGACAATATTCATCACTGGAGCATTGACCTGTTGTATCTCGGCAGGTTCGGCTGTAAATGTCAAGATAACATCTTGGCGCACCTTTTCATGGGTGAGGTTTAGTGCCGGAATGTCATAGGTCGCTTCAGCTTGCCCCACCCGATATTGCCCGGCCGCTCGTGGCTCCACGAGCAATTCAACCAGCAATGTGCGCCCCTGCCCAGTTTCCAACTCCCCAAGAGGCACATGTATATCGCGGTCTGAAATATGCTTAAAGCCAAGGTTATCAATAATGGGAATAACCTGCCACAATGCACGTGGTGTAACACCTTGCACCAAGCGCATGGTTAAGTTTGTGTTATGGACAACGGCAGACTGCGCACGCTGCACGGTGTTTTGGAAGAAGTCGGCTATTTTATCTGCACGGTCAATAAAATCGGCTGTACCCCCGGAACGATTAGCCATCTCAATGAGCAAATCCTCATTCCAATCATTACCAACACCAAGCGCAGTAATGGGAACACCAGCGTGGCCAGCATCATCAGAACGAAGTAAGCACTCACTTTCATGCTCAGTTTGCCCATCGGTAAGGAGCACCAGTCGGCGTATCTTGTTCGTCCCCCCCCTATCAATTTCGCTCAGAGCCTTGTCAACAGCCGGCGCAATTTTCGTTCCGCCAGCATCACGGATGCGTTTGATGACATCCTTGAGCTCTTCAGCATTTTTCACTGGTTGGGCCGGAATGAGCACCTCGGTGCGGTGGTCAAAAATAACAACCGAAACCACATCTTCTTCATTAAGCATATCAAGTGCCATAGCAGTCGCACGGCGCACTCGGTCTATCTTATCACCCTTCATAGAGCCGCTTCGGTCCAGCACAAAACTTACATTGACTGGCATGCGCACATGGGCAATCACTTCAGTGGGCACAAGTTCTATCAGCGTATAGGCAACCTGTGGTGTATTGGTAGCGGCAAGAAATGGGCGGGCTAGGGTTGCTCGCAAATTCACTTCACCAGCCATTGTTGCTTCCTTTCTTCTTTCATACACATAGGACAGGACTCTTGCCTGTCTATGATTAGGACAGGACTCTTACCCTTCCTATGATACAGTATATCACCACAGAGACACAAAGAACACGAGGCCACAAACACCCCTTGCGCCCTTTGTGCCTTTGTAGTTAAACCACTATTTCGGTATCAAGCACGGGCATAGAAACGACGCACATCTTATTGAAACTGCACAATGCGCAAAAAGGAATCGGCTTTCAGCGAAGCACCACCCACCAAAGCACCATCAATATCGGTTTGCGCCATCAACTCATCCACATTGTCTGGCTTCACACTGCCACCATATTGAATACGGAGGGCCTGAGCCACATCAGTCGTATACAACTCCGTCAACGTCTTACGAATAGCCGCATGCATAGCCTGCGCATCTGCTGGCGTAGCCGTGTCACCCGTACCAATAGCCCAAATAGGTTCATAGGCTATCACCACGTGCGCCATCTGCTCGGCCGTCACATTGGCCAACCCGCCACGCACTTGTGATACAACTATCTCTTCCGCCTGGCCAGAATCGCGTTGCGGCTTACTCTCACCCACACACATAATTGGGCGCAGCCCATGCTTCAGCGCAGCATGCAGCTTGCGGTTGACTACCTCATCGGTATCGCCAAAGTGTTGTCGGCGCTCGCTATGCCCAATGATGACATAGGTACACCCAACATCCTTGAGCATAAGCGGCGAAATAGCACCGGTATAGGCTCCCTGCTCCTCATAAAACATATCTTGCGCACCAAGCGCAATAGCTGTATCAGAAAGGATGGGGCAAAGCGACTGTAAGGCCGTATATGGTGGGCACACCAATACCTCGCGGTCATTCACATCTCCCAAACCTGCAAGCAACGCCTCGACAAGGTCTACCGATTCACCAACCGTCTTGTGCATTTTCCAGTTTCCAGCAATCAAAGGAATACGCATACTTTCTTCAACCTCTCATCATTCAAAAGATAACCACAGGCGGTCCCGGTATCACAAATGCCATGATAACCGCCACACCAATCGTGATACCAAAGACGACCGGATTCCAATCGAGAACCTTTTTACCATCAATTGGCCCGAACGGCAACATGTTGAACAGCCCAAGCCATGCATTGATAGTATACCCTACTCCCCATACGTTAATAACATAGGTTCCGTGGATAGATGCAAGACCGCCAAAATCTTGCGCACCGACACCCACATGGAGCAGAAGAAATATCATCGCCAACACAAGGTTTGTGACAGGTCCGCCAAGGGCAATAATACCACCTTGCTGCTTTGTCGTAGTGCCACGGTGCCACACTGCACCCGGCGCAGCAAGAAACCAACCTGCGAAGGAGACGAGGACAGACATAAACAACCATGCATTGTCGGCGACAAAGTGTGCTTCGGCACCATAGCTCCGGGCTAGTATGCGGTGTGCCAACTCATGTAGCACAAACCCTAACCCACAGGTAAGTGCAGAAATGGGCAGGAAAACGAGAAAACTGCCCGTTAAAACGTCCATATCCAATATTTGCCCACCAACCATGGCAATAGCAAAAGCGAGAGACGTGCCAGCCCATGCTTTGAGCAATTCTTGATTGTCGTTACTTCCGCCTGAAAAAACATGTTCACCCGGTGGAGTGAGATGCACTACAACCTCCTAACCATGCCCTATTTCCATGAATGCTCCCCCAACAACGGCACAAAACGCACGCCGCCGAGTCGTTCGGTATAGATAGTGTCATCGCGCTTAGTGAGGCGCAATAACATTTGCTCGGTGTGCCCACCAACCGGAATGACGAGTCGCCCACCCTCAGCCAGTTGCTGGCGCAATGGCAACGGCACCCACGGCGAAGCAGCAGCAACGCTAATAGCATCAAAGGGACTATACTCCGGCAGACCACTCGTGCCATCGCCCACGTGTATAGACACATTGCTATACCCCCGCTCTCGCAGGCGTGCTTGGGCAACATCGGCAAGGCTTTGCATCCTATCAATGCTATAGACTTCAGCCGACAATAGGCTCAACACTGCCGCCGAATACCCAGAACCAGTGCCAACCTCCAACACCCGTTCATTGCCCTGTAACATTAGCGCTTGGGCCATTAAGGCGACAATGTATGGCTGTGATATAGTTTGCCCCTCGGCTATTGGCAATGCCCGGTCTTCATAGGCAAATTGGCACAGTTCTTCAGGGACAAAGAGGTGCCGTGGCACACGAAACATAGCCCGCAACACTCCCTCATCGCGGATGCCACGTTGTGCAAGCTGCGTTTGCACCATCACCTGACGCTCATGTCCCATTGTGTCATGCTCTTGCTCCATACCATCTGCATTGTAGCATAATTCAGGCAAGATAGCACATTGACCAACCACTGACCCATTGACCGAATGTGCAACTTTCTATCACACCACAATTCATCGCGTAGCATTGGTATAAGGGGCAAGCGTGTGGTATGATTGGCGTGAGAGGTGAGTATTTGGCACCAGCGCACAATATAGCAACCCTCCATGATTTGTACCATTTTTAACGCAAAGACGCAACCCGAGGTAAAGGTTTGTGAGAACGTCGAAAGAAAGCCGTTGTGCTGTATCATTCACAACTCTCCGTAGTTAATAAAAAATGTGTTGCACAAATGCTAGGGGCTATGCTGTTTAATCAGCAAGAAGGACGCCCCATCTCAACCATCTTTGGGTGCGTGACGACTGGTGAGGCATGGCAATTTCTCAAGCTTGAAGATGGTATCATCAGCGTTGATAGCGAGCGCTATTATATTGATGCTGTTGGCACGTTGCTGCATGTGTGGCAGTGCATTTGAGAGCACTATAGCACAGCATAGTCCAATGTTACATTGGTGCTAGAAAAATGGAAAGAACTGAATCAATCAATGGGGTGGCAATTCGTCTTACTGATGAACGGTGGACGCATATTACGCTTGGACATAGTGAACTTGAACATATGAAGCATGAAGTCTTTGAAACTGTTGCACACCCCCATCGTATTTTGGCAGGAAACAACGGGGAGTTGTTAGCAATACGAGAAATTGAACCTGAAAAATACATCGTTGTTGTCTACACAGAACAAGGCAATGATGGCTTTATCATCACGTCATTTCTCACTCGTCGTATTCGGTCACTGAATAGGAGGTACCAACTATGGCCGTAAAAGATATGCAGTTGTTCTTAAATATAGTCCCTGTTATCAAGCAGATACCCGAACAATCAGTGTGGATTTCATATGATCATGATGCTGATGTTCTCTATGTCAACTTTACAGCAACAAACTGTGCGACTGATAGTGAATTAACCGATGATGATATTATCATCCGATACGACCAAGACAACATCATAGGCTATACCATTTTGCATGTGAGTACCCGATTGGTCACACCGATCATGAATTGAAAGCTATGACTATCACATAGGAGGCGTCCTATGTATACGTGGCTACGTATTCCTATCGCAACTGTTGTTGGAATGGTAGCCGATGGCATGACCACAGAAGATATTCTCGCTGCTTATCCTGATCTTGAAGCCGAAGATATCCGCGAGGCATTGCGTTATGTCGCTACTGCTTGTGGCATCAATCAAGGCGCAACAGCCCTAGGCGCTGCTTGAGCACACGCCAGAGAAAGCGCGGGTTGCCAATGATATACCTTCGCCACAAGCGTCGTGGCTCTATGATGAGCCGTGCCAACCACTCTAGCCCATGGTCGGTCATCCAGCGTGGTCCACGACGCACCTCGCCAGACATGTAGTCGAATGCTGCACCAACTGTGAGAGCCACATGTGCATCAATTCGCTCCCAGTTTTCCATCAACCAGCGTTCTTGCAAGGGCATACCAAACCCCACAATGAGTATATGTGGCTTTGCCGCGTTGATAGCGTTGATGACAACTTCATGGTCAGGATGCCCTAGGGTTTTGTCAAAGTAGCCATGGTGGGTACCAACAATCTCTAACGACGAAAAACGCTCTTGAAGACACGCAGCCGCCTTTGCTGCTACCCCCGGACGTGCCCCGATGAGGTACAGCGTAAAATGCTGCTGCGAAGCAACCTTTGCAAGCTGGTCGAGCCAATCGGGTGGCGTGAAGCGTTGTGGCAGATGATACCCGAGCACACGTGCGCCCCATTTCACCCCAAAGCCATCACAAAAGACTATGGTGCTCTGGTTGAGACATGCCCGAAACCATGGCAAGGTAGCGGCTAGGTTGAGACCATGGACATTCACATAGGTGATAATAGCACGTTCATTGCACCCTATCATTTGTGCAACAAGTGACAAAAGATGGTTTAAGGATAACGCATGGATGTGTACGCCTAAGATGTGCGCTGTTGGTATATCAAGTTTTGATAGGAGTGTGGTATTTTTCATTGAAAATGTACCTTCATGATGCCATTGCATAAACTTGGCGTATTACCAGAGTTGTGAGACGAAAAATGATCGAATGTAACGCGGCGATACTGTACGCCGTTGTTGGATATACATGCGTGTGCGCAAGGTAGCGGGAAAAGCTTGCAATACTTCGCATATGCCATGCCAATGCGCCAACACACGTTTGGGTACATGCACAAGTTTAAACGATTGCCAGATGAGTTCATACAAAAGTATGTAGGGTACATCTACCAGAAAATCAGCGAGATTATCATTTCTCAAAAGCGTGAGATACCTATTACGAGTAAACTGTACTTGCACATGGTATAGGCGAATACCACCAGAACCAAATCCAACATGGTATCCTACAGCATAGGGAGTATAGAGACATTTCCAACCACGGAGTTGTGCCTGCCAACCAAGGTCATGATCCTCCATATAGATAAAGAAGTCTTCATAAAAATAGTGCGTGTCAATTGCCACATCTTCAAGCATAGCCCGCCGATACAGAGGAGCTGCGCCATTTGCTGCAAAGATGTGTTCTACTCGCTCATAGTACCCTTCATCTGGTGTCTTATAGCCACGGTTTATTGGGGCACGGCTACGAGTTGGCACATGCCCTGTCGAATAAATACGGTTTGTCTTCATGCCATCTGGTTTCATAAAGAGTAATTTGCCAGCTACAGAGCCTATATGCTCATCCAATTCTATGGCTTTGACCATTTCAGCTACATACGTAGGCATAAGCACAACATCTGGGTTGAGCGGCATATAGTATGGGGCATTGCTAGCACGTATCGCACGGTTATGCGCTTTTGCAAAACCAAGATTAGTTTCAAACACGGTCAAGCAAATATCAGGATACTGCTCTTCCATGCATACAACAGAGTTATCGCTCGAAGCATTATCCAAAACGTGCAGGTCAATAGATGGGTAGGTTTGGTGCTTGACACTTTCGATGCACTTCCCCAACATATCTTGGCTATTCCAGTTTAAGATAGCAATAGTAACAGGTTTATATTCCATATAGTAGTTCTTTTTATCTAGCTCATAACGTATCAAAAAGTCCTGCTAGTTTCTTCGTCAGTTCACGACGGTCAAACTGTCGAACCTTCTCATGAACCCTCGTCGGAAGTAAACCGGCTTTCCATTGCTCGTAGTAGGTTTGCAATGCACGTTGTATGCCAATAACATTATCAGGTTCTACCACGAGACCGGCTCCACAATCTGCTACCAGTTTGGCAGCATCAGATTGACCAGATAGAGCAAGGATTGGCCGCCCAGTTGCCAAATACTCATACACCTTGTTGGTAGAAACACCAACAGTATCAGGAGCTATCACAAGCAGTAAAACATCTGCATTCATTTGCTGTTGCAGGGCTTGTTGGTAAGAAACTGGACCAGGTATTGAGAAGATTGCAGACATGCCAGATTGTTGAATTACACGTACCTCATGTGCAGAGAGATGCCCCATAAGAACAATTTGGATGTGCTTCATAAGCGCAAGGTCTTCATCGTGCATGTACTTCAAGGCTCTGAGGAACCCATCTATTGAAGTTCCCTCTCTGCTAAAAGACAAAGAGCCAGTATATACAAGACGCAAGTGGTCATAAGGGTGTACTTGACGGCAAAGAGATGAGAAATCATCCGCATCATACCCATTCTGAATGACGACCACTTTAGTAGCCACTTCTGGGTAGCGAGCACGAAAATCATCTGCCATACTATCATTGACGACTACTACGTAATCAGCATGCAGCAAAACTGCATGTTCCATGGCTGATTCAATACGTTGTCGTAACATAGATGTATGGCGACATGGTATTTGCGGTTCAAACATCCATCCATCGCGGAAATCGGCCACCCATGGCAAGCCAGTTTTGCGTTTCAACGTGAGGGCTATCACGTGGTCGGTTTCTGGAGGCGACGTGCTGTAGAGCACACGAATGGGGTGTGAGCGTAGTATACGCAACCCTTTCCAAACTGCGTTTGGAAACCACATAATCTGATGATCGGGTATGCACGCTGCTGTTCTCCAACGTTCGAGCAAGTTGTCTTGACTGAATGCAGGCACATTAGCACGTTGGTTTTGGTGTACATGACGCAACGCATAAGCCCGATACGCACGCTTAAGTATACCGGTGATGTCGTCAATACGAAACGTCAGCGTGGCTGCATCATTGGGAAGCGAGCCACGTCCTTTTGTTGTGAGAAGAACAGGCTGGTAGCCATATGCAGGTAGATACTTGACAAACTTTTCAATACGTCTCGTTCCAGAATGATGAACTGGAGGGTAGTAATACGCTATCATAAGCACATGGTGCATAGTGTTTTCCCTTCACAAACCAAGCAACCTTGCCAACACATCAGCCTGCTCCCGTGCCCAAGCAGCATCATCCAAGCGCCCCTCTGCTGCATACAAATGCTCCAATTGATGATACACCGCAAGGTCCTCACTCGTCCGTTGCAACATCTCCAAATGTAGCAAAAGTACACCCGGAAAGTCTACAGACCGAAACATGCCATATCCGTAGACCTCTTGGGTAAAGTTTGGACGTACAACAAGCTCCAAAGCCGCAATAGCCTCTTGCGGTTGACCTTCTTTGAGCCGCACAGCAGCCCGCATACGTGCCACATAGGTCCCAGCATCAGACTCTAAGCGATTATTGTGCAAAATACTAGCCACACGAAGGGCATACTTGGCATGCCGAAGCTGACCCAAATCAAGATGTGCTTGCGCACGATCAAGCCACGGGATCGGGTTTGTCTCCCCCAACGGTATACGCCTAAGCACAACAAGCGCTTCCTGTGGATTACCCTGTTGCAAAAGCATAGCTACCTCTTGATGTACCAGTTGTATCGTATCAGGTTCAACCGGAATATGCAATGTTGCAGCACGACACCCCACACTACGACGACACGCGGCCATCTCTGGGGCATGTGGCTCATTGTCAAAAGCCACAGCAAAAAGCTGCAACGACTCCGTGTGGTTGCCCTGTTGTGCATACCGGTCGGCCAACAGGAGTGCCGGCAAAGCCCAGTGTATTGATTGTGGTTGGTCTACCGCTTCGGCTACGACACGCTCAGCCTGTTGCGAAAAACCAGCTTGCTCAAGCAGCGCAGCCACATTCAGCATATGGGGAATGTAGGGTGGCTCTTCTGCAAGCGCAACCCTATAGCTTGCCAGCGCATTGGCAAGCGCCGATGGGTCGCCTTCGCCTGTGAGCGGGAGCGCCAACCTACCATAGGCATATCCGCGTTGCCCATAGTAGAATACAAAGCTTGGATCGTGCGCAACCGCCTCATCTACCGCCTGCGTTGCCGCATGCCAATCGCCATCCAATGCCTGCAATGTACCAGTAAGCATAGCAGCTTGAGCCGTATGATACTGGAACAGAATAGCGCCCACCATCAGCGGCACGACAAACACCACACCTGCCCAACGCGACAGATTGATTGTGGCATGCCGCAGAGCACCACTCGCGTGCAAGCCCAACCCTGCTACGACAATCAAGAGCACATCATTTGTTGGCACATCGCCGGGTACCTCTACCAATCCATGCACCAAGTAGCCCGATAGTGCAGCACAGGCACAAGGCAACAACGCTTGGTTGGCGCATGTGTGTGCATCATGCCTAGGGTCTTGGAGAGAGCGTGCATGCACCGTCTTTGACAAGCAACATGTCTCTCCTACAACAAACCCACGCACATAGGCTACCGCACCCGCAACAAACACCCACGCAAGAGCTACCACACCCATCACCCCTTGTGCATAGAGATAGGCAAAAAATAAACTATGTGGATGGTACGTAACCCAATAGCGTACTGATTCTAGCGTCTGTACAAAGGCATACCCATAGGTCAAAGGGCCACTGCCAGTAAGTAGATGCGCTAAAAAGACATCCCACGCAACCCCCCACAAACGCATACGTTGCGATAGACCACTCCCCACACTTGTGCCGGCATTTGTCGTAAACGTAGATATAGCGAACATCTCATCACACATCAAGAGCAGCACAAACAACCCAACATAGAAGAGCGTCGTAGTTCCAATACGCCAAGTGGAATGCACCCACGCACGTAGACCAGTTTTCCAAGGCAACCCGCCACGCTCAAAGAATAACCAGCATATACTTATACATGTCACCACACTCGTAGCAAGCCACCCGCCACGCGAGCGGGTAAAGAAAAGCACGACCACAAAGGCGACAAGCCATAGAGACCAAAAGCTCCGTGCAGCCTTTTTTTGCGCTTGTGCTAGACGCATGATGGCAAAGGGCAGAGTGATAGTGAGCATGGCTGCCAAAAGGTTCGGATGATCTATCACATCAAACAAGCGGTATTTGAGCGGAAAAAGAGGGTACTCAGGAACGCGCATAAGCCACCATGACCAGTAATGCATTCCTGTAAGCCACACCCCCAACACCAATGCCAAGGTTGTCATACTCAGCATCATTGTGACAAAGGTTTGCGGGTTGTAGCCGGCTAGCAGCATATCTCCCACCACAAAGAACAAAAGTACCAGAGCTAAGGTAATGAGCAACCCATCAAAACTCCTGCGTGGGTCTATCGAAAAAAAAGTTGCGATAGTTGTTGATGCAAGAAGCACCAAAAGCGGCCATGTAAGGGGCGAACGTGGCAAACAGTGCCTCTGAAGCATCACCTTCCAAATGCCCCACCCACAAAAGAACAGCAGCACAACAACTTGGATAGAAAACGTGATGGGGGGAAGAGCACGCCTATAGTCGAGCCATGCAAAGAAGAAGAGCATAATACTAGGAACGAGCCAACTGACAAAGGTGAGGAGATTTTTGCGCTTTTGTATCATGCGAAAGAGAATCGCTCAAAAAAGGTGGTTACTTGGCTACGCACGTCTGTCAATGTCGCCGGTAAAGCTTCGACCAGCACATGCAACCGCTCCCACTCCAACGTATAGCCATAGGCATGGCGAAAGAAATGCCGAAAGTCTAGGTATGCTTTCAAACGCACACGGAGAGACTCATCTATCACTGGTGGACGTACACCTTGCTGTTCAGTAGCCATTTGCAACAATAAATCGGTATGCCACGTATTTCCGCGAGGCATTGTTTGGTACAACTGCACAGCAATACGCTCAAAGATGTGCTCTACACCAGTGTAAAACTCATGCAGAATACTGGCTATGGCACGCAACACAATCCGACTCGATGTTTGGGAATACTCGACACGTGCATCATCCATATCGTCAGTTATGCGTTGCAATGTTGTCAATTCATCGTCTACCTGCACTTGCAATGCAAGAAGCGGGTTTTCAGGCATAGCTTCTTCTCCTAAGATACGTACTCGCATCTCTGGGTATACATGCTCCAGAGGCACAAGGTCAACTTCCATACCGGGCGGTAGGAGGGTACGACAGGCACTATACGCAGCAAAAAAATCATGTAGTGCTAAACCTTCCACGGCCAAGTCAATATCTGAATCGGCATGCCATACCCCATGACTAGCTAAAGAACCAAATACTATCACCCGTTGGGCATGGAAACGCTCTTGCAACAGGTGTATGCATTGGTTGGCTATAGATAATGCTTGCTCTTTAGACATAGTGGGTTCTATGCTCCCGATAAAACGCCAACGTGCGGGAAAGACCTTCACGCAAAGAAACGCTTGGCTTCCACCCAAGTGTTGCGCGGATATGGTCATCATTGGCATAATAATCGCCAATATCAATACGCTTACGGTCTGCGGGAAAAGAACGCACACTATAGGTGCCGCCCTCATTCATTGCTACTAGCAAGTCTGCCAATTCCTTGAGGCTAATGGGCGTATCTTCGCCTAGATTGAACACCTGCCCATTGGCTTGGTCATTGCTGGCGGCCAACAACATTGCCTCTACCGCATCGTCTACATAGGTAAAATCGCGCAACTGATGCCCCTCCCACACCTCAAACGGCTTGCCTTCCACAAGCAGGCGAATCCAAACGCCCAAAAATGTCTGCCGCGCATCTTTGATACGCATACGTGGACCATACGTATTCGTCAAACGCAAAGCACATGCTCGAATGCTATACACATTATTATACAAAATATGGTACCACTCCCCGGCCATTTTGTTAATACCATTTACATCTACTGGGCGTAGCAAATGCTTTTCGTCTACAGGCAAATAATCTGGCTTCCCATACAGTTGGCGCGTGCTGGCAAAGACAATTTTAATGGTCGGGTTGCACTTGCGGCACGCTTCAAGGATAGAGAGTTGCGCACGGCAGTTGATTTCTAGGTCGGTGTAGGGGTCTTGCATCGAGTCCATATGGCTCGTTTGCCCGGCTAGGTTAAAGAGGTAGTCTTTGCCTTGCACTAGGTAGCGCATACTATACTCATCACGCACGTCGGAGATATTCACCTGCACCCGGTCTTCAATGCCAGCAATGTTGTAGAGATTGCCGCCATACTCAGGAATGAGGCTATCTACCAAAAGTACATTCGCCCCCAAGCCAACCAACCGGCGAGCAAGATTGGCCCCGATGAACCCTAGACCGCCGGTGATGAGAACTTTTTTATTGGTAAACAGCGTATGTATATCTTCTTTCATAACCTATCTCATGTATAATCTTCAGACACATCCCTTTGCGCATCGAATATGTGTATAGCAAGGATGTTGAGACATACTAACACAATATACCAAAAACAGAGCAATCCCGCATATACCATAAGGAACGTAGTGGGAATCCATACGAAATGCTGTGCCGCGACGAATACCCCAATGATAGATGATAAGCGCCCAGCGTCCCACGCCAACATCCACTCATTGCGGTTAAATATATGCAGGTTGCATACAGGCGCAGTTATGAATTGTAGCACAAAAGCCGGGGCTAGTATTTGGGTATAGATACCGGCTTCCTTCCATGCTACACCAAAAACCCATTGGAAGAGCCATGGAGCAAAAAAGGCTCCCGCACCAATAGCGAGCGCTGGCAGAGTCATAATGCCAACAGTTTTGTAGAACAGTGCGCGTGCCGATGCAGTTTGTGTACGCACACGGTGCGCCATTTCCCCAAGATACACATGCGAGAGAGCAGACCCAACCACTACCATAGGCAAGCTGATAAGGCGCTGGCTAAAGAGAAACCATCCGGCCACCTGTGAGCCATAGAGCGATGCTACGAGCAACGCTGGAATATGGAATGCTGACATGTTGAGCAACGATGAGCCGCTTGTAAAAAGTGGGAAGCGCCAGTAACGTCGTGCAGCATCGCGCATGCCTGCCACAGAAATAGTTCGGAACAGGGTGCTATGATGTTGCCAAGCTTGGCTTGCCAACAACCCTCCCCCACTCGCCTGACCAACAACATTGCCAATGAGCAACCCTATTGGTTTTGCCCCTAGCAACCCCAGACCTACTTGGCTTATCACCTGCCCGATACTTTGGCGCACCTTCGTTTGCGCAATATGGTGAAATGCTTGCTGGCGCACAGTCCAATAGGTGAATACCTGATATATTCCCAGCCCCACAACGCTGATAGGCAAAAGCCACAGATATGCTTGTATGGCGGGGGTATTTGTCCACTGCACAATAGCAGTACGAAAAAGCCACAACCCCGCAGAAATCAAGCTATTGGTGATAACAAGGAGCACAAGGCAAAGCCCTAGCACGTTTGCAGCAACCTGTTCTTCCTTTGGCAAAGGAAGAGCACGCTCATAGCTCAACGACACCACCGATGCAAAAATGCCAAGCATGGAGCCATATACCGCCAAAATGCCGTAATCTGCGGGTGTGTATAAGCGCGACAGCAATGGCATAGTCGCAACTATCAAGCCTTGACTAAACACCGTGCTACTTGCCAGCAACCCCACATTGAAGGCAAACACTCTCTTTTGAGGAATGTATGATAGCACCTTCTGGGTACACGCCTGCCATAACCTAGCCACAGTGAACATGGGGATTTACGATATATGCTGATAGGAGGCAATCAACCAGCGATACGTTTTGACAAGAGGAACAGCCATTTTTGCTTGGCGCTTCAGAACATGCGCTATCTCTTTCAAGTGAGCAGAAAAACGGTTTTCGTGTACCGCATCGCTTGTTTGTTCACCCGCACGAGCGCTCTGTTGATACCCGCAAACTGGACACACTAGCCCAAACTCTGCAAAGCCCCCATGGTAAAAGACATGATACATCCTACGTACCAATCGTGGCACCTGAAACTCAAGCCCCACCCGTTGAGTATCCGTTAGCTCAAACGTTGAAAACAGATTCACAACCTTTTGCTCATCAAAGGTACGCATATGAAAATCCGGATTGAATTGACACCCACAGTATGGACAAGTAACAAACAATCGCTCTTCTTTATACGGGACACTCATAATAATGTGCTTACGAGCCACCCGTTGCATTTCCTGCAATGCCTGCTCATACACGCCATACGGAAGATGCTCTATAACTTCTAGCGCAGTAACCACATCAAATGCATTGTCATCAAAAGGAAGGTTTGCACTATCTCCGTGCTCAATAGCAACATCAAACAACTTGCGAGCAAGCGCAACAGCTTGCTCAGAGCGTTCTACTCCAACAGTTTGTATATCAGTTCTCCACTCGCTGAGCATATGGAGAAAAAAGCCCGGTCCACACCCCACATCGAGCAAGCTTGTCGTACTGCCTGAAAGAGCTTGGCATACCGTGCGAAAACGATGTATTTCCATAGGATTACGCATGAACCTATCAATAGTTGCTTGTTCTCTATACGCTTCCCAAGCTATTTCATAGTGTGTCGTTTCCATAGAATCCTGCAATCTTTGCTCATTCTTTCGTTTAAACCATAGCGTTCTTGGCGTCTTGGCGGTTCAATACCTACCCTTACACCCTTCCTGCATACCATGCCTATTGTATTCACAGAGTGACTACTTAAACTCTTTTTTCAGTGAGATGTTCCCTTCGATAAACTCAGGGAACAGGCTATTCTTCGCACACTCCACGCGCACAGCCCCATGCCCAAACACCGTCGCCTTGCCCACATGCACCAAGCTCGCCGCCAACAACAGCATGCGCAACTCTGGCGACACACCATGCAACACAGCACCACCAACAATGCCGCCAAGCACCATATGGTGCTTGGCACCTTGCCGAACGCGCCCCGACGTGCGCCCCCAATCTACCCAGTGTACCTGTTCATGCTCCACTATAATCGCCTGTGCCTGCTTTACCAATGGGCGATAATCAACATCCCAAGGCCCCGCACCATGAAAAATAGCCAGCGCATTGATGCGCCAACACATCGTCCGTATCAGCACAGCCGGGTCGAGAGTGCGCATCCAATCCCCCTTGGACTTAACCCGCAATGGCGTCACCATCGAAACATGCACATCTTGCGGCAGACTCATTGCGCGTTCGGCCACCACGGCCCCATCCAAGAACGGCAACCCGTCGGTATCGAGCAGCACCTGCCCATCTTGGTAGACAACTCGGCCAGTCGGCTGCCACGCATGCAATGCTTCAACGCGCTCCAAGCGTGCCGGTGTGCTTTGTTTGCCTATACCCATGCGCCCCAACTGCTCAAATGCAAACAAGAAGAAGGGCAAAAAATCATTGCCGCGCCCAATAAGCACCAACCCAAACTCCAGCGTATCGCCAGCCGCATATGCCGTTCGGCCATCAATTGGCGGCTCTATCACAAATGGACGCGGCACATCACGCAAATCGTGTAAATGTGCCACGTCTGGCGGATGCGGCGTCTCAAACACCCACCGATATGGACAAAGTGTACTGACGGTACATTCCTGCGAACGGTTCCAACATGTGCGCGGACAAGAAGCACGTTGGAATGCATGCCCAAAGCCGCCACGCAACAATGCCCCTTTGAACTTTGGCAACAGTGTCTCTTCCAACAACCGCATCGTCACTCGTGCGCGGAGCACCGGCAACCCTTCAGGTAACGCATACTGCATGATGGTAGCCGGTGAAGGTGTCATCGTATTCATCGCTATCACTCTGCACTCTCATATAATCCTACCGTTGCTACAAGTATACCACGATAAGAACTCGTAGGACATGCTAGAAGCCCAATGCTACTAGGAAATGGAGACGTTGCACGCAACTCTACAAACCCCTCACCCCTCGCACATCGCACCTAACGCAACGCACTCGGGCGCTCAAAATGAGTCAACATGATGTGCGTGTAGATATGTTTGCCATCAATAACATCTTCGGTTTCAAGCGTATCAGCATCTGTGTGCAATGCACTAAACACCACATAGTACCCCTCGTCTCGTCTCTCCGATTGCAGATAGGCTGCCAGTTGCCTCTTGCCACGCTCGAAGGCCGTTTGGCTTGAAAATAGTTTGGTTTCAATGAGGTATGAATGTGTCCGATAGCGTATCAGCAGGTCAATCCGCCCGCGCCCAGAGGGTATCTCCACAAAGGTTGTTCCTCCTATTTCTTTTTTAATTAAGACCTCGCGCAAAGACGCAAAAAACGCAAAGCTATAAAAAAAGGAACATGCAATTCTTTGCTGGTATGCTGCAATGCTGCGAGCTGTCTTGTATGAAGAAGGAGATGAAGCCATCAAGGGAGTAGTGGCAGGCAGCTTCGTGCAGGTTTTCCGTGTCGAATGCCTGATAGCCGCGCCGCCGCACGTAGGCACGGTATTCCCGTAGCAAGGCATTCACGTTTAAGCGCCCATCAGCGTGGATGTACTCGCTGAACGTGTCGTGGGCCGAGGTGAGGTAGTATGCCGTTTCGCCATTGATACGTGGGCGAAAGTTCGTCACTAACGCTTTCTTGTAGAGCGGTACGGCTACATCGGTAGCTCCTTCTACGTCATCTACCACCCCGTTGGCCGCAAGCCATGCAATGTCGGTATCATAGCTCGAATACGGGATAGGTTCAGCTTGAAAGAGGACTTTGAGCATAAAGGCTTTGCGTTGACTGGCTTTCTGCACAATATTGACAATGTTTTTGTGCATCCGTTTGGTGCAAAACGTGTTTAGGGTTTGGTAGAACGCATCCATTGTCACAGGTTGGCTCTTATCAGGTACAACGTTGGTGACGAGGTGGTTGCACAGCGCACAGACCAAGCCGGGTTGCCCGTTGGTGTTGTGGATAAGAGCCGCGATGACTTCCTCGTCAAAGGGTTGCCCAGACTCGACAACATACTGCCCGATGAGGTCGCGCACTTCCTCATCTGTGAAGTAGGGTAATCGCAATTCTTCTGCTACATTGAACGGTGACGCGGTAGAGTGTACCAACTCGGCAATGGTGCTTACCCCCACTAGGATGAGCGCATGCAGCCGATGACGCTCTTTCTGGTGATAGATTTGTCGAAAGGTATGCATCACTTCAGACAATACCTCATCTGGTATTCCTTCAAATTCATCTATGACTAAGACAACAGGTGTAGGTAGTTTTTGCGCAATATGCTCAAAAAAACCTTCTAAATCAAGCGTATCTTGGATGCTATAGTCAATTGTCATGCCATGTTTAGAAAATCCATAGATAAGATCCCGCGTCAATCCTTGGTAAAACCTTGCACGGGGAAGATTCTTCCTATTTTCAAAACTAATCCAAATGGGTACATAATCACCCTTCAGCTCTTCTAGCAACAATTGAAAGTAGGTAGTCTTGCCAGACTGCCGGGGGGCGAACAGGGTGATATAGCGACCTTTGTTGACTTTTTCTTTGCCTTTGGCAATGAGTGCTTCGCGCATGACGGTGTAGTGTAGCTTTGGGTTACAGGGTCCAGAGGTATTAAATTCACGCATGGGTGTCCCTTTCTTTTTTCATGAAGATCTCGCGCAAAGACGCAAAGCTATAAAGAAGGATGCAATTCTTTGCTGGTACGCTGCAACGCTGCGGGCTGTTTTGGTTTTCGTGCATGCATGTCATCATAGCACATACGTAGCCATGTATCAAACATCATTCTATGATACAATTGCGTGCTACATGACACACAACACACACAAGACCGAGAACCAGCACACAAGCCGTCCTATCATACACGAAATATGGCTCTTCCTTGGGCTAATCGCCCTAGGGGTTGTGCTGTGGTTCATCGCCTACCAAGTGCCAATACATGTGCGCCTTGCCATTGGCGGCGACACAACAACCCATCGCCGCGAATACGATGCTCCTTTTCTGCATGGCTTCAACCACTCTGAACCCTACAACCGCAAGCATGTTGAATGGTGGACCCTAGAACCCGGCTACGCCTACCGTTGGGCATCTAGCGATGCTTATATACGCATCCCCGGCATCGGCAGCCAGCAATGGGTGCTCACCCTACTCGCCACAAGTGGGCGACCAGACAACACAGCCACCACGAGCACATGGCACATAGGCACACGCACACTGCCACCAATAGAACTCCCGGCCAGTTCACGCGTCTACCACGTTCTTGCAACCCCAGATGCCATGGGCAACCTCATCATACACATGCACACACCACGCTTTGAAACCCCAGAAGACCCACGCGACCTTGGTTTTGCCCTGCGCCAAGTCACCGTCGCACCCACACGCCAAACTTTACGTCACGTCTCCTTAGCACAGATAGGCTGGCTGGCCGCAACCCTCGTGTTCATCTATCCATTGAGCCGCTGGTTAGCCTTGCGTGTGCGCCAAGCCTTGTTGCTATCGCTTACCTATGTCATCCTTACCACTATGTTCCTAGCCACCTATCGCATGGCTCTCACCCTATTCACTCCAACCCTAGCTGCCCTAGCACTTAGTTGTTGGGCATTGGGGGCAATGGTAGTAGCCATAGTAGGGGCTTGTCGCCGACAAGCCCCTACATTCTCCCGTCAAGCCCCTACATTCTTAAACAGACTCTCACAGAATGGCACGATAAAGCCGCTAGTCGCACTCATACTCCTAGCCTTTGCCCTTCGTCTAGGCGGCATGCTACACCCACATGCCATATTCAGCGACCACCGCCTGAATGCCAACAACCTCTTTGACACCACTCGTGGCACTATCTATTTTACTGAAGGTTTACCCAGTGAAACCGGCGGCGGACAGGCACCCTACCCTCCTGCGACCTATGTGCTCATGGCTCCTCTGCAACTGCTTGCCCCGACAACCATGGATGGGCGCGTCCTTGTCGTGCAAAGCAGTGTAGCCTTTTTCGATAGCCTTGTGTTGGCATTGCTCTGGGGGATAGTATGCTGGGCCGGACTACCGCGTAGAGCCGCATACATAGCGGCGGCCCTCTACCTCGCGCCTGCGCCTATCATGAAATCCTTTTCCATTGGCGAATATGCCAACATTGGTGGGCAAGCAGTAGCCATCCCCGCGATTGTATTGTTAGCTAGGTTTTTACCACAGGGGAAACAGAGGTACACAGAGCATACACAGAGCATGCAAGATAAAAAGAGGCAAAACCGTGATATAGTCTGGTTCGTACCTGTGCTCTGTGTGGCGTTGTTGGGGCATATGGGTGTAGCGCTATCGCTTGGGCTTGTGCTCATAGCGTGGTGGTGCATCCATGCATTGCGCCTGTTGCGTGAAGCGTTGCGGGGCAAGCGTGGTGAAGCTACGTTTACTACGGTTACTTTGACTATGCGCATGTTGCGTTCATACACGCTCTATGGATTCCTTGTTGCCACTATAACCGTTCTCGTCTATTACTCTGCACCTCTCTTTGTGCAGACATTTGCTGCCCGTATGTGGGGCAATACTGATGCTGCAAGCCACACTTCTGCGCCAACCCTTGAGATGCTGGCTACCATTGCCAAAGAACTGTTTGCTGGACATGGCAAGTTGGTACCACACCTTGTCGCGTGTAGCATTGCGGGGTTGTTGCTACTGTGGCAGCGGGACAGTTCCCCCCCTAGCCCCCCCGTGTACGAGGAAGGATCGGATGTCTCCCCCCTGCGTGCGGGGGGGATGGGAGGGGCTTTTGTGCCTTCAGGGAGCTATTCCGAGAGACCTACCCTTGTGAAGGGGTACACAGAGGAAGCACACGGACTGTTGCACATGCTCCTTGCATGGTGGTTTGGGGTACTTCTGTCATTTGGGCTATTGCTTGTTGCCCAACAAGGCGTGCGTTGGCAACATTTTCTCTACCCCGCTCTATGCCTCAGCGCTGGACCACTCCTAGCAACCCTCGCCCGTCGTGGGATTGCCGGGCGTATCGTCGGTTGGTACACCATGCTCATTCCTATTCTCTACGGTCTTCAGCTCTGGATTCATCATCTCTATACGTACTTGCATGAGTGAAACCACCACCCGTATAATCCTGTGTATTATCCTGATCTTGCATCATCAATTGGAGGTCATATCCTTCCTTGCGCACGCGAATATCGTAGTATAACAATGTGTAGGCAATGAGCAAAAAGGGCAATACGAATATGCGGACTCCATAGCCTATCAACATAGAGAGCGATTGGCGAATGGCAAAATCTTGGATAGGGTCACTGTAGATAATGCCCACAACGCCGCCAAGTGTTGCCGATGGGATTAGCGTGATAACCTGCACCATGACATAGAGGAGTATGAAGATACCGAGTACACGCCAGAATGATCGAAACACTATCTCCCAACTGCGAAAGATAGCGCCAAAGGCATTTCGCTTTTCAAGCACAATGGCTTGGGGTACAAACAGCACACAGAGCGTAAGAAAGACTATCGTCACTCCAATAATGAGCATGCCCATCACAAGGAGTATTATTGCCAATACCGACCCAATAATGCTACTCGCTTCATGCTGTGTAACTGCAAAACCAAAGATAAACGCAATAAGACCAACAAAGAAGGCAACCAACACGACAAATACCGTCGTTATAACGAATGCAATGATAAACCCGGCAATGCTGAGCATGATGATACGACGTGTGCCAAGGCCATAGGCACTGAGAATAGACACCGGGCGTTTAAAGTAACGCTTTGAAACGGCATGTGCCAGCGCTCCATTGATAAGTTGCTGAACCACGGCAAATTCCAGCAGTGCAAACAGCATAGTGATACCCATAAATGCTATGAGATTGCCTAGCGGCAAATCGGTGATGGAGTCGCGCTGGAAATCGAACGAGGGCAACATATGTATCAACCCCATCATGTCGGTGGCGATTTTTTGATTGAACGCCAGTGTCAACAACACTTGTATGATGATAACCGGCACTTGAATGAGTGCAACAATGCCAATAAATGTCAGGAAATTGTTGCGATACAGTTGGAATACCGCATCGAGAATATCGCCCAGATTCATGGGGCGCAAACGTGGTTGTTCAGCTTGCATAAAGCACCTGTTGCTATACCTTATCCGTAGGACAGGCATCCTGCCCGTCCTTGTTCTCGCCCGTAGCACCGGCTTCTAGCCGGATTCCGACAGGATGTCGGTGCTACTAGGAGTGTAGCACCGGCTAGTAAGCCAAGTCCGACAGAATGTCGGTGCTACGTGGCTGGCAAATATATCAGAAAGGAAACATACCCATGCGGTACAACCTTTGTGGGCGCGAGAGTATTCGTTTATTCGTTTCCTATTCTTGGTCGGCAAGACTCCACATCTCATCTTATATCTTTCGCGCCATTTCTTAGGAGCATTGGGCTAGAAGCCTATCCTGTACCCTTATTGTACCCATTATACCGTAGGAAGCTCAAAAAGTCACAATGTCTAAAAAAAATATTTTTCTTTTAGCAAACAAAACAAATGCTTCTACAAAATGATGTAATACACACACAAGATAGAGCACATAGCACACAAAAACCGCATTATCGCTTACGCAAATCTGTATATTTCATCCAAACTACCTCAAAAGAGTTTATGCGCTTTAACCGTAGCATTCTGTACCGCTATCATGTATCATAAGATGCATAACACAAACACAAGCATGCCTCTCTACTGAACAAGGGTATGCTCTCAAAGACACAAAAGAAACTCCAAACTGTTCATAGCGACTCTCACGCCCACTGTATGTGCGTGTGGTAATGCCACCATAAGGGCAATGCAATTTACGCCCTCTTGTGCTTAGGCTCTGCGGCTACACAGCCATTATCATTGAGCACAGCACTATTTTCATGTTCAGAGTAGGAGAAGGAATCCGAGCCACGACCGTAAGGGAGTATTGCGCGGTTCTGAATAGTACCCTGAACGTGAACAGGTATACTTTTCTTACACATTTTTAGGTACACACAAGACAAAAAGGCGATTGCAGGCAGAAAACAGCTTTTGTTCGCTGTCTTGCAGGGTATGAGCATGGTTATTGTGGAATGGACCATCTTTATTTATTCTGTGTACACACAAGGAGGAAAAAAGGTATGAGACAAGTTGCGTTTTACGGTAAGGGCGGTATTGGGAAATCTACGACACAGCAAAACACAGCCGCAGCTATGGCTACTCTAGGCCACAAGTTGATGATTGTCGGGTGCGACCCCAAAGCTGATAGTACGCGGCTCTTGCTTGGTGGGCAACGGCAAACGACGGTGCTAGATAAGTTGCGCGAGGTAAAAGCAGAGGATGTTACTCTCGATATGGTATTAGCCCAAGGGTTTCAAGGCATCAGGTGCGTTGAATCGGGAGGTCCAGAGCCAGGCGTTGGCTGTGCCGGGCGTGGTGTTATCACGTCCATCCAAACGCTAGAAAACCTCGGAGCCTACAATGGCGTCAACGGCGAACAAGTAGAATACGTCTTTTATGACGTACTTGGCGACGTGGTCTGTGGTGGTTTTGCCATGCCCATACGTGAGGGATATGCTGAGGAAATATACATTGTTGCATCCGGTGAGTATATGGCTCTCTATGCTGCTAATAACATCAGCAAGGGTATCAAGAAATTCGCCTCACGCGGCTATGCTCGTTTAGGTGGCATCATCTGCAACTCGCGCATGGTGGAAAACGAGAGTGAGATGGTCGAAGAGTTTGCTCGTCGCATCAACACCAAGATGATCCACTTTGTTCCCCGCAGCAAAGATGTCCAACGGGCTGAAATCAACAAGCAAACAGTCATTGAATACGACGCGAATCTCCCACAAGCCCAAGAATATCTTGAACTGGCTAGCAAAATTCAAGCGAATGAAGATTTTACCGTGCCAACTCCAATAACGCAAGACGAACTAGAAGACCTCATGAAAGAGTATGGCATTGTAGATTAGGAGTAGAACAGGCTTCTAGCCTGTTCAGTGTAGCACCGACATCCTGTCGGACTTGGCTTACCAGCCGGTGCTACCGATACGATGACAGACGGGAGCGTAGGATAGGCTTCTAGCCTATCCACCGTAGCACCGACATCCTGTCGGATTCCGGCTAGAAGCCGGTGCTACCGATACGATGACAGACGGGCAGGATGCCTGTCCTAATACATCGGAGAAGTGATAAATTATGGACTACAAAGAATATATCGAGTACAAAGACGGAACGTGTAAACCAAGGCTACCAGAGCACCCATGCTACAGTGACCAAGCGCATCGCTCATTCGGGCGCGTGCATGTGCCAGTAGCCCCCAAATGCAACATTCAATGCAACTACTGCGTGCGCAAATATGCCTGCGCCAACGAAAACCGCCCCGGTGTGACAGTAGATGTCATCTCACCCACGCAAGCTATGGATACGCTCGGCAAAGCACTTGACATGGAGCCACGCATCCGAGTTATTGGCATAGCCGGACCAGGCGATGCACTGGCCAATGAAGAAACATTTGAGACTATGCATATGGCACGGGAGGAGTTTCCGTCACTCACCCGTTGCCTCTCTACCAATGGTCTCTTACTGCCCGATAAGGTAGAGGCTCTACACCAAGCCCGCGTAACATCTATCACCGTTACTATCAATGCAGTAGATACAGATGTAGGGGCCCCCATTTATGCAGGAGTGCGCTACAAAGGTCAATTATACCGTGGGAATGAGGCGTTCGATATATTGAGCCGCAACCAGTTGCAGGGGTTGCAGATGGCTGCCGAACGTGGGATGGTTGTCAAAGTCAATAGTATCCTCATGCCAGGTATCAATGACCATCATCTGACCGAGGTCGCCAGGGTGGTCAAAGACTTGGGCGCGTATGTCATGAATATTATGCCACTTATACCAGTGCCCGAATCGAAGTTTGGGCATATGTCTCCCCCCACGCCTGATATGCTGAACCGAGTGCGTGATGAATGCGAACGTATCATCAATCAGTTTAGAAGTTGCACCCAGTGCCGTGCCGATGCTATCGGGGTACCCGGCGAAAACGGGTGCGGAGGCGATAGCTTACAAGAGCGTATGCGCGTCAAACGTGCAATGGAAAGGAAGGGATAGCAAATGATTTTGAAATGCGATAAAACGATACCAGAACGTGCCCCGCATATTGTTGTCAAAGGCAGTTGTGGCACTTCACCAACCGGGGGATGCCCCATTACCTCTAATGTGCAAACCGTACCAGGCGATATGACCGAACGTGGGTGCGCCTATGCCGGTTGCCGAGGCGTTGTTGGCGGGCCAGTCAAAGACGCTATACAACTTACCCATGGCCCCATTGGGTGCTCATTCTATTCGTGGGGCTACCGCCCACACTTGGCAGATGACGATTTTCATATTAAGTATTCGTTTACTACCGACCTAGAAGAGCAAAACATTGTCTTTGGTGGTGAAGATAAACTCCTACAATGCATCATTGAGGCGGCAGAGGAATTTCCCGAAGCCAAAGGGGTGTTTGTGTACAATACTTGCGCTCCGGCACTTATTGGCGACGATGGCAAAGACATTGCCAAGATAGCAACCGAGCGCATCGGTAAGCCGGTTGTGTTCTTCAAGTGTGAGGGCTTTGCTGGCGTTAGTCAGTCGTTTGGGCATCATGTGGGCAATGAGACGATTTTCAAAGACTTGGTCGGCTCTGTGGAACCCGAAGGCGATTTCTCACGCACAATCAACATTGTTGGTGACTATAACATTAAGTATGACATTAAGACCTTTGAGCCGCTGTTTGAGGCTATGGGGTTGAAGATTATTACGCGCTTTACGGGCAATGTGTCGGTAGATGAGCTGAAGATTATGCACAAAGCTGCGCTCAATGTTATTCACTGCGCACGCTCTGCAACCTACATTGCCGATATGATGAAGGAAAAATATGGCACGCCCTATATGCACGTCACCTTGTGGGGGCTTGGCGAAATGTCGGAGGCGTTGCGAAAAGTTGGCGCTTTCTTTGGGCTAGAAGCTGAAGCCGAGCGTGTGATTGAGGTTGCTCTAGCACAGGTGATGCCACATATTGAATACTATCGCACACGCTTGCAAGGCAAAAAAGCATTCATCTACCAAGGTGCGCCACGTGCTTGGCATTGGGTGCCGTTGCTGCGTGAGCTTGGCATGGAAACTATCGCTGCAGCAACTACTTTTGGGCATGAAGATGACTACGATAAGATTTTTGAACGTGTCAACGATGGCACCCTCATCATTGATGCTCCCAATGCACCAGAAATTGAAGAGGTGCTGCAAACATATAAGCCGGACTTGTTCATATCTGGTAACAAAGAGCGCTACATTTCCTACAAAGTTGGCGTGCCGTTCGTCAATGGGCATACGTATGATACAGGCCCCTACGCAGGTTTTTCGGGGTTGGTGAACTTTGCCCGTGATATAGACCGCGCTGTGAATGCTCCCGTTTGGCGGCTGGCCCGCGATAAGGCCCGCCCCGTTGTGCAGGTAGAAGCTGTAGTATAAAAATGAATGAAGGAGGTAGAGATACGATGACAACAATGATAGCCCCAAAGTCCACTGTCACGAAACAACAGCGGCAGGTTTCTATTAACCCAACCCGCACGTGTGCGCCTATCGGGGCAATGATGGCGACGTATGGCATTCATGGTGCGCTGACTATTAATCATGGCTCGCAAGGGTGCGCAACGTACCCGCGCCATCAGATTACGCGCCACACCCGTGAGCCATGCGAGGTGGCTACGACGTCGTTGAGTGAAAGCGCAGCCGTCTATGGGGGCAAGGAAAACCTGCTGCGGGCATTGAAGAATGTGTATGAGCGCTATCACCCGACTATGATTACGATTTGTTCGACATGCCTTTCAGAAACCATAGGTGATGATGTACCCGCTATTATTGATGAGTTCTTGGAGGGCTACCCGGAGGTAGATATACCTATTTTGTCTGTCAGCACTCCTTCCTACATCGGGACACATATCACCGGTTTCGACAATTTTCTTGAGGTGATGGCGAAGGAGCTTGTGCAACGCGGACGCAAGCCAAGCAACAAAGTCAACATCATACCAGGCTGGATGAACCCAGGCGATATACGCGAACTCAACACACTCATGCGCGAAATGGGTGTAGAAACCATTATGCTGACGGATTATTCAGAGACGCTAGACGGTGGCTACTATAGCGAAAAACCACACTTTGCGGCCGGCGGCACAACGGTTGAGGAGATAGCCGAATCGGCCAACTCTGTGGGTGTGGTTGCGCTCCAAAAGCATGTTGGTGCGAAGGCAGCCAATATCTACGACCGTCGCTATGGTGTACCAGCTCATGTTTTGCCTATGCCCATTGGTCTTGAGAATACGGATAGGTTGTTGCAGGTTGTTGCAGATATGACGGGCAAAGATATACCAACCAGCATTAATAAGGACCGTGCGCGATTGATTGACGCTATGGTAGATGCGCATATGTATTTGACTGACCTGAAGGTAGCTATTTACGGCGACCCAGATATTACTGAGGGGCTTGTGCGCTTTGTAGCCGAGTTAGGGTTGAAACCACGTTTCGTTGTCATCCCCAATGAGTCGAAGCAGTGGGGCGAGGATATGATGAAGCTGGCCGAAGAACTCGATTTGGAAATGGAGTGCATGATTAAGACTGACCTACACGAACTGCATAAGCGCATCAAAGCTGAACCAGTAGATTTTATTATGGGGCACTCCAAGGGCAAGTTCATTGCAACCGACGAAAACATCCCGCTCATTCGGGTTGGCTTCCCAATTGAAGACCGTTTTGGCTACCATCGGCGTGCTGTCGTTGGCTATCGGGGAGGCCTCTACCTTGTAGATGAGTTTGTCAACGCCTACTTGGGGCAAAAGCAGGTGGTGAGCAATACCATTATGGATATGCGCGATTTGGACGGGTGTACGATACCGGCTATGTCGAGCAACGGCAATGGGGTAGGCAACGGGAAGGTGGTCTAGCAACGATCAAGCACACGACGGTTAAACTGTTTCGGTAGGGCCCAAGGTGCCACGCACTTTTTGGAGTGCGTGGCACCAAGCTTAGATACATCCTAGCCTGTCCTACGCTATCTGAACGTATTACGAAGGAGGGGTTACTATGAATTTTGCACAACACTTTCTGGATGAAACACATGGGAGTGGGTACCCAGAAGATGGTACACAGATTGTAGAACAGGGGAATTATCTCTGTATTCAAACACCTGAGCATCCGGTCTACGTCTATCAATTGGTGCATAACGGCAACGTTCCGCACCCTTCAATTGCACGGGTAAACCATAATGGGCGCATGTATACATTGGCCTGGATAGAGGATGACAAGTGGTAAAGGTGGATTGGTGTAACTCGGTGTTGTGGTACGAGCTGCTGGCACGAAAAAAAGAACGTCAAACGTCATGCTATCAACATGATGCTTGACGTTTGACGTTTTATGGTATGTGCGCGTTAGGTTAGGGTTGCAGTAGCACTGTCGAAGCATTCGGAGTCGACATTCTCTTCTTTGCTGCGTTGCCAAGCGTTGATGATGATGTCGGCAGCTTCAGTACATGAGGTACCGGTTCGTTCAGAAATGGTATTCATGAGGGCTTTAATGAGGGGCATATCATATTCGTGGACCATCTCATCCATCAATTCACGACGAGTTCTTGCATTCATCATAGCTTTATCCTTCCTTTTCAAAATAGTTGGCAATAGTATGCACAACTATTGCTGTTAAAATTTGATAAAATGATTGTACACGACGTGGTAGGTAAAGTCAAACATTGTCAAACGAGTGTTTGTGCTATTGTACCATCAATGAGTACGTTCTTTTTGTGTAAAAGAAACAATTTTTGTGAAGAAAACCGTATCACATGAAAAAACAAGAGCACACATTAACATTACGTGTACCAAAAGATATTATACTACGGCTTCGGAAGATAGCAGAAGATAATTACTGTTCGGTGTCTGACGTAGCGCGTGATATGTTATCTTCTGGAATATATGACGATGGGCAAGAGCATGTTTTTTCGTGTGAGGAATCGTGGAAAAAAGCGGTGCTCACACGCGATGCTGGTCAATGTGTACGCTGTAGCGCAGTGGCAGATGTGGATGTGTATGCACTAGTTGTTCCTGAGCAGGGCGGCACATACACGCTATCAAATGGTACGACGCTGTGCTTTGAGTGCTATTTGGAACAATCACCACTGGATGTCTTTGCTGAAAACGGTCACCGGCTCTACCTTCCCCAAAGTTGGATACGCAAGTATCGCCAAGCACGCGAACAGGGGCGCATTTTCTGGGAGCGCCATTTGGCGTGTTTCCTAACGCGACGCAAGCGGGCATTGTCGCCTATTGTCGAGTGGTATGCGGAGACGTTCCTGCGTGATGTGCCAGAAGAGGTGATAATTCAGACGCTGGTGGAGCTTTGCCCTTCACCAGATATTATTGCAGAGTTTCCAAGCCGCCGCTATACTTCGACGAGTGAGACGTTTAAGCCACCGCCTCTGAAGTGGAACAGTAAAGAGCAAAACGGCCCATAGGGACAGGCATGCGCGGCATTTGAGATGTTTATGCACACTATAGGAACAATCCGATTTTCATTGCATTGAGTCAACGCCTTGAAGCCTTTCTCGCTGTTGCATATTTGTCTTCACAACATGATGGTGCTAAAATTGACATGGCCATGTTTTTGAAAGTCGGAAAGGGACGTAATGTACCATCATGTCGGAGATAAAAGATAAACTGATTCTGGTTGTAGATGACGAAGTGCATATGGTCAAGTTTATGCGCATGAACTTGGAGCTAGAGGGGGCACGAGTGGTGAGTGCATCCAATGGGCGCGAAGCACTAGAGCGTGCCCGTGAGGATATGCCAGATGTTATTTTACTCGACATTATGATGCCGGGCATGGATGGTTTTGAGACTCTCCGTCGCTTGCGTGAATTTTCCCAAGTACCGGTGCTTATTCTGACTGCAAAAGATGAAGAAGAGGACCGTGTGCGTGGTTTGGAGCTAGGAGCCGATGACTATATTGGCAAGCCGTTTAGTCATCGTGAGCTTGTGAGCCGCATACGGGCGGTGTTGCGGCGTCACTACGTTGTGCCGTCGGTGCCACAAACAATGGTGCAGGTTGATGATCGCTTGAGCATTGATTTTGCTCGCCGTGAAGTGCTCGTCAATGGGGAGCGTGTTAATCTGCGCCCGACGGAGTATCGGTTGCTGTATCATCTTGTCCACAACGCTGGCTATGTGCAGACACATCAGATGCTGCTGACGAAGGTGTGGGGACCGGAATATCGTGATGAGAGCCACTATTTGCGCCTTTACGTAACATATCTGCGTCAAAAGATTGAAGAAAACCCGTCTAACCCAAAATACATTCTTACGGAGCGCGGGGTTGGCTACCGTTTCTTGGACTTTGAGAGTACGTAGGGTTTTGGTGGGGAGCCATGCCGCGTGTGTTGACGAGCATAACCCCTGCCAAGGTGATGATGCCACCAAGCACCGATAAACCAGAGGGTATCTCGCGCAGCCATACCCATGCGATGCATATGGTGATCACTGGCGATGTATAGATAAAGCTACTGACGATGGATGCAGGGGCCTGTGATAGGGCATATGACCATGTGATATAGGCCAGTGCGGTGGGAAATATGCCTAGGAATGCGATGGTTAGGGTTGCTTCGGGGGATGCTTCCCACACGGCTTGGGGTAGGCCGGGCAGGAATATGAGTGTAAAACATGTGCCAGCCCAAACTGCATAGGTGACAAGCTCAGATGCACGATATTTGCGCAAGAGGGGCTTTTGCAGCATGATATAGAGGCTGTTGCAAAGGGCGGCAAGCAAGGCGAGCAATGCGCCAAAGTCAAGACGGAATCCTTGTCCTGCACCCACAACGATGAGGGCAACGCCTGCAAAGCTAATGAAGGTGCCAGTCCAGCCCCATGCACTGAGACGTTCGCCGAGAAAGATGGCCGAAAAGATGGCTACGAAGATGGGCACAGCACTGCCTAGCAAACTAGCTGCTCCTGCTGTGACGCTCACTTGACCGAAACTGAGTGTTACATTATAGCCTGTGAAGCCAATGAACCCAACGAGAATGATGTAGGGCCAGTCGCTTCTATCGGGTAGACGCATGCGGGTTGCGAGTGCGTAGATGGACAACACTGCCGAGGCAATGAGTAAGCGCAACACCACAAGGTGTCCGGCGGTATAGTCTTGCAACCCGGCGCGAATGCCTGCAAATGCTGAAGACCAAAAGAAAATGGTGAGTGAAAGCGCAGCAAGCGCATCGGCACGTGGGCGTGAGTTTGTCATGCTGATTCCTTTACACCTTGGCGCTCTTGGCGTCTTGGCGATTCAATTTTGTACATACAGATTTCTTTACACCTTGGCGCTCTTGGCGTCTTGGCGGTTCAATATCTTTTGTGACTGGGGAGTCATGCCGCGTGTATTCACCAACACGACTCCTGCTAGGGTGATGATGCCGCCGAGCACGGATAAACCAGAGGGCACTTCTTGTAGCCATACCCATGCGATGAATATGGCCAACACGGGCGATACATAGATGAAGCTTGTGACGATGGACGCGGGGGCTTGTGATAGGGCATATGACCAAGCGACATAGGCTAGTGCGGCGGGGAATATGCCCAAGTAAACAACAGCCAAAGTTGCCGCAGGAGGAGCAGCCGATACTGCTTGGGGTAGGCCGGGCATGAATATGAGCATGAAGCATGTGCCAGCCCAGAGTGCGTAGGTGACGAGCTGTAGGGGACGATATTTGCGCAACAGGGGCTTTTGCAGCACGACGTAGAGACTGGTGCAAAGGGCCGCAAGCACGATGAGCAATGCACCAGGGTCAACATGTATCCCTTCGCCTTCGCCTATGGTAATGAACGCGACGCCTGCGAAGCTTATGAGTGTGCCAACCCAACCCCATGTGCTGAGACGTTCGCCGAGGAAGCTTGCCGCTAGTATGGCTACGAAGATGGGCACGGCGCTGACGAGAAGACTGGCTGCTCCGGCTGTGACGCTGGTTTCGCCGAAGGTGAGTGCGAGGTGGTAGCCTGTGAAGCCTAGGAACCCCACCAGAATAATGTGCGCCCAATCGCCCCTATCGGGCAAACGCATGCGGGTTGCCAGTGCGTAGATAGCCAACACTGCGGAGGCGGTGAGGAAGCGTAGGAGCACGAGGTGGCCGGGGGTGTAGGCTTGTAGCGCAGCGCGAATGCCTGCAAATGCTGAGGACCAAAACAAGATTGTGATCGAAAGCGCACCAAGGATGTGGGCGCGTGGGTGTGTATGGATCATATTATGTTCTACTCCGTTCGCGCCCATATGCTTCTATCTCCTTGAGGAAGCGCGAAGGTTTCATCTGTTGTCCACGCTTGCGCCCCGTCGCCCACGAAAGGTAGAGCCGCTCGCCAGCGCGGGTGATGGCCACGTAGCACAAGCGGCGCTCTTCTTCTATGCCCTCTGCCGTGCCGATGCTGCGTTCATGCGGCAGGGTTCCCTCTTCTAAGCCGGCAACAAAGACAACGGGCCATTCTAGCCCCTTGGCGGCGTGGATAGTCAGCAACTCAACCTGTTCGGACGTTTCATTATCTTTATCGGCATTCGTAAGCAATGCAACTTCTTGCAGGAAACTACTCAGGGTTGTATGTTCTTGGGCGGCTGTCATCAGCTCTTGGATGTGCTCTTGGCTTTCACGAAACGCATCCGTTTCAAGCTGTTCGGTTAGCCATGCAAGGTAGCCGCTGTGTTCAAGTACATCGGTCAAGAGGTGGTCTGGGGGGTAGCCAGCCGCTGCAAACTGTTGCCAGCGTCTATACAACCCTGCCAATGCCCGTGCGCCCTTGGTAGCCTTAGCACTCACCTGCGAAAGCGCATGCGCATCTCCCAAGGCATGCACAAGCGGTATGCTTTTCTCGGCTGCGTAGGCGGCTAGGGTAGCCATTGATTGCTCGCCGATGCCACGTGGTGGGCGCGAAGCTATGCGCGTGAGGCTCAGGTTGTCGCCGGGGTTGGCAATCACGCGCAGGTAGGCGAGCGCATCGCGGATGACGGCGCGGTCGTAGAAGCCCGTGCTACCGCGCACACGGTAGGGTATGCGTGCTTGACGCAATGCTGTTTCAAGTAGGCGACTCATATGTTGCGTGCGGTAGAGAATGGCTATCTTTCCCATTGCTACCCTTTCACGCTCCAAATCGCCAATGCAACGGGCTATGTGCTCAGCTTCATCCCGACTATCTTTTGCGTCTATAATATGCAAGCAACGCTCATCACGGTGTGCCGATGTGGTGGCTTGAAGTGGAAGTGGGCGGATGCGTTTGCTGTTGCGACTGACGGCATAGGCTACATCGAGGATAGTTTGGCGGCTACGATAATTCGTGGTCAAGTTGCAGACGTGTGCATCGGGGTAGTCTTCGGTAAAACTGGCAATAATGCGATAGTCGGCGTTGCGAAAGCCATAGATAGATTGCATGCCGTCGCCAACGACAAAGAGGGAGCACGTATGGGTCGCTGATGGGCGCGAGAGGAGTTTGAGCAAGGCGCTTTGCGAGGGGTCGGTATCTTGGTATTCGTCAACGAGAATATGCTGCCACCGTTCTTGGTATGCCTCTAGTACGTCGGGGTGTTCGCTGAGGAGCTTGTGGGTGAGGCGAATGAGGTCATCGAAATCAACCGCATTGTTGCGTTCAAGCGTGCGTTGGTAGCGACGATAGCACCCGGCAATGAACCCATCTTCGGGAGAGCGGGCAGCTATACGGGCAATTTCGCGCACGGTAGGGGTATCTTGTAGGCGACTCTTCAAGCGGGAAATACGCCATACGAGGTGCTCTGGCTCTAGCATTATTGGCGGGCGTTCTTTGGCATCGTTGAGTGCTTGGGCAGCAACCTGGAGTTGTTCATCTTGGGCATAAATGGTGAAGTCAGCGGTGTACCTGCCAAGCCGTTCTGCAATGTCTGCTCGCAACATTTTTGCACAGGTGGCGTGAAAGGTGCCGCATGTTAGCCCGCGTGTGCGGCGACCAAGCAAGGCGTGCAGGCGTTCGCGTAGCTCCTTAGCCGCTTTGTTGGTGAAGGTTAATGCGAGGATGTTGGCTGGTGCCACGTTGTAGTGTTCAATCAGGTAGGCGATGCGCAATGTCAGTACGCGGGTTTTGCCTGTCCCTGCCCCGGCTTGCACAAGCACTGGTCCGGGTGGTGTTGTGACGGCTTCGCGTTGTTGTGGGTTAAGTGATGCTAGTATATCCATAGGTTAATAGTTCTATTCCTTTTCAGCCTGTCTTGCAGAGAAATCCATCGTACATAGCCAATGGGTGTGCCAGCCTCAAGAAGCACCTCGCGGATTTCTTTGTCTTGCCATGCTATCTTGTCTCTTGATCCAAACTCATTGAGGAGTTTCTCAAGTGCCGGTGATTGCAAGAGCATGGTCTCAAGGTCATGCGTATCAGTCAAAAGGATATTTGCACTTGCAGGTGTATCGCCATTCAGAACATCAAAGTCGGCATCTACAATCGCCAGTACGCCCACAATGTGTTCTGCTTCAAGCATGCCTATAGCGTCCTTGGCATTGTCTTTGCTATGCGCTGCAACGATGCGGCACTTCTCGGTATCTATGAAGTTCTCATATGCCTTTTCATCTGTTGTACCCTCTACAATGAGGAAAGACAGATGAGGACTGTTGGAACGCAGCATCATAATTGCATTGACAGCAAGGTTTGGTGAGGTATTCATATATCGGGGCCTTTCAACGCCACCATCAGGTCCCGTCTGTTGTTAATGAGGTCTGGTGCATGCGTAGCGATAAGCACATCAAAACCGGCTACAGCAATTATCTTCTCCAAATCCCTGAGAAAATCCATCTTCCATTCCACATGCAATGAGATTTCAGGCTCATCAATCAAGACAAGTGTGTTTGGCTTCATCTTGAATATGAGCTCATAGAGCAACACGAGCTCATGTTGCTCGCCCGATGAGAGCTTTGTGGGCGAAAGAAAATTCTTATTTGCATCTATAAAGGTAAATCCCTTACGGTTGCTAATAGTAATATCCTTACATTTGAACTTTTTATCAATCAATTCCTTAAAGAGGTCTATCTTGCGAGATAGCTCATCAAAAACACCAAGCTTTTGTTCTACATCGCTCACATAGACTGACAGAACACTCTTTGCATGGTCGGCTTCTGCTATTTGTTCTGGCCGCAGATCTACCTCTTGTTCTTGATCTAGCAATCCCGAATCAATTAATGTGAGACGTTTGTCTTCAAGGTCCTTCAACTTTTCGAGTAGTTCATTATCTGGTAAAGGTAGTGGTGGGTTGCTGATCAAACGTGCTGGAAACGTTCTATCCAATGACTGCGATACGTTGGCATACTCTGCAAGAGTTGCCTGAATATTGCTAGCTAGTTCGTTCGCATAGCTATCCACTGAAAACCATGTCGAGAACGGTTGTTCATACTCATCGCTTCTTATAAACGGGCGCTGTGTTTCTATTTCATCAGTCCTTATAAACAACCGCTGTGTTTCTATGAAGCGCACATGGATAGTTTGCCTCATTTTCTTCAACGATACTGGTTCGTCCTCTGGTTTGATATATCTTGGAAGCATCTCTCCAAAACGCTTTATAATACCTTCTAATGAGAGTACCTCATTTGTATTTTGATATATCCATCTCCCACTATCTATGCGAAAAAGTCCAGGTACATGACGTTCTATATTTCTAGCTAGTTTGGATGAACGCATACCTCTAGGTGAAAATGGAGTCTCATCTACACCCTCTTCCGAAAAATAGATGTTTAGTTCAGGAGTCTTCTCTTCAAATAATTCCTCATCGTCACCAGATGTAGTATGTTGTTCCACACGAATGTAGCTCCCGTCATCAAAATCTACACGAAATTGCTCAAAGGGAATAGTCCGAAATGTGTAGTAGTAGCCATTGAACAGTGCATCTATCATTTTGAGTAAAATGGTTTTGCCAAAGCCGTTGGGCCCATGAATGATAGTGATGTGCTCCACCATCTTGAGCGCAATGGTGTGGTCGAATACGCCAAACAGTTTGCGCACCGAAATTTGTTGTATGCGTCTCATTTTGTATGCTCCTTATACTCATTGTCACCAAACAAATCCTGTATCTGCTCCAATGTGTGCCTTGCGTTTGATAGCTTGTTGCCATACCATCTCCCTACCATGATATGCCCTGCCTCAATTGCCCTCTATGCTTCATTATACTATATTGTGGTATAATAGGTACGGACATTGCTATAGCATGCAACAGGGGGAATGGATATGAACGTGTCCCTATTCAAATATGCGCGTGTTCGGTCGGTGCCATTGCTTGCACTGGTCTTGCTTGTTGTTGCGTGTACTGAACCCTCACGCCCCATGCCACAACAACAAGAGCCTATGGGAGAGATGGAGCCAGAACAAGAGCACGGTATTGAAGAGCCGGAGCTAGAGCTAGTCCCAATCCAAACGCTCTTCACAACCCCGCACCCAATATTGGGTGACATACGGATACGGCAGGCGCTTGCCTACTGCACCGACCGGAGGGCGCTCATCAAAGGTGTCTACCCCTTTCTCAGTGAAGAACAGCAGGCGGCTTTGCACATGGATACCTTTGTACCACCCAACCATTGGGCGTATGCAACCGATGGTATCACCAAGTATGCCTTTGACCCGGCAAAAGGCAGGCAACTACTTGAACAAGCCGATTGGACGCACAAATCTGGCCAACCAGTGCGTGTCAATGCCCACAATGAGCCGCTTGCGCTCAAGTTTACTACGAGCGATGCCATGTTTCGCATCAACTATGCAACTGTGTTGCAACAACAACTGCTTACAAACTGTGGCATACAGATTGTCCGCACCCATGCCCCGGGCGCATGGTGGTTTGGCAGCAACAGTGGGCTACAACGACGCGATTTTGAACTTGGAGCCTATGCGTGGGTTGTTGGCGTAGACCTCGACATCCTGTCGAAATATTCTTGCAACCACATACCCCGGCCATCGAACAATTGGCAAGGGCGCAACTATATGGGGTGGTGCAATGAACGCGCCGAGGAGTCTATAATGGCCACCTACACTACGTTTGACCAAGCAGAGCGTGTGCGCCAATATGCCATAGTGCAGCAAGAATTTAGCAAGGACATGGTAAGCTTGCCATTGTTTAGCCGCTTTGAGGCAGTGGCTGCCAGCAACAACCTCTCCAACTTTGCGCCTGATGTCAGCGACTCGTCCTATGTGGTCAACATTCACGAGTGGGAATTGAAGGACGGCAGAGATACCGTTATCTTAGGCTTGACACAGGAGCCAACCACTTTGTTTGCGCCCGTTGAAGATACCTATGTCGCCGAAATCATCCTCGACTTGCTCACATCCAGAGCCATCACTGCCAAAGACTATGCCTATCAACCGGCCGCGCTCAAACAACTCCCTACGCTCGAAAATGGTGATGCAACGCTAAATGTCGTAGAAGTTACCGAAGGCGACATGGTGTGGAATACATCCGGCGAAGCGGTGCAACTTGCTCCCAATGTTGAGATTTTGCATGCACATGGTGATACAATAGTATACAATGGTGGCACGGTTGAGATGAACCAACTCACGGTTACATTTCACCTTGTTGATGGATTGACATGGGAAGATGGCCAGCCAGTGACAAAAGAGGATATTGAACTTGCCCATGCCATTACGTGCAACCCAGAATCGGGAGCCAAAATCATGACCATCTGCAACTCGCAACAAGATGTGGTTTTTGCAGATGATACAACCTTTACGATGACCTTTTTGCCGGGAGCGTTGTGGCCCGACTACTTCACCTACGTACCCGGAAACTATACTGGCCTAAGCTATGCTGTAGGAGCATACCCATCGCATCAAATACTCTCCGATGGGCGCAAGCTGGCCGACGTGCCGGCATCTGAATGGGTATCGCTACCCGAAATCAGTGAAGACCCATTGAGCTACGGCCCCTACAAATTGGTAGAATGGCAAAAGGGGCAGCGTATGGTCTTTGAAGCCAACCCATACTACTACCAAGGTGCGCCAAAGATACAAAAGGTTATTGTGCAATTCCTTGATAGCACAAGCACCACGGTTGCCCAGTTGCTGGCCGGCGATATAGATGTTGTTGGCACTGAAACCCTTGGCGCAGGTGCAGAACTAGAGACTGTCATCAAGGCGGGCAAGGCGGGCAAGCTCCAAGTGTTTGAACTTATTGGCTCAGGTTGGGAGCATATAGATATGAATCTCTTTGTAAAATGGTAAAAGCCTAACAAGCCTATGGTTGCTTTTCTTATTCGGCGTTTCTTACAAATGCTGGTCGTCATCACGCTCTCGTCTATCGTTTCCTATGGATTGCTCTACCTAGCACCGGGGGGGCCAATACGATGCCCCGAAAACCCCATTTGCAAGAAAATGACCAAGGATGACATAGCCCGCATGCGGGCCCGGTTTGAGCTTGACATGAGCTTGCCTGTGCGCTTTACGCGCTGGTTTATTGGCTTCCCAAACGGACCAGTGACGATTGGCGGGCAAGCATTGTTTGCCGATGTCGTCGTAGGATGCCAAGAAACCGGTCTAGTGCGCCTACGCTACCCCGATGGCTCATCAGAAGTGGTTGAAGAATGCACCAACTACCTGACTATGGCCGAGCTAAAAGACCGCCGCCAGAGTCGTGGCATTCTGTTTGGTGATTTTGGCGTGTCGCAAGTCATTTTGCGCGACCAGCCCGTGGGCAAGCTCATCAACACACGCCTGCCCTACACACTGGCGCTCATTGGCATTTCAACATTTATCACGCTCATCATTGCCATACCTATCGGCATCTACTCGGCTGTCAAGCAATATTCGCCCTTTGACTATGTGATGACGGCGACTGCTTTTGTTGGCTCTTCCCTGCCAAGTTTCTTCTTTGCCATCATCCTTATCCTCGTCTTTGCTATCCTTGCCAAAAACAATGGCCTGCCCTACCTGCCACCCGGTAATGCCACGGCAAACCGCGATTATGTTATTCCTCTCATTGGCAAGGTGGTAGCCGAGTCGCCGCTTGATTATGTGCTCCATTTCATTATGCCATGTGCTGTGCTCACATTCATCAATATAGCCCAATGGAGCCGCTTCATCCGCGCCAGCATGCTCGAAGTGATGCGCCAAGACTACGTGCGCACTAGCCGCGCCAAAGGCGTGCGTGAAAAACTCGTCGTGCTCAACCATGCCTTCCGCAACGCCATGATACCCTTCATCACCCTACTGGCCGGTATCCTGCCGACCCTCGTTGCCGGCGCAGCTATCACCGAGGCTGTCTTCAACTGGCCCGGGCTAGGGCGCTTGTTGGTGGATGCTTTGAACCGTTCAGATTATACCGTTGCCCTTGCACTACTTTACGTAACTATTATCTTACAGTTGATTGGGTATCTCATATCAGATGTTTTGTATACGGTTGCCGATCCGCGCATTCGACTGACGTGAGGAATGTGAACCTATGGCCGTAGCGTCATCAAACATAGCTGAGGTAGGGCAATCTACCAAACCACCACAGAGCCAGTGGCAAATCGTGCTCAAACGCCTGACGCGCCACCGTATGGCGATGATCAGCTTGGTCGTACTTGTCTTCATCTTTCTTGCCTCTATACTCGCGCCTGTCATCACGCCCTTCCCACGCGATGAAATTCGGCTTGACCAAACCTTTCTCACCCCCATGACGGCCGACCCAGAAACGGGCGAAATGCACTACCTTGGCACCGATCACCTTGGGCGCGATTATTTTACCCGGTTGCTCTTTGCCGCACGAGTATCGTTGACCATAGCGCTCTCCGTCTCCATACTCGCTACGTTGATAGGGCTAACCCTTGGTCTGCTGGCGGGCTATTTTGGCGGGTGGGTAGATATGGCTATTACGCGCTTCTTAGAATTTATTTCTACCTTTCCCTATCTGGTCATCCTGCTCATTCTCATGGGCATTTTGCTCAAAGGGGAAACCGTCATCCCTATCCCGGAGATGTTCGTGCAAACCATTGCCGCTATCACCGCTATACCAGAGCGTGAGGCAACCAAGGTGACGCTTGTTGTGCTTGTGCTGGCTTTTTTGAACTGGACGCCGACGGCACGATTGATGCGCGGCATGGTGTTGTCAGTGCGCGAGCAGCCCTACATTGAGTCGTCACGGTCCCTTGGCGCTTCCAATGTACGCATTTTGTTGTTGCATGTGTTTCCCAATGCATTCCCGCCACTCATCGTAGATTTTACCTTGCAACTCAACAATATGCTGGTGCTTGAGTCGGCCCTCAGCTTTTTGGGCTATGGCGTGCAAGACCCGACGCCAACATGGGGCAACATGCTCGCCTTTGCCAATAGCTATATGTTTGAGCACCCGTGGATGCCGTTGGTGCCGGGCTTGCCCATTCTGTTGGCATCGTTGGCGTTCAACTATATTGGCGACGGGTTGCGCGACGCACTCGACCCACGCATGAAGATGTAGGAGTAGCTATCGTAGCACAGGCATCTTGCCTGTATCACAAATTTTGCTATGACCAAAACAAGCGTATCAAAACAAGATATATTGTTGCAAGTGCAAGGCTTGAAAACGCACTTCTTCACGGATGAAGGCACCGTGCATGCCGTAGACGATGTGGAGCTCACCATCCGGCGCGGCGAAACGCTTGGCGTGGTAGGCGAAAGCGGCTCCGGCAAAAGCGTCACCGCGCTTTCTATCTTGCGCCTCATTGCACCCCCTGGCAAGATTGTCGCGGGTAGCATCACTTTTGACGGCACCGATCTGTTTAGCCTCAGCAAAGAAGATATGCGCCATATGCGTGGCAATCGCATTTCGATGATTTTTCAGCAACCGACTACTTGCCTCAACCCCGTCTTCAAGGTGGGCAACCAACTCATGGAGGTGCTCTATATTCACAAAGGCATGCACAAAAAGCAAGCCCGCGAACGCTGCATTGAGCTATTTGAAAAGGTAGGCTTGCCCGACCCAGCCAAGCGTGTAGACCGCTACCCGCATGAGCTTTCCGGTGGGCAATGCCAACGTGTGATGATAGCCATGGCTCTGGCTTGCGAACCAGAACTTCTCATTGCCGATGAACCCACAACAGCCCTCGATGTGACGATACAGGCACAGATACTAGACCTGATGCGTTCCCTCAGTGAAGATGCAAACACGGCTCTGATGCTCATTACGCATGATATGGGCGTGGTAGCCGAAATGGCCGATAATGTAGCCGTGATGTATGCGGGCGAAGTTGTGGAATATGCCGATGTGCATAGCCTCTTTGCTGCGCCCAAACACCCCTATACGCAAGGGTTGCTCGCTTCTATGCCGGTGTTGGGGCAAGTGCAAGATGAGCTGGCTGTCATACCCGGTGTTGTGCCCAACTTGATAGACCCTCCACCGGGTTGTCATTTTGCCGAACGTTGCGCACAGCGCTTTGCTGCATGCGACACGTCGCCGGCGCTTCTCTCGTTGCAAGGCCAGCGGCAAGTGCGTTGCTGGCTCTATAATGAGCAAAAGCTATGAGCAATATTCTGCTTGAAGTGGACAACCTCATAAAGCATTTTCGCATCAAAGATGGCACACGATTTCCATGGCAGCCCGCCCCGCGCAATCGCTCGGTAGACGGGGTGAGTTTTTACATGGAGCGTGGCGAAACGCTTGGCTTGGTGGGCGAAAGCGGTTGTGGCAAGACAACCGTGGCACGCACTATTTTGCGCCTGGAGCAACCCACTGGCGGAACGGTCTTGTTTGAGGGGCAAAATGTGTTCAAGACATCGGGACGCGAAATGAAGGCGCTGCGTCGCAATATGCAAATTATCTTTCAAGACCCGTATTCGTCGCTTGACCCGCGCTTGACAGTAGGCAAAAGTGTAGCCGAAGGGCTTGTCATTCATCGCATTGGCACACCCGCTGAACGCAAGGAGCGTGTGCGCGAAGTGCTGCAACGGGTGGGGTTGTCGGAGGGCCATATGCAGCGCTTCCCGCATGAGTTTTCCGGTGGTCAGCGACAGCGGGTTGGTATAGCGCGTGCCCTGATCATGGAGCCAAAGCTCATTGTGTGCGATGAGCCGGTGTCGGCGCTGGATGTGAGTGTGCAATCGCAGGTGCTCAACCTACTGCGCGAGTTGCAACAAGAGCATGGGTTGGCGTACCTCTTCATTGCGCACAACTTGGCGGTAGTGGAGCATATCAGCAACCGCATTGCGGTGATGTATCTGGGCAAGATTGTGGAGTTGGCAGACCGCGATGTGCTCTTCAAAAAACCGTTGCATCCCTACACCAAGGCGCTCATCTCCGCTATCCCCGTGCCAGACCCAACGCGCAAGCCAGACCGCATTATCCTAGAGGGCGATGTGCCTAGCCCGGTGAATCCGCCATCGGGGTGCCGTTTTCACCCGCGCTGTTGGCTACGCAAAGGGCGCGATATATGCGCCGAGTCCGACCCAGCGTTCGAGGAGAAGGAATCCCGCCATTGGTCGGCGTGCCACTTCGCCAATGAGATGTAGGGGGTTTGCTTATGGCAACAAGAGACACCTTTCATAGTGCCGTAACCCTGAACGAAAACTCTACTTGGCCATTTCGCAAGAAGTGTATGAGACCTTTTTCGAGTTGCGGTTTATCCAACATGCTATTCGCTATAATGAAGTTTATCTGCTTATCTATGACATACAAAAGGAGGTTATCGTCGCATGGCTGACATAGAGAAATATCGCCAATGCATTCAAGAAATCATCCGCCGCCGTGCTGCTATCAAACCATCACTCGGCGAGGTAGATGTTGAAACCATCTTTGATACCGAACGTGACCACTACCAATTGGTGCATGCCGGTTGGCACGAACATCGCCGCAAGTATGGATGCCTGATACATATGGACATTAAGAACGATAAAATATGGATACAGCACGATGGCACCGAAGTCGGCGTTGCCAACTTGTTGGTGGAAATGGGCGTGCCAAAGGAAGATATTGTGCTGGCATTCCATCCGCCATACAAGCGCCCATATACCGATTTCGCCGTCGAGTAGCAGGTGTGAGGTATCAGGTGTCAGGTGTCAGGTGTCAGGAATGAGGAAAACGTAGAGACGTGTACGCAACGTTTCCCCACGCCCTACCCTGTGTATCTCTGTGTACCCTGTGGTGAACAGAAAAAAAAGTATGAAAGGAGGAATATCACATGCAAGCTGTCAAACTCAAAGCACATATTGGTTCTGATGCAACCGTAAAATGGCTTGAACCGCATACCAGCCTGCCAACCGGGGAGGTTGAAATCATTGTGCTCTATGGTCATGGACCGTCTCTTGTGGAGATAGACTCTTCTGATAAGGAAGAAACAACAACAGATAGAGATAATGCTACCCTGTCTATGTGGGAAAACGACCAAGATAGTACCGACTTTGAATGGTTAGCTCTCACGCCGCAAGAACGCGCCGGGTGGTCCAAGCGCAACTTGACACCCGAAGAAAAAGCTTCCCGCTTGCAGTGGATTGACGACAATGCGGGACGTGTTGCGTTGCCTCTTGAGCAGGCAATCGAAATAGCAATGGACCCGTTGCTTGCCGAGGAGAATCTGGAGTTGTGAAGTATCTATCAACTATTCCATCGGGAACAAGCGTGTTTGTAGACACCATTTGGCGACCAAATGCTACATAGTAGATAATCGGCACACGCGAGGCGCGAGGTGCGAGGTGCGAGGTATCAGGTATCAGGTGTCAGGTGTCAGGTGTCAGGTATCAGGTTCAGGAATGAGGAAAATGTAGAGACGTTGCACGCAACGTCTCCCAGCACCCCCATGTTGCATCTTAACGCAAAGGCGCAGAGACGCAAGGGCGCTAGGGTTGTCAGACTTCAGAAGTCTCCAAGACTTCGGAAGTCTAGCGTCTTTCCGAGCCACGACCATTAGGGAATGCTATGGACTGCCGACCACGAATGGGGACCACGAATAAACGAATAGGGGTTCCCCCACCACCGTGCTCGTCGCTGGCAATCCCTAGCAAGCAAGGGAGCATGCTCCCTTGTTAATGACCAATACGCGGCCCAACGTAGGCGTGCGCGAGAGCATTCGTGTATGCGTCAGGCCTCCATTCGTGGTCGGCACACGTAGGGGTCAGGGGTCAGGGGCCAGGGGGCAGGGGAAACGTAGAGACGTTGCACGCAACGTCTCCCAGCGCATCAGCGCTCCAAACATTGACACTTGCACACACACACGCTACAATGCCAAAAGGCACAACACCTACCCTGTGTACCTCTGTGTACCCTGTGGTAGAAACAAAACCGAAAGGAACATAACGTATGCCATTTAGTTTTAAAGGAATTGCCAAAGCAGCACGTAACCTATTCCGTGGTAAGCAAGAGAGTGAGACTGTATCGCCCGAAATCCTAATGCAGACCATCCAAGCATGGACAACCACTGACACTTTGGACGCCAGCAAAGCCTACCTGACAGAGCACCAAAACGTGCTTCTGAGCGATGCTGCGGAAGCGGCAGTAGAGTATTTGATACAACAAGCACAACAACTCTCCGGTTATGACGATGTGATACAGAGCTTCACCACCCACCGCGCCATCCTCCGCCGCGCCCGCGCCGAGGGCATTGACGCGGCGTTTGCCGGGCGTGTGCAACCAGAGCCATCTTTATCATCCGCCCTCGAATCTATCCCGCCCGACGTGCTCGCCCGCCTGCAACAGGTGCAAACTGAAGACGAAATGACCCAACTGCTAGAGGAGCACCCAGAGCTACTGCCTGTGCTAGAGCAGATACAGCAGCAGATGACACCACGCCCCTACGATGAGCAAACGAACCAAGCTGTGCTCTCATTCGTCAACACCGCCACGTTGGAAGAAAAGAAGCACATTGTTGAACAGCACCAAGCTGTGCTCCTGACCGACGCAGCAGACCACGTCTTTGACGATTTGCTTGAGCAATACGCTGGCAATGAAAACGCCATCCGCACACTCACCACACACCGCGACCTCCTCCGCCGCGCCCGCGCTGAGGGCATTGACGCGGCGTTTGACGGGCGTGGGCAAACCACATCGGGCGGCGGCTCCGCCATACCCATCCCGGACCAGTTTCGTTCCCTGTTGCAACAGGCACAGCAAGCTCAACAACGCTACCTCAGCGCAGGCGATGTAGCAGGATTGGACAGCGCCATACAAGCGTGGGAAGCTATCCTCAACCACGCTACCTTTGCCAGTAGCCCGGAGCGGTTTCAACTGGCCGTGTTGAACGATGCCAGCACCACGTTTAGCTATCGCTACAATGCACGTGGGAACATTGCTGACCTCGACCGGGCATTGAGCATGGTGCAGCAAGCCGTGACCCTCACCCCGCCCGACTCCCCCGATAGAGCGGCACTCCTCAACAATCTGGGCGGCCGCTATAGCGAGCGCTATGCGCGGACGGGGGCGCTCGCCGACCTGGAGCAGGCGCTCGAATGCGCCCAGCAAGCCGTGACCCTCACCCCGCCCGACTCCCCCGCTAGAGCGTCACTCCTCAACAATCTGGGCACGTTCTTGAGCGACCGCTATGCGCGGACGGGGGCGCTCGCCGACCTGGAGCAGGCGCTCGAATGCGCC
>CAZVEN010000024.1:3975-88833 GCA_964626155.1 uncultured Chloroflexaceae bacterium | reverse complement strand
AACCTGGAACCTGGAACCTGGAACCTGGAACCTGGAACCTGGAACCTGGAACCTGAAGGAGCTTTATGATGAAATTTCCCTATGGCATAGCCAATTTTTATGACATGATAACGGAGGACTATCTGTACATAGACCGTACCGATAGGATACGCTTGTTGGAAAATGCCGGCAAGACGTTGTTGTTTTTGCGCCCGCGTCGGTTTGGCAAAAGTTTGCTGCTCTCCACGCTTGAAAACTACTACGATGTCAAGCGGGCCGACGAGTTCGAGCGCCTGTTTGGGCATCTTGCCATTGGCAAAGACCCCACACCAAAACATAATCAATACATCATCCTCAAGTGGAATTTTTCAGTCATCGCCACCATAGGCGATGAGTTCGCATTCCAGCAAGCTTTGTTTAACCACATCAATGCGAGCATACGAGAATGTATCTTATGGTATGATGGATTGCTTCCTGATGGGATTGAGATAAACCATCATAATGCGCTTTCGTCGCTTCAAGCATTGCTTACGGCAGTACAAACAACGCCCTACAAGCTCTATCTACTGGTAGATGAGTATGATAGTTTTACCAATACGGCATTGACTGACCGTTTGATGGGAGCAACCCGCAATCAGTTTTTGTTGCAAGGTGAAGAGATACTGAAAACGGTGTTCAATGCAGTGAAGGCGGGCATGAATGGGCATGGGCTAGACCGGGTCTTCCTCACGGGCATTGCTCCCGTTGTGTTGAGTGATGTCAAAGATGTTTCGTTGAGTCCAGAGTTGCATGACCTATGTGGTTTTCGAGAAGATGAGATTGTACAGCTTGCGCAACAGATAGGCGCTACACACAACCTCACCCAAGCGCAAGTGACCCAAGCAGTAGACACCATGCGCACATATTACAAAGGCTATAGCTTCACCTATGATACCCCACCTACGTTGTATAACTCGACCTTGGTGCTGTACTTTTTGGAGCACTGGCAGGAGCGTTGTGCGTACCCCCGTACTATCTTCGACAAAAACTTGGCTACGGGACAGAAGCAGTTTGTCTCTATTGCTAGTATGCTAGGTGGCAAAGAAGTGCTCGTGCGGGCGCTGAGCGGCGAAGAGCCAGTCGCTACGTGTAGGCTGTCACGGCGCTTTGGCGTCAAGGATATGCTCAAAGAGACCCTAGATAGCGACTCTATCATCCGCTTACTCTACTATTTTGGCATCCTCACGCTGACGGGCGAGCGTACCCCGATTGGCGATTTCATCATGCGTATTCCCAATCTGGTCATCCAACAATTGTACGTAGACCGTATCCGTGAGGCTTTGTTGCCGGTATTAGACGTGCAGGAAGCAAAAAAAGTGGCCGAGCAGTTTTACACTACCGGGGATATTGGGGCGGTGTGTGCGTTCATTGAACAAAAGTACTTCCCCTTGTTCAACAACCGCGATTATCATTGGATGAATGAATTGACCTTCAAAGCCATGTTCATGACCATGTTGGCCAATACCTTCTATTACCAGACGATTTCAGAAATGCCATTGCATAGGGGATACAGCGGTTTGACCATGCTGGTGTGCCCAAATAAACGGCGGTTCAGCCTGTTGGATTTTCTGCTAGAGTTCAAGTATGCATCATTGAAAGATGTGGGCTTGAGTGGCGAGCAGGTGCGTGCAATGAGCACAGACGAATTGGCAGCTCTGCCGCTAGTGCAGGAGCGCATGACCGAAGCGCGGGGCAAGCTGAAGGACTACCGCCAAACATTGCTAGACACCCACCACCACGAGGAGTTGCGCCTACGTTGCTTTAGCGTGGTGGCTGTGGGCTACGAGCGCTTTGTGTGGGAGGAGTTGCATGCTTAAATTTCCTTACGGCATAGCCAATTTTTATGACATGATAACGGAGGACTATCTGTACATAGACCGTACCGATAGGATACGCTTGTTGGAAAATGCCGGCAAGACGTTGTTGTTTTTGCGCCCGCGTCGGTTTGGCAAAAGTTTGCTGCTCTCCACGCTTGAAAACTACTACGATGTCAAGCGGGCCGACGAGTTCGAGCGCCTGTTTGGGCATCTTGCCATTGGCAAAGACCCCACCCCAAAACATAATCAATACTTCATCCTCAAGTGGAATTTTTCAGGCATCACTACCATAGGCGATGAGTTCGCATTCCAACAAGCTTTGTATAACCACATCAATGGATGTATTGAAGAGTTTCAGTCCTATTATCACGACATACTCAACTATGATATTACGGTTTCATCCGATGCACTACGTTCTTTTCAATCGGTGTTGACAGCAGTACAAACAACGCACTACAAGCTCTATCTGCTGATAGATGAGTATGATAGTTTTGCCAATACGGTATTGATGACAGACCGTTCGGCGGGAGCAACCCGCTATCAGTCGTTGTTGCAAGGCGAAGGGTTACTGAAAACAGTGTTCAAAGCAGTCAAGGCGGGCATGGAGGGGCATGGGCTTGACCGGGTGTTCCTCACGGGTGCTGCTCCTATTGTCTTGAGTGATGCAGGCAGTAGCTTCAATATGGTCAAAGATATTTCCTTAGAACCGGAGGTACATGACCTGTGTGGCTTTCGAGAAGATGAGATTGTGCAGCTTGCGCAACAGATAGGCGCTACGTGCAACCTCACCCAAGCGCAAGTGACCCAAGCGGTAGACACCATGCGCACATATTATAACGGCTATAGCTTTACCTATAATACCCCTCCTACGCTGTATAACTCAACCTTGGCGCTGTACTTTTTGGAGCACTGGCAGAAGCGTTGTACCTACCCGATAGAATTGTTAGATGACAATTTGGCTATGGACCAAGAGAAGCTTGTGTACATTGCCAGTTTAATGGGCGGCCAAGAAGTGCTCGTGCGGGCACTGAACGGCGAAGAGCCAGTCACTACATATAGGCTATCACGGCGCTTTGGCGTAAGCGATATGCTCAACGAGACCCAAGATAGCGACTCTATCATCCGCTTACTCTACTACTTTGGCATCCTCACGCTGACGGGCGAGCATACCCCGATTCGCAAGATGATTATGAAGATTCCCAATCTGGTCATCCAACAATTGTATGTAGACCGTATCCGTAAGGCTTTGTTGCCGGCATCAGACGTGCAGGAAGCACAACAAGTGGCCGAACAGTTTTACACGACCGGGGATATTGGAGCGGTGTGTGCGTTCATTGAACAAAAGTATTTCCCCTTGTTCGACAACCGCGATTATCGTTGGACGAATGAATTGACCTTTAAAGCCATGTTCATGACCATGTTGGCCAATACCTTCTATTACCAAACGATTTCAGAAATGCCATTGCGTCGGGGATATAGCGATTTGACCATGCTGGTGCGCCCAGATATGCGGCAGCTCACCTTGTTGGATTTTCTGCTGGAGTTCAAGTATGCGTCATTGAAAGATGTGGGCTTGAGCGGCGAGCAGGTGCGTGCAATGAGCAACGCGGAGGTAGCGGCATTGCCGCTTGTGCAGGAACGCATGACCGAAGCGCGGGGCAAGCTGAAGGACTACCGCCAAACATTGCTAGACACCCACCACCACGAGGAGTTGCGCCTACGTTGCTTTAGCGTGGTGGCTGTGGGCTACGAGCGCTTTGTGTGGGAGGAGTTGCATGCTTAAATTTCCCTTTTTGCTTCATTGTGCCATTGAATGCATGTTAGTCAAATCCATCTGCACACGTAACCCGCTTCCAGATCTCACCATTAATTGACTGATATATTTCAGCATCCTGTCCTATCGGTGAGACAGTATAACAAGATTCTAGATACATTCCAACCATGCTCTTACACATTGTACTCAGCGCGTTCTTCACGTATTTGCATAGGACTAACAAGAGCATTCACTTCCATTTGATAGTGTTGCACCTTTTTTACCTCGCGCCAATTGCGACTGGCCGGGTTGGATATTGGCTCTTCAAGTTTGGGCTTGCTGGAGCAGTTGGTGACGATATAGAGCCAGTAGCAATCGGGGCGGTCTTCGGCTACACGGCGTTCGTTGGGCGTGAGCAATATATTGCCACGCGCATGTGCTAGTCCCTTCACTTCTATCAAGCGTATTTCGCCGGTGTTCAGGTTGATACTGGTAATGTCATAGCCTAGGTTCTTCTCATGCACATCTTCCACTTGGCAGCCGCGTTGTTGCTCATGGGCTATCACTTCACGCATGGCGATGGCTTCTGTTTCGGCATTGGGGCGCAAATGGCGCACCTGTGAGGTGATTTCTTCGGGTGGTGGCAGCACCAATACACTCGTAAGCCGTTCAACCCCTTGCAGCGTAAGGGAACGTTGGCGTTGCAACTCCTCAAGCCGCTGACTTTTTCGTCGGCGCAGCTCATCGTGGCGGTTTTCGGCTTGAGATAGGCGGCCTTCAGATCCCTGAATGCCTTGGTCTATCTCTTCCTCGGCTCGCGCTATCTCATCATCTGCTTTTTGAATGAGGCTACGAAGCGACATTTCAACATAGTGCGCAATACGGTCTATTTCCTCTCCATGCTCAGCACGTTTTTCGTCTAGGAAAGGTTGTAAAGCGTTGGTATGGAGCCAAGAGGTAGCCTCATCTGCCATGGCAATTGGCGGGAGTTGGTTGGGTGGAGTGGCGGGGGTACAATTGCCAAGCACGTCAGGCTCACGTAAGCATGGGTCGCGCCCTTGGGCCAGCTCCACGACAAATAGGCGTTCATTGATAGTCTGCCCCATGCCATCTACAATACGAGCGCGGTAGAAATCTATGCGCACGGGCCAATCATATTGCAGCGAGGTGTAACATGCCCCCTGCGCAAAGGGGTCTTGGGCAAGTGCAAGCATATGGCGGCGCAATGCTTCAAAGAGCGGATGACTGGGTATCACCCATTCTAAGCTATGGTCTTCGGCCGTTTTGCGGTCGGTGGTGCAGCGGGGATAGGTTTTTGCCAATGGTGGCAGGTTCCAATCGCGCTGCTGTGCATATTCATGCAGTTTGGCCGGAATACGCCCCGGGTCAAAGGTGTGTGGCTTGTTTCCTACACTCTTTATGATGAGGTTGGCATGTTTGGCAGCCTCGATAATAAAGCGGTTGATGGTTTCTGGCACTACGCGCCGTTCTTTAGCACGTGCTCGCCGCTCCACCAACATGTCTAAATTGAGCTTTTTCACGGCCAACCCTTCAAGTGCATGTTGGCAAATGGTACGAAAATGCTCTTCGTCTACATCGCGCAGAAGCCGGTCCTCTAAGTCGCTATCGCCCAATTCACCAGCATAGTATTGCCGCAATACCTGATCAATATGCGATGCGGGCAACACATCGCCCACAACATTGAACACTGCATCGTCATCGAGGGCATCGCGGATAGTTTGCAGCTTTTTCAAGAGCAAACTGAGCACATTGCCTTCTATGGTATTGGTAGCGACAAAGTTGAAAATGAGGCAGTTTTCCTTTTGCCCATAGCGATGGATACGCCCCATGCGTTGTTCTAGGCGGTTGGGGTTCCAAGGGATGTCGTAGTTGAACATGATATGGCAACAGTGCAGGTTGATGCCTTCGCCAGCGGCTTCGGTCGCTACCAATATTTGGGTTTCACCTTTCCAAAACTGGCGTTCAGCAAAGATGCGCGAGTTTGGCTCAGGGTTTTCACTACTGCCGGCGGGCATGCTGCCGTGGATGGTGCCAACCGTAAAACCCCATTCTGTTAGCCGTTCTACGAGGTAGGAGAGCGTGTCCTTAAACTCGGTAAAGATGAGCAAGCGCTTGTCTGGTTTGTCAAAAAAGCCTTGTTGATGCAACACATCTTTGAGTTTGGATAGTTTGGCTTCAGTATGCGCTTCCTCCAAAGCTTTCGCTCGCTCAGCAAAGCGGCGCAACTTGTCTATTTCTTGTTGTACATTCTGTGCGTTGTTGGCTAAGGTTGTGGCTTCAATGATCTGCTGTACTTCTTCACGCTCTTCCTCGTCCATTTCTTCTAGTTCTTCTTCGTCTGGTATGGTTGTAAACGGTGCTTGTGAAGTTAGTGTGCGGGCTTGCTTGAGTTGCTCACTCAAACGGTTGGCGCTATTTTGCAATGTCTGCCGCAATGCGCGGGCCGAGGAAGCAAGGCGGCGTTGGTAGAGCGACATGCGAAAGCCGACGGCTCGCGCACGCGGGTCGTTGCTCTTGGCTGCTTGCATGCTCTGAAACTTGATAAACTTGGTGACATCTTTATAGAGCGCATATTCATCGCCTGCTATCTCAAAGTCGGCTGTTTTGGGGATGCGCTTGGTGAAAATCTTGGTGGCGGCCCATGTGCCATCGGGTTGACGCTCTGGAAAGTAGACCATGGCTTCTTTGGTACGGCGTAGGTAGCAAGGCATATGTTTTTGCTCATCGCTATGTTCCTGCATCACGTGTTGTACCGAATACACATCGGCATAGGCATCGCGGTCGAGCAATTGCAAGAAACGTGCAAAGTTCACCGGGTCGCCTTTGTGGGGGGTAGCTGTGAGCATCACGTAGTGGTCAGTGGTGTCGCGCAATAATTCACCCAATTTATACCGTGCAGTTTTGGGCGAAGAGGCTGTCCACGACATACGATGGGCTTCGTCTACAATCACCAAATCCCAATGTACCTGTTCTAGCCCTTTGACAATCTCTTCACGCTTGGCCAAGTCAAGCGATGTAATCACTTGGTTGTGCTCAATCCATTGGTTAATGCCATACTGCTCACGGACATCTTTGCCCTTGAGCACAAAAAATTTCTCATTAAACTTGTTGCCCATTTCACGTTGCCATTGAAAGGCGAGGTTGGACGGGCAAACGATGAGAATGCGGTCTAGGAGACCACGTAGCTTGAGTTCACGAATAAGCAGGCCGGCCATAATGGTTTTGCCGGCACCGGCGTCGTCGGACAGCAAAAAGCGAATGCGTGGTAGCTTGAGCAGGTAATCATACACAGCCGTGAGCTGATGCGGCAGCGGGTCTACCCGCGATATGGATAGCCCAAAGAAGGGGTCGAACTCATAGGCAATGCGCAATGTATAGGCTTGCAACCCCAAACGCACAATCTGACCATCGCTGGCATAGGTTGCGGTGGTGTCGAGCACAGTGATTTTGGCAAGGTCACAGGCATACAGCGTGACACGGCAGAATCGCTCAGACCGCATACCCGATAGCCCAAGCACATAGTAACCGGGGACAGTTTGCATTGTCTCAATACGCATGGGTTCTTGGAATTGGGGGCCGGTGATGATGTTTCCTTCTTTGAAGGGCGGGGGGGCTGTGCGTTCACTTTTGTTGACAGGTTCGCCAATAGGATGGATTTGCGCCATGGGATTAGGTCCTTACCATATCACTACAGTATAGTCTACGCGATCTTAGAGACTGTTTTAAAAGGAACCACAGATAGACACAGATGAACACAGATAGGGTATTTATCCTAGCTTGTTCTATCAACAAACCTTCATTTGTGTGCTGGTAGGGGCGTGCGGCCGCACGCCCCTACGTTTTAAACCAAGCTCTTACGCATTATTATAACCCATATTGGAATGATCATGCAATTCCTGTGGCATTGCTAGGGTAGGGTTCGTTCTTTTTTAATTAAAAAAAGAACCGCCAAGACGCCAAGACGCCAAGATATAAAAAAAGGAACATGTAATTCTTTGCTGGTACGCTACAGGGGAGCGAGCTGTCTTGCAATACATTGAACCATAGACTCTATCATTAAATACGGCAGGCAAGTGGCGATTTCTACGATTTTATCGCGCATGCTGAGCAACCGCTGACCTTTGTGGTTGGTGATGTATCTGGCAAGGTCTGGTGCTGCTGAACTTTGCCAATGCACCGGCCAGAGTGACTGGGGACAAGGTGCATGCGATGAATGCGGCGGCCAAACTTGTTGATGATTTCGTCATCATTCCGGCAGCTATTCGGCTTTGAAGCCATGGAAAAAGTGGAAGAGGACGTAGGGGTTTGCCGGTGGCAAACCCCATACGGGCATATCATATTAAAACTGTGCCTCTTCGGTAGAGCCTTTGAGTGCTGTCGTACTGCTTTCTCCGCCTGATACCACAACCGCTACCTCATCAAAGTAGCCGGCACCCACTTCACGTTGATGCTTGGTCGCAGTGTAGCCATCTTGCTCACTGGCAAATTCAGCCTGTTGCAATTCGGAATAGGCTGACATGCCCCTATCTTTATATTCGCGTGCCAAGGTGAACATGCTATGGTTCAGTGCATGGAAGCCAGCCAACGTGACAAATTGGAACTTGTAGCCCATAGCCCCAATTTCGCGCTGGAATTTGGCTATTGTCTCCTCGTCTAGCTTTTTCTTCCAGTTGAAGGATGGTGAGCAGTTGTAGGCTAGGAGTTTGCCGGGGAATTTCTCGTGAACAGCCTCGGCGAATTTCTTGGCTTGCTCTATATCGGGTTCAGATGTTTCACACCAGACAAGGTCAGCATAGGGTGCATAGGCAATGGCTCTGGCTATAGCTGCATCAATGCCATTTTTCACCTTGAAGAAGCCTTCTGATGTGCGTTCGCCGGTAATAAATGGTTTATCTCTATCGTCTACATCGCTGGTGATGAGTGTTGCCGCATCTGAGTCTGTGCGTGCAATGACGATAGTGGGAACGCCCATACAGTCAGCCGCAAACCGGGCAGCGACAAGGTTTCTGATAGCGTGGCGTGTGGGCAGCAACACTTTCCCGCCCATGTGTCCACATTTCTTTTCAGATGACAGTTGGTCTTCGAGATGCACACCAGCAGCACCGGCTTCTATCAAGGCTTTGATGAGTTCAAACACATTCAATGCGCCACCAAAGCCAGATTCGGCGTCGGCGACGATGGGCGCAAACCAATACACATCGTCTTTTCCTTCCGAATGGGAAATTTCGTCTGCGCGTTGGAAGGTTTGATTGATTCGGCGTACCACGGCAGGCACGCTATTGGCAGGGTAGAGGCTCTGGTCGGGGTACATCTGCCCGGCCAGGTTGGCATCGGCAGCAACCTGCCACCCGCTCAGGTAAATGGCTTTTAATCCGGCCTTAACTTGTTGCATAGCTTGGTTGCCGGTTAATGCACCGAGTGCGTTAATGTAGGGTTCAGTGTGCAGGAGGTGCCACAATCGCTCTGCGCCCATACGGGCGAGGGTGTACTCGATATGAATAGAACCACGAAGCCGAACGACTTGATCTGCGCTATAAGGGCGCTCTATGCCCTTCCATCGGGCATCGTTTTCCCAGCTTTCTGCGAGCTTCTTTGCCGCATCGTTACTCATTCTATTTTCCCCTTTCAGGAATAGTGAAGAAGTGCGATACATCAGTATACCACTGCATGGCAAATAATGCAGGTTAACGTGGGGGCATGGGGCGATATGACGGGATTGCGGGCCTGTCCCCGTTGAGATAAGCCTTTTACCATGTTTTCTGACCTGTGTTCAGCAAACACGTCTTGCTCTGTTCCTCAGTAGTTACGATATATTATACTGTTTTATGGTTACAAATTGGTTACATGCAGGTAGCACCGGCTTCTAGCCGGAGTCGGGCACATGTAGCACCGGCTTCTAGCCGGAGTCGGGCAACAGACTCATCAAGGCACCTACTTCTTATGAGCAGGTGCCTTGAGAGAACTACTTCAATCGTGATATGAGGGTATGTTTTCTAGTTAATAGTTAGTGTGCCATAGTCGCCAGCGGCAAAGTGGCCTGGCACGGTGCAGATGTATAGGTACTCACCAGGGCCAGGTGATTCAAACACAACGCTATCAGCTTCGCCTGGTTGAAGGGTTTCAACGTGTGCAATAACCTGTTCATTCATGTCGTCGTCGTCTTCGGGGTAGTATGCGTTGTCAACAAAGGTTGTTGCGTGATCGTTGTACTCTTCAGCTTGGTCCATATCGTTGTGATCAAGCAGAATCCAATTGTGTTCCTGTGTTTGGGAAGTATTTTCAAATTCGAGCGTTATTTCTTCACCTTCGGCTGCCGTTGCTTCAAGAGTATCTGTATCAAAAGCAAGTTCCTCACCTTTGATGCCTATTTCTAGTGTAACGCCACCGCTGTCTCCGCCGCTGTCTCCGCCGTTATCAACAGCACCACTGGCCGGGGCCTGTGGTGCTGCTGGCATTGGCGGTCCACTGCTACTGCTGCCACCACAAGCTACCAATGCAAGTGACATAATAGCAAAAAGACTAACCACCCAAAACCGTACACTTTTCCTCACGACCTCTTACTCCTTTCACAGAGAAAAAAACCTATTATTGTGCGACAATGCACAACTTACACACTATTAATTATGCACACAGTTTCTATACTTGTCAAGCTAGTAACTGCTAAAAGGTACGAATTGATCAAGATGTAGATCGTTCGCCAACATGTCACCTAGAAAAGAGCCACTCTTATGGTATAATAGCCGCGCATGATGCTGTTGGGAAGGAGTCAATGTGATGACAGGTGCCATATTATATGCGCTTATCATTTACCCTGTCCGTGCTGCCATGGCCCTGCGTTGGTTTCGTTGGCGTGTCGAAGGGCTTGAAAACTTGCCACCACGCCAAATGGGGGGCATGGTTGTTGTCACCAACCATATCAAGTGGCTCGATATTCTCGCGCTAGGGGTATTAATGCCCTTCTCCTATCGCCTTTCGTGGCTTGGCAAGATTGAGATTTTTGAGCATCCGGTATCGGGGTGGTTTTTTCGTACAATGAATGTTGTGCCTATCAAACGTGGTAAACGTGACCTTTCGGCCCTGAAAGCCACCGAGAAAGCCCTGCGTGAAGGGGCAGTGATGGTAATTTTCCCAGAAGGACATCGCAGTCATACGGGTGTGCTCCAAAAAGGCAATGGGGGTGCAATACGTATGGCCGTGCGGAGCAATGTGCCGATTGTGCCGGCCGCTATTTGTGGGTCTGAACATGGGTTTGTTGGTTCAATGGTACGTAAAGATTTGGTGTTGCGTATTGGCAAGCCCTATATGATAGACCCGCCAGCACATGGCAAAATCCCCCCAGCACTGATGGATGAGCTTGTGACCGATATGATGGTGCGTATTGCAGCATTACTGCCAGAATCACATCGGGGGGAGTATTGCCTAGCGCATGATGCGCAAGATGTGACGCACAAGGCGTGATGTGTGCCGTAGAGACGTTGCGTGCAACGTCTCTACTTTTTTGGGCAATCCTTCGCTTCGCGTGACGTTCAAATGGCTTTGGCTTTCAGTGGCTCTTTATGGTGTGCCTTGCAGCCATATTTCCCCATCGGGGCCACTATCGGGAACCCAGCCGGTGCCTTCTGTTGCATCCACAAGCCACCACGTATAGCCGTCGGCATCAACAGGGCCATCTGTCACTTCTACGTTGGCATCTTCTGGTAAGCGTACCTGCACCGGTTGGTCAAAACCCGGCTTGCTACGCGCACTCAACCGCGCCTGTCCGATGTTGACGACTTTAGCATTGCCGCCAATCTCTAGCGGCAATGCTACCTCTTCCTCTTCATCAGCATTGGATGCTACGTCGCTGCTAATAAACGGAGGTTGCAGCAAGATAGTGCCATTTGGTAGGGCTTCGGCACACCAACCAGTGCCATCTATGCTATCTACGCGCCACCATGTATACCCATCGGACTCAACTGGACCATCTAAAATTTGTACTTCCGTTCCCACAGGAAGGCTAGATTGTATTGCTTGGTCATCGCCTGGTTTGTCACGCAGGCTCAAGCCAGGGTCCTGCACGTTGACAATCCGTGCTATGCCGCCTATCTCTAGTCCCTCAAGCGATGCCGAATTGTCTTCAGTTGTGGTGGGTGTTGGTTCTTCGGCTTCCGGGGTACTTCGTGTGGCTGTTTCCATAAGCGTCTCAAGCGTCGTCCCGGAGCTATTGGCTGTAGCTGTTGGTGTTTGCGCACTGGATGTGTTGCGTGTTGGTTCCTTTGTCGGTGTTGTGCGCTCGGAGCTTCCCTCTGGTGTGCGAACTACAGGCGTAAATACAACCCGTGGCTGTAGCCAGACAGCATCATCGGGGCCTTTCTCGGCACACCACCCGATGCCTTGTTGCCCTTCGACGCGCCACCACACATAGTCCCCAATCACCACTGGGCCGTCGAGGATAGTCACTTGCGTGCCTTCTGGAAACCCGGCCATAACTGGCTCATCGGTGCCGGGTTTGCTACGCGCACTCAATTCAAACCCACCAACGTTGACGACCTCTACGACACTGCCTACTTGCAGCGCTGATACTGCGCTGGTTGTTGGCACTGGTTGCGGGGTTGCTGGTTTTGTTTCAGTTGGCTCCGGCGTTTCATCCTCGGTGTCGGTTGCATCTGATGTAGTTGTCCTTGCACTGGAGGCTGATGTCGTTGTTCGTTCTGATGTGGCGGTTTCTTCGGGCGTAGCGGTTTTTTGGGGTGTGGGCGGCAACAATTCTAGCCATGTTCCACCATCGGGGCCACTTTCTGCACACCAGCCGGTGCCATCATCGCTTTCGACACGCCACCAGATATATCCATCGGCCTCAACAGGGCCTTCTAAGAGTTCTGCTTCGGCCCCTTCTGGCAAACTGGTTGTCAATGATTGGTCAACACCGGGTTTGCTACGAACACTCAATTCTGTATTACCAAGATTGACCACCACAACTATATCGCCCACTTGGAGTGAAGACTCTGGCGTGGGGGCAACCGTTGGTGTGTTTGTAGGCACTGCGGCAGTGAGTGGTTCTAACATAGCCGTGTCGCCAACTTCGCCGGCACACCAACCAGTGCCAGCATCACTTTCGACACGCCACCAGGTATATCCCTCAGCATCAATAGGACCATCCAAAATGTCCACTTCGTCGCCTTCTACAAGGGAGCCTATAACGCGGTAATCAGTGCCTGCGCCGCTGCGTATACTCAACACAGAATCACCGATATTGACGACACGAGCAGTAGCACCAATGCCCATAACCGGTTCTGGGGCGGGTGTGGGTTGCGATGGGGCTTCTTCGGTAGGCATAGGTGTCGCTGTCAATGCTTCAAGGAGGATGAGGTCATCGGGTCCACGCTCGACAATCCATCCTGCGCCTTCTTCACCTTGCACAAGCCACCATAAAAACCCATCTGCCTCAACGGGGCCCTCTAGCACTTCTACTTGCTCCCCTTCAACAAAGTGGAGTTCTATAGTCTGGTTGATACCAGGTTCGCTCCGTGCGCGTAGGGATGCCAGACCAATGTTGACAACTTGGGCCATAGTTCCTACGTGCAGGTTTGTTTCTGCATTCGGCGCGTCTTGGGTGTTAGAAGGCTGTTCTGCAACCACGATTGGGGTGGCAGTCGCATCTGCTGCTGGTGCAGGATTCGCGGTTGGCAGTTCTAGCAAGACCAATCCATCGGCACCACGTTCGGCGCTCCAGCCCACCCCCTCCTCTCCTTCCACGCGCCACCACACATACCCATCGGCCTCAATCGGCCCATCAAGTATTTCTACTTGGGTGCCAGCCGGAAATCGTGCCTCAACGGGTTGGTCTATGCCGGGTTTGCGTCGTGCGCGTAGCGGTGATTGCCCAACGTTGACGACGTATGCCACAGCACCAACCTGGAGTGTACCATCTGAATTGGTGTTTGCCGCTGGCGATGGTCCAGTATCACCATTGGGTGATGCGGCTGTTGCGGGTTGGGTGGTCTCGCTGGTTGCAACCTGAGTCGGGTCAGAATCTTGCGAACCGAACAATGAATGCGCACCAAAGAAAATAAGAGACCCCACCCCAATGAGCACAACCACGGCTACTGCAATCATGGACGGCGTTTTCCATTTGGTAGGTAATACTTTGGTGAAGGAAGCCCGTGTACTACCACGACGAGTTTGGTCGTAGCCTTGGCGGTAATGATAATAATGTTGATAATAAAATAGATTTAAGTCATCTTGCTCAGCGTCTCGGACGCCAAGCTTATACATTTCGTCACTTGTATCCATAGAGAATGCTCATACAGAATAGCGCAACCGCGACCTGACATACATTGAGCATGCGTACACCATTGAAAAGCAGACAGGACTACTTTTGCACTCTTTCATTCAAACTACAATTATCTATCGTTCCTATTGTATCACAGTTTCTATAAAATTCGTTAAACCCCAAATACTTGGCCTACCACGTTGCGTTGACCATGCAGCCATTCTTGACCAGACATTGGGCGCTTACCAGCCGGTTGTAGTTCTTGTATCTCTAGCGTATCATTGCCTGTGGCAACGAGAGGTCCATCATCTTTGCCAACAATTGTGCCGGGTTGGTAGGCTGTGTTTGTATTGGTATTGGTATGCACCTTTGCTGTGCGTATTTTTATGTATTGCCCTTGCCATGTTGTGTAGGCTCCGGGCCATGGGTCATATGCATGAGTAAGGCGTTCTATCACCAAAGCCGGTTGTTCCCATTTTATCATACCATCGGTTTTTTTGAGTAATTGCGTCAATGTTGCTTGACTATGGTCTTGTGGGCGTGGCTCAATATGCCCTGCTGCATAGGCTGGTAAAACATCTACCAGCAACTCGGACCCAAGTTGAAACAGCTCTTGGGTAAGCGGTCCTGTGCGAGCGGTTGGTGGCAGCGTTATGGTTACTTGAGCGAGGATAGGGCCGCTATCCATGTATCGGTCCAGTTTCATGATGGTGACGCCGGTTTCGGTATCGCCGGCCAAGATGGCACCTGCTACAGGCGATGGTCCTCGGTAGAGTGGCAACAATGAAGGGTGTATGTTGAGATACCCAAGCGGCGGAATGTCAAGCACTGCTTTGCGCAATATTTCCCCATAGGCAGCAACAACGCCAACATCTGGGCTAAGTGCTGCGATGTGTTCGACTACGGCAGGGTCGCGCAGAGTAGCTGGTTGCAACACCGGAATGGTGTTCAGTTCAGCAGCTTGCTTGACGGGTGGCGGCGTCAGTATTTTTTTGCGTCCAGCCGGGCGGTCTGGTTGGGTGATGACGGCGACGATAGTATGCCCCGCTTGAATGAGTGCTTCAAGTGGTTTGACAGCAAAATCTGGACTTCCAAGATATAAGATACGCATACGATTTTGATATTCCCGTCACAATATTCAAGACAGCTCGCAGCATTGCAGCGTACCAGCAAAGAATTGCTTGTTCCTTTTTTATAGCTTTGCGTTCTTTGCGTCTTTGCGCGAGGTCTTCATGAAAAAAGAGAACAGAGCCATTCCTTTTTGATTACAACGTGGCAAGGTGCCAGCACTACAACGATGACAATTGTAGTATTAGTGCCTTGTATTTTCAAGTAGTACATACTCATCATGCATAGCACATGGCGCACCGCTCAATGCAGAAGGTATGCTATAATAGGTAGCATAGCTATTCTTGGTAGAGATTGGTAGGTAGTTTGGGCTATGACGACACCTGAACCAAAACCTGACCAGAGTACATATAAGCGTCAGGTACAGCAGACATTGCAGACACTCGATGTGATTGATGATGCGAGTTTGGTCGGGCTGACCACGCTAGGCGTCCGCGAAATCAAGGCTCTGAAACAAGAGATTGCAGAAATATTCCCTGCGTCTAATCTGCCAGCTTTTTTGCTCCAAGGGCTTATCCAAATTGAAGACCGTATAGTGCGGCAGGAACAGATCAACGATGACTTGACTGCGCTCTTTCGTAGCACAAAACAAATAGGACTCTATAGCATTTTGGCAGCCCCAGCGCTTGTCATTCATGGTTATCAGCGTATTTTGGCCCTAGCAGGCAAAGATACTGACCAAGCTTTCCCACATGGCCATTGGCAGTTTTATACCGAATGTTGCTTGCGTGAAGATATGGCCCGCTATTGTGTTGAGATACAAGGGTTTCAAAAGACGCTACCGCACGCAAAAGATGTGGAGGCAGCGACATGTTGGGTGTATACGGCTATGTGTACCCTCTTAGCCTACGATGATTTATTGGAGAATGAATGGGAAGAGCGGCGATTCTTCCGTTCGCTGCACGATGTGCTTGAAGAGAAAGCATCTAAAGAACAGGGACGCCGCCCAAAATCGCCGCGCAAGGCGGTTGATGAGTATGATCAAGCCGTTGCTGAGCGTGTGCAGACGCTCTATCGTGCATATCATCTTGAACATGTTGCTACCAATTGGGGCAATCAGCGCCCCTATAGCGGCAAGCCAAAGACAAATATATCGTTGCACGACTTTGTCGCCTACCGTCGTGCGTGTTTTCAAGCCTATCTCCAGAAGGCTCTTAGCGCATTGCCTTCGGACCTGCGCGATGTGGTAGACGTGCATCATGCCAACCACAAGGCGGAATACCTGCTGCGCTACCAAGACCAAATGACGATTGTAACAACCCTCACGCCAGATACATATAAGGACCATCGTGCGCCGCTTGCATTGCATCGTGCTAGCATTGCGTTGGTGGTTGGTGGAAACTATTACGTGCTCAACCCCTTTGCACGTGACAAAGAGGGCCATGTGCTTGTGTTTGCCGATGATGATGCAACAGAAGGTATGCCTTTACCGCTGAAGGAGGCTAAAGATGGCAGTCTCTCTACGATTAAACCGCGCAAACAGGTGCAAATATATCGTAGCGGGTGGGTAGAGGTAGATAATGCGTGGGTAGGCCGGTTACGTCCGCGCCCAATAGCCGAAGTCAAGGGTATTGTGCAGGCTATTTTGCAGCAGTCTCCGCCAAGCAAGCGACAAGCGTGTTCACAAGCGATGGATGAAACGGATGATTCGGCACCGGTTGACCTGTTGCTTGTAGATTCGCCGCGCAAGCAGTTGACAAGGTGGTGAGCAAGGCATTGAGCAAGGACCCAGAAGGTCGGCCAGTGCTACCAAGGGTGCCACGCATGCCCAAACAGAGTTAGTTGGTAAGGAATGTGAAGGAGCTGAGAGATAATGTATTCTTATTTGCAAAGATGCCATGCACACCCGCGTATGTTGCTTATAATTGGGGTGTTTGTAGCAAGTGTATTGTTTGCCATTACCGTTGCTACTTTGCCCACAAGCCTACGCGCTCAGGAAGAGCCAGTGGCACCTACTCCCCCGGATGATATACTGTTTATGTCAAATCGTAACAATAACTGGGAGATATACCGCATGCCAGCCGATGGCTCTGGTGATGCTGTCAATCTCACGCAGCACCCAGATAGTGACGGGAAGCCGGTTTGGTCGCCGGATGGGAGCAGTATAGCCTTTTTCTCAAACCGTGATGGCAACACTGAGATATATACTATGCGTGCCGACGGTTCAGATGTAGTGCGCTTGACGAACCACCCGGCGGATGACATGTTCCCCTCTTGGTCGCCTGACGGGTTGCAAATAGCATACACATCCAAGCGCGATGGCAACAACGATGTGTATGTGATGAATGTTGATGGTTCTGAACATTACAACATGACGAATTACCCCGGCGATGACGACATGCCAACATGGTCGCCGGATGGTGCGTATATCGCCTTTACCTCAAACCGTGACGGGAACGATGAAATCTATGTAATGGATGCGTTTGGTTGGTCGTTGGTAAATATCACCAACCACCCAAGCGACGACGAGGATGCCGTATGGTCGCCGGACGGCACAAAGATAGCGTTTAACTCAGACCGCGACGGCAACGACGAAATCTACGTAATGAACACGGATGGGTCAGGTGTGGTGAACTTGACGAACCACCCGGCGGGAGATGCTCTGCCAGCCTGGTCACCAGATGGGGAGCGTATTGCGTTCTTATCGGACCGCGACGGCAATGCTGAAATCTACGTAATGAATGCAGACGGGAGCGAACCGGTGCGGCTGACCTATGCGCTGGGGATTGATTTTGGCCCTGCATGGGCCCCATGATGCGCGATGAGGGGATAACTACGGCGAGTACCTTTGCCCAAACCAACTATCCCACCATTGTATCGTCTGCTATTGAACTATCTGCTCCTTCAGAAATGCTGCACGAGAACGAAATGAGGGGAAGCATTATTGCCTCCCCTCAAATACATCTATAGCGCTTGGCGTACATGTGGCATGGTGCCAAGGACCGGGATCGAACCGGTGACCCCAGCTTTTTCAGAGCTGTGCTCTACCAACTGAGCTACCTTGGCACGCTTGACTATGTAACGATTGTACCACAATGTGATGATACTTGCAAGTGGGGTTTTATCCCACCTCATCCATCGCCTATAGCTCCCAAGCTGTCAAGGCACGCTGCTCGATGTAGATGCGGTAGGGCGTATGAACCACAGAGCACGCTGGTGAGTGCGCGTTGTGCGTCGCGGGTCGAGCCAAATGTATCCTGAAAGCCCCACGCTGTGTTTGGGTTAAGCACGAGGGTTTTATTGCTCCGGTAACCGAGGGCTTTAAAAAGCGCGGTGGCGTTGGCGAGCATGCTATCGCTTGTTACGAAGCGCTGCAAGGCGTTTTGTACCTGTTGTTTGATATGTTGGTCGTTCACACGATTCCTGTAGGTCTGAACCAAAACATAGAATCATCTATACATGCTTGCGGCTGATACACCAAAATGGTCGTGCTATTTCACTGACATACGGGTTGCCTAAGTGTTTGGAGCACAGCATATGCAGGTTCAGCTCCATGCACATACAATACACGACGTTCCAGCGCAATAGAGATACGCTCTAGCAACTCAGTATCTTCAAATGGCTTGAGCAGGCAATCGTTAGCTCCGGACCGTAAGACGGCGACAATCGTTTCTGGGCTCCCATCGCCAGTCATAGCAATAGTTGCGGGAAGGTAGGGTTGGGCATTGGCCGTCTTCAGCACCTCGATACCACTTACATACCCCATGTGTATATCGGTGAGAACCATATCAAAGGAATGCCGCATCAGCAATTGTATTGCAGCTTCACCATCGGGAGCCGTTGTCACCCGATAGCCAGTATGTTCCAACATACAACTGAGGAGCATGCGAAGCATATCGTTATCTTCTACAAGGAGTATTCGTTCATTCATCGTTATCTCCAATAGTCTTTCTTGCTTCCTATTAACAGTACGACAGACTATCGTCCTAGCACATATCAAGAGGATAGAGCACCCACAAGTACGCACTGTTCCGAGTCAACATCGCATTATTCGGTACTCCAAGAAGGATTCCCAAAAAAGCGCTTACACAAAACACCCTTCATGCCCTATGATAAAGCATGGGTTGCAAAAGGTAAAGAGAGTCTAGTGGGAGATTTGCGGGAGAAACGCGGAAATTTCTGGAGGTTTCTCGTGCATGGAGACGTTGCGTGCAACGTCTCTACAAAGCACAGCACAACACCATATATGCGCAGGTCTAAACAAACCCCACCAACCCATCAGCCCATCACCCCTGCCATGTTCGGGTCATGCAACACATAACCACACCCCGTCTCATTGACAAGGTAGCCCTGCCCCAACTTTCGGCGCAGATTGCGGGCATGTGGGCGTAGCAAGTTTTGCGCCTCATTGCTACCAAGCAAAAGCTGATGCGTATGGTAGGCAATGCTGCTATAGCTCCGCGTCTCACCCGGCGTTTGCGCCAAATAGCGCAATAGAGCAAACTCTATCGGAGTAACTGCCAACGGATCATCATTCAACGTCACCCGGTGGCGTGTTGCCCCAATAAATAATGCTCCTACCTGAAAACTTTGGTTTGTCTTTGGTGCATCGTCTTTTGCAACCGGTCCGTGTTTCCCATTGGGTAGCTGATAGCCTGTAGTGGTAGGAGCACCACGTGCAGCACTATCCAACGGTTGCCCACTGACAATTTCTGATAGTGTATCAACAGCTTGTATGATATTTCGTTCTTTCTGATAATGCTTCGCTGCTCTATGAACCGTTTCAAGTATTTTTTCATCTGCACAAGGCTTGAGCAAGTAATCAAAAGCCCCAGCTCGCAACGCATCAATACATGTTTCAAGCGTACCATAGCCCGTGAGTAAAATAACCACTGGCTGATATGGCTGACTACGGGCCGTATGGAGCACTTCCACACCGCCTACATCGCCCATCACAATATCGGTAAGCACAACGCTAAAAGCTTCTTTTTCGAGCACATCTAGTGCAGTTTCCCCATCTGATACTTGCGTGACACAATAGCCAGCTTCTTGTAGCAAATGCGCAAGCACGGTACATGTAGTAGGATCATCTTCAACAACAAGAACGTGCGACTGCATACCCACAACCTCCTCACCCTCATATGTCTCACTCACCCGACAACAAAACCCAGGCCGGCACCCTCATACGCCTAGTGCCTGTTATCGGCAGAACAACAGTAAAAGTACTTCCTTGACCAAGCTCGCTCTGCACAGTAATATACCCTCCATGTTCTTTTACTATTTGAGTACTGATGGCCAACCCAAGTCCTGTCCCCTGTTTTTTGGTCGTCATAAATGGTTCAAAAATATGTTTCTGCAATTCAAGCGAAATACCATCGCCCGTATCGGCTACTTCAATGAGCAAATAACGCCAGTTCTTTGCAGGCAAACGCACATCATACTCTTGCGACTGCGAAGCACGACGCCCCAACCCATGCATATGCTGCTGCCCATTGACTGCGTCGGGCATATGGTGCGATACACTCGTGCGTATATGTAACCTTCCCCCCTCTTGCATAGCCTCAAGCGCATTGATAGCAAGGTTAAGCACAATTTGCTGCAACTGATCGGCCCGCCCCCAAATTTCTGGCACATCGGGTTGCAAATCATGCGTCACATCCACATGCTGCTCTTTGAAACGCCGTTTGGTAAGCAACAACACCCGTTCAATAAGTGCATTGACATTCACCGGACCCTCAGCCGATGCAGCAGGGCGATACAAGTCGAGTAGATTGCGCACAACCTGCGCAACACGCTGCACCTCTTCCGTCGCCATGGTAAAAAATCTCTCACGCTCTTGCGGTGAGCTATGCCGCTGCGCCAAGCCAAGCGACGTTTGAATAGCCTGCAAAGGAGTGTTGATTTCGTGTGCAATACTGGCCGCAAGCCTTCCATTGGCTGCAAAACGTTCATTTTCAATGCCGCGCACTTCCAGTTGAATGCGCTCTGTCACATCGGCCACATGCAAAATGTGTTTGTCTATAGACTGGTCAAAGCCATGCAATACTATCTTCTGAATATCCAACACCCGCGTAACCCCATTTGAGCGGCGGTAGCGCGTGCGATGGCAATAGCCAGATGTATGCATATGTGGACCTAGCGCAATATGGCCCGGGAAATCATCCGCAATGCGCGGGTAGCATGTTGCCCAATGTTGCCCGACCAAATCGTGCGACGTGCAGTCAAGCAAAGCAGCCAAGGACTTATTCGCTGCAAGCACATAGCCATTGTTATCAAGCAAAAGCACTCCATCTTGCAAACTATCGAGCACAGCATGCAACACATCGCGGCTATGCTCCAAGTACCTATTCATTGCTTTCAGCTCCTCATACGCTGTCGTGAGCTTTTGTTTGACGCGGTTGCGTTCAGTAATATCCCGAATAAAGCTACACAGATATTCACAACCCTGAAATTCCAAATATTTCATCGTCACTTCCACGGGAAAGGATGTGCCATCTTTGCGATGATGGACCGTCTCATAGGTATCAGAGCCATGGTGTTTCATATATTGCCAACGTTCTTGCCACTGCTCAAGGGTGAGGTTTGCGTCAAGGTCAAAAATAGATGTATCTAACAACTCCATACGGCTGAAGCCAGTGGTATGACACACAACATAGTTGACGTATAGGTAGCGTCCTTCAGGCGTATACCACGCGACTCCATCGGCAGCATAGTCAAAAGAAAACTGCGCCATTTGCAACCGTGCCGCATCATGCTTGCGCGACGAAATATCGTTGATAGTGCCAACAACAAACTGCGGCTCTCCCGCATCATCCATCAACAGAGAAAGGTGGATTTCGCACGGAAAGTCCGTGCCATCTTTCTTGCGCAAACAATACTCCGTTTTTTCAACATGCTTCGTCATGAGCGCTCGCTGTATCTGTTCATGTATGCGCTGATGACGCTCAGGTACAAACAAGGTGCATAGGCTCTGCCCTACCAATTCATCACCACTGGCATAGCCAAAAAGCTTAGCCGCCGGCTGATTGCAAAAGCGTATGGTCAAATCAGTGTCCATCATGTGCATTGGGTAAGGAGAAGCCTCAAGCACTGCACGATATTGCCTTTCTTCGCGTTGCTTGACACGCGTAATATCGCGTATAATCCAACACAAACTACCCTGCTGCTCTGCACCATCTGGCTGCACAACCCACACTGTCAAATCTGCATAGAACGTATCCTCACGCGTCGAATGGAGCCACGTCCGCCATGGCAAAAGAAGGCTTTGCTTCTTCTCTATCCTACGCAACTGATCCATAAAAAGGAGCCGCTCTGCGCGGTCTACAAACATAGAGAGCGGAAACCCTATGCGCCGATAATCGCCGGGAATGCCAAACTTCTGTATAGCGGCTTGGTTCACTTCTTGTATCACCCCCTGCATCGTGGTAATGAAGCAACTATCTGGCGTATACTCAAAAAACGCTTTATATCGTTCGCATTCCGAGTCAAGCCGTTGCGAACCATTTCCATTGTTTTGTTCGTTACGGAAACGGTCCTTTACGGCAAGAGTATCGGTTAGTCCTTTTTTTTCACTTGTTCTGGAGTACAATCCAGTATCTCCTTTTTATGAGATACCAAAACAACGACACACAAAGGTGTGCCATTGCATCTTGGTCTTATAGCGTCCCTCTACCGTATAGGTGAGATAGTCATATGAGGTAAGACGCTCTACACATACCGTTGGCGTGCAAATTGTGCGACTAACAGCTTATAGAAGTCTCGTTTAAATATACCGCTTTCTTTACCTTTCGTCAACCAACAATGTAAAGCTGTAGCATAGTATAGTGCATACATACAAACCCTTCTAATGATTGTTTGGATACAATGTACATACTGTGTCGTAGGGAGAACACACTGCATATACTATCTCTACACTACCGACAAAACTACTTACGGCGCATCACAAAACGCTGGATAGCTTTCCATAGGGTAGTGTCTGCTTGTTGAACCGCTGGCGAGCTATAGAGGTTCACACTGCGTGCTTCAGCAGGAGTGGTGCTATCGGATGTATCAGACAACTCTACACCTCCCATTATATCATCATCACTGGGGCGAATGAGAATGCCATCCTCGACAAGTTCCACTTTCGCTCGCCGCCTAATGCCAGCAAGGGCACGTTGTTCACCCGGCAGTTGCAACCGCCCGGCACTATCGAGAACAACAAGCTCTTCAAACGAACGGGAAGGTGATTGTTCTGTACGGTGTTGTTGTCCTGCTTCTTTGCCGGTTTCTGTCTCGGCTAGTGTCACCATTTCTGTACTTGTGCGCCCATCGCGGATGGCTATGACGCGGTCGGCTTGTTCGGACACGTTGGGGTCATGGGTAACGATGACAATAGTCAAGCCATAGCGCTCGCGCAAGGTGCGCATAAGGGCTAGGATGCGTTGTGCCGTGGGCCAGTCTACTTCGCCCGTTGGTTCATCGGCCAGCAGTATTTTAGGCTTGTTGGCGAGAGCACAGGCAAGCGCAATACGTTGCTGTTGCCCCCCAGAGAGGTTGGGTGGCTTCTGATGTACATACTCGGTCATGCCGACAGCATCTAGCAACTCGTTGCACCACGCACGACTCTGGTGCTGGCTGTTGCCCGATACCTTCATCAAGAGGGTGACATTCTCTTGAGCCGTCAGGTAGGGCACAAGGTTGCGAGCTGTCTGCTGCCATACAAAACCAACGTAATAGCGACGATAGCGTGTTATTTCGGCTTGGCTCAGTTTGAGCAAGTTTTTGCCATCTACTTCTAGCTTGCCTGCGGTCGGGCGGTCTAGCCCTCCCAGGGCAGCCATGAGGGTAGATTTGCCGGATCCAGAGGGTCCGACAAGGGCCAACATTTCGCCTTGCGCAACTTCAAGGTCTAGCCCTTGCAGGGCAACGACCTCAAGATTGGCAACGTGGAATATTTTGACAAGCCCAGAGCAAGAGATGAATTGGTTTGCCATAGGGTTTCAGGTGCTAGGTTTCAGGTTTCAGGTTTCAGGTGCTAGGTAGTAGTAAGCTATCGGGTGCCACGCACTCCCAAACGTGCGTGGCACCATAGATGGGAGAGACGTAGCATGCTACGTCTCTCGGTATCGAAAAAATCCTTTTTTATTGCGCCCTAAAGTGCAAATGCCTGTTGCGGACGCAGGGTATGCATGGGCAATGGGCAATATTCAAACCGTGCAGCGAGGTCTTTGAGCAATTGGTCAAAGTCTTGCGCCATCAGTTCTTCAACCAGCGATTGTGGTATGAAGTGAACCATTGGGCCAAGCAATGGCTTAAGGTCCATTGATGCAGCAATGCGTACATCGGTGCCATTGCCGACAGGAGGCAGCGACCAGCATATTTCAGCCGGGAGCGGGTTTTTCACCCGATAGGTTATCTGATTGGGTTCAACCCACTGCAAGGTACCCTTGAAGCATACGGTACCAAAAACACTTCCAATGGAAATACACAATGTGAGGCGGGCATTATCATCATCACGGTTCTGTAATTCTGCTTTGCGCAAACGCGGGAGTAATTGTGTCAAACCATTCGGGTCCGAAAGGACTGCAAACACCTCTTTGGGTGTAGCAGAACTAATATGGCGCTGTCGTTGAACATTGAGCATAGCGGAACCTCCCTCTATTTCATATCTATTCAATCACACACTACGGTTTTACTGATACGCTATCATTCTATACATAGACACAAGGTTGCCGGTGTTCCCGGTTTACTTCTATTGTATCATACGATGTGCAAACGTACATAGGATAGATACTCTGTTGTCGTGTACAACGTTGACACGAGGGCTACCTGATTGAAAATATTTTGCACAGTTTTAAGTATACAAACTGTACAAAGGTTTGTCAAGACCACATTCTTTTTTCCCCTTTGCACATTTGCACCGCACCATGCTATAATCCATACTGTTGTTTCTATTCAATTGGCTCCTAATCTATGAGCTGATAGTGATAAAGTCATGGCTCTCTGTTTTGATAATGAGTGAATCTGCTTCAACAACACCGACACCGCTCCTATTTGGGCGCTATCGTGTCAAGGAACAGATAGGCACTGGGCGTCTATCAACCGTCTATCATGCGGAAGATGAACGGTTGCAACGAAATGTCATACTCCATGTGCTGCGCAAAGAGCTTGTTGGCAATGAGCAGATGCGCGAGCGCTTTGTAGAGGAAACGAACGCCAGTGCGCAACGCTCACACCCGGCGCTTTTGCAAGTATTTGACAGCGGCGAAGTTGGTGGGCGTCCCTACATGGTGACGGAGTATGTCACTGGGCGGCCGCTGAATACTGTGGGAGTGCTATCGTTGGAGCACGCGCTCCTCTATACCCGCCAAGTAACCGGTGCTATCGCTGCATGCCAATCGCAAGGGTTGCCCTACCCACCAGTGAGCAGTAGCAACATTTTGTTGCTTGGTGAGGGGCAGGTCAAACTGGTTGAAAACTGGCTTTTGTCACCCGACGAGGTGGCACTTGATTTGGCCCATTATCGTGCTCCTGACATTACCGAAGGGTCTCAGCCACAACAGGCCAGCGTTGTCTATGCGCTAGGGGTGTTGCTCTATGAGCTTATCACTGGCACACGGCCTGTCGAGGGGCAAGATGCAGCAACCGTAGCACAAGCACATAAAACAGCCCGTATTTCGCCGATCTTGCAAGTGCGCCCATTACTCTACCTGCCCACATTAGAACGGCTCCTAGCACGTGCCACAAACCGCTTTCCAGAGCAACGATTTCCCAATGCCATTGTGTTTGGAGAAGAAATAGATGCCCTATGGCGCAACCTAAGTAACGACACCCAACGCCTCTCAGCAACACCGGTCGCTCCACGCATGCGCAGCACAGGCACACCAACACTATCACAAACCCCTGCCACAGGCGAAACCATACGCACCAACAAAACTGCTCAACTTGGCACTCATACAAGCCATCATGCCCCACCACCTCCTGCAACTCATACACCTCACGCCCCAAAAAAACGCCATGCATGGCTCCACAACACAGTGGGGTGGGCCGTGACACTCCTGCTGATTCTTGTAGTCGTGCTAGGGAGCTATTCCATTGCCAGCTTTGCCGTCAGTCAACTCTTTTCTATCGAACTACCGCAGCCACGTCTTGCCGATTTGGGGCTAGAGTGGCCTGCATGGCTTGGCGATTTTGGGCGACGCGAAACGTTTATTGTCAATATCAATGCAGGGCTAAATATGCGCGACGCACCCGGACTCTCTACGAATGTCATAGCCATCATCCGGAATGGTGCCCGCGTTGAAAAAATCGAAGACGTACAGTTGAAAGATAATGTAGAATGGGTACGCGTTCGTGCCGAAAAAACCGATGCTGTGTCGGTACAAGGTGAAGTCAACGGGAACTCTATCGAGGGGTGGATGTCGTTGCTTTATTTGAAACCTGAACAATGAATGGAGTCTATGTGAGGAGATACCGAAAACATCCCCTACTCGAAAGTGAGCATGTGCGCATTCGCGTATGGGATCGCCGTGATACCAGTGCCCAACAACATTGGCCCACCTACTCGGACCCATTCAATGAGCTGTGGAACTTACCCCGCAGTACCAAACTAGGGCACGATTTTTCGTCCCTGTTTTCTAGCCCCACCAATACAAGACGCATGTGGGCTATAGAAAATCATTCAGATTGTCTTGTCGGGCGCATTTCTTTGCGCGAAATAGATCAGGGGAAACGGCGAGCACGTCTCGGCATTTCCTTACATGCATCCTACGTCAGTCGAGGGTTGGGCACTGAAGCTTTAACGCTCTTTTTGGATTATTTTTTTTATTCGCTTGGGTTCAGCACAATGGTGCTCGACGTTGCTGCGTTCAATGAGCGTGCTGTGCGTTGCTATAAACGCTTAGGCTTCAACTATGTTGGCTACGAGTGGCGTAGTACACGCAATCATGCATGCCTTCGCCTACTTGAAGAACCGTCATACCATGAACTTCAACCATTTTTTCGCCTTGGGCGTCGTGAAACACTCGTACAATTCATTGAAATGGAATTGCCCAAACAGCGGTGGCAGAACACATGTCAGCATACATCTATTCAGTCCCATGGAACACATACCGCACATACAACACATGTAGCACTTTCTCCCATGCAACACACACCATGAGTGTAGCCACGGCACAGCACCTATTGTGCATTCTCATTGCGTATTGTCGAAACAATCAATCACGAAAGGACACTTAGGAGTAGTACCATGTCTCTTATAGCTGGTAATCTTGGCATCATGCAACGCTTGCTCGATGAGCACAGCGTTATTTGGGGAATATACGGTGGCGCAGCAGCACATATCTATGGCAACCGCCGCCCAATCAAAAATATAGATATTTTGGTAGCCTCTGGTATGCTCAAATCGGTCGTAGCGTACATGCAACAAGCCAAACGGGTCGTGCAATTTGATGGCCGCCGGGTGATGTGGAGCGGTATCAACCTCACTGATGACTTGAGCGTGCGGCGTCTTGGCATCACACACCCCTTCAAAATAGACGACCCCATGATGAACCATGTACGGCGTGTGCCGTTGCTTGGCTCACGGGTAGCAATGTTGGCTCCGGAGGATGTGCTCGTGCATAAAATGCTCCTTGAGCGCGATGGTGAAGCTGGCATCAAAGACCATGGAGACGCATCATCGGTAGCCCAACGCCAAACAATGGATGTAGCCTACCTCAAACAACGCCTACAGGCATGTGGTGCATCAGACCGCATCAGAACCAAGATAGAAGAATTAGGGATCACACTCACAGCACCGGCGGAGTAGGGGTACATTGGCCTGTTCGAGCGCTCAAACCTGAACGCTCGAACGTTCTTCTCACATACGGGTATGATTGGGGGCACCAGGAAGCAAAGCCATATGACGTGCCCGCTTGATTGCAACAGCGAGTTTACGTTGCATTTTTGCTGTCACCCCCGTGCGACGGCGGGGCAATATCTTCCCTTGCGGAGTGACATATTTTTGTAAACGCTTCACATCCTTATAATCGGGCACTATACCCAACGCGGTAAATTCACATTCTTTTGTACGGCGGCTATGAGTACGTTGAAAGCGAACCATAAAATAGTTTCTCCCTTTACTAGTTCAATACATCAGACACACTAGTATACCACATACCACGGCTGTCTTTCAATGTTCTTTCACTGTTCTGTACAAGTATCTTTCACTGTTCTACCAAAATAGTCTGCGCAAGTCGTCGGTCAAGCGTTTGCACCGTGTCGTCAACTTGCACAGAAATAGGGCCATCAAATGGCGCTCTTGCTACCACTTGCACAAGAGCGCCCGGTATCAACCCAAGCTCTGCTAGGTAGCGCAACCGTTCAGCCTCTTGGTCACACACACGAACAACGCGTACCTCCGTACCCACAACCAAATCAGCCAAACTAATATGCGTACTGGTTGGCAGTGTTCCTTCTGCTGTCGGGATGGGGTCTCCATGCGGGTCAAATGCTGGTTGCCCAAGGCTAGCAGCTATGCGGGCTGCAAACTTGGGGCTGATATAGTGCTCAAGCTCCTCGGCTTCTTCATGCACCTCATCCCAGCTATAGCCAAGAGACTCAACCAAGTAGAGTTCAAGCAAACGATGATGGCGAACTACTTCAAGCGCAACTTTCTTTCCCGACTCGGTGAGAGACACCTTGCGATACCGTTCATAGGTGATAAGATTCATTTCGGACAGTCTTTTTAACATGCCTGTGACGGAGCCGGGTTTAATTCCACCGAGTTGTTCACCTATTGATGAAACGGATACTTCATCTACATGCTGTTGCAAGACATAAATTGCTTTGAGGTAATCCTCCATAGCCGGTGTGATACGGTTGGAGCGTTTTTGTAGTGGAACCATCATGGTTTTCCATTCTCCCCTCTCGGCAGACTAGGAACACAAGACCAGCACCCGGTGCCTGCTGCCAGTCTATCACAACTTCCCCTTGCCTTTCAATGCTACATACGTATTGATAACGCTCACCGTCAACGCATCGGCCGGCACATCAAGCGTGAGCACCCCACTACGATGCAGCGTATCAAGCACTACTTGGCGGTCCTCAAGCTGCTTTTTAGCAACAGCACGCTGGTAAACATCGCTGCTCGTAGAGATAGACTGGCCCGCCAACAGCAACACATTCGGGTCACTTATAGTCACACACATAGGCAAATGCCGTTGTGCAAGGCGGCCAAGGTTGGCTATCAGTGGGCGAGCAGCGTCGAGTGTGATGAGGTCGGTAAACACAATGACCAGAGAGCGGCGTTTGACTTTGAGGCTCAGGTAGCTGAGTGCTTGCTCATAGTTCGCTTCAACAGATTGCACATGGACGTTGTAGAGCATTTCGAGCATGCGGTAGAATTGGCTTTTGCCACGTCTGGGCGAAAGGTAGGTTTCGACGTGGTCGGCAAACGTGAGCAACCCGACGTGGTCGCCTTTGAGCAACGCCACGTATGATAGGAGGAGCGATGTATTGATAACATAATCCAACTTAGAAAGTTCCCCAACAGCAGGGCGCATAAGCCGGCCAGTGTCTATCACACTCACCACATATTGGCTACGTTCGGTTTCATACTCCACGGCAATAGGTTTGCCACGTCGCGCAGTTGCTTTCCAATTGATACGCCGAAACTCGTCATCCGTATTATACTCACGCAAGCGCTCAAACTCGGTGCCAACGCCAAAGATTCGTGCTTGACGTAGCCCCATTTCATACAGCAGCCCTTTGCGGGCCATCAAGTCATACTTGCGCACTTCTAACACATTCGGGTACACTTTGATGGTGACAGTGGCCAGGTACGCTGTCTGGCGGATAAACGTGCGCAACAGGCTCTGATAGCGCATATTGATAGCCCCAAATGTATAATCGCCACGCTGCAACGGGCGCACATGGTAGCTCTCCTCTGCAATATCGTAAAACTGGACACTACCTTCAATAAACGGCTTATCACACATGAACTGATAGGGGTATTCATCACGCATACGATAGGTTATTGTTTTTGTGCTCTTGTTTGTCACCAATATGGTGATGAGGTTATTTGCACCGAGCGACAATCGTGTATCGTGGATGCGTTCAACTTCGAGCGCCTCTGGTTGTGGGGTAAGCACCACATCAGTGCCAACAAGGATGGCGACTACAAAGAAATATGCTATAACAAACCACAGCATGACGGGCGTTATGGAAATGCCAGCAATTGGTAGTACACCTAACAGCAACAGCAACAGCAACCGACGTGTTGGTATCATTCATCACTCCATCTATCATGCATTGAGTAGATGCGATGTGCTCTATAGACGGCGAATATTTTGGTTTCGACTACCACCTAGTCGCTCGCGCTTGTTCATTGCCTGTTTTCGTGCGCGGCGGCATTCAGGGCAACGGACAGGGTTATGCAAAAAGCCCTTCTGGGCATAAAATTCTTGTTCTCCAGCAGTAAAAATAAATTCCTTGCCACAATCAACACACACAATTGGTATATCTGCAAAAGCCATTTTTTTCCTCGCATTCTTTCGGTTGACATTGCACAGTGCTTGCCTATACAACACCGTGATATGTCACTGTAGCAGAGTGTAAACTGTACGTCAAGTCCCATGCATGCATCCCCCTACACCCCATCTCGCAAGGGTAGGTATTGAACAACCAAGCCACCAAGAGTGCCAAGGTTTACATGAGATAATGGGCAAAGGACTGTTCACGATATGCGGAAATGACACATACCTACCTCTGAAAGCATCCCCTATTCCCTAAAACTGCAACACCGCATCAATCTCCCCCATCATCCGCCGCGTCTCGCGGAGCACTCAGTAGTATGCACACATAGCCCTTTTGTGTTATACTGCTCCTAGCATGGTAAATGAGGAGGAAACTATGGTTGAGCGTATTTGTCCGAAATGTCAGCATGGAAATCCATTACATAACCGCTTCTGTGGTCAATGTGGCACACCATTAGAGCGTACCAACACAACAACTGATATAGTCCCATCACAGCAGCCGGGTTTGCCGGTGCTTCGTTCTATCAACGTGCCACCAGAACTGCGCCAAATGGGGAAAGCAATAGCTGTTGGCTTAGCAGCCCTAGCTGCCGAAGCAAGCATGGCCTGGGTACGTCGCCGCATCGAACACATCAATCAACCATCGCAGCCCATGTACCAAGTCGTGCAATCGCAGCCAGTCGTACATTCCTACCATGCCGGGCAACCATACCCTGTGACACAGAGCTACCCCGTAGCTACGCAATCTGCACCACAAGTCGTCACCCACACTGTTGCGCCTAGTGGAGCAGCCACCGTCGTCAGCCAACGCATCGTGCAAGTGTGGGAAGATGGTGTGCTCAAGCGCCAAGCAATTGAGCGTACTCACTGGCGACGCGAGGACGGGTAAAGCGGAGAGCCATTTCCTATGCCTGCACCATACGATGTCATGCGCCGTCGGCTCGCCCCATTGGGGCGAAGACTGCGGTTCGTAGATACACTTTTGTTAGCCAGTCGCAGTTTGTGGATTGCTGCTACCCTGTTTCTGCTCATCGTGCTCGCCGGGCGTCTCACACCCATCGCCAACCTACATCTGTGGGCCCTTGCCCCCCTATCACTTTGGGCTATCGGCATGATTGGCTACTTCCTCGTGCGCCCACTCTCATTGCACCACATAGCCACACGTATAGATAGCACCCTACAACTTCGTGAACGCCTTGCCACCGCACTCGAATTGCACGAATGCGACATCCATACACCCATGAGTGACTTGCAACAAGAAGACGCAGCCACATCTATGCAAACCATACAGCCACGTCAACTGCCCCTGCGCATACACCAACGTTCATTGCTGGCAAGCTTGCCACTGCTCGCCTTGGGTACAGCCTTGCTCTTGCTTCCCAACCCGCAAGATGACGTATTGGCTGAACGACAGCAGGTGCAGCAGGCCATTGCACAAACCCAAGAAGACCTAGAAAAACTCAAGGATGACATTGCCAAAAACGAAAAACTTACCCCAGAAGAACGCGAACAGCTTGAGCAAGAAATAGCCAACTTGCAAGAGCGCCTGCGCCAAAATACGGGCAACCGCGAAGAGGCCCTAGCTGAACTCTCCTCCGCCGAAGCACGTCTCCAGCAACGTCTTGACCCAAGCACCGACGCCCAACGCAGCGCACTTGAACAAATGGCCCGCAACCTAGAACGTCTCACAGATGAGCAATCTTCATCTGCACAACGCCCAGACCTTGAGCAAGCAGCACAACGCCTTGAAAAACTGGCCGAACAACTCGAATCAATGACGCCCGAAGAACGCCAGCAACTAGCCAAGCAAATCGAGCAACAAGCAACACAAGCCGGTTCTTCAGCCCCACAAACAGCCCAAAGCCTCTCCGAAGCATCCCAATCGTTGCAGAACGGCGACCTCCAACAATCTGCACAACAACTAGAGCAAGCAGCCCAAAACGTGCGCCAAGCCCAGCGTGATTTAGCCGAACAAGAAGCCGTACAACAGAGCCTTTCAGAAGTGCAAGATAGCCGCCAACAAATAGCCCAAGCCGGGCAACAGCAAGGGCAGCAAGGACAACAAGGACAGCAAGGACAGCAAGGACAGCAAGGACAGCAAGGACAGCAAGGACAGCAAGGACAGCAAGGACAACAAGGACAACAAGGACAGCAAGGACAGCAAGGACAACAAGGACAGCAAGGACAACAAGGACAACCGCAGGGTGGCGGTTCCAATGCACAAAACCTTGGGCAAAGCACCAGTAATGCCGGTGCCAACGCCAACCCCAATCGCCCCAGCGGAGGACGTGGCGACGACAACCGAAACCTTGTCTACCAACCCTACGCACCATCTGGACAGGAGGGAGAACGCGAATTTATCCAAGGGCAACATGGCACCGAGGGACAAGTTGAAACCCGACGCGAAGACAGCCTCTTGCCCGGCATCAACAACCCATCGCTTGTACCCTATGAGCAGGTATACCCTGAATATTCCGACTCGGCCAGCGAAGCACTAGACCGGGGCTACATCCCCCCACACCTCAAAGACTACGTTCGTGACTACTTTTCTAGCCTAGAACCGTAATTGGAACCATAAAAAGCTTACAAATAAAATTTCATGAAAGGTAAAATAGTATGACCACTATGCCCCTTCCAAAAGAGGCAGCACCACAGATGTCGCCGGATGAATTCCGACAACGTGCTATGGGCATCGAAGCCGAAATAGGCCAAGTCATCGTAGGGCAACGCGAGCTTATCCGCCACACCTTAGTAACACTCCTAGCCGGCGGCAATGCCTTGCTCGAAGGTGTACCCGGCCTAGCCAAAACCACCCTTGTGCGCACCCTATCCGACGTATTAGACTGTGCGTTCAACCGTATTCAATTCACCCCCGACCTCATGCCAGCCGACATCATAGGCACAACCCTCATTAGCGAAGATGAACATGGGCGCAAAACCTTCCGCTTTGAGCCAGGCCCCATCTTCGCCAACCTTGTACTCGCCGACGAAATCAATCGTGCCACACCCAAAACCCAGAGCGCACTGCTAGAAGCTATGCAAGAACACACCGTTACCGTATCGAAAACAATCCATCAACTGACTGCCCCATTTTTCGTATTAGCTACCCAAAACCCCCTCGAAATGGAAGGCACATATCCCTTGCCAGAAGCGCAACTAGACCGTTTCTTCTTCAAAATACATGTCGCCTTCCCCAGTGCGGATGAGCTTGTTGAAATTGCACAACGCACAACCGGCGCATACACGCCACAACCCCGTAAAGTATCCAATGGGCAACTCATTAACGACATGCAAGCCCTTGCCCGCACCGTTCCCATTGCCAGCCACGTCATGAAATATGCCGCACACCTCACAACAGCGACCCACCCCGAAAATAAAGAATCGCCATCCATCACAAGGCAATATGTGCGCTATGGTGCATCGCCGCGTGGCATGCAAGCATTGATATTGGCAAGCAAAGTGATGTCCCTGCTCGACGGGCGCTACAACGTCGCCTTTGCCGACATCAAAGCTGCCGCCATACCCGCCCTGCGCCACCGCTGCATCCTCAACTTTGAAGCGCAAGCTGAAGGCATCAACCCCGATGACATCATCAAACAAATACTAGAGACAGTTAAGCAAGAGTAGGTGTAACAACCCGTAGCACCAACATCCTGTCAGAATCCGGCTAGAAGCCGGTGGTTCGTATTGTCTCCCCTATGGGGCTGTCCTTAGTCATCATACAGTTTTGCCTGTGTACCCACATGGATTGATACTGTTGATAGTGGCACGTCACTTCTCCTTTCTCTGGGGTCCTCTATAGTTTTGTTCCGGGGTATCTATGTTACCATGCAGAAATCTTGACTCTATCTTGCAAAATCTTAACTCTATCTTGCATATTCATCGCCACAGAGCATGGTATACTATTGAGCAAGCAATAAAATAGTGTAGAAAATCTGGTGTGCAAAAACCTGTATCAAAAAAGAGCAAAACGAGGTATCTTTTTATGAAAACTATAGGGTTGTTCCTTTTCCTATGTGTCATGCTTTTTTGCTGGCGTAGTCATACCACCGTTTCTGCCCAAGAACACACACAACAGCCTCAGATAGCGTTTACCCATATCACCACCGCCAACGGATTACCACAAAACAGCGTCCCTACTATTCTCCAAGACCGGCATGGGTTTCTCTGGTTTGGCACATGGGATGGGCTTGCACGTTACGACGGCTACAATTTTAAAGTATACAAACACAACCCGCGCAACCGAACCAGCATCAGCAGCAACTCCGTCTGGGCATTAGCCGAAGACTCGGCCGGGCATATCTGGGTTGGTACCGATGGTGGCGGAATAAACCGCTTTGACCCCGTTACAGAACAATTCACGCGCTATCAACCCGACCCCGAAAACCCCAACAGCCTAAGCCACAACCAAATCTACTCCCTGATTGTAGATGACCAAGACCATGTATGGATCGCCACTATGGGCGGTGGCTTAAATCACCTCAACCCAAACACCGGCATCTTTACCCACTACCAGCACAACCCAAAAGACCCCCACAGCATCAGCAACAACGCTGTGAGTGGAGTCTATGAAGACCGCTCCGGTACACTTTGGGTTGGGACTATGGGCGGTGGTCTTAACCGCTTTGACAAACAGACTGGCAAAAGCACCGTCTACCAGCATGACCCACAAAACCCAGAGAGCATTGCTACCGATATGGTGCGAGTTACCTATGAAGATACCGATGGCATGCTCTGGGTTGGCACAGAAGAAGGGTTGAGCCGCCTCGACCGTAAAACTGGGCATTTCACCAATTACCAAGAAGCTGTACCAGATATGAAAGTTGTCACATCCTTTTATGAAGACCATGCCAACCGTCTATGGATAAGCACACGTGGCACTGGACTCTATATGTACGACAAAACAACCGGCGAATTTACTCCCTATCGTGCGCACGCTGCCGACCCAATGAGCCTCAGCGCCAATACCATCCTCAGCCTGTTTGAAGACAATGCGCATATATTATGGGTTGGCACCATTGGCGGTGGCGTCAACAAAACCAACCTACAAGCAAAAGCCTTTTCGCTTATACGGCAAGACTCAAGTACCACCAACACATTGAGTAGCAACAAAGTCAAAGCTATTTGCAAAGATACAGATGGCATGCTCTGGATTGGCACATGGGATGCCGGACTAAACCAATATAACCCCAACACAGATACCTATACCCACTATCAGCATGACCCAGCCGATGATACCTCATTAAGCACCAATGCCATCAATGAATTGTATGAAGACCGCCAAGGCACGTTGTGGGTAGCCACCAATGTCGGGGTAAATGTGTTCGACCCACAAAAAAACCAATTCAAGCGCTATAAAGCCAACCCACGAAACCCAAATAGCTTGAGTGGCAACGGGGTCTTTGCCGTCTACGAAGATAATACCGGCATAGTGTGGATTGGTACCCTCCTAGGTCTCGATGCCTACGACCGTGCTCGTGAAACCTTTACCCACTACCTGCCAAACCCAGAAGATCCAGGGAGCCTCTCCCACCAACATGTGAAAGACATTGTAGAGGATGACCAAGGCCGCTTGTGGGTTGCAACGCATGGAGGCGGGCTAAACCGCTTTGACCGCGAAACAGGGCAGTTCAAACATTACCATGCCAACCCCGATGACCCCAACTCGCTCATCAGTGATGTATTGCTCAGCCTCTACCTCAGCACAGACGGCACATTGTGGGTTGGTTCCAAAGACGGGCTAAGTCGTTTTGATATGGCAACAGAAACGTTCACATCCTACACACCACAAGATGGTCTTGCTGAAGGGCAAGTCAACAGCATACTCGAAGACGACAAGGGAAATCTTTGGATAAGCACGTTTGGTGGTCTCACCCGCTTTGACCCACACAAAGAAACGTTTCGTGTCTATGATGCCCATGACACATTACAAGGTGAGTTTAACACCCATGCTGAATATAAAGATGATGAAGGCCGGTTATACTTTGGCGGCAGCAATGGCTTGACATCCTTTATGCCAGACAACATTGTTGATAACCCCTTCATTCCCCCCGTCACATTGACCAATTTGCTGTTGTTCAACGAACCGGTATCAGTAGCTTCTAGCACACGTTGGACGCAGGCCACTTGGATGCTCGACACCCTCACCCTTTCGCATAAAGACCGCGTTGTTGGGTTTGAGTTTGCCGCACTTGATTATAGCGTTCCAGAAAAAAACCGCTATGCCTATACACTCGAAGGCTTCGACCGTGATTGGATTTCTACAGCGGCCAACCACCGAGTTGCAACCTATACCAACCTTCCATCAGGGCACTACACCTTCCGTGTCAAAGGCTCCAATAATGATGGCATATGGAATGAAGAAGGGATTACGCTCTCCATAACTGTCTCACCCCCTTGGTGGGAAACCATCTGGTTTCGTCTATCAGTTGTTGTGCTCATAGTTGCTCTCATTGCTGGTGGTGTTTCTTGGCGCATTCACGCTGTTGAGCAACAAAACGAAGCCTTGCAACACCTTGTTGCAGCTCGCACAAAGGAGTTGGAAACGGCCAAAGATATAGCCGAAACTGCCAACCGTGCCAAAAGCACCTTTTTAGCTAATATGAGTCATGAGTTACGCACACCACTCAATGCTATCATAGGGTTTGCACAAGTGCTGCACCGCAACAAATACCTCGACACTGAAACCCAAAAGCATGTACACATTATTCAGCGTAGTGGTGAGCATTTACTCACGCTTATCAATGACATACTCGATATATCCAAGATAGATGCAGGGCGTATGACACTCAACAAAACAGACTGTAACCTCCACCGCTTGTTGACCGATGTCGAAAACATGTTCAAGCTACGCGCAAAAGAAAAACATCTCCTCCTCAATGTTGAGCATACCACAGCCATACCACACGTTATCTATGTAGATGAAAAGAAGCTGCGCCAAATACTCATCAACCTCGTCTCCAATGCTGTCAAATTCACTGCAAAGGGCGGAGTAGTCGTGCGCGTGAGCATGCACCATACCAAAGCCCATGCTACACCGCTCCTGCACGTTGAAGTGGAAGATACCGGCCCCGGCATTGCCCCTGAAGAAAGAGAGAAGTTGTTTGAAGCCTTTAGCCAAACAACAACTGGCGAACAATCACAAGAAGGCACCGGGCTTGGGTTAGCGATTTGTCAAAAGTTTGCACACATGATGGGCAGCGAGTTGCAGGTGCAAAGCCAAGTTGGCCATGGCACAGTGTTTTCATTCGACATTGAAGCTACCATCGTAGAAAAGGAACCCGTACAAGAACACCAAGAACACCATCAGATACAAGGACTCGCGCCCGGTCAACCAGTGTATCGTATCCTCATTGTAGATGATCGCCCAGACAACCGCTATCTGCTCATGACCCTGCTTGCCCCCCTCGGTTTTGAGTTACGTGAAGCCACCAATGGCAAAGAAGCAATTGCCCTATGGCAGGAATGGCACCCGCACCTTATCTGGATGGATATGCGCATGCCAGTGATGGATGGCTATGAAGCAACGCAACACATCAAAACAACTGCCGGTGAGAATGCGCCAGTCATTATTGCCATCACAGCTAGTACATTTGAAGAAGAGCGTGCCACCGTGCTAGATGCCGGGTGCGATGATTTTCTGCGCAAGCCATTCCTCGAACAAGACATCTTAGAAGCAATAGCCCATCACCTGGGTGTATCATTCATCTATAAAGATACGATACCTGTTGAGGAAAGCTCAGATGAAACAACACTCATCCCAGAAGCCTTCGCAAAAATACCGCTTGAATGGGTACACCAGATCTACTATGCTGCTACCCTTGGTGATATGAGTACATTACAAAAACTGATTGATCAAATCCGTGATGAGCATAGCGTCTTAGCAAAGCAACTGTATCACCTTGTTGATGGCATTCACTTTGAAGTCATCACACAAGTTACTGAGCACGTGCTTAACTCTTCACCGCCATCGCATGAACGCAACGCCTGATGCTCTATTGTTGTATGGAGAACCATACTACGTACTCGATACGTTTTGTTGCAACACAAAGCGCAAATCGTTTACTTCCAGAGCTTGCCACCAATCCATTCTTATGATACAATGCTTACTTGTGTACGAGAAACCAAAAACCAATGCGCATAGGCTATCTCACTTACGGTCTTGACCGCAATCCCGGAGGAATAGGGCGGTATGCCCTTGAATTGCTCCATGTGCTCGCATCCTACGACAATATACACATTGTCCTTCTCACCACCGAACGCGAAGACATCCATGGTGTATGGCAGCAATTCGAGCATCACCCCTTGCCCGGTTGCCGCTACCTACCCATGCTGATGACGCTCGGCCACGCCGAAATAGCCCTTGCTGCTGCATGCTACAACCTCGACCTCATCTTTGACCCATTTACCATAGCTCCCTTCCTCGGACCACGTCTAGGCACAAGACGCATTGTCACCATCCACGATACCATTGCATACCACGACAAAACCCACAACCGCCTAGATAGATGGCGCTATCGCTATATGCTTCCACGCATCCTTCCCCATGTAGATAAAGTCATAACGGTAAGCAACCATTCATGTTCCGACATTCAGTCATGTTGGCAGGTAGAGCGTGAACGTATCCATATCGTCCCCGAAGCAACCCATGCCCGGTTTCGCCCAGTGCCAGATAGTGCCGAACGTCACACTGTGCTAGCATATTACGACATCCCCACACCCTACATCCTCTACATTGGCGGTCTCAACCCACGTAAAAACATTACCGGCTTACTCGAAGCCTATGCGCAAGTATGTAACGATTACCCAGAACGCCTAGTCATTGTGGGCAAAAAAGAATGGAAGACGAGCAACATAGCTCCCACAATCATGCGCTTGGGGCTAGAAGATGCCGTCCACTTTACAGGCTATGTCAACGATGAAGACCTTCCCACACTCTATAGCGCCGCAAGCTTGTTTGTCTTCCCATCATTCTACGAAGGCTTTGGACTGCCACCACTCGAAGCCATGGCATGTGGAACTCCCGTAGTCACATCAGGTACATCATCTCTCCCTGAAGTAGTCCATTTCGACTCGTCTCCAATTGATGACCCATCGGTGGTCCTCTCAAACGTCGCCGCTCTATCAGACAACGATGCAGCCATCATGGTCAACCCACACGATAGCAATGAAATAGCCCAAGGGATACGCCTGATACTCGACACCCCAGCCCTTGCAGCAGAGTTGCGTGCGCGTGGCTTGAAACGAGCAGCACACTGTTCATGGGAACGAGCAGCAGAAGAAACAATGCACGTGTTCCACGCAGCAATGGAGAAACCTCTTGAAACATCACTGGGCAAGACGATGCGCACAGGTAGCATACTCCTATTGGTTGCATGGGTGCTTTTTCTGTTGTTTCGTCGCCGCAACAACAGAAGGACCGGGCAGGTTACTCATGTCGTAGAGCACTAGCATCGTTCTCGCCCACACCTTTTGCTTGCCTCTCCTAGCATATCTCCCTTATACATAGATAGCAAACATGACCACACCAACACGAACACGATACATACAAATAACGTTATGGGACATTCACCTCATCTTTGTAACTATTGCCATACTCACGTGGCTCATTGTGCTCGAAGAATACATCGGCATACCAATGCCTCTGCGGCCAGTGCTTGGCATTGTGAGCGTGCTTTTCATACCTGGTTACTGCCTTACCATTACGCTCTTTCCCCGACGCAATGACCTCGACTTTGTCACACGTGTGGCCATCAGCTTTGGTGTCAGTGCTGCCCTCATGCCTATGTTTCTTGTTGTGCTCTCTTTTCTGCCCATTGTGTTCGAGCGGTTTAGCCTGCCTCCATGGGGGGGTATTTACCATACCCCCATTGTCATTATTTTGACACTCTGGAATATATCCATCGCTAGTTTGGGATTGCTACGACGACGCCAAGTAGCATACAATGGGCACGAAACACACCCGCCACCACTGCAAACAGCTTTTGGGTGGTTTTTCAAACTGTCTACTCGTGCTATAATCCTCTCACTAGTTGGGGTTGCACTCTTCAGTATACTCGCATACATGACGTTCAATATCCTTGTTTTTCCTCCCGAAACAGCCATGACCGAATTTTCCATTTTGAGTGAGGAAGGCACACTCAAAAACTACCCACGCGAAATGACCACCGAGGATGAGCTAGTCGTACACATACGCGTCGTCAACAACGAACATCAAGAGCTTACCTATCGTGTTGAAATATGGGTTATTGATACACGGCAACCAGACCATGAAGCCCAAATAACGCAAACAACATGGTTTACCCTGCAACCCGGCGAAGAGGAGCAAGGCGTCATGCGCTGGCGTATGCCTTGGATGGGGCTAGACCAGAAAGTTGCATTTCGCCTGTACAAAAAAGGGCAAGAGGACCCATACCGTCGTTTGCACCTGTTTGTCAATGTCGTAGAATCAACGTCATGATTTGAAACCATATTGTCATATTTGCTCTTGACAGTGTCACCGTTTGGAATGGTACCATGCACAACAAAACATTCATAACAATAGGGTGGTGGTTGTTCTATAGCTATGTAGCCATACTGTGTACGTGGTTTCTTGCATATCTCTGGTTTGGGGACCGTTGGTGGTGGCTCTTTTTACTCAACGAAGCTGCTTTGTTACTCTTCTTGCCACTCCCAACCTGTATAGTATATGCACTCCTGTTGCGGCAACCATCTCTGTGGCCAGGTATCGCAGTCGTATTGACAATAGGACTATATTTGCACGGAGGATTATTTGTGCCGCATGGTACAACAACAACAGAAAAAGATGGTATACTTACGGTTATGTCCTTTAATGTGCTTGAATCCAACAGACAACCCGAAGGGATAATAGACGTTATTGAAGCTACAAAACCAGATATTGTCTTGCTGCAAGAATTGAATGTCACGATTGCTGAAGCACTCTGGCGCGAATTAGCTCACACATACCCATATCAGGCACCCGATATAGGTATACAAACTGGTCTGAGTGGTATGGGCATAGTGAGCCGTTATCCATTGCAACGCGTCTATCATGGGCTGTCGTCTGCTGATTGGATTGGGCAACCACAAATGGCCTATGTTGACGTAGATGGTACACACATCATTGTGCTGAATGTGCATGCTACATCGTTAAATGTTGGCAAAGGAGCCTATCGTATGAGTACCCCCAAGAATATTGCTGCACTGATAGATGAGCATGAACAAGAAGCACACACACTGGTAGAGGCAGTTACCACGCATACAGAACCGTTTGTCGTAGCTGGAGACTTTAATATGGGAGAGCATCATAGGGCCTATACCATGCTCACGACGGTATTGCACGATACATGGCGCGAAGCCGGTTGGGGCACCGGGCATACCATACCGGGCATTGCCTATGTGCCTATGCCGATGTGGTTCATGCGCTTTGATTATGTTTTCTGCTCGCATCACTGGGATGTTGTTGCAGCTCAGACAGGCCCATGGGATGGCGTTTCAGACCATCGGCCTATCACAGCACATATCAGGTTGTATACTAAATAAGAGGCTATGACAGAACGAGGACTGGAAAACAAAGTAAGCCAACATGAAGCTGAGCACATCGTGCTCACCATATGCCCACACATTGGCGACTCTGCGCCCTACTTAGTCCACTTGTGTGGCTGTGTTCCCCTCGCTCTGCGGGTCAGTGCCGGCTTTCTCGCCGACCATAGCTCTATGCCGGTTGCTTCCTACCTACGCGACGTAGAGAACGAACGCAAACAAGCCGAACGTCGCCGCCGCCCATCACAAGTATTGCCCAAAATAGAAGCCGTGCTCAACCTGAGCTATCGCTCATTGATACCTGAAGCCCAAATAGCCCTACGCTACATGAGTGTGTTCCCCATCAGCTTCAACCGTGCTGCGGCCGCTACATTGCTCGGGCAAGATACCCAACAATCCCAACAAGTAGCCCGTCTTTCGCTTGAAGACATTCTCGAACTACTCCACCGCCGTAGCCTACTCGAATGGGATGCATCGAGTAAACGCTACCATCTCGACAGAATGGTGCGCGTGTTTGCCTATGCGCATCTGAAATCTCCCCATGAAGTGTACGAAGCACACCTACGCCATGCATGTCATTTTTTTCATGTCGCCAAACGCGCCAATGACCTGTGCCGAGAAGGTGATACAGAAAATTTACGTGCCGGTCTAATGGTCTTCAACCAAGAGCGCCCCCACATTGATGCGTTCTGGGATTGGGCCAGCCGACAACCCCCCACACCTGCCACAGATACCCTGCTCCTCAACTATGCTGGTGTAACGGTGCCCATGAGCGATTTAGAGTATTACAAACGCCGTGAGCGCATCCCACAACTGCAAGCAAGCCTTGCCGCCGCCGGTCGTATGGGGCACCGCGATGTCGAAGTAGCCCTGCTCGGTAGCCTTGGCAGCATCTATGAAAGCATCGGAGAAGTGCATCGTGCTATTGCTTGCTATGACCAATGCCTCATCGTAGCCCAAAAATCAGATAAGCGCTACAAAAAACCCGTCCCGATTGATGAAATTTGCTCTGGTCAACAAACCTTCATGGGACGATTTCGCCGCGCATTGCGTAGGTTTTTACATGCATTCGTCGGACAACCAAAAAACCCAGAACTGCCCGCTTTGCCCCTAGATGTCAATGCAGTAGCCCATTCGCGTGCGCTGCTTGCCAGCAATGCAGAAGAACAGTATCAAACACAGTTTGATACAGATGACGATACACTTGATACCCATGAAAAAACCACTCTCGAATATGATGATAGCCATGATGGAAGCTTTGATGCCGATGCGCAAGTACCTTCTTCTGTTGAATCCGGCACAATGCCTCAATCGCAACAGCAAAATGCGAGCGACAATAGCCACACTACAGAGCCAACAACTGCTCTATTTGACGAAGATCCGCCGGCTTCTTCAGCACCTTCTGTGCCTCAAAAACCTGCTCCCCCCCGTAAAGCCCCCAAAACAATCCCGCTCTATGACATTGATGATAGTGTCCTTGCCCAAGCAATACTTGATACGGATGCCGAACCCGCGCCCACTGCCGAACCCGCGCCCACTGCCGAACCCGCGCCCACTGCCGAACCGCAACCTGAACACACGCAACCTGAAGCATCATCATCCTACATGGATGGGTTTCTCGCCTCTCTATCAGAAGCACCTGCACCGTCAATACCAACAGAGGAGCTAACACCCACACAACCTGAGCCAACAGCAGAAGTGACCGATGTGGAGGAACGTGCAGCAATTCCCGTAGCTAAAGCTGCTGCACCTGAAGAACCTGTATCGTCTCCCAACGAGGACTCATCTCCACCATCTGAACCAGAGACACATAACACCTCAGATGATGCAAACATATCCAGTGCCCAAAAACCGCCGGATATGTCTGAGGAAACAACCGTTGCAACAACAACCCCCACTACACCAGAAGAGGACTATAGCGGCAAAAAACTTTCCATCAAAGATGGGAAACATGTGACGGGGCTGAAGACTTCACGCAAGGTGTGGGACAAAAAAACCACCTACGAACCACATATACCGAGTCCACCCAAGGATGCCACCTCGGTGCCAACACCTACGCCCGATACACGCCAAGTTTCCAGCACACAGCATGAACAGCCACAAGAAGAGCCACAAACTCCCGCATCGCCTGCGCCACCCGCACCACTCGCTGAATCTACCGACACAACAGCACCTGCGCGTGCGCCACAACCCGCTCAATCCCCAGACACGCCTGCGCCCACGCCTGATACACCATCGGTGCAAGAGCACCCTACCCGGCATATGTGGCAACCTTGGAAATGTTACTCAGACCGTGGCTCAGGCTTGAGAAGAGCATTCCCACAGGGAACAGATCAAAAAACCACACCGGAGCCAAGCAACTCTGCGCATGAATCCCATGCTGGTACTCAAGAAAACACTTCTGCGGCATCACCTAGGGAACCATCCTCTGCACCAACTCACGACAAACACGCATCATCTTCAGATGACACGTCTAGCTCACCTGAAGATAGCGAATCTGCGCCTGCACATACTCCCCCTGATAGTGGGTCAGTATCTCCAGATACGCATGGCGATGAGCCAGACTTGTTATCGCTTATCACTGGGAATGCAGTTGATAAGAAGCCACTACCCGCAAAACCCACTCCGCCTGATGATGACCCTCCGCCTGATGATGACCCTCCGCCTGATGATGACCCACCACAAGACAACCCACCAAAAGATGATACTCCGTCCGATGACGGCCCACCACAAGGCAACCCTCCGGCATCAGAACGGCGCTCTTCCAAGCGCTCTTCATCAGAAGACTTCTTTTCATTCATCACAGAAGCAGCACGGGGCAGCTCGTCATCATCGCAATCATCTTCTTCACGCAAAACGTCACCCCGTGAAACGTCATCCCGTGGAACATCAACAGAAAAGAAGCCAACTCCACCGCCGAGCGATACTGAGGATAACGGCGAATCATCGGACTCAAAGCCCAAAGCGTCGGCACGCAATGGGACTAGTGCTCCTTCAGAGCAAGAATCAGCGTCGCCAGCACGCGATACCAATACCACTGGAAAGAAGCCATCAGCACATGCTGAAGAAAACCGTGCCAATGCTTCTACCCCTTCACCGGCAATAGTGCCTGCCAAACCATCATCAGATAGGCCTGGTGGGGTAGCTACGCCCGCCAAACCATCTGTATCAAGGACTCAGCGGGGACTGCCTCTGCCAGAAGCGCCTGCTCCCGAACTGATTGCGCTTGTCATGGAACCTGCTGCGAAACCATCTACACCACAAACAAAGCAGAAGAATAGGAATATGCCTGCCCACAAGACGCCCGCTGCACCACCCACGCCCCCTACCGACAATAGCCGTGGTAGCTCGCCGCCTGCCCACAAGACGCCCGACCCATCGCCTACGCTCCCGGACAACAATAGCCGTGGTAGCTCACCGCCTCCGCCTGCCCAGAAGACGCCCGCTGCACCGCCCACGCCCCCTGCCGACAATAGCCGTGGAGCACGACCCGAAAAAAAACCGCCTGACTCAGAATCGTCATCAGATAGCTATTTCTCGTTTATTTCGGGCCTTGCGCGTGGTAAAAAAACTGCACGGACACCGCCCGAATCGTCAGAGCAAGCGCTTGATGCGACACCAGAACACAAGCCCACTGCATCATCGCAGCAAGCGCTTGATGCGACACCAGAACACAAGCCCACTGCATCATCGCAGCAAGCGCGTGATGCACAACCCAATGATAAACCTGATGATTCGGAATCATCTCGCTCAGATTCGTATTTCTCATTTATTGCGGGAGTTGCGCGTGAGGGTGAAACAGAACACATGCTATCTGATTGGAACCCACTGACAGATGCAATAGCCCCAAAATCGTCTCCCATCGGCGCAAAACGCCGCACATTGTCTTCACACAAACTCTCTTCGCCTGGGGAGCTTACCGGTACTGAGTTTCTCGATACTCAACGCTCGTCCTCAGAAAGTCTCATTGAGTTTATTTCGGGAACTGTGCGTACAGGAACCGATTCTACAGCGGACTCAGATGATACAGAAGGCAAAAGCAGTTCATCACAGAAGCTAGATATTTCAACATCTGCACTCCAAAACCTGAGTTCCCTTTTGCAGGCTTACGAAGAGCAACAAGCTGGCATACGCAATGCCACCGTTTTACTTGGTTTTCTATTGTCCATTGCCATAGCCGAATTTCTGATGTTTTTTGTGCATCCATACTGGGGGTTGATTTTCCATGCTCTGTTGCTGATTGTGCTGAATATCTACCCTGCGTTGCGTCCGCTTGATCCGGAGCGACGGTTTATGTTAGCACTCACGCTTATTCCAATGTCACGTTTGGTTTCACTGATAACTCCATGGAATATTGTGCAAGTGCCATCGTTGTACCCCAACCTGCCAGATACGAATACGCCATTTATTTTAGAGCAGTCACTCGTATCTGTTGTTTTGCTCATTACTATGGTCATTGCATGTTGGCACCTTGTGCCTGAAACATTCGATGCAATCACATCGCGGTTTTGGGCTATACAACGGTTTGTGACTTCTCTGCGCAAGCCATTTCAGGCTATAGGCCAAGCGATGCAGCGTAGGCCACGCATAGGGGACATCTCCAAAGGGTTTTTCAAAACATCCATGTATTTTTTGCGTATGGGTGTTGGCGTGCTTGGTGGCATACTTATAGGCCTCGTTGTTGGTCTATTTGAATATACCGTCATTCCCCATGCACCCTCTAGCATGTCGCTTGAACTGAGCACCTTCTGGGTTATCGTACTCTTTTTGACCTTTTTTCTCGGCGCAACCGAAGAGCTCATCTATCGTGGCTTTTTCCAAGTCACAGCAAGACGCGCCCTCGGAAGAATCGCATTTTTCTACACATCATTGCTCTTTGCAGCTATGCACGTGCATTATCAATCGGTACAAGTGTTGGCTTATGCATTTCTCATGGGTATTCTCTTTGCCTACCTTGTCCATTGGAGTAAGCTGTTGATAAGTGCTATCGTTGCCCATGGGGTGGCCAATATTACAACGTTTTTCATTGTGCCCTTCTTGTCTGATTCGCTCAGAAACACGGTTCATGAAATAGCACCATGGGTTATCATAGGAAGTGCGCTGTTTGTTGGTGGAGGTATGGTTTTGTTGATCATTACAGATTATATGCGCCATCGAAAGGCGATGGTTGCTAATCCGTTAGAAAGGAGTGTATCATGAGTACAATCGTCACTTACTGGAACCACAATCTTGTTGTAGACCCGCGCATGCTTGGTTTATTGATAACAATGACGGTGCTGACTCTGCTGATTACCAAGGAAATTTTCAATGGGTTGAGCAGTACGCAAAGTAGAAAAATGCATTGGGTTTTGGATATTACTATTTTCCCGCTTGCTGTGACATTTGCAGGTGGTGCATTGATAAGTATGAGTTCGTTCGTGGGTGGTGGACATTAAAAACCAACCGTCGTTATCTACTGAAGGAGTTCAAGGTCATGAAGCTATTTCCTCTGGGACTATTGTTGTTTGTTTTGAGCATTGGGTGTGTTATGCACAAGCACGTAGCCCCGGCAACGCCTGCACATGCTGTTTCGGAGCGTCCTGTGTTGGCTTTTTACTACCCATGGTATGAGCCGGAGGATTGGTCGTATGACATTATGAGCGATTTGCCTGTGCCACACTATTCGAGTGGCGATGATGAAACGATGCTACGCCATATTCAGCAAGCTGACGATATGGGTATTGATGCACTTATTTGCGCGTGGTATGGGCCTGATGAGCCTCGGCTCGATGGCCGTTGTCGGCGGTTGCAACAACTAGCCCTTGAAAGTGGGAGTGACGTACACATAGCTATCATTGTGGAGCAATCGGCTTGGGAACCGTTGCGAAGTGTGGAGGCGCTTGCGTATGCCCTCGATGTTCTTGAACGCGACTTTATGAGCCAGCCCAATTATTTTACGTTCAAAGGACGACCAGCGGTATTTTGGTTTCAGCCGCCTGCCCTCGGCGGTATAGATGTGTGGCTTCGCTTGCGTGAACAGGTAGACCCGCATCACCAGCAATTTTGGTTTGGAGGCACCGATATTCCCCCCTATATGGAAGTGTTCGATACGCTGTATTTTTTCGACATTACGTGGGAATATACACCGGGAGCAGGCATGGCGGCGTACAAAGCGCTTATCGGGGAACGGTTTCCGTTTATTGCAACGGCTATGCCGGGGTATGATGATTTGCGCATTCGCCCAGACGGGCATCAACGTGGGCGTGAACATGGTGCCTACTACCAAGGTACATGGGCACGCGCTGTGGAATACAATGCTGAGGCTGTCATTATTGTAAGTTTCAATGAGTTTCTTGAGGGCACGCATATAGAACCGAGTGAGCAATTTGGTGACCTTTATGTAAACTTGACCCGCGAGTATATAGCATACTTTCGTGCCCACACGGGGCAGCCGGCGCAACACACGGGTTCTCCCCATGCCGAAACGGAGGGGCCGGGGCCGCCGTCCGATGATGGGCCCTCTGCTGAGCAACAGCCTAGCCCTGAACCACCCCCCAATGCTGAACAACAGCCCAATGCTGCGGAGCAAACAATACACGAACAAGAATCTGTTTTTCAAGTATATCCGGGAGGTGGATTGAAGCCGCCAGCGCCACCACCTGCTGATGATGTACAGGAACGAGAATCTGTGCCGCAATCTACAGATGAGGCGCAACGGGTACCAGAGTGGCAACCGGCACAGCCATGCAACCATTTCCCACAGACAGGATTTGATGTGTGCGGGCGATTCTTGGTATTTTGGCAATCGCATGGGGGTGTTGATATACTTGGTTTGCCTATTTCGCCCCAACAGGAAGAGCAGGTAGATGGTGGACACCGCCAGATACAACACTTTGAACGTTGTAGCCTTGAGCTGCATCCTGAGAATGCTCCGCCTTATGATGTTATTTTATGGCGACTTGGGGTTGAGATGTTGACGCACCAAGGGCGCGACTGGCTTTCGTTTGAGAAGGTAGACGGTGGGGCAGAGGGCTGTCTCTTTTTTGCAGAAACTGGGCATAGTATCTGTGAGCCTTTTCTTTCGTTTTGGCGTAGCCAAGGGATAGAGGTAGATGGCACAGCGGGGTATAGCATCCAAGAAAATATCCTTTTTTTTGGCTTCCCTTTGAGTGAACCTCAAAATGAGTTATTGTCTGATGGGTATATGCATAGCGTGCAGTGGTTTGAGCGTACACGTTTGGAATATCATCCAGATATGCCAGAGCCATTTCAGGTTATGCCGAGCTTGTTAGGGCAGGAGCTCTATGAGATTGCCAAGGGGGGAAATTGAACTGCTAAGCTACCAAGACAGTAGGCAGTTTCATACTATCCCGCCCAACATGTGGTAGAATGGGGCTATGGAGAATAAAAAGAGAGCCACTTGCACACTATTAATGCGACCAATACGACATTCGCGTAGTCGCTTTGCCTCGCGTAAAGGCACAAAGGTGCAAAGCAAGGGAGGGCTTACCGTTTGGAGGAAGCAATACGATGTCCATGTGTAAACGAATCTTACACGTGAGTAGCTTTCTTGTCCTCATACTCCTGAGCAGTTGCGGCAATGCGACTACGAGTAGAACCTTCCCAGTGCAACTTACGACACCCGAAGATACGCCTGTAGATACGCCTGTAGGTACGTCTATACCATCTGCGCTTCTGCCTACACTCCAACCAACAGCAACAGCGACGGTATTACCTATCACGGACCAGCCAGCGAACACGCCTATCATACCGACGGTGATAGAACCGACGCTAGAGCCAACGTCAATGTCAATATCAACGCCAACGCCAACACTCACGCCTATGCCGCCAACAGCACAACGACGAGGTACACCAATGTTGCAAACACTTACGCCTATGCCCACGTCCGTACATCCCACGCTTACGGCTACACCAAACCTACCAACACCAGAGCTCCATTTGCCCACGCCCACGCCGCAAATGCCTAGCCCGCAACTACAAGCGCCCACATCTTCTCCGCCCCCCCAACGTATAGCGACAGACGACCGACCGGCGGGCCAACAAGGGGCAACAACGCCCCCCGGTAGCGTGCTCCAGAATGGTGAAACGTGGTATGCCAACGGGTGGGGGCTAACTGTGAATGACTTTACCTATGATGCTTTTCATCATGTCTCATTCATCTTGCACAACTATTCTGGCCGCACAGTTATCTTCCCTGAAATCAGCACACAAGGGTTTAGGATTGTTTCCGATGCTGGCGAAACATATGCGCCATGCAGCATCAAAGGCATTGGGTGGTATAATACGCAGTGGCACAGCATTGGGCAAAATGAAATAGAAGCGAATGGAACCTATGCGTGGGAATGGGAATTTTACCCCTATGATGTTGAGCATAAGGAGTGTCGGCTCTATGCGCAAAGTGAAGCGTCATTTTCTTCAAACACACGCACATTGACGTTGACAGTAGAGAATATAGCCGACCGTATTGTGGATGCTCGCTGGCAGGTGGAGATACCACGCCCGTAGGAGTATTGTTTGAAGACCGGGGAAAGAAGGGCTATGAGCAAAGTACCTCAATCCTATAAAAACTTGGGCGAATTTATCGCCTACCTAGAAAAGCGCGGACAGTTGCGTCGCATACGCACAATTGTTTCGGCGGATTTGGAGATAACGGAAATCACGGACCGCGTGAGCAAGAGCGGCGACAATAACTATGCTTTGCTGTTTGAAGATGTGCGCGGCCACACTATGCCTGTGCTTATGAATGCAATGGGCAACGCTGAACGTATGGCTTGGGCGCTAGGGTTACACGACCTAGACGAACTGCGCCAGCGTATGAGTACCCTCATCCGGCCTGACATCCCACACGGGTTCCTAGAAAAGGTAGATAAGCTTGGCCAACTTTCTGAAGTGGTGCGCTATCGCCCCAAGACGGTAGAACAGGCACCCTGCCAAGAGGTTGTATGGACAGGCAATGACGTGGATTTGTCGCGCATCCCGGTGCTGACATGCTGGCCCCACGATGGTGGCCCTTATGTGACGCTGCCGATGATATTTAGCCGTGACCCGCAACGTGGTACGCGCAATGTTGGTATGTATCGTTTGCAAGTGTACGATAAGCAGACGCTTGGTATGCATTGGCAGATACACAAGGGGGGAGCTGAGCATCAACGTGTGGCCTTAGAGCAAGGCCGACAGCGTATGGAAGTGGCCGTGGCGATAGGCTGCGACCCGGCGACCATCTATGCGAGTAGCGCCCCGTTGCCACCGGGCATTGACGAAATCATGTTTGCTGGTTGGCTACGGCGCAACCGTGTTGAGATGGTGAAATGCAAGACGATAGATATGGACGTGCCGGCGCATGCTGAGATAGTGCTCGAAGGTTGGGTGGACCCGGCCGAAAAACGTCTTGAAGGTCCATTTGGGGACCATACGGGCTTTTATTCGCTAGCCGATATGTACCCTGTTTTTCATGTGCAAGCTATCACCATGCGTCGCAACCCTGTGTATGTGGCTACCATTGTGGGCAAGCCGCCACAAGAAGATGTGTGGCTCGGCAAGGCAACCGAACGCTTGTTTCTACCACTCATCCAACTCGTTGTGCCAGAGATTGTAGACTATGCTATGCCTGCACCGGGTGTCTTTCACAATTTGGTTGTGGTGAGCATGAAAAAGCGCTACCCGGGCCAGGCACGCAAGGTGATGTATGCGTTGTGGGGTTTGATGTTGCTTTCGCTCACTAAGTATATTTGGGTGGTAGATGAGGATGTCAATGTGCATGATATGGATGAGGTGCTCTTCCATGTGACAAGCAATACAGACCCACAGCGTGATACTGTTGTCATTGAGGGTTCGCTCGATGCGCTAGACCATGCTGCCGATCACTTTGCGTATGGCAGCAAAATGGGCATTGATGCTACGCGCAAGTCGCCAAGCCTCGACCGTTTCCCACGCGAGTGGCCGCAGGATGTGCGCATGTCCCGCGATATTGTGGATATGGTGACACGGCGCTGGAATGAGTATAAGCTCTAATCGCCTGCGCAGCGATTGAGCGATTGAGCGATTGAGCGATTGAGCGATTGAGCGATTGAGCAGTTGAGCAGTTGAGCGGTTGAGCGGTAATCCGAGCCACGACCGTTAGGGAGTGCTGAAGCGCTGGGGTACTTTTTGGTGCCACGCACTCTCCGGTAAAGTGCGTGGCACCCTAGATGGCACCACCAGTAGCCCTTGGGCACAATGCTTAGCCAGCCGGACCCCGGCTAGAAGCCGGTGCTACGGGTACGGGTTTGGCGGTGCCAAACCCACGAGGCGTGCCAGCGGCAAGCCCGTACAATCCCCACCGGCAGAAACAGTAGAGACGTTGCGTGCAACGTCTCTACCCTAAAACCTAAAACCTGACCCCTGACCCCTGACCCCTCACACCTACCGCATCACCAGCGGCAAGTACGTCGCACGCTGCACGACAGGGGCCACAGTGTCCGGGATGCTGGCTTGCGGCACATCGTCTATCGTTGCGCCCGCGCCTAGCTCTTGCTCAATGTCCTCCTGTATGTCCTCCTCCGTAATCAGGTCGGCGTTGGCGTCGTCGGTCAGCTCGAACTCGGCGCTGGCGCTGTATGCCGCGCTGAGGCTCGCGCCCACACCACTGTTGACGCTGACGGTGATGGTGTAATGCCCAACTGGTCGCCCGGTGGTGAGGATGAAGAAGAGAAACCCACCATTATCGTCGGTGTAGAGCGTTGGTTCAATGGGGAGTGTTGTGCCGTTGATGCTGACGTTGACGGGCAAACCCGCAGGGAAGTTGCGGCCAGTGAAGACCAGCACACTACCCGGCTTGACTTTGGTGGCGTTGACGGTGAGCGTCGGGTCCAAGGTTGGCTCGGTCGTTGGCTCGGTCGTTGGTTCGGTCGTCGGTTCGGTCGTTGGCTCGGTTGTAGGCTCGGTCGTTGGTTCGGTTGTGGGTTCGGTCGTCGGCTCGGTCGTTGGCTCGGTCGTTGGCTCGGTTGTTGGCTCAGGTGTGGGCTGCTCCTCGGCAAGCGTTGTGGCACTCACGGGTTCGGTGTAGCCCGACTTCAGGTCGGTCTTGCTATTCTTGGCGAGCAAGCGGTAGTGGTAGGTGGTGTTGGGCCGCAAGCCGCTGTCTGTCATGCTCGTTGCGTCTGCGCCTAGGATGACGAGGCGGTTCCACGTTGCGCCGCCATCGGATGAGCGCCATACCTCGATGCCGGTGGCGTTGCTGCTATCGGCACTCCACGTAATGCGCACTGTTCTGCCAGAAACAACTGCTATTGTGACATTGCTTGGCATAGCCGGTGCTGTGGCAGGGGGTGCTTTGTCTATCATGGCTACCTGGCCGGGGCGGCTAACCATGGCAGTGAGTGTGCCGGTTTCTGGGTTGAGACCTGTGCGCAACGGTTCCCACTCGCCGGTTTCTTCATTGTATTGGGCTAGTTGCAGGTTGCTGGTGTCTTCTATGCCTTCGGGTATGGGCACTGAAACGATGACGGGTTGCAAGAATTGTGTGATTGGCTCGCCATCATCAGCGGTTTCAGCAACAATGTTGATAACACCCAAAATGGCTTTGCCCTTGGGGGCATTGTCGGTCAATTCAGCCGGGGGCGCTGGGTCGTCGGCTATGGACATTTCGACATCTTCTGCAAAGGTGCCGGGCATGACGTTGGCGGCGAGAGTGTCGTCATCGCCAGATGTGACTGTGCCACCTGTTTGGGCGGATACAAGGACGGGTGTTGGCGTGGGCTCAGGTGTGATAGTCGTTGTTGGCTCTGGTGTGGGTTCAACAGTCGGTGTGATGGTGGTTGTTGGCTCTGGTGTGGGTTCAACAGTCGGTGTGATGGTGGTTGTTGGCTCAGGCGTTGGCTCTACCGTCGGCGTGATGGTCGTTGTGGGTTCTACCGTTGGTTCTACGGTCGGTGTGATAGTCGTTGTGGGTTCTACCGTTGGTTCAATAGTGGGCGTGATGGTCGTTGTTGGCTCGATTGTGGGGTCGGTTGTATCTATTGTCCATTCATAGCTATCAGTCGCACTTTCGTTGCCGGTGTTGTCAATGACTTTGACCTCAAAGGTGTGATCGCCGTCGGTCTGGTCGGCATATTCTTTGGGACTGGTACAATCCTCAAAGGTGCCATCATCTAGCTTACACTGATAGGTTGCCACACCACTGCCGCCCTCGTCGGTGCCGCTGAACTCGAAGGTGGGAGCGGTGCTGTTGTCCGGGTTATCGGGCTTGCTATCAATGCTCACGGTAGGCGCGGTCGTGTCAATGACGATTTCATGACTACCGCTTGCGGACCATGTACCCGCTGCGTTGCGCTCTTGCACATAGAGCGTGTGGCTACCCTCTGGCAAATCTGCTGATGGTGTGTAACTCGTCGCGTTCGTTTCCGTTGCGCCACTCGTCAAGTCGTCGTTATCGAGTTTGTAGCGGAATGTATCATTTCCACTCGTCCCGGCCGTCCACGTCCATGTTGGTTGCTTATTCGTGGTGGGTGTCGTGCCGTTTACCGTGGGTGGGTCAGGAAGTGTTTTGTCAATGACGATGAGTTTGCTGCCACTCTCCGACCAATTGCCGGCGGCATCGCGTTCTTGCACGTAGAGCGTGTGGCTACCCTCTGGCAAATCTGCTGATGGTGTATAGCTTGTGTCGGGCGCTTCTGTTGACCACGTACCAGTTTCGCTATTTAGTTGGTAGCGATATTGGCCATTGCCATTGCCGCCGCCGCTTGTCCAATTCCACGTTGGTTTGGTCTTGTTGGTAGGTGTCGTGCCACTTACGATTGGGGCATTGGGCTTCGTGGTGTCAATTACCCATGTATAGCTTGCCTCATCGCTTTCATTGCCGGCATTGTCAATGGCTTTGACGGTGAAGGTGTGCTCTCCATCGGACTGGTCTGCATAGGTCTTGGAATCAGTACATGTTTCCCAACCGCCGCTATCCAGTTGGCACTCAAGATGGTCAATACCACTGCCACCCGTATCTGCGCCACTAAACGTGAAAGAGGGTTCATCGTTGCTTTCGGGGTTATCGGGCTTGCCAGTGATAGAAACGGTAGGCTTGGTCGTGTCAATCTCCCATGTATAGCTTGCCTCATCGCTTTCATTGCCGGCATTGTCAATGGCTTTGACGGTGAAGGTGTGCTCTCCATCGGACTGGTCTGCATAGGTCTTGGAATCAGTACATGTTTCCCAACCGCCGCTATCCAGTTGGCACTCAAGATGGTCAATACCACTGCCACCCGTATCTGCGCCACTAAACGTGAAAGAGGGTTCATCGTTGCTTTCGGGGTTATCGGGCTTGCCAGTGATAGAAACGGTAGGCTTGGTCGTGTCAATCTCCCATGTATAGCTTGCCTCATCGCTTTCATTGCCGGCATTGTCAATGGCTTTGACGGTGAAGGTGTGCTCTCCATCGGACTGGTCTGCATAGGTCTTGGAATCAGTACATGTTTCCCAACCGCCGCTATCCAGTTGGCACTCAAGATGGTCAATACCACTGCCACCCGTATCTGCACCACTAAACGTGAAGGTGGGAGCGTCATTGCTTTCGGGGTCATCAGGCTGGCTATCAATGCTCACGGTGGGGTTGGTCGCATCCACAACCCACATATAGCTGGCTGGCGTGGCATCTGTCTGGTCTGCATTATCTTTTGCCCGCACGGAGAATGTGTAAGACGCATCGCTCAGACCACTGAGCGCATGCGAACTGGTACTGTCACACGCTGCCCAATCGTCCGCATCAAGTTTACACTCGTAGCTCAAGGTAAGTGTCGGGGTGGTGTTTGATGTGCCACTAAAGCTGAAGCTCGGCGTAGCAATGTTGCTTGGATTGCTTGGTTTATCGGTGATAGTGGTATTAGGCAGCGCATCATCATCGGTGATGGTGATAGTTTGCTGTTGTGTCCCACTTTCGGTGCCGTTGGTGACATTGCTCATGTCAACAATGACCGTTTCGTTGTTGCCTGTTTCAATCACACTATCTTGCACCGCTGTGACGGTGGCTGTATCTGTCGTGTCACCCGCCGCAATCTCAATGCTTGTGCTTGATAGCGTATAATCCGTTCCACCACCTGTTGCCGTGCCTGATGGACTCAACTCAACCGTTACGTTTTGATACGATGGGTTGCTGAGGGTTGCCGTCAACGTGGCAACGTCACCATTTTCGGCGATGCTGTTCTCATCAACCGTGAGCGTCACCGTTGGTTCATTGTCATCATTGTTGATAGTATACGTCGTGTCAGCTTGTGTGCCGAGGGTTGCGATCTGTGCATTCGACAACTGCAACACGATGGTCTCATTCGGTTCATACGTCGTGTCACCAACAATGTTCACACTGACGGTTTTGTTTGCCGTATCACCATTGGCAAAGTTGATGGTTTGGGTCAGACTGTGCGTAAAATCGCTGGTGACAGCAGCAGTGCTGCTATTATCCAGTGCCACATCCACACTCACGGCACATTGGCTGCCGCCCGTGCGCGTGATGGTGCCAATGACCGTTGACGCAGTGCTATTGCCCTCATCGCCGCTGGATGAAGCCGCACTGAAGGCAAGTGTGCCGCCGGTGGCAGCTTGAAGTTCATACGCGCCGATGTCTACCGTCGCGGTGCAATCATCGCCATTGCCATCAACGGTGCGTGGGTTGCCATCGCGGTCGGTCGTGATAGTATCATCCGTATCGCCATCGCCATTCAAATCTCCAACATTTGCTTCGTCCAAGTAACTATTGTCGCCTGCATCCACCGCTGGGGAATTTGATTGCAAGCGTAGGTCATCATCCGCCGTCCCCACGGTGTTGTCTGCACCATTGTAATCTACAAACAACGGGTCGCTATCCGACGTACCATCGCAAGAGTCATCATCAAACCAGTTGTTGCTGTTCGTGGCAAGGGAACCAGCACAGTTGTTCCCCGCTGTGCTGTGGGCAATGATGCTGTTGTACAGATTTGTTGTTGCGCCGTTAGAAATGCCGCCGCCGGAGCCGGCGGAGTTGCCGCTGAAGGTACTGTTCGTGATGTTGACCGTGCCGCCGTTGTACATGCCGCCGCCGTAGCCGGAGCCGGCGGAGTTGCCGCTGAAGGTGCTGTTCGTGATGTTGACCGTGCCGCCGTTGTCAATGCCGCCGCCGTAGCTGGCGGAGTTGCCGCTGAAGGTGCTGTTCGTGATGTTGACCGTGCCGTTGTTGTACATGCCGCCGCCGTAGAGGGCGGAGTTGCCGCTGAAGGTGCTGTTCGTGATTTTGACCGTGCCGTTGTTGTCAATGCCGCCGCCGGAGCCGGCGGAGTTGCCGCTGAAGGTACTGTTGACCACCGTTAGCGTGCCTCCTGCGTTGTAAATGCCGCCGCCGCTCAATCCGGCGGAGTTGCCGCTGAAGGTACTGTTGACCACCGTTAGCGTGCCGCTGTTGTACATGCCGCCGCCGTAGCCGGCGGAGTTGCCGCTGAAGGTACTGTTGACCACCGTTAGCGTGCCTCCTGCGTTGTACATGCCGCCGCCGCCGCTGCCTGGATCTCCATTCTTGATGGTCATGTTTTGGAAGGTGACGGTGCCGCTTGCCACACAGAAGACGCGGTATTTGTTGTCGCCGCTTACAAAATAGCCGTCGCCCTCAAAGGTGATGTTGCTGGTGATGTCGGGCAGTGCGCTAGTGAGCGTTATGTCCGCTGTGAGGGTGATGGTGTCATCCTCGCCATTTCCATTGGCAGTGTTGATAGCTGTTTCCAGTTCACTAAAATTACTGGCTGTCAGGTTGGCTGCGTGGGCTGTTTGGGGATAGTTCCCAAATGACACGACAAGTGCCATCAAAGCGACCATGGTCAAAAACCACATAGTGGTTTTTGACCGGCGATATGTTCCGTTTTTCCCAAGTTGCTTGCTAGGTTGCTTCTGGTCCGATATGAACCTTTTGTTCCAACTTGTTTTGCTCATTTTGAGCCTCCTATCACTTATTACCAATTACCAATTACCAATTACCAGTTACCTGACCCCTGTCACCTAGGCACCTGCCGTCCACGAAAGGTTTGAATCGCTGAGTCGCTGGGAGCGCTAGGGCGCTGGGAGCGCTGGTGCCTAAGAACCCTTCGACTCCCCTGACACCTGACACCCGTATACAAAAAAAGTATAAAAATCGTTACGAGAAGCTGCAAAAAGAGGAAATTACATGTTACGTATTGACATGTATCTAAGATGCTGGTACACAATGAAAGAAATTCCTACCAAACGTAGTCTATTATAACAGCAATGTCAACAGAAAGAGTGTTCTTTTTGGAAAATTTATTGAAAAAAGTGGTGTATGACACAAAATAAAGGTGTTTTCTTTGTAATTCAACTAAAATTTATTGTTTTATACGAGAAAGATATATTTTTTTATATGTAATGAGGTTGAATCGCTGGAATCGCTGGTGCGACTGGGGACCGGGGTCAGGGGTCAGGGGTCAGGGGTCAGGGGACCGGGGTCAGGAATCCGAGCCACGACCGTTAGGGAGTGCTGGAAGACGTTGCGTGCAACGTCTCTACACTCGCACCTCTAGCCGGAGTCCGGCAGGATGCCGGTGCTACAAGTTTGAAGCGCTGATGCGCTGATGGTGCTGATGCGCTGGCAGAGTTTGAACCGCTGATGCGCTGATGGGCGCTGGAATCGCTGGAGTAGTTTGCTAGACTGCTCACTAGACAAAACCAATCATGCTTTCGTCCAGTTATGTATCTGTATATCTGGAATCCGGTTGAAATGGCGTTCGTTGTTTGTAACCAATACTAATTCATACTCTAAGGCCGATGCAGCAATCAAAATGTCAGCGTCGCCAATTAATGCACCACTTTGTTTTAATGTAGCATAAATCTTTGCTGCACGCCCAACAATAGTATCAGTGATTGGTAATATGAAGCTATTAAGACAGAAGAGATCAAAGGTTTTCAGTTGAGAAGTAGCTCCTTTTGCTGTTAATCCACACAGAATTTCGTAGCGCGTGATAATTGAGAATGTATAGTAATGATGCATCATGAGATATGTTTGCGCATGTCCTAGTACTACAGGATGTTTTTTCCTCAAGAAGGATAAAATATCGGTATCCAAAAGAGCTTTGGGATAAGTCATACCTCTATCCTGTGCCCCGAAAAGGTGCGCCGATGAAAAATAATCTGCTCAATCTCAGCAACTTCATCTTCACTCAAACCATCGTACATATGTATCAAAAGTTCCAGTATTTCTTCTGGTGGCAATGATGGCTGCCACGATGATGATGTATACCCATTGCAATTGTCAAGATGCTGATTGAGCGAACTCCACAGTACATCTTGCATATGCAATGTCATGTCAACGTCAGCCCAATAGATGCTATAACCATGGTTGCATATCTGCCAATTATGCTGTTGCTCTGGTGTTGCATAGAGCAACTTGGGATACCAAGTAAGAGGGATAGTTATGACCCTTTCGTCAACAAGACGAACTTCAAGTCGTTCTTCAGTGATAGATATGTTAGCGATACGTTCATCTCTTGTAACAACTGTATCTTGCATTTCAATTCACCTCACTATCGTACTGTTGCCACCCAAAAAGTATTGTGCTACAAGCAGAAAAGCAAGCTGCCTGTTGTGCGTATTATGTGCCTTATTTTGCGTATATTTTGCAAAGACACACTGAGTATAGCATAGCGATGGGGCTTTTTCAAAGGGTTAGGCGCAGAGAAGTGAAAATCGCAGAGGCACAAAGATGCTGAGGGGCAGAGGGTAGATTTAATATCTATCAGGTTGGCAACCTGTCACTAAGCAGCATATCTCAGAATTTCCAACTCCGCTGACTCATCTACCATCCCTAAAATATGTTCTATTCTCTCCATAACAGCATCATCTAAAAGATATTCGCGGCACCCACAACACTGCAATACAGGCAGATTTTTCACAATAACAATGGTTGTAGAACGTATCTTGAACGGCAAATCAGTCGTTGTGCATTCCATATCCGATCCACACACATGACATGTTATCACGGCTGTTTCCTCTTCTTCAAATCAGGATTCCATTTATTTGGGCTAGGAACATATGCAGTTACCATTCTTACATGGTCTCCTGCAACATCAACAGCAAAAAGCACATGGAAAACCATACCCTGATGCCTAGCAAAAACGAGATAGCTCGGTAAATACTTGTCCTCTGGATACGCTTCAATTATCTCATACGTTGCACAAGAGGCAAGGATCATTTCACGCGAAATGATCCTGTTTTGTAATCGCATATTGATATGATAGGTCCAGTATATTTTTCGTTGGTCAACGCAATCTTGTATAAACTCCAATGGGTTGATTGGGATTATTCGAGTACTCAATATTCCCTTTCCTCGGACTCATTCAGTTTGTCATATGTAGTATAACATATGTGACATCTGAAGCCTACAGTCTACGAATAGGTATCTGCTCTCTATCACCTAACACCTAACACCTGTCACCTACATATCGTGTATAATGTCTGCAATGAAACAAGAAAGGAGCACAACCCATGCGACGCTTTCATTCGTATGGACCTGTAGATGCGCGACACCATTTTTGTGTAGAACGGGCAGAAGTAGTAGACCGATGCGTCAACCAGTTGGTAGGCATTCCCGAAGAAGGGGGGCATTACTTCACCATTTGGGGCGCACGACAAACGGGCAAAACATGGCTTATGCGCCAAGCCATGCACGAAATACCCAAGCGCTATGGCGATGCGTTTGCGATGGCTGTTACATCATTTGCCGAGTTAGATGCGCTTGCATATGCAGATGCATCTCCAAGCTACAGCAAAGAGGTTGGCGATGTGCGGGTACCGGGGGCGTTGAGCAGCATCCTAGAGCATGATTTGCCGGGCAGTCCGCAGATACAATTTTGGAAAGACTTTCCTGCACTCTTTAGCCGCACTGAAGGACTATGGGATAGACCGGTATTGTTGCTGATAGATGAAGTTGACCTGACTCCGCCATGGATACTCGACTTTTTGGTGCGACGTTTCCGTGAAATGTACCTGCAACGTTCCAAGAACTGGCTCCACAGTCTAGCGCTGACAGGTGTGCGGGCAGTGGTGGGTGTTGAGAGCAAGCGCGGGTCGCCGTTCAATGTGCAACGCTCGTTGCAGATGGGCAACCTGACGGCGGATGAGGTGCGCGAAATGTATCGGCAATACCAAGACGAAAGCGGGCAACACATTGACCCAGAGGTCGTCGAAACCGTCTACGATGTGACGCTAGGTCAGCCGGGTCTAGTGTCGTGGTTTGGCGAATTGCTCACTGAAACGTACAACCCCGGACCGGGGCAACGAATTAACCAACAGACATGGCAAGTGGTGTGGCGCAAAGCACGGGTGCGCGAGCCGAATAACAATCTGACGAACCTGATAGCCAAGGCACACGATGAGGAGTATCAACCGTTTCTCACAAAGTTGTTCAACAAAGCTGAAATACCCTTCACATTCCATGACCCGTTGCACAACTATCTCTACATGCATGGCATTCTTGACGCCGAAATGATACAGCAACCCAATGGCAAGCCCATAGAAATTTGTCGCTTTGCATCGCCCTTTATTCAGCATTGTTTGTATGATGCGTTGAGTGATGTGTTGGTGGCAAGTGCTCCATACGTCTTGGCTCTACAACCATTGGATACACTCACTGATGTGTTTGACCCACCGGTACTGAATCTGCCCGCATTGCTGCGCCGCTATAAAGACTACTTGGCACGCTTGAAAGCCAAGGAGATAAACCCGTGGAAGGATCAGCCGCGTCGCCCCCCCCCAACCCCCCCCTTGCAAGGGGGGGATAAAGGGGGGGCGACGGAGGCGGTGGGGCATTTCCACTTGTATTGGTGGTTGTACCAGGCTATTGGATATGATTGTGTCGTGCGACCAGAGTTTCCCACGGGCAATGGCAAGGTAGATGTGCATATTAAGTATGGAGATAAGCGCGGGATGATAGAGGTGAAAAGTTTTGTAAACAACCATCTTTTAGAGAGAGACAAGGACAAGGCGGCGAACTATGCAAAACAGGTCGGACTAGACCGTGTGACGATGGCGGTATTTATTCCCGTGTTGGATGAGGATGTGCTCAATGCGCTCTCAACAACGGAGACACTCGATGGGGTAGAAGTGACGGTGGTGATGATTGGGTGGTTTTGATGCATCACTCGCCTTTTGGCACATTGCGGCCCCAGCGCATCCAGCGAATGAGAAAATGGTCGCGCCAGAAGAGCATCCAACGCACGGCAAAGTAGATAGTGCGATAGAGACGACTACGGCGCACGGAGTCGTAATCCACTAGAATGATATGCCGGTCTGGCCCCTGTGTCAGCAGCAGATTGTTGGAGCGTAGCAAGGTGCGCTGTATGAGAAAGCTCCATATGCGCCACGGCAACATATGCGGGGCATTGAGACGTTTGCGCTCTTCCTTGCTTCTACTGCTGCGCCCATATAAATCGGGCATGCTGCCGGCGTCGCGGTAGAATGTGAGCGCACGCCGCACAATATCGCGCAATTCCATAGAAACGTGCTGGCGTTCTTGCCTACTCAATGCCTTATAGTCTACCATGCGTAGCGGTTGCGCATCGCTCAGGAACGGTTGAATAGATACGACTTGGGCATGCCCCGCACTGTCGCGTGAAATGATGAAGAAATTGGGGATGCTATGCCGTTGTCCTAAGCAGCGCACATATTGCTCGGCATCGTTGCGCATGCTGCGGGCCAGTTTTAGCGCACTGCCAATATCTGTTTCGTGCAAGTCGCTTTTGAGTTTTACTACATAGCGTCCATCGTCCGTGAGATATACCTCGGTTTCATTACCGCCGGCGATGCGCCGCAAACTATGGTCAATATCCACGGGAGCAAACACGTCATCCGTAACATCTATTCCCACACTACAACCTCATCTGCGCCATCGCCTGTGACATCTTGCACTGTTAGATGCTGCCACGTACCGAGCGATGAGCGCCACTCATGCTGAAATTCCCAACTGTGCCAACTCCATACCGAAACAAACCGCACCGGTTTATCTGCATTGTCTATGGCAGAAGTTTCATCAGGATAGGTGCTCTCTTCAAGTATAACCAATTCTTCTTCACCATCGCCATTCACGTCGCCAATCGCCATATCGTAGATTGGCATGCGTGTGGCAGAACTACCCCAGATAATGCGATAGTATCCCCCGCGCCACCCCACCAGAAAAACATGTGAACGTAACAGACCCGTATCAGCATCTGGCTTCCACAACAACAAAGCCACCTCAATGCGCCCATCGTGGTTGGGGTCGCCAACGGCTATGCGGCGCACATGCCAGTCGAACGCCTCATTTTGCCATACCATAGGCGCATCATACCGCGCACCATCATATACGCGCACTACTCCATACTCATCGAGCGTAACCCATAGTGGCTCGCCATTGCCGCGCAAGTCAGCCGGCAGACGGTTGCGGGGAGGTTGTATGCATTGTGCGGGTGCATTGCGGCACTGGGCTATTGCTGTGTTGATACTTGCGGGGATATTGTCGTTGTTGTTGTCGCTCCTACACGTGTTGGCTATAGCCATAGGTGCGGGGAGCATATACGGTTCAATACGTTGTGCAGTGGTCAGCGGTGCGGAGCATAGTATGCTGATATGTGCCTGTTGCAATTGTTGGTCTTGTGGCGTGAGTGCAGCGATGATGTCATCGTGTTCGTCATTGTCGAGTGGTAGAGGGCGCACTTGCCCGTTGACGATTTCAATGGGTGCAACGGCTACTCCCGCCACGCCCCGCTTGTCTAGCAACACACGCATGACGACGCTTGTGCTGGTAGCACGGCTAAAATATTGATCAAAGAGGAAGTTGCCAAGCGAGTAGGCGACCACACTCGTGCGCCCTTGGATTGTGCCGGGCATGGTTTGCACTGGCTGTAGCACATGCGGGTGTGTGCCTAGAACCACATCTGCGCCTGCATCTACCAACCCACGCGCCCAAGCTTGTTGATGCAGCGATGGGGTAGGGCTATACTCCTCGCCCCAGTGAACCATCACGACCACGACATCGGCCATGCGTCGCACACGCCTGATGGCATTGAATGTAGCGTAGTCAAGCCATGCACGGCTCCAGTCGGTTTCGCCACGCCACTGCCATACGGCATCTTCTGGGTTGCCAATGTCGTTGAAGGCTAGGAAGGCGATGCGTAGATTTTGTGTTGTGGTGATATAGGCCGAGCGGGCGCTAACACGGTCGGGACCTGCGCCCACGGGGGCTATATTGTTCTCTTGGAGCCGTTCAACGGTGTAGTGAAGGCTTGCGGGCCCGGCGTCTAGGGCATGGTTGTTTGCCAGTGAAAGTATATCGAAACCGGCGGCGGCTAGTGGTGCGGGGGCATGGGCGCTTGGTTCTGCGAAAGCCGGTGGTGCGGGCAAGCTGTAGTCGCCTACCAGTGCCTGCCATTGTGGGGAAAGGGGGCTTTCGAGGTTGCCAACGACGAGGTCGCCGTTGAGCAATGGCGTTTGCCCGGTTGCACCCACAAGCGCAAAAGGGTAGGTATAGCCATGGTAGTGCGATACCTGGGCTACGTAGCGACTGAGCATGACATCACCAACGGCACGCATATCTATGAGCACGGCATCACTGCTCCTATCGCCATCACGCTGATAGAGCATATGCCATTGCTCTGGGGGTCTCGTGCTCGGTTGTTGTTGGCTTTGTTGCGCGTATGCTAGGGGTATGGCGCAGAGGCATATACAGACGATGCATACGAGCACGGCTATAATCCACTGTTTCACACTGATGACCTCTCTGAACTTCCTCTTTAGTCCTCTCTGTGTCTCTCTATCGTTTGATGTTGCTTACCACAAAGGTACAAACCAAGAATCTTTATTTTCCTCTGTGTCCTCTGTAGTAAAAACCTACTCTTGTCAGATGGGTGAAAGATGTGAGGGGTAAGGGGTTGAATCGTAACGCTAAGGCGCTAAGGGGCAAAGGGGCATGCAAATATTCGTTATGATGAAAGTCTACGTTTGTGTGTATCTGCACCTTTCCTCTCCTTTCCTTTTCAGCGTAGCGCATGTACATTCAGATTATAGCATAATCATGCTCTTACGCACAGCGAGCGGTTGAGCGGTTGAGCGAGTGAGCGACTGAGCGGTAGCCAATCTGAGGCACGACCGTTAGGGAGCGCTCCAACAGGCGTCAGGCGTCAGGGAAACGTAGAGACGTTGCACGCAACATCTCCAGCAGGGATGAGGTTTTTGTTAAATCCTCAAATAAAGAATCCTCAGCGCCTCAGCACCTCAGCGCCTCAGCGTTAGATTCCCCGGATTCCGTGCAAAGGCGCAAAAACATCCTTGCGAAACTATGGTATCATGCACTCCAATAGCGTTGCATAGATAATGCAATACAACGAGAGGAGTAAACCTACGTATGAGCCTGAAACGCATACCCTATGGTCTAGCCAACTACTACGATGTGCAAGAAAAAAATCGCTACTATGTAGATAAAACCATGTTCATTCCCGACTTGGAAGAAGCCGGGGAGTACCTCTTCCTCATACGCCCGCGTCGTTTTGGCAAGTCGTTGTTGCTCTCCACTCTCGATCACTACTACGACATGGCCATGGCGGAGCATTTCGACATGCTCTTCAAAGATACCTACATCTACGATAACCCCACACCCGAAAAAAATGCCCATCTTATCCTTACCTTCAACTTTTCGCTTGTGAGTTCAAAGTTGACCTTGGTGGAACGGTCGTTTGACGAACACGTCAAGGGCATCTTGGAGCACTTTGGTAGGCAATACTGTCATATCATAGGAGACGACTATCTCAGCATCCTAGACAATGTGACGACAAGTACACAACGGCTAGAATATGCCTTGCAATACATTGGGTCACAGGGCTATCGCGCCTATATCTTCATAGATGAGTATGACAATTTCACCAATACTATCTTGTCAACGCAAGGGCAACATGCCTATGAAGAGATAACGCATGGCGTGGGGTTCTACCGTTCGTTCTTTAGTGTATTGAAGGGCGCAGCCGGCAAGAAACAGAGCGGGTTGGCACGGCTCTTCATCACGGGGGTGTCACCCGTGACGATGGATGACGTGACGAGTGGCTTTAATATTGGCACGCATATCAGTCTTGAACCAGAATTCAACGAAGTGCTTGGCTTTACCGAGCAGGAAGTGCGCGATATGCTGCACTACTATGCCATGCCAATGGATGATGTGTTGCCGCTTATGCAAGCATGGTATAACAACTATCGCTTTTCTCTTGATGCCGATACCTACCTCTTCAATACCGATATGGTGCTCTACTTTGTCAAACATTATTTGAAACGTGCTAAACCTCCACGCGATCTGGTAGACCAGAATGTCAAGGTAGACTATGGCAAATTGCGCCATCTCATGCTGATCAATAAGCAACTCAATGGCAACTTCAACCTTTTGCAGCACATCATTGAGACGCGCCAAGTCAAGGGAAACCAGATAAAAACGAGTTTCCCTATGGAGCATGTCACCCAACAAGACAATTTCTTTTCGCTCTTGTACTATTTTGGGTTGTTGACCTTGAGTAAAGACAACCACCACTTGATGGTGCCCAATGAGACGGTCATGCAATTGTTCTATAGCTACATCCGCGAAGGCTTAATAGATGTGGGTGCGGTGCGAGCAAATGTGCAACACCTGATAGGGTTGCTGGATGATATGCTCTACAAGGGTATCTGGCAGCCGGTGTTTACCTTTTTGACGCAGGAACTTGATGAACATACGTCTATCCGCGATTACTTGCATGGCGAAAAGGTTGTACAAACCTTTCTGTTGGTGTATCTGAATGTGAGCACCTATTTCATTGCGCGGTCGGAACGGGAAATGCACAAGGGGTATGTAGACATCTTCATAGAGCCATACCAAGTGTTGGAAGGTGAACCGTGCTACGGGTACATCGCAGAGGTGAAATACCTTACGCGGGAGGAGCACAGCGAGGCGGTGGTGCAAGCGAAGGTTGCCGATGCGCGTGAGCAGTTGCTACGCTACTATCCGCTTGAAGACATCCAGTCCGACACCCCAAGTCACATATCGCGCTTGCCGGCTCTCCGGGGGCGCGTGCAGATGAAACGTGTGGTGCTAGTGTATGCCGGCTGGGAGTTGCTGGCTATGGAAGAGGTGTAACCATGAACCAACAACACAACCTCTTCCCCAAGAACGTACCCGATGAGACTCCGAAGTCTTTAAGACTTCGGAAGTCTGGAACTCTCACCTCTTGTGAAACGGGGACAGGCAGGATGCCTGTCCTACGATTTCTTGCTGGTACCCCTAGTCCTCGCGCACATCTTCCCATTCGGGCACTTCACCTTTGAGCACAATGCGCATGATGAGCCATGTATCATCATCCTGCTGCTCCATGGTATAGGTGACACGCAAGCCATAGGGACCACGCTCCTGTAGCTTTTCGGCTTCCCATTGCATGGGGTCGCCGCTATAGAGCGTATCCTGCCACACTTCGCGGGTAGTGACAGTGGCATGACGTGCATCTTGAAAGTCAAACGATTGAAATTGCAGACTATAGCGCTTGCTCCCCATAAAATGCCCATGGTCTTCAAGGTTGCGTTTGATGAAGAGGCTTGTATCGCGCATTTCCTCTTCGCCTAGGTATTTGTCAACGAGCTCGTGGTTGGTATACCAGAATGCCCGCACAAGCGCATCGTTGAATGACCTGATGGTTTCTGCCAGCACTTGGTCTGCTTGTTCTTCGATGATGAAACTATCGGTCCAGGGTGCGCGTGAGGGTGTATTGCCACTATCGAGCATGGTGCGCCATTGTGCGTCGGTGAGTCGAGAATTGAGCGGTTGGGTAAATTCGTAGTGCGAAAAGACGCCACCTTTTGCTAACACTAGGCGGTTTTCTATGGGGACGACTACGTAGATGTCGAATACGCGCCCTACGCCTTCTTCAAGCACAAGTCCACTATTGGGGTTGGTTGCAACATCGGCTACAACAGCAGCTTGCAGCGGTTCATCGCCGGTTGGGAAAGCATTGATATGCTCATGGTAGGCTACCTCATCGGCCGCCGCAAAGGTGAGCAACTCTATTTTTTTGCCATATGCACGGATGAACTCATATTCATCTTCGGTAAGTGTTTCATTGCGCAACTCTTTTTCGGCTATGGTTTGCAGGGTATTGGCAATGTCTACCATAGCGTCTAGGGCGGCAGCATCATCTTCATGCAAAAGCCCACGACTATCTAGCCCCTCTCTAGTCATCTCGGTCAGCGCTACAACACGGGCATAGACGGAGGGCATTGGCTCGACATACCCTTTGGGTGGCTCTGGATCGGGTGGCATGAGTGGGTTTGCTCCGCCTTCGACAATGGCTTGCTTGGCATAGAGGATAGTATCACGCTTTAATTCTGTCCATGAGCCGAGGGAAGTGGTGAGTTGTTTATCAAGCCATGCATCAGAATACATACATTGTGGGTAGCCCTGATCGGGTGGGTCTAGCAGTGGGAGTAGGCTATATATCCATGACCAGTAGAGGTTTTGGTTCCATGTTTGGGTGTCATAGTTGGCGAAGGTTTCCTGCATGTCGAGCATGTTCTCCATGTAGTCTTGTATGTCGGTGTCGCCGCTGTCTTTGAGGTGTTGTAGGGCACGTTTGGAGCCAAGCGCGGCGAAAAAGTCTAGCGCTTTTGGCATCATGCGTTCGGGTATGAGGGGGTTGGTGAGGTTTTGGAAGACCATGGCGTCTGGCACAAGGTGTTGCCCCATAAAGCGTAGCCCTTTGACCATGTCGCGTACAATAAATCCCTCTTCGTTGAGAACCATGCCCATGATTTCTGGTGGGCGCAGGTTTTGCACTGCTTCTTGGAAGTTGGCAAATGCAGCTTCGTCTATCAACTCCTGCACATCATCTACTTGTCCATAGGCTGTTTCAAGCGCAAAGGTGTATTCAGTAGGGGTTAGGTCATCGCTACGCCCGACAAAGAAGGTTGTTGGTTCGTAGATGCCTGCCCATATATCTCGTGCGGGGTGTCCGTCTACGGTGGTTTGTTGCAGTGCGAGGGTGAGCAGGGCGGCTTGTTGGGTTTCTATTGCGTCTTCTGCCCGAAAGGTCATGCGGCCATGCCACATCATGGCTTGAAAGTAGCGTGTGAGAGCTTCGCTTTTGGTATAGTGTCCACGGGGGATATATTGACTCCAATCCTCACCGGGCACTTGGGCCGGGAAGATGGCCGAGGGAGCTATGCCAGATTGTGCTTGGATATTGTCTAGGTCTGGTTCTACGAGGTCTTCTAGCCCGTCGGGTATGCTCCATTCTGAGTTGAGCAGAGCGACGGCGACGGCAAAATAGGCTGCGTTGCGCCGTGCTGCTTCGCCCCATGCTGTGCCATTTAGTTCGTCGTATTGCGCTACCGATGTGTTGAGCATTTCCCAATCTAGGCGTGTGAGCATGGGGATGAGGTATTGGGTTTCGGTGCTGCGCAGGGTTTTGTCAAACAGGAGATGGTAGACGTGGAGAATGGAGTCGGTTGTGATGAAAGCCGGGATATAGTCATAGCGTAGGCGTTCATAGCATTCGTAAAATTCTAGCGTGTCATTGGGGCTGACGACGAAGCCTGTTTTGGCAATACGCGCACGTTGTTGGGCTGAGAGCAATACGGTTAATTCGACGTTGCTCAGGTCGGGGGCTAGGGTGTATGATGCGATGGAGCCACTTTGTTGTGTTTTGGGTGGTTTAAAGGATGCGAAGGTACCTTTGGGTGCTCCACTGGTGGTTCCTTTGAAGCTTGCTGGTACGTTGGCTGAAACGGGCGATATGTTTCCTACTGATTGCCCAGCTCTAGCCGGGGCTGTTGGCATGGGGTTGACGTTTGGGGTGGGCGATTCTCTTTCAGTTGTTGCTTTTTTTGTAGGCTCATTGTTCCATGTGTTGGACTCTGTCCGGGCATTTTTCGTCGCAGTTGGTTCTTCTTCTTCTTCGGAAACGACGATAGCGGTGAGTGTTGCTGCAACTTGGGTTGCAACGGTATTTTGGAGTGCGTCGTTGTTTTCTTCTTCTGTGTCTTCCGTGTCGTCGTTGTCGGTGTTACGTTCGGTGTCGGATTGGTCTGAATGGGTGGCCGATTCGGTCGGTTCCGATAAGCCTAGCATTGTTTGTTGTTCACATGCGGCTAGGGCGAGGATGGTGAAACATACAATGCATATGGTTGTGAAAATTCGGTTCATACAATTTGTCCTTTCTTAGTTTTTTGTGGCACCAGCATCTTGCTGGTATTTTGTTCTTCTTTAGTCTTGTTTGACAATTTTTGGCGAGTATTCGGTGCGGGGATGATAGATGCTTAACAGGCTTGTGATGAAGGCTTGGCGAATGAGTACTAGGTCGCGCAGGGTGAGGGATGTGTTGTCGAGTTGACCGCTGTGTACACGTTCATCTATGATGGAGCCGACGAGGTCATCTATGGTTTGTGCGCCCCCGCTTGTGTATGCCGATTGGCCGTTGCCGTCGGTGCGTTTGGCGATGAGTTTGCCATGCTGTGCTTTGGCGCGGGCGGTTGCTTCGACGGAGTCGGCTAACATGAGGATGCCTTGTTCACGGGTCCATGGAATTGGGCCGGGGTAGCGAAATTCTTGGATGTTGACGGTGTCTTCTTGGCGCAGGGCAAGTTGGTAAAAATGTCCGACTAGTTGTGTGCCATGGTGTGTTGGGATGAAGTCTATAATTTGCTGTGGTAGGCCGGCTGTGTTGGCCATTTTATATCCTTCGCGGACATGGTCTATGATGATTTCGGCGCTGGTGTGTGGGTCGAGTTCGTTGTGGATGTTTTCGCGCCCCATTTGGTTGTCGGTGAAGAAGAATGGGCGTAGGGTTTTGCCGATGTCGTGGTAGTAGGCGGCTACGCGCAGCAGGAGTGCATCGGCTCCGACGACGTTGGCTGCTGCTTCGGCTAGGTTGCCGACGGCGACGCTGTGATAGTAGGTGCCGGGGGCTTCTTGGATGAGTTTGCGCAGGAGGGGTTGGTCTGGGTGGGCTAGTTCCATGAGTTTGAGTGGTGTGACGACGCCGGCGGCATGCCCGACAAGGTTGAAGAGGCCGAGTGATAGAATGGCCGATAGTCCGCCATTGGTGCCGCTAAAGAGGAGGATGGAGCGTATTTCTGTGCTACATGTGCGCCCTGGGTCGAGTAGGCAAAATGCTATTTGGCACATGGTTGTGACGGCTGCTACGCCTATGCCGGCTAGCAAAAAGGTTAAGGATCGTTCTGCGCCGCGTACTGCGAAGACGGCAATGGCGCTTCCCATGAACATTGTGACGGTGAGCGATAGGTTGTTGCCGTCGAGCACGCCAACAACAATGCTGAGGAGCATGGCTGAAGCGAGCCCTATGGGGAGGTTGAAGATGATAGTTAAGACGATGATGGTAGTTGCTAGTGGGAAGGCATAGGGTTGGTCGGGCCACAATGATTGCAGGATGCGGGCGGCTATTGCTGTGATGATGATTGAGATGATAATGACGAAGAGGGGGCGCGGTTGGTTGATGACTTGCTTTTGCAGGAAGACGAGGTAGAGCATGAAGGTGGTTGAGAGTAATGTGCTGAGTAAGCCCATGCCCCATACGCCAACGGTACTGAGTGTTTTGGGCAATGTGCCGGTGGCACGTGCTTTTTCGATGACTTCTTGGCTGACAAATTCGCCGACGCGCACGATGTTTTCGCCGGCTTGTACGGTGACTAGGACAGGTTCGATTGAGTCGCTGGCTGCTTGTTTGCGTTCTTGGGTGGCTTGTTCGTCGAGGGTGCGGTTGACGCGCAAGAATGATGAGACGAGATGTAAGACAATATCTGCTTGTTGTGCTGGCAGTTGCCGCGCCCAGTAGGGGAGGGTACGTTCTTGGAGGCGTTTCAAAGCTTCTTCGGTTATTTCGTAGGAGTGTTCAGATACTGCGCGGTCGTAGATGATAAGTGACTGCCTGTATATTTTGTCCCATGCGTCGTCTTCTAGGTCGAGGATGGTTTGCCCCATTGTGCCGGTGAGTACGATGGTGGAACTTGATAATTCGCCTAGGTTTTCGAGTTGTTCTTTGGTGGTTAGGGTTGGGTCGTTGCGCAAGGTTGTGATTGAGGTGAGAAGTTTATCAAGCTTTTGGCGTTGTTCAGAGGGGATGGTGAGGTCGGTTTCATAGACAAGGTTTTCGGTACGATTTTTGGCTTGGGCGCGTTGTGATGCTGTTTGGGATTCGCTGATAAATTCGACGCTGCGTGGCGCACGTATGGTGATGGGGCTAGGAGACCCGACGTTAAGTACGCCGGTATCGCTGTCTGATGGTAGGGTGAGTGCAATCCACAATCCTATGGTGAGTATGATACCCGCGAGAGGTATCATATACTGGCGCAGGATTTGGCGGAATGTTCTTTTGGGTTTTTGGGGCTTATTCCCTCGCTGCATCCATTGCAGGAGCGGTTGTTTTGAAAACCAGTGCATATATGGTATCCCTCGCGGTATGCTTCTTATAGGTTTAGTATAACAATTCGCGTGCTAGTTGACTGAGCATGCGTCCATCGGCGCGACCTTGGTATTGTTGCATGAGCACGGGCATGAGTTTGCCCATGGCTGCGGGGCCGCTTAAGCCCATGTCTTGTATTAATGCTGCGATGTGTGGGCGTAGTTCGTCGGGTGTGAGTTGGTGTGGGAGGTAGGTTTCTAGTATGTCGGCTTCGCGCTCTTCTTCTTCGGCCCGTTCGTGTTGCCCGACTTTGCGATAGGTTTCGGCGGTGTCGCGGCGGCGTTTGGCTTCTTTGGCTATGATGTTTGCTTGTGTTTGGTCATCTAGGGGGGCATGGTAGTCGGCTGAGATGGCGGCTAGGGCTGCGTCGCGTGCTGCGGGGTCGTTGCTCATGTTGTGTTCTATGCGGCGTGCTTCTTCGGCGTAGTGCGTTTTTGCCGCTTCTAGTTGGGCTTTTTGCAGGGCGTCGCGTGCGCTTCTGATGACGTTTATGCGAAATTTGTCGCCACTGCGCATGGCTGTTTTGAGGTCGGTCTGTAGTTGTTCTTGTATTGACATTTTTTTGTTACTCCATACTATCTACTTATACGTACATATGCTGTGGAAAAACACGATGCTTTTCGGCGGTGATGATGGCTTGTATGTGGGCTACAGTTTCGTCGAGTTGGTCTTTGTGGTTTATGACGATGTAGTCGAAATCGGTTACATGGGACATTTCATGGGTTGCTAGGGACAGTCGGTGTTCTATTTCGTCTGGAGAGTCGGTGTGCCGTTGGTAGAGCCGTTGGCGCAGTTCTTGCAGTGAGCCGGGTGCTATGAAGATGAGTATGGCGGCTGGGGCTATGCGTTTGATGGTTGCTGCGCCTTCGATGTTGACTCGTAGGATGACGTCGTGGCCGCTGGCTAGGGCTTGGCGCACGTCTGTTTTGGCGATGCCACGGTAGTGCCCGTAGACTTCGGCCCATTCGAGTAGGGCTTGCGATTCGATGAGTTTTTCAAACTGTTGCTTGCTGACGAAGTGGTAATCTACTCCATCTATTTCGCCGGGACGTGGTGGGCGGCTGTTGAATGTGACGATGAAGTGAAATGGGTAGCTACGCTCATGCATGCGTGCGACGATGGAGTCTTTGCCTACTCCTGAAGGTCCGGAGAGGACGATGAGCACTGGTTTGGGTGCTAAGCCGCTGAGTATTGGGTTGTGAGTCTTTTGTGTCATTTTGTGGTATCCTCTACATACTATGTATTTTTGTACACTTACTGCTGCGGCAGTTGCCGATGAGTTGCGCACGACGGTGTTGGGTGGGGTGGTCCAACGGGTTGTGTTGCCTGATATGGCCAGTATTGGCTTGGAAGTGTATGCGCATAAACGGCGCTATCAGGTTGTGGCTTCGGCTCACCCAAGCTATGCGCGTGTGCATGTGGTTGGTGGCAAGTTGTCGCGTGGTGTTGAACAAGCTACCCCTTTGCTTCTTTTACTGCGTAAATATGTGCTTGGCGGGCGCATCATAGCTATTGAGCAACCGCCCCTTGAACGTGTCCTTACCCTAAGTATAGTCAAAGAGGTTGAGACTTGCAAATTGGTTGTTGAGTGTATGGACCGGCGCAGTAACATTATATTAATAGATGAGCGGGCTGTTATCCTTGATAGTGTGAAGCGTGTGACGGCGCGTATGAGTCATCGGGTTATAGTACCACATGTGGCCTATGTGTTGCCACCTGCGCAAAAGAAGTATGACCCGCGTATGGCAACGGTGGATGAGTTGTTGATGCTGTGTGAGCAGGATACACGTGAGTTGGTGCGGGTGCTTGTTGCGGGCTATCGTGGTGTGTCGCCGCAAACTGCACGCGAGGCTATCTATCGTGCGGGGCTGGGGGCTTTTTTGGCCGATAAGGGGTGTCGTTATATTGCTCTTGAGTCGCAGGCATTAGACGTTCTCGCTAAACATCTGCGTGATTTGTTTACGGGTCCATGTGTGCCGGTGGTGGTGCCGGGCGAGGATCGACCGGTTGCGTATGCTCCGTATGAGGTGACGTATATGGCGGGGGCTTTGGTGCAGCCAACGATGTGTGTGGCGCTTGAGGTGTTTTATCAGGCGCATCAGCAGGTGACGCACCATGGCCAGCGCCGTGATGCTGTGCAGGAGCAGTTGGATGTTGCGCGGAGGCGGTTGCTGCATCTCTATGAGCAGCTTTTGCTCGAGCAGGAGAAGATGCGCTATGCTGAGCAAGCACGCTGGGAAGGGGAGATGATTTTGGGCTTTATGCATGCGATTGTGCCTGGGCAAGAGGTGCTTGAGGTTGAGGGGCAATGTGTTGCTTTGGATCCGGCGTGTAGCCCGTTGGAGAATGCGCAGAAGCGTTTTGTGGCCTATGGTAAGGCGAAAAGTGGTACGGAGAGTGTTGCGAGACGGTTGCGCGATGTGGAGGTACAACGGGCTGGGCTGGAGGAGTTGTCGGCGTTGCTGGAGTTGGCGGATGAGCGTGAGCAGATTGAGCAAATTGCGCTGGAGGCTGAGGAGCAAGGGTTTGTTGCGGGTGCAAAGGGGATCCAAGATAAGCCTAGGAAGCAACGCACGCTTGGGTTTCGCAAGCCACTCCATGTTGTGTCGAGTGAGGGGTTTGATATATATGTGGGGCGCAGTTCGCTGCAAAATGCGCATGTGACGTTTCGTGTGGGGCGACCAGATGATATGTGGTTGCATGCGCGTGGTGTGCCGGGTGCTCATGTGGTTGTGCGGTGTGGGAAGCAGCCGGTGCCGGAGCAGACGTTGCGTGAGGCGGCGGGGTTGGCGGCGTATTTTAGTCGGGCACGTGGTGAGAAGGCGGCTGATGTGGATGTGGCTAGACGCATGCATGTGCGCAAGGTGTCTGGGGGGCCGCCGGGGTTGGTGACGTGCCGTGTTGAATATACGTTGCGTGTGGAGCCTTTGCCGCCTTGGGGCTAGGGGGGTCTCTCCCTTATATACTAGCAGGATGCTAGTGCTATGGATGCTGGGCATGTATTGGGTTTCTTTTTTCATGAGGACTTCGCGCCAAGCTGCAAAGAACGCACAGCTTTTAAAAAAGGGTCATGCAATTCTTTGTTGTACGCTGCAATGCTGTGAGATGTCTTGGTGTTCTTTTGTGTCCTCTGTGGTGTGTGAAAAAAGGAGGAGGGTTGCTATGTATGGTGAGGGACGGGAGTATGTGCCAATTGCTATGATTAATGCGTTGGCATATTTATTGCCCACGACGGTTTTTCTATGCGTGTGTGCAGGGTGAGATGTTGGTGAATGCGCATGTGTTGGAGGGGGAGCAGTTGCACGAAAATGTTGATGTGGGTGATGTGCGTGTGTGGACTGAGGGCGCTGTGCAACACCGCCGAGTGTATGTGTGGAGTGGGCGGTTGCGCTTGGTGGGGTTTTGCGATGTTGTTGAAGAGCGCAATGGGATGCTTGATCCGGTGGAATATAAGAAGGGTAAACCTCGCTGTTGGCGCAATGACCATGCGCAATTATGTGCGCAGGCGATGTGTCTGGAGGAGCGGTTGAATTGTACGATACTGCAAGGGGCTATCTGTTATTTTTCTGTGCGCCGACGCGAGGATGTTGTGTTTTCTCCCTAGTTGCGGGCTGAGGTGGAGCAGTTGGTGGAGCAGGCGCATGCACTTATGCGCAGTGAACGATTGCCACCGCCTATTACACATTGAGCTAAGTGCAAGGATTGTTCGTTGGAACCGATTTGTTTGCCGGAAGAGATGTTGTTGTTGAAAGGTATGTGAACTGCTATGCTGCTATGTGTATGAAGAGGGTTGGGGCTGTTGCATTGCTTTGTCTACCAAGGTATGGTGTGGAGCTGCTGGCGTTCTTTTTTCATGAGGACCTCGCGCAAAGCCGCAAAGAACGCACAGCTTTTAAAAAAGGGGCATGCAATTCTTTGCTGTACGCTGCAGTGCTGCGAGCTGTTTTGGTTTTTTGGCAGTTGAAAATGGGTTTGGAGGAATGATGATGGCTTCTCGTGGCGATACGACGACGCTGTATGTTATTGCGTATGATATTTCGGTTGACCGACGGCGCACAAAGGTGCATAATACGTTGTGTGGCTATGGCCGTTGGACGCAGTTTTCGTTGTTTGAGTGTTGGTTGACGCGCAAGGAGTTGCTCGCATTGCAGGGTAAGCTTGGCAAGATTGTTGATGCGACGATGGATAGTGTGCGCTTTTATCCTTTGTGCGAGGGGTGCCAACATAAGGTTGTGACGGTTGGGGGAGAACGCCCGGCCGAGGAAGTTGCGTTGATTGTATGAGTGTTTTCTGTGGTGTGGCGAATCGAGGAGTGAAGCATGGGGATAAATCCCTAGGCCCTCCTCGTTTTGATTGCAATGGGCTAAACTATGGTTTTGCTACTTCTGTCAAGTTCGTTTTTCCTGATGACTTGCATGCTCCTCGATTCTGTGCTATTATACGTCTTAGCAATGAGGTCGAGCGAGGGGGCTGTTCAATGCACTAGAAATCCCCATGGGGGATTGAAACAATCCGCCGGCACCATCACTTGTGGCGATGTAGCGAGTTCAATGCACTAGAAATCCCCATGGGGGATTGAAACATAACATTGGGGTACGAGACAGCGATTTTTTTTCTGTTCAATGCACTAGAAATCCCCATGGGGGATTGAAACTGGATGAGTACATCGCCTCTCTCATAGTCACCATCGGTTCAATGCACTAGAAATCCCCATGGGGGATTGAAACCTCAATGATTGCAAATCGCGGTCGTAAAACGCGAATGGGTTCAATGCACTAGAAATCCCCATGGGGGATTGAAACTTTGACACGGGGTTTTCTCATGGAAGGAGTATGAGTGTTCAATGCACTAGAAATCCCCATGGGGGATTGAAACGTTGATACTCGTCAACCGCACGTTAATGTTGCCGGCTGTTCAATGCACTAGAAATCCCCATGGGGGATTGAAACTTCTAGCTCAACTTCCCACGACCCGGTGCGCCGGCGTTCGTTCAATGCACTAGAAATCCCCATGGGGGATTGAAACGTAGACGTGAACCAAGACACGGCATATGCGCTTGATGGTTCAATGCACTAGAAATCCCCATGGGGGATTGAAACCCAGATAGCAAAGCTCAAGGGCAAGTCCCTTGAGATTGTTCAATGCACTAGAAATCCCCATGGGGGATTGAAACACAATAATGAACACGACATGATAGAACAAGCGTGCACGTTCAATGCACTAGAAATCCCCATGGGGGATTGAAACTCGTCGTCGCTGGGACACCCGTGCAGGTTCCCCAAGTTCAATGCACTAGAAATCCCCATGGGGGATTGAAACCCCTGATTGCGGGTACCCGCAAGGTACCCGCAAGGGTTCAATGCACTAGAAATCCCCATGGGGGATTGAAACTCATTCAGGAACGAAACGATTGTTTCGTTCCCGTGCGTTCAATGCACTAGAAATCCCCATGGGGGATTGAAACAGCCCAATCACCGCCTTGCCATAGCCGTTGCAAGAACGGTTCAATGCACTAGAAATCCCCATGGGGGATTGAAACTACGGTTTGTCAACACCTATTTTTGGGAAGATTTTTTTGTTCAATGCACTAGAAATCCCCATGGGGGATTGAAACTCGTGGTTTTCAATGTAATCGTCATCATTGATGTCCGTTCAATGCACTAGAAATCCCCATGGGGGATTGAAACGTCAATGCGGCCGGTGATCGCGTCCTGCAACGCAGTTCAATGCACTAGAAATCCCCATGGGGGATTGAAACTTGAGAGCAAACACCTTGTCGCCTACATCATTTAATGTTCAATGCACTAGAAATCCCCATGGGGGATTGAAACCACAATGAACATGCCATGGTCGTCAATGTCGACTCGGTTCAATGCACTAGAAATCCCCATGGGGGATTGAAACTGGTAGAATTTCCCTTAGCAAAGACCCCTACCCATTGTTCAATGCACTAGAAATCCCCATGGGGGATTGAAACACGACGAGAAAATAGCTCTCACTTGGCAGGCAATTATGTTCAATGCACTAGAAATCCCCATGGGGGATTGAAACTTACGACGACCTCGTATATGACATCGGGGATATGCGGTTCAATGCACTAGAAATCCCCATGGGGGATTGAAACCCTGCATCCGCACCCGATGCAAACAAAGGAGAGATGTTCAATGCACTAGAAATCCCCATGGGGGATTGAAACTTTCTAAAGCCTATAGCGACTTTAGGTTACCGTACGGTTCAATGCACTAGAAATCCCCATGGGGGATTGAAACATGTCTCTTGCGTTTGCCGCGCACCGAATAACACAGCGGTTCAATGCACTAGAAATCCCCATGGGGGATTGAAACTGGTATGCCGCCACCGAAAAAGCCATCAGCGCAAAAGTTCAATGCACTAGAAATCCCCATGGGGGATTGAAACAACTAAACCTACCTTGTGTGTTTAGTGAACCAGTTTGTTCAATGCACTAGAAATCCCCATGGGGGATTGAAACCTTTGCTACCGTGGGTTTCGAGTTTCTGTTCGTACGTTCAATGCACTAGAAATCCCCATGGGGGATTGAAACTTGTAGGGTATCCCCATCGTCAACGCGCCCATCAGAGTTCAATGCACTAGAAATCCCCATGGGGGATTGAAACTCATCCAGAGATATTGCCTGGTTCATCTCATCTGAGTTCAATGCACTAGAAATCCCCATGGGGGATTGAAACTCTTGCCATGTCCACGCCAGCAGAATAGAAATCAGAGTTCAATGCACTAGAAATCCCCATGGGGGATTGAAACTTCGCAGAAGGTCGTCATCATCACGCGTGTCCACAGTTCAATGCACTAGAAATCCCCATGGGGGATTGAAACAACGGTCCTGACGCGACTTTCTTTGCAGCAGGGAATGTTCAATGCACTAGAAATCCCCATGGGGGATTGAAACCGACTTATCAAAGAGCACGCCTTTTTAATCTTGCGTTCAATGCACTAGAAATCCCCATGGGGGATTGAAACCCGGTGTGCCTATCATCGTTAGCTACGGCACTATGAGTTCAATGCACTAGAAATCCCCATGGGGGATTGAAACCATGCATGATCGCTAACTCTAATGATTCATGTTCGCGTTCAATGCACTAGAAATCCCCATGGGGGATTGAAACAGTCGCCGACCTTGAAGATTGCGCACCGACGGCTTCTGTTCAATGCACTAGAAATCCCCATGGGGGATTGAAACTGTTGGCATCTCTGGTATATCAAGCACGATCATCAAAGTTCAATGCACTAGAAATCCCCATGGGGGATTGAAACTAAGAGATGTCAATAATAGAAGTAAGGACGGTATCAGTTCAATGCACTAGAAATCCCCATGGGGGATTGAAACAGCTTGGCGGGGAAACGAAAGGGGTTACAAGGTGGAGTTCAATGCACTAGAAATCCCCATGGGGGATTGAAACATTATGGCTGCGTACAACTTCAAATCCCAATTCGCAGGTTCAATGCACTAGAAATCCCCATGGGGGATTGAAACATTGATCTTCAATTAGATCCTCTACCGTATCATTCAGGTTCAATGCACTAGAAATCCCCATGGGGGATTGAAACATATCAATGACCTGGGCGCTTGTTAAGCGCATTAGTTGTTCAATGCACTAGAAATCCCCATGGGGGATTGAAACGTTATTGCTTCTATTATATCCATATTCACATTGTAGTTCAATGCACTAGAAATCCCCATGGGGGATTGAAACTCCCCCTTCCCATGTAGCCTTCCTTATATGGAGTTTGTTCAATGCACTAGAAATCCCCATGGGGGATTGAAACTTTGGTGTAGTGCTTCTAGTGCCTTAGCATTGCCTTGTTCAATGCACTAGAAATCCCCATGGGGGATTGAAACTTCATTATTGGCACCGGTGCCGTCATCAGCGTCTAGGTTCAATGCACTAGAAATCCCCATGGGGGATTGAAACGGTTTAGTGAACCAGTTTCCCTATATAAGCCGCGGGTTCAATGCACTAGAAATCCCCATGGGGGATTGAAACACAACTAGTGACAAGTACTTGCCACCCTTTTTTAGCGTTCAATGCACTAGAAATCCCCATGGGGGATTGAAACATTGGTAAAGATACAACAACGCCAACGGCATTTTAGTTCAATGCACTAGAAATCCCCATGGGGGATTGAAACCACTCCCATCATTATCCACAACGAACATGCCATGGTCGGTTCAATGCACTAGAAATCCCCATGGGGGATTGAAACTTTCAGTTGCCGGCTGGATGCCGGCCGAGCGAGCCAAATGTTCAATGCACTAGAAATCCCCATGGGGGATTGAAACATATCCGATGGGGGCGTCTCTGTGATCTTGGCTAGTGGTTCAATGCACTAGAAATCCCCATGGGGGATTGAAACCATCGGACAACACCGCACCGCCTACCATGGATGTGTTCAATGCACTAGAAATCCCCATGGGGGATTGAAACCGCTTCTGTATGTACGTCTTGTAGCTTTCGTTCCTGTGTTCAATGCACTAGAAATCCCCATGGGGGATTGAAACCAAACTCATCCCGGAAGCGCTCCATGAAGATGACCACAAGTTCAATGCACTAGAAATCCCCATGGGGGATTGAAACATATGCTGCCATCATCTTTTCCTTTCCTTTCAGCAGAGGTTCAATGCACTAGAAATCCCCATGGGGGATTGAAACTGGATTGGTACATCACCCGGTATCTTGCGCCAGCATCTGAGTTCAATGCACTAGAAATCCCCATGGGGGATTGAAACACCCGCAAGGGGAAAGGAGTATCCAATGTTTGAGTAGTTCAATGCACTAGAAATCCCCATGGGGGATTGAAACGGGTATTTGTATTGGAAGAATGATGAGGGAACCGAAGTTCAATGCACTAGAAATCCCCATGGGGGATTGAAACTGCCACACTCACGCAGTAGCCGCGTGTACACAAACGTTCAATGCACTAGAAATCCCCATGGGGGATTGAAACTCCCAAACCCCGGTACGCCTATTGCGTATCGTGTATTCGTTCAATGCACTAGAAATCCCCATGGGGGATTGAAACAATTTTGTTATTCTAGACATATTTTCTCCTTTTTGCGTTCAATGCACTAGAAATCCCCATGGGGGATTGAAACCACAGTAGTCGTCGTTCATAATGCTCATGCTACGAGTTCAATGCACTAGAAATCCCCATGGGGGATTGAAACCGATGATATTCAAAGAAACGACCCGCTATGCGGACTTGTTCAATGCACTAGAAATCCCCATGGGGGATTGAAACCAACAATTCTCATCATCATAGAACGACAGCACGACCGTTCAATGCACTAGAAATCCCCATGGGGGATTGAAACCCCTGACGCTATAAGCGTGCGGGCTGAATTCATGTCAGTTCAATGCACTAGAAATCCCCATGGGGGATTGAAACACCTCAAACCCAACGCAATCGCGGCTTCCTTAACCGGTTCAATGCACTAGAAATCCCCATGGGGGATTGAAACTTGCGATATACTCCTCATACTCAGTATCGCATAGATGTTCAATGCACTAGAAATCCCCATGGGGGATTGAAACTCTTCACGCTAAGTATCCGTTCGATATCCCGCAAGGTTCAATGCACTAGAAATCCCCATGGGGGATTGAAACACCTCTATGCTCATCCCTAGCCGCTCGGCAACAAACGGGTTCAATGCACTAGAAATCCCCATGGGGGATTGAAACTCTAAGCCGCTAGGCTTGATGCAATGGGTCGAGATGTTCAATGCACTAGAAATCCCCATGGGGGATTGAAACAGATCCTGAGGCGCGCTCAGGGTAAGAAAATTATATGTTCAATGCACTAGAAATCCCCATGGGGGATTGAAACAAGTGCCAATGTGCCCTATTTTGCAATCATTTTTGGTTCAATGCACTAGAAATCCCCATGGGGGATTGAAACTCTAGAAGGGTGGACAAAGCCCGAATAAAGGCACTGGTTCAATGCACTAGAAATCCCCATGGGGGATTGAAACGTCTGTTGGGATGTCCAGTTTCCTGCCCTCTATAGGTTCAATGCACTAGAAATCCCCATGGGGGATTGAAACCTCTGGAAAACCCATCATCCATTCGACGAACTGTGTTCAATGCACTAGAAATCCCCATGGGGGATTGAAACATGTGACTATCCTGCATGAAATCGAAAGAGAAGCACCGAGTTCAATGCACTAGAAATCCCCATGGGGGATTGAAACTTCTTTAATCCACTCCCACCCCTGCGCACTTTTCGCGGTTCAATGCACTAGAAATCCCCATGGGGGATTGAAACCCCTTGGGATTAAAGACATAGACGCATTGCAGGCACGGTTCAATGCACTAGAAATCCCCATGGGGGATTGAAACTCTGTAGCGGTGACAGTCTCCATAGCAATGCCAAAAGTTCAATGCACTAGAAATCCCCATGGGGGATTGAAACACTTGGGGAACGACCGCATTCCCCAATGCCTTTATTCGTTCAATGCACTAGAAATCCCCATGGGGGATTGAAACAAATTGCCTTGCCCATATGCGGGTTTTGCTCTATGTTCAATGCACTAGAAATCCCCATGGGGGATTGAAACTGAAGAACGCTATTGCGTCGTTCAACCGAGCAATCGTCTCGGTTCAATGCACTAGAAATCCCCATGGGGGATTGAAACTTTCATTCGTCTTGCCCTTCGTTTGGTTTCAACGGTTGTTCAATGCACTAGAAATCCCCATGGGGGATTGAAACAGATGCTGATACCGAGGCTGAGACGTTGGAACGCATGTTCAATGCACTAGAAATCCCCATGGGGGATTGAAACCCGCGCATCTGTCTCCGCCAACTGTCTCAACGATTGTTCAATGCACTAGAAATCCCCATGGGGGATTGAAACACGGCACATGCCCATTTCATTCAGCTTTTGTAGCAGTTCAATGCACTAGAAATCCCCATGGGGGATTGAAACTCAACGCCGCCGTCGATCCCCGCTGCCGCTACGGGCTGTTCAATGCACTAGAAATCCCCATGGGGGATTGAAACGTCTATACCGCCACGTTTTGCCGCGTTTGCATACGATGTTCAATGCACTAGAAATCCCCATGGGGGATTGAAACCTAGGGCTTTGTTCAAAACGCATAATGACGGCGAAGTTCAATGCACTAGAAATCCCCATGGGGGATTGAAACTTACGGCATTAGAATGCCGTAGACCATCACGTTGGTTCAATGCACTAGAAATCCCCATGGGGGATTGAAACATTATTCATTCTATGAGATGGTGCGCATTTTGAATAGTTCAATGCACTAGAAATCCCCATGGGGGATTGAAACATAGTGTTCAACAGGTTTTCAGCATCTGCGCCTCCAGTTCAATGCACTAGAAATCCCCATGGGGGATTGAAACTACCGTAATGAGATTACTATTGGGAGGTTCCAAACTCGTTCAATGCACTAGAAATCCCCATGGGGGATTGAAACCCATATCAATGACCTGTGCGCTTGTCAATCGCATCAAGTTCAATGCACTAGAAATCCCCATGGGGGATTGAAACTTCTAGTCCTCCATTATATACTGCATCAATCTCTATCGTTCAATGCACTAGAAATCCCCATGGGGGATTGAAACGAAGATAATGACTGAACAACAAATGGAAACAGCAATGTTCAATGCACTAGAAATCCCCATGGGGGATTGAAACCGCTTTTACCCAGACGGGGAAACTCCCCACCTGGTGTGTTCAATGCACTAGAAATCCCCATGGGGGATTGAAACCTCGGACGCGAAATTGCAGCGATTACAAGAAACATGTTCAATGCACTAGAAATCCCCATGGGGGATTGAAACAAACGAAGCCATTGATCACTACAAGCACAACAAATGGTTCAATGCACTAGAAATCCCCATGGGGGATTGAAACTTCTTCGCTCCTGATGCGAGAATACCACCACATACCAGTTCAATGCACTAGAAATCCCCATGGGGGATTGAAACCGTTTTGCCACAAACCTACACCTTCACCGGTTCGAGTTCAATGCACTAGAAATCCCCATGGGGGATTGAAACTCTTTATCTCTTTTAAAAGAGTTTCGATATCCATCAGTTCAATGCACTAGAAATCCCCATGGGGGATTGAAACTAATGGCATTCGCCCCAGAGCGTGTGTTGTTGGGAAGTTCAATGCACTAGAAATCCCCATGGGGGATTGAAACCTTGATCAGTACGGGGTCTGGGTATTTTTCGTTTTCGGTTCAATGCACTAGAAATCCCCATGGGGGATTGAAACTGTTCGTTGGTAGTTTGTCATGGACTTTCCATAGACAAGTTCAATGCACTAGAAATCCCCATGGGGGATTGAAACTTTTTGTGGGTCGGGGGTTGGGGGTCGGGGGTCGGGGTTCAATGCACTAGAAATCCCCATGGGGGATTGAAACTTGGCATAAGCCGTTCG
>CAZVEN010000024.1:0-3875 GCA_964626155.1 uncultured Chloroflexaceae bacterium | reverse complement strand
CTCTATATCATCCAGGTTCAATGCACTAGAAATCCCCATGGGGGATTGAAACTTGGCATAAGCCGTTCGATCTCTTCCTCCACTACGAGGTTCAATGCACTAGAAATCCCCATGGGGGATTGAAACGAATTGCACTCTCTGTGTGGTAGGCTTGTATCTCGCTGTTCAATGCACTAGAAATCCCCATGGGGGATTGAAACTAGATAAGCACCCGGCAAAAGACGATGACACGCATGGGTTCAATGCACTAGAAATCCCCATGGGGGATTGAAACTATCGCTATGCCGAAAACCACCTCTATATCATCCAGGTTCAATGCACTAGAAATCCCCATGGGGGATTGAAACTTGTCGAATGCCCCCTTGTCCCAATCTGTGATGGAAGTTCAATGCACTAGAAATCCCCATGGGGGATTGAAACACAGGACACGCATCGCTATCGCAATCGCTTTTTATAGTTCAATGCACTAGAAATCCCCATGGGGGATTGAAACATGCTATTGTGCGCGAGGGTGGGATGCCCATCATTAGTTCAATGCACTAGAAATCCCCATGGGGGATTGAAACGCCTTCAAATGGCAACCCGTAGGTATCACGAAACCAGTTCAATGCACTAGAAATCCCCATGGGGGATTGAAACTACCCTCCATAAACCAGTTTTAAGCAAGAACACGAGTTCAATGCACTAGAAATCCCCATGGGGGATTGAAACTCGTATCTGTGGCTTTGTTCGTTGTGGTGCTAGGGGTTCAATGCACTAGAAATCCCCATGGGGGATTGAAACTTCCGCTACATCTTCAAACGAAATCCTCCACACTCCGTTCAATGCACTAGAAATCCCCATGGGGGATTGAAACATCTCTATGGATACCGGCACCAACCCCTCTGGATTTGTTCAATGCACTAGAAATCCCCATGGGGGATTGAAACTATATCATACTTCCTTTTGGATGCAAAATCCTGTAAGTTCAATGCACTAGAAATCCCCATGGGGGATTGAAACTTTGCCAGGAGAAGACTCCGCCACATAAGAAGGGGTTCAATGCACTAGAAATCCCCATGGGGGATTGAAACTTGCTGCTTCTTCAGCATCAGCCGCTTTCATAAGGGTTCAATGCACTAGAAATCCCCATGGGGGATTGAAACTCTTCCAGTAGGTCGTCTTGCAGTATTGTTTCTAAGTTCAATGCACTAGAAATCCCCATGGGGGATTGAAACTCAGAAGCTCTCATTCTATGCATCTCTGGAAGAGATGGTTCAATGCACTAGAAATCCCCATGGGGGATTGAAACCACGATGTTTCTAGCCCCCAGAGATAGCAGCGTCTCGTTCAATGCACTAGAAATCCCCATGGGGGATTGAAACACGCTTTCGCTGTGTCATTATCAATGTCCTTATCGCGTTCAATGCACTAGAAATCCCCATGGGGGATTGAAACTTTCCTGGGAGAGGAACAACCACGCCACAACCGCGAGTTCAATGCACTAGAAATCCCCATGGGGGATTGAAACGGCTTGCGAAGCGAAAGGGAAATCCACAAGAAGATTAGTTCAATGCACTAGAAATCCCCATGGGGGATTGAAACACATCTATGATAGCGGCTGCACGGGAGTTGGTCGGGTTCAATGCACTAGAAATCCCCATGGGGGATTGAAACCTTCCAGGTACCTCTGTATGGGGTTGTAAGCGTTCAGTTCAATGCACTAGAAATCCCCATGGGGGATTGAAACGGCACGACACAGCATGTCTTCAGCGAAGTCAAGATGTTCAATGCACTAGAAATCCCCATGGGGGATTGAAACTAATGTTCTGTCCCACCTTTGGTACGCGGTTATCCTTGTTCAATGCACTAGAAATCCCCATGGGGGATTGAAACTCCCGAACATCATCCCAGGTTAATTTGGCATTAGGCCGTTCAATGCACTAGAAATCCCCATGGGGGATTGAAACCTTTGACGGATTTGATTGAGCGCCGTAGACGCTCGCTGTTCAATGCACTAGAAATCCCCATGGGGGATTGAAACGCTTTGGTTCGGGATATGAAGGATCGTGATATTATATGTTCAATGCACTAGAAATCCCCATGGGGGATTGAAACTGCCCACGCTTACATCGCCCATGAAGGTCTCTGGAAGTTCAATGCACTAGAAATCCCCATGGGGGATTGAAACCCCCATCAATAGCTAATAGTTCCTGGCATTCGTCTGCCGTTCAATGCACTAGAAATCCCCATGGGGGATTGAAACTTTCGTAATCCATCTTGATCCTACCCTTCCTTTGGTTCAATGCACTAGAAATCCCCATGGGGGATTGAAACTTCTAGAAAACTCACAATTTCACCCACACCCTGACGGTTCAATGCACTAGAAATCCCCATGGGGGATTGAAACCTCAAAAACCCCATTGTGAAGCGTGGGGTTGAGGTCGTTCAATGCACTAGAAATCCCCATGGGGGATTGAAACGAGACGTTGGACCGCATCACCGAAGCCATTGCGCACTGTTCAATGCACTAGAAATCCCCATGGGGGATTGAAACCAATTGCTTGCCCATATGCGGGTTTTGCTCTATGCGGTTCAATGCACTAGAAATCCCCATGGGGGATTGAAACCAAACGATCTAATATCTCATACTCTTCCACGGCTGTAGTTCAATGCACTAGAAATCCCCATGGGGGATTGAAACCTTTTAAAGCGATGACGACAATGACGACACGGCTTCTGTTCAATGCACTAGAAATCCCCATGGGGGATTGAAACTGCTACGCCGACCTCGTATATGATGTTGCAGAGATGGTTCAATGCACTAGAAATCCCCATGGGGGATTGAAACAAGAGGAAATCTTCACTCTAGGGATGAGTGACACAACGTTCAATGCACTAGAAATCCCCATGGGGGATTGAAACTCAAATTCGACTTCCCACGTCCCTATCCTACGTTTGGTTCAATGCACTAGAAATCCCCATGGGGGATTGAAACTAGCAAGGCGTGCGCCATACTCAAAGACCCTGAAACGTTCAATGCACTAGAAATCCCCATGGGGGATTGAAACGTCCCAGGTTGGTGCCCACAACCCCACGAGTATGGGTTCAATGCACTAGAAATCCCCATGGGGGATTGAAACTTGCGCCCGCACTCAACATCCCCCGCGAATTGGGTTGTTCAATGCACTAGAAATCCCCATGGGGGATTGAAACCAATAGCCACAATAGACTGAATAATCGAGAGCGCCCCCTGGTTCAATGCACTAGAAATCCCCATGGGGGATTGAAACTTTGGGATTTTTTTATGACAGTGGGAGAATGAGAAAGTTCAATGCACTAGAAATCCCCATGGGGGATTGAAACACCCTGCTGCTCTAATTCCTCAGCTGACTCAATTGGCAGTTCAATGCACTAGAAATCCCCATGGGGGATTGAAACCATTGCGCTTTCAATGCCCCCTGCTCAAGGAGCAAGTTCAATGCACTAGAAATCCCCATGGGGGATTGAAACTTTCCTGGGAGAGGAACAACCACGCCACAACCGCGAGTTCAATGCACTAGAAATCCCCATGGGGGATTGAAACGGCTTGCGAAGCGAAAGGGAAATCCACAAGAAGATTAGTTCAATGCACTAGAAATCCCCATGGGGGATTGAAACATTCTGTATGGTATAAGAACCCTGCCCTTGTTGCAGTTCAATGCACTAGAAATCCCCATGGGGGATTGAAACCATCCGCATCCTCGATAGGCGCATCTCGATGCGCCTTAGTTCAATGCACTAGAAATCCCCATGGGGGATTGAAACGCCGCTACGCAATGCGTAGCGGCTTTCTGTTTCCGTTCAATGCACTAGAAATCCCCATGGGGGATTGAAACTGTGTGCGATGCGCAACC
>CAZVEN010000023.1:31487-89849 GCA_964626155.1 uncultured Chloroflexaceae bacterium | reverse complement strand
AAGGCGTAGGATAGGCTTCTAGCCTGTCCGCCGTAGCACGAGCACAAGGCGTAGGATAGGCTTCTAGCCTGTCCCACGTAGCACCGACATCCTGTCGGTCTCCGGCTAGAAGCCGGTGCTACGTGTGGAATGGTGACAGGCAGGATGCCTGTCCTACGATTTCTTAGTAGCATTGCCTAGAAACCGACGCTACGTTGCTTGGTGCGCCTCAGCTATTTGCCCATCGCGCAAATGGTATACCTCGGTTGCAAAAGCCATAGCAGCCGGGTCATGCGTACTCATGACCAGCGTCATCCCTTCGTGCTCCGTCAAGGCACGGAGCATCTTCAGAATATGCTCGCCGGTCTTACTATCCAAATCGCCTGTTGGCTCATCCGCCAGCATGATGCGTGGACGTATTGCTAGGGCACGCGCAATGGCAACACGTTGCTGCTGCCCGCCGCTCATCTCATAGGGGCGGTGATGCATCCATGCTTGTAAGCCCACCGCACCAAGACAACGGCGGATGCGTGCATCCCATTCTTTGCGCGGCAGCCCCCCAGAAAGACGCAATGCCAATTCCACATTTTCGTACGCCGACGCGGTGGGCGTGAGTGCAAAGCTTTGAAAAATAAACCCGATGCGTCGGCGCAATTCCGTCAATTCCCCACTGCTCATCGTATCCAAGTGCTGCCCTGCAATCTCCACGGTGCCCGCAGTGGGCTGGTCAAGCCCACCAAGGATATTCAGCAATGTTGTCTTGCCACTCCCACTCGGGCCCATCATGACGACGAAAGAGCCACGCGAAACGTGCATGTGGATATTGTGCAGTGCTCGTATCTCACGACCCTTGAACACAAAGAGCCGTTCAACTCCCACTACATTGATGGTATACTCTGTGCTAGTCATTGTGCATCACGCATCGTTCATTTTTGCTCATCACTATCCACACGCCACCTATCGAAATCGGGAGCGCCCAAGGAGGGGTAGTTGCGCGTCACCCACGGCTTGGTCAATGTATTGCCCGCATAGTGATAGATTGGCGCATACGCCGCCTCTTCCACCGCTAGTATCTCTTCTGCCTCGCGGTACATTGCTTTGCGCTCTTCGGGGTCACTCACCTGCCCTGCTTGCAGCGTCAACTCGTCAAACCGACTCGGCTCTTGCATGGTGGTACAATTCGCATCTGCACAGGTGCGCCGCACTTCGTTGACTCCATATTCGGCATTGAACACTTGATGCAAAAAGTTATTCTGGTCTGCATAGTCGGCACACCATCCCTTGCGGTAGATGTGAAAGGTCTCTTCAAGAGGTGTTTCCTTATTGAGCCGCTCTATGAACGCATCCCACTCGAGCGTTTCTACGTCTACCTCTACCCCTAACACTTCCTGCCACATCTCAACTGCTCTATCTACAAAGTCAGACTCGCCACCTTGCCCAAGCACTATCGGGTAGGCTTGATTGAACTCTTCTATCGTCAATCCCATCTCATCCAGGTATGCTTGCAGCAGTTGCTGTGCTAGTTCTGGTTCATAGCCTTGCCCTACCTCGCCCGGTGGGACGGCACCAAACACCCCCGGCGGAGCAAACGATGTAGCCGGTGTTTCGCCGCGTTGCATCACCTCATCAGTTATAAACGCCCGGTCAATCGCTGCTGAAAAGGCTCGTCGTACCCGTGCATCGTCAAATGGCGGGTTGGTGTTGATAAATCCGAAGTATTGCGTACACATATTGGGAAATGATACCCGATACTGGTTCAATTGCGTGTCTGCTTTCACCTCAAGCAGCGCGTCCTTGTTCAACACAGACCGCGAAAGAGTATCAAGCTCATCATTGCGGAACATCTCCAGCAACACAGCTTTTTCTCGAATGGGTTGCTCAATCGTATCTATCTGCACCTCATCGGCGGCATACCAGAGCGGATTCTTGCCCAACGTGATACTATCCTCATCCCACGCTATCAGCATGTACGGTCCACTGGTGTTGATATAATCCGTCTTTGTCCATTCCTCATCGCCCCACTCTTTGATGGACCACGATGGCACGGGGAAGGATGGGGGATAACTGAGCAATGATGGGAAGTATGGCGCAGGGGTGGCGAGCGTAAACCGCACGGTCCAGTCATCTACCGCTTCGACACCCACGTCGTCTACCGTCAAGGTTGTGGGGTTGCCATCGGCATCCGCACCGGTATGCACTTCTTTGGCATGCAGAATGTCATACAACAGGGTAGCCGTGCGACTGTCGGATGCAATGTTGCGCTGTATGCCATACACGGCATCCTCGGCTGACACAAACAATGGATTCCCGTCAAAGTCGGTCGCTTGCTTGATTTCGCCTGTATCTGTGTCATAATGCACCCAAGGGACATCTTGCCGCAGGGTAAAGGTCCATACCAACCCATCGTCTGAGATGGACCACTCGGTTGCGAGTGACGGGAGCACCTCGCCTGTTTCGACATCTAAGCGTGTCAAACCAATAAAGAGGTTGCTTATCTCAAAGGTCGAATAGGTATCGCCAGCCAGCGAGGGGTCTAGGGTGGTTGGCCCCTCGTCTATGCCATAGCGCAATACCACCGGATCGGCCCCATCGGATGATACATGCGGGTAAAAGAGACCTGTTGCGCTAGGCGTTGGCATTGCGGTTGCAGGCAATGCAGCTTGGATAGTTGGTGTGGTCGCTATGGGAGTCGCGGAACGACTAGGAGATGCCATTGCTGCATCCAGTGGTGATGCTGTTGCACTATCATCCATTGTTGTGGTTGGCATCTCTGCTGTTGAGGTTATTGTTTCTGTACTCCCCAACAAGTTGCTTGGTACATCCAGAAGATTCCCAAGCAGTTGTTTTGTTTTCCCTTGCAAGATAAAGGCTTCATTCTTGTCCACAGGAGGATAAAATGCTTGCAACGTCAATGTAAACAACACGCCCATCAAAACCGGCCAGTAGAGTAATTTCGGTATAAGATTATTCTTATAACTCAGGACAGGGAAATTGATTTTTGAGTAGAACAAAATGGAGTTGATGGAAACGATGAGAAGCACCACATACATCACAATGAAAAAATACTCTAGGTAGACCACACCGGCAGACATTAACTCGCCACGCAACCCTACATGCGACACAGCCACGACAAAGAACAAGGCAGCCGCGTAGGAAAGCACATTGAAGGACGAGTCGGCGTCAATCACCATGACACCAAACATAAGCCCCATTACCACCAACAAGGTGATAGCGTAAGCAATGATGGGCGACAAGATAAATCGGCTGATGACGATATTGAAATAGAGGTCTGGCACGTAATCTTTTCGTATCAAGCGACTGCTTCCCAAACTCGCATTGTAGTCATCCCAACGGAAACTAAAATAGCTACGATTGACGTACCAATCTTCCAACACCAGCACATCTACCAAGCCGGGCTGTTGCGTAGGGTTGATAAATTCGTAGCCATCTAAGTCGGGAACCAATATAATATTTTTGTGGAATGCATGAGGCCAGATTTGCAACTGCACCGTTGCTTGGTCAAGCGGGTATTTCTGTACACTTGGCTCTTGACGCATATTCGCAATAAAAAACCATGTTGTCACCTCATACTCGCCGTCGCGCACGGTATACAGTTCTTTCAGTGTGCCCCCGCCAAAGTCAAGTGCATCGGTAAACAAGATTCCACGATCTTCTTTAGGGAAATCAGGCGGGTATTTTTGCCAAATGTAACCCGAAACCATGTTTTCATTGGCTTGCCCAAAGGTGATAGTTTCAATCATTACCCCAGTAGGAATGCGCACAGGTTTGGGAAGATTGTCGCGTTCAAATGCTGCATCTACCACAGCAAGTTGCTCGTTGAGATTAGTACGGTTTACCAACACAATTTCATTGCTAGAGCGGGGCGGGAAGCGCTTTTCTAAGTGCCACATATAGCCAATGCCGGCAATAAAAAACAGCCCTGTCAACGACGATACAACCCACAAGTTTGACACATAGCCACGGTCTACCCGAAAGGCAAGGATACTCAGAAAGAAGAGCGTTGCGACGAGTGACAGAGCGATATTGATAAGGTTGCGCTTCGTCTGATTTGGAGCAACAGCGAGCACGTTCTTATCCATCACAATGCCAACCGACCATCCAGCAAGGGGAATCGGTTCATAGAAAATCCATGCAGGTTGTCCAGTGAGCTGATCAATACCCTCGTCCTCAAACGATTCGCCAGAGATAGCTCGTTGGGCATTTTCGCGCATGCGTTCATTGCCAAATTCGTCTGCTTTTTCAAAAACCGTTTTACCCAAAAACATTTTGTCGGGATGCGCCACAAACTTGCCCGATTGCGACATAATGAAGCTATAGCCCTCTTCGCCCAAATCAAGCGAATTGACAAAACGCCCGAAGGTATCAAACGAATGGTCAATATATAATACACCGGCAGGATCACCATCGGCATAGAATGAAACGACATACTCGGCCAACCATGTTTGTGCTGCTTGGGCAAAATACGGTTCAACCCATCTTGCCTCGCCGCTATCTACAATAGAGGTATACCACGCTGTTGTTGGGTCATCACGGACGGTATAATCATAGCTATGTTCTACTTGAATCCGCTTGAATCCGCCTTGTTCTTCATCTTTCATATAGTAGGGTGCATACAGAGGCACATCGGGCTTGTACATGTTCAGTTCATAGGCGGCACCTAACCCAAAAATATCAGGGTTGTCCTCTGTTTCTTGGCGTAGCCGCACTGTCAAGTCTGCATGCTCTAGGGTACCACTCGACAGGTCGGCCGCAATTGCGTCAACAATGTCTGCCAACCGAGCTAATTCATTGTTTATTTGGCTCGCTACTCGTTGAGCATTTTCTTGCGCCTGTTCAAATGCAATTATCTCGCGTTGTTTTCTTTCTTGGTGATAGGAATAACTAGAAAAAAGCGTCATAACACCAAAAATAACACACAACACAAAAGCACTATTAAAAATACGTTTGTGATGCTTGCGCAATTGATAGACAACATCAACAGGGCATGTATCGCTATCTTCATCAGAGGAATCAATGCCACTATCGGCAAACATAGCGAGAGCTCGCTGTACCGCCAATGGCAGTAGCTTGCCTTTTCCTTGCGGGTCACCAGATACTCCCCTTTTCTGTGGGTTTCTTGAAGGTGACGAACTCCCTTTGGGTGACTTTTTCATTTCCTGTCCTTATATCCATATCATGTTAGAAGAACCAAAACGAAACCACACCGGCCGAACTAAAAACCATAAAGAGCACAACACAGTAGCTGCAACACATCATGAATGATGTCCTACAACACGATAGTCTACAGTGGACTTAAACGATACTAATAAGAAGGGGCATCTTTGCAGAAATGATGCAAGAAACGACTGTTTGGAAACACAATGGTTTCTATTAATAAAGATGGTGTATAATACTACCTTGAAACGTATTATACACCATTTGTACAAACTTGTGTGTCCCACACCCGTAGCACCGACATTCTGTCGGACTAGGCGTACCAGCCGGTGCTATGGGCGGAAGGGAGATAGGCAGGATGCCTGTTCCGCGATTTCTTTGTCGCTGCTCTGTTGGTTTCATCATGGTAGATGATGGCGGCAGTGGTGTTGCAGTTTCAGGCTCCACTGTCTCTATTTCAGGTGCAGCGCAGGCTCCACTGTATCTGTATCTATATCTGTATCTGTCATAATACCCGTATCACGCAATACATCACCGGGTACATTCAAAAGGTTCCCTAGCAATTGCTGCGTTTGGCCCGTCGAAAGAAACGCCTCATTTAAATCAACTGGTGGATAGAACGATTGCAAGGTCATGAGCAGTAATATGCCCATTAAAACGGGCCAGTACAGCAACTTGGGGATGAGGTTATCTTTGTAAGCGAGTAAGGGTGTGTGAACCTTGGAGTAGAACAAGATAGAGTTAATGGAAACGACGAGGAGCACGACATACATCACAATGAAAAAGTGCTCCAAGTATACCACGCCGGCCGACATCAGCTCGCCGCGCAACCCAACATGCGAGACTGCCACCACAAAGAACAGCGCAGCCGCATATGACAATACGTTGAACGACGAGTCGGCGTTTATCACCATGACCCCAAACATAAGCCCCATGACCACCAGTAACGTGATGCCATACGCAATGATAGGCGACAGAATATACCGGCTGATAATCACATTGAAGTAGAGGTCCGGCACATAATCCTTGCGTATAAGGCGACTACTCCCTAAACTCGCATTGTAATCATCCCAACGGAAGCTAAAATAACTACGCTCAGTATACCAATCTTCCAACACCAACACATCTACCAACCCCGGCTTTTGCGTAGGGCTAATGAACTCATACCCTTCTAGGTCTGGCACGAGCACAATATTCTTGTGAAACGCTTTGGGCCAAACCTGTATCTGCACGGTTGCTTGGTCAAGTGGGTACTTTTGCACACTTGGTTCCTGCCGCATGTTAGCAATGAAAAACCATGTTGTCACTTCATGTTCGCCGTCACGCACGGTATACATTTCCTTCATCGTCCCACCGTTGAAGTCAAGTGCATCGGTAAAGAACACTCCGCGGTCCTCTTCGGGGAAGTCAGGGGGATATTTCTGCCAAATGTAGCCCGAAACCATATTTTCATTGGCACTCCCAAAGGTAATCGTTTCAATCATGATGCCTGTCGGAATACGCACTGGTTGCGGCAGATTGTCGCGTTCAAATGCAGCATCTACAAATGCGAGTTGCTCATTCAAATTCGTGCGGTTTACCAACACAATTTCACTGCTCGAACGCGGCGGAAAACGTTTTTCCAAATGCCATATATACGCAATTGCTACAACACAGAAAATCCCCATCAATGAAGACACAACCCAGAGACGCCAAACCTGCCCATGGTCTACCCGAAAGACAAGGATACTGAGAAAGAAGAGTGTTGCAATGAGCAACAGCAGTATGGTAATAAGGCTGCGCTTGGTTTGATTGGGGGTCATAGCCAACACATTTTTATCCATCACCACACCAACAGACCAACCGGCCATGGGCACCGGCTCATAGAACACCCACGATGGATTGCCCGTCAGTTGTTCAACCCCTTCAACATAAAATGCTTCTCCCGCAATAGCACGTTGCCCATTTTCCCGCATAGCTTCATTGCCAAGTTCGTCAGCTTTCTCAAAGATCGTTCTGCCCAGAAATGCCTTCTCGGGATGGGTGACAAACATCCCCTTCTGCGACATGATGAAGCTATAGCCCTCTTCGCCAAGGTCAAGCGAATGCACAAAGCGGTTGAACGTATCAAACGAATGGTCAATATAGAGTACACCCGCCACTTCGCCATCTTTTGAGAACGGCACGATATACTCGGCTAGCCATGTCTGTGCAGCTTGTGCAAAATAGGGTTCCACCCATACTGCTTGCCCTTTATCAACAGCATTGGTATACCAACTCGCTTGAGGGTCATCTGGGTCGGTATAATCATAGGCATGTTCTACTTGGACACGCTCAAATCCTCCTTCCGCTTCGTTCTTCTTATAGTATGGGGCATACAATGGTATATCGGGTTTATACGCACCACGTGCATATGCTGCACCAATGCCAAAAATATCCGGGTTCTCTTCCGTCTCTTGATGCAACCGTCTAGCCAATTCGTCATGGCGCAGTGTCCCATTCGACAGGTCTTCAGCTATACCATCAACAATAGCTTCTAACCGCAACAACTCGTTGTTGATACGATGTGCCACATGCTGAGCATTCTCTTGGGCTTGCTCAAAGGCAACTTCTTCCTGATGTACCCGTTCCCTATGATATGTGTAGACAAAAAAGATTGTCATAACCCCAAAGATAATACACAAGACAAAAGCAGCATGAAATATGCGCTTGTGATGCTTGCGCAACTGCATAACAACATCATCGGAGCCTGTATCAGCATCTTTGTCGCCGTTATCATCTCCGCTTCCTGCAAACAGAGCAAGGGTCCGTTGAACAGCCATCGGTAAGGCTAACCGTTGCTTGCCTCCAACAGTGTCTTGCTGCGGCGACCGTTTTGAAAATGAATCCCTTTTTGGGGATAGTTTTTTAGGCGATTTTTTCATTCTCTTCTCTCTCTATGACTCTCTTAATCGTGGTATAGTACACTAAGGGTACTATTATACACTATGCAGCACAGTACAAGGTGCTGTGTTTTTTATTTCCTGAAGATATGTGCTATACTTGCCTATGGTATATAAGCCATAGCACAGGATAAACAGCTATGACAACCACACCACGCATGGTAGCTCAACAGCTTGCCCATAGTGCCCGCCAACTCAATGAAGCTATCAACACAGTGCTGGCGACTGAAGACTACCAAGGACCATGGCATCAGCATCTTACTGCTTTTCGCCAAACCCTGCTCCCACACCTTACTTCTGCCGAATTTGCTGACATGTATGCCCAAACTATTGTGTGTAGCCTCTTTGCTATCCACCTGCTCCAAGACGCTACTCCAACCGCCAAGACGCCAAACACGCCAAGAGCACACTGTTTTGCGCCCTGTGTGCCTTGGCAGTTCACGATAGTAGATGACCGTATCGCGTCGCTCATTGACAATTGCACGCGCTTGCTTGAAGACACCGACATGGCCAATGTACTACGTGACTTTGGCAAGGCAACGATGCAACAAGACCCCGTTGTCCATTTCTACGAGGACTTTTTGGCTGCCTATGCCCCCAGAATCCGCGAAATGCGCGGTGTGTACTATACGCCTGAACCGGTCGTTTCCTATATCGTTCGTTCCGTAGATGAGTTGCTCCAGACCCATTTTGGCAAACCTATGGGGCTTGCTGATAGTGAAACGATCATCCTTGACCCGGCTACCGGCACGGCTACCTTTTTGCACGCCGTTATTCTCCAAATCTATACCAGATTGCAGAGCATAGGCATGGCAGATAGGTGGGACCAATACGTCCCCAATACGCTCTTGCCAAGATTGCTTGGCTTTGAACTACTTATGGCTCCCTACACGGTTGCCCACCTCAACCTCCATATGCTCTTGCAACAATTGGGCTACACCGTTGGCAGCAATGACCGCTTGGGTATGTATCTTACCAATGCATTATTCGATACTCCGCCCGGTCAGCAACCTATACCTTCTATGCCCTTTGCCCCATACGCCGACGCTGTCGAGCATAGCAAGCCGGTGATGCTCGTGTTGGGCAACCCGCCCTATTCTGCCAACTCTGCCAACCGAGGCATTGGGGAACAACCTATCCGTACACATTACTACCCCAAGGATAGCATCAGGGAGCAAAACCCCAAGCTGTTGCTTGACGACTACGTGAAGTTTCTGCGTTTGGGGCAAGGGTACATTGAAGATACCGGCAGAGGCATTCTTGCATTTATCACCAACCACGGCTACCTTGATAACCCTACCTTTCGGGGAATGCGTGAGAGCCTTATGCAGACCTTTAACATTATCTATGTGCTCAACTTGCATGGCAATGTGAAGAAGCGGGAAACTGCCCCGGATGGATCCAAGGATGAAAATATTTTTGCTATTCAACAGGGTGTCTCTATTGGCATATTCGTCAAAGACTCGCAGCAGCAGCACCACCAATGCGACGTATACTACGCTGACCTATGGGGCATGCGTGGTGTGCCGGATAGTTGCACTGGCAAGTATCCGTGGCTTGCATCGCACACGGTAGCAACCACGTCGTGGCAGAGGCTTTCCCCACAAGCACCATTCTTTCTCTTTATTCCCTATAACAGCGATTTGTTGCCACACTATGAGCAGGGATGGAAGATTACCGATGTGTTTGAGCGCTATTCCTCTGGCATCAAAACCCACCGTGACCACTTTGTGCTTGATTATGACCGCCAAGCTTTGGAGCAACGCATTACTGCGTTTCGGGATTGTACTATCCCTGATGCTACCATACAGCAGCACTATCGCCTCAACGATACCCGCGACTGGAAGTTGCACCAACGAAGGCAATTCCTGCATGCGGACCAGGCTTGGATGCATCATTTTACCCATTGCCTCTACCGCCCGTTTGATAGGCGGCATATCTACTACCACAAAGCTGTCGTTGAACGTGGTCTCTATGATACGATGCAGCATCTATGTGGCAAACCAAATATTGGCTTGATTACCGTAAGGCAGATAGCAGAAACGCATTTTAACCATGTCTTAGCTACAGATTGCATTGCTGCATGCCGTGTCACGTTCAGTAACAAAGGAGCAGGATATGTCTTTCCACTTTATTGCTATTCCAACGACGATGAGCGCTCCGACCTGTGCGATGCGTACCGTTCGACGCACTCTGAATGCCACAATAGCCGCCGTCCTAACCTATCGGTTGCCTTTATCAGCGAGGTAGAGCGACGCTTAGGGCTTGCCTTTGTCGCGGATGGCATGGGCGATTTAGCGACAACTGTCGGTCCGGAAGATATTTTTCACTACATCTATGCTGTGCTGCATAGCCCCACGTACCGCGCACACTACGCTGAGTTTCTGCGTATAGATTTCCCCCGCATTCCTATCGTAGATAACAAAGATTTGTTTGCAATCCTAGCTGCATATGGGGCTGATTTGGTAGATTTGCATGTGCTACGAGTACCTAGCATGGGTGGTGTTGGAGGGGCTGGTGGCGCAGCTATTTTGCTCCATCCTGCTGAGCAGGGCGTGACGCAGTGCCATGCAACTGCCGGACCTATTGATGCTGTTGTGTACGATGCCCAACGCCAGCATGTGTTGTTAGGTCCAGGGAGCGATAGCTATTTTGCAGGCGTAGACTCTGATACGTGGGCGATGCAGATTGGTGGCTACCAACCGTTGCACAAGTGGCTCAAGGACCGCAAGGGCCGCACGCTCTCTTTCGATGATGTGCTACATTATATGCGCATGGTTGTTGCTTTGCGCGAAACTCGCCGCATTATGGCGGAGATAGGTGCTTGGTGTTTGTTATAAGCGAAAGAACTCGCCCTAGCATTTCGCATCATGTTGAACCGAGTATGGAAAAATATCCGTATGTGATGGTATGATGATGACATGTGATGACAAGGGTGGGAAGCTTGGAATGAAAGGAAAGGGGGATAACGTTGATTAATCGCCTATGTATGAAAAACTTTCGTGGCATTGCCGAAGGAGACCTAAATGGGTTTGCCCAAATAAATCTTTTTGTTGGAGAAAACAATTCTGGTAAGACGACGGTCTTGGAAGCACTCTACCTCGCCGCTACTGCCGACCGTCGAAGCGAGGCGATGATAAAGAAAGTCCCACGAGAAGTCTTTCTTTCTGCCGAAAAAGATATGCTCGGGCATTCCCCTATGAGCCGCATATGGCAACGACACAATATCCCACCAACATGGGACGATACATCTGCGGTATGGGTAGATGGCACAATTGGTTTACCTCGTTTGCGCGAGCCACTGGATGTGTTGGGGGGGTCTCTGACTCTCTCTGATGACTGGCGTGGTTTTGACGAGGGTACGGAGAAGCATATTGCACTACTCCGTATGGAACCCGAATTGGCAAAAACGGACGAGGGCGAAGAAAAGCTCCAGATACCGCCCTTTGCTGAAAGCTACTTTGGTGACAAAGCTACTCCACTTGATAACCGCTCATTTCTGCTCATATGGCACCCATACTTTACCTACAACTTCAATGGTGTTGGGGGGTGGTTTGTCGAAAGCGCGGGCAACCTTCCGCCGTCCAGCAACGTCTTGTTGCATGATTTCCACACCACCAGCGACAACCTCATGTTTCACATGATAGACCGTGGCTATAGGGATACCGATAGCTTTCTCCGTCGTATCGCCAATGAGTTACGAGAGGTTTTTAGCATGCCCAATGAGCCATATGTCACGTTTGAGGTCATTCCAGACCAAGAACGCCGACGCGGGCGCGTGGAGCAAAACCAACGCATGCTCCCTGTAGACTTGTGGGGCGATGGCATGCGGCATGTGATGAAACTCATTGCACCGTTATTCATATTGCATGACGATGCCACCGAGGAAAAACCCGGGTTGGTGCTATGGGAAGACCCAGAACTGTTTTTGAACCCTGCCACCCTGCATCCGCTCATCCGCTATGTTGCCCAGATGATACAGGGCAAGCCGATACAGCTCTTCATCACCACGCATAGTATTGAAGTTATCGCCTGCCTCACCGAAATGTTGCGCGACGAGGAATTGCCTGAGACGAGCGTGAAGGCGTTTCGGCTCAAACTCCAAGACGGGAAGCAACGAGTTGGAAAATTTGCTCGTGATAACCTTATAACATGGCTTGAAATGGGTATGGATCCACGGCTTTTGAACTCAAGTAAAAGTTCCCTCAAGTATCGTCTTGGAGGAACGGAATGATACCACCATCTATTTTTGTTGAAGGACCAACAGAGGAAAGGGTGCTGGCAAAACTGTGTCATCGTACAAATATTTCTGAACAAGACCTTCTTATAGAATCGGTTCGTGGCAAAAAGAACCTGTGGGGTAAAGCAGCTATTTCATTGGAACCAGACATTGGTAGTGGTGAACGTCGCGCTATCCTATTCCTTCGTGACAATGATGCAGATGACAAAGGCATAGCCACCATCGTGGGCGATTTTCAGCAAAACATTGAGCACTTGTTGCAAGAGCATGGCGTTCAAGAAACCGTTTCGTTTCAACAACCTATTGTACAACACCCAAACATTTTTTCGTATACACTCCTCATTCCGGAGCGAGTGGATATACGTGTGCTGATTCATATTGCTGAACCGCCTACACTCCCGTTGTCGCTTGACGGCTATCCATTCGACAATGCTACTACAGACCACTACATACTCGCCGCTGCCCTGATCGATGCGGTGATACAACGCTTTGCAACAGAAGATGCTGGCATCGTACCAACTACGTTTGTCAACAAAGTACTTCATGAATTGCCTGATTTGCTACGTGCAAATGGAATGAAAGATATTGGTGTCAAGGACATCATCTCGTGCTATATGACGACCGCACGTTTTCTCAAGGTGAAAGGCTCTGAGAAAAAGGAACTGTTTGCAAGCATTGTGCTTGACCGTGCGTGGACACATGCTAAAAATGAGTACCAACACATCTTTGCCTCGCACATTGCGGCTATTTCGCTGTTGACCCAAAAAGAGTATACCACTTGAAGAAAAAGTGGTATGATAAGAAGACACTATGGCCGGGGTCTGTCACGATGCAGGAATGACCCCAGTTGTTTCGCAACAGCGCCAGATTGTATACAAACGAGAGTACCCATGTCAGATAAACCAACGTTCTCTAAATTCGTTGAGAACCATGACCTCTTTCAGGACTACTATCTGCTCCAGTATGTTGCGCCAACACTGCCGCTGACACCAGAGGAAGCACAAGACGACAAGTTGTTGCGTGCAGCACGTGCTGATGCTGCCAACGCACAGAGCAAGATTACTGCACTCTGGCAGGCGCGGAAGAAACAATTGCCGGTAAGTGAGGCCAATGTTGAGGATTTTGTTGCCGAGGTCTGTCGCATCCTCGGCATGATACCCTCAAGCCAAGGGAGTGTTCCCCGTGATGGCACCACTACCCAACGGGTTGATCTCGTGCTCTTTGCCGATAATGATGCAACCAACCGCTTTGCTGAATACACCAAGCAACAAAAACCCGCAGTTGAGCGCTATGCAGAAGCACTCGCCGTGGTAGAAGTGGAGCGTGTCCGCAAAAACTTCAATCCCAAAAAATCCTCCCGTGACTCCCCCCAACAACAAATCGTCAACTATTTGACCTACACCGGAGTGCCGTGGGGCATTTTGACCGATGGCGAACGGTGGCGCATCTATCGTCGCTTCGACCCGCCGCGTTTTGGGGCATGGCTAGAAATCAACCTGTCCGAGATACTGTACCGGACAGACCCGGTCATAGTAGAGGAAGCGTTTTGGTGTTTTGTGGGCTTCTTCCATCGGGACGCATTTGATCGCCAACAGCGTACTGCACGCCTAGATGCCTTCTACGAGGGCAGTGTGCAATATGCCGTTGGAGTGCAAGATTCGTTGCGCGATCAAGCATTTAAAGTAGTAGAAGCGCTGGCACAGGGTATGTATGCCACGCACACAGCACCCGATACAGTCAATCTTGATACACTCTACGATCAGGCCATTGTCATCCTCTACCGGCTGTTATTTCTCAAGTTTGCTGAAGATCAGCACATTTTGCCCATCCGCCATCCGGTCTATCGGCTAGATTATGGCTATGCGCAGATCGAGCAGACGGTGCTCGAACGGCTTGATGATACCAATTATCCGCTTGGTGAATCCCAACAAAGTACAAGGTTCTGGAATAGCCTGATGTATTTATTCAAGGATGTCAATAAGGGCAACACAGATGCGCATATCTTTGCCTACAACGGCGGACTGTTTCGTCCAGAGCGCCTTGATGATGTCATCATTCCTGATGCGTTCCTCGCGCAAGCTCTTGACCATCTGTCCCGCATTACACAGAACGGAAACGGCGAGAAACTTCGCATCAGCTATCGTGACCTAGAAATACGTCATCTAGGGAGTATCTACGAAGGGTTGCTGGAGCAGCATCTGGAGCGACTGAATGGCACGGTGCAAATGGTCAGTTCGTCTGGTCAACCGACCAACCAGCGCCGTTCGTCGGGCAGTTATTACACACCGGACTACATTGTAGATTACATCGTGCAACAGACGATAGACCCGCTCTGTGAGGGGAAAACAACCGAAGAGATAGCATCCCTCACCATCCTCGACCCGTCTATGGGCAGTGGGCATTTTCTGGTGACAGCACACACCCGCTTGGCTTGGCACCACGCCATGGCCCGCAACCGGGCAACTACACCACCACCAGAACGAATCGCAACGGAACCCGATGCACTATTTGCAGAACGGATGAATGCCTACCATGCCCATATCACCCCCACTGATGAGGAGGTCGCACAGTCTACATATGAACTCGTGGAACGATGTATCTATGGTGTTGATCTCAACCCGCTGGCGGTAGAGCTTACAAAACTGGCGCTATGGCTCTCGACGCTGACTCGTGAACGTCCCCTCTCCTTCTTAGACCACCACCTAACGACCGGCAACAGTTTGATTGGCGCACGGTTGGATGATCTGGAGAGTCTCAATGGGAACGGAACAAATCCCAATGGCTCGGCCCGACAACTAGGACTGTTTGAGCAGGCATTTGGACGGGTGCGTGATCAATTGCTCGCATCCTTCCAACGCATCGCTGCGCTGCCCACCAACACAGCGCAGGATGTTCTCCAAAAAGAACAGGAGTATGCAACATTCCGTGACTTCAGTAAACCCTTCCGCATGGTTGCCAACCTATGGGTAAGCCGGCACGTTGGCAACAATTTCAATGGCGACCAGTACCAAGAGACCTTGGAAGCCCTGAATAGCTACTACGCCGACCCACCCGATGCAACACAATGGGATGCACTCCAGCAACAACCATGGTTTGTGTATGCAGAGGAACAAGCAACGAAACGACTCTTTTTCCACTGGGAGTTGGAATTTCCCGAAGTGTTCCTGCGTGAACAGAGCGGCTTTGATGTGGTGATTGGGAATCCGCCGTATGGACTAGTACATATTCTTCCAGGATACGATGGCTTCCATAATGATGCTTTTGTATACTTCTGGAAGGTTTGCATAGAGAAAAGTCGGAGTGGCGGTGTGCTCTCATTGATAACACCGGCATCTTGGCTAACTGGTATCAACTACCAAAGCATCCGAGAAATGATGTTGGAAAGAACTAAGATACAAGCAATCGTTACATTGCCATACAATATTTTTGTTGATGCATATATTGATACTTGCATAGCAGTTTTGCACAACGGACAACCAACCCAACATCTGGTACGGACAAAACAAATGGGGAAATATGATGATGCCCAACAACTTGCGATGATGGACTGGCATGAGATTGAGAGCGAACTATGGCACCAAGATCGTCATAAGAAGTTTACGCTCAATCCCACTATCGTAAAACTCCAACGTTTTCGTGTATTGTCAGCATACTGTACCCTTGGTGATCTCATTCTTGTAGAACGAGGAGTGCAACCTTATAGTCGAAGCAAGCACACATCCGTGCAAATCAAGAATGATTTTCTCCGGGTGCATGGTCAACCACCATCCTATCAAGGTGATGAATACTATCCTGAGTTACTTGGCGAGGAATTGTCAAGACACTATATCAATCCATCAAAACAAACGTGGTTACAATTTTCGGATGCTTTAGCATCCAGACGACATGCTGATTTTTTCACCAAACCAAGAGTGGTACTGCGACGACTACTTTCAAGGCGACGTGAGCTTATGGCCGCTATGACATCGGAGAAACTCATAACAACCGATAATATTTTGAATATGCTCATAAAAGTCAATGACTATCACGAAGGCTATATCTCCTCTTTGCTCAATGCGAAGTTGTTGGCATGGATGTATACCAGCAATTCGGCTATTTCTGTCAAAGATGACTTCCCACAAGTTACCTATGAGGAACTCAAACAACTCCCCATCCGGCGCATCCACTTCAGCACACCACAGGATAAACGCGAACAGCTTGTGCATGACATCATTGCACAAGCAGAAGGCATGACCAAACCAAATGCCCCTATCCAGTCAGTGTGCGATGTGGCAGCATTCCGTGCAAGTGATTTGGGTCAGGCACTGGTGGCACTGCTGCCAATAGATGAGCATGGGCAGTTTATTGCATTCAAGGATGACGCGACTGGAAACGAAGAACACTCCGACATAGTGCATGACCTGCTGGCCCATCTAGCACAGCGCATGATGCACCTGAACCGTGAGCGACGACAGCATATCACCAACCTGCTGACCGACCTAGAGGGCGTGATGCATGCAAGCGACTGGAGCAACCTAGGCAAAACCCGCCAACTCTGGAACCCGAAAACCAAAAAAGCACAGGCAACCAGTGATGCTGCGAAGATGTTAGGCGACCTGCACAACAAAACACTCTCAATTGACGACGACATCGGGCGGATAAGCCGCACACAGTTTCCATGGTTGCTGAAACACAAACTTGGACAGGTGAAGAACATGGCCGATGTGCTCACCATCTACGACCAGTACCACGCGCAGATAACCACGATTGAGCATCAGCGTGACGCGACTGACCACCTGATTGACCAGATTGTCTACCTGCTCTATGGTCTCACACCTGATGAAGTTGCCTTGATTGAAGCATCTGGCTGTTGACCAAACTGCTTTCCACTCGGTTCGCGCCGAGGTGAAGATATGCATTCCTATGGATTGGCGGCTTTGACTATATCGTCTATAATGACACACTATGCTATACTGTTGTCATATGAAACATATGAGCATTCTATTCACATTGGAGGATGCCATTCATGAAACACAACCCATTGGAACTACAACTCAAAACCCTCACCCCCCTGTGGACTGGCGGCATTACCACTGGAACGATGGACCGTGTACATGAGATGAGCATCATCGGCAGCCTGCGCTGGTGGTATGAAGCCATCGTGCGCGGTCTCGGCGCAGATGTGTGTGATACAACAAGTGCTGGATGTACACTTGATTCCCAAAAGTATGAAGATGGCAAAAAAGTTGGTCTGCAAGATGCAGAACTCTTAACACATGCCGGTCTCTGTCCGGTGTGTCAACTGTTTGGCGCTACCGGGTGGCGGCGGCGGTTTCGCCTGCGCATTGACGCTGCCGGTTGCAAACCAATCTGGTCAACGGATACCACGAACACTCGCTCACGCGGACACCAGCATGAGTGGTATCTGCCGCCCGGCTATGTCGGCAATCTCCAGATGCATATTGTTGGCGACACTGATGCAGTGTCTAAAGTAGCAACCCTGTTGCGCTTTCTGGAAGAATGGGGTGGGCTAGGCGCAAAGCAACAGCTCGGCTATGGGCGGTTTGCAATTGTGCATTGGGATGGTCCAGACCCAAAACCGCTCCTCTTCAATTTCAATACCAAAAAGCAACATCCCCACAGTGAATGGAAACATAACCCTCTCCCCAATATGCAAGACTTTTTGTTCTATCGGGTGCAGTTTCGACCATCGAACCCCAATTGGTGGAAGTTGATAGACCGTATTCGCAAATTGGGAATAGAAAAGCAGGGTTTGGAAAAACAATTGCAACGGGGGCAAGGTATGATTCCAATTAGCCCCATTATCAAGAGTACACTGCGTTTTCAGCACCCATGGCCATCAAGAGAAGCAAATGCTTGGTTTTTTGGTATTGCCCTGAGTCGCCATCGAAAACGGAGTAACGTATGCATAGGGTGGGCATTCCAAGAACATGACTATTGGTGCATTCCCGGCTGGGTATGGCTCCCACGCGACCGCCAAGTGCGGCGTGACTATGCATCTATCAAGCAACACATCCAACAGTTGCTACAAGAGCGGTCTGTGTGGCTACAACCATTGGGATTGCAGGGTACAATACGCTCAATGCATATTGTGACCAAAACAGGCACAGACATTGTGAAGGAACTTGGAATACAGAAGAGGATACCCTTATGATTAAAAATATAACCGTGCGGGATTTTCGTGGCATTGCAGAGGGGACAATTGAGGATTTTGCCAAAGTCAATATCTTTGTCGGTCCAAACAATACTGGCAAGACAACGATTCTGGAGGCATTGTATCTTACGACAACTGCTGATGTCGGTTGCTCATTAGTATCTGAAACGGGCGATAGTTTCCCGGCGCAGGTGGCGGCCGACTACGATATGCTTGGCTACAAGCCAATGGTGCGAATCTGGCAACGGCACAATTTTCCTGCACGTTGGCCGAATGCACCCGCACGCTGGAAGCAACTTGGGTATCAAATAGAGTTTTTTGGCATGCCCGATATACTCCAAGCATATAAGGCACTGGAAGAAAAACAGTCAAAAGGGGGGTTTGTTGAAGGTGATGAACAACAAGTTGCGCTGTTGCTTCTCCAACGAGAGCGCAACCCGAACTGGAAAGAGCCAGATGTTGCCGATGAGACGCAAGAATCAGAACAAGCAGAGTCAGAACAAGAGGAACTTGAACAGGAACCAAAATATTATCCACTCCCACCAGTGGTCAAAGCATATCTCGATGCAGAGGCAGATGCTGATACGAGAGAAGATGAGCGTCGCTATGTGTTGTTGTGGCATCCGCCCTTTACCTTCGATTACCGTGGCATTGCTGGGTGGCATGTAGATGTTGAGGGTTCATTACCTGCTGCTGATCGGACACTGCTTTTTGACTTTCACACCACATTGCACCACTTTTCGCAGTCGTTTATTGACCGTGGCTACAAGATTGTACGCTATTGGCAGCGACGACTTGGCGAACATATGGCGCGTGTATTTGACCTCCCGAACGACCCCATTCCCTATGTGTCGTTTAGTCCCTATCTCACCGACCCGTCACTTTCTGATGTGCTTATTGACCAATATGGACGTATGGTATCTATAGATACGTGGGGCGACGGCGCACGCCACGCGATGAAATTGTTGGTAGCGCTCATCTTCTTGCACGATAGCGCCGAGGATGGGCAACCAGGCATGGTGCTCTGGGAAGACCCAGAACTGTTTTTGCATCCCAAGGCACTGCATGGTCTATTTCGTGAAGTGCTCACCCTCATCAAAGATCTGCCTATTCAACTGTTTATCACCACGCAGAGCTTAGAAGCAGTAGCAAGCCTCACCACGCTGGTGCAAGAGATGGATTTGCCGACAGATATGCTCAGAGCATTTCAACCAGAACTCTCACATCACTCCCCTCATCAAAAAGATAGCAAACCGGGGGAGATGGTCGTGTCTCGTTTCAAGCATGAAAATCTTGTTGCTTGGTTGAAACGAGGGCTAGACCCACGGTATATTGACGAAAAAGACCGTCTGCTTGAGTATCATTTAGGAGGCGAAAGATGAAATATTTTCTCTTTGGGGAAGGCAAAACTGAGGATGTGGTGATGAGAAAACTCATACGCGCCTGCTTTCCAGAAGATTCACTGGCGCGGTCTATTATTGTCACAGAGGCAGGCGGCCGTGAAAACCAATTTAAGGCAATAGAGATAACTGTTGGTCCACAACTGATAAAGGGTCTTGGTTGTATCGTGCTTGTGGATAGGGATAGAGAAAACACAGATGGCTATGATGTAGTTCGATCTACTCAGCAACGGTGGACACGATGGCTACAGAAATTTTTAGACACTGAGGGAATTGAAGCAACCGTCTCATTTGAAAAACATCCGCAGTATGACACTATTTTGCTTTACCAAACACCACCAGCATTGCCGAATGTGCGATTTGTGCTGCATATTGCTGAATCACCCCCCATTCCTGATTTGCATGGGTATCCTTTTCACAACGCAGCGACTGACGATTATATTCTCGCCCTTGCACTGACTGAGGGTGTTCTCAATCGTTTTGCACACAAAGCACACATTGATGCCCACATCATACGAAACAAAACAACACACGAAATCCCAGAACTACTGGAGAAAAATGGGTTTAGAGAACTCGTAGCAAAAGATGCAATAGCGATGTATATGACAGCAACGCGGTTCTTAAAAATAAAACGGACAATGGTAGAAGCAGAAGCAACGTTTGCAGGAGTGGTGATAGATCGAGCAGAGCAATTTGCAAGAGCGGAATTTGAACAGGTTTTTGCCTCGCACATTGCGGCTATCAAATTGTTGACACAGGAGGAGTAACCCAATGAAGCTTGAACTTATCACCCTGCCCCCCCTGTGAACTGGCGGCGTTGACTATATTGTCTATAATAGTGTACTATGCTATATATACTATTTCATATAAGTCATAGGAACATTCTGTTCTCATCGGAGGATACCATTGATGACGCAAAACCACTTGAAGCTTGAACTCAAAACCCTCACCCCCCTGTGGACGGGCGGCATCGGCACGATGGACCGCATCCATGAGACGAGCATCATCGGTAGCCTGCGCTGGTGGTATGAAGCCATCGTGCGCGGCCTCGGCGGGAATGTGTGTGATACAACGGGTGCTGGCACTTGATTCCCAAACGTATGAAGATGGCAAAAAAGCTGGTCTGCAAGATGCAGAACTCTTAACACATGCTGGTCTCTGTCCAGTGTGCCAACTGTTTGGCGCGACGGGGTGGCGGCGCAGATTCCGTCTCAGCATCAACGCGGTGGGCTATCACCTCTTTGATGATGCAAAAGCCGCCAAAGTTGACGGTGCCAAAGACAAGACCATTGTGCCGAATCTCCAAGATTTTCACTTCTATCGGGTACAGTTTCGCCCACGCCAACCCAATTGGTGGACAGAAATTGACGGCATCCGTCAAGTATCGCGCCAACACTGGACAACGCTCAATGCCCTTGCACACCATGGTGCAGTACCCGTTAGCCCGGTGATAAAGAATTTTTGGCGATTTGAGCAACGATGGCCCTCGCGCTCGGTTTCCGCGTGGCTATTTGGCAAGCTCGAACGCAATGAGCGGTTCCAAAGCCGCATATCTGTTGGGTGGGCTGTGCGGCAACCCGATACTTCATGGGTGATAGCTGGGTGGGCATGGCTTCCCCAAGATGACAACCTCTATCACGTTGCTGAAGCACATCACCAAACCGATAGCTTTCTGCGCCGCATCGCCAAAGATTTGCAACAGGTTTTTAGTCTGCCCAATGAGCCATATGTAAGCTTTGAGGTTATTCGAGACCAAGAGCGCCGTGAGCATGGTCAAGTTCAATGCACTAGAAATCCTCTTGGGGGATTGAAACGCCACGCGGGGAAACTCGACAGTGATAAGCTCCAGTACATATGCACTCCGACAAACCGGAGTGCATATGTACTTGTTTCTGTACCAATACCATGCTATGATAATCCCCATCCAATTCAAGATTTTAGGAATGAACAATGAGAGAATAGGGATAAAATCCCGAACTCAGCTTAGCTTAATAACCAAATCACGAAACATAAGGAGGACACCATGTCTGTTTCACCTACTTGGTCAGTTTTGTTGTCGAAAGGTGCAAGCGTGTTGGCTTGCACACTTTTTGCCTTTGTACTCGCAATTTGCACCAACATTGCCCTAGTTGCCAACGCAGCCGCGAGTCATAACGTATCAATGGATGTATTGGATGCCAGCACCTCCATGATTGCTGCGCAAAGTCCGCAACTCGTCCCCCTACAGCAAACCAATGCTGTAACACCCACCCTTTCTAAGGTATCTGACCCCACCATCGTTGGATGGGGCGAAGAAATAACCTACACCCTCTCTGTTGAAAATACCACTGGTGCGCCAGCCACCGGTGTTGTCGTCAATGATACTATCCCAGACCACACCACCTACAAAACCGATAGCTTCTTCTCTAGTGATGGCACAGCCACCTTTGCAAGCGACACGCTGCAATGGGATATTGACACGATAGCAGCCAGTGACGTGATTACCGCAGACTTCGTAGTCGAAGTTGATAGCACATTCACCTACACCGTCGCTACTATCACCAACACCGCCCTGCTCGATACAACTGAAATGACAGGTACTCTTCCTTTCTCGACCACCACCGCATGCCCTACGTGCAAGCCCAACAGTGCCCCAAAGATAACAATTCCCATCACCGCTACGGTTGACGAAGACACCGACTTGGTCTTTACCGATGTGAGCATTGCCGACGACGCCGGCGACAATATCATTGAAGTAAAACTGACTGCCAACCATGGTTCTTTCACATTGAGCACCCTAGCCGGCATCACCTTTAGCCAAGGAGACGGTGTAGGCGATGCGACCATGACATTTACCGGCACCTTGACCAACATCAACAATGCACTGTACAACCTCACATACCGTGGCAATCTCCATTACAACTCAACCTATGCAACTGGCAACGACACTATCACCATTCGTGCCAATGACCGTGGCTATAGCGGCACCGGCGGAGCCAAAACCAGCGAGGAAACCATTGATGTCACCATTAACGCCGTGCCCGACGATCCGCGAATTACTAGTCGCTGCCAAGACATTCCGCCTGCCTATGTTGGGGAACCGTTTGAATACCAAATAACTGCTGATGATGGTGATCTGAATGATGTTCCCCCCGACGTATTTATCATCACAGCACCTATCAAGCCTAGTTGGACAACCTTCACCCAAAATGGAAACAATGCAGAACTCTCTGGTATTCCTGCAGGCGTTGATATTGGCTATCATTCGCTACAAGTACACATAGAAGATACGATTGATGATACAACTCCCGCAGCTACACAATTGTGTAACAATGATATACGTGTCTTCCCCGGACACATTGATATTACACCAACGACGCTTAACTTGACCGAACGCACCAACCCCAATGTCAGCTATAGTGTGCAATTAACCGGCGAACCATCGGGCAATGTGGTTGTGACAATCACTGGTGGTAACGGAAAAGTAGATTTGAGCACTACCGCATTGACCTTTACCACAGCAAATTGGTCAACCCCGCAAACCGTGAATGTGAGTGTAACAAACAATGACATTGCTGATGGCACTCGCACCATAAACCTTAACCATACGGTCACTGGTGGTGGGTATGATGGTATCGAAAACATTGAGGCAACAAATGTGCAGGTCACTGTTGTTGATGATGATTCCAAAGGCGTCAGCATCACCGAGACGGGCGGTAGTACCGTTGTTGATGAAGATGACTCTGTCGGAGATACCTACCAAGTTGTCTTAACCAGTGAGCCAACTGGCAATGTAACAATAAACTTTGATGTAGGCACTGATGGCTCCCTTGCTCCCATCACCTCGCGTACCTTTACCACAAGCAATTGGGATGATCCGCAGACCATCAGCGTCCGTGCGCAAAACAACGATATTGCCGATGGCACACGCTACCCCACTATCGCGCATCAGGCAACCGGCGGCGGCTATGATGCGGTCGCAATTCCAAACGTGGGCGTGCAAGTAAACGATGACGATTTGGCAGGTATCACCCTCTCTAAAACGAATCTCAGCGTTTCAGAATCCAATCCGGGCAACACACAAAGCTATACCGTTAAGTTGAAGAGTGAACCCACCGATAGCGTCACCATAGATGTGCTCTATGATGCTGCCCAGATAAACGTATCGCCAACGACCTTAACGTTTGACGACACCAACTGGGACGTTGCCCAAACTATCAACGTGCAAGCGGTTGACGATGCTGTGGATGAGCTAACAACGCATGGGAGTGCCATTGCCCTTGACATCACAAGCAACGATACCGACTACGACAATGCGGCCACGACACCTGTCATGGTGAGCATTACCGACAATGAAACCCCCTCCGTGACGGTGTCTAAGTCGAACATAGATGTGAATGAAGGTGGCGCGAGTAAAAGCTATACCCTGAAACTCAACACCCAACCTGCTACCAATGTGGTCATTGCCATCAACAGCGATGAAGAGGTAGATGTTTCACCTGCTAGCGTCACCTTCACACCTACCAACTGGAACACAGCCCAAACTATCAATGTCACAGCCGTAGACGATGGCAAGGTAGAGGGACCGCATGCCAGCACTATCAACCACAGCGCCAGCGGTGATGCTATCTATTCAGACGTTGCTATCAACAGTGTGACTGTCAACATTCTCGGCGATGCCAACAATCCGGCCGTATTGATTGACGAGAGTGGCGGCAGCACCGAGGTACTCGAAGGCGACGCAACCGGCAGTATGTACACCATACGCCTAAACAGTATCCCAACGGCAAACGTTGTTGTCAGTTTTGCAACCGACGACCAGCTTAACCCCATTGCCTCACGCACCTTCACCCCAGCAAACTGGAACGTAGCCCAAACCATTGTAGTGACGGCAAAGGAAGATGAACTAGTTGAGTCAAGCCCACATATCAGCACCATCGCGCATAGTGCCAGCAGCACCGATACCAACTACAATGGAATAAGCATTCCTACCGTGCCTGTGCAAATAATTGATAATGACGTGCCAGATTTGGTTATCACCCAGAGCGGTGGCAGCACAATCGTGAGTGAAGGTGCAAACTCCGACACCTACACTGTGCGCTTGAGCAAGCAACCTAGTGGCAATGTGCAAGTGACCCTGCTGGCCGACGACCGAGTTACTGTCACCCCAAATACACTATCGTTCAACACCACTAACTGGAGTGCAAACCAAACCGTGCTTGTCAGTGCTGTGCAAAATGATAAGGTAGATACCAACCCATCCAGCACCATTGCCCACACCGCCAGTGGCGGCGGATACGACAGCATTTCAAAAGATGTCACAGTGAGCATCAATGACGATGACGCCCCCGACATCATCGCCAACCCAACTATGGTTGACGTCACTGAACAAAGCGATTGTAGCTCATACACCATCAAACTGACCCAAGCACCCACAGCAACCGTCACTATTGATTTTGCAACAGATAGCCAACTTCAGACCATACAGCCGGTGAATATCACACCTGCAACATGGCAGACACCCAAGACCATCAATGTGTGCGCAAACCCCGATGACGTGGTTGAGGGATTGCATTACAGCACCATTGCGCATAGCGCCACCAGCCTAGACAATATCTACGATGGCATGCCAATAGACGATGTGCTTGTCGAAATAACCGATGATGATGCCCCGTCAATAAGCGTCAGCCCCGCCGAGGTAAACGTAGCCGAGGGTGGCAACGGCAAAACATTCCGTGTATCATTGACCAAACAACCGAACGCGCCAGTGACAGTTGACCTGACACACGACGACCAGGTAGGCACATCTACTGACATGCTCACCTTTACCATGTCAAATTATGCCGATAGCCAATCTGTTGTGGTTGCTGCTGAAGATGATACTTTAGCCGAGGGCCCGCATGCCAGCACCATTGACTTGAGCGCCATAGGCGGCGGCTACGATAGTGTCACCAACGATGTGCAAATCAACATCACAGACAATGACGAAAAAGGCATCCTGATAACCGAAACGGGCAACAGCACCGATGTTGCCGAAGCAACCACCGACTGCGACTACTACACGGTGCAATTGACCCAACAACCCAGCGCCGATGTCACTATCACCCTTGGGTCCGATGAGCAAGTCGCAGTATCGCCAACCGAGTTTGCCTTCACTACCAGTGCAAGCGCATGGGATAGAGAGCAAACGGTAGAAGTGTGCGCGAACCAAGACGAAGCACTGGAAGGCAACCATGAGAGCCGCATACACCATATCGTCACTAGCAATGATGCTGATTACACCGCAGCCCCTCCGCCTGATGTCGTTGTGCATATCACCGACGACGACGCGCCGGGTATTATTGTTTTCCCCACTACCATGGATGTAGCCGAAGACAATGGGGATACAACCTACCAAGTACGCCTTGCCAAGCAGCCGGATGCTGATGTTACCGTTGTCATCACAACTAACAACCAAGTGACGGTTTCACCACAAACGCTTACCTTTAGCACCACCGACTGGGAGCAAAAGCAACTGGTCGTGGTAAAAGCCAAACCTGATATTTTCGTAGAAGGTCCCCACGCCAGCACCATCATGCATCGCGCAAGCGGGGGCGGCTACGACGGTGTCAGTGCCAGTGCTACGGTGAACATAGCCGACAACGATACCAAAGGCATTCTCCTTGACCCTACCAGTTTCAGCGTCACGGAAGGCGAGCCACCAAAAGGCTATACTATACAATTGACACAGCAACCCGATGCTGATGTCACTATCGCGTTCGAGCCGAAGAATGACCAAATAGTCGTATCACCTGCCGAATACACGTTTACCACTACAAACTGGAACCAACCCAAAACTATCAATGTATCTGCTCCCCTTGATAACACTATGGATGGCACACAGCAAACGCAAATAGAGCACACTATCACCAGTGCTGATAGCGAATACCAAAGTTTTGTCATACCCGATGTGTGGGTGACAAGTGAGGATATTAACAGTCCGGGACTCATTGTTAGCCCCGACGAAATGAACCTGTCCGAAAAAGGAGACGCATCCAACCACAGCGGCATGTTCCAAGTAGAACTCACGACCAAGCCAACTGCCGATGTCACCGTGTCTATTGCTCCATCCAATAACCAAGTACAGGTCCTTAACACAGCGCTTACCTTTACCCCAGACAACTATGCCCAACCGCAGCCGGTTAGCGTAGAGGTGCAAGACGACCTGCTTGTCGAAGGGCAACATGCCAGTAACATAACCCTCAGCTCCAGCGGTGGTGGCTACACAGCAACAGCGCAAGTACAAGTGCAAATACAGGATGATGACGTAAAAGGCATCCTCATGATAGCGAGTGACGGCAGCACCGAGGTTGCCGAAGGTCCCTTCACGCCCACCTGCGACGACTACACCATTCAATTGACCAAAAACCCACTGGCCGATGTCATCGTCACCCTAGATACCAATGACCAAGTAACCGTTAAACCAGAATCCATAACCTTCACGCCAGACGGGTCATTGCAACGCACCGCTACCGTATGTGCCATCCACGACAGTATTGCCGAGGCAGAAGAACATACGACCATTGTCTCCTACCGGGTAGTGAGTGATGACACCGAGTATGCAGCATTCGCACCAAGTATCAAGGTACGCATTACCGACATAGACACACCTGCCCTGAGCATTGTGCCCACAACCATTGAAGTGGATGAAGGCGGGCAAGGGGCTACCTATGCTGTTGCCCTTACTACCCTGCCTGCAAACAACGTCACCGTGGTCATAACAACCGACGAACAGGTAGACGTTTCTCCAACACTCCTTACATTTACCCCTGAAGATTGGTCTACTGCGCAAACTATCCATGTCAACGTTGCTGCCGTAGATGATGACTTTGTTGAAGACCCCATCCACTACAGCATCATTGGGCATGCAGCCACGGGAGGCGACTACACCGGCAAAACCAAGCAAGTGACAGTTCGCATCAGAGATAACGACGTCAAAGGCATTTTGGTTCAAGAGACCGACGATAGCACCGAAGTAGATGAAGGCGACCCACCAACATGCGACTCATACACGCTCAAATTGACGCAGGAACCAACAGATAATGTCGAGGTGGTCATTGAAATAGACGATCCTGTAGACATAACACCACAGACAGTCACGTTTACACCGGCTACATGGAAGCAACATAAAACCATAGAAGTGTGCGCCCAAGATGACGACATAGCCCAAGGAGATACATACTATGCCAACATCACGCACCGCGTGTTGAGCAGTAAAGACCCCGATTATGCCATCGCCAACATTAAGACAGTGCGGGTCACAATTAATGACGATGACATGCCGGGTATTGTTTTCTTACCAACCAGCTTAACCGTAGCGGAAGGCGGCACTGAAGAAGAACAAACTGCTACCTATATCGTCAATCTCAACACCCAACCGGACAAAGATGTAGCTGTTGCCATAGAACCATCTGAAAAACAAGTTGTTGTGTCGCCACAAATCATTACCTTCACCAATGAAACATGGGACGACAAGACAAAAACCATCACCGTGCGAGCAAAAGATGATGACAACGAGGAAAACAACCCCCATAGCGATACCATCAACCACACTGCCAATGGGGGCAACTACACCGGCGTCAAGGCATCCCTCCCCGTAGACATAGAAGATAACGACGGCAAAAATATACGTATCACCCAAACCGGCGGCAGTACCGACCTAACCGAGGGAACCGACCAAACCGACCAGTACAGAATACGCCTGACGAAAGAGCCAACAGCAAATGTCACCGTCTTGGTGCAAACCGACGACCAAGTGACCGTAGACAAAGATACCATCACCTTTGCGCCAGCAACATGGACACAGGTGCAAACTATTACCGTGCAAGCCATAGATGACAACATCAAAGAAGGCGAAGGTGTAGGCGGTAAGCACACTGGCACCATCAAACACACATCTGAAAGCGACGATAGCGAATACAACAAAGCACGTATAGCAGATGTTGTTGCACATATCACCGACGACGACGTGCCGAGTGTACAAATTCAACAGACTAATGGCAACACCATTGTGACCGAAGGTGGCTTGGGCGATACGTATACCCTAAACCTGACATCACAACCAAGCAATACTGTTACCATCAACATACTGCCAGAGGACAACTCAAACATAGACGTAGCCCCAGCATCACTGGTCTTTACACCCGACAACTGGAATACGCCAAAAACTATCATTGTGAGTGTTCCAAAAGATGATTTAGAGCAGGGCATTCGGTATAAAACCATTGCGCATCATGCCACTAGCACAGATACCACCTATAACAACATTCCCATTGACCCCGTAACGGTTGAGATACGAGAATCTCGCCCCGGTGTGGTCATAACTCCCGATAAGCTTTCATTGAGCGAAGCCGAAGCCGGGCGTAAAGGGAACTACACCGTTACCCTAGAAAGTAAGCCTACCGCCGATGTGTTTATTGCGCTCACCTACGACCAAAGCCAAATCACTGTTTCTACATCACACCTAACATTCACGACAGAAACCTGGAACATAACACAGACCGTCCTTGTTGAAGCCATTGACGATGCATACGATGACGACGCGCACCATTCCTTAGATATTATCCACACCATCAGCAGTGATGATGGCAATTATGGCCTTATTGGCCAAATAGATGTAGACGTATATATTGACGACGACGACAATGCAGACATCACAATAGATAAAACGGCACTTTCTGTAGACGAACCCGGCAAAACGGATACCTATACCATGAAACTAGCGAGTATGCCTACCGCCGATGTGCTCATTACGCTCACCTACAACACAAACCAAATCGAAGCATCTCCAACACAGTTGACATTCACGCCGGATAACTGGAACCAAACACAGACAATCCTTGTTTCTTCCATTGACGATGAATTGGTAGAAGGTCCGCATTTCATAACCATTACCCACACCATCAGTAGTGATGATATTGATTATAGCAGCATGAACGTTACATCACTGCGCGTGGATATTGACGACAACGACACACCCGGCGTCACACTCAACAAAGAAGAAGTGCATGTCACCGAGGGCGACCCAGCCGGCGATACCTACACCATGGTATTGAACACGCAGCCAACAGCCGATGTCACAATCAACATAGATACCGACATAGAGATAGAGTCGCTTGAACCGCGCATCTTCACACCTGAAACATGGGATATTCCCCAAGTAGTACATGTTGTTGCAGAAGATGATGACGAACCAGAGGGACAACTTACTCGCACCATTAACCACAGTACATCTAGCACCGACCCAGAGTATAACAACATTGGTGTTCATACGGTAAAAGCTATCATTACCGATGATGAGGGCCCAGGGCTTAGACTATCCCGGCACAACCTACATGTCACCGAGGGCAGTAGTGACAGCGATGCCTACACCATTCAATTGACGCAGAAACCACAGCAGAAAGTCACCGTCAACCTACAAGCACATGCGCAAATACACATTTCGCCCACTACCGTCGAGTTTGACAGCACCAATTGGAATGAGCCACGCACCATTTCTGTGCGTGCAGTAGATGATACGGCGGAAGAGGGCGACCATGCCAGCACTATCACGCATAAGGTAAGCAGCGATGATATTGCCTATAGCACTATTGCAGACCGCGAGGTCAATGTGACCATTGTTGACAATGACGCACCCGGCATCAGCGTCATCCCAACTATGCTCAACGTGACTGAGGGCAACTATGGTAGCTATGAAGTAGCGCTCACAACGGTGCCATCATCTACCGTGACTATCGCTTTGACAACTGATGAAACACAAGTAGACATCCAACCAGAGCAACTGACCTTCACGCCGGATGGTAGTGCAACCACATCCCAAATTGTCACGGTGCGAGCCAAGAAAGATGACCTGCGCGAGGACCAACCACACAGCGTTGTTGTGCAACACAACGTCTCGAGCGCCGATACACGCTTTGCTACCTACAAACCAACAGACGTTACTGTCACTATTATTGATAGCGACGGACCCGGTGTAGACATTGTGGAAAGCGGCGACTACACCGCTGTGGTTGAGCGCGAAACCGAGTATGGCGAGCAGCATATATATGCCAGCGACACCTATGCCATCAAGCTCACTGCAAAGCCTTCCCATAATGTCACCATAGACCTGCATAGCGATAATGAGCAGATTATTGCATTCCCAACATCGCTCACATTTAGTCCAGAAACGTGGGATAAACCACAGTCTATCACCATAGATGCTAAAGACGATGAAGAGAAAGAAGGTCCGCATACCAGCATTATTGAACACACCGTCAGCAGTGCCGACAACGCATACAACAACATCTATGCCAGAAACGTCACCGTGCATATAACCGACAATGACCTCCCCGCCGTTGTTATCTCTGAGAGCGGCAGCGATACCATGGTGACGGAGGGACACCCAACCGGCGACATCTACACCGTCCACTTGACAACTCAGCCTACTAACGATGTTACGGTTGTGATAAGCCCCGAACAGCAACTACGCACCTCACCCACCACGCTCACATTCACACCCGACACCTGGACACACGTCTACTCTGTGACTGTGCATGCTAAAGATGATGACCTTGAACAGGGCAACCGCCTAGCCGCTATCACACATCATGCTATCAGTGCAGATGCAGCGTACCTCAACCTACCTGTTGATACCCTGCGTGTCGGCATCACCGACGACGACAGCGCCAACGTCATCATTACGGAGAGCGACGGCTATACCTCGGTGCAAGAAGGCAGCACACCAGAGGCGCATAGCGATACCTACACTATTGCCCTCACCAAACAACCCGCCGACAACGTCATCATTCATATAGAGACTGATGGGCAAATTGTGGTGAAAGACAACCAACAGAACATCATTGAGGAAGTTGCTTTTGCGCCTAGCAAGTGGAATGAAGTATATACCGTAGAAGTACACGCAGAAGATGATAGCAACGCCGAAGAACACGCATATAGCACCATTCGGCACACTGCCACTAGCAACGACCAAGACTATGACTCTATCCCCATCCGCAGCGTCTATGTGGATATTCAAGATAACGACAAGTCAATCACTACCTGTATAGGGTTCGCACAACCAGTGTTTGAGGTGTTGGAAGATGTTGGACAGGCGAATATTACCGTAGAATTGCGCGGGAAGATTGCAGAAAACAAGCGTATCACCTTTGATACCATGGACGGCACCGCCATTGCCGGGCGCTCACCCGAAGGTGCTGCCGTTGCCGGGCGTGACTATGTCTACATAACCGAAGACCTCGTGTTTAGACCGGGTGACCTGAAACAGACGGTTCCTATTTCCATTGTCAATAATGCGACATTTGAAGGCAACCGCACAGTCTTGCTGCGATTGTATGGCTTCCCTGAAGGCATTACACCATGCGATGGAGCCAACATCGCCGAATTGAAGATACAAGACAATGAAACAAGTGCAGATGGAAAGGGCTTACTCCAGTTTACCAATCTCTATTATCATGTCATTGAGGGAGCGGCTGACGATAAGGTGCTTACAACTACTATAAAACTAAAGCGCGTTGGTGGAACACAAGGCTCCATAACAGCACAGATAGACACGTTCAACGGCACCGCTAAAGCCTACTTTGAACCACCCTTTGATGAAGATGACTCCAACCTACAGCCAGACTATGAGCAACTCCTAGATCAAGACCGAATCATTACCTTTGACAATGGGCAAACAGAAGGTGAATTTGAAATCAGTATCCATGGTGACGACATACCCGAAGGCGATGAGAACCTGCTCCTGCTCCTCAGCAACATAGATGCAAACAACAACCTGACCGAGCAATATCGCGCTACCCTCACCATTCAAGATGACGATACACAAACAAAGAGCAGCACACAGGTCCATACCAGCACGATATATCTCAATAAGCAAAACTACCGTGTCACGGAAGGTACAACTGATGATGCTATCATTGACGTGCGCCGTACTGGTTCTCTCGAAGCCATAGCCCAAAAAGCCTCCGTCAAGTTTACCTTCCTCGCCGGCTCAGCCGAGGCTGACATAGACTTCGAGCCGGAGTTGTGTGATGAGTCTACATCGTCTCCCGACGGGGTACTCAAGTCGTGTAGTAAAACCATGAATTTCTTGCCCGGCGAGGTGCTCAAGACATTCCCAATACCCATTATAGATGACAATAAAGCCCAAGGCGACCATACTATTTTCTTGATTATCCGCCCCGACCCTACAACAGAATCACCGGTGCAAGTAGGGGCAAATCATTATGGCATCTTGACCATTGTTGATGACGAAGACGATGGGCTTACACAAGACACCTTCTTCTTTGATGCATTCTCCTACTTTGTAGATGAGCGCAATGATACAGCGTGGGTGACGATACGACGCGAAGGCCCGGCAGACGCACCAGCAACCATTAGCTATGAACTCATAGACGCCTCGGCCAAGCTTGGGCAAGACTACACCCGCCATACCAAAGACATCACGTTTGCGAAAGGGCAACGGAAAAAAGCATTTGGGGTCAAGATAACCTCGGAGAACAAGGTTGAAGGCGATGAAGCACTCCTCATGCGCCTAACCGACGTGCAAACAACAACAACGACTGCAAAGATGGGTGCCCAAGATTCGGCTGCCCTCTTCATCAGCGACGACGACCGCGACGGACCGGCCAGCATCGAAGTGCTCAACATTGAACGACGGTTTCTTACCAACAAAGTCTCCTTTCGCGTACTTGACTTGCACGGCAAGCCCATACCACGCACGTTTGCAGACGATAACATTACCGTAAAAACCAATAAGCTCAATATTGTTGGTGAGAAAGAATCTCAACCGGATATGTTTGGTGAAGATGATGGAGTGATAACATACACCCTCACATCCGACATCGAGGGGATTGATCAGTTAATAATTGAAGCTGACACAGCCAAAAATAACCAAGAGACGTTGACATTTGGAAATGCAAAAACCTACCTGCCATTCATAAGCAAACCACCCACCATGACCGCCAAAATCAACGTAAGCGGTGATGTTAATTTCTTGCAAGAAGGTGAATCAACCCTCATACGTGCTTGGGCCGGTGTTGTTGACCCCTTTAATCCAGGGATTGCTGGGAGTATTCCACCCGGCAAAACCTTAACCCTCACCATTCAAGAAGAGCTAGGTTGCTTTGAAGGAAACAGAAATACTATTACCATGAAAACAATAGAGAACAACCCAAATCATGCCACTGATCAAGTGCGTTTTTATCGTCAGCGTTGTGCGGGGGTGTCTACGCAAGCCGGCACCAACGCCACCCTCGCCGCCGATGGACTCTCCGGGTGGGTCAACATGCGTGCTCAGTTGTATGACCCTGACGGTTACTTCTTTGCTGATGAAGAAATTGATGATACGATTGGCTTCCCCGGCGAACCTGCCCAAATACGTATGGGCGATTGGTCCGATGCATTTCGTCTGCAAGATTACGTGTTACCTGTTGGCGAATCAAAACGTCTTTATGCATCTGTTGTAGATGAGCAGGAGAACGCTGACGTGCTTGATATACCCGTTCCCAACGAGCCGGTGCGGTTTACCCTTGGGCATGCAGTCAATGAACCGCTTGCTGTCGTGGACCACAATGAGCAGAACTTTAGTACCCAAGTAGAGGGCAGCAATGGAAGTGCGCGTCTTGAAGTAGAATGCAAAGCTGTTGGCACCACAACCATAGATGCAATCTGGAACAAGCCACCATACCAAGAAAAAGATACCATTGAGGTTCAATGTGGCAGATATAATGATATTGGGTTACAATTAGCACAACAATCGTCGGGTAAGGCATTAGACAACCTAGAGATACCAGCGGACCTCAACAGTCACATCATCATCGCCAAAGTCACCAACGAGGCAGAAGGAAGCACAGGAGTGTATCATCAGCATGTCACGATGCAAACCGACCATGGCATCATCACACCTCTTGACAATGCATACCGCATAGACACCCAAACAGCAGCAACCGATGATGCTGAAGTGCAGTTTGTGTTGAGCAATCCAGAGTTGCGCGTCAACCCCGCAAACACTGAGCCAACGCGCATAACAGCCCGCGCAGGCATCGTATCTTTCGACGGCACAGTACGCTTCACGGCTGAAGAATGCGGCGAGCCAAATGAAAAACATGCTTTTGAAGATGGGCAGGATGTACACCAAGGCGAAGCATGCGCAGGGAGTTTTGAAGACCAGAACAAAATGACTTCGGACTGGTTCAAGCTCGAACTTGACGAGACAAAGGTCATCACCATCTACCTGCGCAATCTGCAACAAAAAGCAAACTATGACCTGTATCTCTACCGCCTGCTCGATACTAGGCCGGATAATTTAGACGATTCCAAAGCGCCAATGGGTAAAGATGAGCAAATTGTGAACCAGACTCTTACCAAAGGTACATACTACTTGCAAGTGTTTGCAAAGGAAAAGGCTAATCGGGATAACACCTATACCCTTGCGGTCATTGTGCAGGACGAATAAATTAGGTTCACAACCGGAATGTTCCTAGACGTAGGACAGGCTTCTAGCCTGTCCTACTACAAAACCATCTAGGGTGCCACGCATGCCCAAACGTGCGTGGTACCTACTGGGGCTACAGAATAATAACCTAATGAGGAGTACACAGAATGAGTAGACAACAGATCAAACCGAAGGCCATCGTATCGTGGGGTATTGTGACATTGAGTGGCATCGTCGTGGTGTTGCTCGGGGCGCGATTGTATATGGCGCAGCACACAGCCAGCGCATCGCCAGCCGCCTATGCCCTAGCAACCAACATTACCCATGCGCCCACACTGCAAGACGACACCCCCGGTGCAACCACCGGTATAAGCTGTACGCAAGCCATAACGCTACCTGTAGGTACAACACAAAGCAGCATGCTGAGAACAAACCAACAGACACTATGGCACACCTTCCAAGGCAGCAGCGGTAGCGCCTATGAGATAACTTCGTCTAATCCAGATACCAGACTGGAACTGTTCAATGCATGCGGCATGACCTACCCAAGCTTCTATGCCGATGAAAAGATGTCTGTAGAACTGCAAACCGACGGCATGTATTATATCAAGGTGCAACCCAAGGATGCCGACGTGCGATTGCCCCTGAACTACACCCTAGAAGTGGAAGAAACATCGCGTTGTGGCGGCTTCCAGGAGCCAAATGATTGGTTTACCATATCGCACGATATTGGCGTTGGAGAAACGCAAACCCAAAGTATATGCAAAGCCGGCGACGAAGACTGGACTACCTTTGTGGCCCAAGGCGGCATCACCTACACTGTGCAGGCTACTTTGCAAGACCCCTACATATACCACGACCAACCGTAAGTAGAGGTCTATCGCCGTGATGACAAAGGCAACCCCATCCCCATTGGCTCACCAACCTTCTCTTCCCCCTACACCGAAACATACTACATCAAAGTCAGCGGCGAATCTGCACCGCAAGATGCTGATGCTCCTACCTACGACCTTGCTGTCACCCTCGGCGACGCTTGCCCAGGCGACCAGTATGAACCGGATAACCGAGGCTCGCAGGCAACACCCATTGTGGTAAATGGTGATTCTCAAATACACACCATCGCCCCAGAAGCGACTGATACAGATATACTGTCATTTGCGGCCGAAGCAGGGCAAACCTATACCATTGAGACTATTCACCATGGAAAGGATGCCGATACGAGAATTAGGTTACTTATGTGTAACCCTACTACTGGTTGCAAGAAAGTGTGCGACCCTATCTCTGACCCTTGTACCGATGCAGAACTGCCTAACTATGTTGATACCTATTATGGAAACCGCGTAGTGTGGACTGCCAAAACGAGTGGCACCTACTATGTTGAAGTGTTTCACCCTGATGCCAATGTTGCCTGTGATACAACAACCTATGAAGTGAGCATCTACACCGGCCAGTGTCGGCAGGATCAGTATGAACCAGACAGTAGTGGAGATACACGTGCTACATTGCAGGTTGGACAACCCGCAGCCGTGCGCAACTTTTGTGATGCCCCAAACCAGCCGGGGCAGGATAGAGATTGGAATACACTCGTTATTGATACACCGGGGACATACTACATCCGCACATCGGCATTGAAACCCGGTGGAGATACCAAGTTGATACTCTATGATACAGATGGCACAACTGAGTTGGCACGCAGTGATGATAGAGCAGTAGGTACCTTTGATGACCCACTTGCCAGTCTAGCCGCACAGATTACCTACGAATTTACACGCACGGGAACATACCTGTTAGAAAGCCGCCATTTTAACCTAGTCCGCTATGGATCTGGTACAAACTATGAACTGACTTTGAGTATGAGCGACCAACCCCCTGTGCCAACCCCCCCCCCAACATCAACGCCTATGCCAACCCCAACGCCAACACCGCCACCAGTTCACCCCGCATCCGACATCGAAACCTTGATTGTCTTCAATCGTGAGCGAATGGAGCACTTGTATGCTGAATCACGCACAACAGAATTGTATGATGAGCTTGTTGCATTTGCTAACCGCGATGATGTTCTTGGCGAAGTCCTAGACATTGGCAACAATACGAGTGTTCAAACTGCATATGCCAAGTGGTCAGCAAACCTAGCAGATTCCAACCTAGCCAACGAAACTACCGAGGCAATTCGTTCCAGCATTATGGGCTATATTATTGACACACACACGAACGTGAAATACATTGTGTTGGTGGGCAACGACGAGGTTATTCCATTCCGACGCATGGATGACAACACTGAAGGCAATGACCGTGAACAATACTACTACAACGAACAGATTGTGCCGAAGCAAATGAGTGCGCAAAACACAACGGTTGGGTGGGCATTGCAAGACAATATGTTCCTGACAGACGATTTTTATGCCGATGAAGCCCCAGACAAGGTTGCTGGACGCGAATTGTATCGCCCTGATTATGCCATTGGCCGCCTCATAGAAACCCCCGAAGAGATTATGGGTATGCTTGAAGCTTTCGACAGTACCAACGGCGTGATACAGACAAATGGGGAAGCCCTCGTCGTAGGCTATGATGTCGTTGAAAAATTGGCAAAAGATATGCGAGACAAGCTGCAACGCAAAGGGTTTCAGACAACTGACTTGATAGGTAATAATTGGACGAAGGATGATCTCAAGGCAAAACAACTACAACCACCGCCGGGTTTCAGGCTGCAATTTATCAATGTGCATGCAACCTATGAATATGAAGGCGCACCGCCAGAAAAGGACAATGTTTTGGCGGTTTCTTTCACAGACATCTTTCAAAGTACCAATGACGATTTAGAGGGAGCTGTGATTGTGTCGCCCGGCTGTCATGCTGGCTTTAATGTGCCAACATTTACCAAAGAAGAAAATCAACTCGATGTAGACGACTTAACCCAAGCCTTTACACGCCGTCGTGCTTGTTTCATTGGCAACACGGGCTATGGCTTTGCAGGTAAGAAAACCATAGACAATACGGAGATTGTGTTGAACACCTTCGTCCGTGAGTTGCTCAAGGAGTCATCTGTAACCATAGGTGAAGCACTAAAAAAGGCAAAACAAGACTATAAGCCCCTGCGTCCTCATCATCAACGGCATCATGGACACCATGACGATAGACACTACGACAATCATCCCCCACACCCTCCGTTTGATGCGTATGATGAAAAGGTGGTGCAACAACTTGTGCTCTATGGGCTTCCTATGTATCGGCTTCCGGCAATGAGTGGCGGAACACTTGGTGATGATGACCCGTTTCCCGGTGTCAAGGCAACATTTTCTACCGAAGGCACATTTGGTCCCGATGATAATTTCGTCTCCGGTAACTTGCGTGTGCAAGCTGAAGCTCCCGCACAGGGGCCGGCAACCACTGGTTTAGCTGATATGGCAAAAGGGCTTAGTGTGCCTCAAGAAACCGACTGGGGCAGCTATGTTGACCTCGATGGGCATACCATTGCAGCAAGCAATGCGCCTGTTCTGCCCCACTACTATGAAACCCTCGACGAAGATGATGGGGTGACGAGCAATTTGCCGCCTGTGCATGGTGCCATTATCACAAGTGGAACCTTCTACACCCGCACAGTCTCAGACCCACTGGTTGATAGGCGTGTGAAACTAGCGCTTGGCGAAGAAGACACCACCGAGGATGCTGACGAGCCAGACCTAGCGGTAGAGGGGAGCTATCCATTTATACCACTTGCGGCCCAAGCTGAAACGACTGCCGACCAAAATGTTGCGCTTTCGCTGGTGATGGGGCAGTATGATAGTATAGACGGTGTGGAGCGACTGTTTACCGACACGAATGTCTTGTTGACTTTCTCGGCATCGCCCGACCACGAAAAACCAACGATACACTCAGTCGAAGGCTACTACAACCAAGCCGACCAACAAGCTGTGTTCAAAGTAGGTGCCAGCGACCCATCGGGCATCAGGCGAGTGTTAGTATGTTTTACCAACGGCTCCCAAGTTCCTTGTACAGACCTAGATCCAGATACCACGACAGACAAATGGGTTGGCTACGTGAAGGAAGTTCCGCCCGGCGCCGAGTATACGGTACAGGTGGTAGACTATCCTGGCAATGTGTTGGCTACGAGACGCGACACTGTCATTCCATCGGTTGTAGGTGTATCAGATGCAACACCAACGCCACCAGTACCAACGCCTACACCCACGCCACCAGGTCAAGAGCATGTCTATTTACCGATGATACAGCGGTAGTATAGGGAGATCATCATATGTGGAATCCTTTAGGATGGCTGTGGGAGCAAATAAACAAGTTTTACCGTTGCAATCCATGGAAGAATAAAGCTGAAGCTAAAGAAGAGGACAAGTGGTTGTCTTGTTCTGCAAAATTGCGGAACTTTGAAGAAACCCAAACTACAGCCAAATGGGATTTGGGGCGGGTTATTAATGGGATACTTCTTTTTCTTTTCCTCGTTCAACTCAATTTCCTTATACAATATTCCCTTCCAAGCGATTTTATCCAATCATTCTTTTCTCCTGGTGGTGGGGTTTTTGCATGGGCTATTTTCTTTGGAGGAAGTGGTGGAGTGTTGTTTTTTCTGTATAGAATGACAGAAACAGCTTGGTTCAGAAATCCCGTTACGACCTTGTTTTTGCCTTTTGTGTGGCTTCTTGCAGCATTTGTTTCTTGGTTGATACAAACATCTTATCACGGTAGGATACCGGAACAACCACCACCAATTGAATCTGCCAGAACAATTTTTATGTTAGGGCTTAATCACATTCCACCACCAAGTTTCGGTGCAAAGAATGAGGAAGCAGGAGAATTGCGCGTGGTGATATACGACTTTTTCGGCGATGATGGTTCACAAACGGACATGATCTACCAACAAATTCGTGATGGGTTGAAATCTTTTGATAATGTCAAGATAGAGAAACCTTATTCCTATGTAGACATCAAAGAGCAAGACAAAGTAGAAGAAGAGATGCGAGAGCTTGCGCATAAGCAAGGTGTGGATATTGGTATCTGGGGAATGTATGCAGATGGCGCATTAGAACCTCGGTTCATCATTCCAACCTTTGACGAAGGTGATGTGCTTGCTTCACAACTAGGTGCGATTGAAATGAGAAGGTCGGTCAAAGTGTATGCTAGGGTAGTAACCGCCTTTACTATAGGTGTGGTGGCTCTACTCACGGAAGAAAACCCTATGCTACAAGATGATCCGAACAAGTCATATGGAGAATTGGCGCTCGAAGCATTTGATAATGCGATATATTGGGCCAGCGAGGATGCTGAGAAAGGACCAAAGGATGGCGGATACGGCGATGTGCTGCATTTTTTTCGCGCACGGAGCCTCGCCACTATCAACCCCGATGCGTATGGCACACGACCTGAACTCTGTACTGAGCAGAGTAGCTTATGTGGTTGTTGGCAGGATTGCCAAGAACAAGCACTCGATGCATTTACCACCACGTTACAACTGAACAAATATTTCTCGTGGGCTATGATTGGTATTGGCAACTATCACTTCCAACAAGCTACCAAAGCAAAGAGTAATGTGCAAGACAATCTGGAACAAGCTTTGCATCAATATACTCGCGCCATAACAACAGAGAACAAAGTATTTGTGCGTTCACCTCCTTCAGCGCTGATAGAGGCAAAAGCACACACGAATATTGGGCATGTGTGGTATGAACGGGGTTATCCTAGCTATAGTGATAATGAAGAGATTATTGCACAGGAGTCCCATGCGAGAAATGAGGCAAGAAATGCCTACACCCAAGCTATCACCCTGTATACCAAAGCTGAACAAGATGGCATTGCCGTGCCGGTAAAATACTTTGCAAATGCACATTGCTATAGTGATAATGAAGAGATTATTGCACAGGAGTCCCATGCGAGAAATGAGGCAAGAAATGCCTACACCCAAGCTATCACCCTGTATACCAAAGCTGAACAAGATGGCATTGCCGTGCCGGTAAAATACTTTGCAAATGCACATTATAGCCTTGCTACGGTTGCTGACCTTGAAGACAAATATGAAGAGACAGCAACCGAGTATCAGCACTGTATAGACTATGCAGAGCAAGCACCTATTTGGAGTGGCACTGAACTGTTGATACAATGCACAACTGGTTTAGGCGATGCGTTGTATAACCAAGCATTTGACAAGTATGAAGAAGGAGGCGATTTTGCAGAACTTGGGAAAGAAGCAATAGAAAAGTATAGCGATGCTATTACTCGCTATGAAGATGCTGATAAACAAGGCATGTTTTTACTAAAGAAGTATGTAGCTGAAGCGCACTATGGGCTGGCCGCAACGTATAAACTTATGGATGAAGTTACGAATAATGCGTGTACAGATAGTGAGGGTGTTGAGCGACCATGCAGTGATTTAGCAAGAGAGCATTATAACAAGTGCATTGAGCATGCCGAACAAGATGCTGAACTCAAACAATGGTGTGAGGAAGCAATCGAAACATTAAACAATCAGCAGTAATGCCAAATGTAGGCAAACAATTTGCCTCGCGCAAAGACGAAAAGGCGCAAAACGAGAGAGAGGAGGAGCAGAATGGTAGGAAAAAACGTTCGTTGGGTTATTGGTGGAATACTGGCAGTGCTGAGCATTGGTTTGTTGTGGGATACCCAAACGCATGCCCAAGATATGCGTTGTTTTCCTGAAGCGACCGGCTATTGCATGCAAGGACGTATCCGGGATTTTTGGGAAGCCAACGGGGGGTTGCCTGTCTTTGGCTATCCCATCACGCCGCTGCAAACCGAAGAGGTAGAAGGGCGCATGCTCCAGGTGCAATGGTTTGAGCGTCATCGGCTCGAGCTGCACCCGGAGAATGAGCCGCCCTACGATGTGCTTATGGGGCGCATTGGCTTGCAAGCACTTGAGGTGCGGGGCCAAAAATGGCATGCCCAAGCCCGCGAAACACCCCAAGAAGGCTGTCAATTCTTCCCTGAAACGGGCTATAATGTATGTGGTGCTATGTTGCGTGCTTGGCAGGCGAATGGCTTAGAGCTAGATGGGCAAACTGGCAGCAATGCAACCGAAAGCTTGGCCCTGTATGGCTTGCCGGTCAGTAGCCCCCGTGTAGAGACCCTGCACGATGGACATACATACACCGTGCAATGGTTTGAGCGGGTGCGGTTTGAGGAGCATACAGAAAATGTGGCTCCCTATGATGTATTGGCGGGGTTGCTCGGCACCGAGGTGTTTGGTGCAACACAGGCAAAAATGCCTGAGAACACACTTGACCAAAAGTTTAATACACCCACACCAACAATCGCATACATACCAAACAATGCACCAATACTGAAACGTAAGAAAAAGACCAGAAAAACACACAATCCAGATATTCCCCTTGACGACCCGACGCCCACACCGACGCCTACAGAACGTCCGCTGCCTCCGTGGAGATTGGCCGCAGATGTAGTGACGCCAACTATGGTCATAACGGGTACGCATGCTACACCCACCAGTACGCCAGTGGTTTCGGGCACGGTGGGTACGCCCACGAGCATGCCGGTCATTCCCATAGTAACAGTTGCGCCGAACCCCACTCAACCCACTACGGCAACGGTTGCTGCAACGCCCACGGTTGCTGAGCCACCGCTCACCATAGCGACTGTCTCTGTCAATGCTACTGCTACAGCTACGCCTACGCCGCCTATGCCCACAACCACACCAAGTGCCACGGCAACGATGACACCTACAGTAGCAATAACGATGACGGCTACGGCTGAGGCGACTGCTACACCACGCGCAACGAACACGGCAACGCCTGTCGTGGATGAGGCGACTGCCACACCACGCGCAACGAACACGGCAACGCCTGTCGTGGATGAGGCGACTGCCACACCACGCGCAACGAACACGGCAACAACGACGCCCACGGTTGTGGATGAGGCAACTGCTACGGCTACACCCACAGCCAAAGCGACGATTGAGATTGTTGCGATACCTGTGGATGATGCGACGGCGACAGCCGAAACAGAGCGCTAGGATGGTAGCTGTTGGATGGGGTTGCGCATGTGTTGACTATGTTGGTAAAGGTGTGTATCCTGTCTAGGTATGGGAACATGTTGTAGTATCACTCACGTTGCTAAGGTTTATGGTATTTTATGGTAATGTATGGCTTTTTATGACACCCAATTACACCATAAATCCACTTGATAAACAACGCGCAACGTGCTACAATGTCATAGTCAAGGTGTCACGTTACACCTTTTTTAGATGATGGTTCGCATCATCAAAGTAGCTCCTGATGCATTCGTGCAAAGGAGTAGAGGGTGCGTAGTTCACCCAGTGCGGCTCGCCGCATAAACAGGTTTATCCCCTATGGCTTTGCCATAGATTTCTATAAACCTGAAACTATGAGCTTTTAGTCTGTTGTTTGGCAAAGCTATCAAGACCGCTCGCACTCTTGGAGCGTAACAGCAAAGAATTGCATGTCCCTTTTTTATAGCTTTGCGTTCTTTGCGTCTTTGCGCGAGGTCTTCATTAAAAAAGAGTGCCACGCATGTCTGGGAGTGCGTGGCACTAGGCGTAGACTATTCGTGTATTCGTGTGGACTATTCGTGTGCTATTTCGTGGTCGGCAAGACTCTACTTCTTTTTGCATTAACCACAGCGGAATGCACCCATACCCTGTGAGCCCGGTAACATTCTTTTGGAGACTACCCGAACCCAAGCATTTTGCCCCCTTGAAAGATGATACATGCAACCACCCAAGCCAGCACAAATTGCCCAACAATGCTCACCCATGTCCACTTCATACCAAATTCTTGCCATTCGGCTGCAACAGCAACCATACATGGGGTATAGAGCAATACAAAGACCATAAATGCAAATGCAGCCAATGCCCCATGCCCATGACTGTGCGTCTCAAAATTGTTGCGTATAGCTGTCATCAAGGAAGAAGACTCGCCCTCTTCCTCTTCTGCACCAGCCAAATCTATGCCTACAATGCCCGGCACAGCCTTTAGCGCATCTACAATAGTAGCCCCAAGGGTTGTGAACATACTCCCCACATCTTCGGCAAACGTTGTTGGTGCGGCAGCTTCCTCTTCTTCCTCGACACCATAGACTTGTACCATGGTGCTAATGACAACCTCTTTTGCCACAAAGCCTGTCACCAAGGCTCCGCTTGCTTCCCAACTGCCAAAGCCAAGTGGTACAAACACGGGGGCTACTACGTGCGAAATGGCTGCAAACCCACTCTGGTCAAGCTCCGTATCGGCAAATGACCCTGTTCCACCCGTCGGTATGGCAATCAGAAACCAAACAACAACACTCGTTGCAAGAATGACCGTCCATGCTTTCTTCAAAAATGCTGCCGTGCGTTCCCACATCAAAAACCAAATATTCTTGAGCGTTGGCATGCGATACGGGGGCAACTCCATAATAAATGGGGACTGCTCTTTGCTTTTGAATACGGTGTTTTTGAGGATAAAACCAAGGATGACGGCTACAACAATGCCTATCAGGTACATGCTCCAGATAATCATGCCGCTGATAGCCGGGAAGAAGATAGCTGCTAGCAGCACATACACTGGCAATCGTGCGCCACAACTCATAAAAGGCACCAGCAAGCCGGTGAGAATACGGTCCTTTTCATGTTCCAGTGTGCGCGTGGCATAGAAGGCTGGCACAGTGCAGCCAAAGCCAATTATCATGGGCATAAAGCTTTTGCCATGCAGCCCAAGGGCATGCATCAGGCGGTCCATAACAAAAGCAGCACGTGCCATATAGCCCGAGTCTTCCAACACCGCCATAGCGAGATAGAGCGACATCAGCACCGGCACGAAAACGAGCACACCACCAACACCTGCGATGACGCCATCTACCATAAGGCTTTCAAACCATGTACTACCAAGCCCAACAACACCAAGCAATGCCACAACCCAATTGGTTATCGGTCCGCCAATGACGCCATCCACCCAATCTATAAAAGGCCCTGCAACATCAGTGGTGAGTTTGAACACCACCCACATGAGCGCAAGGAAAATGGGAATGCCGAGCACACGGTGTGTGACAATAGCATCTATTTTGTCGGAAACGGTTGTGGCTGGGTCAGCCGGGCGTGTCACCACACGCTGTACAAGTGTGTTGATAAAGCGATAGCGTTGGTCTGTTACCACAATATCAATATTATCTTGGAGTGTTTTTTCGAGTTTTTGGTGGCAATGGTTCAGCATCTTGATAACCTGTTCACCTTCTCTACTGTGCTGTACCTTGTCCAACAATGCGGTATCACCTTCCAAAAGTTGTATCGCCAGCCAACGCGGGTTATAGGCATAGAACAAGTCAGGCGATTTTTTGATGACATTGCTCAGTTGTGTTATGGCTTCCTCAACATCTTGGCCATAGGAAACATAGATTGGTTGCAGAGACATTGCATCTGCTGTCATAGCCATGGTTAGCTCCTTTCTGGTGTAAGCACTGGTTGCTGTTGCAACACAGAGCGCTGTTTGGGGAAAGTTGTGATGGTCTGTCTGAGTTTATCCATTCCCTTACCACTACTAGCAACCATAGGGATAACGGGTACATTATGTAACAGGTGCGAAAGCTGTGGCACATCAATCGTTATTTGGCGTGATTCGGCTATGTCCATCATATTCAATACAAGAATAACGGGCGTACAGGTTTCTAAGATTTGTGTCGTCAGGTAGAGGTTGCGCTCAAGGTTGGAAGCATCAACAACATTGACCACTGCATCGGGGCGTTCTTGAATAATAAAATCACGCGCTATTTGTTCTTCGAGCGAGTACGCAGAGAGGCTATAGGTACCTGGCAAGTCTATCATGGTGATGGTATGCCCATTGTATTTGAATAGACCCATTTTCTTCTCAACCGTCTTGCCTGGCCAGTTACCGACATGCTGTCGAGAGCCAGTCAAGGCATTAAAGATGGTGCTTTTGCCGGCGTTTGGGTTACCAGCCAATGCAATTAGACACTCCATGGTGAAACCTCCTGTATGGTTGAGTGAACATAGTTATGCACCTGTTGGTGCATTATTGGTTGCACGAGCACTTTGTGGGCAATACCACGCTCGATGGCTATGCGGGTATCACCCATAGCGAGAATCATTGGGCCATTGCCTTGATTCTGCACCACATCTAGCTCAATATTGGGAATGAGACCGAGGTCAGCCAAACGACGCTTTACACGACGCCCGGCAGCTATTCCGATTACCTGCAAATGCTGACCGGGTGCGACCATGCTCAGGGGGATAGGCTGTGCTTTTGTTGTGTCGTGATGGTCTTTCATGCGGCCACCTCCACAAGAATTTCATGTGCTTCGTGTTTGCGCAATGAAAGATGGTAGCCTTTGATAAGCAATTCAATCGGGTCGCCGAGTGGGGCTACTGCCTTCATGGTTATCGTTTCGCCGGTGATCATGCCCATGTCGAGCAGTCGTCGTCGGGTTAGTTGTGGTCCGCCTATACGGATGATGGTAGCTTGTGTACCAATAGGCACATTGCTCAGTGGTATCTGTCTTGTTTTTTGGCTCATATACTTTACTCCTAACACTTCTGTACCATATTTTATGGTTTGCTAAATATGTTGGAGACATTTTAAGGCATACCAATATATTTTGCAAATTATATTTCACGTATACCTTAAAAACAGTTGGTTTGTTATGAAAGATAAAAATGTCTTAAATAGTGTTATTATGTTATGGGGATATGGGACGCGAGGAACTACCTGCCCATGGTAAACAGGCGAACGTAAATAATATGTTATAGACAGAGGAGTTATGGAAACAAAAAAAGAGCTACCTGTGCTTGAAATGCGCAATCTCAACTGGAATATTCACATCACGGGAAGCGAGCGGTAAAACGTCCAAATCGTCCACGTAGCCACGCCATTCAACGCCATAGCACCACATACCAGCGCCCATGTCGCATACGTGCGCCAGCGACGTGGCCACAGCGACCACCACCCACCAACCAGGATCAGCATAGTTGGCATAATAGCCCCAAACGCATAGCGTGCCAATGGATAGACAACACCCTCGCCAATCTTCGGCAATACCCGTGTGTAGGTGCTGCCCCATGCAAGCAACGCCGCCAATACAAGCACTACCAACGCAGCACGGATACCGACGAGGGATGATAATGATGATACGCCGATGCGGATAAACCAAATGCCGCAACCTACAAGGGCAAACAACACAAAAAGACGGAACGACACCACCCACACCGGATTCGTCAAGCGGATATGCCCCCATGCATACGTTGAAGCCAAGCTATCAAGCGGCATAAACCCAGCATGATGTTGCAAAACATCTGTAGTACGCTCCACATCCAGCGCCGCAGCAAACAGCAACGACGGAGTACGTCCCCATCCGGGGCTAACAAACCGGAGCATCGTTTGCCCAAGCCATGACTGCAACCGTGGCCATCCATGTTCAGCACTCCCATTCCGTACCACATTCGTAAAAGGCTTCCCGCCCCATGTGCCAGTATCAGCATTGCCATAGTCAAATACAGGCGCTTCATCTATAGGAAAAGCACCTTCAACCAGCACAGCACCATCAAGAAAGACATACAGCGGCCACGTCTGAGTATCCGCAGCGGGCATAATAACAAACACATAATGGAGTGCTTGCGTACCTTCCGGCACAGCAAAAGTCCATGCCACAAATTGGGGCTTTGTCGTGACGCTTATCGGGTATGTTGTAGGGGTATACGTCTCCCCGGCTCGCTTGCTATGGGCTATACCGGGAGCCGATACACGCGCTGCTTGGTTGGCCCATATCCACCCACCCACCGTCACAGTATGCCCCGCTACCTGTCGAATATCGGCCTGCAATAAAGGGTTCACCAGACGACGCGCATCGTTTGTTGATGTGGCTTCAAGCACGACGACATGGTGTCCAAGAGGGGCCCTATCGTAGCGTGCTTGGGTACTCATTGGCTGTGCTTCTGCCCCAGCCCAGCGATACCAGTAGGCTGCATCGCCCCATGTAAACAGCATAGCCACCCCAAGCACACAACTTATCGCAAAGCCGGCTACCAACCAACGCCAACGCCAACGACGATGGACCCACCATGCAAAGATGAACACCAGCGGTATGAGCAGAACCGTAAAAGCAGCAATATTTTTCATCGCCGTGCCAAGCAATGCAGCCAACACAACCCACACAACCCGTTGCCAACATATGCCATAACGCATAGTCCGTACCGCTCCCCACAGAAAAAGTGTTGCACATGCAATGCCACCAACATTGCTATTGACAGCCGTCATCAAATCGGCAAATGGCGGCAAAAGCGTCATCCACAACGGCACAGCCCACCTAAGTACATGTCCTTCAGGGGTAAGGTCACGCATCGTGCCGAGTGCAGCAGCAATCGTTACCAGAAACAATAGGAGAGATACCGACCGTGCCACATAAAGTTGGGTTGTCATATCAAATTGATGTACCAGTCGCAAGGGGAAACTTACCAAAGTATAATAGAGAGGGGGATGACCAAGTTGCGTATAAAAAAACCACCAATCGTCGCTTGGTTGCCCAAGGTTCCAGAAAAAATGGTGCTCCAGCATCGAGGCAACAACCTCACGGCGCATAGCCGGGACGACTGACTGGGGGGTGAACAGGGTACCATGATGGGCAAGCAACCACGCATACTCAAAGTGCCCCGGCTCATCGTAGTGTTGCCATGGGGGTAGCAAAAAAAGGTAGAGTACCCCTTGGAGCAGGGCAATGCTAAGAATAAAAAGGGGGTATCGGTGCTTGAGTAGTATCAAAAGCAACCCCCAACTGAGCAGGACAAAAAGCGCCTACCCTATCCTATGCCAACAACACAGGGGACCAATGAGATACTGATAGCACATACACTGGTCCCCGTGTGCCTAAACCTTCGTGTTTGCCCATGTTCTTGCTCATCTTCGGCGTGGTGGTTGGGCTTGTCGTGGTGGTTGGGCTTGTTGCGTTTGTTGTTGTGGGGACGAATCCTCTTCCTGTATAGTTATTTTTTGCGGCGTTTGTCGCCCGGAGCCATTTTTGGGCACACCTTGCATCGTCTGCACAACACGCACAGCATCCCCGGCCCATTTGGTCACACTTTGCGGGGCCAGGTTCACCTTGACAAAGAGGGGAAATGAACCGACAAGATTGAAGGGGAATTTCGATACTTGGTTCAACACAATCCGCCCGACTGCATTTCCCAATTGGTCAATCGTTTCTTTGGTTGTCATATTTTCAGGCGGCGAGAACACCGTCATCGTCAACCGGCGGAGTTTTTCCGCACGGCTCAGGAGTTCAATGCGTCCTGAACCTTGGATAGCGGCCTGACATGCCAAGCGATGCCCGTCATCAATCCACGATTGCTGAAACCAATTTTTCTCCGCGTTGCTGAGAGGAGACAGTTGGTCATTGCCCTGCGTAACCTGGCAATCACACGTTTGGCAAAAGCCAGCGCCATTGCACACAAACCCGACATGCGCCCCATTGCGACGGGCCACATCTATCAATCGCTCACCTTGTTCGCCGTCATACTCTTTCCCGTTGATAACCACAGTTGGCATACTCTATGCTCCTTTGCGTATCCCGCTTTCACTCCATTCCATGCAGTGAAACGAGATTATTATAAGCTAAGCTGGCAATTGCTTCTTTTCTTCGGCAGCCATCTGATCTGGGTTTCCGGTCATGTTTTGAATGACTTTACCCCCATCGCGTACAATGTTGGGCAAGTCAAACAAACATATTGGGCGTATTTGCCCTGCCTGCACACGTTTGAACCATATCGGGGCAGCACCTAGCATATTGAAAGGGAAACGTACTACTTGGTTGCCAAGCATGCGCCCCATATTGTTGAAGAGCAAGCCAACATTTTCGCCAGATGTTGTGCCTTCAGGCGGGGTGAAAATGGCGTTTGTTTGGCGACGTAGCTCCTCGGCGTGGCTCAATATCTCAATTATTCCATTCCCTTGAATAACTGCCTCACATGCCAAACGGTGCCCGGTCTCAATCCATGATGGTTGCAGCCAATTTTGCTCAAGCTCACTGGGAGGACTGAGCAACTCGGCCCCTTTCAACACACGGCACGCATTGGTTTGGAAAAGAAAGAAAAGTAACCCTTCGCACACAAACCCGATATGCGAACCATTGCGGCGTGCCACATCAACTAAGCGTTCACCAACTTCAGCAGAGTATTCCACATCATTAATAATCACTGTTGCCATTACTACAGCCTCCTTACATGCATATTACATACAAGCCAGTCTCTTATTGTTGCTGGGCAGTATCGGTTGTGTTCTTACTGCCAACCATGTTTTGCACCACACGGCTACCATCGTTCAACATTTTCTGAATATCGCTAAGCATCCCTTGCGAATCGGGTTCTGGGTGCGCTTGACCAACAAGCGATACAGCACCGATGACATTGAATGGCAAGCGTACTACTTGGTTCATCACCATGCGCCCCATGGTATTAAAGAGTGCGCCAGCATTGTTGATTGATGTTGTGCCTTCTGGGGGTGTAAAAATAGACACCGTCTGGCGGCGCAATTCTTCGGCGTGGCTGAGTACTTCTATCGGCCCACCTTGAATAACAGCCTCGCACGCAAGACGATGCCCCGCTTCGAGCCACGACGGTTGCAACCAGTTTTTCTCTATTTCACTAGGGGGGCTAAGATGTTCGGAACCGCTCAGAACACGGCACGCATTCATCTGAAAAAGAAAGACCCCCAGTGTTCCACACACTGTGCCAATATGGGCAGCATTACGTCGTGCTACATCAATTATTCGTTCCCCAACCTGTCCTTCATACGCCACATCATTAATAACAATTTTCGGCATACCTTACTCCTCCTTACTTTCGGACTACATTATTACAGCATGCCTATTGTACCATAGATTTGACTGTCACGTATAGCGCAGTGCGTCAAAAAACGGCCAATGTACGAAAATTGGTCATACAAATCAGTTGATTCTCTGTGCATTCTCTGTGTCCTCTGTGTCCTCTGTGGTAAAAACCTACCCGTGAACGGTGTGGGGTATAGCATTCGTCAGCCATGTCGTCCATTCCGCTACCCCTTCACCGGTGCGACAGGAGACGACAAAAAAGGGCACATGGGGGTTGACCATTTCAACACCACGCCGAAAGTATGCACTGTCAAATGCAAAGACATCTACCAAGTCGGCTTTATTCAAGACAACAGCATCTGCCTTGGCAAACATACCGGGGTATTTGTAGGGCTTATCGTGTCCCTCGGCAACACTAGGCACAACAACGGCTCGATGTGCTCCTAGGGCAAATTCGGCCGGGCATATCAGGTTGCCCACATTTTCAATAAAGAGCAGGTCTATCGTGTTCATATCTACATGCGATAGAGCTGAACGGACCATTGGCGCATCAAGATGGCAACTGCCACCGGTATTGATTTGTACGACGGGCACTCCGCGTGCGGCTATCGTGTCTGCATCAATACGTGACGCCACATCGCCCTCTATCACGCCGGGGCGGATGGAACTGGTGAGCGCATCGAGTGTGGCAAGGATGAGGCTCGTTTTGCCGGCTCCCGGCGAAGCCATCATGTTGACAACAAACACGTTGGCCGCATCAAACACAGCCCGATTTTCTGCCGCTACCGCGTCATTTGCATTCAAAATGGTTTCAACAACTGGTATCTTCATCTGTATCTACCTCAATACTTTCTATAGAACAATTCTGTCCACCTGTTATGTGTAGCCGTGTGCTTTTACAGTTGGGGCACCATGCGGCCAGAGGAGGCGAAATGTCGAAACGATAGCCGCATTCCCAGCAAATAGCGGTTGCCGGCACACGCTGAAAGTGCAACTGGGCCCCCTCAGCCAGCGTGTCTTTGCTCAGCAGGTCAAAGTAGAATTGCACCGAGTCATCCACAAAACTGCTCAATGTGCCAATCACAATATGGATGTCGGTGATACGGCGTGCTTGCGCTTGCTGGGCCGTTTCAATGGCAGTGGCAAGGATGCTCTGGGTCAGAGGAAGTTCATGCATATATTCTATCTTTACATCTTACGGTTCGCTTCTTCTGTGCTCTTTGCGGCTTTGCGCGAGCTCATGAAAAAGAAAAACCAGAATGACATTATGAAGACGCTATTATAACAGATATGCGCGTGTATCCCAACGTGTCCTATGGTTTTCTGTGCGCATAACTTGACGCTCCTCTTGCTATCGGCTACAATCGCATTTCGATACTGAGCGGTTAGTGAGTCACAGTGAGCTTATCGTTACAGGATGTGGCTTGCCACATGTCGGTAAGCTTTGGAGAATGGCTAATATGGAAACAGCAGTTGTGCTGCTGACAACGGTATGTTATGGTTTGGCGTTCTATCTGTGGTGGCTACGTGGAACTCCTATCTTCTTTTTTACGCTCATTGCAGGGCATGTAGGGTCCTTGGCTTCCCCATTGAGGACTATATTCTATGGGCTTGCCTATTCGCCAGATATGGAGGTTCTCTATGAAACAATGAGCCTGTATGTACTCAAGCCTGTTTTCATTGCATCGGCTTGGTACTATACCATGCCAGCATTGCTTATGCTCTATCTGTACAGTTCCTTTCGGATGTGGTTCTCAGGGTATCTGATGGGATTAACAACCTATGTCATCTTTCTGTTCTATCATGTGCTCCTTGAAACGTTGTCCCTACAACAGCAGTTTTGGCTCTACACTGAAACGCTACGTATGCCGCTTGGTATTTCGCATGCACTCTTTTCGGCGCTTATGGCAGCGCTTATCTCGCAAGCACTTCTCTACATGCTCTTGCTTATTTTTCGCTCTTCGCGCCCAAGTATGATTGTTGTGCTACTGCCTGCTGTGCTTGTGTTTACGCTCGTCGTACAAGGGCTATTTGGTGCTCCCTTCTGGATACCGCACCTGTTGCATGCAGAAATGTGGATGCTGCACGTAGGTTTTGTCAGCACATTGCTCCTCATAGCAATTGGTATACATACCGTTTCATTGGGATTGGCCCGTGTGAATCGGGAAATAGTCGTGTAAAGGTAGACCCCACCTCATACTGATAATGTACCTGCCTGCTGATTAATGGTATAATGCACTGGCTCATAGATAGCTCAGATAGTAAGGATAATTGTTTGAAGAACACGTATGGAGAGGAAAAGGTAATGCTCAAACGGACAGTTCATATTTTCTTGTTGCTTACGATGATAGCGACACTGGGTGCATTTCCGCAACTAGGTCGAGCCCAAGAACGGGCCCATTATTTTGAAGAAACCGGTTACTGGGTATCAGACTATTTTTTGCGTACTTGGAAGAATACACCCAACGCATTGTTTACGCTTGGCTACCCCATCTCACAACCATTTGAAGAAGAAAGCTTCACCAACCCCGGCGAAACCTACCTCGTTCAATACTTTGAGCGAGCAGTTTTAGAAGAACACCCTGAAAATTTCGGCCAAGAAAACAACCAGTATTACATTCTTGGGCGCTTGATGGGGCGGCTCGCTGCACAGGACCTTCAAGGACAAGAGCCATTCCAGCCAGTAGCCGACCTAGGCGACAACAGTTGGTTTAATGAAACACAGCACACATTGCGCAACGACCCTGCCCCCTTCCGCACCTTCTGGGAGCAAAATGGTGGGGTACAGACCTTTGGGTACCCTATATCTGAACAGTTTCAGCAAACGAATGAGGCAGATGGGCAAACCTATTGGGTGCAATACTTCGAGCGCCAACGTATGGAATGGCACCCTGAGCAGGCAGACCCAGCCTATCAGATTATGCTCGGCTTGCTCGGCAATGAGCAACGCGACATGTATCATCAGGGCAACCCGGCATTTCAGCCTCAATCACGCGATGTTGTGCCACCTGTCGCCGGCCAACCACTTGGCGACGAGGTTGTGACGCAACAACCACAACAACCCGCTGGCGGTGGCGATGTTCCCGCCGGGCAACCCGTTTCACCGGGCGAGTTTGTCTACGGCTACAATACCACCCTCTACCTTGATGAAACAGCTTGGCAAGACCGTGAGCGCGTGCTCCAAATATCTAAAAACTCCCTTGTCTACTGGGTACGTCAGCAAATAGCGTGGAAAGACATTGAAGACTCCTCCGGCGCATACTATTGGGCTGAGTTGGATGATATTGTAGAAGATGTGCATAATGCAGACATGAAGCTGTTGCTCAATGTAGTGCAATCACCGTCTTGGTACACATCCAACGGCTCACATGGCATGCCAAGCCCTGAAAACTATGGAGCCTTTGCCAATTTTATGGGCGCAATGGCCGAGCGCTATCGTGGCAAAGTGCAAGCCTATGAAATTTGGAACGAACAAAACCGTGCGTGCGAAAATGGCGGCGACTGTGCAACGGCCGGGGGGACAGGTGGTTATGTTGCAAGCGCCGATGACTTTGTAACTATGCTTAATGCAGTATATAACGCTATCAAAGCCAGCGACCCCAATGCCATTGTCGTGAGTGGCGCACCCACATCAACTGAAACCAACGACCCCAACATTGCCATTAGCGATGTAACGTTCATGCGGCAAATGCTCAGCAATCCACAGTTTCGTGCCGATGCGGTTGGTGTACACCCTGGGGGGCACAACAACCCGCCCGACACGATGTGGCCCGACAACCCCGGCCCAGAAGGGTGGCAAGACAGCCGTGAATTTTATTTCCGTCGCGTTGAGGACATTCGCCAAGTTGTCGTAGAAAGCGGTATGTCGCATATTCCTATTTGGATAACCGAATTTGGGTGGGCTACGGACAACAATACCCCCGGCTACGAGTATGGCAATCAGATTTCCCCTGAGATGCAGCGCGATTGGATAGTACGTGCATTCCAAATTGGGCGACACGACTATCACCCATGGGTGCAAGCTATGTTCCTGTGGAATCTGAATTTTTCGGTAGCATGGAAGGGCGCACACAACAACGATATGCATGAGCAGGCATCGTTTAGCGTTATCAATAGCGATTGGACTCCACGCCCTGCTTGGCATGGCATTCAGGCAATGCCCAAAAACTAGCAAGGGTTGGTTAGGTAAGGTAGGCTAGGAGCCTCATGCTCCTAAGTGATTGTGGGGCTTGCCAGCGGCAAGCCCCATTTGTGTATTCGTAGTCCTCATGACACTATCCTAAACACAAGCATGCTTGTTGCACCTAGACACACATTCTGGTATAGTAGCGCACCGGAGACGCATACGAGGATAGGGAGTATGGAACGAGTTGAATATGAAGTGCTGGCCGCAGTAGAACCACAACACTGGTGGCATAGTGGCATGCGTGCCATTGCAACTGCAATGCTTGATACCTACTACGCACAACACAACACCTTGCGCATCCTCGACGCAGGGTGTGGCACTGGCGGAAACGTGCTCTTCCTGCAACGCTACGGGCACGTCATTGGCATAGACATAGCCGCCGAAGCCATGGAATTAACGTGTGCCCCAAATCGTATCATTCGTGGTTCTGTGTTACACCTTCCGTTTGCCGACAATCAGTTTGATCTTGTCACCTCATTTGATGTGCTCTACCATCGTGGAGTACCAGATGAACGCATAGCATTGCGCGAATTTCATCGCATGCTTGGGCACGGCGGGCGTCTGCTCATACGGCTTCCCGCCTACGAATTTCTGCGCAGCAAACATGACCGCTCTGTACACACCCGCCAGCGTTATACCGCCAACCAAGTGCAAACCCTGTTGCACGAAACCGGGTTCATGGTACAGCGATGCACTTACGTCAACAGCCTCCTCTTCCCCATACCGTTGGCACAACGCATGCTCGAGCGAGCAATGCCCTTTCTGGAGCAGCAAGACTCAGACCTAGCCATGCCATCCCCCCTCCTCAACCAAAGCCTACACTGGCCCATGCTCCTAGAAGCAGCCTGGCTTAGCATTGGCGGCTCCTTTCCTTTTGGTCTATCTATCATGTGCCTAGCCCATTGCGGCAAATTTGAACATGTGCGAGCAGGTAGCTAAACTATGCAATTGATAGAATCCATCCTCACTCGCATCAGCCAAAACCCGCACATGTGGAACATCCTGCGCTTCATGGTTGAAGATGGTTTTCGTGGCGAAAAAGACGTTATTACCCGTACACTAGCACCATGGAGTGACTATGGTCAGCGCTACTTCCTAGACTTGGGGTGCGGCACCGGCGCATTTGCCCACTGTTTTCCCCCCACCTATTACACGGGCGTGGACCTGTCTGTTGAATATATCCGCTTTGCTAATTCCCAACACCAAGGGACCTTCATAGCCTGCGACAGCACCATGCTTGCGCTCGAAAGCCAACGCTTCGATGCTGCACTCGTTCTTGGGCTACTGCATCACCTGCCCGACCCGGTTGCCCACGCAACGATTAGCGAACTGCATCGTGTCCTGCGCCCCAAGGCCACAGCTCTTGTTATGGAAGACATCCCCCCGCCGGATGTGTGGAATGTAGCCGGACACGCCATGCATTGGCTCGACCGTGGGGGCTTCATCCGCAATGAAGCAGACTACTGCGCTTTCTTCCAACGTGAGTTTGAAATACAGCATACCTACACTATGCGCAGCGGTATTTGCGATTACGGCGTGTATATCCTACAACGTAAAGGATAGGCAACTATGCAGAGACACACATCAACCAACAGCCACGCACTGGTCCCCATTCCCCCCATTGTGCGCTTCACTGCACAAAAAATGCTTGCACGTTTCCTTGCAAAAGAATATACCGGCAAACCGTTCCGCCTCTTTTCTCCCTCCCATCTCGCTATGCTTGGTATCGAAACAGGCATCAACCTATCGCTCCTTGCCCTGCGCCGCGTAGCTACGCCAAGTATACGTCGCGCAACACGATACAGCCTTGCTGCCGTGCTCATTGGCAATGAAGTGCTATGGCATATGTGGAATGTGCAAACAGGTCAGTGGAGCATACAAACGATGCTGCCCCTCCATGTCAGCAGTGTTATGGTCTATACCAGTACACTCATGCTTCTGACAAAAAACCAATCCCTCTACGAATATGTCTACTTTCTTGGCACTGGCAGTGCCACACAAGCCATGCTCACGCCAAACCTCACCACGTATGGCTTTCCGCATTTTCGTTTCTTCCAAACATTCATAGCCCATGGGTCCATCATCACTGCCGCCCTGTATATGACTCTCGTTGAAGGCTACCGCCCTACCCCACCATCCATGCTGCGCGTCATGGTTGGTACCAACATCTACATGCTCGCTGTTGGTACCGTCAATGCCGCTATTGGCAGCAACTACATGTTCATAGCTCGCAAACCTGATATGCCCACGCTTCTTGACCATCTCGGTCCATGGCCATGGTACATTGCAGGAATGGAAGCAGTGGCAGTGGTACTTCTGTTGATTCTCTATGCCCCCTTCTTCGTGCAAGGCCATTGCATAGAGAGTTGCATCAAGCCTTTAGCCATGCTATAATCTCCTGTTGGTACGAAAATTGTATATTGTTTTTACCTTTCTATACCGCCATAGCAATGATTGATGATGCATATAGCCTACCAAACACATAAAAAAGCCTATACATCAATCTCGTGAGCGGTGTTATCCCGGAGGAGGGTCCGTTTGAAAGAAAAAGAGCGTATTCGCAACTATGAAATGATGCTCATTATTAGCCCGTTGCGTACAAGTGATGAAGAGATAGCAGCAACGCTGAACCGATTGCAGCAAGTGATTGAAACCCATGGCGGGTCAGTAACGTCTATAAACCACAACCCACCATGGGGACGGCGCAGATTAGCATACCCTATTCGTGCATATGCAGGCGGCGAGGCAAGCCGTCGTAATTTTACCGATGGCTTTTATGTGTTAATGCATTTTTCCCTCATGAGCACGAAAATAAAAGACCTTGAGTACACTATCAAATTCACTGATGCAATCCTGCGCCACCTGATTACCATGGATGAACGATTCATGCCCGATGAACCAACAGAAAACCAAGATGAACCAACAGAAAACCAAGATGAGCCTGAAGATAAAAAACAGCAGCAACCCCGACAAGAAACCAAAGGCACAGACGATGATAGCGACGATGATAGCGACGATGATAGCGACGATGATAGCGACGATGATAGCGACGATG
>CAZVEN010000023.1:0-31387 GCA_964626155.1 uncultured Chloroflexaceae bacterium | reverse complement strand
ACGATGATAATGGGTAAAGAGAACATATACGTGTGTAAAGAGAATTGGGTATGGCGAAAGATTTGAACAAAGTGATGGTTATTGGTCGTCTGGGGACAGATCCAGAGATGCGTTTTACAGCAAGTGGTAGCCCTGTCACAACGTTTCGTGTTGCCTCATGCCGCCAATGGAAAGACAGCAACGGTGATATGCGTGAAGAAACCGAATGGTTCAGCGTTGTTACATGGAATAAGCTTGCTGAGATTTGTAACCAACACCTCAATAAAAATGCACGTGTCTATCTCGAAGGGCGTTTGCAGACTCGATCATGGGAAGATCAACAAAGTGGACAAACACGCTACAAAACAGAAATCGTCGCAAATGATATGATCATTCTTGATAACCGCATAGCACGTGATAATTGCTACCATACCGAAGAACCTACCGATGTAGCCCCCACACACGATATAGCTCACCCAGCTTTCCGCGTACAAGGTTCAGTTAAAGATGATTCTCACCCGCATGATCTTGATATTGGAGATGATGATATTCCATTCTAATGAACTGTATCGTTTCTAGTACGACAGCGATGTCTGGTTGCCTATGACATATGTGAACACTCGTTGTGGTACTGGCTATCAGTCAACTGTTATTAAACATAATAACAGTTGACTCCTTATGAAGTTATGCCTAAATCTACAAAACCTTCACAGGCAAAAGGACGCAGTACACCTACCACCAAAGTGGACCCTAAAAAGTCTCCGCGCCCAAAGGCTGCTCCTACGCCTGCTAAACCAAAACGCGATACATCGAAAAGCCAGCGTGAAGCCCAACAACAACAACGGGTGATACGGGGAGTAGCCGCCGGTATCCTCATTGCCCTGCTTGTTATCATTACAGGCCTTATCTACGACCAACTGTGGATACCCTCGCGTGTGGTAGCCCAAGTCAACGATGCCGAATTGACACGGCGTGCCTACTGGCAAGAATACCGGGACATGTTAGCGACCCAGATCGTCCAAAGCTTACAAATGGTTGCCATGTTTGGTGACAATGAGCAGTTTGGCAGTCAATTCAAAGGCCGCACGCCCCTCATCAACGAGCAAGTAACCACTATCCATTCAGAAGAAACCGACAACCAGCAGGTCATTGATATGTGGAAAGAGGACCAGCTCATCATTCAAGGGGCCCAATCCATGAACATTCAGGCCACCACCGACGAAGTAAATCAATCCATCGTCGTAGATATGGGGTCAGTATTCCTCCCACCAGACGAAGCAGAAACTCCCGATAGCACCGAAATTCTCACCGACACCATGGATGTCGTAACAGATACCCTAACAACAGATGCACTCACAGAAACTGAGACACTCCCAACACCTGATGGTCCACCACCAACGAATACCCCAATCCCAACGCCTGAACCTGCTGTAGCCAACGAAAAAGTTTCACAAGTGTTCGCTAAAGTAGCCGACATGTTTCAAGAAGAACTAGACGAAATAGAGGAACGCAACTTAAAACCACGCTTCACAAGTGATGACTTTCTCACAGCCATGCAAACTCGGTATCGTGTACAACTCTACACCGAACAGATACAAGAGCAACTCGTGCCCGAAGATACGTTTGAGCCAAGCACTGAGCCAGAACGGGTATCTGCACACCACATCCTCTTGCACGTTGACGTGCCCATCACCCTAACACAAACCATGACGCCCACCCAAGAGATAAGCGATACCATAGATGCTGCATACGAAGAGCGTCTCTCCGAAGCCGAAGAAATAGTCCAAGAACTACGTGATGGAGCTGACTTTGAAGCCATGGTCGAGGAATATTCTGAAGACCCCGGCTCAAAAGACACTGGCGGCGATGTGGGAACCTTTGATAAAGAAGGCGCTTCCGCACAAGGCGCAACCTACGACCCCGCCTTCGTTGAAGCAGCATTTGAGCTAGAAGTAGACGCAATCAGTGACCCTGTACGTACTCAGTTTGGCTGGCATATCATACAAGTAACTGAATGGATTACCAACAGCGTAGAGCAACAATTGCAAGAAGCACGCACTGAAGCTTTTGATGAATGGCTCGAAGAACAACGCGAAGCTGCTACTATTCAACAATTCCCACAACCATCGCCCACACCAACCGAGCAACCATCACCCACCATTGAGCCAACCTACATGCCCGGACCACCAACAGCGCAACCCACACCAACACCCACGCCCGGCGCAGATGCAACATCTACGCCCCCCCTCATCGAAACACTCACCACAATGGAAGAAGAAGAAGAGCTAGACAACACCGAACCGCTCACCGATACAAACGACGCCGATGACATGGATGAGAACGAAGTAGACGCGACAGACGACGAAGAAGAGCTAGACAACACCGAACCGCTCACCGATATAAACGACGCCGATAACACCGAAACCGTGGATGAGGTAGACAACACCGAACCGCTCACCGATACAGACGACGCCGATGACACAGACGACACAGAATAGTACGCAAAGCGTAGGATAGCTTCTCGCCTGTCCCCTGTAGCACCGGCACAAGGCGTAGGATAGGCTTCTAGCCTGTCCAGCATAACAGGCAGGATGCCTGTTCTACGATTTCTTAGTAGCATTGGGCTAGAAGCCGGTGCTACGGGAACATGCATAGATGGCGGCTAGGGAACAGTGACAGGCAGGATGCCTGTCATACCGTCAAGCCCCTACATATCAATATACGAGACATCTGTGTTTCATACCATACACAGATGTCTCGTACATTTTTCTGTGGTATCATATAAGTGTATATGTGTCGTAGCTTTGAGTGAGCAGAATATGTTAGACCAAACAGACTTGCAACAAGTTCGTGATTACGTCATCACCATGTTACCCGAATTATTGCGTTCCGACCCAGAAATTGCCGCCATCATAGAGCGTATGTTGGATGAACATGTACCACATCGTAACGAAGTTTCGCGTGCCTTAGCACGATTAGAGCAACGCGCCAACATGCTGCAACAAGAAATGGAGCAACGGTTTGCTCACGTAGACCAGCGTCTTGAACGTGTACAATCTGAGCAACGCGAGGAATGAATATTATGCTAAGTGAAACAGCATTACAACAAGTGCATGATTACGTAGACGAAATTTTACCCGGTTTACTGCGTCTTGAACTGAAGAAGATGACAGTAGATGAAGGTATGTTGTCGGATCGTGTTCTGCGTCGAGATGAGTTTGTGCGGGCCATAGAAAGAATAGAGCAACGCACTAATACACTCGAACTGAAAATGTATGAAGGCTTTTCGCACATAGATGAGCGCTTTGACCAAATGCAACAACAAATGGATGAGCGCTTTGAGCAAGTGGATCGGCGTCTTGAGCAAATGCAACAACAAATGGATGAGCGCTTTGAGCAAGTGGATCGGCGTTTTGAGCAAGTGGATCGGCGCTTTGAGCAAGTAGACCAGCGCTTTGAGCAAGTGGATCGGCGCTTTGAGCAAGTGGACCAGCAATTCCGTTACGTTAGGCGTGATATTGCGAAACTCCAATCTGGGCAAGAATCCCTTATGCGACGCATGGACCAGATGGAAGTGTGGATTAAACTCCAACTCGGCTCGCTTGGAAGCGAAAAAGGCACAAACCTAGAAGATGTCTTTGCTATGGCACTCCAATACGGTCTCAAAAACCCAGACATTCGCCCAGAATCTATCCGCTTGCGGCAAAAGCTTGTTGACACTGAAGGGCTTGTCTTCAAAAAAGGGTTTAGCACCGAAGTAGATATGATAGCTCAAAATGGCAAACTGACTGTTTTTGAAGTCAAAGCAAGAGGAGATAAAGACCAAGTGTCAGTATTTGCTATGAAACTAGACCTGATAACCTTGCAAAATCCCGACAAGTCTGTGCATGGCGTCTTTATTACCCCCGTTCCTGACGAAGAGGTGAGCCAGTAATGTGCAGAAAATCAGATACAATTAGTGAGCTAATAGTTGCGGAGTAAAGAGACCTAAACCTATGCCGCGTTGGAAACCAAAACCTGCACCTGGATTGTGGATAGGTGTCGTATGCCTCATCATCGTCTTCGCCGCTGCCATCTTTGTTGGGCAACACCTCATCCAAATACTCATACATCCACCCCAAGAATGGCCAGTTAATCTCAGACTCTATAGCGAATTGGTAGCCCTTGAAGCACTCCTCTTCATGTCCGGCTACCTGCTCTACCGGGTCATCGGAGCAGCCACATTGAGCTATGAACTAGACCGTAACGGCGTCTATGTCAACTGGATAGGAAACCGTACCGTCATCCCCATGGAACACATCGAGCGCATAGACAATGGCGACATGGGCGCACGTATACCATGGCGCATACTCCAAGGCATAGGCTACTTCTGGGGCAAAGGCATCACCAGTGAATGGAGCCAGTTGCACCTTCTCGCCAGCCTCCCCCCATCAAAATGCCTCATTATCCACACCCCTGAAGCATCCTACGCCGTCTCTCCCAACGACTACGATAATTTTGTGCAACAGCTTGAACAACGACGTAGCCTCGGAGCCGTCAAACCCATATCAGCAACCCACCAACCGGGGCGCATCCTCTTCTATGCCTTCTGGAGTGACCTCATCGTGCGACGTGCCCTCTTAATGGCCTTTGGCTTAAACCTCATACTTCTAGGCATTCTCGCAGCACGCTACCCACATCTTGCCGACATGGTAACAATGCGCTTCAACGCACTCGGCGAAGCCACAGAACTGCATCCGCGTCATCAAGTGCTTTTCCTGCCTATCGCAGCATTTGGTCTGATGCTCTTAAATACCGGTCTTGGTCTCACCATCTATCGCCGTGAACAGGTTGGAGCACGCGTGCTCCAAATAGCCTCTGTTCTCGTGCAAGTTCTGTTTGGAGTCGCTATTCTCTCCATCACTGCATCCTAGAACGTGCCCTAATGTAGGGCATAATTTCGTTTAGTAACGTATCTCAAAATGCAAGTCAGTGCCTGCGTTTGTTGAAGGCACACACGTGGTATCCGAGTTGCTCAAAGGTACACAATCGGTACCTAAGCCCATCAGAAAATACCACACAAGAAAAGAAAGGATCATCAACATGTATCCCATACGGAAACGTCCCCTTGTTGGAATAACATGCATGTTCGTGTTTGCATTGCTCATAGCAGCATGCACCTCTAGCACACAAACCGAGGTTGTTCGTGAAACAGTAGAAGTTCAAGTTGTTGTCACCGCAACACCCGACCCAGAAGCCCCACCACCAGCAGAAACCACCGATGCAGCAGCGTCTAGCATCTTTAAGCCACACCCCATTTTGGGAGATGTGCGCGTGCGCCAAGCCATAGCCCACTGTATTGACCGCCAAGAACTCATCAAAGCCATCTATCCCTTCCTCGAAGAAGAACAGCGTCAAACAATGCTCATGGATACGTTTATACCACAAGGGCACTGGGCCTACACCGATGAAGGCATCACCAAATACCCCTTTGACCCAGAGCAAGGCAAACAACTCCTCGAAGAAGCAGGTTGGCAGATAGTAGAAGAAGGCTACCCACGTGAAAACGAAGCGGGCGAAGCGCTCGCACTCAAATTCACCACAACCGACGCCGCCTATCGCGTCACCTACGCAACCGTCATGGAAGGGCAACTGCTCAACAACTGCGGCATCCAAATCGTGCGTACCCATGCCCCCGCATCGTGGTGGTTTGGCAGCTCCACCGGCCTACAACGGCGTGACTTCGAGCTAGGCACATTTTCATGGGTTGGGCAAGCAGACCCAGCCGGCGACACCATCTATGCGTGCAACCAAATCCCTAGCCCAGAAAACAACTGGCAAGGGCAAAACACCATGGGGTGGTGTAATGAAACCGCCAGTCAAGCCATCATTGCCGCCAACAATACCCTAGACCGTCAAGAACGCAAAGAATACTATGCCATTGTTCAACAAGAATTTAGCAAGGATATGGTGAGCCTGCCACTGTTCAATAAATTTGAAGCCGCTGCTACCAGCAACAACCTCAGCAACTTTGAAGCCGATGTGAGCGAAGCATCCTATCTTACCAACGTACACGAATGGGAACTAACCGATGGTGGCGATACCGTCATCCTTGGTTTTAGCCAAGAGCCAGCAACACTCTTAGCAGCAATTGAAGACTCATCCGTCACCCACATCATCAACGACTTGCTCACCACCCGTGCCGCAACCGGCAAAGGATATGACTATCAACCAGTTGCATTGACAGAGCTACCCACCATCGAAAGCGGTGCTGCAACCCTAGATGTCGTAGAAGTAGGCGAAGGTGATATGGTATGGACAACCAGCGGCGAAGCAGTAGCATTGGAACCCGGCGTTGAAGTGCGCAATGCCAATGGTGAAGCTGTTGAATACGATGGTGGAACAATTGAAATGGAACAACTCACCGTCAACTTTGAGCTTGTAGAAGGGCTAACATGGCAAGATGGCGAGCCAGTCAAACAAGCCGACCTAGAACTAGCACAAAAAATAAACTGTGACCCAGACCTAGGCCTTATCAATACATTTGTCTGTGAATCCGCCCAAGAAACAACCTTTACCAGTGACACCACCTTTACCCGCATCTATGTACCCGGTGCCAAATTGCCAGAATACTTTGTGCAAACACCTGGTATATTCACCGGCACAGCCTTTACCGTAGGCGCATACCCATCTCATATCACGCTCTCCGACGGGCGCAGCTTGGCCGATGTGCCAGCCAAAGAATGGTCTACCCTACCAGAAATAGCAGAAGCCCCTATGAGTTACGGGCCATATCAACTAACCGAATGGCGCAAAGGGCAACGTATGGTCTTTGAGTCCAACCCACACTACTATCTGGGCGAGCCAAAGATAAAAACCGTCATCATCCAATTTTTTGGCGATACCAACGCAGCCGTATCACAATTGCTCACCGGCGATGTAGACGTGCTTGGCACCGAAATCCTAGGAGCCGGGCAAGAGCTTCAAACCGTGCTCGAAGCCGGCGAACGCGGCGATATACAAGTCTTCCCACTAGCCAGCGCAACATGGGAAACCATGGACATGAACTTGTATACGCGCTAGGATAGCAAGATAGGATATAATAACCACACAGTTCGCATCATTGGAGCGTAACAGCAAAAAATGACCTGTTCCCTGAACTTGTCGAAGGGAACAGGTTTATAAGAAGTGAAAAGAAAAGGACGGAAACATGAGGAAACAAAAACGTAGGCCTACCATCATGAGCTTGATGGGCTTGATGGTAGTAATGTTGGTATCGTTGGTCATAGCTGCCTGTAGTAGCGGCACTGCCGAAACGCAGGTTGTTCGTGAAACAACAGAAGGCTCAGGGCAATTCACCACACCCCACCCCATTCTGGGTGATATACGTGTGCGCCAAGCCATAGCCTACTGTGTAGACCGCACCGAACTCATCCAATCTGTCTACCCATTCCTAGATGACGAACAACGTGCAAGCATGGTCATGGATACGTTTATACCACAAGGGCACTGGGCCTACACCGATGAAGGTATCACCAAATACCCCTTTGACCCAGAGCAAGGCAAACAACTCCTCGAAGAAGCAGGTTGGCAAGAAGTAGAGGAAGGCTACCCGCGTGAAAATGATGCCGGCGACGCCCTAGCGCTCAAGTACACCACAACTGATGCACAATTTCGTATCACCTACTCCACCGTGCTTGAACAGCAATTGCTCGAAAACTGTGGTATCCAAATCGTGCGTACCCACGCGCCCGGCTCATGGTGGTTTGGTGGCTCCACCGGCTTGCAACGACGCGACTTTGAGCTAGGCGCATTCGCATGGGTAGGGCAAGCAGACCCAGGCGGCAACACGCTCTACTCCTGCAACCAAATACCCATTCCCAACAACGGGTGGGAAGGGCAAAACTACATGGGATGGTGCAACGAAGCAGCCAGCCAAGCCATCATCATGGCAACCAATACACTCGAACGTGATGAACGCAAAGAATACTATGCCATTACACAACAAGAATTTACCAAGGATATGGTGAGCCTGCCACTCTTCAACCGCTTTGAAGCCGCTGTCACCACCAACAACCTCAACAACTTTGCAGCAGATGTGAGCGAAGTATCCTACACCGTCAATGCCCATGAATGGGAACTGGCCGATGGTGGCGATACCGTCGTGCTCGGCTTTTCGCAAGAGCCGGCCTCGCTCTTCACCCGGCGCGAAGACCTAAGCGTTGCCCAAATCATCGCTGACCTCATGACCGTCCGTGCTGCCACAGGCAAAGGCTACGACTATCAACCAGTAGCGCTTACCGAATTGCCCACACTCGAAAGTGGCCAAGCCACTCTGGAAGTGGTAGACGTTCAGGAGGGCGATATGGTATGGACCGCCCTTGCTGAAGCCGAAGAACTCGCCCCCGGCGTAGAAGTGATACATGCAGACGGAGACATTATCACCTACGAAGGCGGCACTATTGAAATGGAACAAATAACCGTCAACTTTGAAGTAGTCGAAGGCCTTACATGGGAAGATGGTGAACCCGTCACCAAAGAAGATATGGAGCTGGCCCAGCGCATTAACTGCGACCCAGACATACAAGCGACCAGTTACCTCGTTTGCGAATCGCTCCAAGACGTAGCGTTTACCAGTGATACAACCTTTACCCGTACCTACCTACCCGGTGCCAAAACCCCTGAATACATGGTCTATACACAAGGCACCAATGCCGGCACTGGCTTTACTTTGGGGGCATACCCGGCCCATCAAGAACTTGCCGATGGCCGCACACTCGCTGATGTTCCCGCTGCTGAATGGATAAACCTGCCCGAAATTGCCGAAAAATCCTTGAGTTACGGCCCCTATCGGCTCGTCGAGTGGCAAAAGGGCCAGCGCATGGTCTTTGAAGCCAACCCACACTACTATCTGGGCGAACCAATCGTCAAGACCATCATTGCCCAATTCTTTGGTGATACCAATGCAGCCGTTGCACAATTGCTCACTGGCGATGTAGACGTGCTTGGTTCTGAAACGCTTGGTGGTGGGCAAGAACTTGGTACCGTGATAGAGGCTGGTGCAAGTGGAAAAGTTACTGTTATTCCCATCACCAGCTCAACGTGGGAACATATAGACATGAACTTGTTTGTGAAGTAGGGCGTAGCATGAGGCTTCTAGCCTGTCCACCGTAGCACGAGCAAAAGGCGTAGGATGGGCTTCTAGCCTGTCCCCCGTAGCACCGACATCCTGTCGGACTCCGGCTAGAAGCCGGTGCTACACTCCTGGACTCCGGCTAGAAGCCGGTGCTACACCCCTGGACTCCGGCTAGAAGCCGGTGCTACTAAGAAATGGCGCAAAAGGCGTAGGATAGGCTTCTAGCCTGTCCGCCGTAGCACCGGCAAAAGGCGTAGGATAGGCTTCTAGCCTGTCCAGCATAACAGGCAGGATGCCTGTCCTACGATTTCTTCGTAGCATGGGGCTTCTAGCCTATCCACCGTAGCACCGGCATCCTGCCGGACTCCGGCTAGAAGCCGGTGCTACAACTCTTTATCATCTCCCCACTCTTGCCTGATAGACACAAACCAATTTTAGAGTACAATAGACACATAAAAAATTTACTCTATCAAAGGAAAAGGAGGTAGATACACGTGCAACAAAAAGCACAAGGGTTCCTACAGAAAGATGCTATTGGTTCTCGCGTAGGTGTCGTAGCCCTTTCCCCCGACAATCGCCTGCTCGCAGCAGGTATCTGGGATGCGGTCATTCTATGGGATGTCGCAAGTGGAAGACGTGTGCAACGCCTAGAGGGGCATATAAACAACGTCGCATGTATGGCTATTAGCCCAGATAGTCGTCTACTCGCAGCAAAGCTACGCGACACATCTATACAGTTGTGGGATATAGAAAGCGGGCAAGAATTACGGCGCTTCATTGGCCATACCCAATCTGTCAATGGGCTTGCTTTTAGCCCCGATGGAAAGGTGCTCGTTTCCGGCAGCACCGACACCACCGTGCGCCTATGGGATGTAGAGAGCGCACAACCATTGTGGAAATCACAAGAAACGAATATTATATCGAGTATAGCCATTAGCCCCGATGGAAGCCTCGTGGCATCTGGATTATATGACGATACCGCACGCATTTGGAATGCAGAAAATGGCGAAGAAGTACAACGCTTGCAAGGACATACTGCTTATGTGCAAAGTGTTGCCTTTAGTCCCGATGGGCGCTATCTAGCAACAGCCAGTTTCGATAATACTATCCGGCTTTGGGATGTAGCAACATGGCAAGAAGTACGGCAAATAACCGGTCATAACGATTTTGTCTTAGGGGTTGCCTTCAGTGCCGATAGCAAATACCTTGTCTCCTCAAGTAACGATTGCTCCGTGCGCTTATGGGATGTCGAACGTGGGCAAGAAATCGCACAATTAACAGGGCACACCGACTTCGTTCAAAATGCCATGTTTAGTAGCGATGGCACAATGGTCGCATCGGGTAGCTTCGACCAAACCGTGCGCCTATGGGGGTTGAACGTACCAGAAACCGACTGGCAACGTATGGAACAAGCTTGGCGTGATGCAACAGAGCAAGAACGCCGTGAGCACGCAGAACACGAACGCCAAAAACAACAAGAACGTGCCCAACGCGAGCACGACGAGCAAGTACGCATTGCAGAACGACGCGCCCAACAAAAAGTATGGCGTGCTACCGCTTGCTGTGAAGTATGCGGCGTACCACTAACATTTTTGGAACGCATGCGGGCCCAAACACGCTGCAAAAAACATAAGAAAACCGACCTAGATGGTGATTATATCTTATAATATCGCCTACCAGGAGCACCGGCTTCTAGCCGGAGTTGGGCAGAGAGAGAATGGTTTGTTCCCTTCGACAAACTCAGGGAACAGTTTGAATAGAAAAGAAGAAAGGGGGTAGTGTGTGCAAATACAACTCCAAGGAGTGTTGCAAAGAGAAGGTGCCACTGCTACTATCTATAGCATAGCAATTAGTCCCGATAGCAGCGCCGTAGCAACAGGCAGTTGGGACCATACGATACGGCTCTTTGCACTTGAAGATGGGCACGAAATACGTCGCCTAGATGGACATACCGCACGAGTATATACAGTTGCGTTCAGCCCCGATGGGCAATTATTGGCTTCTGGCAGCACCGATACCACAGTGCGCCTGTGGGATTGCACCACCGGGCGGCAACTGTATCAGATGCAAGGGCATACCAACCTCGTCTACAGTGTAGCCTTTAGCCCCGATGGACAACTCCTCGCATCGGGGAGCGAAGATGGCAACGTGTGTATATGGAATGTGCAAACCGGCGCAAAAGTACGTCTGCTAGAAGGACACCCGGAATATGTCAAAAGTGTCGCGTTTAGCCCCGATGGAAACATGTTGGCTTCTGGCAGCCGCGACTGCACCGTAGCATTGTGGGATGTGCAAAGTGGCGCAGAAATAGGACGGCTTGACGTGCCAACCAACGGCGTCAACAGTATCGCATTTCGTTCCGATGGCAAGGTGCTTGTCATATCAAATGTTGATGGCTCGGTAGGATTATGGGATATTGAGAGCAAGCACCTGATACAACAGATGCAGGGGCATAGATACCCCTCTTGGAGTGCTGCCTATTGCCCAGATGAAACCATCATCGTCTCTGGCAGCGCCGACAAAACCATCGTGCTTTGGGATAGTGCAAATGGGCAAGAAATACAGCGGTTTGAAGGCCACACCAAAGACGTGTACAGTGTCCTGTTCAGCCCCGATGGGCGCTTCGTGCTATCGGGTAGCGACGATGCAAGCCTGCGCGTGTGGGGCATCAACCTAACCGAAGCCGATTGGATTGCTATGGAGCAGGCATGGCATACTCGCGCCGAGCACGACCAACACACCCGTGTTGAACAAGAGCGCCAAGCACAAGAGGCCCAAGAAATGCAGCGCAAAGTGTGGCGTTTTATGGGGCGATGCGAAGTATCTGGCGAACCATTAAGCTTTTTCGACAGAATGTTTGCACGCACTGTGAGCAAAAAGCATCGCAAATAGCTTTATAGAGAAGTATAGAATTAAGGAACGTGCGAGGAACAATTTGAAACAATTGACATTCTCAGCAATGACCATTGCTGAGCTGCGTAGCATTGCGCGTATCACCGAACACGATATGCAACCATACCCTTGGACTAGGGTGGATGATATTGTGCTCAGCCAATCTGTGCAACAAACCGATTCGCCAACCATGCACCTTGAACCATCGCGGGAGTATATACAACGAGCAGAAACAGATACCATTTTGAAAATCCTCAAGCGCATTGTCACAAGCGCCCTACAAGCCAGTACGGAGTCGTAAGCCATTATGAAACTACAAAACCTTTTCTTTGTCCTCGCAATGCTGTTGCTCTGTATTGCATGCAGTAGTGGTGCCGGTGAGGGAAGCAACGACGAACAAGCATCGGATACAGAACAAGCCAGTAGCGTCAGCAACGACGATACACAAAGCATATCTGATACTCTTGCGGCCACCGTCTCGCTTTCGCAAACCGCTACCGTTTCAGCAACGCTTGCTATGGATGCTACGGCTACTGCCATCGCCAAGCAACCTACGGCTACACCAACCCCAGAGCCGACAATAGCAGTAGGCAACCCGGGCGAGCCAGTGTTTGTAGCCATTGGTGCGCAAGATGCCCGTATCAGTGTGCTCAAAGGCAAAGATTGGATAAGACCTATCGTCAACGCTAGTTTTGCATCGTGTGTCCATGCCAACAGCTTTTTTGACCAAGATACCAACCTTTGGGTTGGGTGCGACCGGCTGGCTACATCTACCGACGAGGGCGAAATCTGGGAAGAAGTTGGTGGACTTGCCAATGCTGCCATTGTAGATATAGACCCGCAGGGGTTGATATGGTTTGTGCAAGAAACCACTATCAATGTGATAGACCCCAACGTGAAAAGTATTGCCAATATGTATGCAGCATTGGTGAGTACGGGCGAAGAAGCTTTCCCAGTGCAATCAATCGCTTTCAACCCAGATGATGGCACAGTGTGGTTAGCCGGCAAAAACGACAATGGGAGCGACTTGGTATCTTTTGATGGCACAACATGGACAGCCTATGGAGAGCCTGAAGACATAGGGCTACTCGCCTACCAGCACCCGACTGCGCTCACTGTCACATCAAAAGGTGTTGTGTTGGTTGGTGTCAATGGGGCAGTATACACATTTGAGAATGGTAGTTGTACTCCATATATCACCGATTTGCCCATTGGTGCTATCAACGACATCCTCGAACGACCAGAAGGTGGGTTTGTGCTTGCATCGGCTACCAGTGGTATCATTATGTGGGATGGTGCTAGTTCTGCCATTGAAATACACGATATGGATACGCATGGGTTGCCAAGTAATACGATAACTGACCTTGCATACGATACCGAACAACGTATCTGGGCTGCCACTGCATATGGTGTTGTGGTGAAAAATAATGGTGACTGGAAGGTTGCCCTGCCCTATGAAACCGGCCTGGTGGCGTCGGATATATCGGCTATTGCTGTCAAAGGGGCACCTGTGCTGCCACCACCCGATGCCATCACAAAAACGGCAACAGTGCAAGGGCAATTTATCTTTGGGCAATTGCCAGTCCCCCAAACGAAAGTGCAACTGTGCAGCGAGGGGGGCGCACTTGATTTTCGCAACACGCCATGCGAAGACCGCTTTTTTGTTGCTGAAACGGTGACAGATTTCAATGGCTTCTTTGTGTTCGAGCGTGTGCCATTGGGTTCCTTGGGGCTTGCTGTGGCAAACTTCGATGAAGAGTGGATGATAGTGGTGGGTAGTGTTGATGTATTTGAGGAGGATGAAATCATAGACTTAGGCTATATAGACCTAGCCCATTAGGGTACTCTTTTTTCATAAAAAAAAAGAACCGCCAAGACGCCAAGACGCCAAGATATAAAAAAAGGAACATGTAATTCTTTGCTGGTACGCTGCAATGCTGCGAGCTGTCTTTTTTCATTAAGACTTCGCGCAAAGACGCAAAGAATGCAACGGTACAAAGCAGAGAACAGACGATTCTTTGCCGTTACACTGCAACGTTGTGAGCTGTCTTGGTAGTGTTATAATGCCAAATCCGGGTGAGTACGTGTCTAGTATCAAGCAAGAGACAAAAGCAGAAAAACTGCACCAACGTTTATATAGTATGACAAACTGTTCACTCGTATTTGGTATCACTCACGATTATAATAGTATTTCCCAAATGCCCAATGGCCCTATCTGGAAGGTGGCGGGGGTTGAGGTGAGCGTTGCGCCGGGTGCAAAACACACAACTGCTTGTGAAAGCTGGTTTCCCGGCCCTTTACTCTGGTGCCACTCGCGCCCGACGAGGGGTTCGAGCGTGCCGTGTATGTTTAGGTTGCCTTTGACATGAAGATGGGCAAGCACGGGTTTCTTGGCAGGAATGGTAAGAATGGGATACTTGTCTTCCAATGCTATGTTGTTATATCCAAAAACCTCAGTGCATTGACTCCATTCTTGTAATTCCAACATCCCAAACCCATAGCGACGTTCACCACCAACTTGAGAACGTCGCAGTACTTCACCAAACAAAGCTTTCCCTTGTACAAGCACGTCATTTTCTTCGCACACAACCTGCTCATTATGCGCACGCACAAACAGATGCCCAACGACAAAAACCGGCTTTATCGCTTCTGTTTCTTGAATATAAGGTACGATATATTCTACCTCGTACAACTGTCCTTCGAGTGAGGTATTGCTCTGGGTATCAATCGCAGTAGATGCTTGGCTTTTGATGAACCGGTATTCAAACTCGTTGGATGGGATAGTCTTTTTTTCTGGCAACCCATATGTTATGTGCCCTTCTTGCCAACAAGGTATCAGCGGGTTCTCTTTATCTGTTGCGAAAAAGAAGTAGCTGAAGATGAGATGTTTATGCACAAAATCGCCAACATCTAGGTAGTCGTGTTTACCAAGATGTTGCGTGAGGAGCGATGTTGTTGCTCCATGCCATGTGCGGCTTGGAATGTAGTGGCGTGTTTGCATGAGGTTGCCTATTTTGCGCCAGCCAATGTGCAGGTTGCTTTTGAGCCGGTAGACTACCCGGTAGAGTTGCCATTTCATGCTTGTTTACTCCTCTTCCAATGCTTTGGCATGGTAGCGGGCATAAATAAGTGCTTGTTCAAGGAGTTCGCGGGCGAGGAGCAGGTTGTCGAGGTTGTTGGTGAGTGCTTGTAGTTCTCGCCAATCAACGGTGCCCTTTTGTATGGGTAATCCAACATTTTTGAGCAATTCCCATGTTTTCTGCGTTGTTTGTTCTGCGCCGAGTTCTTTTCGTCTGTATGCCAAAAAGAGAAAGAACGCATACACCCCTTGTTCTTGTAGCACGCCCAAACTTTTGGTGATGGTGTTTTCCAGTTTGCTCTTGTCACTTTTCGATAGTTTATCGTTTGGTGCCACTTTTTTGACAATGTTGTAGGCATGTTCGGCACAAAGCGTGTCAAGGTTGACGATTTCGGTTGTCATTGCTGTTGCCCTCCTTCACCATTCAGATTGAGCACGCGCACACGTCCCATGCCGCGTGTGTTCATACCGCCTACGCCCAAGTGTTCAAACAGCGCAAAGCCCTTTTCAACAACGTCTTTTACGTTCATTTTTGTACCGCTTTTGTCAGCACCTTCGCGTGGGTCGGGTGCTTGATCATCAATGCGAAAGAACTCTGGTTTGCTATAGGTGACAGAAAACCACAACATGGCTGCTCTGGGGATAGCTTCGTAGGTGTAGAGTGCGCCCGTTTCTGCTGCGCCTGTTGCCGGGTCTATGCTCACCGAGGTGCGAACTTCGAGGTTGTCGTTGACGATGCGGCTAAAGAGCTTATCAGAAACAAGTACGGCCCGCTCACGTACTTCAGGTGGTAAAGATGTTAGTTTGTTATCTGGCAGGTTGAATCCACGTTCACATGGCAACATCAACCAGCCTACATTGAGGCGATTATCGGCAACGCTTAATCCATCTGCCAACTTGATAGTGTCGTCTTTGGTTACACTTTCTGTACTGCCATGTTCGTTCAACACTGATGGACATGTCACCCACACTGGCCCAATCATTGAATGCACGGGAAAGAAGAGGATGCGTGCATCGCTAAATTGGGCAAGCCCCTGGAATCCACCACTATTGCCGCGTGCAAAGCCAAACGTGACACACACGGGGCAGTGATGGCTGCCACAATGCCCGGCCTTTTTCTTTTTGCTGTCTTCTTGCCCCTGCCCTGCGCAAGAGCCATCGTGCCCAGCTTTGTCTTTCCACTGATACCGTCCGGTTGCCATGGCTGCGTTGGCGCGGCACACTCCGCTCAAACTAGAGCCAGGGATTTTGGGCAGGTTGGTACCCGGCTCGCGCATGATGCTGTTGTCCACGCGCCCCAAGCGGTAGCCGCCCGTGCCGATGTGCACCGGGTCAAGTGTCAGCGCGTAGTAGATTTTCTTCGTGTATGGTTCTGTTGTCATACTTGTTCCTCCTTAATCTTTCTTCAATCGCTTCTTGAGTATTTGTTGGTACAATTCAAAGGTACGGAGTAGTCGTTGTGCAATGTTTTTCTCCTTGCCTTTCACCAAAAGGCTACCGAGTTGCTCATTGGTAAACACGGTCTTGATAAGCTGTGTGTAGGCTTGTGATTCCTCGCCCCATTCGTCGCGCTTCATCGTGAGCAACGTGACCACCGCGTGCAACCTGCTCTCAGACATATCGGGTATAGCGCATAGCTTGTTCCACATTATCTGCATACGCTCTAGCTCTTCCAGTGGCAGGAGTGACTCGCTCTTGCCCACGTCAAACCGCCGCGCCGATGTGTCAAGGAAGAGGTAGGAAAAGCGGGCAGGGGTAAATTGCACCGTATCACCTACCTGCAACTCTGTTGCATGAACCCATTGTTGGTTATTATGCGGAAATTGTTTACGACCTGCAACCGCATTGCCGTTTGCATTGGTGTCAACAGCGACGTATGGGTACCATTCATCCTCTGTTTGACCATCGCCCATCACCGTGCTAACACGCCAAGTGAGAATTTCTTCTTGTTGTGTTTTCAGACAAATAGTGTACTGCTTAAAATGTAGTTGTGGTGGTTTTGGTGCAAGGTCACAATACCCATTGTTTGATTCAACCAGACAATTTTCTGGTGAGATTTGTATATCCAACATCCGTCGCCCGGCATCAAGTACACTGAAGAGCGGTTGTCGTCGCCCGAAAAAAACGATTCCTAGATGCATAGGCAAGCGGTTACGTACTTTGCTCATTTCGCGCTCGTAGCGTTGGCGTATCTTTTCTGCCACTTCGACTGCTTTGTTTGCCGGCACCAACGCCATAAACGAGCGCGGCTCTGCCAGCAACTTGACAGCGGGTGTATATGTCGCTTCCATGCATTTTACGCTCTGTATACCCGCAGATGGCAATGGGCTACGTTGCTTGCCATAGCCCCCCATTTCAGAAAGTGTAAGTGTGCCCATATCTTTCAACTGTGCTTGGAGTGCTTCAGCGCCACCCCAAGGGGTCAAGTTATCGGCAGTAATGAAGCATTTTTTGTCACTATCCCACACTACCGACAGTCGCTTCCCGTCAATTTCGGCATCGTAGGCATGGTAGTAGCCTACGTTTAGCTCATTCGCATTGCGCACATTGATTTCCAACCGCGCATGCTTCTGATATTTGCTATCAGTCGAAGGCACCGTCGGCAACATATCCTCATTCCACACATCTTGCCAAAACTGATGTGTAGTGCGCCACACACGCTGGATGCGAGCAAACGACGGGTTCTTGGAGACATACCGCTTATTTACATCTTGGTTAGCAGGGTCGCACACGACGAGCATGGTCTGTATCATCGTGCCAGCAAGCCAGTCGTCCAGGTTGAAATGCCCTACAATGAGCGCAAGTCGCCCGTTTTTGTCGGCTACCTCGTCTACCCAGATGGTGTGTTGCCAGAGTTGCTTTTGTTCCTCGCTTGCGGTTGTCTCTCGACCGTTTGCCCATGCTTTAGAGCGGTTTTCGCGTCGCTCTAGGCATACGTAGCATACATTCCGGTCCTCAGCTTTTTGCTTCTTTTTATCGTTTGGTGCGCCCCATCCTTGCGGACGCATGCCACATGCCGTGCAAATGTCGGCAGATTTACCTTGCCACCAGCATTGGATAGCATCAGGAAAAGGGCTTGGTTGTGGGGGTTGCTCTTGCAACAAGGTGTGGAGTTCTCTTGCTTTCTTGCTTGCTTCGCTGATGCGGATGTGTGGCACAACTTCACCCTGTAGGTTGCTCTCACGAAACCGTTTCATGATGTACGATTCAATTAACCCGCGCAGTTGGGTGCCATTATTATCATCGCCATCGAGGGCCGGGACGACAAACGCGCTCCCGTTCTCGTCGCGGTAGACTTCGTTGCCAAGGGGGTATTCGTATTCAAGCAGATGGCGTACTTGGTTGAGCGCATCGGTCAGGGCAGCTTGCCTGCCAAGCATGTCGCCTATGGTGGGGGCGCGTTCGAGGAAGGCGAGTCCGTCGTAGGAGATGCGGAGGAGCCGCCAAGTGAAATCACCTCTTGGCACCCACTGTTCATCTATTAAAAGACGTGCAACAGCAGCTTTATAAAAACTGGCTACGCTTGCTGAAATATCCCATAGTGTAACATCATTTATGGTGCGGCGAGTATCCCCTAATCCAAGTATTAACTGATTTCTTGCACTATCCAAAACATAATTTTGTTTTGCATTAAGCAATTCATCTAAGAAGGTTTGACGAACTGTCTCTATCTTTTCTTCATCTATTGCTGCTTCGTAACCAAAAAGTGTTGCTAGGTACGTAGGCGATTGTGGTTGCAATCCATGCTTCTTTTCAGACCCTTCTTTTTCTGTTCCGGATGCTGCATCATGCGAAATTTCTAGTAGTTCTGTTGCCTTTGAACCGCTAGGGAACATAATGTTGATTTGTTGTCCTGTTGATATCGGTTCATACCACTTATAAGATTGAAATTCGATGAAGTCTCCTATTGAATACCAGCAGTCAACTGGTCTGTCATTAAGAGGTACAGCTAAAGAGATTTTTCTTTCTTGTAAAAACTGCATAAAGTTTTCTGGTAGAATATTATTTGTGTAAGCAACTTCTAACCAATCCTCTGCGTTTCTCTTTAGTCGATTCAATTCTTCCCTACTGAGAGTAGGGGAGTTTGGATCGGTAACAAAATCTGCTACCAACCCTGTTATTGCTTGGTATTTGAAATTTTCATATATTACGTCTTGTGTATCAGGACTGAGGGGCGGATCAGAATTAGTGCAGGCCTTACATCGTTGATAAGCAAGAAATGCTTTGCTTAATTTCCCTAAATTATGCAGAAATGCACCAAGTGTCGCCAGCAGGATATTGTCTCGCGCTTGTGCCAGTTTTTCCAAGTCGTCATTCGTGCTATTGGTCATGGTGTGCCTCCTATGCGTTGGTTGATTTGCTCATCAACAGAATGCCATCAATCAGCGCCATCGCGTGGTTCCTAACCTCATCTTCCTCATCCCGTACCAAATCGTAAACAAACGCCCTAATGGATTCATGAGAGGTTTCAGTACGAACTTCACTCTCACCATCCAAAGCCACATCACCAATCAATGCTTCTACCCATTCGAGTGCTTCCACATTCTGCTCCTCATCTGCTGCCAAGGCACGGGCCTGTTGCTCCCATCGTCTATTCGCTTCATGTTCGTTTGGTCCCCTCCAGAGCAACTCCTCAGTGCTAATAGATTCGTCAAGATGGGGCCAGATGATGCTTTCGCCATCTTCGGCAATATGCCAATGGGTGCGTTGTTCAGAGGTTGCATTTGCCAAGCGCGGATACCAACGGATAGGCACGGCAAGCATGCGACCATCTACAAAATGGACATGGAACATATCCTCGGCAAACAAGACAGACCGTACCTGCTCCCCAAAGGGAACAGGGGGTGCTTGCTGTGTTCGTTCATTCGTGCTATTCGTCATGGTTGTGCCTCCTCCAGCGCTGTTGCTATCATATCAACTTTTTCACACAATCCATGCAGTGTTCCAAATGAGCAGATTGTTAATTTAGGCAGCTTTGGTTCAGGTTCTGCATCCGGTTCTGGTTCTGGTTCTGGCATAGTTTGTTGGCTTTGTTGCCACATCTCGCGCCCTTCACGCTCCCACCACTTTGCAGCTTTCTCGTAAAATTGTTTGTCTTTCTTGCCATGTTGCCTTCCCTGCTGTTCAATCATGGCTTGGTATTCTGTTTCAGATTTTAGGCTCCCATCATCGCGTCGCAAATCGGCAATGAGTTCACCAGAAGGCTCTTGGTAACGAGACGGGGCTTTGAGAGGCTCAGGTTGGGTTGTTGGTGGTACAGGAGTCTTTTCAGAAAGCGATGGCAAATGAGCATGTAAGGCTATGGTTCCTTTTGCGACCAACGCATCTTCCACACACCCATAGCCGCTACTCGTTTTTGCCCCAAAGCCATACACGGTGAGCATCGCCTCAATGCCCTGTGCCGCCAACTGCAAATCCTGCGCGACATCTTCTTGTGATGCAAACACACTTGGCACGTAGAGTAGGCTAAACGTCCCCTCTGTGCCTGCGGGTACGCACTCGAAGTAGATGGGCAGCTTGCCGGTGCCCGTTGCGCGGTCGTGCGGGTTAATCACCTCCAGCCCGATGCGGTCAAAGAACGTCGGGTAGAAGTGGAGCGAGCCGGCAAGTAATGTCTCATCATCCTTATCATTACCGAATAGCCGTTTGATGCGTTCATCATGTTCTTTGTAGCCCAACTGCCACAGCGTAGCACGCAACGCACCCTTCCAGCCACTGGGGGCAACCATGGGCACTTTGAACACGTTGTCTTTGCGCACGGGGTTGTCATTGATATGGAATGCCTCATCGTCGCGGCTGATGTAGGGCGCGGCAAGCGTGAAGGTGAATTGGATGAAGGTGGAGTGGGGCGGGAGAAGCGTCAAATCAAGTTGCGTCGAGTCCGGCACCAACCCCAAAGGAGCAAGATAGTCGTGGTGCTGCTTGGCAAGGAATGTAGCATAGGCATTCTCATACGCCCAGAGAAGCCCCCCTTTTTCGCGGTAGTCGCCTGTGCGGGCATAGTCTTTGTTGGTAGAACGCACCGCTAATGCCAAGAGATGTAGGCGTGCAGCAGGGTCTATCACCTCGGCAAGCTGCGACATCGCATCGGGGGGCTTGGCGTTTTTTCCAAGCAAATAGTCAATTGCCTTCTTTTGCGTCAGGCCCTCAAGGTCTGACCAATCATAGGTGGTAAAAAAATCATATCTCATACAGGTTGCTCCTTCTGTGATAAGAAACCAATAGCCGCGATGTGCGAGGCGAAGATGTGTTGGTACTCTTCACGAGAAGACTCAAAAGCATTTCTTACAACCTTTTCTGCAAATGCCTCATTGCTTTCCTGTGAAGGGAAACGTGCTACTGTCATATAAATGGCATTCATGTCTTTTGCAACAATATCCCGTATTCCATTTTCCCGTAATAAAGAGGGGATTTTCTCTACGACTTTCCTTTTTAATGCTTCAGGTAAAATACTCACCTTTTTATCAATAGAAAATTTTTCAAGAACACCTTCCGTCAATGCTGCTGCCAGAATATAATCATCTGTCGTTGTGCTACGAAAGGGATAGTGTTCTCCTAGTATATCCTTGAGTGAATCAACAGGAGATGCTACATGAAGGTGTATTTGTGGCGCAGGTGACATTGATAGAGAAGATATGGTACATGAGAAGATATTGTTCCATCCCTCAACAGGTTGAAAATCCAGCTCATCCCAAGGGAGACCTCTTTTCTTTGCACTACGCTTCAGTTCTTTTGCAATGCCTTGACAAACTTTTTCTATTGTTTCTCCACTATCACAGTCACGGAGAAACAAAATAGACGGGTTGGTAACCAATCTTGCTTCCATTACACTGACCAGTTGGTTTTTACCTCCAGCCCGAACAACTTGAAACCGGTATTGTTCTTCTCCAAGAATGGTCTCAATCACACGTTCTTCTGTCTTTCCCTCACCTACAATAAAAGGTTTCATGCTGTACCTCCCATGTGATAGACAAGTGGCATTTCTTGTTGCTCCCAGAAACGTGGGTCTAATCCATTTTCAAGCCATATAATGAGGTTATCGTGGTCAAACCAAGATACTTGTAGTGATTCTTCAGTACGATGTAACTGAAACGCCTTGGTACTCGTTTCAGGCAATTCCTTACCGCGCAACATTTCGGTGAGGCAGGCTATCACTTCAATACTGTGCGTGGTGATGAAAAGTTGTATGGGCTTGCCTTGTATCATCTGGGCGACATAGCGGATGAGTGGGCGCAGGGTGGCAGGGTTCATAAACAGTTCTGGGTCTTCCCACAGCACCATGCCGGGTTTCTCCTCCGTCGCATCGTCGTGCAAGATGAGCAACGGCGCGATGAGTTTCATCGCATGCCGCATGCCATCACCCCACAGGTCCACAGGGAGCATGCGTTGGTTTTGCTCCACGCTCCCCCGTCGGCGTTCTTGGTCTTGAATAACATCAAAGCTCACATATGGCTCATTGGGCAGGCTAAAAACCTGTTGCAGATCTTTGGCGATGCGGCGCAGAAAGCTATCGGTATCGCTATAGCCACGTCCTATCATATGAAACATGAGGTTGTCGCTGGTCGTGTGAAAGTCGTACAACAAGATATTGTTGGCTGGTGGTAGGTTGCCCGCACTTTCGACAAACCATCCACCAACACCGTTGAGGTTGTAGGTAAAAAATGGGTGCCATATGAGCAGAAATGAGCGGTTATCAAGTGGGATAGCTTTGTCACCAAAGTAGCTTTCAGCAAAAGTGGGTATCTGGAACTTTTCATCTTCCTCGTCCGTTTCCTCGTCCGTTTCTGCCAATTCGGGGTCAACACGCAATAGTGCAATGCGCTTTTCGTCACCCTCGCTAAAGCCACGCCTGTCAGACGGACTAAGTGAATCCAAGACATCTAATGGTTCGCGCAGTCCAGCTAAACCAATTTGTCTATTATCTACCCATACCGAAGATGTATTGTCCCATGTTGGTGGAATGTTGTGTCGCTGCCAGATGCGGCTCATAGGGTTCAGCCCAAGCATATCCTTTTCTGCCGAGAGATAGATTTCTCTGAAGGGTGTTTCTTCAGGGATAGTATGCTGAGCATTATCTCTGAGACGAGGATTGATCGTGACACTGCCCAAGCGGTCGGTGGTGGCGGCGAGGTAGAGGGCTTCCAGAACAGTCGTTTTACCAGAATTGTTTTCACCAACAAAGAGATTTATTTGGGCAAACCCGTTCAGGTCTCCTTCGGCAATACCACGAAAGTTTTTCATAAACAGGCGATTAATCAATGTTAGCCCCCTTTCCTTTCATTCCAAGCTTCCAAACCTGTCATCATTGTACCATCAAGTGCGGATACTTTCCCATCGAGTTTCAAGGCTTTGAGCCACAGTGCCTGGTTCGAGAGCAGTGTTTTCATGTGGTGATGTGCTTCAGCAAGGTGATAGAGGTTGTCATCTTGGGGAAGCCATGCCCACCCAGCTATCACCCACGAAGTATCGGGTTGCCGCATAGCCCACCCAACAGACACGCGGCTTTGGAGAGGTTGCTCATTGCGTTCGAGCTTGCCAAACAGCCACTCGGCAACCGAGCGCGAGGGCCAGCGTTGCTCAAACCGCCAAAAATTCTTTATCACCGGGCTAACGGGCACTGCCCCATGGTGTGCAAGGGCATTGAGCGTTGACCAGTGTTGGCGTGACACTTGGCGGATGCCATCAATTTCCGTCCACCAATTGGGTTGGCGTGGGCGAAACTGCACCCGATAGAAGTGAAAATCTTTGAGGCTCGGCACAATCGTCTTGTCTTTGGCACCTTCAACTTTGGATGATTTTGTATCATCAAACAGGTGATAGTTTGGCGTGAGACTGTCTTGATTAGTAATGGCAAACCGCCCATAGCCCAACGGTTGCTTTGCGCCTATTCCGCCCCATGTTTCCAGAAAGTGCAATAGGGTTGCCATGCGTTCCAATGCTTCAAGTTCTCCAGTCAGGCGCATCTGGAGATTGACGACATAGCCGGGTGGCAAATACCACCCTCTATGGCGTCCATGGGGGCGTATGTTCATGATGCCACTCTTCCAGAGGGTATTGTCACCCACCGTGTTGATGCTGAGGCGAAATCTTCGCCGCCACCCCGTCGCGCCAAAGAGTTGGCACACTGGACAGAGACCAGCATGTGTTAAGAGTTCTGCATCTTGCAGACCAGCTTTTTTGCCATCTTTATACTTTTGGGAATCAAGCGTACATCCAGCACCTGTTGTATCACACACATCCCCGCCGAGGCCGCGTACTATGGCTTCATACCACCAGCGCAGGCTGCCGATGATGCTGCTCTCGTGGATGCGGTCCATTGTGGTTATGCCGCCAGTCCAAAGGGGGGTGAGGGTTTTGAGTTGTAGTTCCAATGGGTTGTGTTTCATGAATGGTAGCCTCCAATGAGAACAGAATGTTCCTATGACTTATATGAAATAGTATAGCATATTGTAATTGACTATACAACACGTTTGCACGAGAAAATAGTTCATTCTATTCCTCCAAGACGATACGTAAGGGAACTTTTACTTGAGTTCAAAAGCCGTGGATCCATACCCATTTCAAGCCATACTACTAAACTTTCACGATCAAACTTTCCAACTTGTTGCTTCCCATCTTGGAGTTTGAGCCGAAACGCCTTGGTACTCGTTTCAGGCAATTCCTCGTCGCGCAACATTTCGGTGAGGTGCGCTATCACTTCAATGCTTGTGCGTGGTGATGAAAAGTTGTATTGGCTTACCTTGTATCATCTGCGCGACATAGCGAATGAGTGGGCGCAGGGTCGCAGGGTTTATGAACAGCTCTGGGTCTTCCCACAGCACCATGCCGGGTTTCTCCTCAGTCGCATCGTCGTGCAATATGAGCAACGGCGCAATGAGTTTCATCGCATGCTGCATGCCATCGCCCCACAGGTCCACGGGGAGCATGCGTTGGTTTTGCTCCACGCTCCCCCGTCGGCATGAGCATGGTCAAATAATGCATGTTTCAATGGGGATTTCTAGTGCATTGAACTCATCATCGGGTACGTAACAGAGTATGACTTGGCGGTTTCAATCCCCCATGGGGATTTCTAGTGCATTGAACTAAGAATACCATCACTGCTCCTAGTTCTGATCGGGGTTTCAATCCCCCATGGGGATTTCTAGTGCATTGAACTACCTCCTGCACAACTCGTGGTTCAGGATAAGGCAAGTTTCAATCCCCCATGGGGATTTCTAGTGCATTGAACAAATACAAATTGCGCCAATCAGAAATGAAATTGTGGTTTCAATCCCCCATGGGGATTTCTAGTGCATTGAACTTCTTATAATTTGCATTATCCGCTGTCTATCATAAAATGTTTCAATCCCCCATGGGGATTTCTAGTGCATTGAACATCCTCAGCATCCTTTGCATGCATGAGCACGCCATCAGTTTCAATCCCCCATGGGGATTTCTAGTGCATTGAACCTTCACGGTCACTCAGATCGCTCGATTGTTCGGCAAGTTTCAATCCCCCATGGGGATTTCTAGTGCATTGAACAACGCGACTAAACCGCAGCGTGTAGTTTTTTTGGATGTTTCAATCCCCCATGGGGATTTCTAGTGCATTGAACTCGCCTTGACCGCGCAATAGCGTGGTACAAAAGTCAGTGGTTTCAATCCCCCATGGGGATTTCTAGTGCATTGAACGAATACGAATTATTCGATTTTGCCGTTATGCACGCACTGTTTCAATCCCCCATGGGGATTTCTAGTGCATTGAACAGAAAGAGGCTGAATTGGAAAAGATTGAACGAGAAGGTTTCAATCCCCCATGGGGATTTCTAGTGCATTGAACCTCATAGCTCCCAAAGTTACACGGGACGAAGTCGGGTGTTTCAATCCCCCATGGGGATTTCTAGTGCATTGAACCCCTATGACAGAAGAGGAGAAGGAATACCAAATGCGGTTTCAATCCCCCATGGGGATTTCTAGTGCATTGAACATAGGTAGGGGCGGTGCTTTGGGAGCTACTAATCATGTTTCAATCCCCCATGGGGATTTCTAGTGCATTGAACGATGATTATTATCCTAGGCCCAAGTGGGGTTGGTAAGTTTCAATCCCCCATGGGGATTTCTAGTGCATTGAACATATGAGTCGTCTCTTCGACCTCCCATGGTTTTTTAGTTTCAATCCCCCATGGGGATTTCTAGTGCATTGAACAATAAGTGGATTTGGGAAGTCGCTGAGTTAGGAGCGTTTCAATCCCCCATGGGGATTTCTAGTGCATTGAACGGCAAGGTGAGCTCAGGGCAAATCATTGATATGCGGTTTCAATCCCCCATGGGGATTTCTAGTGCATTGAACTTTTAGAAACCATCCTTGCAGACGACCTACTAAAAGAGTTTCAATCCCCCATGGGGATTTCTAGTGCATTGAACGTGGGAAACCGCAGCGGTACATCCGCGCTACAGGAGTTTCAATCCCCCATGGGGATTTCTAGTGCATTGAACCTATACCGCCACGCCACAAGTGGGTATGAAGGGGCAGTTTCAATCCCCCATGGGGATTTCTAGTGCATTGAACTTCCAATGACATGAATGTCTTTTTATCATAGTCCGTGTTTCAATCCCCCATGGGGATTTCTAGTGCATTGAACACCATTATCATGCCCGTATTGCGAGATTTGATAGACGTTTCAATCCCCCATGGGGATTTCTAGTGCATTGAACCCTGCTGATGTGCAGCAGTCGCAATTGCTTAGTAAGCGTTTCAATCCCCCATGGGGATTTCTAGTGCATTGAACTGGAGTCGACGGGTGCACTCCATGGAGCAGCTCGGGTTTCAATCCCCCATGGGGATTTCTAGTGCATTGAACGAGGGTTAGGTGTGCTTTCTATCTCGAAGGTTCTGGGTTTCAATCCCCCATGGGGATTTCTAGTGCATTGAACATAAACATGATGAGGGACGCGCAGGAGGTTCTAGATGTTTCAATCCCCCATGGGGATTTCTAGTGCATTGAACAAGGGAGGGGTGATGCGCATCGGCGGTGGAATGAAGAGTTTCAATCCCCCATGGGGATTTCTAGTGCATTGAACTGCGATGCGAAAGCAAAGCAAGGGGATGCGATGCGAGTTTCAATCCCCCATGGGGATTTCTAGTGCATTGAACAGACCTCTACGCTTTGCTCAAAGATGAGATTGACAGTTTCAATCCCCCATGGGGATTTCTAGTGCATTGAACTATGATGAGGTGGCAGCAATTGAACCGCCCCCATCAGTTTCAATCCCCCATGGGGATTTCTAGTGCATTGAACCGCATGTTCCGCGTCATATGTAAATGAATGCACCGAAGTTTCAATCCCCCATGGGGATTTCTAGTGCATTGAACTGAGTTTAAATTCTCTTGATAGGATACGAAGGGAGTTGTTTCAATCCCCCATGGGGATTTCTAGTGCATTGAACGAAAGCGAATAGGAAGGTATAGAGAAATGTTGAAATGTTTCAATCCCCCATGGGGATTTCTAGTGCATTGAACATACTAACGCAGATAAAGAGTGATGGGCGAAAGCAAAGTTTCAATCCCCCATGGGGATTTCTAGTGCATTGAACACTTGGAAGAATTAGGTATGCTCCGTTCTGAGCTAAGTTTCAATCCCCCATGGGGATTTCTAGTGCATTGAACCAAAATAAGAAACATCATCAACCAACCACTCCCTCAGTTTCAATCCCCCATGGGGATTTCTAGTGCATTGAACTTACTCAGGATGTAGCTTCCTTGGCATGCATCGAGGTTTCAATCCCCCATGGGGATTTCTAGTGCATTGAACTGTCAAGGGGTTTTTTGCCACAATTTCTGAAATTGCGGTTTCAATCCCCCATGGGGATTTCTAGTGCATTGAACCTTGTCAGTTCTGATACTCCACGTCCCACCCATTTGTCGTTTCAATCCCCCATGGGGATTTCTAGTGCATTGAACGTTGCGAGAGGCAGCCAAGGAAGAAAGACGTTCACTGTTTCAATCCCCCATGGGGATTTCTAGTGCATTGAACGTCATTGAAAAATTATTACTTGTGCCGGCGGCAAAACGTTTCAATCCCCCATGGGGATTTCTAGTGCATTGAACGGTTCGACACACTAGATGCTGCCTACGTGCGGATTTGTTTCAATCCCCCATGGGGATTTCTAGTGCATTGAACCGAAAGCCTGGAAAAAGCGGTTCGTGCTATGGTGGTTTCAATCCCCCATGGGGATTTCTAGTGCATTGAACGCATCTTATCTAATGGAATCGACACTGTGCTCCGTGTTTCAATCCCCCATGGGGATTTCTAGTGCATTGAACTCTACGATAGCAGCAATCTTATGCTGCAACTCTATGTTTCAATCCCCCATGGGGATTTCTAGTGCATTGAACTCAAAGTCAACCTCCTGTTCCCCTATCCTATACAGTTTCAATCCCCCATGGGGATTTCTAGTGCATTGAACCGCGTTGAGGGCACATTGCCTACAGGTATGACAATAGTTTCAATCCCCCATGGGGATTTCTAGTGCATTGAACGGAAGGTGGTGGGGGATGTTATGTGCAAACTTGCAGAGTTTCAATCCCCCATGGGGATTTCTAGTGCATTGAACTATTGCTCTCTACAAAGTCCAGCGAGTTACCAAACCGTTTCAATCCCCCATGGGGATTTCTAGTGCATTGAACGTTGCCTCTCCAAATCCCGTATGTATCCCTCTTGTATGTTTCAATCCCCCATGGGGATTTCTAGTGCATTGAACGAAGCCGCAGACCTTTTGGGGGTTTGCATAGACACGATAGTTTCAATCCCCCATGGGGATTTCTAGTGCATTGAACATCGTCATTGATGACAATGGATTGTTCATGACGGAAGTTTCAATCCCCCATGGGGATTTCTAGTGCATTGAACCCCAAGCGCGAGAGCATGGAAGATTGGTTTAAAAAACGTTTCAATCCCCCATGGGGATTTCTAGTGCATTGAACTCGGATTACTACCCATTGCCCATAGACGTATTTTCGTTTCAATCCCCCATGGGGATTTCTAGTGCATTGAACTTTGCGTCTTTCATCAGTGCTGCTTTCGTCAAGCACTGCGTTTCAATCCCCCATGGGGATTTCTAGTGCATTGAACTGAAACAATTTGGGCAAGTGCGGGCAATAGTCGTGTTTCAATCCCCCATGGGGATTTCTAGTGCATTGAACTATAACCGAATAAACCGTGCAATAGCCCATTACAAAGTTTCAATCCCCCATGGGGATTTCTAGTGCATTGAACGTGGAGTTCTTAGAACGTGTCCGCGACGAGTATGTTGGTTTCAATCCCCCATGGGGATTTCTAGTGCATTGAACAAACGATGCTGCCGATAGAGATTGCCATTCCGCAGCAGTTTCAATCCCCCATGGGGATTTCTAGTGCATTGAACCTTTATTTGGAAATGCAAGGGGTTTCCTAGCAAGGTGTTTCAATCCCCCATGGGGATTTCTAGTGCATTGAACGCACGAAAATACTCCTTCCACAATCCTGATCGTTGTTTCAATCCCCCATGGGGATTTCTAGTGCATTGAACTAACTGGGGTTCCATACCGCAAACCCCTACCTGAATTGTTTCAATCCCCCATGGGGATTTCTAGTGCATTGAACCCGGCTATGCGGACTTCCCAACCGCCAAATCGTTTGTTTCAATCCCCCATGGGGATTTCTAGTGCATTGAACCCCCAATCATCTGCATGCGCTAGGCACCCGTAGGGGAGTTTCAATCCCCCATGGGGATTTCTAGTGCATTGAACACGAACGTCGTTTCTCATGGACGACAGCTATGACATGTTTCAATCCCCCATGGGGATTTCTAGTGCATTGAACCTACCATTAGTCGCATTTTGATGAGAAAAGGCTACGTTTCAATCCCCCATGGGGATTTCTAGTGCATTGAACTAAGGAAATGGCTAACCTTAAGATTAAACTTACGGAGTTTCAATCCCCCATGGGGATTTCTAGTGCATTGAACTTGCCAAAGCGTTTTGGCAAAACACTGGCCCAACAGTTTCAATCCCCCATGGGGATTTCTAGTGCATTGAACACGAGCAATCGTCTCGTCACCTTCAGCAAGCTCATCAGTTTCAATCCCCCATGGGGATTTCTAGTGCATTGAACCGCGGTGAAATTGCGCACGAAAAAGGCGTCTGGAGTTTCAATCCCCCATGGGGATTTCTAGTGCATTGAACATCAACCGAATCAATCGAGCGATAGCCCATTACGAATGTTTCAATCCCCCATGGGGATTTCTAGTGCATTGAACACGAACTGTGGGTTCAGGTGCGTGTCGTTGTTCCCAGTTTCAATCCCCCATGGGGATTTCTAGTGCATTGAACATTGGAACGCGAGTGCCAAGTAGCGAAACTCAAGGGCGTTTCAATCCCCCATGGGGATTTCTAGTGCATTGAACGGATGAGGTCCGCCGAGCAGATGCGATGATAGAGTTGGGTGTTTCAATCCCCCATGGGGATTTCTAGTGCATTGAACGGGAAGGGAAGGTGCCGGGGTTACCGCACTTTGGGGGTTTCAATCCCCCATGGGGATTTCTAGTGCATTGAACCGCTACCGGCACATCAGTTCCCAATGCAATTGAAGCGTTTCAATCCCCCATGGGGATTTCTAGTGCATTGAACGCATTTGAAATATGTCGCAAGATGAGATATGTGGTCTGTTTCAATCCCCCATGGGGATTTCTAGTGCATTGAACCTACACCATTGAGCAATGCCTTGCCCAGTACGGCTAGTTTCAATCCCCCATGGGGATTTCTAGTGCATTGAACATTACAAAATTGTGGTGCGCGTTGCCCGTAGGATCCGTTTCAATCCCCCATGGGGATTTCTAGTGCATTGAACTTTGCCTTGCCAATATCTGATATCGGTCCATTTGAAAAAGTTTCAATCCCCCATGGGGATTTCTAGTGCATTGAACTAAAGGCCTCCCAGGTTTCTTTTGTGTTCTCGTTGAAGTTTCAATCCCCCATGGGGATTTCTAGTGCATTGAACGCAATCTATGGGGGGTTGGTAATATGATGTCGTGTGCGTTTCAATCCCCCATGGGGATTTCTAGTGCATTGAACCCTGAATGATATCGAACGTGTCCTCAGCGTAAAGAGTTTCAATCCCCCATGGGGATTTCTAGTGCATTGAACTTTCTTGTAGTTATCCCACCTCTCTTCGGTAACTATGTTTCAATCCCCCATGGGGATTTCTAGTGCATTGAACTTGAACTAGAAGGCCTAGGCCTTCTAGAACGAATTGTTTCAATCCCCCATGGGGATTTCTAGTGCATTGAACAGCCCCCTCGCTCGA
>CAZVEN010000022.1:748-95255 GCA_964626155.1 uncultured Chloroflexaceae bacterium | reverse complement strand
GCTACCGAGCAGCGTGGGCGATGCCGGGTTGCCTACGTCGAGCATAACCAAGCCGCCATAAGTAGCAACATAGGCGGTGGTGCCCACCACCTGCACGTCATAGGCATAGAAGTCCTCTGTGTTGTAGCTACCGAGCAGCGTGGGCGATGCCGGGTTGCCTACGTCGAGCATAACCAAGCCGCCATCAGAATTATAATCATAAGAACCATAAACAACATAGGCGGTTGTGCCAACAATCGCTACATCGCTTACCTCACTGGTCAATGGCACTTGCCCGATGCGAGTGGGGCGTGCCGGGTTGCTTATATCCAGCACCGTCAACACTGCACCTTCGCCCACATAGGCATATTGCCCATCAACGGCAACGGCTCCCATAGCCCCGCCGATGCTGCTAACAAATTCAAAAGAAACATCCGATACGCTTGGGTGTGGAATAGGGTTTCCTGCTTCCGGGTGTGCCTGCGCAACGGGTGGGTTATTGTCGTTTGCAGCAAACGGGGAAAAACGTTCATTTCCAAGCGCAACAACGAGTACCAACAGGGCGAACAGTCCAACTAAGCGTACGTGGGGCATTGCCCCGGTCCTAATATTGTTCTTCTTCATTCGATGAACTCTCCTTACGTTCATTTCCAATTTCCAAGGATGATGTCTCGCGCAACGACGCCGAGACGCCAAGGTACACCATTGCACCTATTAATGAGGCCATCATTATATATGGTAGCACTGCAATAGGCAAGGTTGTGACGCAGAGGTGCAACACGATGCAGGGGAATGTGTTATCATGCAGGATAGACACATCTTTTTAGGGAGGCGGTGAATGGAATATACATTGACTATCTCGCATCTTGATATGCAGAACTTCAGAAGTGATTGTATAGAACTTCAAAGGGGTTGCGCTTGCGATGCACGTATCTACGTTGAAATTCTATGATGTCATCAACCATATCTATTCTTAGCCCTACCCGATAGTTGCCAATGCGTATTTTATAGTAATCTTGGTAGCCGACCAATTTTTGTACTTTGCCACTGAGCAAATGGTCATGTTTTATCTCATCACCAAAAACGATATGCTCAACTCGTGTACGCACCTCTTTCGGTAATGCTGCAAGTTCTTTCAAGAATGTTCGTGTATACCGCACGGACCACATTATGCTTCACTCCCTGCGACATAGCTCTGATACACTCGCACTGCTTCCTCTCCCTCAAACCACTCATCATCATCACCTTCATCCATCATTTGCCCCAGTATGTCATCTTCCAGCACCATTATGAGCGAAGCAGGTGTCGTATTCAACAACTGCGCGAGGGTAAAAAGAGAGACCCGCCAGCGATCTTGTATCTTGATAATTCCTTGGATACTTTTTTGGGTGACAAATTCAAGAAATGCCTCTGGTTCAGTTCCCAATAGCTCAGCCGATGTTGCCAGATCGAGTGTTAATGGTTGCATAGGTTTTTTGCTCCTTCTCGTATATGTAGCTTCATGCCATCCTGCCATCACAGGAATATTGTACCATGTATTATGATGCTGATAACAGATAGAACCAAGGATAGGCTTACCAACCTATCCTACAATGAATTGCTCATGGAACGGGGTCATAACCACCGCGTGAAAAGGGGTTGCAGCGTAGAATACGCCACACCGTGAGCATACCACCCTTGAAGAAGCCATATTTTTGGATTGCTTCGTAGCCATATTGCGAACACGTGGGAATATAAATACAGCTTGGCGGGAGCCAAGGCGAAATAGCCACTTGGTAGAACCGTATGAACTTGAGCGCGAGCCAACGCAACATCATGCATCTCCTGATGGAAAGGCCTATATCTAGGTAGATACTGTATCACTCTCGCTCTATTGTTGTCAAGACAAGTCGCCTCCCTGTGTTGAAATTGCTCGCTTACAGATGTACCATTGCGTTACGAAACAGGGTATAATGAGAGAAAGGTATTTCTGTAAACGGAGGAACCCCTATGCGTATACTGTTTGCATTAACATACTATCGCCCTCATATCAGCGGCTTGACTATCTATGCACAACGGGTAGCACGCGCACTAGCACGACGTGGACATACCATAACTATCTTGACATCACAATATGACCCAAGCCTGCCACGCACCGAAATAGAGGATAATGGCGTGAAGGTGGTACGGGTACCTGTGGTTGCTCGTATCAGCAAAGGGGTTATCATGCCCGCGCTTGGGTGGGTTGCCAGTGCATTAGCTCCACTCCACGATGCCATGTGTCTGCAATTGCCGCAGTTTGATGCAAGTGGCCTTGCTCTGCGTGGTCGCTTATTGCGCCAACCGGTGGTGCTCACCTATCAATGCGACCTGAAGATGCCACCTGGGTTTATCAACCGGGTTGCCAATAAAGCCGTGCATTGGAGCAACTTGGCTGCCGGGCATCTAGCGACCGTCATAGTGGTATCATCACAAGATTATGCAGACCATTCAGCATATCTTCAAGGCTTCCGTTCAAAGTTGCGGGTTATTACCATGCCTGTCGAGGTAGCGCCAATTACGGATGAGGATAAGCAGGCATTTCGGCGACGTTGGAACATTCAAGGCCCTATCATTGGCATGGCAGCACGCTTGGCAGCCGAAAAAGGGGTTGATGTATTGCTGGATGCATTGCCACGTATTTTGGAAGAGTATCCCAATGCGCGAGTATTGTACGTTGGTCCCTACGAGAATGTGTTGGGCGAAGAGGCATATGCACGTCGTTTAGCACCACTCTTTGAGCAGTATCGTGAACATTGGACATTTCTGGGGAAGCTGAGCGATACAGATATGGCATGCTTCTTTGCCAATTGCGATGTGCTGGCTGTGCCGAGCCTAAATTCAACAGAGGCATTTGGGCTTGTGCAGGCCGAGGCAATGCTGTGTGGCACACCGTGTGTTTCTAGTAGCCTGCCGGGAGTGCGACAACCGGTGTTGCAAACGGGTATGGGGTTGGTTGCCCCCATTGGCGATAGCTACGTGCTGGCCGATTCTCTTCTGCGCATCATACGCGACCGTGATTATTATGTTCGTCCGCATGAGGAAATAGCCGCACGTTTTAGCACCGAACGTACAGCATCTGAATATGAGGCGTTGTTTGCCGAATTGGGCAGGTAGGTTTTTTACCACAGAGCATACAGAGGGCACAGAGGAAATACAGTGCATGAAACGTAAAAATGGGCAAAATCCGTGGGAAGAGTTTGAAAAACCCCTTGAAACTCGTATGTAGTAATAATATAATACCTAGGAGGTTTCACGTTTTCGATTCCCGCTTGTATTTACTGGAAAGGTATGTGGATACGCTATGACCAATGTGAGCAGTGCCAGTGACCAGGAATTGTTACTTGAGCATGGAAACGCGGCACTGCAAGGTGGCAATACCATTGAAGCACGGAAATATTTTCGACAGGCAGTGGATGTAGGCCCAGAAAATCCGGATGCGTGGATGGGGTTAGCGTTAGCTGTGTTGCCCTACCAAGATAAGCGTGACCATTTGCAGCGCGTCTTGGAGTTGGATCCAACCTACGCCGAGGCACAAGCTATGCTGCAAGAGGTTGAGGCGAAGTTGACGAGTGGTGCAGTTTTTGCACCACCATATAAGCCGCCAAAATCTACTATCGTTGCAGATGATAGTCCAGAAGCATTACAGGCATCCGAAGAGCAAGCTACTGATGTTCATTACTGCTACCGTCACCCAGAACGGGAAACGGGGTTGCAATGTACGCAATGTGGCACGTATATCTGTGCAGCATGTGCGCGGTCTGCGTTGGTAGGCCAGCTTTGCCCAGACTGTGCCCGCGAACGACGACCGCCCAATTATCAGGTATCGGTTGGGAACATCGTTGTAGCAGCTTTGCTGTCGCTGGTGACATCGGTTGTGATGAGTTTTTTGGTGGTTGTCTTTATTGGGGGATTTGTTGGTTTCTTTGGGCTTATCATTGCTCTACTTTTGGGGCCAGCCGTAGCAAGACTCATTGTACGATTGATAGACTATGCCACACGTGCTAAGCGTGGAAAAGCAATGCAACTTGCCGTTGGAATAAGTTTTGTCGTTGGAGCATTTCCATTGCTTTTTTTGAGCCAATCATTGGTATTGTTGCTCTTTACTCTAGTGACAACAAGTGTATCAGTAGCACTCCTACGCTGAGGAAGATACTACTGATAGCACTGACTGATAGATTGTAAGGATGAAAATATATGATACGTGCCATACGTGGTACCAAAAACCCGCTTGATGAGGTTGAAAGCAATTTACGACACCATATTTTTGGGCAAGAGCGGGCAATAGAGAGTTTAATACGTTCCCTGAACCGAGCACGGTTTGGTTTTGCGGCGGGTAATGTCAACCGCCCATTAGCATCGTTGCTTTTTCTTGGGCCGACCGGTGTTGGGAAGACGGAAACAGTACGCCGCTTGGCGCAGCAGTTGCGTCCAGATGGAGAGGCGTTCTTGAAAATTGATTGCTCCATTTTTAGCCAAGGGCATGAAGTGTCGGCGTTGGTTGGTGCTCCACCATCGTATGTTGGGCGTGACCAAAAGCCATTGCTCAACCCCGATATTATAGAGCAAGACAATAGTGTTGTGCTGTTTGATGAAATTGAGAAAGGTCAGATAGAGCTTTGGAACCTATTGCTGCAAATCATGGAAGATGGCGAGATTCTCTTGCTCAATGGGGGACGCCGAGTGTCGTTCTCAAAAACCATTCTTGTGCTTACGACGAATGTGGGCGCTAAGGAAATGGTGGATTTTCTTGACCAACGTACCATAGGGTTTCGCACGCCACACCAAGATGTTGAGGCAACTGGGCAGCAGATATTCCAAATAGGGTTTGAAGCTCTGCAACGAGTCTTTTCGCCAGAATGGATTAACCGGCTTGATGAGATCATTGCGTTTCGTCCGCTTTCGAGTGAAATGTTGCGCCAAGTGCTAGAGCGCATGATTGCCGAGAGCAATGAGCAATATTTACGCCAAGGTATTCGGGTGGAACTTACATCAGGCGCGAAAGAGTATTTTTTAGAAAAGGGATTTGACCCACGTTTTGGTGCGCGTCCGTTGCGTCAGTGCTTGTTGAAGCATCTCGATGCTCCATTGGCAGATATGCTTGCATCGGGGGGTATTCCTGCTGGAAGCCGGGTATCTGTTGTAGCCACAGGTATAGATACCTATGGGCAGGCGTTGGAATTTTACTATGAGTCAGCCCCGGCATTGCTACGCCAAGCTGAAGAGTTGCGTGCTGCTGAGGTGGGCGGCGAATCGGTAGATAAGGACCCACAAATGCCAAGCGTCAGTTTAAGCAGCGAGCGTATTGGGGGTTTGGAAAGCTCTGCGAGCAGCGGGTCTATTGGGGTACGTGGTCCGTACATGACACCCAAACGTTCTCCATAAGGCAATGCTTGTTGTGTGCTATAGCTGTGGTGGCAAGAAAAGCCAGCGTTCTCACAAACGCTGGCTTTCTTTGTGTGTGCTATAATCATTGGTATAATAGGCGATGTATGCCTATCTAATGGCAGAAATCCTCTTGTAGTAGTTCATATGTAAAGATTACCCTATTTTTATTGGTAATATTGACAAAACCATGGCTTCTTGCTATACTGCATAACGATGTGAAGGAGTTCAGGTATGGAAGTGATGGGTTTTTCCAATACAAGCCCTGCAAGCATGGTGTTACAGCATCTTCGTCGGCACGGAAAATCAACAATTAAGGAGTTGGAAGGTGTTCTCGGTGTGAGTACCACAGCCGTGCGTGAGCATCTCATCCATTTGCAGTCACACGGGTTGGTAGCCACCAGTACATTGCGCTATGGGCCTGGCCGCCCACGGATTATCTATACCCTTACTGATAAAGCCCAGAAGTTGTTTCCCAAACAATATGATCTGCTCATCAATCTGCTGTTGCAGGAGATAGGTGCAGAGGATGGGAGAGAAAAAGTTGAGCACTTGTTGGAACGGGTAAGTATGCGTCTTGCACATGAGTATACAGAACACATAAACGGTGTTGGCATTGATGTGCGCTTGATTGAACTCCATTCCATGCTTGAAGATCAAGGTATTCCTGCTGAGGTACAACCTTCTGGTAGCGGTATTCGTATATTTTCGTGTCCGTACCTTGATGTGGCTCACGAACACGCCGAGGTTTGCACCATGGAACGCCATATGATAGAGCATGTTCTGGGCGAAAAAGTGGTTCAAGAGCAATCTATGCGTGATGGGCACACCCATTGTTGTTTCAGTATCAATAACATGACATGAGGAAAACATGAGTAATGAGTTGGTGATCAAAGATGTACACGTGCATGTAGAAGATAAAGAAATACTTAAAGGGTTGAATCTCACCATTCGTCCGGGAACTGTCCATGCAGTTATGGGCCCGAATGGAAGTGGCAAATCAACACTCGCCAATACAATAGCAGGACATCCGGGTTATAAAGTAACCGGTGGTGAAATATGGTATAAGGAGCAAAATGTTCTTGAGTTACCGCCGGACGAGCGCAGTAAGCTCGGCATTTTTTTGGCTTTTCAATATCCGGTGGCAGTTCCGGGAGTGACGGTGGCAAACTTTTTGCGCTCTGCGCTAAATGCACATCGCGCTGTACCCGGTAAGGACCCAAAGGAAACGGCTATTCCGATGGCTGAATATCGCAAGCTTTTGCGCGAAGGTATGAAGAACTTGTCCATGGATGATAGCTTTGCGCGGCGATATTTAAATGATGGGTTTAGTGGCGGCGAGAAGAAGCGCCTTGAGGTTTTGCAGATGTCGCTTTTGAAGCCAAGCATGGCCGTGTTGGATGAAACAGATTCTGGCTTAGATATAGATGCGTTGCGAATAGTTTCAAATGGCGTGAATGCGCTCATGAACCCATCTATGGGAGCACTCGTTATTACACACTATCAGCGCCTTTTGAATTATATTAATCCCCATGTGGTTTCGGTTATGATGGATGGGCGGATTGTGCGTGAGGGTGGCCCAGAGCTTGCGTTGGAACTTGAAGAAAAGGGCTACGATTGGATTAAAGAGGAAGTAAGCGCCAATGCCAGATAAAGCGTTTCCAGCACTGGTCAACCTGACCAGTACACACATTGCAGATGTTGCTCGATCTGCCGGTGAGCCAGCATGGTTGATAGACCGTCGGGTAGAAGCATGGGATTTCTTTACACAGGCTATTCCACCTGAGTGGCGACGTACCGACCTGACACGCTTGCACCCGGAAGCTATTGTGCCATCACATCTACCACAGGGAACTGCATTGCAATGGGATGAGTCGCTTGCTGCGCATGGCATCGTGTTTACCACATTGACAAATGCAGTACGGCACTATGAGAGCCTCGTGCGTGAGAAATTGGGACGTGTGATTGCACCGTTGCGCCATAAGTTTAGTGCATTGCGTGCGGCACTGTGGCAAGATGGTGTGTTTTTGTATGTCCCAAAAGGTGTGACACTTGACCTACCGTTGCGTGTGTGTTATACCTTGGCAGATGGGAGCAGGGCTATTTTTCCCTATTCTCTTGTCCTGTTGGAACCCGGTGCGCAGGTGACGTTTATTGAGGAAATGACATCGTATGATGCACCTGATGTAGCATTAGCTGCCCCTACGACAGAGATGTTTCTGGGTGAAGGAAGTATGCTACGCTATGTGAGTTTGCAACAATGGGGTTCCAATGTGTATCATATTGGTGGACAGGCACAGGTTCTCGATAGCAATGCGAAAAGTGAGTGGGTAACGGTGACGATGGGTGGTCAAGTTCAGCACGTTCAAGCAGAGGCTTGGATGCAGGGTGATGGTTGTTCTGTAGATTGGGTTGGCGGCACAATTGCTCGCAAACAACAGCATCTCCTTACTGCCCCGTTGGTGTATCATAAAGGGGCGCACACGGAAAGTCGTTTAGATTTTAAGACCGTGGTGATGGATGAGGGGTATAGCGTGTTTGATGGTATGGTGAAGATAGAGCACGATTCACGCGATACCACAACACGTTTGGAAGAGCATGCGATACATCTTACGCCAAATGCACGCAGTGATTCTATACCCGGTTTGAAGATTGATACCAATAATGTGGTGAGCGCCGGACATGCAAGTACGAGCGGGCAGGTTGAGGAAGAGCAACTCTTTTATATGCAGTCGCGTGGTATAAGCAGAGATGAAGCAATACGGGTTATTGTTATGGGGTTCTTTGAGCCAGTGCTGAATGCAATTCCGCTTGAGGAATTGCGTGACACGCTGGCAGTAGCAATTGAGGCAAGTATTTGACAGCAATAGCAACATTTCCTCTTTTTGATGTGCTCACGTTGCGGCGTGATTTTCCTATTTTGCATCAAAAGACGAATGGAAAGCCTCTGGCATTTTTGGATTCTGCTGCATCGTCGCAACGACCACGGCAGGTTATCGAGTGTATGGCGGAATATTATCGTCACAGTCATGCGAATGTTCATCGTGGGGTATACCGGCTCAGCGAGGAGGCAACATTTGCCTATGAGCGTTCGCGTGGGAAAGTGTCTGGGTTGATAGGAGCCTCTAGCCCACGTGAAATTGTGTTTACCCGCAATGCAACTGAGGCGATAAATCTGGTGGCGTATGCATGGGGTAGTGCCAATGTGCGCCAAGGCGACCATATCCTGCTGACATTGATGGAGCATCACTCAAACATTGTGCCATGGCAGATGCTGGCACAACGGGTTGGGGCGCATTTAGACTACATTGGCATTGATGGAGAAGGGCGTCTGGTCTTGGAAGACCTTGACCGGTTGCTTACTGAACGAACGAAGATGGTGGCTGTGACACACCAATCCAATGTATTGGGAACGATCAACCCGGTAAAGCATATTGCTGAACGCGCACACGCAGTGGGAGCGTTGATTCTTGTTGATGGTGCTCAAGGAGTGCCGCATGTGCCAGTCAATGTCCAAGAGCTAGGCATTGATTTTCTGGCGTTCAGTGGTCATAAGATGTGTGGTCCGACAGGTTCTGGGGTGCTATGGGGACGAAGGGGAATTTTGGATGAGATGCCGCCTTTTTTGGGTGGTGGCTCTATGATTAGTGTGGTTGGTCTCGATACCAGTACGTATGCCGAGGTTCCGATACGTTTTGAGGCTGGTACTCCGGCGATAGCTGAATCTATTGGGTTGGGGGAGGCCGTTGATTTTTTGCATGGAGTGGGAATGGAGACGGTGGCCCACTATGAGCATGAATTGACAGCCTATGCTCTTGAGCGTCTTGGTGATGTGAAGGGGCTTACCATACATGGGCCGCACTCTATGGAAGATAGAGGGGGCATGGTTGCTTTTTCTCTGGAGCATGTTCATCCACATGATATTGCTTCTCTCTTAGATAGAGAGGGTATTGCGGTACGCGCAGGACATCATTGTACACAACCATTGCATCGTGTGCTTGATGTGCCAGCAACAACTCGTGCTAGTTTCTACCTGTACAATATCCCAGAGGAGATAGACCGTCTAGTGGTGGGGTTGGAAAAAGTACAAAAGTTGTTGGGGTAATGTTTTATTGGGAGTTGAGAAGAGTATATGGATGACTTGTATCGTGAACACATTTTGGAGCACTATAAATATCCAAGCAATAAAGGGACGCTCGATAATGCAAGTTTTACGCACGAAGAATCAAACCCTTTGTGTGGCGACCAAATTCGTATAGATGTACTCATTGAGGATGAAACGATAAAAGATATACGCTTTTCAGGGCAGGGTTGCGCTATTAGTATAGCCTCAGCTTCAATGCTTACAGAAGCGGTTATGGGCATGTCAGTCGAACATGCAAAAGCGTTTAGCAAGGAATCACTCCTAGACCTTATTGGCATACCATTGGATAAAAACCCGGCACGGCTCAAATGTGCTCTGCTATCGCTTAAAACATTCAAGGCCGGGCTGTACGGGGTTGGTACACTTCAAGATGAAGACTTGTAACAACCATACATGACCACGAACTTGCCAAATCATCCTTAATCGTGTATACTAGTAACAGCAAAAGAAACACCTAAACCAACACTCAACGCCCTTGAGTGTTGTAAAGGAAGGATGGTACGCAGTGAAAATAGTTAGCGCTAACGAATTGAACGAGAATCTCAAAACCTATCTGGAGCAAGCACAAACAGAACAGATTATCGTAGAACTAGACAATGGAACACGCTTGCAACTCTCAACGTATGATACCAAACCCAAAAAAAAGGGTGGTATTTCGGGCATGATAGCCGAACGCCCTGCACTATATCACGTATCAACACCTACACACCTTTTCCCGGTTGAACAAACGGTCCTTGATGACCTTATGAAAAAACTTGATAGCCACGATGCACCTACTCGCCACCAAGCACTCTACCACTTGATACAAATGGGCGAAACAGGTACCCAATCCTTGGTAAAGCACCACGACAAACTCTATGCAATGCTTGAAGATGAACAGAAAGAAGAACCAGCCAGCGGGATAAGCGGTAGTGTGGTGCAGGAAACAACCAAGACTGCAAAACGTAAGCTAACTGCAAACGAACTGAGGCATTCTGGGTTGATTGGTCTTTGGAAAGACCATGATAATGATGGCTTTGAGGATAGCACAGCGTATGCAAGGTACCTGCGTGAACAGGCATGGAAAAGATAGCGTAATAGCCTATGAAATTGCTTGATACCGACATTATGATAGACCTGCTGCGAGGATACCCTCCCGCCATTACATGGTTGGAGTCGGTCGGAGAAGAAGAAATTGTTCTGCCAGGTCTCGTTGTTATGGAGGCTATGCAAGGATGTAAGAACAAACGGGAACTGAAAAAACTGTTTAAGAAGTTAGAAGCGTATGATATATACTGGCCTTCGTTATCGGCATGCACCGCATGCCTTGAGGTGTTTGGTGCGGCTTACCTTAGCCATAGATTGAGCATCCCTGATGCATTGATAGGTCACATGGCTGTGGATATGGGCTTGCCGTTGTATTCGTTTAATGAAAAACATTTTGCGGCTATTCCCAATCTTGAAACGATACAGCCCTACCAAAAAGAGGGCTATAGGAGAATGAAACAATGACAACGGAAGAAGCAGTCAATCTCGAATTTGACTATACAAAATATGGATTCCGAAATGAGGAACGCTATATCTACAAATCGCCCCAAGGCTTGAATGAGCGGATTGTACGTGACATATCGGCTATGAAAGATGAACCAGAGTGGATGCTCAAACGACGGTTGAAGGCACTAGAGATTTTTCAGCAAAGGCCCATTCCGTTGACAGGCACATGGGCCAACCCAGACTTGGCCGGGCTAGACTATGACCAAATACATTATTTTGTGCGTGCCGATGAAAAGCCACAGAACGATTGGGATGCTGTGCCCCAAGAAATAAAAGATACGTTTGAAAAGCTTGGTATTCCTGAAGCTGAGCGAAAGTTTCTTGCGGGGGTCGGTGCGCAGTATGAGTCAGAGGTAGTATATCACTCGCTCCGTGAGGAATGGTCTAAACAAGGTGTTATCTTTCTGGATACAGATACCGGTTTGAAAGAACATCCAGATATGTTCAAGCAATACTTCGGTACGGTTGTTCCATCGGCCGATAATAAGTATGCTGCACTGAATACGGCTGTGTGGTCTGGTGGGTCTTTTATTTATATTCCGCCTGGGGTGAACGTGGAAATACCATTGCAGGCGTATTTTCGTATCAACGCAGAGCGAATGGGCCAATTTGAGCGCACATTGATTATTATAGACGAGGGTGCTACGGGGCACTATATTGAGGGGTGTACGGCACCAATCTATAGCACAAACTCGTTGCATTCGGCTGTGGTGGAAATTATTATCAAAAAGGGTGCTTCGTTCCGCTATACAACTATTCAGAACTGGTCGAACAATATCTACAACCTTGTGACAAAACGTGCTGTGGCCTATGAAGATGCCCTGATGGAATGGGTAGATGGTAATATTGGCAGTTGCTTGACAATGAAGTATCCGTCGGTATATTTGATGGGGCGTGGTGCCCGTGGCGAAGTGTTGAGTGTAGCCTATGCAGGCAAAGGACAGCACCAAGATGCAGGCGCAAAGATGGTCCACATAGCGCCAGATACGACAAGCCGCATTACCAATAAGTCGGTCAGTAAAAATGGTGGCAAAACGACGTATCGCGGGTTGGCAAAAGTGGCTCCAGGAGCACACAATGCTAAGGTGAATGTGAATTGTGATGCGCTCATATTGGATGAATATTCAGCGAGTGATACCATTCCATATATTGAGGTGGAGGAGGACCAGACAATATTGGCACATGAGGCAACGGTGGGGCGTATAGGTGAAGAGCAATTGTTTTACTTGATGAGCCGTGGGTTGCCTGAAAGTGAAGCATTGTCAATGATTGTGCTAGGTTTTATGGAACCGTTCACGCGTGAGTTGCCAATGGAATATGCTATCGAGTTGAATCGTTTGATTCAACTGGAAATGGAAGGGTCGCTAGGGTAAGGAAGTCTTGCTTATGAGACAACGAGTTACTACAGTCGCTGATGTGCCTGAAGGGTCTGGAAGAACATTCGATCTGCATGGGCACATCATAGCTCTTGTTCGTGCTGGTGGAACGTTTTATGCATTGGATGGTCTTTGCTCGCATGGGAATGCGCAACTAGCCCATGGAGATGTGGATACAGATGAGGCATTGGTTGCATGTCCCCTGCATGGTGCATTGTTTGATTTGAAAACGGGACATCCACGCACACTACCAGCTTATCGCCCTGTTGCTACCTACCGGGTATGGGTTGAGGGTGACGATGTTTTTGTAGAGTTGGAAGATGATGATAGCACCCATTCTTGATGATAGGTTGGTTGTTGACCGTCGCAATCGTGTCGTGGAATTGGTGGGCAATACTCCCCTGTTGCATTTGGAGCATGTAGAGCCAGCACTCCCACCAGGTGTACGGATATATGCTAAGGCTGAGTGGTACAATCCGGGTGGTTCTGTCAAAGACCGTCCGGCGTTGCGCATGATTCTCGAAGGTGAGAAGCGTGGTCTACTCCAACGCGGTATGCGTATTGCAGACGCTACCAGTGGCAATACAGGGATAGCATATGCGACATTAGGGGCAGCTTTGGGCTATAGTGTAACCCTCGTGATGCCTGCGAATGCGAGTGCTGAACGCAAGCGTATTTTGCGTGGGTTAGGTGCTGAATTGGTTCTGACAGAGCCAAGCGGGGGAATGGATTTGGCCATTCATACCATTCGTGATATGGTTTCTCGTGACCCACAACGCTATTTCTATCCCGACCAGTATAATAATCCAGCGAATCCGTTGGCGCATTATGAGTCTACCGGACCAGAGATTTGGGATCAGACAGAGGGGCAAGTGACACATTTTGTTGCTGCACTTGGTACGAGTGGTACGTTCATGGGCATATCTCGTTATTTGCGTGTCCAACGTCCTGATATACAGCTCATAGCCGTGCAACCCGATAGCCCCTACCATGGTCTTGAGGGTGTGAAGCATATGTCTAGCACGGTTCTGGTTCCAGGTATTTATGATGCGAGTCAGCCGGATGCGGTTATTGAGGTGAGCAGTGAACAGGCGTATGAGATGGCTCGCCGTATAGCCCGACGCGAAGGGTTGATGGTTGGTATTTCAGCGGCAGCGAATGTGACGGCTGCGCTTCAGGTTGCGCGTGATTTGCGCGAAGGTACCATTGTGACTATCCTATGCGATAGTGGCGCACGCTATTTGAGTGAACCCTTTTGGGAGAAAGCATGAAGGATGTTGGCTTGAAGGAGTACGATTGCTATGGAGAACCAAGGGGTTGGCATTATTGGTACTGGATGGGGGACGCGGGTTCAGGTTCCTGCTTTTCGTGCTGCTGGTCTTTCGATTGTGGCCCTTGCAGGGCAACATGCGAGGAAAACACAGCGTATTGCGGCTGAGTTGGATATTCCCTATGCAACGGGTGATTGGCAGACACTCCTCAAGCGTTCTGATGTGTCTTTGGTAAGTATTGTGACACCTCCATCTCTGCATTGTGCTATGTCGCTGGCGGCTCTTTCGTCGGGCAAACATGTGTTGTGTGAAAAGCCGGCTGCGCTTGATGCGGCTGAGGCACAAAAGATGGTTGAGGCTGCTCGTGCCTATCCAAGCCAGATTGCACTTATTGACCATGAGTTACGTTTGTTGCCGGCGTTGAAGGAAGCGCGACGATTGGTGCAAGAGGGTGCTATTGGACAGTTACGTCATGCCGAAGCGCATTATATCAACAGTTCGCGTGCCAACTTGCAGCGTATCTGGAATTGGTGGAGCGATGTGACGCAAGGTGGGGGTATTTTGGGGGCTATTTGCTCACATCAAGTTGATACATTGCGCTATATTTTGAATGATGACGTGAAAGCGGTTCTGGGATTTCGCAATACGTTTATTACTGAACGACCGGTAGATTATCCAAAAACAGATGCTGAACCTATGCGTAAGGTTACATCGGGTGATTTTGCGGCATTTTATGCACGGTTTGCGCGTGGGGGTGTAGCTTCAATCCTTGCGAGTATGGTAGCTCGGGTGAATGAGTCGCAATCATGTACGTTGTATGGAGATGCAGGGACGTTGCGTTTTAGAGATGGCAGGTTACTCTATGCTGAGCCTGATGACCGGTTTCAAGATATTACGCCGCCGCACACGATTGTAGTACACGATACCTTAAAAACGCTTTATCCTGACTATGCTGAGGCAACCGTGTATATGGGGTATGCGTTGCGTGCAGCATTGTGTGGGGACCGATCTGCGTTGGCAACTGCTGCTACATTCCAAGATGGATTGCGTATACAGCGTGTTCTTGATGCGGTTCGTCAATCGAATACGCATACATGGGTAGAGGTAGAGAGTGATGAGTAGGGTGTGTGTGTAGATATACACGAGAAAAAGGAGCTAGGAATGCTTACGGAAGATGCTGTACGTTCAGCGTTGAAAAAGGTCTATGATCCTGAACTCGGTATGGATATTGTCAATCTTGGAATGATTTACCGGGTGGATGTACTAGAGGAAGGCAAAAAGGTTGATATTGATATGACTCTGACCACTCCTGCGTGTCCGATAGGTCCGCAAATCATTGAGCAAGCACGGCAAGAGGTTCTGGCCTTGCAAGAAACCAACCCTGAGCTGGAAGATGTGCAGATTCATCTTGTCTGGACGCCGTTTTGGAATCCTTCTATGATGAGTGAAGATGCACGGGAAGAGTTGGGGTTCTTTTAGCGTATTGGCACAATTGTGGTATAAGAAGGGGAACAGGAAATACCCTGTTCCCCTTTTGTGTGGGTATCTAATTGGTTATTGCGCTATGATGAGCGGTAGGTATACCTGCTGATTATTCCAACTCATCAGTGATGGTAGGTCGGTTGTCCATCCTTCTCCGGCTGTCAATGGGTAGCGTGGTACGTCTTGCGCTTGTATATATGCTTGCTGTGTATTTTGGGACATACGCATGCTATGTTGCATTGAGCCACCTTCTATGACCGTTTCGTCTGGGAAGGGCAAGATGGGAGATGTACCCGGCTCTGGATAGACTATTTCTTCATCGTCTAGGAGGATTTCTCTGAACCATTCTACTTTTGTGAACGCGATGTGTTCGTGTTCAAAGTAGCGCACTTCAATGTCGTAGTCGCCGGTTTCATTTACCCAAAAGCCACGTTCATACCGCACTGCTGGGTTTAGGTGCCAGTGGTCAATAAGCGGTACTCCACCTACCGATACGACAAGCCCATCATCTACAAATGTACTGACGAAGTATCGTCCTTTTTCTATCTTCGTTCTGGCTGTCCAACGCACGGAGAAGTCTTCTTCATTCAAGTTGGTATACGCTGCACTTGGTGGTGGTTGGGTACTATATCCCCAGATGCGGTCTATATCATCTTCGCAATAGGTAAATGCTGGTTCGCCTTCTAGGTCTTTGTTGTTGAAGTATTCGGCAAGATATTGGTCTGGAGGACATGTACTAGGATCTGCTGGTGTGGTGGGTGTAGCAGTTGGGATAGGTGTGCTTGTTGGCGGTAGTAGTATGGGTGTGGATGTTGCCGGCATGGGCGTTGACGTTGCTTGAGCTATAGGCGTTGGTGTTGCTGGCATGGGTGTTGCAGTGACAGTTAGTATGGGCGTTGCCGTGGCAACCATAGGCGTTGCCGTAGCTGGCATGGGCGTAGGCGTGGGTGTGGTTGGTGATGTGGGCGTTGGTGTAGGTAGTGCTTCTTCAACCAGACCAAAAGCTAATTCATCGCCGACGGTGGTGCTTGTTCCTGCTTCAATGGTGCGATTCCACTGAAATCCTGCTGCTATATCATGTTTTCTTTCGCTATCAACGGTATTGTTGAAACCTGGACCAGGTGCTGCGTCTTCAATACCTATATATCTCCAGAAGGGAGTCACTTCTTCATCATCCATTCTGCCCCACGTTGATTCTTGGTAAGCATCCGGCATGAAGTCTGGAACAGGCTTGAAAACTTGTATGCGCTTTTGGTCTTCTGAAGCACCACCAACGGCACCTGTGGCTGGGTCATAAAAGCCAAACCCATAGTCGGCTTCTGTTTCGGGAAAGTTGAGATAGAGGTCGGCGGCATGGAAAAGGCGAATGTCTTTTGTGGTTGTGCTATTGTTGTCTATGGTTATATGTGTGCTATAGCCTATATCACCATTGACGTAGGATGTGGTTTGGGTGAGTTGTAGCCCAGTTTCGCCTGCGCTCACAACAGTTATGATGGTAAAAGGGTTGGCTTCTGTACCATCGCCCCCTACGCTGTTTGATATAGGAGTAAACGACTCTGGCATAAACCTTTGACTTACCCCTGGTTGTGGTCCATACACGATGTCATCTACAACAAGAAACGTTCCACTGTCGAACTCATTGTAGTATTGTTCCCGTCCTTCATAGTAAACGGCAACCGACAAGTCATCTTTTACAGATATGTCTAGTGGTGAGCCATCTATTTGCTGCATTGCTTGGATGTGTACAATCGGTTCGTTCTGCTTGCTTTCTGCGTTCACGTTCTTGTCATCAGGGGCAATGAGAAAACTCAACAAGGCTATGCCTATGACAAGGGTAAGCAGTATGTTACGCATGTGTTTTCTTCCTTCCTTCTTTTTATCGCGCTACCACGAGTGGCAGATAGCATGTACGAGTTGCTACAGGTTTTCCGGGTACAAAAGCTCTGGTATCTTCGACTTGGTCTACCCACCCATCTGGGCCTAGTGCTTCAGGTTTGCCGGTTCCCCAAGTGCTGGTGGGAAGTGCGGGTAGCGATTCGTCGTCGGTATCTTCTGCATAGACGAGATCAATATATTGTTGTTGGGCGCTGTTGGGTGGTATTTCTTCACCTATTGCACTCAATTCCGTGTTGCTCGTATCGCTGGTAAGAGTGCTGCAATCTTTGAGTAGGGAGCATTTTTGGAACCAGACGACTTGGAGGAGGGCAATGTGCTTGTTTTCGTAAAATTCTATGACGACTTCGTGCAAGCCACTTTGTTCGATGGCAAATTTGCCTTGGTAGATGCGGGCGGGGTTGTCGTGCCAATGGTCAATGATGGGTGTGCCATCAATCATGATGCGGACGCCGTCATCGGTCCACGTGCGTACATAGTATGATGGTGTGCTGCTTGGGCTGGCATCGAACCAAAAATTGCCCGTCCAACGTACTGAAAATGCTTCTGGTTCTACTGCTGTGTCTGGGGGGGCTTGTCGCTGCCAGTTTTTGTGTATAGCAGAGTCTTCACAACGAGTAGTGACAGGTTCGCCTGCAAGGTTACGGTTGTTGAAATATTCTGCACGAAATTGCCCGTTGGGGCACTGCACGGCTAAGGTTGATTCAATTGATGTGCGATAGTGTGCTATGCTGGTGTATGCTATGGCATGCTGCGATTGGTCCGAGGTAGATAGAGGAGTGTTTGTTATTCCCAGTAGTATGGGGATGTTCTTTTGCATACTGACCAATGCGGCCCCCGGAAGCGTTTGACTAGTGGACGCGACGGTATTGGTTGTGGGTGTACTTGCACATAACATGGTCTCTGGAACAGTATTTTCAGCAACTTGGCATGTGGTGGTGGGTACGATGGTTTGCTGTATACGAACCATGTGAGTTTCTGATGGGTGCTGTTCTTGGGTTGATGGTGTGCTCCATGCTGTGGCTATGGCACTGGCACCGGGCGTATCAAGGTGATTGTCGGGCGCTATGATGTTTATGACAGCGATGGTTGGATTGGTAGTGTTTGCTGGCTCAGGTAGGTGCAATAGGGCGATATTGTCGGCAGAAGATGGTTGCGTGGATGTAAGCCAGCTTTTGTAGACAAACACGTTATCCCATTGTATGGGTATGATTTGCGTGTGTTCTTGGGTAGACTGTTCTTGGTTGGTGCCAAGGAGAACGTCTACGGTTATACCTGCAATCTCTTGCCACACTCCATCTTCCATTGGTTCGGTGACACAACTAGCAGTGGTGATAACCCACTCTTCATCAATGAGTGTTCCGCTACACCATAATTCTTGTTCGGGATGTGTTGGGTTGTGTATGTGTAGTTTGGCAATCCAAGGGGATGTTTGTGTTGGTGTTGTTTCGGTTTGGGTATCTACTAGGGTTGCAGATGAAGAGGATGGTGTGGATACTTGTGCTAAGGCTATGATGTTGTGTTTGCTATGCGTAGTCGCAAGGCTTATGGCGATGAGGAATAGCGCTATGCATACGGTACGGGTGAGTGTTTTGATGTTGGACACGAAATGACCTCCTTCTCTAATTGACTCGATAGAATCCTTTTTTGTGCTAATAAACGCGATACGGCTTTGTTTCTGATACAAAATCACATTACTTTATTGTACACGTAAGCAAAGGGAAAATCAATTATCATTTTTCATTCATCGTCTCAATGCCCGTCTAGTCTTTGGGAACACCCTGTATCATGAAGTGTGCAGACCGTTCGAGGTATAGGCGAGCGGCACGGTCGTGTGGGTTATACTTCAACACATCGTTGAATTTGACACGTGCTTCAGTAAACTTTCTATTGTAGTAGATGGGTATGGGGCTGCCTTTGCTGAAGATGATATTTGTGTGACAATTGGCGGGGTCTAAGTGAGAAGGAAGGGTGTGCTATAATGTGCTCTGTTGTTGTTATTGAGATGTGGGGGGTTATGAGTACTGATGCTGCTGGGCATAGGTTGGATGGCGGTGCTCGATATACGATTTTGATGATTGCTTCGACGAGCTTTTTTGCAGACTATGGGTGTCATGTGCGTATTTTGGAGGAGATACGCGCTCTCCAGAAGCGTGGGCATCGGGTGGTGCTGACGACGTACCATAATGGGGATAACTTGCCGGGTATAGACATTCGTCGCTCTTGGGATGTGCCATGGATTCGGCGTGCTATGGTGGGGTCTTCGCGGCATAAGCTGTATCTTGATGTGGGGTTGGCGTGGCGTAGTTTGCGGGTGGGGTTGGCGTTGCGTCCGACGCTTGTTCATGCGCATACGCATGAGGCGGGGTTTATGGGGGTGGTGCTGAAGCAGTTGTTGGGTGTGCCGTTGGTGCTAGACTATCAGGGGAGTATGACGAGTGAGATGCTGGACCATGGTTTTTTGGGTGCTACAAACCCGTTGTATATGCCGTTGGTGCAGTTGGAACGCAACATTAATCGTTGGTCCGATGCAGTGGTGACTTCGACGCATAATGCGGCTGCTTTGCTGCGGCAGGATGGCTCGGTGGCTTTGGATCGTTTGTATACCGTTGTTGATTGTGTCAATACGGACCGTTTCTGTCCTTTTGATGGGTCGCCTGAGTGGGAGGTGCAACGTGGTGTGTTACGGGAGCAACTTGGTATTCCTGAAGGGCGGCGGGTTGTGGTGTACTTGGGGTTGTTGGCTCCCTATCAGGGAACACATGTGTTGCTTGAGGCAGCACGTATTGTGGTGAGGCGTGTGCCAAATGTGCATTTTTTGATTATGGGCTATCCTGACCCTAGCAGCTATCTTGCATATGCGCGGACACTTGGGGTTGAGGACTATGTGACGTTGCCGGGGCGTATTTTGTACCGCGATGCGCATGCGTACCTTGCGCTGGGGGATGTGGCTGTTGCGCCGAAGATGAGTTTGACGGAGGGGAGTGGTAAAATCGGTAATTATATGGCGATGGGGTTGCCGGTAGTGACGTTTGAGACGCCTGTGAGCCGTGAGATTTTGGGCAATAATGGGCTGTATGCGGAGATGGGAAGTGCGGAGGATTTTGCTGAGAAGTTGGTGATGGTGTTGGAAAATCCGCATGTTGGTAGGCGACTGGGGGCTATAGGGCGTATGCGTGCTGTCACAGACCTGTCATGGGACCAGGCAGTGTTGCAGTTGGAGGCTGTGTATGCGGGTGTGTTGGGAGGGAAGGTTGCTTCTACAGAGCCACGCGATGTCTCTCGTGTGGGGAGTGAGATGTAGGAGACAGAGGCATGTATCTCCCTTCTGTCTCTGTAGGTCGAAAAGGTTTGATACACTCTGCGCCCATTGTTGGTATCGTACTACTGCTATTTGTTGTCTTTTTTCATTAAGACCTCGTGCCAAGACGCAAAGAGCGCAAAGAGTCCAAAGAAGAGAACAGGCAATGCTTTGCTGGTACGCTCTAGGGGTGCGAGCTGTCTTGCACCACAACCTCAGCTTGGCCTGACGTGAGCGTAGCCAACATCGCCACGCAATGCTCATACTGGGCAATAGGCAAGGTTATGACAATCGTCACTGCTGCTGCGAAGTCCTCGCGCACAAACGTTGTTTCAAACTGCTCCAATGCACGACGTACAGTGTTGTATACGGCATAGTCAACGTGGATAGACAGGGTATATTTTTCGACACGCTCAGTGATTGGCAATACATCCAAGACGGCTCTTGTCGTGTCGCCATAGGCATGCACCAAGCCGCCGGTGCCGAGCAACGTGCCCCCAAAAAAGCGTGTTGCAACGACCGTCACATCCCCTAAGCCACTACCGCGCACAATGGAGAGCATGGGGCGACCGGCTGTGCCCGATGGCTCGCCGTCATCGCTCATGCCAGCCGTGACACTAGCACCATACCCGACTACATACGCATATGCATGGTGGGTGGCATCTGGAAATTCGTCACGTATCTGCGCAATGAACGCTTTGGCAGCTTCCACTGTTGGTGTATAGTCGGCGCTTCCAATGAAGCGCGAGTTGACAACCCGTAATTCAGCACGCGCAAACGATGCGGGTATGGGGTATCGGTCGGTTGTTTCCATAGATATACCTTTTCAAACTACCAATTCCTACTCCCACGTGCGGGCATAATTCTTCTCTAGCTTATCCAAAATAGCCTGCTCCAAATCTATATCAGTGAGGTAAGCTAATTGGAGCAGATACATTGCCACATCCGCCAACTCGCCGGCTAGTGCATCAGCATCCTTAGCGTGCTCGCCAAATTGGAAGTGCTCCAGAACCTCGGCTGCCTCTACCGCAACCGAAATAGCAATAGTGCGCGGCGTCTGTGGCAAGGGCGAATCGGGGCGATACCAACCTTTCGCCTCAACAAAGCGATTCACCTCATCTGTCAATTGCCGAATATCCATAGTAACCCTGCCTTCCCTACCTATGCTATAATCATACGCATACAGTATAGCATAGCACATAGAGGGAAAAAAGTTCAGTTGCAAAGGAGTGACCGAGATATGCTAACAGTAGAACAAATCATAGACCATCTTACAAAAGACATAGCCCGAGATTTTCTGAGGGCCGACAAACTTGGCTTGAAACGGATCCAGACAACAGCCGGCGTTTTGATGGCCATAGCCGATGTTGAAGGCGACAAAGACACATCACAACGGTTTCGCATATTGGCAGCACAGGCCGCCAACAAGCAAGAGGAACTTGACGAGGCATAAACACCATGACCAAGGCGATACAACGCATGCGCCAATTTCGCGCCACCGAGTTCAGGCTCATGCTCACCGTGCTTGTTTTCTTTGCCAGTGGCTACCTGATGGTCGTCTTCGCCACGCGACAGCACGAGTTCATACCCACAGTACCAGGCGTGCTAACCATTCTCTGGCCTTCAAGCCTTCCATTGCTACTCTTCATTGCCATTTCACTTGGTCTAAGTTGGCGTATGCCCAATGCAGACCAAGTGTTACTGCCACTGGTTGCCCTGCTTGGTGGTATGGGGCTACTGCTCACCACCCGCCTAGAGCCAAGCCTCAACGTCCTCTACGGCGACATCTACAAAGGTGTCGCTTCCAAACAATCATTGTGGGTTACCCTTGGCGTCGTTATCCTCGCCCTGATGATTTTTGTACCATGGGACACACTCTTCATCCGCTTCCAACGCAGTTCTCTTATGGATTGGCTCGACCACCATCGGCTTGTGTGGCTTGTCATTGGGCTATTTCTCACCCTCCTGACATTTGTCTTCGGCAAAGACCCCAACAACAGCGGTGTCAAAGTGTGGTTTGACTTTGGGCTATTCATGTTTCAACCCTCTGAATTGCTCAAGATAATTCTCGTTATCTACATGGCTTCCTATCTCGAAGAATACCGCGAAGTTGTCGCAGTCGGATACCGTCTAGGTCCCCTCACCCTGCCACCATTGCCCTACCTAGTGCCCATTGGCGCTATGTGGGGCATAGCCATGGGCACCATCATATTTCAAAAAGACTTAGGGGCTGCCCTTCTTTTGTTCGGCGTCTTCCTAGCCATGCTCTACGTAGCCACTGGGCATGCGCTCTATGTCGTCACAGGGCTTATCGCGTTTGTCATTGGTGCCTACGTGCTCTATCACTTTGTGCCGGTGGTCGTAGACCGTTTTGCTGTGTGGCTAGACCCGTGGGCAACAGCACAAGGCACAGGCTACCAAATTGTGCAAGCCGCCTATGCCATGTCATCCGGGGGCATTTTTGGCAGTGGGCTTGGGCAGGGCATTCCGGCCATAGTGCCGGCTATCCATACCGATTTTGTATTCACTGCGATTGGCGAAGAACTGGGCTTATCGGGTACACTGGCTGTGCTCATCGCCTATATCTTGCTTATCTTCCGTGGCTACCATATAGCTCTAGCCATTCCGGGGCGTTTTCGTGGCTTCGAGCAATTGCTGGCCATTGGGCTAACCACTATTCTGTCCGTGCAAACTATTGTCATCATAGGAGGCAATTTGCGCCTCATACCACTCACCGGCATCACTCTCCCCTTTATTTCCTATGGCGGCTCATCTATTCTGGCAAACTTCCTCATCCTTGGCCTGCTTATGCGTATTTCAGCAGGCCAAGGAGCATAAGGAGCGTAAGGAGCATAACTGTTATGGAGTTTCTCTTAGCCGTTTTGCTGAGTTTTATTCCAGCATTCTTCTATGCCTACATCATCTATTGGTTTGATAGGTATGAAAAAGAGCCTCTGCTCATGCTTGTGGGAGTCTTTATTTGGGGAGCAGTGGTTGCTACTATTGGGGCAGTTATTGCAAGTGTCATAGTAGAATTTGGTATCTTTCTCATTACACAATCAGAGGTTATTACCGACCTTTCCGGTGGGTCTATCGTGGCTCCAATAGTCGAAGAAAGCCTGAAAGGGTTTGCCGTCTTAATCGTATTCCTCCTCTTTCGCAAAGAGTTTGATTCCTACCTAGATGGCATCGTCTATGCAAGCGTTACAGCGCTTGGTTTTGCGGCAACAGAAAATGTCCTCTACCTCTATTTCGGTGGCTTTGCAGATGGTGGACTACCAGGACTTTTCGCACTGTTCTTTTTGCGCGTTATTCTGGGCGGGTGGAATCACCCCGTCTATACGGCTTTTATTGGCATTGGGTTGGCCATGACACGTCTCACGCGCAAAACAAGTATCAAAATTATTGCACCCATTGTTGGGTGGTTTATCGGCGTGACCATTCATGGATTGCATAACACTATGGCTGTTGTGCTTGGCATGTACCTAGGTCTTGGCGGCTTGGTTGCCACCATCATCGTAGATTGGATAAGCTGGCTCATCATGCTTGGCATTATCATATGGGCCATCTTCCGTGAAAAACAGTGGATAAAAACGTATCTGCAAGAAGAGGTTGAAGCGGGAATTATTTCCCAAGACCAATTTAAGAAAGCCTGCTCTTCGTGGGCCCAAACAGCCACTCGTATGCGGGCAATGTTCTCAAAACACTACAAACCTACCCGTCGCTTCTATCAAGTGTGCAGCGAATTGTCCCAGAAAAAGCACCAATTCCATATATTTGGTGAAGAAAAAAACAATTCGGCTATCATTGAGAAGTTGCGTGCCGAGTTGACACAGCTCGCGCCGAACGCAAAATAGAACATGACATAGTACATTGTTGCGTATTCTGGGGTTTTATACTATCATACGGCTACCGAGCCGCAATGGAGAAAACGGTTCATTGCCAAAATATATATATATCAGGCATACACGTATAGGAATGAAGGTATAGCTACAAGGGAGTAAAGAATGATAGTCACTACTGATGCTTTGTTCAAAATTGCCTATGGGAAGTTCGCTATTGGAGCCTACAATATCAACAACATGGAGCAAGCACTTGGGTTGTTTCAAGGTCATGTAGAAGCAGAAGCCCCATTTATTGTACAATTATCGAAAGGCGCACGGCAGTATGCCAATGTCAGCATGATCGAAGCCATTATCCGCGCCGCCGAAGGAATCTACCCACAAGTTATTTTCGCTGTCCATCTTGACCATGGCGACGAGGAAACATGCTACGACTGTATTGACTCAGGTTTCTACTCATCTGTCATGATAGACGCATCGCATGAGCCATTTGAGCAAAACGTTGCCATAACCAAACGTGTCGTAGAACGTGCGCACGCCAAAGGCATTTCTGTCGAGGCCGAGCTTGGGAAGCTCGGTGGTGTCGAAGAGCATGTACAGGTAGATGAGAAACACGCCATGTTGACAGACCCAGACGAAGCCAAAGAATTTGTCGCCCAGACAGGGTGCGATAGTTTGGCAGTGGCCATTGGCACAAGCCATGGCGCATACAAGTTCAAGGCTCAGCAAGGGTTGCACTTCGACCGCATCGAAGCGATCCAAGGATTGCTGCCCAACTTCCCACTTGTCATGCATGGTTCTAGCTCAGTGCCCCAAGAAGAAGTAGAGCGTGTTAATGCTGCTGGTGGTGCATTGAAAGATGCCCGTGGCGTTGATGAAAATGAGTTTGAACGTGCCGCCAAGCTAGGGGTGACGAAAGTAAACATTGATACTGACGGACGTCTCGTGTGGACTCGCGTACACCGCGAACACTTCCGTGACACGCCAGAAAACATTGATTTCCGCAAACCAGGGCAAATCTTCGTCAAAGAATACGCCAAGTTCATCGTTCACAAATCTGAGAAACTTGGTTCTAAAGGCCGCCTAGAAGAAGTTCGTGCTGCACTCGGCAAATAAATCTGTGTCTGTATGGAACGTGATGTGTTGTATACTACCAATGCGCACACATCACGTTTCACCTTTTATATGAGACGGTAGAATAAAAGAAGAAAACATGAACCTGAAACAAATCGCCGCTGAAAAAGCCGTAGAGCATATCACAAGCGGCATGAAACTTGGATTGGGCACCGGCTCAACCGTGCAATTTGTCCTTGAAGCCCTAGCCGAACGGCTACGCTCCGGTAGCCTCAGCAACATAGTCGGCGTGCCAACCTCACAAGCAACAGAGCAACAATCAAACACCCTTGGTATACCACTCACCACGCTCGAAGAATGCCCACACCTTGACCTTACCATAGATGGTGCCGACGAAGTATCGCCCGACCTACACCTCATCAAAGGCCTTGGCGGCGCACTCCTGCGTGAAAAAATCGTCGCCGAAGCCTCTACCAATCTCTTTATCGTCGCCGACGACAGCAAGCGTGTAGAGCATCTAGGCACACGTGCGCCACTTCCAGTCGAAGTGCTACCACTTGGTTGGAACACCAACCTGCCTCTCTTTGAGCGTCTCGGCGCACAACCCAACCTGCGTATGACCAAAGATGGGCAACGCTACGTCACCGACAATGGCAATTACATCATTGATTGCACCTTCCCACAAGGCATCCAAGACCCGCATGCTCTCGCTCGCCAACTCGATGCACAAGCAGGAGTATTAGGGCATGGGCTATTTTTAGATAGAGCATCGGTGGCCTTCATAGCATCCACCGAAGGTATTGTCATACTGGAGCGTAAACCATTATAAAGCGTCATCTCTCCTAGTTCTCGTAGACATCCGCCTCCTTACGATAATGCCTCGTCAAGCAATTGCTACCACATTGCAACAAAGCCCAAAACCATACGTTCATTGATATGGTAGAATGTCATGACACAGTGTCGTGTACCCCAACGTCATATGCAGAATGGCTACATGAGCGTAGCACATTCTGGAAATAAAACGAGGTAAAAGCATGAAGCGAGTACTTGTTGTAGGAGCAGGCGGACGTGAACATGCCCTTGCATGGGCCCTAGCTCGTTCGCCCCAAGTAAGCCAAGTATACGTAGCTCCGGGAAATGCCGGTACTACCTGGCCAGGCATACCAACAACTGAAAAACAACCCCTTGCCGCATCCACCAACGTCCCTATCGCAGTAGACGATTTCGATAGTCTCATTGACTTTGCACGCAAACATGAAGTTGATATAACTATTGTTGGTCCCGAAGCACCGCTGGCAGATGGTATTGTAAATGCGTTTGAAGAAGCCGAGTTACGTATCTTTGGCCCCACCCGTGAAGCCGCTCAGTTGGAATCATCAAAAGTATTTGCCAAAACATCTATGCATCGCAATAAAATCCCTACTGCTGATTATGCAACCTTTGATGAATATGAAGCTGCCAAACACTACATTACCGAAAAAGCCAACCCCGAAACGGGCGAATGCCCAATCGTCGTCAAAGCAGATGGTCTTGCAGCCGGCAAAGGAGTCATTGTCTGTTCAACGCAAACGGAGGCACTGACAGCCTTGCAGCGTATCATGGTAGACCGCGAGTTTGGTGCAGCAGGCGATACCGTTGTAATAGAAGAACGTCTCCGAGGGCGTGAACTTTCCGTTCTTGCCTTCACCGATGGCATATCCGTAGCACTCATGCCGCCCACGCGTGACCACAAGCCCTTGTTTGATGGCAATGAGGGCCCAAATACGGGTGGAATGGGCGCATATACCCACCCAAGCGACGTGAACAAAGTGTTGCTCTATACCATCGAAAGCACCATTTTACAGCAAATAATAAACATTATGGCAGCCAATGGCACACCATACACGGGTATTCTCTATGCCGGGTTAATGCTCACCGACCAAGGCTCCAAAGTGCTTGAATTTAACTGTCGCTTTGGAGACCCTGAAATACAGGCCATCTTGCCGCTCTTAATGACAGACATCATGGGCATTTTTCTCGCCTGCGTAGAAAAGCGTCTTGCCCAAATCCGTGTTTCATGGCAATCGAGCGTCGGAGCAACTGTCGTGCTTGCATCATCTGGCTACCCCGGAGCATACGAAAAGGGCAAACCCATTAGCGGGTTAGACAAGCTCGACGATGATGTGATAGCCTTCCATGCCGGCACAACGCAAGAAAACGGTACTCTTGTCACAGCCGGCGGGCGAGTGTTAGCAGTGAGCGCAACCGCCCCAGACCTCATCGCAGCCCGACAGCGCATCTATGACAACATAGAGCGCATTCACTTTGAAGGCATGCACTACCGACGCGATATAGGTAAATAACCAGCGATTTTCGCTCTTTGCGTCTTTGCGCCTTTGCGCGAGGACACGTGTTTACTCAAGTTTGGTATGATACACAATGTGTGATGAGATGAAAGAAACAAACGCCTCCGCCTATGCCCAAGCCGGCGTACATATTGGTGCTGGACAGCAAGCTACCGAACTCATGTCCCATGCAGTACGTGCTACCTATGGCCCCGAAGTGCTCACCGGTATTGGCGCATTCGGGGGAATGTTTGATGCAACAAGCCTACACACCATGACCCAGCCCGTGCTTGTTGCCTCAACCGATGGCGTAGGCACCAAAACAAAGGTTGCAGCACGCCTAGGGCGCTGGAATACGATAGGGCGTGACCTCGTCAACCATTGCGTCAACGACATCCTCGTACAGGGAGCACGCCCACTCTTTTTCCTCGACTACGTCGCATCCGCGCAGCTTGACCCGCACCACATCGCTACCATCGTGCATGGTGTAGCCGAAGCGTGCCAAGCCGCCGGGTGTGCCTTGCTTGGTGGCGAAACTGCCGAAATGCCCGGCATCTATGTCACCGGCGAAATAGACCTCGTCGGCACCATTGTCGGCGTCGTCGAACGCGCCCATATCATAGATGGTACGCGCATACAACCCGGTGATGTATTGCTTGGACTGCCCGCAACAGGCCTGCATACCAATGGCTACTCGTTGGCACGTAAGATATTGGAGCATGTTGACTGGAACGAAGACATGCCCGAACTTGGTTGCTCAGTAGGTGACGCATTGCTTGCCGTCCACCGCTCATATCTCCACGACGTGCATGCATTGCAGCAAGCCGGCGTTGATATACGTGGTCTTGCCCACATCACCGGCGGCGGGTTGATAGACAACTTGCCACGCATTCTTCCTACCGGCGTTACCTACCACATCCAACACGACACTTGGCCCGTGCCCCCCATCTTTCACCTCATCAAGCGCATTGGAGCCATTGCAGATGATGAAATGTTCCACGTCTTCAACATGGGGCTCGGCATGATTGTCGTCGTACCACCTGAGCATGCCAACCGAGTTACGCAAACACTCCCCGGCGAAGCGTTTAGTATAGGAGAAATAGTACCATCGTGACCCAACAGAAAGAACCATCAACAGACCCCCTACCCCAGATCGTCATCTTCATTTCTGGGTCTGGAAGCAACCTACAAGCCATTCTGGATGCAATAGATGCAGGCACACTGCGTGCTAACGTTGCATGTGTCGTTTCCAACCGCAAGGATGCTTTCGGCTTGACCCGTGCTAAGCGAGCACAGATTGAAACCTTCTACTTCCCAATGAAGCCCTATACAGATAAACATCTCCCGCGTGAAGTCTACGATGGAGACTTGGCAGACTGTGTACGCTCATACCATCCCGATTTAATTGTCTTGGCCGGCTGGATGCATATTTTGAGTGATGCATTTTTAGAGCATTTCCCCAATAAGGTCATCAATTTGCACCCGGCCTTGCCGGGCATGTTCCCCGGTACCGATGCCATAGAACAAGCCTTTCAAGCCTTCCAACGTGGCGACATCACCCATACCGGGTGCATGATGCACTACGCCATCCCAGAGGTAGATGCTGGACCCGTCATTGTGCAAGCAAATGTACCGTTCTATCCAGATGATACGCTTACTACGGTTAAGACACGCATGCACACAACAGAACACCGCATCATCGTTGAGGCTATACAGATTGTTCTAGGGAATAGGGATTAGGCGATAGGGATGAGGGCACAAAAGACACAAAGGGGTGTGAGCGCAAGCGCACAACGACAGAGGATGCGACAAGCCCCGCCGGCCGGCATGTCATTGTTGTGTGGGTATACATACGCACCCACAGTATGACGTTCTAACCAATAGAGGAAAACATGGTCGGGGTGGAGGGATTTGAACCCACGACCCCCGCGTCCCAAACGCGGTGCGCTACCAGTCTGCGCCACACCCCGATCACTACAGCTTGATCATCCGTATGCCTATAAAGATACCAGCTTATCGCACGTTTGTCAAGCTTGCACAACTACTTTCCCCACAAGAGAGCAATTCAGAATTGACAGAAAAAGGAGTTTTTGGAGCTATAGGAAGCCAAAAACGAAATGTACAAAAATGCACCTACCAAACGTGATACTCAAGCCAAAAACCTACTCATGATGGTGCTATTCTGAATTGCTCTCCACAAGGGTAGGTATGGAACCGCCAAGCCGCCAAGAACGCCAAGGTTTAGCGGAAATGGCATGACCTACCCATGAAAGCCCTACTGTCCCCGCATGCGTGCATTGGTTGCAAAATGCTGTTGCGTTCCGTATAATAGAACTATAGCAACCTTACATGATAGTAAAATTTTTAACGCAAAGACGCAAAGAGATGCAAAGGTTCGTGAGAAAGTCGAAAGAAAGCTGTTGCTTTGCCCTCAAATACCCGTAGAGCCGTTGTATTCTTTCTGGTGTATTCTTGTGACATAATGAAAGGAGCGAAAGCAATGAGCAAACCACTTTGCTCTGTGTGCCTGCTTGCTAGTATGCTTGCCTGTCTCGTATTGCCAAGCCTCACCCAAGCCCAAGATGAACGGTGGTATGGCATTATCGCCAGCCGGCCAGCCGGGGTAGAAGGCACATGGACCTTGCAAGGTCGCCAAGTGCGCTCCTTCTGGGCTTCCAACAGCACACGCCTGATAGAAAATGATGGTGTTTTGGTCGTAGGCACATGTGCAGCAGTGCGAGCCGAAGGCGATGTAGCGGTTGAAATTGAAAGTGAACCATTGGGCATGTGCCCGCGCAGCAGCGGCGACATAGGCGATGGGCGCGACCAAGGTAACAATAACAACGATAACAACAACGACAATGCACGCTGCTTTGAACAAGACAAAACCCCCTACTGCATCAGCGGGCGCATCCGTGAGTTTTGGGAACAAAACGGCGGCTTGCCCGTCTTTGGCTACCCCATCACGCCACAGCGTACCGAAACGATAGAAGGCGCATCATATCAAGTGCAATGGTTTGAACGCAACCGGCTTGAGCTGCACCCCGAAAACCCGCGCCCGTATGATGTATTGCTGGGGCGCTTGGGTGTAGACCGGCTAAACCAACAGAGACGCGATTGGCAAACCTTCTCCAAAGACACTGGAGCCAAAGCCGGGTGCCGCTATTTCCCCACCACCGGGCAGAATGTCTGCGGCGACATATTAGCCGCATGGCGTGCCGACGGGTTGGAGTTCGACGGGCGGTATGGCAAGAGCGAAGAGGAAAACCTAGCCCTGTTTGGGCTACCCATTAGCCCCATGCAGACAGAAACCATAGAAGGCGCATCATATCAGGTGCAATGGTTTGAACGCGCACGCTTTGAGTTGCACCCTGACTATAACCCACCCTACCATGTGCTACTCGGTTTGTTAGGAAATGAACTATCTGGAGCACGATAATTTATGACCAAGCCCGAAGAACGTCAGCGGCCCGAATGGGTCCCCACAGAATACAATGATGCATTTACCACCTATGTCATGAAAGGCATTGACAGTGGGCATGATAGTGACACAACCCAAACGCATACCCCAACACCACAAAGTGTCGCGCCTCGTCGTCGCCGTCAGCTTTCGGTTGAAGACCATGTGCAAGGCGTGTTGGAGCATGACCGCACCATTTTTGCACGCACTATCACCTTAGTAGAGAGCAATGTAGCAGACCATATAGAAATGGCGCAGGAAGTGTTGCGCCAAGTGTTGCCTCACACCGGGCAGTCTATCCGTGTTGGCATCACCGGCGTGCCCGGTGTAGGCAAAAGCACCTTTATCGAGGCGCTAGGGTGCTTCCTCTGCGAGCAAGGGCACCGGGTGGCCGTGCTTGCCGTAGACCCAAGTAGCAGCATATCACGCGGCAGCATTTTGGGAGACAAGACACGCATGGAACGGCTAACCCGTGAGCCGCATGCCTTCATACGCCCATCGCCTTCTGGTGGCACCTTGGGGGGGGTTGCTCGCAAGAGCCGCGAAACTATTTTGCTCTGCGAAGCGGCTGGCTTTGATGTCATTCTGGTAGAGACTGTGGGCGTGGGGCAGAGTGAAGTGACAGTGCGTTCCATGGTAGATTTCTTTTTGCTCTTGATGCTCACTGGTGCCGGCGATGAGCTGCAAGGCATCAAAAAAGGCATAATGGAACTTGCCGACGCTATTATGATTAACAAGGCTGATGGTGATAACAAAATGCGTGCGCAAGCAGCCCAGCAAGAATATACCCGCGCCCTGCATTACCTCTCGCCGGCTACCGAGGGTTGGCAAACACAAGCCTATACCTGTTCGGCGGCGACTGGCGCAGGCATTGCCGATATATGGGATGTGGTACAAACATTCCGTGCGCAGACAACGCAATCCGGCGTCTTTGCAAACCGCCGGAATGCCCAATCCCGCGATTGGGTACATTCCATGGTCGAGGAGCATTTGCGCACACGCTTCTTTCAGCATCCCGATGTCAAACATATGTTGCCCCGCATTGAGCAGGCTGTTGTTGCGGGTACAATGCCGGCAACGGTAGCCGCGAAGGAGTTGCTACAGGCATTTGAGACTCCATGTGGGTAATCGCTTGGACGTGCGATGACACACACAGTCCATACGTTAGCCCACCATCTCGCCCACAGCGCCCGTCAAATCAAGGAAGCTATCAGCACTGCGCTGGCTACCAAAGACCAACACGGACGACACGGACCATGGCATCAGCAACTCGATGCGCTGCGACGAACGCTCTTGCCTACCCTTACCCCGGCCGAGTTTGCCGATATGTATGCGCAAACCATTGTCTACAATCTCTTCGCCGCTCAAGGATTACAAGCGTGGGTTGCATGAGCGTAAACTCAATTTGGATGATGATTGTATTAAGTTTATCCGCTTGGGGCAATGGCACATAGAGCAAACCGGGCAGGGCATTCTCGCCTTCATCACCAACAATACCTACATTGACGGCATCACCCATCGCCGCATGCGCCAGTCGCTCATGGAAACGTGTACCGACATCTACATCCTTGATTTGCACGGGAGCAGCTTGAAAAAAGAGGTGTGCCCCGACGGTTCGCCCGATGAAAATATCTTTGCTATTCGGCAAGGGGTTGCTATTGGCATCTTTGTGAAGCAACCGGACAAAACGTCCCCGGCACATGTGCATCACGCTGAAATATGGGGTACACGCGAACAGAAATATGCGTGGCTATTGGCGCATGATATAACAACGGTACACTGGCAGAACCTCACTCCTACGGATGAACACTTCTTTTTTGTGCCCAAACATTTGCACCAGCGAGCAGCATATGAGCAGCATGCTCGTGTAAAGACACTATTTCCCATTGCAGGTCCGGGAGTCAAAACAGAACGTGAGCGTGAGTATTCATGTCAAGAGCACAGAACTTGAAACAGTAGTCGAAGATTTTAGGCGAGCAGATGAGGCAACACTACGCGCTACCTATGGGTTGGGCCGAGATAGCCGCGATTGGAATGTTGCCGGTGCAAAAGCCGATGTATTGGCCCATACAGACCCTGCCTTATTTCAAGAAATTCTGTATCGTCCACTTGATACGCGGCATATATGGTATAGTGGGCAGACACGTGGGTTTATTGGCACGCCCGGCTACCCAACACTGCGCCATATGGTAGCAGTGCGGAACGGCAACATCTGCATGATTGTCACGCGACAAACCAAATTTGAGTTTGCCGTTTTTTGCACACCATTGTTAGCAGACAAGTCTTGTGCCAATTTACTCGATATGAACACCATTCTTCCGCTCTATCTCTACCGGTATGAGCATGAGCACCTAGGCTCGCTGCATCCCTATCGGCCCCACCCTACGACACACACAGAGCATTGCAATGAGTATTGCAATGACTACCGCAATGACCGTCGCCCGAACCTATCGGCATCCTTTGTGCGCGATGTGGAAAAGCGCCTAGGATTGGCATTTATTCCCGATGGCACGGGCAATCTCTACACAACTGTGGAGCCCGAAGACATCTTTCACTACATCTATGCGGTATTGCATAGCCCTACCTATCGCACGCGCTATGCCGAGTTTCTGCGCATAGATTTTCCCCGTATCCCTATCACCGACGACAAGGAGGTGTTTGCAACTCTTGCTGCGTATGGCGCAAGGTTGGTAGACTTGCACGTGCTACGCTTGCCCGGTAGCAGTGGTGTTGGTGGCGCGGGCGGCGCAGCTATCCTGAACACGCCGGCTGAGCAGGGTATCACGCAGAAAGACGTAACCAATAGCCCCATAGCACATATACGCTACGAGGAGCAGCATGCACATGTGTACAAAGCGCACGATGCCTATTTTGCTGGCATAGCGCCAGAAACGTGGGCAATGCGCATTGGCGGCTATCAACCGTTGCATAAATGGTTGAAGGACCGCAAGGGGCGCATGTTGTCATGTTACGACGCGCTTCACTACATGCGTATGGTCATTGCGCTGTGTGAAACGCGCCGGCTTATGGCGGAGATTGATGTGGTGTTCAGTGCATAATGCTATGCCCCCGGTCCGGCTACGGCAACAACATAGTGCTCAGTCGAAAGATATGTACGCGCTACTTCAATGATTGCTTCACGGCTTATGTGGTTAATATGTACTGGGTAGCGTTCGATATAGTCTTCGCCCAGGCCAAATGCCTCAATATAGAGCAGCAAGTTGGCAATACCGGCGTTGGTTTCCATACCCAAGGCTAGGCTACCAGTAAGGAATGCCTTGGCGTCAGCTAATTCGTTTTCTGTCGGGCCATCTTGCTTAAAGCGCTCTATCTCATGCAGAATAGATTGTATAGTCAGCTCCACATTAGTCGGGTTTACGCCAGCGCCTGCTGCCCATGGTCCAGCACCTAGCCCAGCTTGTAGGTCGGTGTAGGTATAGTATGCCAACCCTTGCCGTTCGCGCACATTCTCGCCTAGCCGCCCACCTAGCCCAAGATGCCCCAGCATAACATCGCCAACCATAGCGGCATAAAAATCGTCATCTTGGCGTGACAACCCATGCACACACCACACTATATCAGATTGTACCTTGCCAACCATAGGAATATCGCGGCGTTGCACATGTTGCAAAGGGCATATTGGCGGCAAAGTCTGATTTGTTGGTTCGGTAGAAGGGTGCCATGCGCCAAAAGTATGTTCCAATGCAGCTATGGCGGCTTCAGGGTGTATATCGCCTACAATAGCCATGGTTGTATGTGCTGGGTGGTAGTGTTGGTGGAAAGCTACCATGTCATCACGCGAAAGGGCTTTCACTGTATCTACCGTGCCACTTGCAAGGCGACTGTAGGGGTGTTCCGGTGGGTAGAGCATAGCCCGTACTGCACGGCTGGCCTGCGTATGTGTATCTTGCTCACTTTCTCGTAGCGCCATCAGGTATTGGTTGCGTAGGCGTTCTATTTCTGACTCTGGGAACGATGGGCGGATAAGCATATCTGCGAGAATATCAAGCACTAATGGAAATTCTTCAGTGAGCATTTTTCCGGAGAATACGCTGGAATGCACGCCTCCACCGGCGTTGACACTACAACCACGTTCCTCTGTTGCAGAGACAATGTGTTGAAAGGTACGGTTGTGGGTGCCACGGATGAGTGCTGAGGCAGTGAAGGCAGACAATCCGGCCTTGTGTGGCGGTTCATTGGCTGAGCCTACCCGTACTTCTCCACGAATGCTGATGGTAGGCACACTGGGGTTGTATTGAATGCGTGCAACAATGCCATTCGGTAGGGTGTGTCGTATAGCAGCATGACGCGGGCGGGCTGGGCCGGAGGGTTTTTGTGATGGTTCATTCATTAATTGCATATCGTGTTTACTCCGTTGGTATAAAATGCCCCATGGTGCAACGATGGGGAACTAAATAGGTCTGCGCAACCCGCTGCACATCCTCAATACGCACAGCGGCCATTTCATTGAGCAATGTGTCGGCGCGGGTATAGGAATCAAGCATCTCCCACATACCAAGCAAAAGGGCTTGATTGGTGACACTTTCGCTACCATAGACAACTTGCGCTTGCACTTGTTTGATGACTTTTTGTAGTTCAGCTTGGCTAATGCCATCTTGCTGAATAGTGTAGATTTGGTGCATAAATGCTGCTTCTACATTGCTGCTGCTGCTGTTGGCGTTGACGGTGGCATACAATTCAAATAAGAATGGGTCGTAGGTGGGGTGAAAGTGGCTGTTTGCGCTACTTGCTAAGCCTGTTTCTACCAATGCTTGGTAGATGCGGGCGCTACGGTTGGTCTGCGCACTGTCGCCGAAAGCGGTAAATGGTTTGGCTCCACTGAGTACAGCATCAAGTACAATCATTGGGGCAAAATCTTCACTGCGACAGTCGGGGGCTAGGAAGGCTATTTGTATATAGGTGGCTGCTCCGGGGCGGCGAATGTACACCATGCGTTCGCCCTGTGGCTCTGGTTCTATGGCATGCGGAGCGCGAAATGGGGGTCCAATGGGCAGGTCGGCGAAGTAGTGTTCGACACGTTCTTGCATGATGTCGGTGGCAAAATCGCCTACGAGCACGAGGACGGCGTTATTGGGCATGTAGTAGGTTTGGTAGTGGGTGTAGAGGTCATTGCGGATCATCGTTATAATGTCGCTTTTGAGACCAATGACTGGGTAGTGATAGGGGTGCGCGGTGAATGCTGCTGCTTTGACGGCTTCGTCGAGCCATGTTTCTGGGTAGTTTTCATCACCTTCTAACTCTGCGAGGATGACTGTGCGCTCGTTTTCAACTTCTTGGGGGTCGAAAAGTGCATTGACCATGCGGTCAGACTCGATTTGCAACGCTATTTCGATGCGGTCGGCGGGTAGTGTTTCATAGTAGGCGGTATAGTCAATGCCCGTGTAGCCATTGAATGTGCCGCCATTGCGGGCTACTAAAAGGTCAAGCTCACCAACAGGTATGCTGGGGGTGCCTTTGAAGAGCATGTGCTCAACCCAGTGGCTTATGCCAGTATACCCACTTGTCTCGTTGCGTGACCCAACCCGATACCAGAGCCAGCACGTTGCTACTGGCGCACTATGTGTTTCTCTTATAATGACTTTTAAGTTGTTTTTGAGTGTGTATACACTGGTGGGATTAGATATCATAGATTGCCTTTACCTACTTTTATACGAAAAGATAGAGGGAGTGTACCACGAAGAGCCAAAGCATTCAAGTGGAAATGTAGGCGTTCACGGGTATATAGCAACCCTATATGAATGGTGAATTTTTAACGCAAAGGCGCAAAGACGAAGAGCAATGCAAAGATTCGTGGTTGCTGGTTGCTCTGTAGCATGCACAAGTTCACTAGGGTTGCTCTTTATTATAGTATGATACAATGTAGGTATTAGTATTATACTTTTGTTAGCTTAAAAACGGTGTACAGCTCCAATCATGGCATGTATGACAACCTATCATTTCCTTTCAATTCGTTAGAAAATAGTTAAACTACACTATTATACATAGTTTTCCTTCTTTTTGCTCATTCTCCACTTATCCTCTCCCATTTCTCTACTTGATACTAGCGCATGATGCGATATACTATAACTAAGTTCACAAACGAAAGAAAAAATATATGGCAACCATACATGAAAAGATGCCGGTTGATCTGTAGCATGCACAAGTCTGCTAGGGTTGCTCTCTATACCATCTATATACCATATATTGAAAATATTTTTGGGAGGGTTGTTATGATTGATCAGATGTTTCAGATGGATACACTTACTGGTGGAACAACAGCAAATGCCAGCGCAAGTACGACTATGCAGGAGACGCTTTCTCGTTCTTACGAAACACCGATGATATTGGTAGGTATGAATAATAAAATAGTTTCAGTCAATGCCGCTGCAGCGCATCTGATTGGCACAACAGTGGAAGCCCTCAAAGGTCAATCAGTTGCTACACTTGGGCATGCGTTGTCAATGATAGCGATGCAACCGACCAAACCGGGAGCATCCAACCTGCTCCAAATTGCCAATGGGCGTACTGTGCTTGCGAATACGAGGACAGTGGTTGGGCAACAGAACAAGCCCTTGGGGCGGGCAGTGACACTGCAAGATATAAGTTCGGCAGTAAACGATCTGCAAACCCAGAAGCAAGAAGATGTGTTGCCAACTGTGGGAAATCTGCAAAAGCAAATTCAGAATATGCGCGATTTAATAGAAATGGTTCCGCGCTTTAGTAATAATAAATATTGGCAGGATTTGCTTGTAGAGCATATGCAGAAACTTGTCACTGATATGACAAACCAAGTCAATCAACTTTCGCCAAGCACAGCGTAACGTGTGTAAGAAGAAAGCCCACCCGTAGAGACGTTGCACGCAACGTCTCTACGAGCATCTTACGCCTCACACCTCTCATGCTCTGATAGGGTCGAGGAGCCTATGCTCCACATCCTATGTTGCCTCTTGATCATCCGACAGGTGTTCTTCGATAGAAAGTGTGACGACAACAACGGAAATGTTGTCTTCTCCACCATTTCTATTGGCCATGTCAATCAACTTTTGGCATGCTTCCTTGGGCCAAGTTGTGTTGTTCAACACGTCTACTATGTCATCTTCTAGCACTGGTCCCCACAGCCCATCACTACACAATATGATATGGGTGCTGTTGCCAAGTGGTTGATAGATAAAATCTACATCTACGTTTTGGTCTTGCCCTATTGCACGATAGAGTTGATTGCGCAAAGGATGTTCACGGGCAGCCGATGGCTCTAGCTGGCCAAGTTCAATCAACCGCCCCACTGGTGAATGGTCGGCTGTCAATGGAAGCATGGATCCATCTTGCATGAGATATGCCCGTGAATCGCCCACATGGGCAATAGAGAGGGCTTTGCCTGTCAAAAGTGCAGCGGTGCATGTGGTGCCCATATCGGTACCAGATTGCTGCGCATGCTCCCACACAACGTGGTTGGCCTTTTCGACAGCCGATACCATGAGGGTTTGCATAGCTTCGGTCATATCATCATTGAGGGTGGGTAGGAAGAAATGCGCAAAGAGGTAGTCAACAATACTCCGGATGGTGAGATTACTCGCAACTTCGCCTTCTTCGTGTCCGCCCATGCCATCGGCTACAATAAACAACCCTACGGTTTGGTCAACACTGCCACGGGGTAGGGTGGTGATAAGTGAAAAAATACTATCTTGATTGACTTCGCGTACTTTCCCAATATCACGCAATGCTTCGGCTGCAAACCCTTGCTGGAGATGACGCGTTAGCGAAAGGGGCACACTTGCGGGGCTTAGCTCTTGGGTATCGCCTTCCCATATTTCACCAAGCCCCCTTTCTTGTTGTTCGCTGTTCTCGGTAGAATCATCATTGGCACTATCGTCTTGGGCATAGCTCGATAATGGCTCGGTAGGTGTGCCTTCTTCGTCATCATTGTCTGTGGCGGGACGCATATCATCTGTTGCATGTGCTGCAACAATCTTGGTATCTTCAGCATTTGGGTGTATTTGTTCAACACTCATTGGAAACTCTCCACAAAAACCTTTTCTGGCAAGCTCTACGCCTGCAACGCATAGACACGATGGTCCATGGACCCAACATAGACAATATCGTTATGCACAACGGGTGAAGAGACGACGGGACCTTCAGTTTCATATTTCCACATCCGTTTCCCGCTACTCGCGTCGAGGCAGTAGATGTTGTTATCAACTGCACCAAAGTAGAGCCTGCCATTATCGTAGCAGGGGCGCGAGGTAACTTGACTTTCTGTATCATACTTCCAAACCACACGGCCCTTCTTGCGTTCCAATGCATAGACCATGCCATCTGAGCTGCCTACATAGACATGCTCATCAACAACAATCGGTGATGAATAGACATAATGCCCAGTGCGACATTTCCAAATAATAGTGCCGCTTTCACTATCAAATGCATAGACATATGTATCTAATGAACCAACATAGACAATACCATCATGGTAGCAAGGTGAAGACATAACAGGTTGTTGTGTCCGTTGTTTCCATTTTACTTTTGTTGTACGTATTTCAATGCAATACACATGACTATCATCACAGCCAACAAACACATCATCTTTACTGGTTGTTGCCGAAGAGCGGAAGGGCATGCGGGAACGATAATTCCAAATTAAGACGCCGCGCAACCCATCAAGAGCATAAAAGTTTTGGTCATCGGAGCCAATAAAAACCACACGGTCTTGCATTCTCGGTGAAGAGCGCACGGCCTTTTCGGTGCGAAAAATCCAACGCCGCATGCCACCGCGCATATCTATCCCATACACTGCGCCGTCTTCAGAGCCAACAATAACTAAATCTTGCCAGATTGCTGGGGAAGAACTGACGCCACCATCAGTCTTAAATGCCCATTCCCGTTTGCCAGTTTTCGCATCAATAGCATAGACATGCTGGTCATATGAACCAATAAAAACTATATCATGACCTATACAAGGGGAAGAACGCACCTCATCATTGCAGGTAAAATCCCAAATGAGTTTGGTAGAGCCAAGGCCGGAGCGTGTAGGAGCAGAAGATTGTATGGTAGATACCTTTGGAGCGACTACCCCCATACCAGAAACGCCCAGCAACGCTTGCTTTAGCTCTTCGGCATTGGACCAGCGAGCAGCTATATCATACTCTAGCGCACGGTTGACAATAGCTTCCATTTCTTCTGAGACATTGGCATTCAATTTGCGAATGGGGCGCTCTTGAAAAGTAAACGGTGTCTCTTGTCGTGGGTCACTATTGGTCAACAAGTGGTGCATTGTTGCGCCAAGGGCATAAATATCGCCCTGTGGCTCGGCCATACCTTTGTATTGTTCTGGCGGGGCATAGCCTTCTGTGCCAATCATCGTACCTTTGCGGCTAGATGGGTCGAGGAGTCGTGCTATGCCAAAGTCTATCAATACAACGCGATCTTCGGGTGTGACAAGCGCATTAGAAGGCTTCATATCACGGAACACAATGGGTTCTGGCTTATGGGTATGTAAATAGGTCAACACATCACATATTTGGATAGCCCAATTACCAACACGTAACTCCTCAAACGGTTCGCCTTTATCATCGAGCATGACTTCCATATCTTTGCCATACACCAACTCTTGCACAAGGTAGACGCGCCCGCTTTCCTCAAAAAAGTCATACACTTTGGGTATGGACGGGTGGCTCAGGGCAGCGAGCAAACTTGCTTCACGCTCAAAGTGGCGCAGGTTGAGCATACGAGTCTGCGAGTCTGGAGCCCGCTGAAACATTTCCTTTATAGCACATTCACGCTTAACGTCCTTAAAGCGCATATCACGCGCACGATAGACGACACTCATACCACCAACACCGAGTATTCCTTCGATACGGTAGCGGTTTTGTAGGATACTTCCTTCTACAAGCGCTTCTAGCTCACTCATCCCTTGTGTTTCATGGCTGGCATCTGGCGCAGGTGGGTGGGAGGCGCTAGGAGGAGGGGGCTTGGGAACTTCATGCACAGCGCTGTCACCATCGCTAGAAGGGGTGCGTATTCTGGGTAAGGGGCTATGAGCACTTGGTTGTGCTTGGTCGTTTTCTTCAGACGATTCTTCTTTTTGTAAGATACTGGTTCTCTTACCGCCGCCCTTTTTTATCAATGCCATATGTCACCTCGTCTTAAACAGTTCTTCCTTTTCTGCACATGCCACAACATCTCTGTTGTGCTTGCAACACAAATTATTATTTGCGTACTACTCTTGTTACTGTCTTCTTTATCATTGTAACCTGTAAATCCGGCTTGTCAACAAAGGGGAGACGATATGCTATACATAATTTTCATAGGTGTATCTTTTTGCTGTGCAATGTTGATTGCCGCGCAATAAGGGGCACCCACGTGCTGGCGGCGAGCTGTCTTGCACATCATTGGCGAGTCGCTTCTTCGGCGGAGACGATTTGGGTTAAAAGGCCCAGAATCCGTTCCAATGACTCAATAAAAAATTCTTTTTTGTCAATATACATGCTATCATCGGCCAGTTTGAGAAATCTCCAGACACTGCCTGTTGTGACAGAACCATAAATCGCTGTTCTTTTCTTTCCTTCAGACTCGTTGAATAGACGGGCTGCTATCATCGCTGCCATACACTGCCCCAATCCTGCATGGATATTGTCATTTTTTGCCTCAACCACCGTCAATATTGGAGCAGTCAATGTATACTGAAGATTTGAAGCGCTGAGAATAAAATCACACCGACCGGTTAGCCCTTTTCCTTCATCAACATTGAATTCTATCCCAGAAAACAGGCTTACGCGGTGTTCGGTAATTTCGGTAAGCTCTGCAAGTATCGGAGCAATAATAAATTCAGACCTAGCTTTTTCTGTACCGATAGCACTTCCCAGAGGCAGGTATCTCTCAAGAAACGTACGCAGAACATCGCTCGGCGGTACAGGATGAATAGGTGTAAAAATGTCCTCATCTCCGATGATTTTTACTCCAAATTCTTTGATAACCGAATCTATGGTAAATCTGTTATAGTCCATACCGATACCTTCCTAAGAGCCTGTTTTAAAACGTATGCGCGAGTGGACACTCGCCCTACCAGTACACAAATGAAGGCTTGCTGGTGGCGCAAGCTAGGATAAATACGCTATCTGTGTCCATCGGTGTACACTGTAGTTCCTTACCCAATAAAGACCAGAATATCATCAGGGCGTGCGTTCGTCAGCCATTTCAACGGATTGTCGATTTTCATTCCACTCCTTTTTCTAGTTGCTTACCTTTCATTGTAACCTGTAAATCCGGCTTGTCAACAAAGGGGAGACAATATGCTATAATGGGTAAGGCTTGTAGTCATCCCCAAGCAGTGGTGGCTTCTTTGATTGTGAGAATGAATGGAAGAAGAACAACAATCTTTTGGAGCGAATGATAGTGATACAGCGACGCATGCGGTTATTACCCATTTGCATGCACGGGTTATTGAATTAGAGAAACGGGTTGTATCGCTACAACAGAAAAATGAGCATCCACAGCCCACACGAGAAACATGGTCACGTTGGGTACAGTGGATTGGGGAGCGAAAATCGGTTGTAGCAGCGCGGTCAATGCCACATATCCAGCGCGTGCAGCGCGTGTTGGGCAAGGCATCTGCCACAGGCACAGAGTTAGCCACCGACACGCGCAGCAAGGATATAGCATCTGCCACCGACACGCGCAGCAAGGATACAGCAAAGGATATAGCATCTGCCACCGACACAACCAGTGATAGTGTGCTAGAGGAGCAAGAATCTGAACTAGCAGAACTTCCTTTCATGGTCCGCATGACCAGCATCACCCTTGTGAGCATGGTGCTTGGGTGGGCAAGTGAGCATTTCATTCCCATTGCACTTGTATCGTGGGCATTCTATGCCATTGCCTATATCAATGGTAGCTTCTACAGCGTTCAAGAAGCATGGGAATCGCTCAAACAGCGCCAGTTCGATGTCAATCTGCTCATGATAGCTGCCGCTCTTGGGGCAGCCGTGATAGGGCAGCCGCTTGAAGGCGCAGTGTTGATGTTTCTCTTTTCGCTGTCGCAGACATTGGAGACGTTTGCAATGGGGCGAACCCATGCCAGTCTCCGTTTACTGATGGACATAACCCCCGTAACTGCCCGTATCGTGGCAACCCGCTCTGGCGAGGAATACGAGGAAGAAGTACCCGTTGAGCACCTCGCCATCGGTTCAGTCGTGCGTGTGCGTCCGGGCGAGCAGGTACCGGCGGATGGGGTCGTTATACGTGGCACATCTGCCGTGAACGAAGCCAGTATTACCGGCGAATCTATGCCAGTGGAGAAGAAACCAGATGCGCAAGTATTTGCGGGCACCCTCAATGGGCAAGGCTCTATAGATGTGCGCGTGACAACATCCCCCGAAAACTCTACCCTATCACGCATTGTCAAAATAGTCAGCCAAGCCCGCGAGCAAAAAGCCCGTAGCCAAGATTTTACCGACCGGGTGATAGGGCAATACTACGCTTACACGGTGGTTTCTATCACGCTGTTGTCCATTATCATACCGCTTACGTTTTTGGGGTGGGATGTGTATACAACCGTCTACCGTGCTATTACGCTGATGGTAGGCGCTTCGCCGTGTGCATTGGTTATCTCCATACCGGCGGCTATTCTATCGGCGTTGGCGAGTGCATCATGGAATGGGGTGCTGTTCAAAGGTGGGCGACATCTTGAGTCGGCATCCAAAGTACACGTAGTAGCATTTGACAAAACAGGCACACTCACTGTGGGGCATCCCCAAGTCGTGGCTGTGTTGCCAGTGGGCGATGCAAGTGAATTGGGCAGTAGCCAAACGGGCCAAGGTGTCGGGGATGAGGTGTTGGCAGATACGCACAAGCATGTGCTACGGTTGGCGGCTGCTGTTGAGCGTTTTTCGGAGCATCCGCTTGCCTTGGCTATTGTGGAGAAGGCACAGGCGCATGCGGTAGTGTTGCCACAGGCCGAGCATTTTGAGGCGCAGACTGGCGTTGGGGTCCAGGCTGAGGTGGATGGTGTGCGGGTCTCTGTTGGGCGTCCCAGGCTGTTTGAGCAGGAGTATGGGCAAACGCTGACGGATGAGACGATAGCCCATGTTGAGGAGCAGGAGCGGCAGGGGCGCACGGTTGTTTTGGTGGGCGATGCAACGCATGTGTGGGGTATTATTGCATTTGCTGATACGGTGCGTGAGGAGTCGGCAGATGCTATCGCAGACCTGAAGCGGGCAGGTGTGAGGCATATTGCGTTGCTGACGGGCGATAATCGTTATGTGGCCGAGCGTCTAGCGCAGACGGTTGGCATTGATGAGGTGCGAGCAGCATTGACGCCTGAGCAAAAAGTCGAAGCAGTGCGGGAGATACAAGCAACGTATGGTCCGGTGGCCATGGTTGGTGATGGAGTGAACGATGCTCCAGCCCTCGCAACCGCATCACTAGGTGTGGCAATGGGAGCAGCAGGCACCGCTGTAGCAATGGAAAGCGCCGATGTCGTGCTCATGAGCGATGACTTGAGCAAATTGCAGGGTACGTTGCGTTTGGCTCGCCGTACTCGTCGTATTGTGCAGCAAAATGTGGTATTTGCGTTTGGGGTCATGGTTGTGCTTATTCTGTTGGCACTCACGGGTGTGTTGCCATTGACACTTGCGACGCTCTTCCACGAAGGAAGCACACTCATAGTCGTGGCGAATGGGCTACGATTATTGGCTCCTTGGAAATAAGAAAGGTGTGTAATAGGTTAGTGTATGGGGAAATCTGAACCAAAACATATGCGTGCTCATGTCGCACTTCACGTAAGTACGCTTTCTATTATGGCTGTTGTTGTGGTGTTAGTAGTGGCTTTCCTTACCTTGGCTTGGCAAACCATCCAACCCGGCAATGTGGGCATAGTGTTCGACAAATCCAATCATACCGTCAACAAAACACCGCTTGAACCCGGCTGGTCCTTCATCAATCCATTCACCCAATACATACAGGAGTATCCGGTGACTATCCAAACCTACTCTATGGTGTATCGTGGCGGCGAGGGGGATGATAGCATCAAGGTGCAGAGCAAGGAAGGGCAGCAGATAAACCTAGATGTTGTCATTCAATATCGGGTGCGCCGTGATGAGGTTGCGCAAATCTACGAAGATTGGGGCGGAGCAGATATTGGTGTGGTTGAAGATCGTATTGTGCGCCAGTATACTCGTTCGCAAGTGCCGGCTATTGCAGCCCAATATAGCTGGGAGGAGATGACGTCTGGCAAACGGCTTGAGGTTTCCAACCATATACGTGATGCGTTGCAAAAAGAGTTTTCACGCCGTCATTTAGAGTTGATTTCCTTTGGTATTCGTGAGGTGCATTTGCCTGCGCCGTTGCAAAAGGCGCTCAATAATAAGATACAGGCGCAGCAAGAGGCCGAGCAACAAAAATATCAACTCGACCAGGCCAAAGTGAAGGCCGAGCAAATACAAGTTGAAGCAGACGGCGAGGCGAAAGCTGTGCTCATTCGTGCTGAGGCAGAGGCGAATGCCAATAAAGTGTTGGCCGTTAGTCTTACACCAGATTTGTTGCGCTATCAGCAGTATAAGCGCTGGGATGGGCGTTTGCCGGTGTTTCAGGGGACAAATCCTATGCCCTTCATTGATGCAACGAGTGTTATGAGCGACAGTTTTAACAGTTTTACACGATGAGTGCTAGCCAATTGGATTCCTCGGCATCCTCTGCACAACATCGTTCTAGTAGATTACCGCACATACGCATGTCGGTAAGTATTCTGTCGGTAGGGGTACTAGTCATAATAGTCTTACACCAAGTGCCGTTGGTGGCACTTGTGAAAGGCTTGCAAAATCGCCAAGCGTCGCAGGATGTGTCGCCCCAGGCAAACCGTGCGTGGGTGGTGGAGTTGGTGCATGCTCCAAACATTTTTGGCTCAATGAGTTCGCGCAGTCTTGCTATTGATGCCAGTGATGCTCCCCATATTGCCTATGGTGAAGACCATTTGTACTATGCATGGTATAGTGGCACGACATGGTACCGCGAAGTGGTAGACAATGCGAGTGGTATTGGTATGTATGCCTCGCTGGCCCTTGATTGGCAGGGCAATCCACACATAAGTTATTATGATGACAATAAGGGACACCTCAAATATGCCTATTCAGATGGGTTTGCATGGCACATTGAGGTCGTGGATAGTGCCGGCAATGTGGGTGCGCATACCGGGCTAGTCCTTGACTCGCGGTATCGTCCCCACATTAGCTACTATGATGAGACGAATACCAGTTTGAAATATGCCCGCTACGATGCAAGCGGGTGGCAGATAGAGACGGTAGATAATACCGGCACAGTGGGAACACATGCATCGCTTGCACTGGATTCGCAGGACCGCCCACATATTAGCTATTACGAAGGACCGCCCAATAACGATTTGCGGTATGCTTGGCATGATGGTCAGGCATGGTATGCCGAGACAATTGACCAGAAGGGTGGCGTGGGCACCTATACCTCGCTTGCACTCGATTCGCAAAACCGCCCACATATCAGCTATCAAGATGCTACGAACGGCAACTTGAAATATGCCGTGTTGGAGGATGCGGGGGAATGGTCGCGGCGAACGGTAGACCGCGATGGGGGCGTGGGCTATTATACCTCTATCCGGTTGGATGCTGACGATAACCCCCATATAAGCTACCATGACCTGAGCAACGATGACCTGAAGTATGCCCGCGCCAACAAAGGGGTGTGGCATGTGGAAACGGTAGATAGCAAGGGAGATTCGGGCCGTTTCGGTGCGCTGGTGCTTGATAGTGAGGGCAACCCGCACATAAGCTATACGGAGTTGACGATGGGGCAGTTGCGCTATACGGTTTGGGATGGGCAGGCGTGGCAGATGCAGGTGATAGACCATGCTGAGTTGGCAGGTTGGCATACGTCGTTGGCGCTCGATAGTATGGGCCTGGGGCATATTGTGTATCATGCGGCCGGTTCTGGCACGTTGAATAGGGCCATGGATGATGGGGTGTCGTGGGATATTGAGACAATAGATAGTGATGGTGTAACCGGTTTCTATACCTCTCTGGTCATAGATAGGTATGATACGCTCCATGTCAGCTACCAAGATATGGACAACCGCGATTTGAAGTATGCAATGTATGATGGCACACGTTGGTATAGGGAGACAGTGGATAGTCGCGGGGATGTGGGGGCATATACATCGTTGGCGCTTGATACAACCGGCTGGCCCCATATAAGCTATTATGACAGTACAAACAAGAACGTGAAGTATGCACGCTACGATGGTGAGGCGTGGCATATTGAAACAGTGGATAGCACGGGGCATGTGGGGCAGTATACATCGTTGGCGTTGGATGCATACGACAACCCGCATATCAGCTATTATGATCAGACTCATGATTCGCTGAATTATGCACGCTACGATGGCCAGGCATGGGATATTCGCATAGTGGATAGTGCTGAACGTGTGGGCGAGCATAGTTCATTGGCGTTGGATAGTCGGGGGTATCCACACATGACCTATTATGATAAGGGCAATCGTGCATTGAAGTATATACGCTACGATGGAGAGATGTGGATGACGGAGATTGTGGATAGTGCCGGTAATGTGGGCAGTCATACCTCATTGGTGCTAGACCGACACGATTACCCGCATATGAGTTACTATGACCATAGCAGGTACCAATTGAAATATGCGTTTTTTGATGGCACACGCTGGTATATTGACGTGGTAGATGCCGAAGGGCGAGTGGGGCTTTTTAACTCTTTGGAACTGGATAAACACGGGCTTGCACATATTAGCTATGGCGATACGAGCAATGCAGATTTACGCTATGCCTATCAGCGTGTGCGCACGAGCTATGAGCGCTGATGCGAACATATGGCGATTCTATGATATAATCTCCTATCACGATAGTAAGTAGGTTCTTTACAAATGGTAGGGGAACAAGTAGTATGATTTCTTGCTCGAGCAGGATGCATGATGACAGACCTGTAGGACAGGATTTGGGATATGCCGTGTTGCTCATGTCCTATGGTGGGCCGGATTCTCTGGATGACATAGAGCCGTTTCTTTTAGATATACGCGGTGGACGCCCGACACCGGCGGAACTGATTGATGAGATCAAAGAACGGTATGCGTTGATTGGTGGCAAGTCGCCACTGTTGGAAATAACGTGTGACCAAGCCGAGGCGTTGGAAAAGCGTTTGAATGAAACCGATGGTGGCCAAGGCGATGCCCCGAAAGATGGGTACCATCGTGTGTATGTTGGTATGCGCCATTGGACGCCTTTTATTAAGGATACCCTTGCGGAAATGCTCAATGATGGGGTGAAGCGTATTGTGACGCTGTGTATGACGCCCTATTATTCAGATATGACAGTCGGGGCATATCTCCAAAAGTTTCAGGAAGCTCAACAGGCGCTTTGCCCAAACCTCCACGTAACGCATGTTAAAAATTGGCATGCGAATAGGTTGTATATAGACTCACTGGTCGAGAAAATACAGGCTGCGCTGGAGCGTTTCCCCGAAGGGGACCGTGAACAGGTGCAGGTGATTTTTACGGCGCACAGTTTGCCAGAGTCTATTATTGCGCAGGGTGATCCTTACGATGCCCATTTGCGTGAAACGGCTACGTTGATCATCCAAAAATTAGCGCAGACAGTTGCAACGAGTCACCCCCTTTCGGAGCGGTGGACGTTTTGCTACCAGAGTGCTGGCGCACGTCAGGTGAAATGGCTCGGCCCCCCCATTGAAGAAGTTATAGAGAACATGGCCCAAGAAGGGCACACACAGCAACTTGTTGTGCCAATTGGCTTTTTAGTAGATCATGTGGAAATTCTCTATGACCTCGATATTGAATGCCAAGAGTTGGCATTGCAACAAGGTGTCACACTAAAACGGACCGATTCGCTCAATACTTCGCCAACATTTATCAATGCATTGGCAGACATCGTGAAGCAGGCAGTTGCGTGAGAACATGCGCGACACAGGGATTAGTTTTGAATATCATGATAGGTTATGTACATGAAGAAACATGTCATTATTATTGGTGGAGGCATTGCTGGGCTTTCGACAGCGTATCATGTGCAAGAGGATGCGCATGCTGCTGGGTTGCCAATTACATATACGTTGCTTGAGGATGATACGCGTGTTGGTGGCAAAATTAAGACGGAGCATGTAGACAATTTTGTTATTGACGGTGGCCCAGATTGCTTTTTGAGCCGCAAGCCGTGGGCTATAGAGCTATGCCGCAAGCTTGGGTTGAACGATGACTTGATGGGAACAAACGATGACCGCCGTAAGACGTTTGTGCTCAATCGTGGAAAGCTTACGCCCCTGCCAGATGGGGTGATGCTCGTCATTCCCACCAAGTTTATGCCATTTGCAACGTCAAACCTCATTTCTTGGCCAGGCAAGATGCGTATGGGTATGGACCTCCTTATCCCCCCACGCAGCGATACGAGTGATGAGACGGTGGGCGATTTTGTGCGGCGTCGGTTGGGGCAGGAGGCGTTGGATAAGATTGCTGAACCACTCATGTCGGCTATCCACATCTCAGACCCAGAATATCAAAGTTTGCTAGGAAGTTTCCCTCTATTTCGCACAATGGAGCAAAAGCATGGCAGCCTCATCCGTGCCATGCTGGCCCAGCGCAAAGCTGCCATCACCAGCAAAGTCAATGGTGTTGGTGGGTTGCTCAATGTGTCTCCCGATAAGGTGATGTATGATAGTGTACGTCAAATCACACGCTTGGTAGGCGTGACATTGCCCAGTGAGCCGCCAAAGTCACCCAATAGCATGCATAACGGCGAGTCGTTCTATGCAAAAAGTGCCGGGTCTGCTGCGCCATTGCCTATGTTTATGACGTTGCGGCAGGGGTTGGGGCAAATGGTTGATGCGGTTGCACAGGCTTTGACAGATGGACAGGTATGCATGGGCAAGCGTGTCGTGCGTGTGGAACACGTTGATGTACCCCCCGACTCAGATGAACCGCGCTATCATGTGCATACTGCCGATGGAGACACGTTTACCGCCGACGCAGTGGTACTTGCCACACCTTCGTATGTGTCGGCTGACTTGCTGAAGTCTATTCACCCACAGTTGGTAGATGCATTGTTGGGTATTCCCTATGTCACGACGGCAACCGTCTCTATGGGATTCCAGTTTGAGGACATTGGTCGCCCATTTGATGGGTTTGGCTTCGTGATACCACGCAAGGAGCATCGCCAAATTACTGGCTGTACATGGACTTCAACCAAATTTAATCATCGGACACCTTCCGATAGGTTGTTGCTGCGTTGTTTCATTGGGGGCCCAGGGCACGAGGAATTGGCCGAATTACCCGACGACGAGCTTGTGGCTATGGCTCGCAAGGAGTTGCAGGCTATTATGGGGTTGAATGCGGCTCCGGTTCTTACACGCGTTTTTCGTTGGAGCAAAGCCAACCCGCAATACCTCGTTGGGCATTTAGACCGTGTGCGTGAAATCCATGCGATGTGTGACTCGCTACCAGGCATGGTTGTGACAGGGAGCGCCTTTGATGGCGTAGGTGTGCCTGATTGTATTCACCAAGGACAAAAAGCGGCCAAGAAGGTGTTGGCTTCTCTGACCCATGCGCGAGCTGTGGGAAGCTATGAGCCAACAACAGCACATTGACGATAGTCAACAACAGCATATTGACTATAGCCGCAAATGGTATGCGATGGCAACTGTTGCAATGGGCATCTTCCTTGCAACGATTGATGCGAGCATTGTGAATGTTGCGTTGCCAACGCTAGTACGTCAACTGAATACCGATTTTCCAACGATACAGTGGGTAGTACTTTCGTATATGCTCACTGTGACGACGCTACTGCTCAGTGTGGGGCGCTTGGCAGATATGATAGGCAAGAAGTCTATCTATACTGCCGGTATTGTTATCTTTACCGTTAGTTCGGCACTCTGCGGCCTGTCGTGGAATGTGGCATGGCTCATTGCGTTTCGTGTGTTACAAGCAGTTGGGGCTGCCATGACGATGGCTTTGGGTACGGCCATCATCACAGAATCATTTCCTCCATCGGAACGCGGCAAGGCGCTCGGTGTTGTGGGTTCGGTTGTGTCCATTGGGGTTATCGCTGGTCCGGCACTAGGCGGTATCCTTATATACAACTTTTCGTGGCACTGGATATTTTTTGTCAATGTCCCCGTGGGGATTGTGGGAACGTTCATCGCAGTCAAATTTTTGGCCGACATCAAGCCCGAAACCAAGGACCAACGGTTTGATTATCCGGGTGCGTTGACTCTCTTTGTATTTCTGGTCTCACTCTTGCTTTCTCTCACCATAGGGCAACGGGTTGGTTTTCTTGCAACACCTATCATTTTGCTATTGGTAGTTGCAGTGGTTTTTCTGGTCATTTTCATTGGTATTGAGTGGAAAACAAGCCAACCCATGATTGACCTTACCCTTTTTCAGTGTCGTGAGTTGAGCGCAGGGTTGTTCATGGGGTTGCTCACCTTTGTCGCAATCACTGGCTCTATCTTGCTCATGCCGTTCTACCTTGAAAATATTCAGGGGTATAACACATTTCAGGTTGGGATGCTGATGGCTATTGTGCCGGTTATGCTTGGGGTGTCGGCTCCCATTTCCGGCGTGTTGTCAGATCGGATTGGTACACATGCCCTTGTTTCTGTAGGGTTGACACTGCTGATAACGGGGTGCTTGCTGCTACGGTTGCTCGATGAGCACACACCATGGTTTGTGTATGTGCTCTACAATGTGCCGATTGGTTTGGGGGCAGGCATTTTTCAGTCACCCAACAACAGCGCTATTATGGGGGCTGCTCCACGTGGGCAATTGGGCATTGTATCGGGCATGCTTTCTATTTCGCGTGTGTTTGGGCAAACGATGGGACACGCGAGTATGGGCGCATTGTGGAGCAGCCGGGTTGCTGCGCATGTGGGGTATTCACTTGAAGGCAAGGCTACTGTTGCACCTATCTCGGCGCAGATAGCTGGTTTGCACGATACGTTTTTTGCTATGGCGATGATTATATCGGTTGCCTTGATGGTTAGTCTTTGGGGAATGATCCGCAACGTTCATAGCCATAAGTCGTTGGCTCCTTCGTAAGTTGCGCTGTGAGGGCAGTATGGTACAATGGTCCATGACCATTTACTATTGCTCTCTCTACCTCGGATTGTTGCACATGCGATGTAGCAATACTCTGTGAGTCGTATTCTTAGGAGAATAACCCCATGAACATGCCACCACAAAACCAACATGAAACCTCTATTTGGCGCTTGGGGCACCTTTCTAAGCTAACAGACCGCCTGCGTATTTCCGAAAATACTATCCTGATTGCCCTAGCGATGATCGTAGGGCTTATCAGTGGGTTGGGCGCTGTTCTTTTTCATTGGCTTATAGAGGGTACACATCTCCTTTTTTTTGAATTTGAGGAGTTGTTTCACCTTCACAATGTACCTCAATCCAATCTCTTTACTATTGTGCATACGGCACTGGCACCAGCGCTAGGGGCGCTCATTGCCGGCAGTATTGTGTGGCTCCGCGCTCGCCACGACCATAGCCATGGCACCTCGGCAGTGATGGAGTCGGTTGCCTTGCATGGTGGGCGGTTGTCGGCTCGGCCATTGTTGACGAAAGCCTCGGCCGCTGGCCTGGTGATTGGCTCTGGCGGCTCGGCTGGACCAGAAGACCCAAGCGTACAAATAGGTGCAGTTATTGGGTCCTCTATCGGTGCTCGCTTGCATCTTTCTGCTACCCGCATCAATACACTGGTGATAGCAGGTGTGGCAAGTGCTATTGCTGCCTCTTTCAATGCCCCTATTGCAGGAGTGTTCTTTGCCCTAGAGGTGATAGCGGGCGATTTCTCTACCACATTGTTTGCGCCCGTGGTGCTTGCTTCAGTAGTGGCTTCTATTGTTGGGCGAGCGTTTTTGGGCGACCAGCCATCGTTTGCTGCGCCACCCTATGAATTGGTGAACCCCTTGATAGAAACACCCTTGTATGCGCTGCTTGGGTTAGTCGCGGCTATTGTAGGGGCATTGCTCATTCGGGCAGTGTTTCTGAGCGAGACACTCTTTGACCGCTTGAATTGGCCGCTCCCGCTGCGGGCTGGTTTTGGGGGCTTGCTTGTGGGGTTGGTTGCTATAGACCTACCGGGTGTGTTTGGCAGCGGCTACAACCCCGCCGATGACATCTTGCATGGGCAAGGCGCAGTGGGGATTTCGCTCCTGATAGTACTCGTTGCGAAGTTTATTGCGACGGCTATCACCATTGGATCGGTGCGTGTGGGTGGTACGTTTGCACCCGCTATGGTGTTGGGTGCTATGGTTGGCGCTCTGTTTGGGCAAATCGTTACGCCTTTTTTTCCGGGTATGACGGCTCCGCCAGCGGCATATGCGTTGGTAGGTATGGGCGCAGTGCTCACGGCTGTTGTGCGTTGTCCCATCACCACAGTGCTGTTGTTATTTGAAGTCACAGGCGATTATCACATTATATTGGCTATTATGGCCAGTGTTGTGGTCAGCCAGTTGGTTTCGCAAACGATAACCCGTGAGTCTATCTATACGGAACGCCTGGCCCGCAAGGGGATACAATTGCGCTTTGGGCGCGATGTAAATGTGATGGAGCTTATTACCGTGGGTGAGGCCATGACAACGAATTTTACGACGGTGCCCTATACGATGACTATTGGGCAGCTCCGTATGTTGCTTGACCGAACGCATCATCATGGCTTCCCTGTAGTAGATTTGACTGGGCGGATCTTTGGTATGGTGACAATAAATGATTTGCGCCGAGCAGCCGATTCTGACCTGTCGTCGGATACTTCTGTGGAAAAGATAGCCACTCGTGTTGAGCACTTGGTTGTTGCCTACCCAGAGCAAAGTTTGACAACGGCGCTGCAAAAGTTTGCGCTGGCCGATGTTGGGCGGTTGCCAGTGGTTGATCAATCCGACCATAGCAAATTGCTTGGGGTGGTGCGCCGTAGCGATATTATTAAGGCCTATCAGCGTGGCATTATGAAGCGTGATGAGCTGGAGTTGCGCCGTGATGAGATGCGTTTGAGTTCACATGGTGAGACGCAGTTGATAGAGGTCACTATTATGCCCGGTGGGCGATGCGATGGGCGTATGATGCGCGATATTCGGTTGCCGAGTGAGGCGATTGTGACGTCGGTACGCCGCGATGGGGTGACAATTATTCCACGTGGCGATACGGTGTTGCGAGGTGGAGATTTGCTCTCTATTTTGGCGTTGCCCGACCAGATAGAGTTGGTGCAGGATAATTTGCTTGGGAGTGATAGTGACGCTGTGGACGAAACGGGGCCACGCTATTATGAGTTGGTGATAGGTGCGGGAACACGGTCTGAGGGCAAGAGAGTAGCAGAACTTCAATTGCCGCCCGATGTGCTGATTGTGACGTTGCGCCGCAATGGGCAAGCGCAGACGGTTCATGGTAATACACAGCTCCAAATGGGCGACGAAATAACCATTACGGCCCGCCCCGATGACCTTCAGGCAGTGTTGCACTGTTTGGGTGGCAAGCAAACTCCGCCACGCAAGCGTGAGAAAGGGAAAAAGGAAAAAAAGAACAAGGTGCGTGGCGTTGAGGAATAGCATAGGGCTTTCACCGGTAGGTTTTTACCACAGAGAGGACAAAGAGACGCACAGATAGTGATACCGTAGAGACGTAGCATGCTACGCCTCTACCATGTGATATGTAGCGGTTATGGCAAGTTGTCCAAATCAGGCAAATCATCTAGGTTAGGCAGTGACATTTTTTCTGCATCTCTGCACGCAGCAGGGAGTTGAATATCGTCTACGTGCCCAACCTCTGCAATGGCATAGACGATGTTGAATGCGCCGGCTTGTCCGCTTGAATCGCTGCCGGTAATGTGCAAATCAAGCTTGACGAGGTACCCACCTTCTCGCGCCACCCACACATCAGCCTGCGCCGAATCTATCTGGTCCATATCCATTTGTGCAAAGACATCAGCATCTTGGTCTACCGTGTAGTGGTCTGTCGCAATACCATTAACCGTTTCATTTTCGGCAACGAGCGTGGAAACTTCAAGTGTGCCGATAAGCTCACCAACTACCATTTCGGGGCTGAAGAGTTCCATAAAGTTGATCGGAGAAACTTGACACTCCGGGTTGTCAGTGGTGTTTGTATCCATAATGTATGATGTGCCATCAACCGTGTATACGTCGGCTTCTGGCGGGGCTACACCTTCCCCAAGGGTACCAAACACTTCGCCACTTGCACTGACAGTCATGCGCGTCTTATCGTTGATGTTGTCCGCGTGCAACACCATACTCATGGTGCCGCTTTGGTCTGCACTGACTTCACCTTCACCCTCAAAATCCATGGTAAAGTTGACTACATAACTATCTAGGTCTTCAAGTCCAGTGCCGGCTTCCACCGTGATGGGTTTTGGTTCTGGGGTTAGGGTTGGTTCAGCCGATTGCTCACTATCACGAACCCCACTAGGTATGCTACTGCCGGCTCCTCCACATGCGCTCATCAGCACAATACCTACAAGCAACACAACCGAAAGGATGAGCCGGTGACTGAAAACGAGCCTACGATCCATGAAAAACTACCTCCTTATGCATGTTTCTAGGGAAAATAATACTACGGTAAGGTATGCGATGAGTTCCATATAGAGTATGGTAGATTGAATTATGCAGACTGTCAAATAATATTTTTGTAAACAATGTGGAGCTGTCTTATACTACTACGTATGATAGCAACTCCATATTTCTACGTTTCTATCAACACATACTACTGTTGATATTCCCTTTGGTGCAATGCCCGCACCTCCCGTTGTATTGTTCGCGCCAAGTCAATTGCTCCATATACCATCAACCAGATGGCGGTTGGTATTCCGATTGCACCAAGGATGATGACAAGTACTGAGTTACTCATAATGGTGTCTCTCCTCATCGTTATACTGTTTGTAAAAGAACTGAACAAGCCACATTCGTAAGGCTAGATAAAGACCGCGACAGAGAATTGCACAGACGAGGAATCCAATAATGAAACCAATGAGAAGTGCTAGTTGTGCTTGTGCTATAGCTTCTATGATAACACATCTTTTGTGAAACAGAAACCCAAAATAGGTTCCCCATACTTTTGCTGTTGGGTGTTCATGGTACGACCCTGTGACGTGACAAATAGTTTTTTAGCTACTATAATAAGCAGTCTTAGATTTTCAGACCTATTATGAACAGAGGAGTTATGGAAATAGAAAAAGCACGCATAGTACCTGTTGAGTATGTGGACCATATGGGCGACGACCTCACCATTGTCAATGCGGCACGTGTGAGCATGGGCAAGCACAAAGATGTTTTTGATGACAACGACTATCGGTTGCTGGTGTACCTTGTGAAGCATGAGCATATGAGTCCTTTTCGCCATGCCTTTGTGACGGTGCGGGTGACATGCCCTATTTTTGTGGAACGCCAATGGTTTACGCACAAGGTAGGCACGGCTGTCAATTCTATATCTGGGCGCTATGTTGAGTATGATTTTGGCTATTGGATGCCGGAGACGCTACGCAAAGGCTCTAATGGCATAAAGCAAGGTTCTCTCGATGAGCCTGTTGAGCGCCACGATGAGGCGTTGCAATTGTATCGGGAAACGTGTAAACGTGTGGTAGAAATCTATCATACGATGATACACGAGTATGGGGTATGTAAAGAGCAAGCCCGCACCTTGCTTGGTCTCAACACGATGACGCAGTTTATTTTTACCGCAAGTTTGCAAGCGTGGCATCATTTTTATCGTCTTAGGACCGATGAGCACGCACAACGGGAAATACAAGCGTATGCGCACAAGGTAGGGGACATCGTCAGTGGTCTTTTCCCGCATGCTTGGAGGTGTTTACGTGAGCATAGCAAGTAGGCTCTATGCGTGTCTTCGTAGTTCAAGACAGGTTCGCACCCTTGGAGCTATCAGCAAAGCATTTTTTACCACAGCGAGTACAGGAGGGGTACACAGGGTGTGGGGAGTAAAAGAGAGGGACAGTAATGAGTATTAAATCTGACCGTTGGATAAGGCAAATGGCCCGTGAGCATGGAATGATAGAGCCATTTGTCGAAACGCAGGTGCGCCAAGGGGTTATATCGTATGGGCTTTCGTCGTATGGGTATGATATGCGCGTGACGGATGAGTTTAAAGTGTTCACGAATGTGTTTAATGTGTTGGTAGACCCGAAGAATTTTAGCCCCCGTTCGCTGGTGGATATTCAGGCCGATTATTGCGATATTCCCCCCAATTCGTTTGCGTTGGCACGCTCGGTGGAACTTTTCCGCATACCACGCAATGTATCCTGCATTGTAATGGGAAAAAGCACATATGCGCGTTGTGGCATAATCGTCAATGTGACTCCCTTGGAGCCAGAGTGGGAAGGGTATGTCACGATAGAAATTAGCAATACGACGCCATTGCCAGCGCGGATTTATGCGAATGAAGGCATCGGGCAGGTGCTCTTCCTAGAGAGCGACGAGGAATGTGAGACGTCATACGCCGATAAGAAAGGGAAATATCAGCATCAGACTGGCATTATTTTGCCTAAGCTCTGACAATACGTTGTATTTCCTTTGGGTTCTTTTTTCATGAAGACCTCGCGCAAAGACGCAAAGAACGCAACGCTATAAAAAAAGGACCATGCAATGCTTTGCTGGTACGCTGCAATGCTGCGAGCTGTCTTTGTATTCTTTGTGGTGAGTTTGCGAATAGTGTATGAGCAAGAACTCGCCCTAGTGAAGACCAAACATCTGCGTCACTTGGTGCTCAACATCCATCCACCATTGGGTGAGCGGGTTGCCTTGGGCCATAGCTGTAATGGCCGTCAATTGTCCTGTAGCGAGCAGAGCTCCCATGATAATGAGCAGGATGCCACTCGCCATGCTGGTTGTGTGCAAAAGGAGAGTCCAAGTTCCGATTTTTACTTCAAAGCCCTTGCCACGAATAATCTTCCAAAACGGTGAACCTTGGCCTAGGCGACTAAAGAATGTCGAAAGCAAAATGAGTGGCATACCAAGCCCAAGCGCGTAGATGAATGATAGCACTGCCCCTTGCACTACAGCAACACCTTTGGCTGCGAGCAGGGTTAGCAATGCGCCGAGGATTGGGCCTATGCATGCTGTCCAGCCCAAGGCGAACGTTGCGCCATAGAAATATGAGCCGGCCACGCTGGCAACCGGGCGCTCTTGCACTTGTGGGCCGGAGAATCCTTTGCCGAGCAGACTCATGACACCGAAAATGATGACAATAATACCGCCCCACAACGTTAATGCGTCTTTGTTGCTGAAGATTATCCCACTGAGAGCAGTGGCACTAGCTCCCAGTAAGACGAGGGTTGTGGCCAACCCCATAAAGAATGCGAGGGACATGAATACAATGGTACGTTTGCTGGCCTGAAAGGTGAAGGCAAAATAGGCTGGCAAGATGGGCAAGGTGCAGGGCGAAAGAAAACTGAGTAAGCCAGCCACGAAAGCGGGCAGAGCTAGCACAATCACGCTACTGCCGTCCTTTGTGGCCCATGCTGCTTGGTTGCCTCTATCGAGGCTGAGCACAACAATGGTAAACAGCAAGAGCACTATGGCAACACCACCGAAAATCAATGCACGGCGGTCTCCTACTGATTGCTGTTGTGTGGTTTCTGGTGGTGTTGTCATTGTTTTACCAATCCCCTTTTTGTACAATTTTACCTTCTCGTTTTATGGTAGCTAGTTCAGCATCATCTAGTGGTCGTTCGCCAAAGAAATAGATCACTCCGCGTAGCACATCATATGTATATCGTTGGCGCATCCAGCGCCCATAGGGCCCCATGCGTACAACGTCAACATTCCATGTGTTGGCTACACTATCATACACTTCGTTGAGTTGCCAGACGAGTTCACCCGGTTGGAACATGACGGCCAGTGCATAGTCACGGGCTGTTTTTGCTTCTGGACTATTACCGTCTGGAGCTACTACTTGCCCATTATTCATAGGAAGCCTTTTCTCTACATTCTTCTAGGTTAGATGCAAAAGGTGTGCTCTTGGTTACAACAATGTATATCTGCGTGTATATGTGCGTATGGAGCGGTTGCTGTTGCATATCCAAGCATCTAACACGGCATACGTGCCTATTTTACATACCTGATTAAGAATACACTAGAAGGCACAATTTCGTCAAGGGCATTGCTTTTCTATCGCACAAGGTTGCAGTATTGCCATAAGATGGCTATAATCATGACACGAGCTAAAAAGAAAGGATAGATGAGGTATGCTCAATCTTTCGTTTGTGCTTGAACATAGCTTCACTTGTTTTCCCGACAAGACGGCTGTCATATTAGATGATTACCGACTGAGCTACCGTGAGTTGAACGGGGCGGCTAATAAAATGGCGAATGCATTGTGTGCGTTGGGTGTGCAACCGGGACAGAAAGTTGCCATGATGCTGCCCAATATTCCATCGTTCGTCGTGTGCTACTACGGCATTCTCAAGGCTGGCGCTACGGTTGTGCCACTCAATGTATTGCTGAAGCGCCATGAAATTATCTATCACTTGGATGATAGTGAGGCAGTGGCGTTGATTGTGTGGGATGATGTTATCCAAGAGGCATCCGAGGGTGTGTGCCAATCTGAAATGACGAAAAAGCTTCTTGTTGCACAGATGCCCGGTACGCAACAATCTCTGCCCCAAAATGCTCTAGCGCTCAACCAAGTGCTGGCAGATCAACCACCTGTTTTTGAAACTGTGGCGACTATGCCTGATGATACGGCTGTTATTCTCTACACAAGTGGTACAACGGGGCGCTCTAAGGGGGCTGAGTTGACACATTTCAATATGTTTTCCAATGCAATGATATGCGGCGACCGGGTGGCGTATATTACGCCCGACGATGTGGGCTTGGCAGCCCTTCCACTGTTCCATTCATTTGGGCAGACGGCTATGCTCAATGCATGTATGTATAGTGGTGGCACGGTGACAATGCAACCACGTTTTGAACCCAAAAAGACACTTGAGATTATGCAACGCGATAGTGTGACATTCTTTTGTGGTGTGCCTTCTATGTATGCGCTCTTGTTGCGTTACTCTGATGCTCATGCATATGACCTTTCAGCGTTGCGTTGCTGTATATCTGGTGGAGCAGCTATGCCTGTGAACGTGCTGCATGCATTCAACAAAAAATACAACATTACCATTCAAGAGGGGTATGGCCTTTCAGAGACAGCGCCAGTCGCTGCGTTCAATCATCAGGGGCGCCCGCCCAAGCCGGGTAGCATTGGTACACAGGCGTGGGGCGTCGAAATGCGTGTGGTAGATGAAAATGACCATGTTCTGCCACCTGGCGAGGTCGGCGAAATTGTCATCCGTGGTCACAATGTTATGAAAGGCTATTACAAAAGCCCTGACGTGACAGCTACTGTTATGCGCGGCGGGTGGTTTCACACTGGCGATTTGGCTTATATAGATGAGGAAGGATATTTCTTTATTGTAGACCGCCTGAAGGATGTCATTATTCGTGGCGGTATCAATATATACCCACGTGAAATAGAGGAAGTGCTCTATGGGCACCCGGCAGTTGCTGAGGCAGCCGTTGTGGGAGTGGCGCACTCGGTTCAAGGGGAGCGTGTGAAAGCATGTGTGGTGCTCAAACCAGATGAGCAGGTTAGCGCAGATGAACTGTTGCATTATTGCCGTGAAAGATTGGCAGATTACAAAGTTCCACGTTTTGTCGAATTTCTTTCTGTGTTGCCCAAAACAGCCACTGGGAAGATTGTGAAACGGGAGTTGGTTGAATCATAGGAGCATATTCCTGTTATAATATGACAAATGCGGAAGATTTGATGCTCTGGTGATTGAAGCATGAAGAGAAACACAAAAGCCCTCTCTGCACCCGGTGCAATAGGAGGTCGTGCTGCTGTACAACGCTTGGGTATGGCAAAAAAGAACAAGGCCCACAGGCCAGCAAGCGATAGGAAGCAACGGACTGATACCGACAACACAACACGCGCAAAGGGGCGTGGTGTGCCACAAGGCCAAAACCTTACTGAGCGGGTATCAAAAGAATCAGCCCTCTACAAAGAAGCACTGAAAAGTAGGCTGAAAGAATTTCAACACCTGCGGGATTATGAGCAACAGGTACACTTTTTCCTCAACACACTCAATGAAGTAGGTGCGGACCACGAAACGGCATATGCTATGCTCACGGTGCTCCATGAGCAAAGTTTTCGGCACAATGGCCATGCCCGCTTTGAAGAGTTGCTGTGCCTATTGGAACGAACGTTTACGGTTGCCTACAGTGCCAATTATCATCAGTATGCGTGTATGCGCCTCACCACTGCCTTGGCAACCAACAACCGCGATGGTATACCAGATATGGTGCCTGAACTGGCTTCAATAGCCGAACATGCCCCAAAACTTTTCAGCTTTTTCACCGACCAGCTCATCTATTATGGCATGGCTGACACGGTCAACAATATTGTGCAGATGGCATGGGTGCTTATTGAAGATTCGGTGGAAGCCAAAGAGACACAGCTCAATGACTATTCTGTGCAGAACTTCAAGACCATGGCTAACTCATATGCATTGAGTACGAGCCTTGAACGCCTATTTGAAGGCGATGAGCGTGCGTTATCGTCGCCTCCTATCCAAGAAGCCGATCCAGAAAAGATCGAAATTCTTACGGGCAAGATGGCACCCAGTTGGAGCATTGATGATTTTGTTTTGACTGAGGAGGATGACGCGGCGGCAAAAGATAATGAAGATGGCATAGCGCTCGGCGATGATATACGTGATAACTTAGAGCTTCTGACACTTGAGTTTGAATGGTTTCTACGCAAAGAAAAAACCATCCAGTATATGTATGGTGAGATGGTACGCACTGGCTTTCAGCACTATATTGAATCGCGTCACAATGCGAAGAGGCGCAGTATGCAGCACATGTTGAAAAAGTCTCAGGAATACCAACATACGGTATTCGTGCCGCGCAAGCCACAAGATATACTGTCTCCAGATGCATATATGCCAGTACAATTTACTATGGACTTCCAAGATGGTACGACGCCACAACATCTCTATCGGATAATTGCGCTGTTCCAAACGATACCTGCATGGATGGAGTTTTTGGAGTCGCGGCAATTGATAGACGCAAAACATCGTACAAAGACGCTAGCTCTTGTGCGCGATAAACTGTCTATTGCTCTACAGTTTTGTCGCAATTACTATGCCGGTGCGGATTTGTTGCGGGGTTTGCAGCAAGCATGGGAGCTTTGAGCCTTCCGGTTGGTGCCTGTCTTTCGATACGCTCAACAATCACTATCACTTGGTGTTGCAGGCACCCAAGCAGTATGGTTTTCGTTTATGGTGCCTACTATATGTAAAAGGCACCACTATCCAAAGGAGGAAACGGTTCAATGAAAGATCTACAGGTTCAAACCATAGTTCGGCGTGTGTTACGGGGTATGTTAGTCTGTGTATTGCTGCTAACGATAGGTGCTTGTGCAAGTATGACGGCCGGTAGTGCAGCACCCATGGTTGGTGTCAGGTTGCAGCAAGCAACAGAAACCCCTGATGCTGCTGATGACACAGAAGATGCTGAAGACGACGACACGATGGCTGATGAAGAGGAAACTTCGCTAGTTGATGAAGAGGAAGAACCAACTACACGGCCAACCAGAACACCCCGTTCGCGCCGAACGCCCACACCAAATGCAACGACAGAGCCTACACCTGACACAATGACCACAACCACTACGACGGATGTGGTTAGCCCAACGACAACGGAAGTTATAACCACGACGGATGTAGTTAGCCCAACGACAACAGAAGCTATAACCACGACGGATGTGGTTAGCCCAACGACCACCGGTGCAGAAACTACAACATTTCCCACTGAAACAGTTAGCCCTACGGTGTTCATCGTGCCGAGTGAGCCACCCGTTGTGACACATGGCCCCATCAGCGGTGAGGTGCGTGACGCATCGGCTGTGCTATGGGCCCGTGGCAGTATGTCTGGTATGCTGACGTTTTATCTAGCTGAAACCGAGATGTTTACCGAAACGGTCCAATCTGCTAGCGTGCTCATAGATGCGGCGACTGACTTCACCGGCAAGGTGCGGGTGCAAGACCTCAAGCCAACCCATGAATATTATTATACAGTAACGCTGACTGTAGGGAATGTTACCAGTCCGCCGGTCAGTGGGCAATTTCTCACTGCCCCTAGTACCGATGAACTAGCCAGCTTCGACTTTCTGTTTGGGGCTTGTGTCGGTGGGCAGGGCTACTGCCGCAATCCAGATACTGGCTGGACTATCTTTGAAACGATGTCCAATCAAGACCCGGACTTCTTTTTGCTTACGGGTGACAGCGTCTATGTTGATACGGCCTGTGGTGGGCCGGGCAATGTTCCGGGCGCTGAAGGTCCCTACACTGAGTTGGGAGGCTTCCGCACGCGCTATCGCTATCATTTGGAAGATACGCACTATGCATCATTCTTAGCCCAAACACCTGTGTATGTCACATGGGATGATCATGAGGTGCTCAATGACTTCAGCGGTCCAGACCTTCAATCCATCAACCCAGAATTGTTTGAAGATGGCATCCAAGCCTACTTTGAATACTGGCCACTCACTGGCACAGTAACCGATGTACACCGTATCTATCGTCAGGTTTCCTATGGGCAGCATGCCGATTTCTTTATTTTAGATACGCGCTCGTACCGCGACCCAAATGTAAACTGGGACCCGAACCCGCGCACGCTTGAGCCAAAGACGATGCTCGGCGAGGAGCAGTTTGCGTGGCTACAGCAAGGGTTGGCTGCATCGGATGCAACGTGGAAGTTTATTGTTACGAGTGTGCCGCTTTCCTACCCAACTGGGTTTCCGCAGCCCGAGGTGGATGGACGTGATAGCTGGGCTAACTATACGGAACGCTCCGGCTATGAAACCGAACTGATGTCACTTCTGTTTTACATAAAACAGAATAATGTGAAAAATGTGGTATTCTTGGCTGGTGATACACACTGGCCCTATGCGCTCAGCTACGATCCGGACCACAACGGTATGCCAGATTTCTATGAGTTTGGCTCTAGCCCTATGAGCTCGTTGCCACTGGCTCCGCCCGAACAGCCAGACCCAACATTCAACCCGACGGTGCTCTATGCTGAAGGCACATTCGCCGGCGATTTGTTCAACTTTGGGCATGTAGCGGTAGCGGATGATGGCGCACTCACCTTCCGTGTGCTTGACGGCGAAGGAACCGAACGCTATACGATGACGTTGCAGCCGGAATAGGAACATGTGGTAGGCTAGGCTTCTAGCCTGCCCCTTTGCAAAGCCATCTAGGGACGCAAAGGCGCTAAGACGTTAGGTTGTCAGACTTCCAAAGTCTCTAAGACTTCGGAAGTCTGGAACTCAGCAACACCCATCCCCTATGCCCGCATCCCTATGCCCTGTAACCTCATCCCTCATCCCTATCCTGCTTGGGCGCTCAAAATGCGTCAAAATGATGTGTGTGTAGATGCGCTTGCCATCAATATGGGCACATAGTCATCCTTCAGCTCGTCCGGCAATAATTGAAAATAGGTGGTTTTGCCAGACTGCCGGGGGGCGAACAGGGTGATATAGCGCCCTTTGTTGACCTTTTCTTTGCCCTTGGCGATGAGTGCCTCGCGCATGACGGTGTAGTGCAAGGCTGGGTTGCACGGGCCAGAGGTATTAAATTCACGCATGGGTGTCCCTTTCTGTGTTTCAATTCACACATGTCATCATAGCACAGATGTAGTGGTGTATCAACTATAGCCTACGAACTTATTGCATTTGCAATTGCACAACAAAGAACTGCACCCCAACGCGGCGCTGATCATGCTGACGTAAGTCTTCCTCATCCGGCACCCACGTATCGCTCTCAAGCCGCAGCAATACATTGCTTGTGGCAGCAGATGGCAGCATACCCGTATCATCTAGCGTGAACGTGTAGGGTTTCGCCTCATTGCTCAGCGTCACGCAGTCGAGAGGCGTAAAATCCCCTGTCGTGGTCGGCCATGGCGCGTTTTCGGGCAAAAACGATAGGCACACCTGCGCATCACCCATATGCGAAGGACGCTGCCCGCCCGCCATTTGGATACTCACCTGTGTGCGAGATGTATCAGCACCATCCGGCAATGGCAAACGCAGCAATGCATGGCCATCAGTCCACGCATAGCATCCGCCCTCTTGCCGACAAACCCCTTGGCTATCGTACCCTTCGGCAAGATAGAACCCCTGTACCTGAGCAGCAAAATCATTCGCTACAAACTGAGCCGTTGGGGGAGTATTGCTTTGATTAGGTTCGTCAGTTGCTACAAGTTGCTCACTGTGTGCATCATCCAATCGGTAGAGCGCAAATGGCAGTGTCAACGATGCTACATTGTGCGGCTTTTGGTTAGAAAGTTGCTCAAACTCTGGCAAATCGAGCGTGAAATGCCCTATAGGGTGCAGCGTAAAGCCGGGTAGCAAAAAATCGCCCCCGCTGGCACTCAAGACAAGATATACTCCTCGCCCGCTCTCTTGCCAATGGCGCACTTGCTCGGCCAGCATAGCCGCATAGCGCCCCGGTTCGCTACTCTTCACTGTGAGCGCATCAAGCCCATAGAGAAAATGCAGCGGCGTTGTCACCAAGTCCGGCACATCACGGAATTGCCCGGCTGTTGGTGCGCCCCCTCGAAAGAGCAACACATCATCAGCATCAACAGAGTTGGCTAGGTCTGCAAGCTGATGCACAGCCCCGTTATATTCGGTATGGCGATAGATTGGGCGGCCTGTCCACACGAAAAAGGCAACCATGAGCACTGCCAACGCCCACGATATACCAACACGGATGTACGACTTTTGCCCTGCAATGCGCCATAGCGCATAGGCTATGCCCAAGCTCAATGTTGGGTAGGTTATCGCTACAAAGCGGCGCAAAATGTAGATATAGGTTTGGTCACTCGTGCCATAGGTTTGGCGCACATAGAAGAATGTGCCGAGCAACCCAACGACGAGAAATAGCCACGAGGCACGGTTGAGATTATCCCACCACCACAGCGCAAAACCAAGCAAGCCAAGCACAACACCAAGCGGCAGCACATACCAACCGATGCGCACTAAATTGGCTTTGGGAATAACATACTTGGCATCTTGCTTAGGGGTGCGGATGTTTAACGCGCATAGTTCATCAAATGAAACGTCTATGACCTCATAGGAGAGGTCATCTAAGTGTGCCATAATATCGGCACGGGTTTGTTGCAGTTCTGGTGTTGGTGTTTCTTCCTGTTGCTGCGTTTGGGCGACAAGCTCTAGCAATTGCTGCCTGTAGGCAAGCGCTTCGTCGTAGCGTGGATGGTCTTTCCCCATATGGCTTACCAATGCTTGTAGCCCGGCGCGATAGTAGTGTTCTGTATCTTCTTGCTTCACCTGTTCGGCGGCAATGGCAGATTGTGGCTCCGGTATGGTAATGGGAGCACCAACATAGCCTTGCAGTTGCAAACATGGGCCGTCTGCTGCGTTCCAGTTGCGTGGGTTGAGGCATGTGGGGAGCGCGGCCAGCATATCTGGGGTGATAATCTGTGGGCGTATGAGGTAGGCATGCCCACCTAGGGCAAGAACACCAATGGCGGCAATGGCAGTCAAGGGTGTGTGCCAGCGTTGCATGAACGCTGTTAGGCTATGCAATGGTTTGGGCCAGCGCCAGAGGGCCAGCAATGCGCCGAAGCCCATGGCTACCATAGCTAGTTCACGCCAGAGACTCATGGGGTCTTTGAAGGTGCTGCCAGAGCGGGTATGGTAGACTTCGCGCAGTAGGGGTGTGATGAAGGGTAGTGCTAGATGGGCTGTGATGGCATAATCTTGTAGGCGAGCATAGGCAGTGTCAAAAAAGTATGCTCGCGCAATGAAGATGATATGCAACCCGGCATGGAGTAGCATTGTGCCAAGGGCCACACTCAGCGCGGTATGCCCCCTGCTCCAGCGATGCGCTACCCAACAGTAGAGCAGATAGAGCAACACGGGGCCGACGACGAGGAAGAAGTCAATGCGTGTGAGGGCTAGTTGCCCGAACGCTAGGCCGGCAAGTATGGCGTAGAAGATAGCACGATTCTGTTGCATCACAGGGGGTGCAGAGGTTTTTTGTACCACAGAGGACACAGAGGACACAGAGGAGTGCAAAGAGGTGTCGTTATTGCAGGCTTGAAATTTGGCAAAGCAGTAGAGACCGGCGAAGGCGAGAAATTGGGTTGTGGTTTCGGATGTGGAGTAGCGCGAAAACCATACCTGCACGCTGTTGAGTGCAAGGAAGAGGAAAGCCAAGGCACCGACGGTATGCCCTGCTAGACGACGCCCTAGCATGCCCACGCTCCATGCGCCGAGCACACCCATGAGACCCGGTGCCCATAGCCCGCCATATACGCCAAGGATGCTGGTGAGCAAGGCTATCCATGCGGGCAATAGGTGCAAGCCTTGCCCTACAACGCGCCCGCGTGGGGCATCGCCTTCGTTGATAAAGAAGCCTGCTGCCCGCATGCGCGTGGCGATAAAGCGCTCTGGATGCTGCACGCCAAGGAAGTTTGACATAGCTTGCTTTGCCGGTTCGCGCACATCTGCATCGTTCGATTCGGCTGCCTGCCCAAGCTCGGCTACCAACTCATCGTGTTGCACAAGGCGGCCAGTGCGGGCAATGGCAAAGCCGGTGTTGGCATAGACGCCGGCATCGCGCACGCCAAGCACGACCTCAAACGGTGGCAATACAAGCCACAGCGCGATAAGCCCGATTAGTGGGAAGTGCCACATGCGCGGGGTGATGGGCGCGGGGCGCGGGACGAGGGGCAGGGCAATGCGGATGGCGGCATGCCCATGCGTTGCGATAAGCCGCTGGAGCACTACCCCACATACGAGTAGCAACACGACAAGGTGTAGCCACAGGGAAAATAGCCCAAACTCGGCTAGGGTGAGGGCCAGCCACCCGCTCAGCAGGGTGCTGATAACCACACGTTCGTAGTGTAGTTCAAGCGCGTCGTCGGGGAGTGCCCCCGTCACGGCGCGGCTTATGAGCAACCCAGGGATGTAGAGGATGAGCGGCAGGGCTAGTATTGCAACAAGGAAAAACACGGGTATTACCAATAGATTCCTAGAGACAACACACAAACTTTCCTATTGCTTGGCGATACTGGTCAAGTGACTCAGGGTTGAGTTGCACTCGTGTACCCCGAATGGTCTTTATTTTGGGAGGGAGTTTGTGTAGCGGCGTGCCAGTTGTTGCCATGACAACACTCGCATCATGATAATCAGGTATGACGATAAAGTTACTACTGGGTTTTCCCCGTCGTGCATAGATAAGAGGATGTTGTGTGTATAAATCATCCACAGTCTTCTTTATGGATGGCATCATAGCCTCATACGCTGTGCTTGGTTTACCTTCGTAAAGCGTCACACGATTACTCACAAACGTGTGTAATTTGGGTATATCAACATGCTCTTCCCTTGCTCGTTTCACAAAATTTATGTTAGCATATGCTTTGACTTGTGGATCACTTGAACTATGCCCATAGAGCAATGCCACCACATTTTCAATACCACGGCGTGAGCTATCATCAGCCGTAAACGGAACAATAATATTATCTGCTGCCAAAAGTGCTAACTGCGTATAGATAGCAAAGCTTGGATTACAGTCTATAATAAAGAGCGTATCTCTATTGCCACTACTCTGACGTAACGCATTGGTTAAATCCTTTACCCATAGCAACACCTGTTTCCAAGAATCTACTGGAATGGACAATTGAGAAGTTTGTCGGATAGCCTCTGATAGTATCTCGAGCAGATTATCTCCACAAACTAATACCACGTTTTTTGGTACATTTTTATTAAAATCTCTAGGTCGGCATACATAGGGAGATACATCTTCTATCATGCGAAAAGGAGAATTTAGACGTGCTTCTATATACCCTGCTATAGTAGCACGTGGCTTTTTGTGCATCAGTTTATGAATAGGAATATCACCCAAATCAACAGCATACTTCCTTTTGGCATTGCCATTTTTAGAGAAAAGAGCAGAACTTCGCAACAACATCTCAGATACCTTTGCTTGTGGGCAAAGGTCAATAACGTACACATCTGTAGAGGGGTACATGTAGGCATATTCTGTCGCCGCAACAAAGGACAAGAAACTTTTGCCAACGCCTCCTTTGTTATTCCAAAACGCATACGAAGCTGTAGCCATAATGATACCTCACAGTTGACAAAACACAACAATGATACTGTTGCGTTACTATAATTGAGCAATGATCTGATGTCAAATGCTCTCGCACCACGCCCCTCACACCATCTTCACGAAAACGTGTTATACTATCCCAAACATTTGCACATAGGAGTATCGGATATATGGAAATCAAACCAACTCATAAGGCTATCAAAGCCTACTACGCAGAGATGGAAGCCTACACGCAACAAGGCATAATGCATGAAGGCGCAGTGAGCCAAGGTTTTGCTACGCTCCTTGAAACCGTCGCCAAACAACAGCAATGGACGCTCATCCAGCAATATGCCCTGCCTAGCCGCAAACGCATTGATGGTGCATTGCTTGATAGTTTTCGTATCCCGCGTGGCTACTGGGAAGCAAAAGACAGCAGCGATGACCTAGAGAGCGAAATCAAAAAGAAAATCGCTATCGGCTACCCCCTTCTCAACACCATCTTTGAAGACACGCGCCATGGCGTACTCTACCAGAATGACCAGCGTGTTATCAAAGTATCCCTAGCGGACCCGACGGAACTGGCTGACTTGCTCACTCGCTTGTTGGAGCACACGCAACCGCAAATAGACGAGTTCCATACCGCCGTCACCAAGTTTCAAGAACGCATACCCGAACTGGCAACAGCATTGCTGGAACATATCACGCAAGAGGAACAGAAGAAAAACAAGGGTTTTGCCACTGCCTTTGAATCTTTCTATAGCCTGTGCAAGCAAACACTCAACCCCAACCTGAGCAGGGACGCTGTGAAGGAAATGCTCGTGCAACATCTTCTCACCGAGCGCCTCTTTCGCACCATCTTTGACAATCCCGATTTTGTCTATCGCAATGTCATTGCTGCCGAAATAGAAAAAGTCATCCAAGCATTGACCAGTCGTGCTTTCAGCCGGCAAGTGTTTCTGCGGGAATTGGATTATTTCTACCGCACGATAGAAGATGCTGCCAACACTATTACCAACTTTGCAGAGAAGCAAGGGTTTCTCAACACCGTGTATGAGCGCTTCTTTCAGGGCTTTTCGCACAAGCAAGCTGATACGTATGGCATTGTCTACACCCCCCAAGAAATTGTAGACTTCATGTGTGCCAGCGTAGACGTAGTATTGCAACGCGAATTTGGGTTGTCCCTATCAAGCAAAGGGGTGTGTATTCTTGACCCATGCGTTGGCACCGGCAACTTTATGGTGAATATCCTACGGCGCATCAGCCGGATGACGTTGCGCTATAAGTATGAACAGGAGTTGTTTTGCAACGAGGTGATGCTCCTACCCTATTACATTGCCTCACTCAACATAGAACACGCCTATTATGAACTAGCCGGGGAATATCGTGCGTTTGACGGGATGTGTTTTGTAGATACGCTTGACTTGGCGGATGCACAGCAAACGGATTTTTTCACCGATAAAAACACCGAGCGTATTGAACGGCAAAAGGAAGCCAACATTATGGTCATCATCGGCAACCCGCCCTACAACGTTGGGCAACTCAACGAAAACGACAACAACAAGAACCGTCAGTACCCAACAATTGACGATCAAATTAGGCGTAGCTATGCAAAAGACTCGAAAGCAACAAATCGCAATGCCTTGAGTGATATGTATGTCAAGTTCTTTCGGTGGGCTGTCAATAGGCTTGAAGACCGAGACGGGGTTATTTGCTTTGTAACGAACAACTCCTTTGTTTCTCAACTAGCGTTTGACGGTATGCGTAAGCACCTACTCCAAGACTTCACGCATATTTACCATATAGATTTGCACGGCAATGTACGCCAAAATCCCAAGCTTTCAGGCACGACCCATAATGTGTTTGGCATTCAGGTGGGCGTTGGTATCACCTTGCTTGTGCGCAAAAGTGGTACAGACGAGAAAAAACTCTTCTATCACCGCGTGCCAGAAGACTGGCGCAAAGAGCAAAAACTCCTCTTTTTGGCAGATACAGGAAATGTACACAATGCGCCATGGGAAACCTTACACCCCGATGCCAAACAGACATGGCTCACCCATGAATTACATGCTGAATTTGACACGTTTCTGCCGATTGGAACGAAAGAAGCAAAGGCTCAGAAATCTGGCAGTAAAAGTACCATCTTTCATTTGTATTCTATAGGTGCTGGCACCAGTCGTGATAGCTGGATGTATGATTTTCACACAGACAGTCTTGCCCAAAAAGCCAGTAGCATGATAGAAACCTACAACGCTGAACTGTCACGTTGGCAACGGGCCGGGAAACCATCAGATATAGATGATTTTGTTGTGTCAGACGAAACACAGATAAAGTGGAGTAGTAAACTTAAACAGTGTTTTAGACGTGAAAAAGAAACGACGTTCACCTATACAAATATTCGTCATTCTCTTTATCGTCCCTTCACACATCAGTACATATACTATGATAGTATTATGACACATACTCCAGGAATGTTCTCTATTATTTTCCCTACACCAGAGTGTGAAAACGAGAATGTTATTATTTGGTTAAAAGTAGGCAGTGAATGGCCAATGTTTGCATTAGTATCAAATGTTATTGCTGACATGTTGCCTCAAGGAGGGTCACAATGCTTCCCCTTCTACACCTATGACGAAGACGGTAGCAATCGCACAGAAAACATCACCGACTGGGCATTGGAGCAATTCCAAACACACTATGATACCAGCATAAGCAAGTGGGATATTTTCTTCTATACGTATGCTGTGCTGCATCACCCCGACTATCGTGAGCGCTATGCCAAAAACCTGTACCGTGAATTGCCACGTATCCCCATGCTCGGCGATAGTGCTACCTTCCAGAACTTGGTAGATATAGGCAAGCGTTTGGCGGATTTGCATCTGCACTATGAAGCGGCGGCGGAGTACCCACTACAAACAATGGAAAACCGTGATGTGGTATGGACCTGGCGTGTGGAAAAGATGAAACTTACACGCGACAAGACGGCTCTTGTTGTCAACGACGCGCTGACACTCTCTGGTATACCGGCACAATGTTTTGACTATCGCCTTGGCAACCGCTCGGCGTTGGAATGGGTGGTTGACCAATATCAGGTGAAGATTGACAAGCGTAGTGGCATTGAGAGCGACCCAAACCGCGAGGATGAGCCGGAGTATATTGTGCGGCTGGTTGGGCGGGTTGTCACGGTGAGTGTGGAGACGGTGAGGCTCGTGGAGCGGCTCGCAACAGTGAGTTTAGACGTGGTAGAGCGATTGAGCGATTGAGCCATTACACGCAACGCCTTTGCTTTATTTCCTGTGATGAGATTTAGTCTAAAAGAACCTGAAAGGGGGAAATTATGGCACAACCAAAGCACTTTATGACAGAAGAAGCATATTTGCAACGTGAACGTAGAGGCAAGACGAAACATGAATATTACGCAGGCCATTGCTATGCGATGGCCGGGGCAAGCGAGTCGCACAATTTGATTGCAATGAATATTGCTGCATTCTTGCATCGGCATCTCCGTGGCCGCTCATGCCGTGCTTATCCAAGTGATATGCGCATGAAGGTGGTCGCTACTGATCTCTACACCTACCCCGATTTTACGGTTGTCTGCGGGCAATCGCTGTTTACAGACACCAAAAAGCGGGATACTCTCACCAATCCCACGGTTTTGATAGAGATTCTTTCCCCATCTACTGAACGCTACGACCGTGGTATGAAGTTTCAGCACTACCGCACTATTGAGACATTGCGTGAGTATATCTTGGTTGCTCAAAATGCCTATCACATTGAACGCTTTACTCGTCAAGCAAACAATGAGTGGGTTTTGTCGGAGGCTATCGGTATGGATGCATCACTACCAATTGTGTCTATTGAAGCAACGCTGAGCCTATACGATGTGTATGAGCAGGTAGTGGTGGTGGCGGATCGAAATCTTTCATGGGTAGGAGAGTATGCAGAGGATAAAACGTAAAAAAGTCAGACCACACCACCCCACACCACCCCGCCGGCCTCAACCTGCACGTGACTACCGGACACTACTGCCATAGGTAGGTCAATGGAGAGCGGCAGGTCGGGGCGCAGCTCTACTGGTGCTGTGCGGAAAACTTCTTGCCCATCCACGCGCACGACAACCACTGCATCGTTGATGACCCGTGCCGTTGCAATGCCCACTGTCGTGCCACCATCCGGGCGCTGTGTCAAGCCCAATGCGCCATCTACGGTGGCCGTCATCAGGTCGCCAATGCCCCACAGCGGCAACCAGTCTGTGTTGATGGTGCGTGTAGCTCCGGCCGCAAGCGGTGGATAATCCCAGAATGTTGTTTGCGCACCGCTCCATAGCTCAATATATTGGCTACCATCGTCGGTGTACAATGACGAATCAAAGTTCTCACTGAAGCCAAAGACCTTTGCACCCGGCGTATCAGCACCATGCACAATGGCGGCTCCCTCATCCTGCTGCGTATCGTACATGCCGAGGAAAGGCACCGGACCATTGGTGAATGCACCCACATAGCCGGTCCATTTCTTGGGATAGCGCATATCACGCCCACCTACCATGGGCCATGGCATTGTTTCGCCGGCTGCGGGCAAGCCCTCATCTTGTGTTGCATGCACAATCATGGTATCAGTTGGGGCTACGAAATGGAAATCGGGGCCAATGGTGTTTGACGCGCCGGGTGCCAATACTGCATTGGTCCACATTTGCCATGGTGGGGATGCATCAGTGTCGTTGATAGCCTGCATGGTGACATGAAAGCGCCCTTCTCCGGCCCGCAACGATACGCTACCTGCCACATGCACACCGGTTTGTTGTTCGCTGATGGTGTTTTGTACAGTCACACCCTGCCCTTGCTCTATTGGGGTGATAGCGACATCCCACGGCATATGTTCCATATAGCCATGCTCCTCAGTGGGTGCGGCCCATTCAAGCCCGCCCGGACCAAGCCACCAACCACGTTGCCCAAACGGACTTGGTTTCACAACAGGGTTTTGGTAGAAGATGTTGTTGCCCGTAGCCTTTTGCACCGCTTTGTAGAGCCGCCCACCAAGCTCGGGCAGAAATGTGAGCGTGAGGAATTGGTTTTCTACCACGATGGTGCGATAGGTGCGTATCTGCGGTGCTGCAACCTGTGCTGTGTCAAGGCGTGAGTAGGGATAAACCGGGTCTTCTGGTGTCGTTGGCACAAGTGCTTGCTGATAGCCATAGGTGGGTATATCTATGGTAGAATCGTAGGTACGAATGCCCTCAGCAATCGGCGGTTGTGCATAGCGCAATGTGTGCCCATAGCGCCAGTGCAAGTAGTGCTGCCCAATGTTGCTGACTTGTATCTTCCATGGGTCCTTGTTCGATGGGGTGTAGGTGAGTATACGGCGTTCAAAGGCTTGGAAGAGCACTGTTGTGGGTTTGCCACCAATGTGTGCCTCTATCCAATATGGCTCGGTAATAGGGTAGCCAAAGGTGAACACAGCATCAAACACTTGCCCATGTACCAGTTGCCCGTGCTCAATAACTAAGCCGGTAGATTGGAGCATGTTGTGAAAAACACGTGGTATGTTATGCCCGGTTGTTTCTTCATAGAATACGATTTCGGTTTCTGGCAATGCTAAATCGGGTTGGTTCCCGATGCCGTCTGTGCCATAGGTTGCATCTACGCGGTTGCCTATCTGCGCGGGGGCGCGATTGTCTCCTCCGTTGATAGTTGTGATGGGCCCGATCATGGCGTAGGTTGGGGCAGCATTGTTGGTCGGGTCGCCGGCAATGGGGATGGTAGCGGGATTGCGCGTGTCAATGTCATGTTTGCCAATGCGTATGCGCCCGCTGACCATTTCAACAACGAGCGGGCCACAGGTGACAAACCACGACGATGCGCGGTCGTCGGAGGGGTTGGTTATTTCCATGCGCCCTTTGTCGAAATATTGTACAAGGCGTGCATTGCCTGCCACGCCATGGTATTGCTCATAGCGTTGTTCACCGGGGCGCTCGCCCCACAGCCATGAGCGATTGACGGTACCATCGGCTACCGGCTGGTCTGTACGCATCCATAAGCTGTGGAATGCTTCATCTGCATAGCCGTTTTGTTGTATAGCCTGCACGGGAGCAGGTATGTGAGACGCCAAGCCTATACACAATAGGCATATAAGGGTAAGGGTTGTTTTTTTGTTCATTTTTCTATTATCTTAAAGTAGCACCGGCTTCTAGCCGGAGTCCGGCCATAGGGAGCACCGGCTTCTAGCCGGAGCCCGGCAGGATGCCGGTGCTACACTTACAATGCCAAAATCAACTCAAACAGGTTGCGACAATAGGTGTCACTGGCAATATTTTCCCATAGATTGGGCAATTTCTCAAGTTGCAGTGCATGTTCGGCATCACGACTGGCAACATAGTCATCCAGCGCAGCCCGTTCATGCGCTTTTTCCACTTCGAGCATGGCAACATAGGCCTTGGCTACCGCGACATCTTGCAATATACCAAGACAGTTCTGCAATTGTACCAGTGGTTCATAGACAGGCGCAAACCATACGGACGACTTGTCGCCAAAAAGCTCGAGCATATAGCGCAACCGTTTGCCCGATATGCGCATGGTGTGTAGGTCCTCTATATTATTGTTGGTGGGCACACGCATGTCAAGCCATGTTTCATACGCCCGCAGCAACTCATAGCGTCGCCAGATAGCGCTGCCAGCCAAGTCTTGCACACGCAAATACTTGTTCCACTGCTCAGCGTTATCTGTCATAAAGGCTGAAAATTCGCGCTTGAATGTGATGTAGGCTTGCGAGTCAAGGGCAACCAGCATACGTTTGCGTGCAACAGCACGGTCGTGCTTGAGCGTATTGACAAGTGGAGCCATGCCATGCTGTTGCTCCTCTGGCAAGCTTTTCATATAGGTAGCAATATCTTCTTGAAACACATCAAAGTCACGCACTTCGGCCAATGCCCTTGCCGTTTTGCGGATAGCCTTGCGGAAAAAGCGGCACTTCTCAACCGGCGCTACCTCTTCCATAACCGGCAGCATAGCCCGCAGACGGCGTGTTGCTATTCGCATTTGATGCACGGCTTCTATGTCGCTATCTTTGCGTGCATCACGCTCGCAATCAAGCAATTTGCGCAAATTCTGCCGCATCAGGCTACGCCCCATCTCCGTCAGGGTATGCTCATCTACATGCAGCGTAGTGATAGATGCCCAACGATGCCCGGCGAGCCATTCTTGATACGTTTGCGGCGCTTGTTCATGGTCTACCGATGCGAAACCATTGCCGTTGCCATTCAATGGCAGTTTGGCTTCGGGTGCAGTGTCTTTCGCCGATGGTGTGTCTGGCACATTGGGCGCTGTATCAGCAACATTATTGGGTGCTGACACAACACACAACTGGCTCTCAAACACATTATTCCACAAGTCAGCTTTTTTCATTGCACGCGCCCCATCTTCATCAGCACGGGGGCCATCAATTGAGAACGTTATCTCTTTTTTGCCAACAGCACAGTTGGTGATGCGCGTTTGTTGGGTATGGCAATAATCCAACCCATCGGCAATGCGCAGCAATGCTGCAAGTGAGAGCGCGGTAGCACGGTCTTTTTTGCTTAGGCGCAGGTAGGCGGGTTCACTATCTGGGCGCACTTTTTTGCGATGGAATGCAACCATGCAGGCCACAATAGCCCGCTTGTCCTCATCTAGTCCGGCCAGGTCTGAACGCAACACAATATCGCGCCCAACGATATTGTGCTTATCGGGGTCTGTCACAACAGCAACATCGTGCAGCAAAGCGCCAACTTCCATCAGGTCACGTACTTTGTTGGGCAAGCCATGCACGGGTTGCAGGCTATCAAAGAGTTGCAAAGCCATGTCTGCAACATGGCGCGTGTGGGCAATCGGAACGTTGTACTGAGCAAACAGTGTCTCAGTTGTCATAATTTATACCTCCTTGTTTTGGTTATGCATCATGCATCATGCATCATTCGTCATTCGTCAAAAGGCTCATCGCTCGTTGAAGTTTTGAGCGATTCTCTGGAATGAGGGAAACATATTCTTTGAGCGCTGTTGTCAGCACATCAATGTCGGCATGCGTGCCATCTGGCAAAAGCTCAATTTCTAGCTCTCGAAAACGCTGGGTGCGGCCAGCAGCCTCGAAGTAGCCCTCATCGAGGCTACATTCGGCTACATCTTGGTCATCATTGGTAGCAATAATCTGTCGCCGGTTGGTGTAGATGGTGACTATAGGGTGTAACGGCGCATCGCCTAGCAATGCAAGCGCATACTCGCGTGCTTCACCGGGGGGCCATGTTGCCGGGTCGGGGTTGTCGGTCTCTATCTCCCATTCGGCTCGTTGGTGTAGCCCATTAGTGACTTGGTTGGGGCCTTTTAGGGTTGCAATAGAGTGGCCATTGACATGACGGATACGCAAACCATGCTGAGCAGCACACACACGCCCATTAGGTGTATCATAGTAGATATTGCGCTGATGTGCAACATGCTCATGGGCCCGCAAGCTGTAGCGCCCAAGCGTGGTTAGCGTGGGCAGCACAGCGAAAATATGGGCATTGGCATCATCAACACGGTATTTTGCTTCAATTTCCACAGACATTCTCCTTTTTTCATGAAGACCTCGCGCCAAGCCGCAAAGAACGCAAAGCTATGAGAAAGAAGGATGCAATTCTTTGCTGGTACGCTGCAACGCTGCGAGCTGTCTTGGCAAAACAATAGCAGTCCTAATTGAGTTGTGCATAATACAGCAACCATAAACGAAAAACCTGTGTATCTCTCTGCGTCTTTGCTTCTCTGCGCCTCTGCGTTAAAAATGGTACGATTTGCAAGCTAAAAGCACATTTCCCCAACAATTCAGGTGACACTACTGGCCACATGCTGAATTATTGAGGAGCTATACCGTTCCTGTATTCTCTTTTTTCATGAAAACCTCGCGTAAAGACGCAAAGGTACAAAGAAGGGAATAGGCTATTTCTTACAGATACCCTTTAATAAAACAGTTTCTTAACATTCGCTTAACATGTTCTTAATATTACATTGGCTCTATGATACAGCATCGTACACTGATTGTCAATAGCTATGCCAAATCTGACAGGTTGCCGACCTGATAGGTTGCCGACCGCACACGTTCAGTTGATGCATAACTACGTATGTGCTATGATGACATGCATGAACTGAAACCAAGACAGCCCACACCACTGGAGCGTACCAGCAAAGAATTTTATCACAGGGTACACAGGGTATGTGCGGCGGCGTGGACACCATGCTACATCTCTCCTTTTGTGCTACAATAGGGCCAATACTAGCCCGTTCCGTGATACTAGCCCGTTCCCTGAGATTGTCGAAGGGAACGGCTGAATGAAAAAAGGAAGCAAGACGCTCACCATGACACCATTACAAGAAGCTGAAGCTGAACTAAAGCGCTATCAAACTGAATTAGAACAGATAGAACGACAAATGCTTGAATGTAGTCTAGCCGAAAAAGCGTTTTGGTCTAATCAACCGCTCCCCGGCGCATCTTTAGACAAACATCAAGCCTATAGGCAGGGTGTGCAGCAATATAGCAAACGCTACACCAAGTTGAGCCATCGTCACAACGAAATCAAATCATTGATAGCCATTGCCGAACAGCAAATACTCAATGAGCAACGACGCATTGACGTTGTGCGCATAAAAATACGCGATTGTGAAAACCAGATTGGGTTGCACAATAGCCAAATTGCCAAATTGCAGGCCCGGATGGACGAATTTCTCCGCCTGCGCGACTCTGTCTACGAAGAAATGGCTATTTTGCAGGAGCAACTGGTTGAGATGGTTGGTGAAGATGCGCGATAGACACAGATACTCTATTGGTACACTCGTGCAACGCGGTGTGTCATTGGTCAAGGCTATTGTCTGTATGTTGCTGCTATTGCTGCTTGTGTCAGCATGCAGCACACAGGCAAATAGAAAACTGCCAACTTTTCAACCCGTCACCGTCACGTTTGCCGCATGGGAATATGAACGCGCAATGTATGAGGCGCTGGCCGAGCAATTCAAGCAAGAACACCCCACCATTGACATTGTGCTTGTGCCTATGGAAGACCTGACGAGTGGTGGGCAGGCAACCTCGGCACGCCCTTCGCCGCTGAGCACCCTGCGCCGCGTTGTATCGGGAGCCGATACCGCTTCCTCTCTCGGCATCACCCCCGAGGCGTTGGATAGCGGTTTGCTGCACAATTTGCAACCCTTGATGGATGCTGACCCTGCTTTTGCGCAAGACGATTTTTATGCCGGTGCATTGGAGCAGTATACCACTGCGCAAGGCATATGGGTGCTGCCACGCACCTTCCACATCCGCTTGCTTGCCTACAACAAAACGCTCTTGCAAGCCAACGACATCACTGAACCTGAGCTAGGTTGGAGTTGGAATGACCTACTCGGTATGGCCGAAGAACTTGCCCGCAAGCGTGGCAACACCATTGATACGTATGGCTTTTTTGACCCATCGAATGGCATGCTGCCACTCTTCGCATTGCTCAAAGCCCAAGGCATGGATTTGCTCACGATGCCCCCCGACGCAATACACCTTGACGATGCCGAGGTTGTGGAAACCGTTGAGCATATGTTGGCGCTCTACGAACGTGGCGCTTTGGTGCAATTTCAGCCGGGTATACGTACACATGCGACAAATGGTGACGATATAGATGCGCAACAGATCATCTACGATGGGCGCGTGGGCATATGGGACCGTGAATATGTCCACGCCAATATACAAGCCCAATCAAGCGGCACCGGGCAAGAGGAACCTGAACCGTTCAGTTTTGAGGTAGGCATCATTCCCTACCCAGACCTTACGGGTATCTTTAGCAGTAGCGGCACAGGCTACATCATCAGTAGTGGGGCGCAGCACCCGCAAGAGGCATGGGCATGGATAGAGTTTTTGTCGCGCCAGGTGCCCGATACGGGACTGATTGGTGTGGGGAGCAACCCGGCTTTTTCGGCCAGCATGCTCCCTGCGCGTGATACGCTGGCACAGAAAACGGGTTTTTGGGATGATCTCAATGCCGAATCTGTCGCAGCATATCGGTGGGCGCTGGAGCATCAACCGCCGCTTGCCAACCCTAGCCATGGCAGCATGCTCGTTGGGATGCTCTCGAATGCAATGCTGCAAATACGCACGGGCGAACACGACGATGTAGCCCAAGCGCTCTCTGAGGCGCAGGAGCAATTTCAACAACAGGTGACTGCTATGCATCTCACACCCACGGCAGCTTCTGAAACGGGGGATGTCGTGGTAGCAACGCCGCCTATACAAGCGCCGCCTGAAGATGCACAGGTTATCGCCTTCACATCCATGGAATATAGCGCTATGGAACTCCGCGCTATGGCCCAACGTTTCCATGCGCAACACCCCGATATGTTTGTCCAGATCGTCACGACCGAGGTGCTCAGCGGGCCAGTAGATATAGCGATGCTGACCAGTATGAGTGATTGCTTTGCTACTTCAGCCCACATACGCAGCGATGAGGATGCGCAAGCCGTGCGCGACCTGCAACCCTTTCTGGATGCTGACGCCAACCTATCGCAGGACGATTATCTGCCTATGCTGCTAGAACCCTACCGGCACGATGGGCATGTGCTTGGGCTGCCCTATGCCTTCACCATGCGCACGCTCAACTACCAGAGTAGCGCGTTTGAAGATGCCGGCATTGCCCCCCCCACTGCCGAGTGGACCCCGGATGATTTTTTGGCGGCCGCTCAAGCACTCACCACGGGCACAGGCGCAGACAAGCGCTATGGCTATGTGCCGCTGGGGTTTGCCATTGATGACCTGTTCTTCTTTATACGGCAATTTGGCGGTCAATTGACGACGGGCAGCGGCGATTCGCTGCGCCCAAACTTTACTGATGAGCCTGTGGTTGAGGCTATTCAATGGTATATTGATCTGAGCACCAAACACCACGTTATGCCGCCTATCTCCTTCCCACACAAGCCGGGTGATGCGTATGACCGCTCATCGTATGAGCTTGTGCGGCAGGGGCAAGCAGCGATGTGGTTTGACCAAGGGTATGGGATGTTTAGCGCCGAGGGCATGCCGCAAGAGCAGAAGCCAGATGTAGAGGTGCGCATTGCGCCGCTCCCGATTGGCGGGGCAGGGTTGAGTGGGCACGATTTTGGCTTTGCCAGTGCGTTCTACATTGCCGACGATGCGCAACACCCCGATGTGTGTTGGGAATGGATCACGTCTCTTTCGGAAGATGTGTCTTTCTTGGGGCAGTGGAGCATTCCAGCACGCACGTCGGTAGCCCATTCCGATGCGTTCGTAGAGCAAGCCTCGCCTGAAACGGTGGAGCTTATAGCCGTTCACACCGAGGCGTTGGAAACGTCGCAGCACTCTGGCACCGGTTTCACTGCGGCCCACGAAATGGTTGAACTCTACTGGTTCTTGGAAGCCATCAACACCGCCATTGCCCAAAATGACGATGTGGCTACTGCCCTGCAAGCGGCCCAAGAGACAACAACGGCCTTTCAAGCGTGCGTCGCCAATGGTGGGCAACCGGGGGCATGCGCACGCGAGGTTGACGCGGAGTATGCGGGCTATTTGCGGGCTGAGTGAGAAGTTGTAGCACCGACATCCTGCCGAAGTCCGGCTAGAAGCTGGTGCTACGATGCCCTGTGTACCCCTATGGTGAAAACCTACCCTAACCCCGTACATTGTCTATGCTTTTTTCATTGAGACCTCGCGCAAAGCCGCAAAGAACGCAAAGCTAGAGAGAAGGGAACAGGCTATTCTTTGCTGGTATGCTAGGGGCGTACCTTACAGGTCTTATGTGTTTTACCTATGCTTGTCGCTCAAGTACTGCGGGTTTACTCGGCATAACAACCTGGTACAGACTCCGGCTAGAAGCCGGTGCTACCGGTGTCATTATCCTTGGTCCCCTAGCCCAATGCTACTAAGAAATAGTGCGAAAGGCGTAGGATAGGCTGTGGAGTCTTGCCGACCACGAATAGAACACGAATAAACGAATGCTCTCGCACCCACCTACGTTGTGCCGCGTAGGAACCTTGCCTCTATGATACGTCTGCTAGCGACGAGCATGGTTGTGGGGGAACCCCTATTCGTGTATTCGTGGCCCCCATTCGTGGTCGGCAGGGTAGGGAATGGGAGCAGAACGGATGTATTCTACGATTTCTTAGTAGCATTGGTACCCTAGCCCCCTGTCATCGTGTATAATGAAGCACAACAATGTTTGTACAAATTGCGAAAGGAGCACAACCCATGCGTTCATTCAATTCGTATGGTCCGGTAGATGCACGACACCATTTTTGTGTCGAACGGAAAGAAATAGTTGACCGATGCGTCAACCAGTTGGTAGGCATTCCCGACGAGGGCGGGCATTACTTCACCATTTGGGGCGCACGACAAACGGGCAAGACATGGCTCATGCGCCAAGCCATGCACGAAATACCCAAGCGCTATGGCGATAGGTTTGTGATGCTTGATTTTTCCCTAGGTGTATTGCGTGGCATGCCGTTTAACCCACCTCCAGATCAAGCAACAACGTTTATGCCAGAGGAATTAGCTGAGGTATTAAGTAGAACATTACCCGGCGAGCCAACAATACACACATGGAATGATGTAACGAATGCCTTTTCAAAAAAGGCCTCTTTCATTGAGAAACCACTTATCATGCTGATAGATGAGGTGGATACGATTCCACCGGCTCTGCTCGACTTGCTGGTCGGGCGCTTTCGTGAACTCTATCTCTACCGTGGCACCAATTGGCTGCACGGGCTGGCGCTCACAGGTGTGCGAGCAGTGGTCGGAGTTGAAAGCAAGCGCGGGTCGCCGTTCAACATTCAGCGGTCGTTGCAGATGAGCAACCTCACCGCCGATGAGGTGCGCGAAATGTATCGGCAATATCAAGACGAAAGCGGGCAACCCATAGCCCCAGAGGTAGTCGAAACCGTCTACCATTCCACGCGGGGGCAGCCGGGGCTTGTCTCATGGTTTGGCGAGTTGCTGACGGAAACCTACAACCCCGGCCAAGGGCACCCGATAGAGAATAAGACATGGGAATATGTTTGGAATGCAGCCCGTTTCGTGCTTCCCAACAACAACCTGACCAACCTCATTATCAAGGCCCGTGAAGAGGAGTATTTGCCCTTTCTTGCCGAGTTGTTCAGCAAAGCCAACATACCATTTACGTTTCATAAGCCCCTGCACAATTACCTGTACATGCATGGCATCATCGAGCCAGACATCGTGCATGATGAACACGGCAAACCTAGCACGCTGTGTCGCTTCACCTCGCCGTTTATTCAGCAATGCCTGTATGATGCACTGAGTGATGAGTTGGTCGCAAGCAGTCCATCAGTTCTCGCCTTGCGCCCCTTGGATAAGCTCGACGATGTGTTTGACGCGCCTACGCTGAATCTGCCGGCCCTGTTGCAGCGCTATAAAGACTACCTAGCACGCTTGAAAGCCAAAGGTATAGACCCATGGAAGGAGCAACCAAGACGACAAACCGACCATAAGTTGACGGAGGCGGTGGGGCATTTCCATTTGTATTGGTGGTTGTACCAAACCATAGGGCATCGCGCCATTGTAAGCCCAGAATTTCCCACGGGTAATGGCAAAGTAGATGTGCATGTTAAGTTTGGAGAGAAGCGCGGGTTGATAGAGGTAAAAAGCTTTGTAGACGATTATTTCTTAGAGAGAGACAAAGAGAAGGCAGCGAAGTATGCCAAACAGGTTGGTCTCGACCGGGTGACGATGGCCGTGTTCATCCCTGTGCTCGATGAGGATGTGCTTGCACAGCTTTCGACGACGGAGATGCACAACGGGGTCGAGGTGACGGTCGTGATGATTGGGTGGTTTTGAGAAGCAAGGAGCACACCCTATGATGTGTGCAACTTTCACAAGAACCTTTGCATCGGGTTGCGCCTCTGCATCTCTGCGCCTCTGCGTTAAAAATGCACCTTTCATGTAGGGTTGCTCTAGTTGGACACACGCAAAAAGGCGGGCATTATTTCACTATGTGCGCGAGGCAAATATGCAATACCACCAACATATGGTATACTAGCTGCGCTACGGTTCGCACGAATGGGATATGGGTTGGTCTGATGGTATGGTGAGTGGGAGTGTATGCACGCTATGGATGAGAATCAAGAGCACAACGGCGACGTTGAGGGTGGGAATGCAAGTGGTTCATCTGGGGAGCAGTCTTCTGCTGATATGTCCACTTCCCAAGGCGACATGAGCGGTTCGCAGAAACAATCCAACTCATCCGATATACCTCAACCCCCCGGACAAGATGAACCAAATAGTCAGACTAGTGCCATTTCCTCCGACACGTCTAGCTCCAATACCACCGGGCAAGGCGAAGCGGGTGAGGCGACTAATCCCACTCCTCCTGCCGGCATGCCTAACCAGACTCCTAGTAATTCCCCAACGGAACAACCTGCCGAAAAACAGAGCAAAAAAATAGACACACCCATAGAGTGGGTTTTTATAATTTTTAACACCATCGCTTTTATGTTCATACTAATACTTTTGGTTATAATCTTGAATAAACTCTTTCCAGATCAACCCGACCAGATTAGTATGATTTTGGATGCTATCACTTTTGCTATCAGTCCAATAGTAACACTCCTAGGCATACTTGCATTTAAGCTATCTAAAGAAGCAATGCAAGTCTATACAAGTATTTTCAGTAATCCTGTCATCACACTTTTTGAAATAATTGTTCTCGTCATACAAATAATAATTCTTATATCTCCTTCGCCCGAAACTGAACCAATCCCCACACCCATGCCCACATCCATCCCCACGCCCACGTATAAACCCAGCCCTACACCCACTCCCAGCCCCACCCCCACGCCCCTCCCCGAACCCATGACCGGCGACATTAACATTGCTTTCGCCAAGTTCGGTGAGGATGACACCACTGCTTCGACTCTTGAACAAAGCGTAAAGAACTCTTTTAGAACCTCGTTGCCTGCTGAACTGACTGTTGCCTATAAGCAAGTCAATCTAATAGAACGCGAAGAAGAAGCCATACAAATTGGACGCACCATCAGTGCGACACTTGTAGTTTGGGGAACAAGACCAAGTTATAATGTCATACAGCCAAATTTTACCATACTTGACTACCAAGAAGGTATGGCTGTGGCAGCCCCATTTAGTCAATTATTACTACCGGAAAATGAAGCACAACGCATAAATTACCTCAATAAGAGCGCAGAAATCATAGCATTTTTTACCATTGGGCTATATTATGAAGCTCAACAGAACTATACAACAGCCAAGGATTATTTCATACTTACACTGGAAAAGGTACAGGATTTTAGTGTGGTAGAAGAAAGTAAGAGAAGACCTATCGAATCAGCTTTAAACTTCTATATTGGAAAAAGCTTTGCTTCAGACAATACACAAAAGGAAGCAAACCAGCAAGCAGCTTTGAAACATTACACAGATGCGCTGTCATTAACAGAAAGTTTCTCTTGGGCCAACGTTGGTATAGGAAATATTTACTTTTCGCAAGCAATGAGCGTTACAACTACATCGGATGACTATGTTCCCCCCAATACTGCATTACTACAAAATGCTTTGGAAGAATACAGCAAAACACTAGAGATTGAAAACAAGCTGGTTGAAAACAAGCCAGCGCAAGAGGCACTCGTTGCGGCCAAAGCCTATGCCAATATGGGCAATGTCTATTATGAACTAGCATATATGTTTAGGCAAACAGAAGAGTTTGCAGCCAATGCAAACCTATCGAAACAAGCTTTTGAAAAAGCTATTGATTTGTATGTGAAACAAGAACAGGAGCAACAAGAAAACTTCCCCTACAAGTTTCTTGCCTATGCCCACTATGGGGTTTCGCGGATATACTACTTGCAAGATAATGTTGATGAAGAAAAAGAAAAGCTCCAGACATGTATAGACCTAGCCCGAAAAGACTTGCCACGTGCCGAAAGTACGATGCAAAAATGTCAGGAGCGGCTAGATGAACTAACAGGTTCGGAAGTAGGCAAAACATATGTCATTCCAGTGGACAGACACAAACCACCCTTTGGCGCTTTTGGCGTCTTGGCGGTTCAATAGTACCGTTCAATAACGGATAGGTAATGTACGATACAACGTATTGGTATTTGGAAACGATGACCGTGCGCAGGTTGTCACACAAGGAGGTTTATCGTTATGCGTAAGTTGCTTTCTCTGGTGTTAAGTATCAGCATCACTTTAGCCCTGTTTCTTGTGACGGTTTTTACGCCACAAACCCAAGCCGAGGAAACGGTTTGTTTTCCCGAAGCAACGGGCTATTGTATTGAAGGACGTATCCGGACGTTTTGGGAGCACAACGGTGGCTTACCGGTATTTGGCTACCCTATTACACCCTTGCAAACAGAAACGATTGAAGGACGAACGCTGCAAGTGCAGTGGTTTGAACGCCACCGCCTAGAGCTACACCCCGACAACGCTCCCCCCTACGATGTACTCATGGGGCGCTTGGGGTCCGTTGCGCTTGACCAACAAGACGCGACACGGCAAGCATTCGACGTAGAAACACCCCAAGAGGGGTGCCACTTCTTTGCCGAAACCGGCTACAACGTATGTGGCAAGATGTTGCAGGCATGGCAGGCACAAGGGCTTGAGCTTGATGGGCAACCCGGCTACACCGCGCAAGAAAGCCTCGCACTTTCTGGTTTGCCACTGAGTGCCGAGCGTATGGAAGTGCTCAGCGATGGCAAACAATACCGTGTACAATGGTTTGAACGCCAGCGATTAGAATATCACCCCGAAAATGAAGTCCCGTATGATGTACTGGCCGGGTTATTGGGTACTGAAACCATTGATTTGGCAGTCGTTGTTGATCCCCCACCAAGTGGTAGTAATACGACCCAACAAATGTGGCCAACATTTACACCTACACCAGCCGTGCCTTGGCTTGTTGCAGCAGCATCATCTTTATGGCCATATCGCGTTGAACCCGCCGACAACAAAAGTAGCAGTAGCAATAAAAAGTCTCATCAGAGTTCAGAAACACAGCTCGATGACGAAACACCATTCCCAACGCACACGCCGACGCCAACGGATACACCCACGCCCACGCCCACGCCCACACCAATTGACATAGCCGACGAAACGCCATTCCCGACATACACACCAACCCTCACGCCTGTGCTCACCTTCACACCGACGCCCTCGCCCACACCAGACTTTGCGAGCCGGAGTGAGTTTGCGGCCACGCCCACGCGCACGATAACTGTGCCCGTGGTGTTGCCCATTGTCGAGGCGACGCCTACAGCCACGATGCGAGCGACGCCGACGATAACAAGCACAGCAACGGCAAGTGCAACCCACACACCTATCATAACTGGTACTGCAACAGCAAGTGCAACCCACACACCGGTACGTGCAACCGCAACACCTACCAACGCGACAGCGACAACAGAACCAACAGAACCAGCCGAGCCAATTGAAGTTGTGCCACTAGCAACAGACACGCCCGTGCCAACGCGCACTGCTGCGCCAACCGACACGCCCGTGCCGACGCGCACTGCTGCGCCAACCGACACGCCCGTGCCGACGCGCACTGCGGAAGATACCGAGGCTACATCTATCAGCATTGAGGCTGTGCCGCTAGATGTAGACACGCCGTGATGGAAAAGCGTAGGACAGGCATCCTGCCTGTCCCACGTAGCCCCGGCCCGGCTAGAAGCCGGGGCTACGCTCACGCTCTACCGCTCTAGCATTGCTACCTCATCAACCGTAAGCCCGGTATAGGTAGCAATGACAGCCGGCTCTAGCCCATCAGTCAGCATTGTGCGTGCAAGTGCTTTCTGTTGCTCATGGTAGTGGTGCAGGCGTTCTTCGGCTTGCTTGCGTTCTTCTTCGGCTTGCTTGCGTTCTTCTTCGGCTTGCTTGCGAGCTTGCGCTTCTTGCTTGCGCTTTTCATCAGCTTTGGCAGCACGCTCCTCAGCTTGCTTGCGAGCTTGCGCTTCTTCCTTGCGTTCTGCATCAGCTTTGGCAGCACGCTCCTCAGCTTGCTTGCGAGCTTGCGCTTCTTCCTTGCGTTCTGCATCAGCTTTGGCAGCACGCTCCTCGGCTAGTTTGCGTTCTTCTTCGGCTTTGGCAACACGCTCCTCGGCTTGCTTGCGAGCATACATCACATCTGCATAGTCTTCGAGTGGGTGCCCACGGTCATCAAACAACATCACCCGTTCGCCCACTGTTCCTAGCCACAAATGCACTGGCGCTAACCACAGTCGGTTGTCACTGTTGCATGCCAACTCGGTGTATTCCCCTGTTGGCGTTAGGGCATACCCATAGATAACTGGTGGGTGTCCGGGTTTGCGTCGTGCCTCGTCTATGATGATATACACCAACACACCTACTATGGCATAATGCTTGAATTTGGTTTGCGCCAACGCATTTTTTGATGCAACATCCAAATGACGGGTACTGTCTGATGTTACTTCAATGACCAACAAGGGACGTCCACCTGTTTTCTTCAGGTAGTATACTCCCTTGAAGGGCGGATAAAGCACATCCGCCAACACAGATACATCTGGCGAATGGTCCTTTACCCCAGGTACGCCCCAGTTAATGGGGACATCGCTTAAGACTTCTATTCCAGGGATATGGGACAACACAGCACGTAATATCATCGTCAGGTAGTGACAAATCAATACATGGTTTTTGGACTGACTCACATGATCCTCCAATTGGGGATGCAACACATCTTCTGGACTGAGCGGTACTTGTTCCCACGCGACCATGCCATTGGTGGTGCGGGCGACATAGCGATAGCCATAGTAGAATGGGGTTTCGCGCAACCCCTCGGCTATCTTAACCGCTTCCTCTGGCTCTGGTTCAGGCAGAATCAAGCGTTCTTTGGACATGACGATGGTCATACTTTCGTTATCCTTTCTATGAGCATCGTTATTATGCAGCACAGGCATAGTCTCATTAATGCCACATTATAGCACATATAGACGCAGATTAGGACAGGCAGGAGGGGAGACGGCTTTCAAGGGTAGGTCTGTGGCATTTCCGCATGTCGTGAACAGTCCTTTGCCCATTCTCTCGTGTACACCTTGGCGATCTTGGCGGCTTGGCGGTTCACTACCTACCCTTACGAGTTAGGAAAAGCGGCCTATTTTTTCTTGCCGGCTCTTTTTTCTTTGGGGGCCTTTTTGGCTTTTTTACCTTTTTTGCCCTTTGTGTCTTCGTTGGGGTCCTCAACAGTCATACGCAAACTAGCGAGGTCGCCTTCCATGCTGCCTGGTTCTGGTGCAGATTCGGCTGGGCTATCTGAAAGGCTGTGGTCACTCAGGGAGATGCGGCCGCCGGGTTTTGCAGCACCTTCAGCGCCAACCTCGGTCTCACCAACAACTGGTGCATGTTGCGGTTCTGCTTCTGTTCTTGCTAGCGTGGGTTGTGCAGGCACGACATCAGCAACAGGTTCGGCACTTGGCTCAGCGGTGGGGGAAGGTTTCTTTTTCTGGCCCTTTTTCGGAGCACGCACAGGCTTTTGCTGTTGCTTGGTTTTGGGGGTTGGTTTTGGTTTTGGCTTCTCTGCTATCTCATCATCAACATCATCTGGCTCATATTCTGGCTCTGCTCCTAGTTCAATGCCAAGATAGGGGTTTTTGTCGCGTTCAACGCCCATGGCCACGAGCCATTTCCACAGTTGTGCATAGCGTTGTTTGGGGTTGTCTGGCAGGTGCAGTGGTCGCCCACGGGCATCAATAATGACGCCTAACGCGCTGCCGTTGATAGCGGCTACATCGGATGTAACCTCTTCGCCGGGAGCATTGCGCCCAATACGCACTCCTCCGGTTGGGCGCAGGGTGAGTTGTGCTTTGGTGCCTTGAGGCAAGGGGAGGCATACAATTTCGCCGTGGCGCACTTTGACTTGCTGCTTTGCTCCGCGCAAGGGTGTTAGTTCGGCTAGCAGGGCTACTTTGCCGGGGCGCTTTTCGCCCAAGGCGACGACACATGTAGCCAACGGCATATTTTGCATTATATCGCGGTCAAAGAGCATTACCGCTGCCTCTGCATCGAAGTTTGCCATAGCACCACTTGCAGCTAGGAGGCTGAGCACATCTAGGTGTAGGTCTATGGCTAAGATGCTATCCTCGCCGGTAGGTTGTAGGGCATCCAAAAGGGTTAATGCTGCTAAGCCGGGGTGGGCAGCTTGGCTCAACACACCTCCACAGGCCAAGACCATGTCGTAGTGCAAGGCGGGGCATTCTTCAGCAAGGGCGGCAAGCAAAAAGCTCAATGTTTCACGTGCTACCGCATGCTCTATCAGCAATTCTTTGCGTGTTGCCGGTATGAGGTGGGGGCGCAGCAGTTTGTTGAGCATCCAGTGAGTCAATTCGCTTTCATTGATGGGAAAGGGCAACCAGCGGGCTATGGATAAAATGTCGCGCTCTTTGATGATAGTGGTGATGCCAAACCCACTGCCGCAGGAACCAAGCACGCTCAGGTTAAAATACCCTTTGCGAGCCAAAAATGCACTACTTGTGCTTGAACCAATATCCAATGTCAATACCTGTCGCCCATAGCGTTCGGCCATAAAGCGGGTGATGAGGGCTTGGTCTTGGCATACGGTTGTAATATGCTCATGGCACAATCTTTGCAACGATTCAAAGCCGGGTAGCCTAGGTAGCACATATTCAGTATACAGGCGATTGATTTCTTGGTAGGCTGGCTCTAGGTTTTCTTGATCGAGTGATGGGCGGAGGTTATCGAGGACAATAACGTCTGCTCGCCCTTCGAGTAAGGTGCGGATATATTTCTGTGCTGCACTATTACCAGCGTAGATAATAGGGTGGTTGGTTGTTTCTTGTTGATGTTGCCCAATTTCATCTACGGTAGGTTTTAATGTGGTGAGGGCTACCATGTGCGCTAGGCGTTTGAGGGTGTCTGTCATGCTGCCTTCTATGCCGCCGGTAATGAGCACGACATCAGGGTCTAGGGCAAGCATAGACTCAACTTGGCGCTCCATCCACGATGTAGAGGACAATTTGTTGTTAAGCACCCCACTGTCGGGTTGCTTAGAGCGTTTTTTAGCTTTTTTGGAGGTTTTTTTGCTCTTCTTTTCTCCAATAAACACATCTCGCGGGGTTTCAACAAATCGCTCGTCGCGGGTTTTTTCAAAGTCGTCTAGGGTTATGATTTGCAAGATGCTAGTGTAGGTGCTGCGACAGGCATGGATGCCGCTGCGTGCGGAGATGTCGCTTGCAATGGCTGTGATGACAAACGACAGATTGCCGGCAGCACTACTGGTGGCAATAATATTGTTGATGCCATCACGTTCGTTGTTTTGGGGCATAAGTATGTGGCCATCTTTGAGCAACGTGCGGCCAGTCATTTCTTCCATGAGGGCGCAAGCTTCAAAGATAGCAATGGTTGCATCTTTGTGGGGTGGCTCTGTGGTACTCGGTTTTTCAACCTGGCTGATAAGGCGTGTTTCACCTTCTACGGTATCTACAAGCAACACTCGTGTTGTGACACTGCCTATTTCAGCAATAAGCATGGAACCAAGGTTTTTTTGTTTCCCTTTATCATTCATTGTTCAGCGATTAGGGTACGCGTAGACCCTTCTTTCTATAACTTATACAGATAATACACACTCTTTTATAGTAATCCTTGCCCCCAAGAGACGATAAAGATGAGACGTTGGGTGAGGGCGGCAAGGTAGGTAAGCAATGCGCCGGCGAGGAAAAAGCCGAATGACACCATCAAGAGCCAGCGGCCTGTTTGGGCACTGACAGCGGATATACGCATGAGGCCGGCTTTGGCTGGCACGGTGAAGTAGAAGTAGCTGAGCACAAGGATGACGCCTATGGCCAACAACACGGCACCGGCAAGCTCTGGTCCTGGTCCATGGGATGTGATTGCTACGGTATCGAGTACTTGTGGCAGCAAGGTGCCAACAAGGGCCCCACTAAATGCGGCAGCGGCAGAGACGCCAAAGAGAAGACTGAGTGGGATATTGGCTACCCATGAGAGATACCGTTGCCCGATAATGCGTGGCAGCAGGAGTATTCCGAGTAAAAATGGGATGATGCTTTGAATGAGCACAAATGGGTCATTGCCCTGATAGAGTATCTGTTCGAGGGTAGGCTTGAGGACTTGATGATAGACTACGACGAATGCGTACCCCAATGAGACGCCAATAAAGAGGTGTTGGGCAATGCGAAAGAGGGGGCTGTCACCAATGACACGGCTTAGTACAAGCAGGGTCAACAATACTGCAACAGCATCAATAAAAAATTCGATACTCACGATTTTTTCGTTCCTTTTTTAGCCGGTTTTTTGGTCTTTTTGGCTTTTTTCGCTTTTTGCTCTTCTGGTGCCGGTTCGTCGCTTTCGGCTTCGGCTTGTTTGGCTCCAGCTTTGGCTACCCGCTTGGCTTCGGCAGCAGCCTGCTTCGCTTCGGCTTTGGCTACCCGCTTGGCTTCGGCAGCTACTTCTTTCGCGGCTTCGGCAGCTTTCTTTGCCTCAGATCGTGCAACTTTCTTTGCGGCAATCTTAGCGGCTTTTTTCGATGCAATGGGTTTGCGCCTGTGCGATGGGAGAGGTTCTGTATATTTGGCTAGTGGTCCAAGAGCTGTTCCTATAATGGTCAGCAACATGAAGACAATGATAGCCACATGATATTGCCCACTTGCTTGTGCTGCTGCGGTTATGATAGCGTCATCTTGGCGTTCTGTGCCGACTAATGATGTGTAGAGAATAGCAGCTTGTTTGCCAGCTACATGGTATACGTTGGGATGTTTGAGGTAGGGACGTATCAACGGTTCTACTTCAGATGGCAACAAGAGTACAATTGGCACCTGCGAGGTATATGGGTACACATGCTCCATCCATGCTTGCACGTCTTGCATTTGGTCGGCCATGACTATGATTAAGGAGAGGTCGCTGATAGTTTGCAATTTTGGCTCCATTGTTTCAAGGTCGTAGGCCAGTGGCACGCCTGAAGCATCTTCGCCTTTGTATGTCTGTAGCGATGACAGAAAATCTTGGCCCATTGCTCGCAACGCTAGTTCACCACCGGGGAAGTAGCCCATGCGTAGGTAGTCTGCGCCTTCGCCGAGGTAATCTTTGGATTCTTGCAATCGGTCGCCCATATCAAAAGAGAGTATGGTACCTTGTGGGTCGGTGCTCATCAAAAGCATATGCGCTTTGCGGTCCATAAGGTGCTCTGTGACAACGTGTTCTAGTGCGCCCAGTTCACTGGTATGCTTTCCATCCCACTCATACGCCAGCAATACGGTATCGTCCTCAGTAAGATTTTCTACTTTTTCAAAGACTGCGCTGGCATTATCAGCACCAGGTGCTGCATTGATGTCTTGATACTGAAACATGCCGGTCATTGATGGAAAAAGGACACAGAGCAATAGAGCAATGGTGAGCGCTACATATAAGATACGGTCTAGTCCTATTTGCTGCAATAATGGTGGGGCTGCGGGTTGTGGAACTGGAGCAGCCTCTGGATAGGGCGTGGCTATGAGCTTTTGCAGAAGTTGTGCAGCTTCCATTTGGGCCGGGCTACGCCTGTAGGTGGGGAGTGGAATTTTGATAGTAGGTTCAGGTTCGGCAACTTCTTCCTCTTCGGCAGGGCCGATTTTATCCATCCAGTCTTGTTCTGGTTGCTTTTCTTCTGGTGCGGCGGCTGGTGCTGGAGTGGTTGGTCGCAACCATGCGGGAAGGTCTACACCCCCAACGATGCTACTATCGGTTGTTGTGTCGGTTGTTTGGTCAGCAGGCTGTGATTGAGATGGGGCTGCATCTGGTTCGTCATTGTCGAACCAAGAGCCGAAACTTCCGGCTGCATCCGCATCGGTGTCGGATGTAGGCATGGGCGCTTTCGCTGTTGTTTCCATAGATGCTATATCTGCATCTGCGCCGTGTAACCATTCTGGCAAGCTAAGGTCGCCGGGTATAGCGGGGGCTTCGAGACCTCCCGCATCAGCATCATCTTGGCCCAACCAAGGTGGCAACCCACCACGCACATCACTTTCTGTATCGGCGTCTGGCGATGCGGGTTGGCTCTCTGCGCCCGCTAACCAGTCGGGCATACTAGCATCACTTGGAGCAGTGGTTTCATCCGGTTGGCTTTCGTCGCCCATTAACCAACTGGGCACGTCAGCATCAGGTGCGGTTGCGGAACCTGTGGCAGGCTCAGACTCTTCACTTGCGCCCGCTAACCAGTCGGGCATACCAGCATCACTTGGAGCAGTGGTTTCATCCGGTTGGCTTTCGTCGCCCATTAACCAA
>CAZVEN010000022.1:0-648 GCA_964626155.1 uncultured Chloroflexaceae bacterium | reverse complement strand
GACTCTTCACTTGCGCCCGCTAACCAGTCGGGCATACCAGCATCACTTGGAGCAGCGGTTTCGTCCGGTTGGCTTTCGCCGCTCATTAACCAACTGGGCATGTCAGCATCAGGTGAAGACGTGGGAACAGATTGTTGGGAACTACTATCGCCAGTAGCCCAGTCAGGAAAATCTATGTCGGAAGGCGATTCAGTAGGCGCTTCTGCTGCTTGTATATCAACATCAGTCAACCAGTCGGGAACCCCGGTATCAGTCGTGGCACCACTATCTGCTGGCTCATCTGCTGCCCTCGCAAGCCAATCGGGTACGCCACTGTCGCCCGTTGTCGCACTTGGCGCTGGCTCATCTGCTGCCCTCGCAAGCCAATCGGGTACGCCACTGTCGCCCGTTGTCGCACTTGGCGCTGGCTCATCTGCTGCCCTCGCAAGCCAATCGGGTACGCCACTATCGTCGCCTGTTGCTGCACTCGGCGCTGGCTCTTCGGCTGCTCCCGCAAGCCAATCGGGTACGCCACTATCATCGCTTGTTGCTGCACTCGGCGCTGGCTCATCGGCTGCCCCCGCAAGCCAATCGGGTACGCCACTATCGTCGCCTGTTGCTGCACTCGGCGCTGGCTCTTCGGCTGCTCCCGCAAGCCAATCGGGTACG
>CAZVEN010000021.1:53744-95498 GCA_964626155.1 uncultured Chloroflexaceae bacterium | reverse complement strand
CACCTCGCACCTCGCACCTCGCACCTCGCACCTCGCACCTCGCACCTCGCACCTCACACCTATAGCACCAAGCGGAAGCCGGGGTATGGGTCTCCATTTGGCAACAGCAAGCCTTGGCGTAGCAAGGTGTTGAATACCTTTGTGCTAGGGGGACGCGCACCGGCTACGCCAGCAGCATGGCGTATGGTAATGCGCTCCTCCTCGTAGAGGTTATCCCACAGCTCACGGATGCGTGGCTCGGCTTGCTGCGCAAAGGCGGCTTTGGTTTGGGCATGGTCGCCGTATTGCCACAGCAACGAAGCGGCCATTTGGGTATAGAACGGTAGCCCGGCCGCAAGCTCATCAATCAATGCAAGGTCGGCGTCGCTGAGGGCCCTGCCGGTTGCCGCAAAACCATGCTGTACGAGGGTATGCCACGCTTCTTGTGTAAACGGGCCGAGGGTTGTCTCTGAAAAGATGTTGCCAAATGGCGACGTGAGACCAAGCGTTTTGTATATGTCAGAAATGGGGCGTTTGCTGGCAACGACGAGTGCAAAATAACCGGCGCTGGCTTTGGCACGCCAGTCTTCGCCCCAATCTTGAAACTGCTCTAGGCGGTCTCCAATGCGCTCAAACTCATCAATGAGCACAATCAAGCGATATGTGTTATCGTCGTCGTGCAAGGCATCCAGGCCATCTTGCACAGCAAAAGGGTCGTCGTTTTCGTCGCGTTGCCATGGTGCCGTGCCAGTCGCCTTGGCGATGCCGCGTCGGAGCCCCTCAGTGACGCCTGCCGGGGTGTGGAAACGCGCATCCTGCAAATCTATATCTACGACTATTGCCTGCTGCTTGAAGCAAAACTCATCGGCTATGCGCTCGCGTATGAAGCGCAAGAATGAGCTTTTGCCGCTGCGCCGATGCCCAACAATGGAGATACACTGCGCCGATATGCCGCCTATGCGATGACGCACATCGGCACGCTGTGGGTAGCGCCCATAAAACCGCTCTGGTGCTACCGCAGCGCCGTAGGTAAACGGGTTGACTTGCACTGGCCCAAGCGCTGGCGGCGGTGCCAACACGGGCATGGGCATGGACACTGGGGCAGTCAATGCAGGCTGTTCATGCGCCGTGCGAGGTAATTCGTCTGGCAATTCGTCTAGCACCTGCAACATGACTTGACGGATAGCCTCGGCTTGATTGCCACGGTAGAGCTGTGTGCCAAGCGCTATCTCGGGCTGGTTGGCAAGGTCAAGGTAGTGTGGTTTGCCAACAACCCACACGACACTACGCAGGAATAGTATATCGGAGTCGGTATGTTTGCCATTGGCGATGCGATTGAAGATAGCTATGATAACTGTTGGGTTGTCAAGTCTGATATGTGCGCCCTGCGTGAGGTCTTGCATTTGTGTCCGTATGGCGTCTACAGCTTCCCGTAGCGCAATGAGTTGCTGATGGAAGTAGGCATCGCGGGCCCTAGGCTCACGCTTGACGGCTATTTCAATGAAGTAAAATTTTGCATAGCCGAGCAGTTCTTCTTTGAGCTTGTCTTGCAAGGTGGTGGGCAAGCCTTGCAAGAGCTGCAATTTGTCTAGTTTGGCTTGCAATTCCTGGTTGGCCGCTTGTGGGTCGGCGGTGTAGAGCAACCCAATGTCGCTCAGGGTTAAGAGTGTGGCGCTCTTTTCGCCGTCAGCATCGGCATCTGGGTCATCGCCGTCCGGAGAATCAAAGATACGTGCTACGGTCGCTTCGCTGGCTAGGATGGTTTTGGCTTGCTCAACGGCTTGCTGTTCTTCTGGGGTATATGGCTGTCTGTAGGTATTGAAGATGGCTTTGACGGCTTCGGACCACGCTTTTGTAAAAGCCTTTTGTATGTCGTGGTTGGTGTAGTTGTCAAATAGAGGTTGGATGATGTCTTTGTCGAATCGTCCGGCGGCAACATTAGATAGGACATTGCCGCTAAAGCTACCCACTAGGCCCATGAACAAAAGTAACAATGATACTGGTTCCATACAAGCATCTCCTCTCATTTGGCATTATCGGGGGTATTATACCACATGTTGCCTGGTGCATAGGCACTTTTGTTCTCGCGCAAAGACCTAACAAAAAAGGTGGTGGTTCTCCTCATACTGATGGCTATTGGTATCATTGATGATGAAGAAAGCTCGCACTCTTGGAGCATACCTGCCAAGCATTATTTCCACCGTGCCAGACCTGTCAGGAGCGCGACCTGTGTCAGATGCATTCCACAGGGGCGCACCTTACAGGTCTTACATCGCTCCTACCCAGCATCTGACAAAAACGTTGTGCCTGCGCTCTGTGGTTGATGAAAAAAGAGCAAGCAAACAAGCCTACTATCAGTAATGATACAACCACTACCAACTTCCCCTGTGTCCTCCTATGTACCACTCCGTATTTTCGGAGCACATACCCCATTGTATGCGGAGTCGTATAGCGTTATGATAGAACACATAAGGCGTACATCCATTGATTGCATCAGGGGGAGCTGGAGGAAAACAGGTATCTTGCTCATTATAGAGCAACAATATAGCGCCGACACAACATCAACACACACCCTTCATAGAAATTACACACCTCTATCGTAGAATAACCAACAGAGTGTTGCAGACAATTGCACCAGAGCATCACACTACGGAGAAACGTTGGAACGCGGCAAGATACCTGCCTTTCCATTTCAATACCAACCTGCCTATTCCATTCTTTTTTCATTAAGCCATAGCCGTCCACGAATAGGAAACGAATAAACGAATACTCTTCCGCCCACCTAGGTTGTACCGCGTAGGTTCGTTTCTTCTCTGATAGGTCTGCCAGCGACGTACACAGGTATGGGGGAACCCCTATTCGTGTATTCGTGTCCGCCAGGTCCCTGAGCGTGTCGAAGGGCGTGGTCGGCAGGGTATGGAAGGAGGGCATAGGAAAGATGTATAGTACACACATACGCAACGCGGTGGCGACACGCGCCGCAGAATATTTTCCCGACAAAGCACACACCCTGATGGCTACGCTCGATAGCTATGGACAGCAATACTCAACCCCGAGTCGAGTCCATCGGAAACAACACCATCATAGGCAAAGCTCATCGTTCGTTTTAGCTTCTATACTCAACCCCGAGTCTGAAAGCAATGCACGGCAACCAGCAACATCCCATGTAGCCGGCATATCAATGACATAACGCATATCATGGCGCACTTTCATTATCTGCAAGCATAGCAGCTATCTGCAATTTGAGCGGCGGTAGATTGTATGCAACAGTATCCCAAACCACTTTCAAATTGACTATTGGGTAGTCGTGGATCAGTAGATTGCGCATCCCCACAATATTACTCCAAGGTACCTCTGGATACTAAGATTGCAGACTATCTGGTATTCTATTGGCTGCTTCACCAATAGTTGCAATTGCCTGAATAACAGCAAGTTGCGTCTTGATGTCTGACTCAAATTGCTCATAGCTCATATTGGTAACAAATTGCTCTGCATACGTTGCATATTGAAGCATATCATTCAGATAGTCGGTGTAGACACGTTTTCTGGGCACAGCCACACTACCTCTTCAAGAATATAGGGCTTGATATTTGGTCTTAGCGCATTACGTAGCACCAAATCCACTTTAATGCCAAGCAAATCACTCAATGTATTTTGGAAACGCGCAATATCTAATAGTCCATGGTGTGCTTCTTCGTCAAACTCCACGAGCACATCCAAGTCGCTCTGGGGTGTTTGCTCATTGCGCACATAGGAGCCGAATACCCCCAGCGATGTAATGTGATACTGCCGCGCCAACGCAGGTAGGTGCTGGCGCAGCATCGCAATATAGTCAGCAACCGCCCATGTAGCGGGTATATCAATGACATAGCTCATATCATGGCGCACTTTCATTATCTGCATCTGCAAGCATAGCAGCAACCTGCAATTTGAGCGGTGGGATGTCATCTAGGTAAGCTTTGTTGCCACGTGATTTCGTCATAGTTTCAGGTTTATAGAAATCTATGGCAAAGCCATAGGGGATAAACCTGTTTATGCGGCGAGCCGCACTGGGTGAACTACGCACCCTCTACTCCTTTGCACGAATGCATCAGGAGCTACTTTGATGATGCGAACCATCATCTAAAAAAGGTGTAACGTGACACCTTGACTATGACATTGTAGCACGTTGCGCGTTGTTTATCAAGTGGATTTATGGTGTAATTGGGTGTCATAAAAAGCCATACATTACCATAAAATACCATAAACCTTAGCAACGTGAGTGATACCAGTATGACCTCGCCTAGAATAGTATCGCTCATATATGGTTTCAAATCAGAACGATGTACAAGGTCAACAGGCACCCCAAGAAGCTCTGTAAGGACCTCCTGTATTTCTACGTATGTAAATAACCCCGGCAGGTCATCAAACTCCACGAGCACATCCAAGTCGCTCTGGGGTGTTTGCTCATTGCGCACATAGGAGCCGAATACCCCCAGCGATGTAATGTGATACTGCCGCGCCAACGCAGGTAGGTGCTGGCGCAGCATCGCAATATAGTCAGCAACCGCCCATGTAGCGGGTATCGTTGTTGGCACCGCATCTGCCATTATAGCTGACACGTCCTATCCTCCTAAATACTCTAGGCTAATGCTTGCTCTTGCCTTGACTGATAAAATACGTCAGAGCTGCAATGACAAGCGCAACAGGCACCCCAAAACTCATCAATTGTGCATCACCGTGCCATGTAATCACATGACCGAGAAAAACCACACCCATAACCACAATAACCACACCTATGAGCTTATTCTTGAGCGCATCTATATCGTGAATAACAAGCCATTCCGGTAAATCCAAATCATCAATGAACAACTCATATAAGCCAACCGATATGACATACAACACTGTTGACAATAAGAACACATCCGCGAGTTGGATGAAGGCCAGCACCAATTCTTTTGCACCCTTGGTGCTTGTCTTCCCGGCTGCTATCGTATCAAAAACCGTTTGAAACGTTACAATCCCACCATACACAATCAGCGTCGTAGCCGCAATGAACATACAGATAACAGGAATAATGATCAAGTAGCGTGTTGCTGGCAGTAATTTTTTCATATGAGCCTTTGCTTCTTCTCCTAAGAGCCTTTGCTCTACACACCTTCAAGCTGCATGCTGCTTGGGCAATACTGCATAGATAGCATAGCAAAGCTACATCATTTTGTAAAGTGTACAACCCAAAAAACAGTACATTGACAGACCATGGGCAGAAGCGTACAATCTGTTGCAAAAGAAATGCTTGATTAGGAGTAGAAAAACAGCATGCAATCACAAACAACAGTAGCATCCCATAGCGTTACCTCGCCATCAAAGCTGTGGGATTACGCATTGCTATGGCTCTGGTGGAGCGTTGGGGCCATGATGAGTTGGGCCACAGGTTGGGTTTTGGGAACATTGGCAGGTGGGCTTATCGTTGCCAATGTAGATAGGGCACTCTTTGGTCCTATTGGTTCGGTGATGGATAGGGCCATCTTTGGGGCTGTGTTGGGCATGGTCGTTGGAGTTTTCACGGGCATTGTGCAGTGGTTGATTGTGCGACAACACATACCTAAGTCGCGGTGGTGGGTGTTGGCAACCATTGTGGGCTTAACCGTGGGATTGGCTATAGGTATGACAGCCCGGTGGCTTACGCTATGGAGTGTGTTTGGTATGATGGGGGGCAACTTCCACGATATGATGCTGCGTGGTCTAGGGGGCACGTTGCGAGGCGTTGTCGGGGGAGCTATCACGGGTGTTATGACTGGTTTGGCCGTTGGCATTGCACAATGGTTGGTCATCCACCGGCACTTTTCACGTTCGGTGTGGTGGATTGTGGCAACGTTCGTGGCCATGGTCGTTGGCATGGCTGTGAGTGGTGCTATGGAAACGAGCCGCGAAACCATGATCGAGTGGGCTACGCGTGGCTCAGTAGCCGCAATGCTCTACAGCGCTATCACTGGCTTGGCACTGATACGCCTCATACAAATCAATAGAATCTCCCCAACAAGTGATGAGGTAACTTATCCATAAAACAACTTCGCATGGTATAATTTAACTTGGGCAGGAATCAGAAAATGCAATGGATACAATAGCGTGTGATCGAGAAATCCTCAAACAAGTTATTTTGAAGTATGAACACTTGCAGGCATCCCACGATACGATATGGCTGGAGCCAGTGCTTGATGAAATCCATGTTCCACAAAACCAAGTTCCCGCAAGTGTGGTACACATCATGAAAGAGTGTGGTATCATATAACTTCTCTGTGCGCCCTAGAGTAAAAACGCCACCAACTTCAGACACGTATCATACAAATATCAGATTTGTGGTACAATGTCATCTCAACGTAGCACGCATCGGGGTTGTTCATGATGTATATATTGAAGGGAGAGCCTAGTATTACCATACGGCGATTGTTTGTCTTGTCTTGTCTTGCAGTTGCGCTGATTGCCTGCGAGCAAGAGCTACACATACCAGGTGGAAACGGTGGAAGCGTTGCGCAACAGCCAACGCCTGCTCCTGTTGCGCCACCGACGGCAACGGATAGTGCAACTGCGACAGCCAGTGCAACCATAACGCCTAGCCCAACCATGACGCCTAGTCCAACCGTGCTCCCTAGCCCAACGGCCACACTCACGCCAACCGCAACGGCCACGCCCACATCTACACCAACACCACAACATGTCCTTGAGCGGGGAAATGTGCCACAGCGCCTAATTGCCGTTATGATAGACAACCATATCAATGCCTACCCACAAACTGGGCTAGATAAAGCGGTATATGTCATAGAAGCTCTCGTTGAATCGGGCATAACGCGCTACATGGCCGTCTACGCACCGGGTATCTCTCCCCATGCCGAAGCCATAGGGCCAGTGCGTAGCACACGCGACTACTTCGTGCAGTGGGCGCGTGGCTTCAACGCCGTGTTTGCTCATGCAGGTGGCTCCCCCACCTCATTGGAATTGCTCGCAGACGTGAGCGAAGTAGCCGATATGGATGCAGAAACGAATGATTATTTTTACCGCAGCACCTTGCAAGAAGCGCCAAACAATTTGTATACTGACAGCAACTTGATACAGAGTTTTATCACAGCCTATGGCGCGGCTGCATTTAATCCCGGACCACAAGGGTTTTTGTTTAAGCAAGACACGCCCTTGGAGCTACGGCCCGATAGCCAGCAGTTCACCTATTACTTTGTCTATGCCGACCAGTCGGCTGGGTGGGTCTACGATAAAGAAACCAACGGCTATCTGCGCTTATTGCGTGGGTTGCCACACCTCGACGCACGTAGCAGCGAACAATTGTGGTTTAAGAACGTCGTCATGATGGAGATACAAGAAACGCCCATTGCCGGGGACCCAGAAGGACGCATTGAGCTAGGCGTTGTGGGCGAAGGACGCGCACGCCTATTTGCCGATGGTGTAGAACGCGAAATACGTTGGTACAAACCTACTGCTGCCGAGCCATTGCGTTTCTACTACCCAACAAGTCAAGAAGTAACCTTTAATCCCGGACCTGTATGGGTTGCCGTTATACCAACCCTTGAGCACCTGATTATGACAGGTGGAGAATAGGAGTAGAGCATGAGAAGACCACGAAGTTTTTTCTCACGTATACTAGCCATTGTGTTGCTCACAATGGTAGCTGCACAAGTCCAAGCTAGACCAACGGTGCAGCAAGACCAGGGAGTTGCTCCCACGTATACCATTTTTGCCACTCGCCAAGGCACGGTGGGTGATTCAACAGCCAATGGCTACATCATCAAGCCGCGTGACCGCTTTGTAGCGCTCCCATCGCCGAGTGTGTTGTGTTCGTATATGGGCAATGAATATCAAGTACGCATCACCTACAAAGGGCGCTCTGTTGTGGCTCCCGTTTGGGATGTGGGGCCATGGAACACGAACGATGACTATTGGAACCCCAATCGTGAAGGCTACCCAGACCTGCCAGTTGGTGTGCCTATGGCACAGGCAGCCTATCTTGAAGGCTACAACAATGGACTTGACTCGTTTGGTCGCCTAATCACCAATCCCAACGGCATAGATATTGGCGATGGTACATTTTGGGATGATCTCGGCATGACCCGCAACGATTGGGTGCAAGTGTCGTTCTTGTGGCTTGGCAGCGACCCTGGGCCCGGCAACGCGGCCAACGTCGTTCCACCGCCAACACAAGGACCCCAAGACTTGCCCATACCCGGACCGGTGTCAAACCCGGTATCTGGGCCGGCAACCAGTGCGTCAGTGCCTGTGCAACCAATTGATACCGTGGTTGTGGAAGACGGGGCTGTAGCCGTAGATAATACCGACGCCGGCTACAATGATAACGACGCGCCATGGTATACCGCCAACTGTGGGCTAAATGGGAGCCATGTGTGGACCTATTCTACAACAGATGCATCGAAGAGCGAAAACCATGCTATCTGGCGGCCCTCTCTCTCGGTTGCTGGCACCTACGAAGTGAAAGCCTATATACCGCCATGTGGTGGGGAAGCGAAAACGACATCGGCGCGTTATCGCATTACGCACAATGGCAAGGTTGCCGAGGTGACGATAAACCAACAGGCATCGTCGGGCGAGTGGGTATCCCTTGGCACCTATGACTTTGGAAGCGAAGGGGCACAGATGGTAGAACTGCACGATAGAACCGATGACTCGCTGCATGCCGTGCATTTTGATGTTGTTGCGTGGAAGTTGGTCGAGGAATCAGCAGCACCAGAAGAACCTATCGTCCGGGCTGCCAGTCCACCACCACAAGATGTGACGCCGCCTTCCTCGCGTGTCGTGTCTATCAAGCGCCAAGAAAATGGCTATCTTGTGCAATGGGGTGGCAGCGATGACCTAAGCGGCATCCATTCCTACGATGTGCAGGTACGTCAGCTTCCCAATGGTGGGTGGCGCACGTGGATAATGCGTTCAGGAGATGCTGAGTCGTGGTTTGGTCCCGATGAAGGCAAGCATTTCGCGTTTCGTGTGCGTGCCCGCGACAATGCCGATAATGAGGAAGCCTGGTCCGAGAATGAGCAAATGACTACCGAGAATATTGAAACGATAAGTTTGGGTAGGTAGGTCATGACTTATTTTGCGCGTCTCATCATACCGCGCCTACTCTTATCGCTGATAACCTTGCTTGTCGTATCGCTGATCATCTTCTGGTCTGTCGAATGGCTACCGGGCGACCCGGCCACGCGCATGCTTGGGCAAAACACCTCGCCAGAACGTGTAGCCGTGTTGCGCAAACAAATGCATCTGGACTCGCCCCCGCTCATGCGCTATGCATGGTGGCTCGGTGACTTCATACGTGGCGATTGGGGCACATCGCTCATCTCGAAACAACCCGTCGCAACAGCCATAGCCCCGCGGCTGCGCAACACACTCATGTTGTCGGGGATAACCCTAGCCGTCTACATACCCGTCAGCATCTTGCTAGGCATCATCACCGCCGTGTTGCGCGGCACTGTGGTATCTACATGGCTGTCGGTGCTCATCATTGCGGGTACGTCGGTGCCAGATTTCGTCGTTGGCATTTTTCTGCTCTATGCCTTTGCTACTACTCTGCCTATTTTCCCCCCAGTGGTGATGATAGACCGGGTCGAAACCTTACCGGAGATGCTCCATGCGCTTGCTTTGCCGGTGCTTACCATGACCGCGGCGATGACAGCCTATGCGGTGCGCATGATGCAAGAGAGCCTCGTCGCCGTGCTCGAATCCGACTATGTGCGCATGGCTACGCTCAAGGGTCTACCCAAACATCGCGTGTTGCTCAAGCATGCCCTCCCCAACGCCCTTGGGCCAGCACTACGTGTGACAGCGCTCAATATTGCCTACCTCATTGGCGGCATCGTCCTCGTCGAGCATGTATTCACTTTCCCCGGCATAGGGCGTCTGCTCATAGAGTCCATTCGCACACTTGACACGCCTGTGATTGAAGCTATAGCTCTCATTCTAGCAAGCGTCTACGTCATCGCCAACCTAGGGGCAGATGTAGTTTCGACGGTATTGAACCCGCGTTTGCGGGAAGGATAGCTTTGCATGAAGATTCAACGCCGAGACGCAGAGACACAGAGAGATTCGGTTAAATCCTTTGCGCTCCTTGCGCCTTTGCGCGAGGCAACGTATTTACACAGATATAGTATAAAATAATGCAAGATTGTGCTCAGACAACAACGAAAGAAACCCGTTGGTATTACCCCAAAGAATGGTTTTCTACCGTGCGCCAACAGTCGCCGTCTTTTCTTGCCTCGATAGTTATTTTGCTGCTCTACCTATTCATTGCTGTGACGGGGCCATGGTGGGTGCCCTATAGTGCTAATGAAATGCTCGTTGGGCGGCCCTATACAGCACCTTCAACAGACTATCTGCTAGGCACAGATAATTTTGGGCGCGATATTTTTAGCCGCGTTATTCTTGGCACACAGGTTGTGCTTGGCATGGCGCTGACAGCTAGTATGGTCGCCACAATTGTCGGTGGCATCATCGGGCTGCTCCTTGGCTACCTGCGTGGCTGGATTGATGAAGGTGCTATGCGTGTCATAGAAGTGCTTGTGAGTATTCCACCGCTCATTCTGGCATTGCTGGTGCTTGGTATTCTTGGATCAAGCCCGCTGCTCATTATCAGCACGGTGGCTTTTTTCTACATTCCACGGGTGACAACCGTTGTGCGTGCGGCTACGCTCGATGTTGTCACGAACGACTTTATCACCATTGCTCGGCTGCGTGGCGAGTCGGCATGGTCCATTGCTGTACAAGAGTTGCTGCCCAATGTGCTTGGCACGGTGATGGTCGAGTTTTCGCTACGCACTGGCTATGCGGTTATCTTCATTGGGGCGCTTGGCTTTTTGGGCTTTGGCGCACCGCCACCGTCGCCCGAATGGGGTTTGATGATCAACGAGGGACGCAACTTTATGAGTGCAGCACCATGGAATGTGCTTGGTCCCTCTCTTGCAATGCTCACCTTTGTCGTTGCCCTGAGCCTCTTCACCGAAGGGTTGACGCGTATATTTGGTCGCACAGCAAGGAGAGAACAGCAATGAGAGTTAGGGGTCAGGGGTCAGGGGTCAGGGGTCAGGGGTCAGGTATGAGGTATGAGGTATGAGGTATGAGGTATGAGGCAACAACAACCCGTCATCAAAGTCAATGACTTAACGGTTGACTTTTGGGAGCGGTCAGCATGGAACAATGTCGTCAACCGCGTATCGTTTGCCATACATGCGGAGGAAACGCTCGGCTTGGCCGGCGAATCCGGGTGCGGCAAATCTACCACAGCATACGCACTCATTGGCTACCGCCGGACAGGTAGCCGCTTCCGGGAGGGTACGGTGTTGTTTGATGGTCACGATTTGCTGCGCATACCTGCACGTAAACTACAGACACTACGCGGGCATCGTATTGCTATCATCCCACAAAACCCGGCTACGACGCTCACACCGTCTATGCACATTGAAGACCAAATAACAGAAGCGATACACACGCATCAGTGTAGTGTTGGCAATCAGCCTGCCAAGTTGCGGGCTATAGAGTTGTTGGAACAGGTAGGCTTATCTAGCCCGTCGCTGCTTGCTCGCCGCTACCCGCATCAACTGAGTGGCGGGCAACAACAACGTGTTGTTGCAGCTATGGCACTGGCGTGTAATCCTACGCTGCTCATACTCGATGAACCGACAACGGCACTTGATGTAACAACGCAGGCACTCTTTATCAACCTGTTGTTGCGCCTAAAACGCGAACACGGCATGAGCATGTTGTATGTCACACATGACTTGGCGGTGTTGGCGCAAATCAGTGACCGTATCGCCATTATGTATGCGGGAGAGTTGATAGAACGCGCACCAACTGCTGCCATCTATGAGCAACCACTACACCCCTACACCCGTGGGCTTATTGCTGCCGTACCACGTATCAGCGAACGTCCCGAACGGCACAGGCATTTGCGTGGTCTGTTGCAACGCGCATCGTTGCCCGCCGGCTGCCGTTTTGCTCCCCGCTGCGACTATGCTCAACCGCGCTGCTATGACAACCCGCAAGCATTGCAGGCTGTTGATGAGCAACATCATGTTGCTTGCTGGCTGTGGGAGACGGTAGCTGAACAGGTGTGAGGGGTCAGGGGTCAGGGGTGAAGACAGCTCGCAGCATTGCAGCGTACCAGCACAGCATTGCATGGTCCTTTTTTTATAGCTTTGCGTTCTTTGCGTCTTTGCGCGAGGTCTTCATGAAAAAAGAGATGAACGATGAATGAAGAAGCACAACAAACTGGGGCTTTGCTCCATGTGCAAGACTTAGCGTGTAGCTATCAAACGGGTACGTTCAAATTGCCGTTTGCCAAGCACACGCCGAAGCCTATTGTGCGCAACATTTCGTTTGATGTGCAGGCAAACCAAACCTTCGCCCTCGTCGGCGAAAGCGGCAGCGGTAAAACAACGATTGCACGTGCAATAGCGGGCTTGCTCATACCACAACGCGGCACACTCCGCTTTCAGGGGCAAAACATCGGTCTGTCGGTAGAGCAGCGCCCCAAAGACTTACTCCATCAGATACAATTTATCTTCCAAAACCCCGACGCTTCGCTCAACCCACAACGGCAGTTGCTCTACTCGCTTGGTCGCCCGCTCAAAATATTCTTTCAACTCTCTGGCAAGGAGCAAGAACACCGCATTGCGCAACTGCTCAATGCAGTCCATTTGGATGCCAGCTATATGTATCGGATGCCCAAGCAACTCAGCGGCGGCGAACGCCAACGGGTAGCGATAGCACGCGCACTGGCTGCTGAGCCAACGCTCATCCTATGCGATGAAATTCTCTCCGCCCTAGACGTATCGGTACAAGCCAATATCATTGACCTGCTACGGGAGTTGCAGCAACAGCGCAATATTACCTACCTATTCATTTCGCATGATTTGGCGGTGGTACGCTGGCTTGCTCATCGTGTGGGTGTGCTCTACCTAGGGCATATGATGGAAGTTGGCAGCACAGAAACAGTATTTTCCCCGCCATTTCACCCCTACACCGATATGCTGTTGCGTTCAGTGCCAGAGGCAACGCCAAAGGTTGCCACCACAATGGGGGTTAGCTCACTACAAATACCCAAGCCTGATGTTGTGATAGCCCAATCACCCACGGCATGCCCCTTTGCGCCACGTTGTCCACAGAACATAGAAGGCCTGTGTGACCAACAAACTCCCCCGTGGCAGTATGCCAATGACAGCAAGGACCATGCGTTATTCTGCCACATTCCCATGGCGCAACTTGCGCAAGGGTAAGGACCAGGCACGGGCTCTTAGGTACTTGCAATTGTCAAAGCTGAATGGTTTTGTTATAATAGCCTTGCAGTATAGACTCGCACAGGTGCGCTAAAATGTTCTTGTGGTAGTGTTGCAGGCAACAAGTTAGCCTTTGGAGTGCGAGATTATCTCGCTTGATAAAGTTTAGAATAGGTAATCTTCTGTATAGTCTAAAGGAGACAGGACCTATGACAGACAGCTCAATGGAAGAAATGGAAGAAACTGGACTTGGAACTGCAAGCGGTATAGCATCAGGTGCAGTTGTTGGCGCATTGGCCGGGTCTCTTGGGGGCCCACTTGGGACGGTGTTGGGTGGAAGCAGCGGTGCCATCGTTGGTGGCATGATTGGTGCTAGCGGTGATATCGCCGGTAAAATGATTGAGGTGACAGTCGGGTTCTCTTTTGAGGCCATCCGATCTATGTTCACCAATGAGTAAAAGCACGACTTTCTCTGCTTGGAGTTGGTTGTATAGACGAGAACGTTCTAAACGAAAGCATGTTCGTTTCTGGTCTTGGAGATGTTTGATGCGGCGTATCAGATTTCAGGTGTCAGCTTTGATGTATCGCGTAACCATCTGATGCCTGACGTCTGATACAGGCGCAGTCCTTCTTTACTATGTTCCACGTAGCATAGGTAATCCTCTTCTGGTACGGTACCGTGTAACCACATCTATAGTCTGCACAAGACATACCATACACAATAGGTACCTATTAGGTATGTTGGTTATTCTAGGGTTAAAAGAGAAAGGAATAAATCTATGATGCATCGTTGGTTTATTCGTGTTATTGCGCTTGGAGTCGTGGTGTTCCTCATGAGCGCATGTGTCACATCGCAAACAACAACAACGGTAGAACCTGATGGGAGTGGCACAAACGAGTTTGTCATTGCTATGTTGAGTGAAGAGATGATGAAGAGAGGTGTTGGCGACCCGTTTGAAGATGTGCAGGCATTTGGCGAAAGCTTCCCCGCTGAGTGGTCGCCGCGTGTAGAGCCATGGGAAGATGATACCCACACGGGCATAAAAATAGTGACCCAGTTCAGCGACCCGGCTATGCTCGAAGCACAACTGAACAAGGTGCTTGGGCCGGAGACGATGCCCGAAGCGAAACAAGGTGGTTCCTTTAGTGCCTTTGATGTGCAACATACGGGCGATGCCATCAGCATACACACGCAATTTCAATCGGCTACTCCAGATGGCAGCGCTCCGGTAGAAAACTTCAAGCTCTTGTGGAGCGTTTCGATGCCTGGTATAGAGACGTATACCGAAGATGCTCCTGCGACGCGCACCGGCAACCAAGTAACATGGCATTTGCCCAGTGGCACTGGTGAGACCTATGACTTGCACGTGCAGGGAAGCCTAGACCCACATGCTGTTTCTCCACCACCCACGACACCTGAAGAGCCGGCACCTGCCGAAGAGCCAACACAGCCAGCGCCCATACCTACTGGCGAACGCTGCTTTCCCGATGTGCCGGGCATAGATGATTGTCTATCTGGGCGCATTCGCCAATATTGGGAAGAAAACGGCGGCTTGCCCGTCTTTGGCTACCCCATCACGCCACAGCGGGAAGAGACGATAGAGGGGCAATCGTTGCAGGTTCAATGGTTCCAGCGCAATCGCCTAGAGTTGCACCCGGAGAATGAACGCCCATATGATGTGCTGCTCGGTCGCCTTGGTGTAGATGTACTCGAAAAGCAGGGGCGTGACTGGCAAGCATTCCCGGCACGTGAAGACCAAGGCACCTGTACCTTCTTTGAACAAACCGGACACTATGTCTGTGGCGATATTCTCAATGCTTGGAGAGCCAATGGGCTAGAGCTTGATGGGCAGCCAGGGTTTAGCCAAGCAGAAAATCTTGCCTTGTTTGGCCTGCCGGTGAGTGGCCCGATACAGGAGACACTGAGCGATGGCAACGAGTATACGGTACAATATTTTGAACGCGCCCGGTTTGAGCTACACCCTGAACATGCAGCGCCAAACAATGTACTCCTCGGTCTACTTGGCGAAGAGGTAGGGACAAGCGGTGAGTAATGCATAAAAGAAGCGTGTAAAGAGTATTTCTGGTGCCACGCACACCCAAACGTGCGTGGCACCCTCACACCTAGCACTTGGCACATGGCACCTAGGCACCTAGGCACCTAAACAGAGCGCAAACAAGAAAGTGTGACCAGAAACAGTGTACCGCGAGCCAGGCATAGGGCAAAACCCATAGGATGAGGAAAGGCTCTCTAGCTTCACACCATTTTGTCACACTCACTATAAATAAAACGTGAAAGAAGATTTTTTTTTCGTATATCCGACATTGATATACTACAATACCTCATGCAATGAATACTAGGGAGTTCTTACGACCATACTATGCGCGTATTTTTTTCGCAGATACCCAACTTACTGGGGCTATTTCGCATTTTAGCAACGCCATTGCTGATGTGGCTCATCATGACCGAGCGACCTAGCCTCTATCTCTGGGCAGCACTCTTGTTGCTGGTTATGTCAATCAGTGACATGTTGGATGGCTACCTAGCCCGAAAACTGCATGCTGTTTCGCCATTAGGTATATTTCTTGATACCATTAGTGATAAAATATTTGTCACTGGTACATTGCTGCCCATGATTGAGTGTGGCCTATTATCCGGTTGGATTGCCCTCATCATCATTGGGCGCGAGTTTCTTGTTTCTGGTTTGCGCTCCTATGCTGCATCGCTTGGCACCGTCATTTCGGCCGGCAAATGGGGCAAGCAAAAATTGGTTATCACTGTCGTAGCACTCATCTGGCGCTTGATAGCGGCTAGTGTGGAAGGCGACAACCGGCACTATTTTGCTGTCAATGATACCTTTTGCTTTTTGGCAGGCCTGTGGCCTATTGCTATGGTGTTGGCAGTTATCTGGACTATCTTCTCAGGCGTAGACTATCTTGTGAAGGCATGGCCATTGTTGTTAGATAGGGTACAAAACGTATGACACGACCAATAGTAGCTATTGTAGGACGCCCCAATGTGGGTAAATCAACCTTCTTCAATCGCCTGATAGGTGAGCGTCAAGCCATTGTGGAGGGACAGCCGGGTACGACCCGCGACCGGCTCTATGGGACAACTGAGTGGAATGGGCGCGAGTTTACCATCGTTGACACGGCTGGCATTACCGATGCCGATAGGGAAACCAACCCATCGCAGGCCGAAATCATCCGCGCCACGCATGAGCATGTGCTCATTGCTATTGAAGAGGCTGATGTTATTTTGTTTATGGTGGATGGGAAAGCGGGCTTAACATCGGCAGATGCTGAAATTGCGGAGATGTTGCGGCGCACCAATAAGCCTACTGTGTTAGGTGCCAACAAAGCCGACAGTCGTACACGTGAGTTAGATGCTGTCGAGTTTTATGCGCTGAATATGGGCGATCCCATCCCGATGAGTGCCTATCATGGCGGGGGCAATGGCGATGTGCTCGACCGCGTCGTCGAGGCACTCCCGCCAGCCGATGTGCAAGCCGACCATGAGGAGCGTATCCGTATTGCCATTGTAGGCCGCCCGAATGTAGGCAAATCGAGCCTCCTCAACACAATGGTTGGGCAAGAGCGCAGCGTTGTGAGTACGGTGCCCGGCACAACCCGCGATAGCATTGACACGGAATTTGTCTATGAGCAGACACACTTCACCTTGATAGATACGGCCGGGGTGCGACGGGCCGGACGCATTGAGCGTGGCGTGGAAAAATACAGCGTGTTACGCACGCTACGCGCCATCGAGCGATGCGATGTGGCGTTGTTGCTCATTGATGCTGTTGAGGGTATCACGGCGCAAGATACGCACATTGCGGGCATGATTTTGGAAGCGTCGAAGAGCGTCATGTTGCTGCTCAACAAGTGGGATGCGGTTGATAAAGATGCGTTCACGTTTGATGCCTATACTCCCCGTATCAAAGAAGCATTCAAGTTTATGGACTATGCCCCTATCCTATCCATATCGGCCCTATCGGGGCAGCGTGTGCAAAAAATACTGCCTCTGGTGATGCAAGTAGCCGAAGAGCGCAACAAACGTATTTCAACTGGCAAGCTCAATGAGTTGCTGCGTAATGCCGTACTCAAGCACCCGCCAACGTCGGTGAAAAAAGGTGCTCATCTACGCATTTACTTTGCAACACAGCCACAAGTAGCCCCGCCGGTATTTCTCTTCTTTACGAACAATAAAGACATGGTACACTGGTCCTATGGGCGCTACTTGGAAAATTGTATCCGTGAGCAATACACCTTCATCGGTACCCCAATTAAAATTGTGTTCCGTGACCGTGAGGAAAAACAAGCATAATGAAAAAGGATTGTTCTTATGATTGAAATTGGTATCTACGGCGCAACTGGCTACACTGGTTTTGAGCTTATCCGGTTGCTCCACCGCCATCAATACGCGCATATCGTTTTTGCTACTGCACGCTCTGCCGTCGGGCAGCGTTTGTGTGATGTGTTTCCTACCACAATAGATGTTCCCCTGATTGATGCCGAAGAAGCTGACCCGGCTATGGTAGATGTTGTCTTTTGCTGCCTGCCGCATGGTGCTTCACCCCCTGTAGCACAGCAGTCCATCAATGCTGGCGCACGGGTTATTGATTTGAGTGCCGATTTTCGGTTGCGCAATGTCGAGGATTATGCCCATTGGTATGGTAAAGGCAACCCACACCCGGAGCCGGGTCTCCTTGCCAGCGCTGTATATGGTATGCCCGAGATCTACCGCGACACCATACGCGACGCTAGTTTGGTTGCCAACCCGGGTTGCTACCCAACTGGCGTCATTTTGGCACTCTACCCGTTGGTCAATGAACATTTGCTTGCAGACCAAACGGTGATTGTGGATAGCAAATCGGGTGTGTCGGGAGCGGGGCGTTCATTGTCGCTCAAAACGCATTTTTGCGAGGCGCATGAGACGTTCAGCGCGTACAATATTGGGCGCGGGCATCGGCATATCTCCGAAATGGAGCAAGAAACGGGCACCAACATTATCTTTTCGCCTCACCTACTGCCGGTGAACCGTGGTATCCTGTCAACCATCTATGTGACGCTCCTCCCCGGCACGTCCCCTTCAGCGGTGCGCCATGCCTACCATATGTTTGCCGATGAGCCATTTGTGCATGTGCTGCCCGAAGGCAAGCTGCCGGAATTGCGCCATGTCGTGGGCACCAATGCGTGCATGATTGGCATTCACCCTGTGGATGTGGCCGCTGGACGCTATATCCTTGTGGCGGTTATAGACAATCTCATCAAAGGCGCTTCAGGGCAGGCTATCCAAAACATGAACCTGATGCAAGATTTGCATGAGAAGGTGGGGTTGGTGTAACTTTGCGCCTTTGCGTTCTTTGCGTCTTTGCGCGAGGTCTTCATGAAAAAAAGACCGTCGGTATAGACAAACACGGTGCCGCGCACGTTTTTTTAGCGTGCGCGGCACCCACTTCGACACGTCACTCACCGTGCAGCTATCCCTTGCGGGTTGGTCCGTTGAGGTCACTGCCGTCCATCTCGATAGCGTCTAGCTCAAATGCCACACCACCACGGATTCCCGTCTTCAAAGGCAACCCACATCTACGGTAACTACGTGCAATGGTGGGCGTCTGTTGCTCTTCACGGCCATCGTTCTCGCACAATTCCAACCGATATGCTGTTTTTTTTCCTGTCTTGCTCATCATAACAACCTCCTGAGAAGTACTGTACTATCTATATCCGTATTGTACACTAAAATAGTGCCACGCGGAAGATGAAACCGCTTTTGCATTGCTATAGGCACTCTGCCAACTGGGGCCATAACTGCCCAAATAGGCGATAGCATAGGCATGATGCTGTCCATCTGGTGTAAAAAATGTCACGATACCGGCATCGTTCCATGTATTCCACGGGCCATACAACTGCCCCACCTTGTGATGCAACCAGACCCCTTGCGGCAACGGTTCTGCAAACGATTGGTTCATCCAATAGGGGGCGAGAGTCATGCTCCAGAGCATATAATCGGTTGCGGCTGGCGACAATGCCTCGCGCCAGTACAACTTCGCCAATATCATCACCAAGTCATCAGTTGTGAGCACATTTTGCACCCCATGGCTTGCAGCATAGCCATACTCCTCGCCCGGATAGCCCGGCGGGTGAGTGAGCACAGAATGCTTTGCGCCCAAATCCCACATAATCTGATTGACGCGACGAACTCCATTGCCAACATCTCCGCCACCGGCATAGCGCAACAACTCGCGTGCGGGCCAGGTATTGCTAGGGCCCATAGCGCTGAGCACCAACGACTCTATCTCGGCAGCGGTGTAGCGCCCTTGGTCTAGGTCTTCGGCCACTGCCATCAGAATGCCAATCTTGATGGTGCATGCGGCTAGTTGGGGGCGTGTGCCATTGACAGAAATCATTTCGCCCGTTTGCAGGTCCATCACACTCACGGCATTTTCGCCGTCCCAATTGTGTACCATCTGCTCAAGCTCAACCCGCAACGCTTCCATGTCCTGTCCGGGTCCTGTAGTTTGTGTTGGTTGGACTGTTTGCGTAGGTTGCTCTGGGGTGGCTGTAGGTGCTGGTTGGTCAACAGTCGGTGTGGCTTCAGGCTGTGTGAGAGCAAACGATGCGAGAATAGCATCTATTTCGGCTTGGTCTTCTGCTGAAATGCCGATGGTTTGCCTATCGGTATGTAAGTCTATTAGGCGAATGACAAAGCTCATATGCCCGGCGGGTATCTCTGCACCGTGGTTGTAGAGCACACCCCGGACACGATCTCCTTGCAAGAGTACATCTCGCGCTATGTGCAAGCCGAGAAATGGCACGGTTCCGCGTGTGTGCAAGTCTACATGGGCAACTGTATCGCCCAAAATAGCAAGGGTTTCGTTTGCCTCGCGGTAGGCAATAACAAGCATGAGTGTTCCCCGATTGAGTTTTACCACATGCGGGTATTCTTCTATGCTATATGCAGGGGGGTATTGAAATAAAAACCCATAGGTATGATTAGTGTAGGTCCTCATAAGGGGCTGCGGTTGCTGGGTTAAGCTATTGGAATGGACAGAGGGCAGCTCATAGCTCAGTGTGAGCACACAGAGCATGCAGAGAAGGGGCAGGGTTAGCCATTTGGTTTTTGATTTGCTTTTCATTATGAAACCTCCGGGTCGGGACTAAACTGGTCATGCACTTCTTGCAACTGTACATCTTTGTAACGTGCATAGAAATTACGTGTTACTTCCACATTGCGGTGGCGCAATATCTGCGAAACCTCAGCCAAATCTGCGCCTTCATTGAGCAAGTAGTAGCCAACGAAATGCCGGAAGGTATGTGGCGAAGCAGTGCGCAACAATTCGGCCTCTTCACGTTTTCCTTCCAGCTCTATCTGCACAGCTACTGCCTCGGCAGATTGGCGCACAATACGCCATGCACTAAAGCGACTGAGACGCATGCCGGCGTTGCGGCGGTCGAACGACTCAAAGAGTGGGTTTGATGCTGGTGGATGCCCCCGGTATGAAAGATACTTGTGAATAGCCCGTTCTGCATGGCTTCGTACAAAAATGGTTTCTTCGCGGCGTCCTTTGCCATATACTTTGACACGGCTTTGGATGCGACCGTTGCGATAGATATGCCCTACATCAAGCCCTAGCACTTCGGAGATACGCGCTCCTGTCGAGAAAAGTATATGCAAAAGGGCTGCATTGCGCAAGCGTATCAGGTATAGGCGTTCGGTACGGTCATTGTGTTCAGAGCGTGGGTAGTCATAGAAGGTGACGACGCGCCGCAAGTCGGGTGGTGTGGGTGCAAAAGCATCAGGTATGCGTGGTAAAACGCGCACTAATTCGGCACGCACAGCTTCGGTGCTAAAACGGATAGCCTGACATGATTCAAGTAAGGCGAAAAAGCCGAGCAAGGGGCGCGTGTACGCACGCACAGTGCGCGGAGATAACCGTTGTGGTGGTTGTGTGCCCATCTCGCGTTCTTGGGCAGCCCGGTTGGATAGGTCATAGTCACGTCGGCGCAATGTGCGCGTGTAGGATACGAGGTCATCGAGCACCAATTCGCCAACGGTTGTGCGTCCACTGCGTTCGAGCCAACGCGCAAAGAGCGTGAACGCAGTATGGTAGCTTTCGATAGTTTGGCGTGAGTGGTGGCGCTGGTCTTCTCGGCGGGCTTGTTCTTCGCTATCTAGGGAGAGGTCATCTTCATCTTCGCCATCGTCATCTAGTCCGGCTATTTCGAGACGCGCCAGCCAAATAGCCCCGGCTTCGTGTATAGGCATGGTAGGCACAATATGCTTGTGTGCTTGTGTAGCGTATGTTGGCATGATTAGGTTATTCTTTCACACGTTTCCATTCACCCACTTCTAAAAATTGTTTGATGGTGGCATAGAGTTGTTCAGCAGCTTCTTTTGACTTAAACAGGTCATCTTTAAAGAGATAATCGTCGGCACCAAGGGCAATGGCCTGCTCAACGTCACCAACATTGTCGCTGGTAGTGAGCATGACAACAGGTACTTTGGCGGTATCCTGATACCGTTTTAGGCGGCCAAGTATCTGGAAACCATCAAGCATAGGAAGGTTGATGTCAAGGAGCACCAATGTGGGAGGGTGGGAACATGCATATTTCCAGCCTTCAATGCCATCATAAAACACGCACACCGGACACCCGGTGAAACGCTGTATGAGCAAACGAAACTGTAACGCTTGACTAGGACTATCCTCAATCAACAATATATAGGTATTTGCACTGTCACTCATGATAAACCTCAGTGCTTTGCACGTATTCTTTCCTGCCCATGGGTTCCTCCTATAGCGTATTGTACTGTGTGTATGACATACATACATGCGCAGATGGACTTCAGTTGTGTATGCATTATAGCGTATTCTGTCCTTTATGAGCAAAGAAGAATTGTACCATATTTTGCAAAACAGCTCGCAGTGTTGCAACGCAACGGCAAAGAATCGCCTGTTCCCTTCGACGCCTGCGACAAACTCAGGGGACCAGTTTAGGCAACGGAGCAAGTAAAAAAGAGGAGGAATGTGTGCGTTCTTAACACGAACTTAACAATGATGTGGTACAAAAAAAAAGGATGATGTATGTACTTGCATTTGCAAAAGCCTTGTTTAGCGAAGACATGGAGAGGATATAATGACAGATGAATCACCGCATACAAACCATGGAGCTGGTCGGCAAACGACCGACGTTGCGTCTGAAACTCGCGTGCTTGAGAACATAGAAGAAGAACTTGAATCATTGCGAAAGCGCTCTACAGGAAGTAGCAACCGTCTTGCTATTTTTGTCTTCATTGGCACATTGCTTGGCTCCTTACTGGGGGTTGCCGCCGATTGGAATGAGGCGAGTGACCTCTTCACACCACTTGTCAAGTGGCTCAACCCAAGCCCCCATGTACGCATTGTCGGCAGTAACACTATTCTTGGCGAGGGCGTAAACATAGCCACCGAATGGCAGGAAAGGTATATTGAGAACACGCAGTGGGAGGACGATATTCCCCTGCTTGGCACAATTGAGCGCCAAGTAGAAATAAACATAGCCCCTGTTGGTTCAGTGGAAGGCTTTAGCTTTGCGGCTGAAGGCAAGGTAGATTTGCTGGCAGCCTCGGAACCGATACCCGAAGCAGAACTACAGAAGATTGCAGCCCAAGGGATAACCATGCACTGCGCCGGTGTTATTGGCTACGACATTATCACCCTTGTCACCGATGTCAACAATCAATTGCAACGTGCTATCACCGTGCGTGAGCTATCGAGTATCCTCACCGGTGGTATTACAGATTGGTCACAGGTTGGTGGGCCGCAAGTCCCTATCCGCATTCTCGCACGCCCAGGCAGTGGTACCACCGACATTGTGCTCAATGCCCTCACCGGCTCAAATGAATTTCGTCCACATTTTATTGAGTGCGACTCGAACTCAAGCTGCCTAGACCTTACCTTGAGTACCCCCGGTTCACTCTATTGGGTGAGCAAGGCTTGGCTCCAAACGCAACCACCGCGTTACCTGCGCCCAATTCTCATCCAACGGGGTGCTGAAGCCCCCACCAACCCACTGGCATTTGAAGAAGGTATTGGTGGGCAAGAACGCGCAGATTTCAACCCAAACAATTATCCCGGAGAGCTGATGCGTCCACTCTACATGTATGTGCTACGTGGCGATGAGATACATCCCGATTCAACCAAGCACGCTCGCCAATTCCTTGCCTATGTGCGCAGTGTGGAAGGGCAAGAAATTCTTGAGAAACATCATTTCTATACCCATTTCGATGCTCCATCTGGTGTGCAGCCTGTTTTACCAGCGGGTTTCGGACCTACTCCCGATGGCCCGCCTATCGTATGTCAATAACATAGTTCAGAAAGTGAGTATTGTATCATGCAACGTATAGCATATCTGCTGGCCTGTCTCTTCATTTTGGTGCTTGCCATAGGTTGTAGTGGTAGTGGTGAAGCACGTACGCAAGCACCGTCACCGATTGATGTACCTACGGTTGAATCGTTGTTTACAAGTGTTCCTGGAGATGGGGATTCTATCATCCATGTAGGGGTCTTTTTTGATGAACCGCCATTTGAATCGTTGGACTCGAGTGGCAATCTTGTTGGGTTTGATATTCAACTTATGGAAGCGATTGCCAGAGAAGCCGGCTTTCGTGATAAGCTCAAGTTTGTTGAGACGCGGGATTGGACGAATATTTTTGCTGATGTGGCGGCGGGGAAGTTTGATATTGTTATTTCAGCCGCAACCATTACCCCAGAGCGCCAAGAGATTGTCAACTTCAGTGACCCCTATTTTCTTTCTGGTCTTGCCATTGTTGTGCGCGATACCCCCACCCCTAGTGGTATTACAACCCCATCGGACCTCGATGGGCGCAGAGTTGGTGTGACAGGGGGCAGCACAAGCGAAGCGTGGGTGAATGAGCATACGCAGGCTACAGTAGATGCATCCTATAGCACGCTTGAAGGTGCATTTGAAGCACTGGTATTGGCAAAAATAGATGCGGTTGTTCACGATGTGCCGGTTATCCTGACGCATCTCCCTAGGTACCCAACCTTACGTATACTTGAGCCGCCCGTCACCGAAGAACACTATGGTATTGCAGTGAGCAAAGATAGGCCGGAATTGCTGGCCGACATCAATAGCGGTTTAGCAGCCGTTAGAGCATCTGGCCAGTATGACCAAATCTACCAAACATGGTTTGGTGGCGAGGCAGCGACTGAGTAGGCGCAAGCACGTGCTCATATGGGCGTAGGTCAGGCGCTTCTAGCCTATTTCGCTAGGACAGGCATCCTGCCTGTCCTACAATTTGCACCCGAAAGTGTTCATTTTCAGAGATAGTTCATTTCCTTTCCTTTTGCTCTTATGATATGATAGACGCTCAATATGTACGCATGGTGCATACCCATGCAGCATGCACTATCGCAATGTGTTATAGACGCACGCACATTGCCATGGGAGAGATGTGTGTCGTGTAGAAGGAGGAGCGCATCCCACGGCTCATGTCAGGTCGAACATGAGCCTATATATATGCGTTCGGTGCTATGAAAAGAGGATACGTACCGCTGATTCTTATGAGTTTCTTGCTGCTCCATGCCTGTGCTCTGTCTGGCTCCCAAAAACTCACTTGGAAAGAATTTACCGCAGACGAAGGCGGCTTTTCGGTGATGATGCCTGGCGAGCCAGAAGAACAAGAGCAAAGCATAGATACAGCAGCCGGCACAATGGATAGTCTGTTGTTTACTGTCTCCACATCCAATGCAACCTTTACGGTTGGCTATACCGAATTTCCCGAAACCCTTGTTGCGCAGATGAGTGACCCGAATGCATTACTCGAAAATGGCTATACGGGTATCATCCAAAAGCAACAAGCAACTATCCAATCTGAAGAAGATATTGCTTTGTATGGGCACCCTGGCAAAGAGATTGTTGCAGATACTGAGGTTGAAGGTGTAGCTACAATGCTCCATGGCCGCTTCTACTTGATAGGGAGCAAACTCTATCAAACATTGATCGAGTTTCAAAGCGGCAAGCTCACTGCTGAAGATATTGATACGTTTCTCAGTTCATTTGAAATAGCACAATCTGAACTACCACCTACGCCACTCCCGGCGGCCCAGCAAACTGCGACCGCAGAAGCAGAAGCATGGCAACCTTTTACTTCTGAAGATGGCGCATTCAGCGTTGATGTGCCTGCGGAACCAACCCAAGACCAAAAGAAGCATGATTCCTCGTTTGGGGAGGTTGAGGTTTTCCTCTACGAGGTTGATATGGAAGATGCTACCTACCTCGTTTCATATGCCGATTTCCCGGCACATATTGAGCAGACCGATGTTGAGACAGTGCTCGACAGCGCTATAGAAGAAGCATTTGCAGCATTGGATGATAGCGACATTATCACTAAACGTCTTACGCTTGAGGACTATCCTGGTAGGGAAGCAGTTGCAGAGGGGACGCTTGATGATGCTGAAACTGTATTTAAAGGGCGGTTTTATCTCGTGCGTAATCGGCTCTACCAACTGTTTGCGGGCGGACCAAAAGCCGATGTGTCTATGGATCGCTTGGACCGGTTTCTTGATTCGTTTGAAGTTGATATAGCCGTGGCTGAAACGGAAGCGGAGGCTGTAGCCATGGGCGATATGTTGCTCATTGCCGTGGGTGGCGGCGACAATCGCATTAGTATGTTGGCTGAGGAGGGGTGGGCACAACCGGCTATCGGCACGGAGCTTGCTGCATGCGCTACCACTAGCAGTGCGTTCTTTGATAACCAAGGTAATGGTTGGGTTGGATGCAATAACCTTCTTTCTTCTACCAACAACGGACAGACATGGAGCAATGTCGCTGGTCTATCGGGTGGTAAGCGGGCCGTATTGGACCCACAAAACCGCATTTGGTGGCTGCAACAGGCTACCTTTACCGTAGTAGACGCACAAGAAGGCAGAATTGTGCAAACGCATGAGGCCCCCAATAGCACAGGCGAAGAAACCTTCCCGGTTGGGGCAGGGGCAGCAGTGGCCTTTAGTCCAGATGGAACATTGTGGGTGGGTGGACTGAATACCAATGGTAGCGCTCTCGTTTCATTCGACGGCGAAACGTGGCATGCCTATGGCGTCGTTGAAGCATTGGGCTTAGAATCGTATGATTACCCGCAGGCCTTGTTGGTGGATGCTGCGGGGCAGCTTTTGGTGGCAACAAACACAGGGCTGTATGTATTGCAGGATAATACCTACCTTGCGCCATTTATCCCGCTGGCACAAGCACCCACCTGGCCCAATAGTGGTATTTACGATATGATAGAGTTGCCCAATGGCGACGTGTGGGTAGCTTCCCGCGATGGTATTTTTACGTGGAATGGGACAGACTTCGCGCAGATAGATGAGGAGCAAGGGTTGCCGGGCAGCAGTGTCTACGATCTGGCATTAGATGCACAAAGTAGGGTATGGGCAGCAACAAGCCATGGCCTTGCGGTGCAAAATGGGAGCGGGGGATGGAAGATTGCATTGCCGGCTACATCGGGGCTAGCAGAGTCGCGCATTGTGGCCATTGTGGTGCGCGGAGCACCAACGCTACCACCACCGGATGATACGCAAGCGAAAGCAACGCTGAGTGGGCGTGTACTCCTTGCCGGCGAGCTAGTTGCCAACACAGACGTGCAACTATGCAACGATGGCGGAGCATTGCAGTTTGAGGAAACGCCCTGTGAAAACCGCTTATCTTCCTTTACCGTGCAGACCGACCGTGATGGTACCTTCCGTTTTGAGAATGTGCCTATCGGTACGTTTGGGTTGGTCATTTTACATCCCGATGGACGCTGGATACGCTCTATTACCAATATTGATGCTCTTGATGCCGGGCAGGAGTATCACCTAGGCGAAATAGCGATTGGCGATTAGGTGCATCTACGTGTTTGACATACCACACATGTAGAAGAATAGAGAGCTTGATGACAGGGAGAGACGTAGCACATGTGCTACGTCTTCTCTGCGTCTTCCCCGTGTTTTGGCTAAAACGGTGCTACCACAAGGCATACTATAGCAGTCCTAATGGCGTTGTGCATGATACAGCAACCATAAACGAAAAACCTTTGTATCTCTCTGCGTCTTTGCTTCTCTGCGCCTCTGCGTTCAAAATGATACCAATCATGGAGGGTTGCTCTATGGGTATAACCCATGTGGAGTATCTTTTGGTATAATAGGGGTGATGAAACAAGACACGTATGTGAGTTGAAGAACAAATGAAAAAACTCGTGACAGGAGGAAACCTATGCCATTGCTTGAAACCATGACACGGCTCCTTGGTCCGGCTATTGCTAGGACCATTCTTGACTCGTGGTTGGAAAATAGCCCGTTGGCAGACGAAGTAGGAAATGAGATAACTGATTACCTGAAAGAAACCGTGCTGGAGGAAGATGAAAAACGACGCGCACAGCATGGCATAGAACAAATAGGGGAACAAATCGTAGCACAACTGACCATTGTGCTCGATGAGGATATACCGGGTATCAACTCCGACAATCGTCGGTCTGTTGGGCATGCATTTGCCAATACATTGCGGCGTGTGACTGTGACAAGCGAACTCATAATGAGTTACAACCTCGACCCGGGCCAACTAGCACAGCATTTTGGTGAAGCCTACCCCGAAGCCGATCACCTGCTGAATACGCAAGAGCAGGAACTCTACCAACGGGTGCTGTTGGAAGCTAGTCGTGAAATAATCAAAATATCGCCTCGACTAGAAACCTTCACACACACGTCTACCGATGAGGTGCTCAACCGGCTCGACCAAACTGCCTCAACGCTCAAAAAGCAACGTGAAAAGATGCAACGTGAAATAGACCGGTTTGAACAGAAATATCGCAACGCTATGCTGCAAGAGCTAGACCGCGTAGAACTGTTTGGGTTGCCACACATGGGTCACTTGACGGGGCGCGAGAGTGTTGATAGGGCCACCTTCACACTGTTGGCAACGCGACAAGGTGGCAAGCAGCAAGATGCGCTGTGCTCCCGTCCCATTCCTGAGTTTTTGGCGCAGCACAAACGCATCATCATCCGGGGCATTGCCGGCTCTGGCAAGACAACCCTGCTCCAATGGCTCGCTATGCACGCTGCAAGCCAAGACTTTGCACCACCACTCGCCCATATGAATGATGCTATGCCTTTCTTCATCCGGTTGCGAGCGCGAGTCAACCGGGGCTTCCCACGCCCAATCGAATTTGTCGAGTTTGTAGGACAAACCTTTACCAACCTCATGCCGCAAGAATGGATGCAACAAAAGCTTGAGTCGGAGAATGCGTTGGTATTGATAGATGGAGTAGATGAGCTACCTGTCAAGCAACGCGAGCAATTTTTGCAAGACGTTACGCGGCTTGTGTCTGATTTTCCCAACCCACGCTATGTTATCACCTCGCGCCCAACAGGGTTGCGCGATAAGCATGGCGATGAGTGGGTAACGTTTTCGGAGTGGGTTGAGCAAGAAAGGTTTGTGACGCTCACGCTCGACTCTATGGATACTGCTAGCATGAAAGAATGCATCACGCGCTGGCACGAAGCACGCACTGTTTCAGAGCACGATGAACAGCGGGCAGGAGTGGTGACGCAAGCTGCTGAAATGTTGCAACAGTTGATAGACAATCGCCCTGAGCTACGGCAAATGGTGACTACCCCGCTCTTTTGTGCTATGGTGTGTGTGTTGCACCGCGACCGTGGCGATATGTTGCCTACCACGCGCCTACAGCTCTACCGTGAGTGCATTGACCTGATGCTTGGGCAACGCAACCAAGGCCAGCATATCCAGCTTGATGATACCTACCCGGCTGGTTTGAGCAATGAGCAAAAGCTAGAGGCTATTCAAAGCTTCGCGCTGTGGATGATGCAAAATGGCTATACCGATGTCAAAGTAGAGAAAGTAGATGCGCATTTTGAACGGTTGTTGCCACAACTCCGGCTGCCAGATGCCGTGACAGGCGACCAGATACGGGCATTCTTTGTGGAGCGCACGGGGATGTTGAGTGAGCCGGTCGCAGGGCGCATAGACTTTATGCATCGCACATTCCAAGAATACCTTGCAGCCCAAGAAGCACTCGACGAGGGCAGTCTCGGGGTGTTGCTGTTGCATGCGAATGAGGACCGATGGCGCGAAGTCATCATCATAGCAGCCGGGTTGGCCCGCCCACGCGAGCGTGAGGAGTTGTTGCAGGAGTTGATAGAGCAGGGCGACGAATCGCCAGAGCGCCGCCGTTATTTGCACCTCCTGGCTGTTGCCTGTATGGAGACGGCTGTGCGGCTCGACCCCGAAATAAATGATGATGTGCTTGAGCGTGTGCGTCTGCTCTTGCCTCCCAAGGATGAAGACGAGGTGATGTTGATAAGTAAACCCGGTAATCCCATTGTACCCCTGCTTGCCTACAACGCAGACTATAGCCCAAAAGATGCTGCCCGCTGTATTGAGGCACTCGTTGAAATTGGCACCCCGGCAGCCATGAAAGAGTTGTCTGGTTATGCGCAACAAGAGCATATCGCGGTAGCTACTGCGTTAGGGGCAGCGTGGGATTCGTTCGACCGCACACAATACGCGCAGACGGTCCTAGCCAAAAGCACCATGGTGGTCATTCCCAAATTGGTATCGTGGGAGGGGTTTGATAAGTTGCGCCATATAACATCCCTCTGTGTGTATGAAGTCGCCGTGAATGACCTTGCCCCGCTTGCCAACTTGACGAACTTGGCGGTGTTGGAGATAGGGCAGGCTACGACGCTTGACCTAGCCCCTCTCCGTCAACTGCCCAACCTGAAACTAAGCATACGTAGCAACCCAAACGTGCTAGAGCAGTGGAAGGCGTTGGGTGGCGAGGTGGAGGCTGAAGCCAGTAATGAGTGATACCCTACCATGGGGACACCATAACGAATGGAGCGAAGGTAACGCATGAAATTACTTTTACCAGATGCATGTGTACTTATCAATATTGCTCATGTATTTGTTGGAACACATCACATCACAAACGTGCTCAATAAAGCCTTTGACGTGGAAACAGCAACCGAGGTGTTTGGCGAAATAAAGCGACAGAGCAACAAAGTAATGCCCTATGAGAAAGAAATACTCCATTTTGCCAATGTTGCCCAAAAAAGGTTTCATCGTCAGGAAGATTACAACAACGTTCTGTTCAACACTTTCGCACCAGCCGGAAATCCACACAAAAATGCTGGTGAGCGAGCATTGTGTGCCTTGGCTCTCTATCGTTTGCGAAAGCGGCTTGCAAGTTCAATCATTATCCTTACAGATGACACAAAGGCTGTCAATGGTTTGCTCAAGTGGTTCAAAGAACACTTTGTTGGAGTGGATATGTGGAGTTCACTCGACCTGATACTTTATCTCTACATGAACACATTTCCAAAGTGGCCGTTTGCACAAGCGCAGAGTGCAATGCGTCTCGTGAATAGTCGTATAGGAGGGCAACAGCAAGAGATGATGCGACGCTTAGGGTATTACAACAAACGGTTGCATGGAGCACATGCCATACTCCAGAGTCTACCCAAAGTGAAGGTAGGAGCATTGATATGATATATTCCACACAATGGGACACGATAGGTCTGCCAGAAAACAGTTTTGCTGTTTCGCCGCCTAGTAACCCTGAATCGGCAGTGTGGGTAGACCGTACATCGTTGAAGGCAGACTTTGAAAATGTGTTGCGAGAAGCAAAAGGCTCGGCTCTATCTCAGGTTATTCTATGCCGTGGTCCTGTTGGTGGTGGCAAAACGCATGCTTCATTGTATTTTCAGCTCAAGGAGCGTTGGCCACAGCAAGACCCTAGCGTGCGTGATGTTTCTATCCTGCGAATACCTACTCCCAAAGAAACAGACAAACCAGAACGTGACTTCTACCTTGACGTGATGGAGCATATTAGTCTTGAAACCATATGCGCTGTTGTGCAGCAGTCAGTTGCCGAAGTGGGGTATGACCAGTCCAAACATATCTTGAAACAGACCATGGTCAGTGCTGACTTGACCCAAGCACTGCTTGATTTAGGCAAAGAAGAGCATAATCCTTTGTTGAAGGCATATTTTTTAGATAAATGTACCTCTTCTGAATTGCGCAAGTTGGGTTTGAATAGAAATATTGAGAAAACCCAAGACTATTTTCGCGTTCTAGCGGGGATATTCCAGTGTCTCATTGGTCTATCTGCATCGCATACGCTATCAGCACACAATAGGGTGTGTTTATGGCTTGACGAGATGGAGGATTTTGTCTATTTTTCGCCTGCTCAATATCGCCCCTTTGGTCAGGGATTGCGTGAGTTGGTAGACCGTATCCCAAACTTTTTTAGCCTGTTCTTAAATTTTACCCTCACTGCACCCGAAGAATATGAGGAGATTGAGTTAATTTTGGGCAACTATCTCATTGACCGTGTGACGAAGCAAATTTTTTTTCATGAGATGACGGACGAAGAAATGTTCAGCTATGTTGCTGAGATGGTAGCATATTATCGTACACAGCAAGGAACGCAACCAGCAGAGCAACCCTTTTTTCCATTTGAAGAGCAAGCCCTCAAGCTATTGCTTGCTCATTTGCCACATCGCACACCCAGAGACATCAACAAACGCTGTCGGAATGCCCTCATAAGGGCTTTTGAGAGTGGTCTGTTTGATGGCACACCACCATCTCTGATTGATAGTGACTTTGTGCAAAGGATAACACGGGATGAGTTGTATAAAGAGGTAGGATGATGTGTTGCTACAGAGTTGGAATGCCAATAGGAAAGAGCTGTTTATTGAAGCGAGAAGAGAACTATAGCAACCCTAAATGATTTGCAAAGGTTTTAACGTAGAGGCGCAGAGATACAAAGACGCAACCCGATGCAAAGGTTCGTGAGAAAGTCCAAAGAAAAACGGTTGCTCTGTATCATTCACAACTCAACTAAGGTTGCTATATACGCTATACACTCATGACGCCAACCGTTGTTTATAGTGGCGCTCTTGGAACAACCCAGCCTGATGCATGAACGCTTCAAGGCGTGTGCGTAGGCTCGTTTCGGCTTGCGCGTCAAATGTCACATCAAGCCACGGGATGTTGTGGAGCGCTTCACGGCGCAGACGTGGCGCTATGCCAGAGGTGATGATGCCGGGTATGCACGAAAAGGGCATCGCATTGATGATGCCGCTTGCGCCATGCTCAAAAAAGTCTATCGTCTTGCTAATATTGAGCACGCCCTCATCTACCAGTGCCACATCATACCACGGGCGGAGTTTGTGCATCAGCTCAATCATAGGCGTTTCATGGGGTACTTTGAGCAGACGCGCTACTGTCCTGACATACCTGCGCTCTTGGTTTTGCAAATATTGCTCGCCAACGGTTAGACCAAACCAGCGCCCATAGTCATCCTCTGCCCACAACTCGCGCATATAGCCCCACAGCATGTGGTAGACCCATTCTGTCATGGTAGACATGACCACTTCGCCGCCAGTCGCTTCTATGCGGCGGATGATGTCAAGGTTGAGGCGCGGGTTGAAACGCACGTAAATTTCGCCGATGAGGCCGATGCGTGGGCGTAGCACACGCATATCCACGGGCAGGTTGTTGAATTGTTCAGCAATATAGTGCATCGCTTTCACGAGATGATATTCGCCACCATCTTCGACGGCATACACAAGCTGTTGTAGGCAGTGCTGATAGAGTTGGTCGGTCTGTCCGGGATGTATTTCGTAGGGGCGATGTTCAAGGAGGAGTTTGTAGAGCAAGTCAACAGCAACAACCCCTTGCCACATCAGTTGTATGGCACGTAGGGGTTCTCTTCCAAACCCTTGAAACGGGGTTCTGGTGCTCGGTGAGACGATTTCAAGCTCATGCAAACCAAGCTGGTCGAACACATCGCGCAGAAAGGCGACATATTGCCCAAAACGACACGGGCCGGAGTTGGTGGGGAAGAAGATGACAGACTGCGCCGGGTCGAAGCGGGGGTGGCGCGCAAGGCGAATACAGTCGCCGGTTGTGGCGAAGCACGGCGAACACTCGCGCCCACGGCAATAGTGCAACCCAATGTCAACCGTTTCCTCATCCGTAGGGGGGATTGCAGCCGCATCGTTGCCACATGCTCGCAGGGCTGCTGCCGCTACATAGCTATGATCACCCATATATGGAACAAAAATAGATTTGAGATGATTTTTCATTGTTTCCTTGGTCCCTTTCACTAATCCAACATTCCAACTAATTTCATTATTTAGAAGTATTATAATACATGTATATGGGGATGCGCAATAGAGAGAAAACTTTACATAGTATCAGTAAGTCTCGCACGGTAGCGTTGCAAATCATCATCTGTTATGCCATCTGACGGCACGAGACGATACTGTCGTTCGGATACCAACACAATACCCTCATCACGCTGATCATCTTCCTCAAATGCAAGTAAAGCTATACGATTGTCTTCAATGAATTGGGCAGCTATGCTTTTCCGTATAAGCATGGGAAAACGATGAGCACACAAAGCCATATCCTGTACTATCTGTACAATACCTATCTTGTCGGAACCACCTTTCGCTTGGACAGGAAACACATAGTGGGCACCGCGTTTATCAATCCCGATATACAACTCATCTGTTTCGACCTGACCCATGTTGGGTACAGTAGTACGCAAGTGATTTTGGAGTGAGTAGCACGTTATGCCTGTAAAAATATCAATCAGGCGATTGTAGCGCACTCTAGCAAGCAATCCCTGCTCATCGTTCAGGGCATACTTTGATACAATTCCTGGGGTTGCATCAGGTATATTTGTTTCTGCCAACAACACATTTGGTTTAATGATACTCATTGCACTTGCAACAAAGCAATAACGTCCACGGCCTTTGGGCAAAATAATCCAATCTTTTCCTTTCGGGGCATGGTTTGTAATAGAAGTTGGCAAAGCAGTGCGATAACGAAAGCTATACACCACATCGCCAAGATTTTTTGGTAGCTCTATACCAAGTGCTTTAGCCGCAGGTGAAATATCGTCACGATTGAAAAAAACCTGTGTTGCCCCATCAACGTACCGGTCAAAAAACAATTTCTCGATAAGTTGTTGGTAGCGATTAGCCATCAATTTGCTCCTCTCCAACGCAAAAGCACAACTTCTTCACGCAAATGCTCACGAGTAGCCGTAGCTTGTCGTGTACGAAATAGCTCCAAGCCAACTACCTCATACCCAAGCGATTCTGCAAGATGTGCGAGGAGTTTTCCGGTTCGTATTGGCACACGAAAGTAGGATGCCTGATCTCCCACAACATAGGCTAGATGTGCCCCGGGACGTAAAATGACGCGCAGATGAGCCAGATGCCGATAGATACCACCAAAATACAATCTCGTCGTTCTGGCATATAGACGTTCAAAACCGGATGTTTTGCCTAGCTCAACTCTTCGTCTCTCGATGCTATCAGCAAGCTCTTGTATCTTGCTCTGGTCGGCAATATACTGGTCGTCTGTATCATCTTTATACGCTGTCCGGGTATTAGAGCATAGTAACCGATGCTTTACTGAGCGTAGATCATCCTTGCTGCGCAAAAAGCCAAGCAACACAGACTCTAGGCGAGTCGTGCGGGTGTAGTCCTTTTCGTTAGGATAGGGCGGAGAGGTAATCACAATATCTACCGATTGTAATGAAAGGACCTGATCTAAAGAGCGAGCATCGGCTTGATATACACATGAAGGTGTATTTGTACCTTTCACAACCTTCAGGTCTTCAACCATTGTGTGTATGCCATGTAACCATGGACCAATCACCGCAGCATCTGGTTTTACAACGCCAACCCCAACCTCTGGACCAAAGGAAAGGTTGCTGACAGACGAAACTAATGCCTTCGCTAATGCCAAGCGTTCGTATTGTTCGTAACTGGTATTGTTCTGTTGTGTGAGTATATCCAGTAATATCATTGTCTTATGCAATGGCAAAGGGCTAATTGAACGATTGAGCAAAAGTTTGTTCTGTTGCGGTGAAAGGCATCGTATTTTTACATTTGTCTCGCCATTGAGCATCACTGGTACATCCGAAATGCCGGTAGCTTGAAGAGTGGATAGTGCCTGTGCTGCAATATACTCGGCATGCTTCTGTAAAGCATCTGGATCAACACTCCAATCTACCTTTACCTTTGAAGCAAAAAAAGACATCGGGAGAGACTCTATACCAATACACGGTATGCCAAGCTTTTTGCATTCAACCAAGGTTGTGCCTGTACCACAAAAGGGGTCCAGAACACAGCTATCGTTATTGGCACCAAATCGCTCTAAGTAGGTTCGTACTAGGTGGGGAGGAAACGACAACACAAACCGATACCAATTGTGGATAGGGCTATCTTCGGGGGCTATGGTATTCAAAGATGCTCTCTTTGCCATCTTTGTACCTTTGCATTCTTTGCGTCCTTGCGCGAGGTCTTCATGAAAAAAGAAGCTGACACCAAACCACCGGTGTACACAGACAAACACCAAGCATTGTGTTTATCTGTGTTCATCTGTGGTTTTGAAATATGGGCTAGTGCAGCAAATCTGTACGGTCGGTGATGCTTCCTGCGGCATAGGCTATCGCAGCCTCATCAATAGCATCAATGTCCGTCACAATAGGCTTGATATTGAGCGAGAGAAAACTTCTATACGCACCATTGCCCATGCCACCAGCGAGGATGGCCTCGCAATCGGATATGACGCTGGCCATATTTTCATGGCGCTGATGGGCTTGTGTGCCAATGCCATGCCCTTGGTCGGCCCCCACAGGAGACCCCGGCACATGGGTTTGGGCTTGTGCTGTTGATGCACTTGCCTGACTATGACCACTTGCCTGTGCTGTATCGTGGTGGTGCTCATGATGATGGTCGTGCTGTTGGTGCTGTTGCTGGGCAAAGGTATGATGTCCAGCCTTGGCCCGTTGTTCCCGTGAAACCACTTGCCCATTCTCAACCGTGACCACCACATAGAATGGTGCCCGTCCAAAATGTTTACTGATGGTTGTCCCATCTTCCGATACCGTTGCAATCTTCATTTGTTCTCATTATCTCCTTATGAATCAGCTCCATAATTTCTGTCTTTCAACGCAAAGTGCAGTTCTTTTACCCGGTCGCGCTCATCGGCAGGGCAGATGACAAGGATGGCCTTGGACAAATCGCTATCTACATTCTGCCAACGGTGCGGCAAATGTGCCTCAAACAAGAGGCTGTCGCCCGGTTCTAGCAAATACATATGCCCTTGGACCGTATAGGCAATACGTCCTTCTAGGCAAAACACAAACTCTTGTCCAGTGTGGACAATAGGGTTTGGACCGCTTCCAGCATTTGCATCTAACGTGACAATAAACGGTTGCACACCAGAATCAACAAAGCTGGCACCCAAATTTTCCAACGCGCCATGGTCAAACTCAACACATGTTCGTCTACCGGCTTTGATATGAACAATATTATTTTTGGGCATGCCGGTATCAAAGAATGCTGTTATTGGCACTTCCAGAGCAACCGCTATTTGCTGTAGCGTGCTTACACTAGGTGAAGTTTTCCCATTTTCGATCAGGCTGAGGGTATTGACAGCCAAACCACTTTTTTCGGCCAATGCACGTATAGAGAGGTCATGCTCTTCACGCAATGCGCGGAGACAGCGTCCCACGTCTACATCTGGGTACACTTCGTTGTCATTCAAAGATATATCGTCACTATCGCCGCGTTGCCGACACTTCCTTCGCCTGAAACCACGGTGTGGTTTATCTGGTAGGTTTTTTTCAGTCATCACGTCCTCATTTCAGCAGCATCCTTCACAACCACATAATATTATAGTTATAGAAAGGCATATAGTCAATCGTTTGCACCAGTATACTAACACAGCCGTAGCATGTGTAGCTATATTATAGCACGTATCATGTATCATGATAGCAGGATATGCCTACGCATTTTACGTTTTTGCCTGAACGTGGTACACTATTGTGACTTTCGGCATGCTGAGATTGTTTATGTGTAAGGTGTGAAAGGTACTATGATACAAACACCCACACAATCGGATGATCCGCCATCTAAGGCACGCACTTTGTTGATTGCCTGTATTATTGTTGTTGCTACCATTCCTGCTCTCGTAACGCTGTGGTGGACTCATCATGCCAATAGCGTGCATGCAACGCATACACTTAGCGATACACACCCAGCGCCGCATATGAACCCATGGGCGGCTCTGTGGAATCGCACTATTCCTACTGCTTGTACACCAACCCCAACAATGGTTGGTTGGGGAAACATTGTATCAGCCCAAGCAGACCCCTATACTACGTCGCTCTTTCCCACCATCGAAGCGCCACCACCATTGCTGCTCGACCCAACACCAACGCCCGCATTTCTCCCTTCCCCATCTCCAGACCTACAAATTGTTGGGTACAACGTGCATGTTGTTGAGCCGGGTGAAGACATTTTTACGATTGCTGCCAATGGAGGCAGTGATGCTCCTCTTCTCGGGCAATACAATAAACTAACCAGTCCCCCACAAGAAGGTTGTCCCCTGATTGTACCACAAATTGCCGGAACCTGGAGTATGCTATGCTGCCCCATAGACCCTACATCGTTCGGCATGGTTGCACACAAAAACCATGGGTTGCTATTACACTTGATGATTGCCCAGACACATTCGGGCACACTGAGCGCATTCTTGATGCTCTACGCGAACGCGATGTGCATATTACCTTCTTTATCTTAGGTATCCATGTACTTGCCAACCCAGAAGGCTTGCGCCAAATAGTGGCCGATGGGCATGAAATTGCGAACCACACCTTTACCCATGCAAGTTTTGCTGACCTCACCGAAGGTCAAATGATAGCCGAGCTTGCCGACACCGAGCAACTCGTCTATGAAACAACCGGCGTAAGCACGCGCCCCTACTTCCGCCCTACCTTTGGCATATATGATAATCGGGTGCTCTCTACGGTCATCAGCCAAGGCTACCTCCCAGTGTTTTGGACGCTTGATGGGCGCGATGCCTATGGAGCCCCCAAAACCGCCGACTATATGCTCGACCGCATGACCAACACTCTTCCTCCAGAAAGACTACGTGGTGCTATTATCCTTGCGCACTGTACACACAAAGCTACCGCCGACGCGTTTCCCGCCATTCTCGACCGTTTTGCAGAGATGGGGTATGAAGTACGGCCGTTGAGTGATGTGTTACAATAGCCCACCCATTACCACTACGCATGGTAAAGTAGTCCACACCCAATTGTAGAGACGTAGCATGCTATGTCTTCCTCGGCAAGGCATAGCAATAGTACGGATATTTGGAGATGCGAGGAGCTGGTGTGGCGTTTTGTCATGTCATGTGCGTGCTATAATGAGCGTAGTATCAAGTGCTTCAAAGGAGCGTTACTTCTTTTGCGTGGATTCCTAGAACACGAAAGTTGGTGCGATAATTGGTTGATGATTCGCGTTTGATAGGAGAGAGATACTATCACCTAGGGGTTTTGTGGAATGCCAAGCAAACCAATGGCTATGATTGTGGAAGATGACCCGGCTATACGTCGTCTATACTCATTTTTGTTACGTTCAAATGGTATTGCTGTGATTGAAGCTGAGGATGGGCTAAAGGCTATAGAGCGTTTTGCACAATATCCTTGTGCCTTGGTTATCACGGGGTTACATATGCCACATATAAAAGGGACGAAGTTGATAGAGGAGTTACGTAAGTGCGACCCCAATGTCTATGTCATGGTTATTACAGCCGATGCGACACCTGCCAGAGAACGGGAGGTGTTGCAGGAGTTTCGCGCCAATGAATTTATTGCCAAACCATTTGACTTTGAGGACTTTGAAAACCGTGTGTACCGTTTCTTCTTTGGAGAACATGACGATGATGATGATGATGAGATGTTCGAGTAAAACTCTGTGCTCCCATCTTTCCAAAGCTTGATCCATGGGCAAACATACGGTACACTACAATACGTGCGTATTCTTACGGTGGCAGCATACATACCACAGGATAGGTTTTCATGGCCTTTCGGGGCCTGTTGCGGCCCGAACTTGTTACACCACTGCTACAAGCGCCATTTGCGGCACACAATAGTTGTGCCAGACCCTACCTGTGATTGTATCTCAAACTCATCCATAAGCCGTTTTGCACCAGCCATGCCCATGCCCATGCCGCCTGATGTACAATACGTTTCCCGCAAAAGTTGTTCGATATTGTTGATGCCAGGTCCATGGTCTTGAAACTCAAGCTCTATCCCGCGCCGACCGTTGCGGTTTACTTCGCGTGCTGCTACCTGCCCTGTGCCAGCATAGAGAAAAATGTTTCGCGCCAACTCGCTCACCGTGGTCGCTATGCGTGCTTGGTCAATCGTGCTAAACCCTAAACTTCTCGCATAATTACGTACCATTGCACGGGCTGCTACGATGTCTAAATCTGTGTGGATAGTCGTTACACTGTCGTTTTCAATCCAATGTGTCATCAACTTCTCCTTATTTCTCTGCTCCTAGGGAACGGCTCAATAAAAAAGACTCAAACAAAAAAAGGAGCTTGCCATACGTGAAGCTCCTTTGCACTGTCGTATTCTATTGTTGGGTGTCAACAGATAGGATACAACCTCTGTAGAACACATACGAAATAGTTTCTATATACTATGTTCGGTCTTTGTGCCTTTGCGTCCTTGCGCGAGGCAGGCGATTCCCCGAACGTGGTAGGTATGGTGCGTGTTGGTACAATAGACCGTTACGACGATGTTAATGGTCCAGCAGCTACGATACCATCAGTTAGGAGTCCTATCTCCATTTTTTTCAATTGCACAATGAGTACCTCGGCATCTGGATGTGGGATGGACTGAACATATGTCACCAACGGTCGAATGTCAAGAATAGCTATTGTCTCCTGTTGTGTAGAGAATACCCCTACAATTAAGGGGTGTGTAAATGGCAATGGCATGTAGTTTCCCAATGGTCGTATTGCTCGGACCATGGTAGCAGGAAGACCATACTTCCTATTTCCAATGGCAAAAATAACCATAGTGGTACGCGCCACTGCAATAGCATTATCACGTATAGATGTGAGTTCTAACCCATGCTCAATAAGGTTGAGCCATATTTCAAGCGCATTCGGCAAATACAGTGTAGTGGTGGTTTGTATGTTTTGTTCTATGTCATAATACATGTTCATGGGTCAGGTGAGCATGTGTGGGTATATCATGGTGCATGTCATGTCGTCTTCCATTGGTGTTCATTGAGAAACCAAGTCGGCGGAGTGCATACAATATCCCGCTCTGCAAATCGGCTAGTGTGACAATGCGTGAAAGGTCTATGCCAAGGTGTACCATGCTTTGGGCAACATCGGGCGATATGCCAACGATGATGACTTCTACCCCAAGCAACTGTGATGCATGCGTGGTATCTACCAAGGTTGAGGCTACTTGTGTATCAACAATGGGTACACCGGTGAGGTCTATGATGGCTTTGCGGGCACGGAATTTTTCGATGCCTTTGAGCATGGTGGTTTGGATTTGGTGCGCCCGGACGGTATCAATGCTGCCAATCAATGGTAAAAGCACAACTTGGTCATGGATCCTGATGACAGGGGTAGACATTTCCTGAACCATTTCGCTTAGGTGGGTACGGTCTGCAATGCTCAATTGGAGTTCTTCAAGCGTTTTGGCTAATTCAAATTTTTGATGCTCTAGGTGCGTAGCGTGTTCTTCCAGATGTTGTATTAACGTTTGCACCTCATCGGCCATGCTATCGAAGGCGGATGACAATGAGCCAATTTCATCTTCACGGTGGATGTTGCTGCGTTCGGAACGGTCGCCAGTTTTGAAGAGTTGGGCGACATGCGCAACTCTTTTTAAGGGCTGCACGATGGTGGTACGCATGAGCCACAAGAGCACAAAGCCGAGCAGGAAATATGCACCAAAGCTAATGCCAAGCAAACTGAGGGCTGTTGAACGGGCAGCAGCCACAGCACTTTGCCGGTCTATGCGTATTTCAATGACGCCGGCTATGGCACTGCCTGCGTTAGATTGTAGTGTGCCGCCACTAATTGGTTGGAGAATAACCATCATATTACCTGCATTCATGTGGATTTTGCGTCGCCAATGGGCTTCTTGCAAGTAGGCTTGCATCTGTGGGGATGTGGTTGTTTGCCCAACATCTGAAAGGTTGCCACTAACCAAAATGCTCCCACTTTGGTCAACAATCATCACTTCGCGCATATCTTGTACTTGGATGCTGTTTTCGGCAAGGCGTTGCAAGCTAAACATGTCGGATTGCCCCAACATGCTCTTTTGCTCAAGTAAGACTTCAAACGAGTACTGTAGCATATCTGCTAACATGGCTCCACGTAGTTCTAGGCGCATAATGGCATCTTGGCGTACACGCACAAATGTCAAGACGGATACGCCTACGGCCAGCACAATTAAGATACTACTGACGCTTACGATAATTTTAGCTGCGAGAGATTTTGGCATTACGGTGCTCCTATTCTGTTCCTGTCATTTATTCTTGTACAAAACGTGGTTCAAACACCTCGTCGTAATCGCGGATGGGGTTTTCGAGCATAT